>CACGDO010000023.1 GCA_902571865.1 uncultured Alphaproteobacteria bacterium | reverse complement strand
ATCTGATCTAATGAAGGCATTAGATATGGGAGTTGATTGGGTTGCACTTTCTTTCGTGCAACAAGCAGAAGATATTCACAAACTAAAAAAAATAATTAATAATAAAGCACTCGTGATGGCTAAAATCGAAAAACCTTCTGCAGTAAAAAATATTGATGATATTATAAATGCTGCAGATGGTATTATGATAGCTAGAGGTGATTTGGGTGTTGAAATGCCAACAGAACAAGTTCCTATAGTTCAAAAAAATATTATTAAGAGATGTAGGCACTTTGGTAAACCAGTTGTTGTTGCTACACAAATGCTTGAAAGTATGATTGAAAATCTTGTTCCAACAAGAGCTGAAGCATCAGATGTTGCTAATGCTATTTACGACGGAGCAGATGCTGTAATGTTATCTGGTGAATCTGCCGTTGGAGCACATCCAATAGAAGTAGTAATAACTATGAATAAAATTATAGAAAATGTTGAAAACGATAAAAATAATTATGATTTACGAATTATACAGGAAAATATTGATGATGTTGATAATACAGATGCAATAACATTAGCAGCGTACTCAATTGCAAAAAAATCAGATGCAAAAGCAATAATTACATTTTCTGTAAGTGGAAGAACAACAACCAGAATGGCTAGAGAAAGAGCACCAGTTCAAATTGTCGGTTTATCTCCAAATATTAATACTACAAGAAAAATGCAATTATACTGGGGTGTAAACTCCTGTCATACTCAAGAAGATGCTCAAAATGCACAAGATATGGTTAATATTGCATGTTCAATTGCAAAAAATAAAAAATTAGTAAAGCCAGGAGATAACGTAGTTATCTCGGCTGGTGTTCCATTTGGAAGTGCTGGAACTACCAATCTACTTAGATTAGCTGAGATAATTGCTGATAAAGATCTTAAGTAAGCTTATTACAAGCTTCTTTTATTCTATTGCACGCATCTTCTAGAATTGCATCACTAGTTGCATAAGATAATCTAAAATAAGGCGATAAACCAAATGCTGCACCATGAACTCCTGCTACGCCTTGATCTTCTAAAAGGTATGTCATAAAATCTTCATCATTGGAGATATGTTTTCCATTTGGTGTCTGTTTTCCAATTATACCCTCGCAATTTGGATAAACGTAAAAAGCTCCTTCTGGTTTTTGACATGTAATTCCATCAATATCATTTAATTTATTCAATACTAAATCTCTACGTATCAAAAATTTTTTATTATGCTCGTTTATAAAATCCTGTGGACCACTTATTGCCTCAACTGCAGCAGCCATTGTAATTGAAGAAGTTGATGTTGTGCTTTGTGATTGTATTTTGTTCATTGCGGCAATAATCTCTTTTGGAGCTCCACAATATCCAAGTCTCCATCCTGTCATGCAATAAGATTTTGAAACACCGTTTAGTGTCAAACATCTGTTTTTCAGTGAAGGTTCAATAGAAGCAAGAGTGTGAAACTCTACTCCATCGTAAACAATTTTTTCGTATATATCATCACACATTATAAGAACATTAGGATACTTTTTTAAGATAAGAGCTAAATCTTCTAGCTCTTTTTTTGAATAAACTGATCCAGTTGGATTACTAGGACTATTTAACATTAACCATTTTGTTTTAGAGTTTATATTTTTTTCAAGTTGTTCTGGTGTAATTTTAAAATTCTGTGATTGAGGACACTCAACTATCACTGGCTTCCCTTCTGCTAATAAAACAATATCGGGATAACTAACCCAAAAAGGAGCTGTTATAATGACCTCATCTCCCGGATTAATTGTTGCCATCATAGCATTATAGATAATATGTTTGCCTCCGACACCGCATATGATTTCATCTAATTGATAATCAATATTATTATCTTCTCTGAATTTTTTCTGAATTGCTTTTTGTAATTCTGGTGTACCTTTACCTGGTACATATTTTGTTTTACCATCTTCCATCGCTTTACTAGCAGCATCTCTTATATTTTTTGGTGTGTTAAAATCTGGCTCACCTGCTGCAAGAACAATTACATCTTTACCCTCGTCCTTCAAAGCTTTAGCTTTGACATTTATACCTA
>CACGDO010000022.1 GCA_902571865.1 uncultured Alphaproteobacteria bacterium | reverse complement strand
TTTTATCTATAACACTGATGGTGTAATTCTTAGAGTTAGACCATCCAGACATCAAAGATCCTCCCATATGACCACATCCAATTAATAAGATATTTTTCATCTATTTATAATATAGCAGTTTTATTATAAAAATTAAGCTCTACCAATAACTTCAAAATTAGAAAATTTTATAGCTTCTTTAGGAGGAATATCGTCAAAGAGAACTTGCTGAAAACTTGGATAAAATTTTTCACATTCATAAATTCCAATATCAACAAGATCTTCAAATTTTTTGTGTAATGTTTCTGTTGAATTATTTGATAATAAAGTATGTCTAAAAGCTGGAATACCATTTTTACTTGTTATATCAAAATGCCCAATCCATAAATTCTCATTTATAAGTCCTAGTAGTTCGTACGCCTTATTGAGTTTAGTTTCAGGAAACTTAATATCAAAAGTTATTGAAAAACTTAGCGCATTAATATTTTCTGACCAAGTGAAATATAATCTGTAAGCGCACCAATGGGATGCTATCTCAGCAACCAATTCATGATCGGCAGCTCTACTAAAATTCCATTTTTTTTGATGAATAACATCTTCAATGATATCAATGGGATTTAACAATATATTCTCATTTTCCATACACTATATAGTCATGGCACATATAATAAGTACTATATGTTGATTACTAGATTGGACTCGTATTTTGCAAGGCAAAATCTATAAAAAATGTGAATTAGTTGAGGATTCCTACCTTTTTGATTTCTTTTTAATAGTTTTTTTCTTTTTAACCGCTTTTTTCTTAGATTTTAATGATTTTGAAGATGTTTTTTTTAATTTTTCATTTTCTATCATTACTTTTTGCACCATTTTTTTCAGTGCATCAAATTCATCTTTTTTAACAAGATTCATTTTTTTTATTATTTTATTAACTCTTAAAGATACAATTGTTTCAATTTCTTCTTTAACACCTGAAAAAGTGCTCATAGCATCAACTGCAAATTTTGATAAATCGGAAAGTATTTTGTTTCTATCAACCATGTTATAATATTAAATATAGATAAATGAATTTTATTCAACCATCAATAGATCCTGTCATCTTATCAATCGGTTTCATTGAGATAAGATGGTATAGTTTAGCATATATCTTGGGATTTCTATTAGGGATTTATATTATTAAAAGATTAAACAAAATTTATGGAAATCAATACAGTAATAAAAATATAGATACCTTTCTTATTTGGGCAGTATTAGGTGTAATTATCGGAGGACGAACAGGTTATGTTATTTTTTATCAACTTAATGAGTTTTTAACTAATCCTTTTTATCTATTTAAAATTTGGAATGGAGGTATGTCATTTCATGGTGGGTTGATTGGCATAATAATAAGTACTTTAATATTTGCAAAGATTAATGGAAAAAGTTTTTTCTACCTATCTGATTTAGTTTCAATCGTTGCTCCTATTGGATTGTTCTTTGGTAGAATTGCAAACTTTATCAATACAGAACTAATAGGTAGGCCAACCGATTTTTATATATCAGTTATTTATCCATCGATAGATAATATACCAAGACATCCTTCTCAAATATACGAAGCTTTTCTTGAAGGAATTATTTTATTTCTCATATTATTAATCTACTTTTATAAGATAAAAAAATATAAAATTTATGGATTAATTAGTGGTCAGTTTTTAATATTTTATTCCATATTTAGATTTTTAATTGAATATGTAAGAGAGCCAGATTTGCACCTAGGAATATTTTTTAATTTTATTTCAATGGGTCAAATACTATGTATACCTTTTTTTATTTTTGGAATATTGATAATTCAAAATGTTAAGCAAAAGAAAAATTAATAAAATAAAACTACTTAGCAATAAAAAAAATTTGCGATTAGATAAATTTATTGACTTGGCTCTTTATCAAAGAAATGGTTATTACTTAAACAAAAAACCCATAGGAAGAAAATTTGACTTTGTTACATCTCCAGAAATTTCACAAATGTTTGGAGAAATTATTGGTGTGTATTTACTTTATCATTGGAAAGAAAAAATTAATTCGAAATTTAATTTAATTGAATTGGGCCCAGGAAATGGCACTTTATTTAAAGATATTGAAAGAACTGCAAAGATACTTCCAGATTTTTTTGAAAATGCTGATGTTTATTTTATAGAAATAAATAAAGAATTAAGAAAAATACAAGAAAAAAATTTAAATTATTTTAAACAATCAAAAATTAGATGGTCAAAAATTTTAAATTTCAGATCTAAATTGCCTTCAATAATATATTCAAATGAATTTTTTGATTGTTTTCC
>CACGDO010000021.1 GCA_902571865.1 uncultured Alphaproteobacteria bacterium | reverse complement strand
AAATTCAAAAAAAAATTTTAATGATTATTTATCTAATATCAGAGCATCTCGAAGGCAGGATTATAAAAAAGCTATAGATAACAATTTTAAAACATTTGAAGAATTTAATTCAAACAATATTAAAAGTCTATTAGCTCAAACATTTGAAAGACAAAATATATTAAAAAATTCACTCAAACAGATTAATGCTTCAAAACATATTATTAATGATTCAATCAAAAATAAATATGGAAGATTATTGATTAGCTATTCAGAGGATAAAAAGCCCGCATCTGGCAGCTTATTTCTATTTGATAAAGATTGCGCTTATTATTATGTTGGGGCAACAAATCCAACATATAGAAGTTATGGTGTTGGCACTCAGGTAATAATAGATCAAATGAAGTATTTTTTTCAAAAAAATATAAAAAAATTTGACTTTATTGGAATAAATTCTCCAAATAGAGGAGATTTCAAAACTAGTTTTAATGCAGTACCAACCGTTTATTTTGATTTATTTCTGAAAAAATAAATTAAATTTAATTTGTAAAATTTAAATATTTGTTTAAGAAAATTTCTAAGTGGCGGAGTAGCTCAGTTGGTCAGAGCGCACGGCTCATATTCGTGATGTCGGGGGTTCAAATCCCTCCTCCGCTACCACATATATTTTGAATAGAATTTATTTATAATTATGCTATTACAAAATAAAAATCTTTTCTGCAATTGAATGAATAATCAAATATTTAACAATAAAACAATTCTTGTTACTGGCGGTACTGGATCTTTTGGAAACCGATTTACTGAGACACTTTTAAAAAAATACAAATTTAAAAAACTTATAATATTTTCTAGAGACGAATTAAAACAATATGAAATGTCTGAAAAGTTTAAAAATAAAAAATTAAGATTTTTTCTTGGTGATGTTAGGGATTTTGAAAGATTGAATATGGCAATGAAAAATGTTGATATAGTTGTCCATGCCGCTGCGTTAAAGCAAGTTCCTTCTGCAGAATATAACCCAACTGAATGTATTAAAACAAATATAAATGGCGCTGAAAATGTTATTAGAGCTTCGATATCTAATAAAGTTAAAAAAATAATTGCGTTATCAACTGATAAATCTGCAAATCCAATCAACTTATATGGCGCAACCAAATTAGTATCAGACAAATTATTTATTGCAGCTAATAATATTACTGGAGGGAGTAATACGATATTTTCAGTTGTAAGATATGGAAATGTAGTTGGCTCAAGAGGCTCAGTATTACCTTTTTTTAAAAAAATTATAAGAAATAAATCTCAAAATTTTTTACCAATTACACATAAAAACATGACTCGTTTTTGGATTACTTTAGATCAAGGAATAAATTTTGTAATAAATTCATTATTTCAAATGAAAGGTGGGGAAATTTTTGTACCTAAATTGCCTTCTGTCAAAATAATAGATTTAGCAAAATCCTTATCTACAAATCATAAATTAAAAATTATTGGTGTAAGACCAGGCGAAAAAATTCATGAGATTATGTGTCCTTTGGAAAGTTCTAAAAATACAATAGAATTCCAGACATATTACTGCATCGAGCCTTCAATTAAATTTACAAATAAAAAAGTTAATTATCTTATAAATAAAAATAAAGAAAAAGGTAAAAGAGTTAAAGAAACTTTTGAATATAGCTCAGAGACAAATCCAAACTTTTTAAAAATTAAAGAAATAAAAAAATTAAATAATATTAATGATACCGTATAGCAGACAGTTTATTGATAAGCGCGATATAAACACAGTAAAAAAAGTACTAAAATCTAATTTTATAACTCAAGGTCAAATAAATCATAAGTTTGAAGAAGAAGTATGTAAAAAATTAAAAAGTAAATTTGCAATTACGACTAATAGTGCAACAAGCTCTCTTCACATAGCCTGTATTGCTTTAGGATTAACAAAAGGAGATATATTTTGGACAGTACCTAATACTTTTGTAGCATCAGCAAATGTAGGTGTTTTATGCGGTGCAAAAATAGATTTTGTCGATATAGATCCACACACATTAAATATATCAGTCGAAGAGCTAGAAAAAAAATTAATAAAATCAAAAAAAAACAAAACCTTGCCTAAAATAATAATACCAGTTCATTTTGCTGGTCAACCTACTGATCAAGAAAAAATATGGAAACTTTCTAAAAAATACAATTTTAAAATTATCGAAGATGCATCTCACTCTTTAGGATCTCTTAGAAATAATAAATATATTGGTAATTGTAAATGGTCAGACATTACAGTTTTTAGTTTTCATGCTGTAAAAATTATTACATCTGCAGAGGGTGGTATGGCATTGACTAATAACAAAATAATAGCTGATAAAATGAACATG
>CACGDO010000020.1 GCA_902571865.1 uncultured Alphaproteobacteria bacterium | reverse complement strand
CAAAGACCATATTTTTATTATAACAAAATGAATAATTGCTAGAAGTTGTTTCTCCCACAATTTTATTTTTATAATAAATAGGCTCATCATGTAATAAGAGAGGATTTCCTGGCGTAGATTTTTCTAAAACAAAATTTGTTAGTTGTTTCTTTTTAATTCTATTTTTTATTTTTAAAGCTTTTTTACCTATAAAATCTGTTTTTTTATTTAATTTAACAGTTAATTCTAATCCAGCTTCAAAAGGGTTTTCAGCTGGAGAAATATCATGGCCCCAATGCAAATATCCCTTTTCCATTCTCATGATATCTAGTGCATGCGCGCCAGCATGTGAAAGGTTATATTTTTCTCCAACTTTAACTAACTCTAAATAAATTTCTCTAGATATATTTATAGGAACATAAATTTCCCAACCAAGTTCACCAACAAAAGATAATCTTTGAAAGATTAATTTATTATTTTTCAGTGATATTTCTTTAGCAGTTCCAAATTTAAACTTGTCGTTTGAAAAATGTTCTCCAAATATTTCTGTTAGCATTTCTCTACTTTTAGGACCAAAAATACCAAAGCAAGCTAAATTTTCAGTGATATCAATTAAAGTTGTGTTTTTACTTAAATTTTCTGAAATATGTTTTTTATCATGTTCTCTCACAGATGAACCCGTTACAATACGAAAAGAATTAGTATCAATACAAGTAACTGTTAAATCGGCAACAATGCCACCATTTGAATTAAGCATTTGCGTGTAAGTTGTATTACCGGGATAATTTTTAATATTATTACAGCATAATCGTTGAAGATCGTCGAAGGCGGTGTCTCCCTTAATTTCAAATTTTGCAAAGGCACTTAAGTCAAATAAACCAGCGTTTTTTCTTGTGTTTATTGTTTCATACTTTGCTGCATTATACCAATTTTGATAGCCATAACTATACTCATATTCTGGCTTCTTACCATTTATAGCGTACCACATTGGTCTTTCAAAACCGGCCACTTGACCAAAGCATGCCCCTTCTTTTTTCAAATCATTATGAAAAGGAAGTAGTTTAATATTTCTTGAAGATTTATGTTGTTTGTAAGGCCAGTGCATTGCATATAAATCTCCTAATGACTCAGTAACTCTTTCAGTTATAAATTTTGTCTCAGAGTGAAATTTTTCAAATCTTGAAATATCTAAGGAGTAAAGATCATCATTAACCTCACCGTTCATCATCCATTCTGCAGTTACCTTACCTGCACCACCAGCACTCTGAATACCAATACTATTAAATCCACAACAAACATAAAAGTTTTTTATTTCTGGTGTTTCTCCTAAAAGATAATTTGTATCTGGAGTAAAAGCTTCAGGACCGTTAAAGAATTTTCTTATACCTACATTTTCAAGGGCTGGTATTCTTTTCATAGCATTTTTTAAATGCGGTTCAAAATGATCAAAATCTTCAGGTAGTTCTCCAAAAGAAAAATCATTGGGCACTCTATATGTATCAGTAAATGCAGGTTTAGCTTTAGGCTCAAAAATTCCTACTAAAATTTTTCCCGCATCCTCTTTTAGATATAAGCAATTATTGTAATCTCTAAGAACTGGAAGTGATTTAGAAATTTCTTTTAATGGCTCACTTAATATATAGAAGTGTTCATTTGGATATAGCGGTATACTAACGTTAATATCATTAGCTATCTGCCTTGACCACATTCCAGATGCTAGAACAATATACTCACATTTAATTATTCCATGTTTTGTATCTACACCTTCTATTGATCCATTTTTAGTAAGGATTTTATTTACAGAACAATGTTCAAATATTTGAGCGCCATACATTTTTGCCGATTTAGCAAGAACATTTGTTATACCAACAGGATCTGCTTGACCATCTTTTGGAATAAATATTCCACCAACAACGTCATCAGTATTTATAAGAGAATAAATATCCTTAATCTGATTTTTTTCTAATTCATTAACTTCTATATTAAATCTTTGAGCAAAAGTAGCTTGCCTTTTTAATTCTTCTAATCGATCATTAGTTGTAGCAATAGTTAAAGATCCGTTTTGCTTTAAACCTGTTGCTAATCCTGTTTCTTTTTCCAGGTCTTTATATAAATTTAACGAATAATTTCTAAGTTTTGTAATGGTTGCTGATGCACCAATCTGACCAATCAGTCCTGCTGCATGCCAAGTAGTTCCAGAAGTTAATTGATCTCTTTCTAGCAAGATCACATCTTTCCATCCAAATTTTGCTAAATGATAGGCTACAGAACATCCAGCTATACCACCGCCTATTACAACTACTTTTGCAGAAGTAGGAATTTTATTACTCATTTGTAATATTATAGATAAAGATTTTCAGTATGAGTTTCAAAATAAAAATCTAGATCTTCTATATTTATTTCATCTATTGTTGATGGTTCCCAAATAGGATTATGATCTTTTGAAATTAGCACAGAATTTACACCATTATCAAAGTCACTACGGTATACTATTTTTTGACTTAATTGAAATTCAGTTTCTAAACATTCTTTTAATGGTTTACCTTTTGCATCATCTATAAGTTTAGTACTTATTGCAAGACTCATTGGGCATTTAACTAAAAGAATATCTAAAATTTTTTTTGAAAACTCTGAGTTATGATTTTTTAAATTTGATATGATTGTTTGAATATTTCCATTGAATAGTTCATTTATTATATTCAT
>CACGDO010000019.1 GCA_902571865.1 uncultured Alphaproteobacteria bacterium | reverse complement strand
TATTACATAATAAATAAAGTCTTCTTATTTCAAATAACATTTTAAAAAAATTAAAAGAAAACACATTTCTAAAATTAGCAAAAAGAGAAAATATATTTTTGCCACTATATTCAATTTGAGGATCTTGATTTGAGATGGCAAAAGACATATCTGAATTTTTACATTTCACATCAAGTAATTTAAAAAAATTTGTTAAATCTGGATAATTATTTTCATTGAATACAATAAACCCTGTATCGACTGGGATTGTCTTTGTTGATTCTTCAACATAGATAGTTCTTGTATGTCCACCCAATCTATTATTTTTTTCAAATAAATAAACATCATATTTAGAAGATAAAAGGTAAGCTGCACTTATTCCTGAAATACCAGAACCAATGATTGCTATTTTTTCTCTCACATCAACTAATAGTTTTAAACGCTGATAGTGCTCTATTTCTTGTTTCTTTTAAATCTACAATTGGTAATGGATATGAAGTACCAATCTCAAAATTATATTTTTTTTGATCCTCCATAGACATCTCCCAAGGATTATGAATATATTTTTTTGGAATATTATTCAACTCAGGAACAAATTCTTTTACATAATCACCATCTGGATCAAATTTTTGACCCTGCAATATTGGATTAAAAATTCTAAAATATGGACTTGCATCAGCACCACAACCAGAGATCCATTGCCAACCTGCAGAATTAGACCCAACGTCAGCATCAACTAAAGTATCAAAAAACCACTCTTCTCCATTTTTCCAGTGTAACAATAAATTTTTTGTTAGAAACGAGCCTACAATCATTCTTACTCTATTATGCATCCAGCCTGTTTTATATAGTTGTCTCATTCCAGCATCAACAATTGGAATACCAGTTTTACCATTATGCCATAATGATAAATTTTTAGCATTTTTAATCCATGGAAATTTATTAAATTTACTTTGTATTGGTTTATGAGTCATAGCTGGATAATGAAATAAAAGATTATAAGAAAAATCTCTCCAACCCAGTTCAGCAAGAAATTTTTTTTTATTTTCAGGATCAATTTTTTTTTCAATATTTACGGTATCATAAACTTCTAAAGCGGATATTTCTCCAAAATGAAGATAAGGTGATAATTTTGAAGTTAAATCTTTATCGGGTCTATCTCTACCAACTGAATAGTTATTTGCTTTTTGCGAAATATATTTTTTTAATTGTAATTTTGCATTACTTTCACCAGGTATCCAATATTTTTCAATTTTTTTGATCCATTGCTCTTTTTTGTTTGTTAGATTTAAATCTTGTATAGTTATTTCATTTTTAAATTTTGAATTGGCGTAGCTTATTTTTGTATTTTTAAATTTAATATCTTTTAGTTTTAGTAGTTCATCACAATGTCGCCAGTAAGGAGTAAATACTTTAAAAAAGGTTCCACTTTTATTTTTAATATTCCAAGGTTCATTTAAAAGATATCCATTGTGTGAGTCGCATTCTATTTTGGATGAAGTAACTATAGATTTAATTTTAGTATCTCTTTTAATTGAATATGGATCATATAGTCTATTCCAGGATACATATTTAACATTTGAATTCTTTAGTATTGAAGATATAATTTTCTCTGGATCACCAGAAAATATATTTAGTTTGCCATTATGTTTTTGTATTGAGTCATATAAACTAATTAAGGATTTTTCTAACCACCATTTGGATGTGGATCCAATTCTTTGATTTAAATCAAAAATATAAATCGGAATTATCTGATCAACTTTTTTTGAAAGTGACAATAAAGATGGATTTAGTTGTAATCGCAAATCTTGTCTAAACCAATGAATTCCATAAGTGGCTACCATGAGTTTAAATTATGTTAATTTAGAATAAATTAAAGAGGTAAATCTATTATTTACTATGAGGAGGCATTTTTTTCTCAACAAACCAAACGTGTTTTTTTAACACAGGATCATACTTTTTCATTCGAAGCTTTTCAGCAACTTTCAATCCTTTTGTCGGTTTTCTTACAATATACTTAGTTCCTGTTTTTGGATTTTCTTCAGGTACTAGTTGTTTAAGAGCGAATGAAGTTTTTTTTGCCATGAGGTGTCTATACAGAATAATTATATGAAATAAAGTATTATTTATTCATAATCAGAAATTGACTGCTTAATGAAACGGTTAAAATTTCCTCTTTTTTTATCAAGTTTAATTTGTTTATTTCTTTCAAGTAAGTTTTTTTTCTTTTCTTCAGATGTTTTATCAAAACAATTATGACAAGATATACCTGGTTTATAATATTTATTATAAGTATCTTTAATACTAATGGGTAACCGACAAGCATGACAAAGTTTGTAAGTTCCATCTTTTAATTCATTTTTCAAAGATACTCTTCCATCAAATACGAAACATTCACCATTCCACAATGAATCTTTTTTTGGAGTTTTTTCTAAATATTTTAGTATACCTCCGTCTAACTGAGCAATATTTTTAAAACCCTTCATCATCATATATGATGAAGCCTTTTCACACCTGATACCTCCAGTGCAAAACATTGCAATTTTTTTGTCTTTTGACTTATTTAGTTTTTTTTGAACAAAAGATTTAAAGTCAGTGAAACTTTTAGTTTTTGGATTAATTGCCCCTTCAAAAGATCCTATTTTAACCTCAAATTCATTTCTTACATCAATCACAATAGTGTCTTTGTCTTTAATTAATTGATTCCATTCATTGTATTTAACTTTTTTTCCAGATATTTTTGTAGGAT
>CACGDO010000018.1 GCA_902571865.1 uncultured Alphaproteobacteria bacterium | reverse complement strand
TGATGATTTAATTTTTAAATTTCCAAAATTTTTTTTATAAAAGCAGTTTTCAATACAATTATCTTTATAGTACTTAATTTGTAAAATATTTACATTGTAAGGAGTGACATTAAATAATTTGATATCTCCATTTTTATAAATTTTACTATAAAGATAGTTATCTAAATATTTTTGATAATTATTATTTATATTTTTAAATTTATTTATATCATATTTTTTTAACTTACTATTTTTATTGCTTATTATTTTTTGTAGTTCATAAATTTGTTTTTCATTTTTCTTTAAAATTATTTCAGTATTATTTTTAATAATTTTATGATCATACTTTGTTAAACAAGATCTATTAAAATACTTACAATAAAATTTTAATTTTGTATTAAAATTTTCTGAATAATTATTAAATAGAATTAAATTTTTTTTATATGTTTTTATAAATTTATCTGAAAAAATAAGTTGTTCAATAAAGGGTATTCTTAATCTATTGCTATTAATATTATTCGGCATTGAATCTTTATATGTTAGATTTTTTAATTCTCCAAAATCATTTGGAATTAAAGTAATTTTTAAATTATATGGATTGAGATAATACCTACTATTAGGTAAGTCTAAGGAATGTACTTCACCAAGTATAAATGAGTTTATTAAACTAATTGAGAAAGAATCAAAATCAAAATAATCATCAAGATTTTCTGAGTTAATTTCTTTAAATAATATTTTTTCGTAAATACTTGTAATATAATTTGTCCTCATTGTTCCAATTTCATCACTAAAATCTTTATTATTAAAAAAATTAATAGATATTCGATCTTGCCAATAAAATAGTAAATCAAGTAGGTATTTATCTTTATGCTCTATATTTTTTTCTAAGTTAGTTATATTCTTCCAATAATTCTCAGATCCTAATTTAAAGAAATTACTATATGTAAAACTTTTGGTTTCAATATATGCGTTGGATGCGAGTTCCTCATAATGCATTAATCCCCAGCTAGACCCATTGATATTTACATACAAATTACCATAATTAGGAGTCAGTAAATTAAACTCTGAAAGTAAATTTGAAACTACAATATTTAAAGGGTATGATCTGGCATTGTGCCTAGTTATTGCAAAGCTTTTCATTCCTAATATTGTTTCATTGTTAAGAATATCTATTTTTAGGCTCCACTGCTTAGGAAGATACCAATGCTGATGGGTATCGCCCTTTAAACGTATTTTGGCTTTATATTTTTTTTTATTGAAATTTAAATCTGCTTTGACGGTTCCATTTCTAACTAAAAAATAGTTTTCTAAGGATGCTAATCGATTATTTTTTATTTTTTCAAAATCTTCAAAATTTATATCAAATTCAAGAGTATCAAAATTATTATTTTTATTGAACTTACCTAATAATGTTTCTGATAAATTATATATTGCTCTAGTCTTATTTTCATTTTTAGAAATAAAAAGAGGCTCTTTTAAAAATATTTCAAAATTCTGACCTAAATTTAACAAGAGCCTTTCAAGAGAAAAAAAATATAAAATTGATATTTTAAATATAATTAAGAATAAAATTAAAATCTTTAATTTAAAATCAATTTTTCTATAAGTTAACACAAAATCAATTAATATAATTGCTTTGCTTCATAAAATGAAATTTTTGCATTTGGATAATTATCTAAGATATTTTTCTTTGTATTATCAATTTTTTCGAGATTGACTAAATTAATCTTTAACATTATAACCAACTCATCATCCTTTAATTCATATTTTATCAAATCATAATTATCTAAAACTTTTTTTAAATTTTCAAGAATACCACTAATTTTTAAATTTTGAGATTGATCAATTTCTATAATCAAATTAAAATCATTGTTATGTAATTTATTAAAACTCTTGTAAAAGATAAATATTAAAAATAAGATTAGTATAAAAATAGTTGCTGTTATGGTTATTTGTCCTGAACCAAATCCCAAACCAATAGCGATAGAAATAAATAAATAAACAAGTTCTTCAGGTTCTTTAATAGGCGTTCTAAATCGCACTATCGATAAAGCTCCTACAAGACCCAAAGAAAGAGCTAAGGATGATTTTACAACAAGTATAACTAGAAAGGTTGTTGCTGATAGTAAAGGTATTATATTTGCAATTTGTGATTTATCAGTAAGTGAAGATGAGGATACTTCATATGTTTTTTTTAAGGCATAAGAACAAATTATACAGATAAAAAAAGAAAAGACTGTAAATAAATAATCAGTTTCTTGTATTTTATTTAATTCAATAAAATCATTCATAATATATTACTTTACTAATAACTATTTAATATAATAAATCAAAATATATTAAATATTAATTGAATTTATAACATTAAGATATTTTAAATTATTTTCCATTAGAAACTTGGATTTTTTATTTTTTAAGTTTAGTTTAATTTTATTATATTGCTCATTATTTGATACTAAATAATCTATAGCTTTTAAAAGATTATTATTAGAAGATTTATTGAAAATTAAGCCGTAATCAACAAGAGCATAATCATTAATATTATCATTATTATTGATATAACTGTCTGATAATTCAAAAGCAGCAGGTATATTTGAACTTATAATAGGTAAATTATAATACAATGATTCAACAAAAACATTTGGAATGCCCTCTAATAGTGATGCAGAAACTAAACAAAAAGAATTAATATATATATTCTCTAAATTATCATAATTCTTTTTTATGCTAACTGATTCTGAAAGATTATTTTTTTTAATATAATTTGAAATATTGTTAAATTGCTTACCCTCACCAATAATTTCAAGTAGAATTTTGTTTTTTTTTAAATATCCCATTTCATTTAATTTTTTAAATGCTTTTAAAATAAATATATGGTTCTTTCTTTTAGTTAAGGTTCCAATACAAATAAATTTTTTATCTTTACTATGTAAATTAAGTTTATTATTTTTTTTTGTTGTGATTAAAGGATTATAAATTAATGTTGATTGTCTTTTTATATCTTTTGAAACATAATCCTTAAGATCTTTAGAAATAACAATAATTTCATCAGCTAATTTATAAAGAATTTTTTGAATAAATTTATGTAATATA
>CACGDO010000017.1 GCA_902571865.1 uncultured Alphaproteobacteria bacterium | reverse complement strand
TGGCAAAAAAACAGAAATTTTTAAAAAAAATTTATTAAATATTAGCAAAATTGTAAGAGTAATGCCAAACATGCCTGCTTTAATAGGAGAGGGCGTTCATTGCATTTATACGAATAAATCTATTAATAAAAAAGAAATTAAAGAGATTGATAAATTGTTCTCTTTGAGTGGCAAAACTCTTTTTTTTAATAGTGAAACTTTTATAGACAAAGCAACAGCAGTATCAGGGAGTGGCCCGGGTTTCATATTTAAATTAATTGATATTATGCAAAAATCTGCAATTAATTTAGGTTTTTCTAAAAACACAGCTAAAATTTTAATTAATGAAACTTTTAGAGGTTCTTTAAATCTACTAAACTCTAATAATATTTCTGCTGAAAAAATGGTTGAAACTGTTGCAACTAGAGGTGGTACAACGGAAGCAGGAATCAAGAAAATGAAAATAAATAACGTTGATAATATCTTTAATCAAGTTTTTAAGGCAGCATATACAAGAGCAAAACAACAAGGTGAAAGTAAGTGAATCAAAATAAAATATCTCTAGCAAAAAAGACTTTACAATATTTAGAGAAAAAAAAATTAAGAGACATTAATCTTAAAAATTTATTATCTAATACTAAAGTCCCAAATATAAATAACAAAATTGATTTAATTTTGAATATTAATGATTTCTTTGATTTTCAATTAAAAAAAAATCTTGTTAATATAGAAAAGTCATCGCAAAGAGATATGTTGTTTGAAATATTGATGGCACGTTATGATATATTGAATGAATACAGAACTTCTGTAAAAAATATTATTAATCATTTTATAACTAGACCACAAGGAGTACCAAAACTTATTCCTAAATTAATTGAGAGCAAAATTTTAATTGCTACTTTTGCAAATATTAATCCTAGTGGTATTCAGGGTGTTATAAAAATAAAAATTATTTTTGCTCTTTATTATATAACACTATTTACTTGGTTTAATGATGAAAATGAAAGTTTAGAAAAAACTATGAGTGCCTTAGATAAATATTTAAACACTATTGAAAAAGTAATTAAATTTTCATGAGCGCTCATAATTTTATAAATTACAAAGAATTTGAAGATGTAGATATAAGAATAGGAACAGTAATTGAAGCCTATGAATATAATGAACTTAAAAAACCATCCATAATTTTGAAAATAGATTTTGGTGAAAAAGTTGGTATAAAAAAAACCTCTGCACAATTACAAAAATATTATAAAAGTGATGAATTAATTAATAAACAAGTTATTGCTGTTGTAAATTTTAAACCCAAACAAATTGGTAAAATTATTTCAGAAGTATTAGTTCTTGGTGTGCCAGATTTAGAAAATGAACCAGTTTTATTGTCTCCAGATAAACTGGTAAACAATGGTGGTAAATTATTTTAAAATCAAAGAGGAAGTAAAACTTTAAGTTGAAGACCTCCTAGATTTGAGTCTGATAATTTAACATCACCTCCATGTGATCTAATAATATCCCTTGTAATAGTTAATCCTAAACCGCTTTCTCCTTTAAGTTTGTTCCTGGAGGGATCCAAAGTAAAAAAAGGTTTAAATACATCTTCATATTTATCTGTTGGTATACCGTCACCATCATCGTTAAATTCAATGACACAATCTTTTTCATTTGTATAAAGAATTATTTCGATTTTTTTTGCATATCTTTGTGAATTATCAATTATGTTATTAAAAGCTCTTTTAAGTTGGATCTGCCTACCAGATGTTTGAATAATATTTTTATCTTTAATAGTTAACTCAAGACCATTTTTTTCAACAGTTTTAACAATATCGCCAATTAATTCATTAATTATAATTGTTTCTATTGGTTCAGGTGATTCTGTTTTTACAAAACTAACATAACTATCTAACATTGAAGTCATTTCATTAATATCTACTTCTAGTTCAGATTTTGCTTTCTCGTCTTTCATTAATGAAATTTGCAATTTCATTCTTGTTAAAGGAGTTCGAAGATCATGGCTAACACCAGCTAGCATTTCAGTTCTTTGCTTTAAAAACCGTTTGATTCTTGTTCTCATCTGATTGAAAGCATTGGCAGTCTGCCTTATTTCATACGCCCCTGCTGTCTTAATATCCGGCGCATCTAAACCTCTTCCAAATGTCTCAGCAATTATTGCCAGTCTTTTAAGTGGTCTTAGTTGTCTACTCATTAAAAAGTAAGACATAAAAAAAAGAATTATAGAAGCAAAAATCATCCAAAGCAGAAAGACAAAAGCAGATTCACTATATAGCCTATCTTTATCAACATTAATTTCTAAAATATCATCATTAATTTGAATGTATATTAAAACACCTTCTTCAAGATTAGATAAATCGTAATCAAATTTTTTTTTTAAATTACTTAAGGATTGATTTAATCTATTTGATAATATTCCTGAATTTAATCTAAATTTTGAAGATAATAATTGTTTATCATTAATAATATTGATCTTCATTTTGAAATCCTGATTTGCTATATTAATAGCATTGTCAGTAAGATCACTATCAATTAATTTTACTAAAACATTAATATCTGCAGCTACAGACTCAGTTAATCTTTTAGAGATAATACTCCAGGATGTTTGATAGAAAACAAACGAAGTAATTAGGACTATAATAATTATAGGTACAAAGATTATAATTATTGATCTTCCAATTAGTGTAGAAGGTATTATTTTTCTAATCATTAAATTTCATTACAAATTAATTTATATCCTTTACCTCTAATTGTTTTAATAAATTGAGGTTGTTTTGCATTTGTTTCGATTTTTTGTCTTAAACGTGTAACTTGTACATCAACTTTTCTAAGTTCAGTTTCATCAAATTCTTGGTCTGCTAGTTCTTCTCTTAAAACAATATCATTTCTTTTATTAATTAATTTTACAAGTAAATTATTTTCTCCTTCTGTTAAATAAATTAATCTATCATTTTTTTGTAATTTATAATTAGATGTATCAAAAGTAAATTCCCCGAACGAAATCTTAATTTTTTTATTTTTAAGGTTTTCAAATAAATCTAATAAATTTTTAATCCTTAAGAATAATTCTTCTGGTTCAAATGGTTTAGATAAATAATCATCAGCACCAATTTTTAATCCATCAATTTTATCTTTGTCCTCTCCCATTGCTGTGAGCATAATTATGGGTGTATTAGAAAATTGTTT
>CACGDO010000016.1 GCA_902571865.1 uncultured Alphaproteobacteria bacterium | reverse complement strand
TAAAGGTAAGTATTTGAATAATTTAAATAATATCAACAATCTAAGACAATTATCAAATTGTATTAGATTTTTATCAATGGATGCAGTGGAAAAAGCAAAATCTGGTCATCCTGGTATGCCTATGGGTATGGCAGACATCGCAACAATTCTTTATAAAAATCATTTAAAGTTTAATCCGAATGATCCGGAGTGGATTGATAGAGATAGATTAATTATTTCAAATGGTCATGGCTCAATGCTTTTATACTCTTGTTTGTATCTAACAGGATATAAAGACATGGACATAAATCAAATTAAAAATTTTAGACAATTACATAATAAAACTGCAGGTCACCCAGAATACGGAAGTGCAGAAGGAATAGAAACAACTACTGGACCTTTGTCTCAAGGTTTAGCAAATGCAGTTGGAATGGCGCTAGCGGAAAAAAAATTATCAAATAATTATGGAGAAGAATTATTCGATCATTACACTTATGTTTTTGCTGGAGATGGATGCTTAATGGAAGGTTTAAGTCATGAAGCGTGTAGTCTCGCAGGACATTTAAAATTAAATAAGCTTATTATGTTTTTTGATAATAATTTTATTTCCATAGATGGATCAACAGATCTTTCAGTTTCAGACAATGTGAAAAAAAGATTTGAAGCTTATAATTGGAATATAATTGAAATAGATGGTCATAAATATGAGGAGATTGATCAAGCTATAATTCTAGCAAAAAAAAGTGATGCGCCAACAATTATATCTTGTAAAACTAAAATCGGTTTCGGTTCTCCTAACAAAGAGGGTTCAGCTTCATCACATGGTTCACCTCTTGGTGAAGATGAAATTAGTTTAACAAGAAAAAAATTAGAATGGAATTATTCGCCATTTGAAATTCCAGATGATTTATTACGTGAGTGGAGAAGTTTCTATAAAAGAAATGAAGAATCAAGAAATTCATGGTTATCAAAAAACAAAGAATTAATTGAAAGTAAAAATTTTAAAGATAGTTTTTATCAAAAAATTGATCATCAAATTCCAGAAAAATTAGTTGAATTAAAATCTGAACATTTTAATGACAAAACAAATTGTGCTTCAAGAAAATCGAGTGAGATAACATTAAATTTAATTTCAAACTATCAAAAAAATCTTATTGGTGGATCTGCTGATCTTACTGGATCAAATAATACTAAGGCAAAAGATATGAATGTAATTACATCTGATAATTTTAATGGAAATTATATTCATTACGGTATTAGAGAACATGGAATGGCAGGAGTAATGAATGGCATTGCTTTGCATAAAGGTTTAATTCCATACGGAGGAACGTTTTTGGTATTCACCGATTATTGCAGACCTTCAATTAGGTTATCAGCTATTATGAATATACCTGTTATTTATGTAATGACACACGACTCAATAGGATTAGGAGAAGATGGGCCAACACATCAACCAGTTGAACATCTTGCATCTTTAAGAGCTATACCAAACTTAACAGTAATTAGACCTTGTGATATTATTGAAACTATAGAAGCATGGGAATGCGCAATAAACAATACTGGACCAACAATCTTAGTTTTAACAAGACAAAATCTACCAATGTTACAAAAAGATAATCGAAAAGAAAATCTTGTAAATAAAGGTGCTTATAAAATAAGAGATTTTAAAGAATATGATGCAACAATTTTATCTTCTGGTTCTGAAGTTGAGATTGCTTGCTCTGCATCAAATAAACTTTTTGAAAACAATAATTTAAAGATAAGAGTTGTAAGCATGTCTTCATTTGAATTGTTTGAGAAAAATGATGATGGTTATAAGAATGAAATTTTAGGAAATAAACCTATTTTTGCTATTGAGGCTGGAGTAATAAATGGTTGGGAAAAATATATTAAAAATGAAAATTTTGTTGGTATGTCAACTTTTGGTGAAAGTGGTCCATACAAAGATTTATATCAGCACTTTAATATAACAGATGATTACTTAATTGAAAAAATAATTAAAAATTTATAAGAAAGGTAAATATGAAAGTTGCAATAAATGGATTTGGGAGAATTGGAAAACTTGTTTTTAGAGCTTTATTAGAAAAAAACCCTAAAGATATTAATATTGTTGCTATTAATGAACTAGGCAGTCTTGAGAGCAGTGCTCACTTACTTAAGTATGACAGTGTACATGGTATTCTTAAAGATGAGATTAGTTCAATCAAAAATGGATTAAAAATTGGTAAACATAAAATTAATTTTTATTCCGAAAGAGATCCAAATAACCTTCCATGGAAATCACTAAAGGTAGATGTTGTTCTAGAATGTAGTGGTGTTTTCACTTCAAAAGAAAAGGCGATTTCTCATTTAAATGCAGGAGCAAAAAAAGTTATTATTTCAGCACCAGCTTCAAATGTAGATGCCACAATTGTTCAAGGTGTAAATAACGATACTATTAAAAAAAATCATAACGTAATTTCAAACGGATCTTGTACCACTAACTGTCTTGCTCCTTTAGCTATGGTTCTTGATGAAAAATTAGGAATTGAAAGTGGTTTCATGACAACAATTCATAGTTACACGGGCGATCAAAGAACTGTTGATCAAACCCATTCTGACTTTAGAAGAGCGAGGGCAGCAGCTGAGTCAATGATTCCGACTTCTACAGGAGCAGCAAAGGCTTTGAGTCTAGTGTTACCAAAATTAAAAGGTAAGCTAGATGGAACAGCTATTCGAGTACCTACTCCTAATGTCTCACTTATAGATCTTACATTTGTAAGTAAGAAAAAAACTAGCCCAGAAAAAATTAATTCTATAGTTGTTCAAGCTTCAAAAACTAAAAAATTAAATGGAATTCTAACAACAAACTCATTACCTCTTGTTTCAATTGATTTTAATCATAATTCAAGCAGTTCTGTATTTGATATGAGTCAAACACAAGTTGTCAAAGATAAATTCTGTAGAGTTTTATCTTGGTATGATAATGAATGGGGTTTCTCAAATAGAATGGTAGACACTATGGTTGATCTTAAAAAATTTATTTAGTGCCTAAAAAAATTTGTTTTGCAGTATCGACACTAACACAAATTGAAAATTTAATAGAATTTCGAAAATCAAAGTTCAAAACTTCGATCATATTTATAAAATATTTTTTAATTAAAGGTTTTGGGATAGAGTGGCTTAGAACGTTAATAAACCATATTAAAAATAAATATAAGACACACAATATTAAGTTTTTTATCGACTCAGGCTATGATCAAGGTCTTAGCATATTATTAACTTACGAAAATATTGATTATTTAAAATTAAAAAATAATAAAATCATCTTAAATAAAATTAAACAAATTGCTAAAAAAAATAAGGTTTTATTAAATCCAACTTTTGATGTAGTAGATCTTACGAAAATTAAAAATATAAAAAAAAACTTAAGATAAAATTATGAAAATAGATGGAAATGAAATTAAAGTTGGAAATATTTTAGAGATTAATAACAAACTCTGGAAAGTTTTGAAGACTCAGCATACTCAACCAGGAAAGGGTGGTGCTTACTTACAGGCTGAACTTAAAGAAATAAGAGAAGGTACTAAAATGAATAGTAGGTTTAGATCATCGGAAACAGTAGAAAGAGCTATACTTGATGAAAAAGAATTTCAATATCTTTATGATGATAATAATAATTTTATATTCATGGATCAACAAACTTATGAACAAATAGAACTTGGCTCAGACATATTAACAGAGGATCAATCAAAATTTTTAGTTGAGAATAGTAATGTTATTATTAATTTCTATAATGAAAAACCGGTAGGAATTGACCTGCCTGATACTGTAGAATTAACTGTTTTAGAAACTGAAGGTGTTGTAAAAGGTCAAACAGCTGCTTCATCATATAAACCTGCTACTTTAGAAAAAAATATTAAAACATCTGTACCTCAATTTATTGCAGTCAATGATAAAATAGTAATAAGCACAATTGACGGTAGTTATATCGAAAAATCAAAAAATTAATGCAGCCTGCTGTAATTAATATCTTTGAAAAGTCAGTAAAAAAAGCTGGTAAAATATTATTAAGAGATTTTGGAGAATTAGAAAATTTACAAATACAATCTAAATCAGTTGGAGATTTTGTAACAAATGCAGATATTAAAGTAGAAAAAACACTTTTAGAAACTCTAAAATATTATTATCCAGATTATACTTACATAACTGAAGAAACTGGTGAAATAAAGGGTGATGAAAACACAATTATTATTGACCCAATTGATGGAACCTCAAATTTTATACATGGAATACCTCATGTTGGGATAATCGTTTCTAAAATGACAAATGGTGAAATCACAGACGGTGTGATTTATAATCCAATTTTAAACGAATTTTTTTGGAGTTCTAAGGGTAAGGGTTCGTGGTGTAATAATAGTAGACTTCGAGTGTCAAACAGGCAAATTTTTTCAGATTGCTTGATAGGCACTGGTCTTCCGTTTGGAGAAAGAATTTATAAAAACTATTTAAGTGAGATTGATGAAATCCTAAAATCATCTGCAGGTATAAGAAGACTCGGTTCTGCAGGCCTTGATCTTGCTTATGTTGCTTCTGGTAAATTAGATGGTTTTTGGGAAAAAGATCTAAATTTATGGGATGTTTCAACGGGCATTCTTTTAGTTAAAGAAGCTGGAGGAAAAATTTCTAGAATAGATGGAAATGCATGGGAGATAAATTCTCGTGATTTAGTTGCTTCAAATAATAAAATTCATAATGAATTAGTTGAAAAACTTACTTTACTTTGAAATCTATATAAATATAAGACAGTCATGAAAAAAGATATACATCCTAAATATCACGAAATAAACGTTGTTATGACTGATGGATCTACTTTTAAAACTAGATCTACTTGGGGTAAAGAAGGTGATACTCTTAAATTAGAAATTGATTCTAAATCTCACCCTGCATGGACCGGTGGTAAAGCTGGTCTTAATGAATCTGAAGGACAGGTAGCTAGATTCCAAAAAAGGTTTAAAGGTCTTAAAATTAATAAATAATTATCTAAAAAACTTTTCAGCATTAAGTTTTAAATTTTCTTTCTTTTTTATCTTATCTTGAACTCTTAGTATTTCAGTTTGAAGTTCAGAAATATAATTTTGTAAATCCTCAACACTGAAATCATCCAAATTTAATATTTTAACCGTTTTTTGTTTTTCATCAACTTCAAAAAAATCTGTCATAGTCATATTTTGTTATATATTATTTTTAGATTATATTATATGAGCCAATTATGAAATATCCTTTAATGCCTAAAGCAACAGCAATATGGTTAGTTGAAAATACAGCTTTAACGTTTGATCAAATAGCTGAATTCTGTGGATTACATGAATTAGAGGTTCAAGGAATAGCTGATGGAGAAGTTGCTGTCGGTATGAGAGGTTATGATCCAATTGATAATAATCAATTAACAAAAGAAGAAATTGAAAGATGTGAAAAAGATAATGCAGCTCGTTTGAGTCTTATCAAGTCTGATGTAATTGAAGATTTACCACCAAGAAAAAAAGATTCTAAATATACACCTCTTTCTTTAAGACAAGAAAAACCATATGCTATTTTGTGGCTTATAAAAAGATACCCGACTGAATTAAGTAGCTCTCAAATTGCAAAACTTACCGGCTCAACAAAAAATACAGTAGAGGCTATAAGAAATGGTACATACAGAGAAGCAGTTCTTGAGGCTAAGAGTCCAATGGATGTTGGTTTATGTACTTATAAGGATCTTGAAAGAACTTTAAATAGAACTAGAACAAAAAAAGTAGATCAAGAAAATTAATCATTTTTTATAACGTAATTTAGATAATAGAACATCAAGATCATCCAAAATAATACCATTGAAATAATGAAAATCTGAAAGTTATATATCGTTATAACTCCGATAGGCTCGCCAAGATAATAGGTAAAAGGTCCTAAAACTCCACTTAAAATAATTCCTAAAATTTTATAACTTTTAAAAAAAGTAAGAATTTCATCAAAAAGAGTACTAAAACTAAACCATAAAACAATCATCCATAATGGTAGAGTCCCAAGTTTAGCAATAGTTTCAAAATCGTAAATTTGGAAATAAACTAATAAAGTATCAAAAAAATATCCTGGAACTGAAATCAAAAGTGAAATCTTAATAAATTTTTGTTTATTATGATTAAAATAAAAATAAGTTAGTAAGAAAATAATTCCAACCCAAATGCCCAACATAGAATTAGAAAATTTTGTTTCACCAAATACACAGGCTAACCAAGTTAGTTGATAGCCAGTTAAGACTAAAAATACTTTTAGTTTTTGCATTTCTATTTTTGAATTAAGAAATGAGAAACATCGGTTGAACTATTTGCAAAACCTGTTTCACAATAAGATAGATAAAATTCCCACATTCTTTTAAATTTAATATCAAAGCCAAACTTTGATAAATCATTCCAAGATTTTTGAAATTGTTTATTCCACATTTTAAGTGTTTTTGCATAAGAACCACCAAAACTTAGATTTTCAATACATTTTAATCCAACGTGTTTTGCCGAATATTCAAATTGTTTTTTAGTTGGAAGCATTCCACCTGGAAAAATATATTGTTGAATAAAATCTGGTCTGTTTTGATAATCTTTAGACTTTTTTTCATCAATCGTTATGACTTGTAGTGCAGCCATACCGCCATCGTTGAGAGAATTACGAATTGTATCAAAGTAATTATGCCAGTATTTCTTCCCAACTGCCTCAAACATTTCAATTGAAACAATATTTGAATATTTTTTTTTGATATCCCTATAATCTCTGAATATAACTGATACTTTTTCAGACAAACCTTCATTTTGAATTTTTTCAGAAGCATATTCGTATTGTTCCTTAGAAATAGTTATAGCATCAACTGAACAATTGTAATTTTTCGCGACAAATGATGAAAAGCCTCCCCATCCACATCCAATTTCTAAAGTTTTAGAATTTGAGTCTAATGATAAAGTTTCAGCAATTTTTCTATATTTGTTAAATTGTGCATCCGATAAATTGGTATTCTTATTATCAAAAAGAGCAGAAGAATAGGTCATGGTTTTATCTAACCACTTTTCGTAAAAATTATTTCCTAAATCA
>CACGDO010000015.1 GCA_902571865.1 uncultured Alphaproteobacteria bacterium | reverse complement strand
TTTTATTAAAAGACATTATAGTATTTAAAATAACCTTTTCAATACCGCCTTTCTTAAGATCATTACTCAAAATTAATAATTTTAATTTTTTAACCATTCTTTCTCAAATAAATTTACTGTATTATCGATATCATAATTTTCAATTACTATTTTTTGCAAGCTCTCCTCTATTTTGTTTAACCATTTCTTGTTAGAATATTTATCATAAATTTTAATAATAGAATTTTGAATATCAATAATATTTGGAGAATTAATTATTAAATCTTCGTTTCTTAAAATCTTAGAATTTTCTCCAACATTAGTTGCTATAACAATTTTTTTTCTGATCATTGATTCTAACAAACTAATTGGAAAAGCTTCACCGACACTTGGCAATATATTTAAATGTATTGCGCTATAAAAATTATCAAGATTTTTCACAAAACCTAATATTTTGACGTATTTCTCCAACTTCAAATCTCTAACTAATTTTAACAAATCAATATTATTTTTATCAACATTAGGACCTGCTAATAAAAGTTTAAAATTTTTTTTATTTTTTTTGTTAATTATATTATTAAATGCAAAAATTAAATTTTTATGATTTTTTTGAGGATCCCATCGTCCAATACATCCTATTATAAAATTTGTATTAGAAAGATTTTGTTTATTAATATTAATATTTTTTTTATTAATTGTTATTCCTAAATCTATATTAACAAAAATATTATGCTTATATCCTCTATCAATATGATATTGAGAAGCGCTTGAAGAACATGATATAATTTTTTTTGGGACAATATAGGATAAGTAACTACAAATTTTAGAAGTAATTCTAGTATTTAATTTTGTTGTTTTAGGATCTAAGCTAAAATTTACCAAACACCAGTATATTGGTGTTTTGGTTATCAAAGATGCTAATGAACCTAATAAATCTGAGTGATACATCCACGATTGAATTAAATTAGGTTTTTCATATTTAATAATTTTTATAAGATTTATAAATCCAGGTAATAAATTTATTTTACTTTTACTAATGTTTAAATCATAACAAGTTATATTTCTGTTTTTAATTAAAGTGGTATACTTTGACGAACCTCGTATAGATAAAACTATATGATTTATATTAGGTGATTTTTGATTAGTAATTATATTATATAGAGTCTCCTGAGCTCCTCCATACGACAAACTAGTAATAATATGCAATATTTTCATGTTATTTTAATAAATTTTTTAAACCACTTTTAATTTTTATTTTAGGAAGCCATTAGACCCAGTTATTAAAAGATTCATAAGATTTTTTTAATAATTTTATTATAATCTTTATTTGCTTTTTCATAATCATCGGGACGACCAATATCTAACCAATATCCTTTATGAATTTCAGAATTAATTTTTTTTCTTTTTTTTAATAAATCTAATACTAAATCATCAAATCCATAATGCTTATTATTTGGAATATATTTTAAAATTTTTTTATTTAAGAAATATATACCCATACTAACTAAATAAGTATTAGTTGGTTTTTCAAAAAAATTGATTAATTTATTATTTTTATTAGTATGTATAACTCCAAAATCTACATATTGAGATCTTTGAAACGTGTTAATAGTAAATAAGTTATTATTTAAAGTATGTTTCCTAAATTTATTACTAAAATTTAAATCTGTGAGTATATCGCCATTCATAAGTAAAAAATTATTTGGTAAATCATTGATTAATTTAAGCGGACCGATTGTTCCAAGTGGTTTTTTTTCAAAAGTAAAATCAATTTTTATACTTAAGTTTAATTTAGTTAAATATTCTTCTATTATATGAGATTGATATCCTAAACATAAACTAACATGATTGAATCCATGAGATATTAGTTGATCAATCAAAATTCTAATTATTGGTTTATTTTTTATAGGAACCATGGGTTTGGGAATACTGATCGTGTAAGGAAGCAACCTTCTACCAAAGCCCCCAGCTAATATTATTGCTCTTTTTGTTTTTTTCATCGATTTTAAATATTTTTGTTTATTTAGTGTAGTTTTCTTTAAAAAATTTTTTATCTTTATTTTCTTCAAACCATTGTATTGTTTTGATGAGACCTTTTTTAAAACCATTAGAACCAATATATTTTGGTTTCCATTTAAGAATCTTTAGAGCTTTTTTATTGTTTGATAATAGCTTATTTACTTCACTTTTTATAGGTCGTTTTCTGATTTTTTTCTCATCAATTTTAAGTTCGTAATTCATAATCTTTGAAATTAATTTTATTGTTTCAAGTACGCTAAAATCTTTGGATATACCTAAATTAAATTGTTCACCATATATATTTTTTGCATTAAGAGCACAAATAAAAGCCTCTACTGTATCTTCAACATAAGTGAAATCTCTTTTAGGGAAAAGAGAGCCTATCTCAATTTTTTTATTTTTATTAATAATTTGATTTATAATATTAGGTATAACAGCTCTAGTTGATTGCCTTGGTCCATAGGTATTAAAAGGTCGCAATATAATAATTTTTGAATTAAAAGAATTATAATAAGATATACAAGCTTGATCTGCTGCAATTTTAGATGCTGAATAAGGCGATTGAGCTTGTAATGGATGCCTCTCATCCATTGGAGTATATAAGGCACTTCCATAAACCTCACTTGTTGAGGTATGAATTAGTATTTTTTTTGGATTTGATTTAATAATTTCTAATAGATTAAGTACTCCACCCAGATTAGTTTTAAAATTACTAACTCGAGCTTCATATGAATAAGGGATTGAAATTAATGCTGCTAAGTTAATAATATGACTGCAATCTCTAGAAATATCTTCTATAAATTTATAGTCATTTACATCACCAGCAATTACAGTTAAGTATTTTCTATTTAATTTTTTTACATCCTCTAGCCACCCCCAACTGTTCATGAAATTATATTTTACTAATGCTTTAACATGTATTTTTTTACTTATTAATTTTTCTACTAAATGTGACCCTATAAAACCCTCTGAACCTGTTACTAATATTTTCATTTTATTTATCACTCTCTAATTTAGAAAATAAATCTAAGTAATATTTTCCGATAACCTCTATAGAATATTTATTCGATTTATTAATTAAAATTTGTTTATCATACTTTTTTTTTAAAGATTTAACAATGCCGTTAGAAATAGATATAGGATCTTTAACATTTACCAAAAATCCTAAATTTTCATTGTCAATTATCTCTGAGGGTCCGCAGAAGCAATTAGTAGATACAACTGGGGTACCTAGCATAAGAGATTCTGCAAGAACCATACCAAATGATTCAAATTGGGAAGTAAGTAAAAATAAATCACTATTTGCTATATATTTATAAGGATTTTTTGAAAATCCTAAGAATACAACATAATCATCTAATTTTAAGTTATGAACTAATTTCTGTAAGTAAAATTTTTGACTTCCTTGACCAAGAATAAAATATCTAAATTTAAATCCACTATCTGCTAAAATTTTTACTGATTTTAATGCTGTAACGTAATCTTTTTGCTTTTCCAATCTTGCTACTGTTATAATTTTTTTTAAATTATTATCTTTATTATTAAAAAAAATATTATTAATTTTTTCTTTTGATAGTTCGATATACTTTTTATCAGTTACGGGTATATAAAAAACTTTAATTTTATTATTTGGAACAAGTAAATAATTTCTTAGATCATAGTTAAGATCATTACAAGTAGAAATAACTGTATCAGCTCTTTTATAAAAAATAATTGCAAATAGATAAACAATTATCTCCGACCATTTACTATAAATTGCCTGTAATACAGGTATGTGTTCAAGAATAATTAATTTATTTTTTAAGAAAATTGATGAAATACAACAAAGTACATTTATGTGTGTAAGAACTGATATAACATATTGAGGTTTTTCTTTATTTAAAATTCTACGAAGTTTAAATAATGAAAATAATGTTCTGGATGAGTTTAGGGAAATCATCTTAATTTTATTATCAATTAAACTTTTATAATCATTATGATTTTTTGAAACAGTTATCAAAATTACTTTATAATTTTTATTCACAAAAAAATTTGATAAATTAACTATAGTCTTTTCACTCCCCCCACCCCTTAAATTAGGAATTACTAAAATAATTTTTTTCATTTGTACTATTAGTAAACTATAAATTAATTAAAAAAAATATCATTAGAATTTATTAGATTTATAATTTTATCCAATCAATTGGCAATTGATCATCAAAACCCCAAGTAGTTACTTTTCTATCAAATTTAATATTTATTTTTGGACAGATAACAATTTTATTTTTGTTTTTATTTAACCATGCTGCCCACCAACTAAAAGTACTATTTGCAATTATATTATGTTTACAATTTTTCATTAATATTAAATCTTTATAATTATCTTCAGATTTTTTATTTATATCAACAATATGATATTTAATATTTTTTGTATTAATTTTATATTTTATTTTATTAGGATTATCAGAAAAGATAAAAAAAACTGGATCAGATACATTAGTTAAAATTTTATTTATGCTTCTGGAATAATACTCTGCATCTAGATTATGGTATTGATCACTTTCAATTTTATCAAAAAACCTTATGTGTATTGATACCGAATTAGTTTCATAAATTTTTTTAAGTATTTTCCTATTATCATTATCAAATGGACTCTTAAGATCAATTTCATTTTGAAGTAAACTTTTAATACTGCTAAAATATTTTTCACTCTGCCACATCCCATCTAAAAATCTAACTTTTTTTGATTTCATTTGGTTAAATCTAGAGTCATATGCAAACTTGAAGTTTTCAATATAAATTTTATCTTCAAAATCTTGAAAATAAGAATAGCATTTTAAAATATTTCTTTTAATTTTTTCAAATGGGTGTAGTTGATATTTGTTGTTTGCTAAAGTAAATTTAGTTTTAAATTTATCTAATTCAAAAAACCTTTTATAGATTTTATCATATTTTACAAAAGATGTTGTTCCATCTAAAATTAATATTGCTTTGGTTTCAATAGAAATCTTTCTTCCAAATGCATACCCGAACAATTGATTTCCAAGACCCCCCCTAATTCTAACAATTAATTTATTCATATTGACTATAACTTTAAACTTTTAGTAAATAAATTTATATAGATTTTAAAGTTTTTTATTAATATATATTATAGCAATAATTTAATTTTTTATTTTAAATTATAATCCATTTATTAGGAATTAAACCCTTAAAACCCCATGCACTAGTTTTATTCATGTCTGTTTGTACGACATTTGGTGTAATTACAATTTTATTTTTGTTTTTAGATAACCAAGCAGCCCACCAACTAAAAGTGCTGGCTGCAATTATAAAATATTTACAGTTTGATAGTAAGAAAAAATCATTGATTGGATTTTTATTATTTTTGTCTGAATCTACTATAGTATGTTCAATTTTTGATAAATCTATAAATTTATTTATATTAGTTCTGCCGTCTGAAAAAATATAAAAATAAGGATTATCAATTTTATTATATATATAATTTATTGCATCACTATAATATTTTTTATTTGCATTAAAACTAGAATCTATAGAAGGATCCTTATAACCGTGACTTCTAAAATGAACCCCCACAGAATTTTTATTCATTATATCTCTATAAAAAATATTTTTTTTTAGTATATGAGAGTTTTTAAATATTAAGCTCTCCCTAATCTCACTTTCAATATCTTTAAAGTATTCTTCTGACTGCCAATTGCCATCTAATATAATTGATTTTTTAATTTTTAATTTTAAAAGTCTTTCATCAAATTCATTAAAATCTGTAGTGTATATTAATTTATTTTCAAAGCTTTGAAATTTAGAATAATAAAACAAAAAATTTCTTTTAATTTTTTCAAAAGGTTCTAATCTTTCACTCTTATTTGCCAATCTTTCTTTAATACAAAAATTATCTAAGTTGTACTCTCGATTATATAAATAATCATATTTTTGAAAACTTGTTTTGTTATCAATTATTAGATTACAATCATTAAATATTGATAATCTTTTTGCAACAGCATAATGAAACAATTGATTTCCTAACCCACCCTTTACTCTAACAATTATTTTTTTCAATTTACAATACTATTTTTCTTCTTTTCAAATTCAAAATCGTCAATTGCATTATAAAAATATTCCCAAGAATATATACTTTCAAAAGAGATGAAATTTGACATATTTTTTTTAAAAAAATTATAATAATTTTTATTACTTAAAAAAACTTTTATAAATTCCTTATCTTTAAATTTCAAAATTGAATTTGATTTTTTTATTCCATCATTAGAAAACATATCACCATTAATAATAATATTATGGACATAATAAAATTTAAAAATATCTTCAAAATTTATATTAATTTTTAAATCCTTAATTTCATTTATTACTTTTGAATATTGACTTATCGATAAACAGTTCATATTAAAATTGTATTTAATATGCGGATTATATCCAGCATTTATTACATTAAAACCAAGTAATGGTAGTTCGTGACCAACTGAACCATAACATGTCAAAACATTTTTTATTCCTTCTTGTTTTAGTTGATGAAAAGATGTTTCGGGATTTATAATTTTAAGATTTTTAAATTTAGGTATAAATTTTTCTAAAACTTCCAGAGTGCCAGGAAGATAATCACGATGAGGTTTAATATACCAATCATAATCTGTAGTTTGTGATTTTTGAGCTAAGAAATTTAACCATTCATAAAAATCTGTAAAAAGCATACCTCCATAACAATGAGGGTTATCAAAAAAACAATGGGTTGTTATTAGTATTTTTTCTTTATTATTATTTATTATTTGTTGACTTATAAATTTTTTTTCAAAAGCACTTTTTTCTTGATAATCCATATCAATCTTTAGAATTCCAGATAAACGCTGCTCTAATTTTTTTTTAGCAATTAATATAGCCTTTTCTTTGATATCACTTTTTAATGAATCAAAATACTGCTTGTATTTATTAAATCTGAAATATAACTGATGTGGTTTTTCAACTTGAACAATTTCCCTAGCGTTGGCAAAGAATACTGGTATTTTGTAATGAAAAGCTAATTTCATAGGAATTCCCATAGAAATGTATGTATCGTGACTAATAAATAAGGCAGCTATTTTTTTCTGTTTGAAAAGATTATCAAAGAAAATAAAGTATTTTATGGATTTATAAATATATTTTTTTGTAACAATACTTTCAATTTTAACTGTAGGTAAATTTCCTCTTAATATACTTTCATAAATATCTACTCCGACCCATATTTCATAAATTTTTAAATTAAATAGATCATTTTTATTTTTTATACTTGCTAAAACATTAAAAAATAATTTAATTCTTCTAATTTTGTCAAGAATTTTCAGCTTTACTTTGTAGTGCTTATTACACCCAATTGAATTAAAAATACTATTTAATACTGGATTTCTTCTATATCCACCTGGTTGACTATTATAACTTGCTAATTGCAAATCGTATTTTTTTGCATATTCAGCTGCTATTATACTATTACTAATAATCCATGAATAATTAAAAAAAACATCAATTAATATAAATTTATTTTTTTTTGATTTATGAAAAATATTTTTTTTGTTAAATTTAATTAAGTTTATTAAGTCTTGTTGTAATAATAAAAAATATGATTTTAATGATACTAATGATCTAATATTTTCATAAAAGTTTAACAAATATTCACTCAACTCAAATAAAAGTACTAATAATGTTTTTTTAATTGTATTAATCACAGTTTAAAATATTTTTTTATTTTTTGTTTAATATTAAAGCCAATAAAGTACCGTAATATATTTATGCGAGGAGTATGAATTGTATAATCAGTATTAATTAATTTAGGATTTATATAAATCTTATAATTATTTTTAACAATTTGTAAATTTAACTCAACATGCTCACATACATTGTAGTTGTTTCTAATACCATGGTATCTAACATTTTCTAAAGTTTGTTTTTTATAAATTGCTAAACCTCCAAAAGCAGAATCAACTTTAATTAATTTTGATTTGGCTGATATTGAGAAGAATTTATTTTCTATAAAAAATTTAATAAGCTCCTTTTTTTCAAGGAAATTTTTCATAAGTGATAATGCTTCTGTTTGATTGAATGGATTTAAATATTTATGTCTTAAAGCATAAATATCGTAATATTTATATAATTGGTTAGCTGTAATTACATCCCAATCTATCTCTGTATTCCAACAACTTTCAATGGACTCAATATTTAGCAATCTGTTCATATCATCCAAGTCGGATACTAGTACATAATCAATATGAATTTCATTTAAGTTATCTAAATAATTTAGATACATATTTCTGCAGTACGCTAATCTTTCTGTTCTACTTTCAAATCTTTTTTTTAATGTACCTAAGGAGATATAATTAAAATTATCAAATTGAGATTTACAATTTTCCAATTTGTGGATTGTATTATCTTTAGAATCACTCTCAACAATATAATAGATTTTATTTTTAAAATTTTTAGTAGCCTCATCTAACTTATTTAAATCATTCAATATTGTTTTTTCACAATCTCTAACAATACCACAAATCATAATATTAGATTCTGAGATTAATTTTCTTTTCATAATATTTGCTGAATTTTAATAATTTTTAACAAAATTATCTAAACTTTGAAATGAATATTTTTTCGATAAATATATCAGTTTTTTTTCTACAGTTGATCTACCCAATCTTCTTAGATAGTCGTTGGATTGTAATTTAAGATTTAATTTATTTTTTTTCATAATAGGTGGAGCAAGATAATCAGCCTCATAATTATGTATATAAATTAAAGGTAAAAAATTTAATTTTATTGTATCAGAAATTAGTTTTTCAATTAAACTTATAGGCATTAACCTAAAATAAGAACCGCCAATTACAGTTATCCTTTTAAGACCAAAACCTATTGACCTTAAAGGTATTTCAGTAATTCCATATTCATTTAAATTAATAACTTTTTTAGAATTATTTTTTTTTTGTCTAAGAGAAGAGCTAAACTTAATACCTGCTTTTGAAATAGCCTTATAATAATTAGTTTCATTTTTATCGATACTAAAATAAGGTGCGCGATAATGTTCAATTTTCTTTAAAAATTTATTTTCAATCAATTCAATTGATTTTTTAGTATCCCTGTATATTTCATCCTCGCTCATTTTTAAGAGCTTTAAGTGATTAAGGCTATGACTTCCAATGTCAAAATTCAAGTTAATATCATTAACTAAATCTTCACTTAATTTTTCCGCTACTTCACCAACGATATAAAACAATGCTTTAGCATTTATTTTTTTAAAAATGTTTCTTAATATCCAATATTGCCTTTCAACTTCATCAATATAATATTTTTTAATTGATAAAAAATCCCTTGAAAAATTATATCTATAATCTTCAAAATCAACTGTGAGATATATTGGCTGTTTAATTTTTTCTGACAAGATAATTACCTATGAAAAGTTTTCTAATTCCTGATGCAATAAATGTTTTAAAACAATCATCTTCAGTACATGCAATTGGTTCATTAATGTTATACGATGTATTAAGCAGCATTGGAATATTAGTTTTCTTAAAAAATTCATTTATCAATTTCCAATAAAGCTCATTATTGTCTTTTTTTACAGTTTGCGGTCGAGCGGATCCATCATAATGAACTATTGCTGGTACTAGTTTTCTTTTATTTTCTTTAACATTAACAATAAAGCTCATATAATCTGCATCTTGATATAAATCAAAAAAATTTTCTTTTTCTTCATATAATATCGATGGTGCAAAAGGCCTAAATTTTTCTCTTTTTTTAATTTGAATATTTAATTTCTCAATTATGCTTTCATTCCTAGGATCAGCAAGAAATGATCTATTACCTAATGCTCTTGCTCCAAACTCCATCTTACCTTGAACCCAAGCTATAACTTCATTATTAGTTATTTCTTCAATAGCATTTTTAATAAGTTGATTATAATCTAATTTCTCAGCTTTTAGATTGTATTTTAATATACAATTCTCAATTCTTTCATTTTTTATTTCATACCCTAAAAAGGCGTTATTTAACTTTTTATTATAATCAATATTTTTATTTGAAAGATAAGCCGCACCTAATGCACCACCTGGATCATTAGGAACTGGTGGAACATAAATATTTTTGAAAATATTTTTTTTAAGTATAAATCCGTTTGCTTTGCAGTTTAAACCGCACCCACCAACTATTGAAAGATTTTGTATTTTCGAATTTTTTTTTATAGAATTTGATATTTTAAAAACATTTTCCTCAAATACCTCTTGGACAGATCTTGCTAAATTTAAATATTTTTGATCAATTTCTTTAAACGTATCATCATTTTTACACCCAAATTTGTTAATTAAAGCTTTACTATAATTTCCTGTTAATGCCTCATGATAATCTAGATTTTTAATGTTTAATTTATAAAAAATTTTTTTATGTGGAATTAATATTTCTTCCTTGATCCAGTTAACATATTCCGGTTTTCCATACGGAGATAAGCCCATTAGCTTATATTCTCCATCTAGCATTTTAAATCCTAAAAACCCTGTAAATGAAGAATAAAAGTGACCGAGTGAGTGGGGTAAATTGATATTTAATATTTTTTTAAACTTATTATCATGTGCTTTATAGATTGATGTTGCTTCAATTTCACCTGCACCATCCATAACCAGAACATTTGTATCTATCTTATTGTTTGCATAATAAGAACTTGCAACATGTGATAAGTGATGATTATGAAACTCAATTTTTTTTGGTAAACAATAATAGTTCTTTTTTATTCTATTTTTTATTAGCAGAACATCAATCCATCCAGCATCTTTATCATCTCTACCAGCAAAAACATTCAAGGCCCTCCTGATTTTTAATTTCAATAAGTTTATATTTGAAAAAATATTCTTTAATAGAATTAACACCCTATGAGGTAACAAATAAGGGTTCCAGTAAAGAGAAAGACAATCAATATCTTGCATTGTTATATTTTCAGAAGATAGAATGAAATCTATAGATTTATAAGGAATTCCTCCCGCATGCTTTATTCTTGAAAATCTTTCTTCTTCAATCGCATATTTCACCACACCATCAACAACATAAACAGCGGCTGACTCTGTCATTGTTGAAATACCTAAAACTCTATACATTTTTAAAACTTTCTAATATTTTTAATATTTTCTTAATCTCACTTATATTTAAAAAAGGATGATTTGGTATAGATAGAGCTTTTTTATATAGATTTTCAGTATTCTTAACTCCAAAAGGTATTTTTAAAAATTTTTTATAACCTTTGAATTTTGTTATAGGGTATTTATAATGTATACCAGCTAGTATATCGTTTCTTTTAAATTCATTTAAAAGCTTATCTCTATTATGTGATTGTATTACATATAAATGATAAGTATGAATATTATTATTTTCAGAAAAAGGAAGTTTATAAAATTTAGGATCGATTTCCCTATTGAATATTTCAGCAATTTTGCTTCTTTTTTTTATTAAGTTTTTTAGGTATTTTAATTTAATATTTAAAATAGATGCCTGTAGTTCATCTAATCTAGAATTTACACCAATGAAATTAGATTGGGGAGATTTTGAACTATTCCAACCATATTGCCTTATAGATTTTAGCTTATTATATAAATTTTTATTGTTAGTTGATATAATACCTCCATCACCTAAAGCAGACAAATTTTTAGTTGGATAAAAGCTAAAACAACCTAAGTCACCAATACTACCTACATATTTATTTTTAAATTTTGACCCAGTTGCTTGTGAGCAATCTTCAATGATTTTTAATCTATAATGATTTGCAATTTTTTTGATCACACTCATATTGCAACTTTGTCCATATATATGTACTGGAATTATAGCTTTAGTTTTTTTATTTATTGACTTCTCAATTAAAGTTTCGTCTATATTGTAGGTTTCTTTATTTATATCTAAGAGAACAGGAGTTGCGCCAGCATCTATAATAGCTGAAATTGTTGCTAAAGCAGTATTAGATGATGTGATTACTTCGTCTCCTCTACCTATCCCAAGTGACATTAATGATATTTTTATAGCATCAGTTCCACTATTCACACTTACACAATATTTTGTACCTATAAACTTAGAAAAATTACATTCAAAATTGTATGTATTTTTTCCTAATGTGTAAACACCTGATGTAAGTGTTTTTGTTATAGTTGAATTAATTTTATTTTTAAAAAATAAATATTCTTTTTTAGGATCAGCAAAAAGTATCATTTATTGTAAGGAAATGGAATATACCATTTTCCTCTAAATTTTTTATTTTTGAGTTCTTTATTGAGAATTTCTTTTTTGTGATTCCATGCAAATAAAACATAGTAATCCTTTTTAGTATTTAAATTATAATCAAAATTATTTATTGGTATATGAGTGCCAGGTGAAAGTTTGTTTTGCTTTAGTTTAGTAATGTCAAAGATTTGACTAATTAAATCCTTATTTATATTACAATAATTTAAAATTGTTGTACTCTTTGAAGTAGCACCATATCCAATTACATTAATGTTTTTTGATTTATTTTGTAGAAGAAAATTTTTAAAATTTTTTTTAAAGTTTTCACAATTTTTTTTGAATTGAATATAGGTTTGCATTAAATGTAGTTTTCTTTTCCTTTCTGAAATAATAATTTTATTTACATTATAATAATTCTTAATCTTTTTTTCTTTTCTTAAATAATATCTCATAGATCCACCATGAGTTTGTAAACGTTCAACTTTAAATAAATTTAAATTAAACTTAGAAAAAATATTTTTTACAGATAAAGCTGAAAATAAAAAAACATGCTCATCATAAATTTGATCGAAAGATGTTTTATCAATAACATCACCTAAGTATGGATCTTCAAATATCAAAACTCCTCTATATTTCAATAAATTTGATATACCTTTTGCCACGTCATTTATATTGGGTATGTGACACATTACATTGGCAGAATAAATTAAATCTGCGTTACCATTTTTTTTTAATATTTTATTTGATAATTTATAACTAAAGAACTCAGAAATAGTTTTTACACCATTTTTTGATGCTTCCCTAGCAACATTTCTTGATGGCTCTATTCCAAGATGTTTGTAATCTTTAAAATTCTTTAAAAAAATGCCATCGTTACAGCCAAGTTCAATTATAAAAGAATCTGATTTTTTTAGAAAATTTTTTTTAATTTTAGCACTTAGAGAATTAAAATGTTTTACCATTCCCTTAGATAAGCTAGAAAAGAAGGGGTAATTACCATGAAACATTTTTTTTGGATCAGGCTGTTTTTTAATTTGAAAAACTTTACAATTATCGCAAAAACATGTTTCTAAATTATAAAAATACTCTTTTTTTAAATCCTTTTTTTTAATAAAGCCATTTGCAATAGGCATTTTTCCAAAAGACATAAATGAACTAATTTCATTATTACAAACTCTACATTTCATTTTATAATTTTACTATCTTTTTAAGATAATTTGAATATTCTAAATGATCAATTTTATCAATTAAATTTTCCAATTGTTTTTTATCAATAAAATTCATTCTATAAGCAATTTCTTCTGGGCAGGAAATTTTTAAACCTTGTCTCTCCTCAATGGTTTGAACGAAATGTGAAGCCTCTAATAATGATTTTGAATTACCTGCATCCATCCATGTAAAACCTCTGTTTAACTTAATAAATTCTAACTTGTTAGAATTTATTAAGTAGTTATTTATATCGGTAATTTCTAACTCATTTCTTTTTGAAGGTTTTAAAGATTTAGCAATATCAATAACTTCATTAGAATAAAAGTATAAACCAGTAACTGCCCAATTTGATATAAAAGTATTGGGTTTTTCAATTATTCTAACTAATTTTTCTTCTTTAAGTTCTGCTACACCATACTCTGCTGGATTATTAATACTAAATAAAAAAATTGTAGATTTATTAAAATTAGATATTGTTCTTTGAAGTATATTTGAAAAAGAAGATCCATAAAAAATATTGTCTCCAAGAATTAAAGCAACATTTGCATCTCCAATAAATTCCTCTCCCAATATAAAAGCTTCTGGTATTCCTCTAGGCTGATTTTGAATTTTATAAGATATTGAGATTCCCCATTGTGAACCATCTGATAACAAATTCTTATAACTCTCCTGATCTTTTTCTTTAGTAATAATCAAAATTTCTCTGATATTTGATAACATCAATGTTGTTAGAGAATAATAAATTAGAGGTTTATCAAAAACAGGTAATAGTTGTTTAGAGATTGAGGTAGTAATTGGCCACAATCTTTTTCCAAGTCCTCCAGCTAAAATGATACCCTTTTTCATATTATTCTATTGATTTGATACATACCATTTTATGGTTTGTAACAATCCTTTATTAATATTTGTAGATGGTTTAAATCTAATTTCTTTAAATATTTTTGTAGTATCTAGATCATACCTATAGTCATGACCTGGTCTGTCATTAACGAATTCAATTAAATCTTTTATATTATTTACTTTTATAATATCAAAATAGCTAGATTTCATTATAGAAAATATCTTTATTATTAATTGAAGATTACTGATTTGATTATTTCCACCTATATTATAAGTTGTATTAAATTTCTTTTTTTTAAATATATTTAATAAAGCTTTACAATGATCATCTACATAAATCCAATCTCTTATATTAGAGCCATCGCCATATACCGGTATTTTTTTATTTGATAAAATATTTGAGATCACTTTTGGTATTAATTTTTCTTTATTTTGATTTGGCCCGTAATTATTTGAACAATGAGTAATAACATACGGAATACTATATGTTGTGCTAAAAGATTTAATCAATAAATCGGCAGCAGCTTTTGTTGAAGAGTATGGTGATCTTGGATTATAATTAGTAGTTTCTTTAAATTTAGGCTCATTTTTTTTCAAATGACCAAATACTTCATCTGTTGATATTTGAAAAAATAATTTATTTTTTAATTGATTTTGCCATTTTAAACGAGCGATTGATATTAAATTATGAGTACCAAGAAAATTAGTTTTAACAAATTTATTAGAGTTTTTTATAGAATTATCAACATGGCTCTCAGCTGCAAAATTAAAAATTACTTCAATATTGTAATTATCAAAAATATTACTGACAATCTTCTTATTGCAAATATTACCTTTAAAAAAAATTATATTTTTAGATTTAAAATTGTTTTTAATTAGATTAAAATTACTTGCATAGGTTAAACTATCTAACACAATAATTTTATTAAATTTTGCATTTGAAATAAAATATTTTAAAAAATTTGAACCGATAAATCCAGCTCCACCTGTAATAAGTATATTTTTCATTTATATTTTTTTAAGTTTTGAATTGTTTTATAAATTTCAATGCTCATTTTACCATTAAATCTGAAACCTTTTCTAGTAAATTTTTTTGAAGAAACCTCAAAGGATAATTGATTCATAATTTTGCTATTAACATATTCAAATTTGACTCTCTTATTGTATGATTTAAGAATTTTCAAAATACTTTCAACAGTGCAGTTTTGACTTACAATATTATAAATTTCATTATCAAATAGTTTATTATTAATGATAAAATTAATTGCATTTGATGCATCTTTTAAAGATAAATACGGTCTTTTTTGCTTCATAGCTGTTTTCCAGATAGATATTGGTTTATTTTGATATAATTGCCAGCAAAATTTATTTACAGCAGTATGGAATCGCATACCAATTGAAAACCCATAAATTGTGCCGAACCTTAATATAATTCCATTATGATTATTTTTTTTAAAACTATTTTTTATTAAATTTTCTTCTTTTAACTTGAAAAAAGCATAAGGGCTTTGTGGTCTTAATTCAGTTTTTTTACAATTTTCATCAACAACATTTTTTTGTGTACCATATACACTCGTTGAAGAGACAAATATCAGATTTGTTTTGAATTTAGCACATGAAGCAGTAATATTTTTAGTAGCATTATAATTATTACTTTCAATTTTTTTAGGTATTAATACACTTGATTGAGCATCTGTAATCGCCGCCAAATGTATAACTAAGTTCGCAGATTTAATATACGAATTAATATTTGAATTTGATAGATCTTTTTCAACAAAGTTTATATTTTTATACTTTGAAAATTTAAATATAGTTGGATATCTATTTGTTAATAAATTATCAATAATAGTTATTTTACTATTTTTATTTTTTTTAATTAATTCAAAAATTAAATATGAACCTATATGTCCTAATCCACCTGTTACAATAATATGCATTGATTATTTAGTTATATTTAAACCAAGCATATGATCACGATCACCTTTCCATCTAAAATGGTCAATTGAAACTAATTTTAAATTAATTTTTTCAATAATTTTTCTCAATTTATTTTCTGTATAGCAGTTATGATGGAACTGACCATCTCCATTTTGACTACCAAAAATCATTGCTGTTAAGTATCCCCATCGATTTAAAGGTTGGTAAGTATAAGTCCCAAACCAATGACTTTTTGAAATAGACTGATCATCATTTCTAAAAAAATCCTTCCAATCATCTTTTGCATTTAACCACTGTTTGACTGTTTCTTCAAAATTTGGAGTGGATAAGTAAAGTCTGCCTCCCTTTTTTAATATCCTAGCAATTTCTCTAAAAAAATTTTCTTCTTTCGTAAATGGAATATGTTCAATTAAGGCTTCACATAAAATTTCGTCGACTTCATTGTTTTTAAAAGGTAAATTAAATATATCATAATTTTTTATAATTATATCATCATCAATTTTTAAATTAGGATATCTTTTTTCAAGATCATCCTTACTATCCATATCAATATTAATATATTCTTTCAAAGGTCTTCCACCACATCCAATATTTAATTTAATCATATTTTTTTTTCATAATTTTTTTATATTGATCATAATCATGAATATAATCATTTTTTTCATATGGCCTATCACAAAAAACTAATAAGACTGTATTTTTTGAATAATATTTTTGAGAGCACCAAATCATAGGTGGAATATATATACCTTTTGTAAAATCATTTAAGATTATTTTTTTTCTTATTTTTGTATTTGTCCATTCAAACTGTATTTTGCCATTTAAACAAATAATGAATTGTTTACATTTAAAATGAGCGTGGTCACCTCTTAATCCTTTTACGTTCGTAATAAAAAATGATCTTTTATTTTTGAAAGGCAGGGAATAATTATTTTCAAAAACAATTAACTTATCTTTTTCAGCTATATTTTTTTTTAAATTTATTATCTTGATATTTGGGGCAATCATTAATCATCTACCATTTGTTCTAAACCATTTTTTAAATTTATATTAGGTGACCAAAAAAAATCCTTTTTTATTTTATTTATAGATGTTTTAAAATTTCTTTTTTCAATTAACATAGTGTTTTTAGGCCATTTTTGATTTAGGATTTTAATATTAATATTTTTTTTCAAATTAACTAATTTTTTAATAAATTTTAAAAGATAAAGTAAAGAGTAACTCTTTCCATAACTAAGATTGTATATTTTATTATTTGCTTTTTTTAACTTTGCAATAAACAACAGATCTACAACATCTTTAATATGAATAAAATCTCTTAAATAATTTCCAGAACCATAAACAATCATATCATTTCCTGCACATGCAGATTTTGTAATATTGTTAATAAAACCCCTATTTTTTGATTTAGATTTAATTAATGAATATCCATAAACATTGCTTAATCTAAATATTGTTGTTTTAATGTTAGATCTTTTTGAAAAAGATAACAATAGGTTTTCACAATAAATTTTGTGTTTATCATAAACACTTATTGGA
>CACGDO010000014.1 GCA_902571865.1 uncultured Alphaproteobacteria bacterium | reverse complement strand
AATTTATATTTTTGGTAGTTGATTATTTCTAACTAAAAAATCAAAATTTTTATATTCACGATCTCTTTTAGAAATTATGGGTTTTAAAATTGGCCACTTAATATTTATTCTTTTATCATTCCAAATTAATCCGCACTCATTATCTTTCTTATAAATTTTATTAACTTCATAATTAATAATGACTTTATCAGATAAACTGACAAATCCATGAGCAACTCCAGGGGGCATAAATATTTGAGTATTAGAATTTTCACTTATTGTAAATGCATCATACTTCATAAATGTTTTAGAGTTTGCTCTTAAGTCTACAACTACATCAAATATTTTTCCTGAAATGACAGAAACTAGTTGAGATTGTGGATTTTTAATTTGATAATGCAACCCTCTTAAAACATTTTTTTTTGACATAGATATATTGGATTGAATGAATTTACTTAAATCATTTTTAAAATTATAATTTTTTCTATTATATATTTCGTAAAAGTAGCCTCTTTTATCTTTATATTTATTTATATTAATTTTAAATACTCCATGGATTTTAGTTGATTTTATTTTAATCATAATCTTTCCAGTTTTTGGATATATCCTCATAATCTTTTAGTATTTTAATAAGTTTTTTTTCAAATTTTTCTTCATTCCAGTAGTCAAAATACTTTATCTGTGTTTTAATTATTTTACTTCTTTTTAATTCACTACGATCAAGAGAGATTATTTTTTTAGCTGCATCTGAAGGATCGTTAAGATTAATATATTCAACAAGTTCATTGAATTGCTCATGAAAATTTAGAAGATCAGAATATAGAACAGGACAATCATAAATTATTGCTTCTAAAGGTGGAATATTATTTGGACCAGTAAATGATGGCATTAATAAACAAATTGCATTTTTGTAAAAATATGGGATCGCTTCATCTTCAACAAAATCATTGAAAATAACATTTTTTGTTAATTTATATTCCTTAACTATTTTCTTTAATAAATTTAAATTTCCATATATTCCTGGATTAGAACCGACAAAATTTACAATTACATTGTTTTTATAATTTTCATTAATATATTTTAAAACTTTCAAAACATACATATGATTTTTATGGGGATAAAAAGTTGCTGGATAAAATATATATTTTGAATTTAGATTGTATTTTTTTGAATATTTTAAATTATGTTTTTCATTTAAATTCTTTTTATTAGGTAAATAATGAAATATTTCAATTCTATCTGATGGAATATTATAAGATTGAATTATTTGTTCTTTTAGAATTTTTGAGCATACTATAATTTTATAAGCTCTATTTAAAGAAGGATAATAAAGTTTATTTCTATTTATGAAAATATTATCTTGAGATAATTCTGGAAAATAGTTGTAAGAAAGAAAGTTTAAATCAAATACTGTAAAAATGAATGGAATATTTCTTATTTGTTTATATAAATCTGAAGGTGACGTAAAATAAACAATGTCAATATTATCTTTATTTAATCTATTTTCAATATTGGAATAAAAATTAAGACGTATCTTATGAAATATTTTAAGTTTAGGCCTTTTTAAAAAATGAGATAAACTAATCAAAAGATAATTAAAAAATTTATTTTTTAGTATTGAATCATAAAATTTTTGAAAAATATTAATATTGATTAAATTAATTTTTATATTATTTTTTTTATAGCTATCTTGAACTTTTTTAGAGTTGCAATAAAAAATAAATTTGAATTTTTTTTCATCAGTTTTGCTAAATAATTTAGCACAAAATAGTTCATATTGAAAAGCTCCTCCACTTTGATTGGGAAAAGTAACTATAATAGCAATATTCATTAAAATATCTTATAAGCTAAATATAAAATCTTAATAGTATAAATTATTTTAAATTTAAAACTAATGTACTTTATATCTTGTAAAAATTTTTTTCTAAAAAAAATTAATAATTTTTTAAAAATGTTTATTTTTTTATTTCTTTTAAGAACATTAGTAGTATTGTGTGTAAACCATACAATTATTTTGTAATAAATATAATTTTTAAAAGATTTATTAAATTTATTAGCAATCATTAATTTGCTAATTATGAAGATAAAATCTTGTTCAGAAGAGCTGTATGCTTCTAAATTTGACGATTTGACTGATAAAGAATTTTGATGTGTTCTTAAAAACACTAGCTTAGTGTCTTCCCATAGAATACTTCCTTCAGAAGAAATCAATATTGGCAAAATTGCATCACTATAAGGACCAAAAGAATTCCCAAGTTTTGGATGACCACCAAGTTTTTTTAAAATATTAGTCCTTATCAAGCCATAACAACCAATTAATTTAATTTTATGTGATACATATTTTTGAATAAATGTTTCAAAATTAAATTTTTCTATTTTTGTTTCGTTTATGTTTTTTTTTATTGGATCGAAAAGTATACCTGAAGAGAAATTCGAATAACTAGCTAGTATTTTATCATTATTATTTATATTTTTTAACATAGTTTTTAAAAAATCTTTATGCATCAAATCATCATCTGCAAGCCATGTAAACCACTCAGAACTACAAAGTCTTAACAAATAATTCATATTGTCTAACTCACCTAAAGAAATGTTATGATTTATAAAAATAATTCTTTTATCTATTGGCATACCTAGACTTTTAAAATTGATTATTTCTTTTGTGTAATCATTACCTACAATTATTTTAAAGTTTTGATGTGTTTGCTGAAGAATAGATTTTATAGCTTCTTTTAAAAAATTTTTTCTATTGTAAGTGGTAATACCAATAGTAACTGTTAATTTATTCATATTTAATGCTTAATAAATACTTTGATATATTTTATTATTTTTTTAATTGGTTTAGGAATCAATTTTATAAAATTATTATATAAAAATAAATTTGGATCTGTTTTTTTGATTAACCTAAATCTTATTTTATCTAAATAATAATTTACTTTTATATCTTTAGGATCTTTAATAACTTTCAGCTGTTTTGCTTCAATTTCAGAGTATATCTTAAATGAGAAATTATCTTTTGTAGTTCCGCTTCTATCAAAACCAATGTTTTTTACTAAATTAACTTTAGGAACTATAGTTATACCATCTGCTTTAATCATAGCATAAGTCCATTGTGTAGACCAAATATCGTTTTCTTTTCTTATTGAATTGTCGAAATATTTTTTCATCCATTTGACAATATTTTTATTTTTGTAATAATTTAATAGCATTTTATAATCTTTTTTATAATTATAATCTGAAATATCTATTTTATAATGATCCCAAGCTCTTTTCCAAGTAGCCCATCCCCAAATATCATTTATTGTACTAAAATAATAACTTGCCTCACATAATTCATCATTTAACAAAAAATTATTTCCAGAAATTTGCATAATTTTATCATTGTTTTTATATTTTTTTAAATTGTATTCACAAAAATTAAAAAAATCATTACCAGGTATACAATCATCTTCTAAAATAATTCCATATTCATTTTTTGAAAAAAACCAATTAATTGCATTTGTAACACAAACTTTACAGCCCAAATTTACTGAATTAATATTTTTCGTAACTTCACAATTCCAATTAATAGTGGTTATGATTTCGAGAATTTTTCTAATTTCAATTAAATCTTTAGAGTTATTTTTTCTAGGGCCATCGACTGAAATAAATATTTTTTTTGGTTTTGTAATTTTTAATCTATCTATTAATTTTTTAACGTTTTTAGATCTATTAAAGAATAATAGAAGTATAGGTGTGTCCATTACTGGTTAATTAATTTTAATTTCTTATTTTCTATTTTAAATATCTTATTACAATTTTTCAAGTTTTCATGATTATGAGAAACAAATATAATAGTTACAGATTTATTTAATTCTTTTAAAAATTTCAAAATTGATTTCTCATTTTCTTTATCAAGAGAATTTGTTGATTCATCAAGTACTAATATTTGAGAACTATTGAATAAGGCTCTTGCAATTCCAATTCTTTGAATTTGACCCCCTGATAACTGAACTCCGTTCTCTCCAACTATTGTATTCAATTTTTTTGGCAATTTATTAATAAAACTATCTAATTGTGAATTAATAAGGGCTGCATTTAAATGACTTTCATTTTCATTAAATTTATAATTTCCAAAAAATATATTATTCTTAATTGTATCATCTAACAAGAAAACTTTTTGTGGAACATAACCAAATAAATTTGTAATATTAATTTTATTAAGATCTACTTCATTATTATTAATAGAATATTTATACGATTGTGGTTGTAAAAGTCCCAATATAATATTTATTAATGTTGTTTTACCTGAGCCACTATTACCCATAATACCAATAAAATCTCCCTTATTGATTTCAAAATTCATGTTTTCAAAAACATATGTTTCTCTACTTGGATATTTAAAATTAATATTTTTAATTTTAATATTACTAAAATTAAATGATCTATTTGTATTCTTAACTAGTTTAAGATTTAATTCTCGACAAATTAAATTTATTGCAGGTTCTAAATATCTTAAATCTTGTAAACAGTTGAGTATTCTACTGGCAGAGGGAAGAAGTCTAAATGCAGCTGCTCCATATAAAGCTAATGATGTAAGGATTATAGATGAATCATTATAATTCTTTAGGGATAATAAAAATAGAACTACAAAACTTGTAATAACAATAAATTCAATCCATAGTCTTGGAAGGTTAGATAAAAATCCAGAATATTGGATTGATTTATATTTTTTAAAACTATTGAATGAATAACTTTCTTCAAAAAAATTATTATTACCATAAATTTTGACTTCCTTTATTGCGCCCAAACTATGTTGTATATCCTTTATTCTCAAACCATCGTATTTTTGTCTTTCTTTGCCCCATTTAAGAATTAATTTCTGGAAAAATAAAAAAAATAATCCGCAAAAAATAATTATTGTAGCAAAAATAAAGATTGTTGCCTTAGGATTAACAAAAAGCATCAATGAAGTTATACCAATAACAACCAAAATTTCGGTTATTAATATAAATAACACTCTGTATGCATACGTAAATGAATCAACTTCATTGACTAAATTTCTTATAATTTCAGAAGATTTTTTTGATATATGGAATATTAAACTTTGTTGTAAATAAATTAAAAATAATTTTTTATTATAAAAAAGGTTTATTTTAAAAATCAAGTAATTTTGAAACCAAGAAACTAAAACTAAAAAAATAATTTTTATTACAAAAATTGAAAATAAAATAATCGCAGCGGTTAAAACCAAATTCTCTGTGTTAAAGATTTCAGAAAAAGTGTTAAAAAAAATATATATATAACTATTTATTGAATTAGGTTTAAGAATACTATCGAAAAAAGGTATAACCATACCTATGCTCAATGTTTCAAGAGCCATTCCAAAAATGAGCAAAATAAATAAAAAAATAAAAGGTAATATCAATTTATTATCAATGATAAAAAATAAATTTTTAATTATATTCATTAAAAAGTTTAAGAATTAGTACTTTCGATTTTTAAATCATAATCGACCATTTCTTTTATCATTTCATTTACTGTGATATTATTTTTCCATTTAAGGTTTTTTTTAGCTTTTGAGTTGTCCCCTTTTAATATAGGTACTTCAGATGGTCTCAAATATTTTTTATTTACCTTAACAATAGTGGAGCCCTTCTTTAATGATGTATTTGATATATTTTTAATATCAATAACCACGGCATGTTCTTTAAGACCTTTTCCAACCCATTTAATCTTTATACCTAGATAGGTAGTAACTTTGTTTATAAAATCTTTTACAGAATATGATTTTCCTGTTGAAATGACATAGTCATCTGGCTTTTTCTGCTGAAGCATCAGCCATTGCATTCTTACATAATCTTTTGCATGACCCCAATCTCTTTTTGCATATAAATTACCAACGTAGAGATGTTTATCAATTCCTAGAAAAACTCTAACTAAACCTCTTGTAATTTTCCTTGTTACAAAAGTTAAACCCCTTCTTGATGATTCATGATTAAATAAAATACCATTTGATATAAACATATTATAGGATTCTCTATAATTTACACATATCCAATAAGCAAAAACCTTGGATACTGCGTAAGGACTAGAAGGATAAAAAAAAGAACTTTCGTCTTGTGGAACTTTAATATTTTTTCCATACATTTCAGAAGAAGATGCCTGATAAATCTTAATTTTTTTATCTACCGCTTTGCAAGCTTCTAATAATTTTAAAGTTCCAATAGCATTAGTTTCTGAGGTATATACTGGGTTTTCAAAACTTACTTTAACATGACTTTGTGCTGCAAGATTATATACCTCATTAGGTTTAATCTTAAATATCAAATTTGTTAGGGTTGCTTGATCATTGATATCGCCGTAGTGGATAATAAAATTATTTTTTCCCTCTATTGGTTTTTGATAAATTGAATTTAACCTTGAAGTATTTATGGAGGATGAACGCCTAATTATACCATGCACAATATATTTTTTTTTAAGTAGAAATTCAGCTAGATATGAACCATCTTGACCTGTAACACCAGTAATTAATGCAATTTTATTTTTCATAAATTTGAATTTGTAACAAAATGCCTATAAGTTAATTGTATTCCTTCATCAAGATTAACTTTTGGTTGCCAGCCTAAACTATTTATAAAAGATGAATCAATTCTTTTTGACTTAACTCCATTAGGTTTTGTTTCATCATATGAAATTTCAACGTTAGCACCGACTATATCAATAATTTTTTTTGCTAAACTATCAATTTTTATTTCAGATCCTGAACCTACATTAATTATATTTTGCTTAATTTTACCAAGACTATTCATTATTAAAATTGATGCTTCAGCTAAATCGTCAATATATAAAAATTCCCTTAATGATTTACCGTTTCCCCATATAATAAATTTTTTATCATTAAATTTTTTACAATAATGTGCCTTCAATAATAATGCAGGTAGTACATGAGATTTTTCCAAATCATAATTATCGTTTGGACCATATAAATTTGTAGGCATAATGGTAATATAGTTTTTTTTAAAATCTCTATTAATTGACTCGCACAACTTTAATCCAGCAATTTTAGCAATTGCATATGGTTCATTTGTGTCCTCTAACGGTCCAGTAAGAATACTACTTTCTTTTATTGGTAAAATAGCTTCCTTTGGATAAATACAGCTTGAGCCAAAATTGATTAAAGATTTAATCCCAATTTTATGAGCAGCATAGATTACATTAAATTGGATCATAGTATTTTTATAAATAAAATCTGTCCTATATGAATTATTTGCAGATACACCTCCTACAAAACCTGCTGCATTAAAAATAAAGTCTGGTTGATTATTTAAGAAAAATTTTTCAACCTTATCTGGTGATTCTAAATCTAATTCTTTTCTTGTAGGAATTATTAGATTATGAAAATTATTTTTTTTTAAAAATTTTACTATAGCACTACCTACGAGCCCAGTAGATCCTGTTACAAGAATTTTCATGTTTTATATCTTTGTTTTGTTATTATCATAAAAAAATACAGCAATTGGTAAATAATAAATTATACTTATCCAATTATTAAAGAAATTTCCAGAAGGCATTATTGGCCACAAATTGCAGAAAATCATAACAATACATAAATAGCTAATATTACTCATATAAAATTTTGAACTAAATATTTTTTTTGTTATTACTGACATACAAAATATAAATAAAATGATTATTGGTAATGTACCTATTATGCCTGTCTCAGAAAATAATTGCATATATGTGCTATGAGGGTGCGTAGCACAATTAGTATTAAGCCATACTTTTTTGTCATCTTTGTTAATATAATAGCCCATTCTATATTTTTTGGTACTACATAAATCTCTGAACATTTTTGGACCATGACCAAGTATAGGCTTGTCATTAAACATTTTAAACGCTGTAATGTAATGAAGAGTGTGGATAGAAGTAAAAATATTAAAATCTAACTTATTGTCTTCAGTAAATTTAAAATTGAATTCACTAATAGTATTATAAAATATTCTATTTGAAATACTTTTATCAAAAATTATTAAAGAAGAGATTATTAAAATAAAACTTATTAGGTATATAAAATTTTTTTTTAATAAGTTTTTGTAAGATATTGCTAGTATTAAAAGATTTAATGTTAAAATGAAAAATGCAGTTCTTTCTCCACTGAAAATTGTTATTGCAAAAGTAGCAAAAATATAAATAAATAATATAAAATTTTCGTATAAAATTTTTTTATTTAATAAAATATATGCAATAATTGGTAAAAAAAAGGTTCTGCTAATAAAAGATCCCAAAATTTCTTCATCATTAAAAAAGCTACTTAATTTGATACCATTGTAAGGATAGCCAAAAATATTAAAATTAAAAAAATATTGAATAAAAGAATCAAAAAAAATTATTATAATTATTAAAGAGAATATAATTGAAAAATATTTTAAAAAATTTGAATAAGTAATTGATATATGTGTAAATAATAATACAAACAAACCAAATCTAAAATAAAATAAACTTGATTCTAATGATAGAAGTACATTTTGTGAAAGAATTGAAATTAAAATTAAATAAAAACACCAACTAAAAAAAATTATTGAAAATAAATTTTGAAAATATTCATATTTTTTATTTTTAAAAACTAAATATAGAAATAAAATACCGTTAAGAACAATAATAGCATCAGCTACAAATCTACTGAATACAATAGAAATTGGTAACAAAAAAAACAAAATAATGATTATTCTATCTATAAAATTTACATTTTTAAAATTGAATGTAATCAACTTAAGTTTTACTTATTATCTTATATGACAATACAAACAAATTTATAATAAAGACGATTAAGATTAAAAAATAATAATATGTAGATAAGGTAAAAGTGTTATTATTATTTAATTCTAAAAGTTTGGAATTTTTATAATCAAAATACAAAATATCTGAAAATAATGGCACACTCGATTCAAGTTGATTAATTGATATATCAATTTGACTATCATTTAATTCATATTCCCAAGAAGATGAAAAAGTTGAATTTCTATTATTATTATTTAACTCGTTCATATATGTAATAGATTCAATTTTGGCAGCAGCTTCTGTAATTTCACCTGCTTCAACTCTTTCTAACAAGGCATTTAAATAGTAGATAAATTTGTCCGTTTCCACATCACATGATAGGCTAAATGAACAATAGTTTAATCTTTTTTGTTTGCCACATTTAACCATTTCTTTGAAATTTTGATTTTCATTTTGACATTCTTGGTAATGAAAGTAGTCAGGTTTTGAGCTTTTATTAACTTTTAAATTGAGTAGCTTACTCAACATAATTTTACGATTTAGTTTAGTATAGTCTATCTTAATTTGATTGAAATATTGTTTTATGTTTTTTTCTATTTCTTCCTTAACAGCATTAAAATTATTATCATTAGTAATAATTTCTAATTTAAATTCAATAATATTATCGTTTAGAATATTTCCATCTGATGATGATAAGTTAGTAAGATCTAGCTTACTTAAACTAATGCTATCTGAATTAAATAATTGAAAATAAATATATTTACTTTCAGAGATGAAATGTGACAATTTCACTGGCAATAAAATAATTTCATTATAATCACAAATCCCAGGAGGGAAAAATATTTCTGTGCATTTAGCATATGAGTTTAAAAGATCACTATGTTTTAGATAAATATTATATTTATACACTTGTGATTTTTTAAGATAATTGTCTTCAAAAAAAGATTGAAAAATAACTCCAAAAAATAAAATTACAAAAGTTATAAAAGTTATTAAAACTTTATTAAATTTAAGTTCATTTAAAAGATTTTTAAAATTAATTTCTTTCATTTTATTTTCTAAGAATAATAACTATCATACCATTTCAAAAAGATTTTTAATCCATTTTCTATATTGATAAATTTATTAATTTTTATAGATTTATTTAATTTTTTCATAGAACTCTTTGTCTTTTTTAATTCGCCATTAGATAATTTTGAATTTATAATTATTGCTTTCTTTTTATAGTGTTTTTCAAAAATTTTGATAATTTTTGTTAATTTTATAGCTTTAGAATTACCGATGTTGAAAACTTCAGCTGGAACATCCTTTTTTATATTATATTTAATCAATTTGATTAAACAGTTTACAACATCATCTACAAATGTGAAATCACGAAATAATTCTCCATTATTAAATACTTTGATTTTTTTATTGTTTTTAATAGAATAAGCTAGTTTGCTAAAAAACATATCAGGCCTAGAATAATTTCCATAGACTGTAAAAAACCTTAATCCTATTGTTTTAAAGTTATAAAGATTAGAGTAGGTATAAGCCATCAACTCATTAGTTTTTTTTGTTGAAGAGTAAATTGACAGCGGGTTATCTGTACTATCAGTCTCTTTATTAATTTGATTATTATTTTTACCATAAACTGAACTACTAGAGGCATATATAAAGTTTTTAATTTTATATTTCATTGATAAATCTAAAACATTAAAAAAACCCATAACATTACTTTTAATATACTTATTAGGATTTTGTATAGAATATGTTACACCAGGTTGAGCTGCCAAATGTATAACTATTGTAAATTTATTTTTCTCAAAAAGACTTTTTAATTTTTTTTTATTATTTATATCTAATAATTTAAAACGAAAATTACTTTTTTTTATCAAATTTTTTAATCTATCTTTTTTTATTTTTATAGAATAATAATCGTCTAAATTATCTATTCCAAAAACTTTTAAGTTCTTGTTTTCCAATAATTTCAAAGATGTATGATAGCCTATAAACCCCGCACTGCCAGTAACGAGAATATTCATTAGTTTACTGGCATTACAAACTCAGGTCCTTGATTAATGTTTTCCGGCCATCGACTTGTAATAGTTTTAAGTTTTGTATAAAAATTAATTCCCTCTCTTCCATGCATTGCATGATCGCCAAATAAAGAATTTTTCCAACCACCAAAACTATGAAAAGCCATAGGAACTGGTATTGGAACATTTACTCCAACCATGCCTATATTACAATTTGTAGTAAAGTCTCTAGCTAATTGTCCACTTGATGTATAAATACTAGTACCATTGCCATATTCATGATCGTTAACTAAACTTATTGCTTCTTCATAATTTTTTGCACGAACTACACTTAGAACTGGTCCAAATATTTCTTTTTTATAAATTTCCATATTGGGAGTTACATTATCAAATAATGTTGGACCTATAAAATAACCATTTTCATATCCTTGAATATTAATATTTCTACCATCTAAAATTAATTTAGCACCTTCATCAACACCGGTTTGAATAAGTTTGTTAATATTATTTTTATGTTCTTTACTAATAACAGGGCCCATATCTGCTTCATCATTAGTCCAAGGAGCAACAACAAGTTTATTAGAGTTTATTTTTATTTTTTCTACCAACTCATCAGCTATTCCACCTACTGCAACAGCTACTGATACTGCCATACATCTTTCACCTGCAGAGCCATATGCTGCACCAATAATACCATCAACTGCTTGATCAATATTTGCATCAGGCATAACAACCAAATGATTTTTTGCACCGCCTAAAGATTGCACTCTTTTAAAATTCTTTGCAGATTTTTCATAAATATATTTTGCAACACTTGTAGAACCTACAAAACTTATTGCAGATATATTTTTTTCTTCAATGATATTATCAACAATAAATTTATTACCATTAATAACGTTAAAAACTCCATCTGGTAAACCAGCTTCAGAAAAAAGTTCAGCAAGCATTATAGCGCATGAAGGATCTTTTTCAGAGGGTTTTAAAATAAAAGAGTTCCCACAAGCAATTGCAATTGGATACATCCACATGGGGACCATTGCTGGAAAATTAAATGGAGTAATACCAGCACATATACCTAAAGGTTGTCTCATTGACCATGAATCAATATTCGTTCCAACATTATTTGAAAATTCACCCTTTAAAAGATGCGGAATCCCACATGCAAATTCAACAACTTCCAGTCCTCTAGTTACTGAACCTTTTGCGTCTTCAAGAGTTTTGCCATGTTCAGTAGAAACAGTCTTTGCTAAATCTTCTATATTATTTTCTATTAAATTTTTATATTTTGAAATTATTCTTGATCTCTTTAATGGAGTAACATTTGACCATTCAATTTGAGCTTTTAATGAACTATTAACAGCTTTTGAAAAATCTTCTTTATTAGATAATACAACTTTAGAAACTATCTCACCAGTTGATGGATTGTAAACATCTAAATATTCGTTTGAATAATTAACTTTTTTTCCATTAATATAGTTTGTAATAATTTCCATTACTTCTTTTCCTTTCTTCTATAGATTAATATTAAATTTCTCAAATAAACGAAAATTCCAAATGACTGACCAACTATTATCACTGGATCCTTTCTAAAAATTGCATAAATTAAAAGTCCTAAACCACCAAAAATACTTAAATACCAAAATATAATTGGTATATAGCTTATTCCTTTTTTTTCTGAATAAATCCATTGAATTACAAATCGTGAAGCAAATAAAGCTTGACCTAAAAAACCGATAACTAAAAAAATTATTTCAATGCTACTTAAATTGGAAAAATATTCACTCATTTTTAAATGTTCTTATAATTTTTCTTACTTTAAAAATATCGATTATACCAATAAATAATCTATCTAAAATTCCATATTTTGATTTACCATAAGCTCTTTCTTTGTGACTCACTTCTACAAAATATGTTTTTTTATTATAACCTTTAAATAATGCAGGTAAAAATCTATGAATTCCATTAAAATAAGGAAACTTTAAAAATTGATCTTTATCGAAGACTTTTAATGCGCAACCTGTATCATCACATTCATCATCAAGAATTTTCTTTCTCACCTTATTTGCTACTAATGAAGCTAGTTTTTTCAAAATGCTATCTTTTCTATCCTTTCTAATACCTCCAACTAAATATAAATCTGGATCATTATGATAAATTTTTAAAAGTTTTACTCCATCCAAAGGATTATTTTGACCATCTCCATCCATTGTTATTATAGTTTTGCAAATACTTAACTCAGCACCTTTTTTTATAGAATAACTTTGACCCATATTTTTAGTATTTTTATAAAATTTAAACTTAATATATTTGGAATTTATTTCTGATAAGAGGGCAGATGTATTATCTATACTGCAATCGTCGATAATAATAACTTCTTCTATTTGTTCATACAAACCAGAATTTTTAATACTTTCAAATAAAAAAATAATATTCTCTTCTTCATTATAAACTGGGATAATTAAAGATACATCATACATATCATGGTTTAGTAAATTTATTTTCTTTATTTTCAGCCATGTTTTTAAAGATCCATTGATATGTTTTTTCTAAACCATTATAAAGTGAATATTTAGGTTCCCATTTTAATTCATTTTTAATTTTTGTATTGTCACTTGATCTTCCCTTAACACCAGTGGGCATGCTTTCAATATACTTTTTTTTAACTCTATATTTAGAAATTAATTCAACTTTACTTATTAAATCATTTATTGAAACTTGTTCTTCACTACCAATGTTTATTGGACCATTATAATCAGAATTGATTAATTTTAAAGTCGCATCAACACAATCTTCTATGAATAGATAAGATCTTGTTTGGCTCCCATCACCCCAAACTTCAATTTCTTTTAAATTATTTAATTTGGCATCAATAATTTTCCTACAGATTGCGGCAGGTGATTTTTCCCTACCTCCATCATATGTTCCAAAAGGCCCAAATACATTATGAAATCTTGCAACCTTTACATCAATATCTGTATCTTCATTAAAATGCCTACACATTCTTTCACTGAATAGCTTTTCCCACCCATAACCATCCTCTGGTAAGGCAGGATAAGCATCTTCTTCCCTTAATCCTATTATATTTGAAGTTTTTTGAAGCTCAGCATTATAAACACACGCTGAAGAAGAAAAAAAATATTTTTTTACTCTATGTTTTTTACATGCCATCAGCATATGTGTATTAATTAAAACGGAAAGCATACATTCGGTTTTATTCCATTCAATAAAACCTATCCCTCCCATATTACATGCCATATTTATAACCACATCGTGATTTTCGACAATATTTAGACAGTTTTCTAAAATTTTAAGATCTAAAGATATATTTTTTGATTTATCATTAATTTGAAACCAGTGATCAATTTTTTTTATATCGACACAAGTAACTTCATTACCTTGCTTTATTAATTTTTCTGTTATGTGGCCACCAATAAAACCACCAGCACCAGCAACAAGATATTTCATAATACAATATATAAAAATCCTGGCAATGTCCTACTCTTCCATGCCTTAAGACAAAGTACCATCGGCGCAAACAGCTTTCACTTTCGAGTTCGGAATGGGATCGGGTGTTTATCTGTTGCTATTATCACCAGGAAACATTTAAGTAAAAAACTTTTCTCTGTACGATATCGTAATCAAGCCAATTGAGTTATTAGTATTAGTAAGCTTCATGCATTGCTGCACTTCCACATCTAACCTATCAACGTGGTGGTCTTCCACGACTCTAATGGGGAAATCTAGTATTCAGGTGGGTTTCCCGCTTAGATGCTTTCAGCGGTTATCCTGTCCGTACATAGCTACCCAGCGATGCTCCTGGCGGAACAACTGGTACACCAGAGGTACGTTCATCCCGGTCCTCTCGTACTAGGGACAAATCCTGTCAAATTTCCAACTCGTATAGCAGATAGGGACCGAACTGTCTCACGACGTTCTGAACCCAGCTCACGTACCACTTTAATTGGCGAACAGCCAAACCCTTGGGACCTTCTCCAGCCCCAGGATGTGATGAGCCGACATCGAGGTGCCAAACACCCCCGTCGATATGGACTCTTGGGGGGTATCAGCCTGTTATCCCCGGCGTACCTTTTATCCGTTGAGCGATGGCCCTTCCACTCGGAACCACCGGATCACTATGACCGTCTTTCGACTCTGCTCGACATGTACGTCTCGCAGTCAGGCAGGCTTATGCCATTGCACTCTAAAGCTGATTTCCGACCAGCCTGAGCCTACCATCGCGCGCCTCCGTTACTCTTTAGGAGGCGACCGCCCCAGTCAAACTACCCACCATACAGGGTCCCACATCCAGATAATGGATGATGGTTAGATATCAAAAAATTAAAGGGTGGTGTTTCATCTTTTGACTCCACAAAAGCTGGCGCTTTTGCTTCAAAGTCTACCACCTAGCCTACACATTAATTTTCTAATACCACTGTAAAGCTATAGTAAAGGTGCACGGGGTCTTTCCGTCTAACTACACGTACTCCGCATCTTCACGGAGAATTCAATTTCGCTGAGTTGATGTTGGAGACAGCGGAGAAATCGTTACGCCATTCATGCGGGTCAGAACTTACCTGACAAGGAATTTCGCTACCTTAGGACCGTTATAGTTACGGCCGCCGTTCACCGGGGCTTCATTTTAGAGCTTGCACTCCACCATTTAACCTTCCGGCACCGGGCAGGCGTCAGTCCCTATACATCGTCTTACGACTTAGCAGAGACCTGTGTTTTTGATAAACAGTCGCTTCTCCCTATTCTGTGCCACCAATAATTAGTTGCCTAAAAATTGGTCTCTCTTATTCCGAAGTTACAAGAGCATTTTGCCGAGTTCCTTCAACATCATTCTCTCAAGCGCCTTGGTATACTCTACCTTCCTACCTGTGTCGGTTTAGGTACGATCTATATTCTGAGGCTATTTCCAGGAACTATTTCACAGCACTTTCAATCCAATAAGAAAGAACTATTTACATAATCCGTCAACTCTCAGAAGGTACAGGAATATTAACCTGTTTCCCATCGACTACGCATTTCTGCCTCGCCTTAGGGGTCGACTAACCCTGCGCAGATTAACTTTACGCAGGAAACCTTAGGATTTCGGCGAGAGTGTCTCTCACACTCTTTATCGCTACTCATGTCAGCATTCGCACTTCTGATACCTCCAGCATTTCTTTCGAAACACCTTCAACAGCTTACAGAACGCTCCGCTACCCCTTATAATTATCGCAATAATTATAAAGTCACAGTTTCGGCAAATGGCTTTAGCCCCGTTACATCTTCGTCGCGGAAAAACTTAATTAGAACAGTGAGCTGTTACGCTATCTTTAAAGGATGGCTGCTTCTAAGCCAACCTCCTGCCTGTCTTGGTCTTTCTACATACTTTCCCACTTAGCCATTATTTGGGGGCCTTAACTGGTGATCTGGGCTGTTTCCCTCTCGACTATAGACCTTAGCACCTATAGTCTGTCTGCTGTGTATAGAATATCGGTATTCAGAGTTTGGTTAGGTTTGGTAGGAATCGCTTCCCCCTAGCCCATCCAGTGCTTTACCCCCGATATCATTCACACAACGCACTACCTAAATAGTTTTCGCGGAGAACTAGCTATAGCGGAATTTGGTTGGCCTTTCACCCCTTAACACAAGTCATCCAAAAACATTTCAACGTTTCCTGGTTCGGTCCTCCGATGCATGTTACTGCATCTTCAACCTGCTCATATTAAGCTCATCCCGCTTCGAGTCTAATCCATACAACTTGCGCCCTATTAAGACTTGGTTTCCCTACGCCTACACCTTACGGCTTAAGCTTGCTGCACAGACTAAGTCGCTGACCCATTATACAAAAGGTATGCCATCACTTCTCAAGGAAGCTCTGACTGCTTGTAGGCATTCGGTTTCAGATACTATTTCATTCCCCCTATCGGGGTGCTTTTCACCTTTCCCTCACGGTACTAGTTCACTATCGGTCATCAAGGAGTATTTAGGCTTGGGAAGTGGTCTCCCCATATTCAGACAAAATTTCACGTGTTCCGCCCTACTCAAGAGTATTGTTATTTTTTACCTATACGGGACTATCACCCACTATGGTTTAACTTTCCAGAAAATTCTAGTTATTATAACATTACTACTGGCCTGTTCCACTTTCGCTCGTCACTACTAACGGAATAGATTTCTTTTCCTCTAGCTACTAAGATATTTCAATTCACTAGGTTAACTCTTGTCAGCTATGTATTTACTAACAAGTAACTCATAAGAGTTGGGTTTCCCCATTCGGATATTTAAGGATCAAAGTGTGTTGACAACTCCCCTTAACTTTTCGCAGCCTGCCACGTCCTTCATCGTCTCTTGATGCCAAGGCATCCACTAAATGCCCTTTTGCGCTTGATTGCAATTACGTACAGAGAAAAATTTTGTACGTATTATAATCAAATAAAAAATTTATTTTGATCAGTTATAAAATTCATATTTACAATAATTAAGAACAAATAAGATTAAGCTAGTAAATGGTGGAGGATAGCGGGATCGAACCGCTGACCTCCTGAATGCAAATCAGGCGCTCTCCCAGCTGAGCTAATCCCCCTTTTATTGGTGGGCCGAGGAAGACTTGAACTTCCGACCTCACGCTTATCAAGCGCGCGCTCTAACCAACTGAGCTACCAGCCCAATATAATTAAATAAGCACCCAGTACTAGCTAATATAAAAAGAGATAAATAGACAACAACCCGGAAAACTAGCGAACTAGTTTTCAATATCCTTAGAAAGGAGGTGATCCAACCGCAGGTTCCCCTACGGTTACCTTGTTACGACTTCGCCCCAGTCGCTGACCCTACCGTGGACGGCTGCTTCCTTGCGGTTAGCGCACCGGCTTAAGGTAAAACCAACTCCCATGGCGTGACGGGCGGTGTGTACAAGGCCCGAGAACGTATTCACCGTAGCACGCTGATCTACGATTACTAGCGATTCCAACTTCATGGACTCGAGTTGCAGAGTCCAATCCGAACTGAGATGGTTTTTTGGGATTAGCTTTATCTTGCGATATTGCTGCCCTCTGTCACCACCATTGTAGCACGTGTGTAGCCCAGACCGTAAGGGCCATGAGGACTTGACGTCATCCCCGCCTTCCTCCAGCTTATCACCGGCAGTTTTTCTAGAGTGCCCAGCTTGACCTGATGGCAACTAAAAATGAGGGTTGCGCTCGTTGCGGGACTTAACCCAACATCTCACGACACGAGCTGACGACAGCCATGCAGCACCTGTGTGTATGCCAGCCGAACTGAAGAATTACGATTCTGTAATTCAAACATACCATGTCAAGGTCTGGTAAGGTTCTTCGCGTTGCTTCGAATTAAACCACATGCTCCACCGCTTGTGCGGGCCCCCGTCAATTTATTTGAGTTTTAATCTTGCGACCGTACTTCCCAGGCGGAGTGCTTAATGCGTTAGCTACGACACTGATACTACTGTACCAGCGACTAGCACTCATCGTTTACTGCGTGGACTACCAGGGTATCTAATCCTGTTTGCTACCCACGCTTTCGTATCTCAGCGTCAAAAATGGCCTAGTTAGTCGCCTTCGCTTCTGGTATTCTTTCCAATATCTACGAATTTCACCTCTACACTGGAAATTCTACTAACCCTTACCAAATTCTAGATCACTAGTTTTAAATGCAGTTCCTGGGTTGAGCCCAGGGATTTCACATCTAACTTTTTGATCCGCCTACATACGCTTTACGCCCAGTGATTCCGAACAACGCTAGCCCCCTTCGTATTACCGCGGCTGCTGGCACGAAGTTAGCCGGAGCTTCTTCTTCAACTAATGTCATTATCATCATTGATGAAAGAGTTTTACAACCCGAGGGCCTTCTTCACTCACGCGGCATTGCTGGATCAGGGTTTCCCCCATTGTCCAATATTCCCTACTGCTGCCTCCCGTAGGAGTCTGGGCCGTGTCTCAGTCCCAGTGTGGCTGATCATCCTCTCAAATCAGCTATAGATCGTAGCCTTGGTGGAGCAGTTACCTCACCAACTAGCTAATCTAGTGCGGGCTCATCTGAAGGCGATAAATCTTTCTCTTTGCAGACACATCCGGTATTAGCTACAGTTTCCCGCAGTTATTCCGAACCTTCAGGTAGATTCCCACATGTTACTCACCCGTGCGCCACTAGGTCCGAGGACCTCGTTCGACTTGCATGTATGAGGCATGCCGCCAGCGTTCGTTCTGAGCCATAATCAAACTCTTAAGTTAAGTAAATTTGACCGAAGTCAAAAATTACGGAACGT
>CACGDO010000013.1 GCA_902571865.1 uncultured Alphaproteobacteria bacterium | reverse complement strand
GTACAAGAGTTTTTTGTTGACGCATTTAATGCTGAACATGATGATATTGAATTAGAAGTTGTTTTTAAAGAAGATATAAACGATACAATTAGACCAGCTCTTCTTTCTGGAAGTGGTCCTGATATTTTTGATACACCTGGTGCATCTTACATAAAAATTTATCAAGATGCTGGACTTGTAAAATCATTGCAAGAGTATGCTGATCAATTTGGTTGGCAAGATAAACTTTTAGAATGGGCTTATAATTCAGGTGTGTTTAATGGTGAACTATACTCAATTCCAAAAAACTATGAAACAATGATTTATTTTTATAATAAAACGTTGTTTGAAGAAAATGGATGGAGTCTTCCTAATAACTTAGAGGAGCTTGAAGCATTAGCTGCAAAAATAAAAGCTAAAGGCATGAACCCTTATGCTTACGGATCTACGGGTTGGCAGCCAACACATGAGCATTTAGTAGGTAACTATTTTAACACTTACGCTGGACCAGATAATGTTTACAAAGCATTAATTGGTGAAAAAAAATGGACTGATCCAGAATTTGTAGAGTCAATTGAGCTTTTAAGAAAACATATGGTCGATGATGGTTATTGGTCTGGTGATTTAGAAACATATTACTCTTTAGCATGGGATGATTTCAATGCTGAATTTGTTAATAGAGAATCAGCAATGCTAATGATTGGAACTTGGGGTTTCAATGTAACTGCTACAAACTTTGCTGAAAGTTCTGATGATTGGGATTGGGCTGCTTTGCCAATACTTCATCCTCAAGCAGGAGATAGACCAAATTATCAACTTGCAACAGGTGGAACAATGTCAGTAAATGCTGCTTCTAAAAATCCTGAAGCTGCTGCAAAGGTTATTGATTGGATTCTATCAGATAGAGCAAGAGTTCTTAATGTAACTGGTCAATTAGGTTATGGTGCGTGGTTGATGCCACTACATTATGAGGACAGTGACTTTGATCCAAATATAGATCCAAGACAAAAAAGATTCTTAACTGAGTTTGCTGAAGCTACAGGAACTGGAAATTACGGTTATACGACATGGACTTTCTATCCTAATGATCCAGGTGTCCACATTTGGAAAGATATGGAAGTTGTTTGGGCAGGAGATATTACTCCGCTTGAGTTCATGGAAGAATCTCAAAGATTATGGGACAAAGCACGTGAAGACGATGCATTAGTTCCAGTTGGAAAAAGATAATTCCAATTTATTTTCAATAAGGGGAATTTTATTCCCCTTATTTTAAAAATATAAAAAACATGCCAAAGTTTTTGACTAATATAAACGCAATATCATGGTATTTTTTAATGCCAGTATTGTTCATACATTTCTTTGTTATAGCATTTCCATCTATACTCAGTTTACTCTTATGTTTAACTGATTGGAATGGTTTTGGAAAAATAAACTATGTCGGTTTAGAAAATTTTGAAGAATTATTTAGGGATCGAATTTTCAAAAAGGCTGTTTATCATAATTTTATATGGACGATATTATTTTTAACAATTCCAGTAATAATATCCCTTGGCTTAGCATATTTATTAACGGGAATTAAAAGAGGTCAAATGTTTTACAGGCTTGTATTTTTTTTCCCATATATACTTGCAAGTATAGTCAACTGTTTAATTTGGAGGTATATCTTTCATCCAAAGCATGGATTAGGTGGGTGGTTTGAAAACCAAGGTATTGATTTTCTGTCAAAATCACCATTTGCTATGAAAGAGACAGCGCTTTATGCAGTTGCATGGGTAGACATTTGGCATTTCTTTGGCTTTCTTGTGATTATTTATTTAACAGGAATGTATCAAGTAGATGATTCTCTATATGAAGCTGCAGATATTGAAGGAGCTACAAAGTTTCAAAAATTTAGATACATCACCTTACCAATGATAAGACCTATTTTCATATTATCTTTAATCATAATAATTATCTGGTCCGTTCCAACATTTGATTATATTTATATTTTAACAATGGGAGGCCCAGCTTACAGTTCAGAAGTTGTAGCCAATCATCTTTATTCTCAAGCTTTCCAGCGGATGAATGTGGGATATGCGTCCACAATTGGTGTAATGATGTTCTTCTATGTTGGAATTATAGTTAGTTTCTTTGCAATCTTAAGGCGAATAGGCTGGGAAGTATAATCAAGTGGCAACTGCAAGATTCAGGCAACGATCAAGTTTTATTAATCATGTAATTTTAACTTCATTTGCATTAGTTATTATTTTGCCATGTTTAGTTCTAATCTTTAACTCTATCAAACCAGTTGAGGAGTTTGGAACAAATCCACTTGGATTTCCAAACGAAATAAGATTTATGAATTACTACGATGCATGGGTAAACGGAAATTATACTCAAATTTTCTACAATTCAATGACACTTGTTGTAGGAACTTTGATTTTAAATTTAACAGTTTCAGGACTTGCAGCATTTAGTTTAGCAATTTTAAATCCCAAAGGAATACAAACTGCTGTAGTGGGTTTGTATCTTCTTGTTGGAATAAGTATACCTGCTCAATTATATATTTTACCTTTGTTTCTTATGTGGAAGAGTCTATATCTTCTCGACACAAGAATTGGTTTAATCATTATATACAGTGCTTTAAATGCACCATTTGCTACATTTCTTATACGATCATACATGTTGCAATTACCAACTGAACTTTTTGAAGCTGCTAGACTAGATGGGGCATCAACATATCAATTATTTACAAAAGTAGCACTACCACTTTCTTGGCCTGTATTTTTAACTACAGCGTTAATAGTTTCTTTGAATGTTTGGAACGAATTTTTATTTGCAATCACATTTATTATAACGGATGATTACAAACCTATTTCATCAATATTATTTGCTTTTCAAAGTAGATTTGCAAATGATTATGGTGCAGTTAGTGCTGCATCTATTTTAATGGCAGCACCTATTGCTATTCTATTTATGTTTTTTCAAAGACGATTTATCTCTGGCCTAACAAGTGGTGCTACTAAAGGTTAATTTTTTAAAACGGGAGTAATAAGATGGACCTTAATAAAACTTTTGAAGATAAAGTATACGCAGGTGTCTTAGGAAAAATCATTGGCGTTTACTTAGGTCGTCCTTTTGAAGGTTGGTACTACGACCGAATCATGAAAGAACTTGGTCCTATTAATTACTATGTAAATGATAAATTAGATTTTCCCATTCATGTAACAGATGATGATTTAACAGGAACATTTAGATTCATTAATGCTTTGAAGCATTTTAATTTTGATAAAAATATTACCGCAAAACAAATTGGTCAAACCTGGTTAAATTATTGTTTAGAAAACCAAACTGTTCTTGCATGGGCTGGAAAAGGAATCTTAACTGAAGAAAGTGCTTACATGAATTTGAAACAAGGTATTCATGCTCCTGAAAGCGGTTCTATTAAACTGAATGGAAAAGTAATTGCTGAGCAAATAGGTGCTCAAATATTTATTGATGGATGGGGAATGGTTTCGCCAGGAGATCCTGAGCAAGCAGTTGAATTAGCAAAAAAAGCTGGCAGTGTAAGTCATGATGGTGAATCTGTTTACGGTGCTCAAGTGGTAGCTGCTATGGAGGCATATTCTTTTATTGAAAATGATATTAAAAAAATAATTGAAAACAGTAAAAAATTTGTTCCTTCTGACTCGACAATTTACAAACTTATTTCTGATATTCAAGATTGGAGTTCAGGTAATTTAGACTGGGAGCAAGCAAGAACTAAAATTGAAGATAAATATGGTTATGCTAAGTTTCCAGGTAATTGTCATATCGTTCCCAATCATGCTTTAATTATTCTCGCGCTACTTTTTGGTGATGATAATTTTCAAAAATCTTTAATGATTGTGAATACTGCTGGCTGGGATACTGATTGTAACTCGGGTAATGTCGGATGTATTTTAGGAATCAAAAATGGCCTAGAAGGTATTAAAGATGGTCCAGACTATATTACGCCTGTTAACGATATAATATATCTACCTACCGCATATGGGTCGGAAACAATGACAGATGCCTTAATAGAAAGTCAGAATATTATTAATATTACGAGAAGAATGAATGGACTAGAAAGTAAGTCTATAAAAAATAACGCAAGATATAATTTTGAAATGGAAACATCGACACAAGGTTGGATGGTAGATAAATCAAATGATAATAATTTAAACACTAAAATTTCAAATGTTGATTATAAATCTAATATTGGACAGAGAGCTCTAGAGATAAATTTTACTGACTTATCTTTTGGTTTATCAAGTGAAATTTATGTAGAAAGTTTTTTTCCTGAATGGTTTACAAGGTTAGAAGGTTATCAATTCCAAAGATACTTTCATTATGATTATGTAGCTTGCCCAACCGTATATAGTGGTCAAAAAATTAAGACAGAATTGATCTCAGATACTGATAAAGATTTAAAAATTAATTTATTTATCAAATATTGGGGCGCTGATGATAAGCTCATTAAAGTATCATCTGATGATTTTAATATTAAGAATAAAGAAAGTAAAATTATAGAATGGGTTGTACCTGATACTTTATCAAATCCAATTGGTCAGATTGGCATTAGTATTAACTCAGATAATAATAATAATGGCAAAATTCTAATGAATTATTTAGATATTTCTGGAACACCTAAAATGACATTCAAAAGACCTGATCACATTGATGAATATACAAGAGGTATTTTTTATAAAGAACAGCCTTACGGTCAATTATGGAAAAGGGCTTGGGTGAATGATGTAGATAAATGGCAATTTAGATGGCAAGAAGCTTTTAAAATTGTAAGAGGTATTGGAAGGGGCCACATTATGACTGGAAGTGAGACATGGAAAGATTATACAATCTCATCAAAGATATCCATTCCACTTGCATCTGCTGCTGGTCTGATACTAAGATCTCAAGGCTTAAAAAGATATTATTCTCTTGAGCTCACTTCTGACAAAAAGTTAAAAATAAATAAAATGGAGTATGAATTAAAAACTCTAAAAGAAATAGATTTTGATTTAGAATTTTTTAAAGATTACAATTTAAAATTCAAAGTTAAAGGCAATCATTTACAAGGTTTTGTTGATGATAATTTAATGATTGAGGTTGAAGATAATGAAAATTCATTTGAACAAGGGATGATTGGTTTCATAACTGAAAATGGAGCTATTCAGAGTGAATCAATTTCAATAGAATAAATTTTAATTTAAAAAAGGATGCGTTATGAAACTAGATAAGACTTATGAAGAAAAAGTATACGCTGGAGTGCTCGGTAAATTAATTGGTGTGTATTTAGGCCGTCCTTTTGAGCAGTGGTCACATGAAAGGATTATGGAAGAGCTAGGTGAAATTAATTACTATGTTAATGAGCAATTAAATGTCCCATTAGTTGTAACAGATGATGATATAACTGGAACATTTACATTTCTCCGTGCTCTAAGAGAAAATAATTATGACCCTAATATAAGTCCAAAACAAATTGGTCAGTCTTGGCTTAATAATTTAATTGAGAACAAAACAGTTTTATGGTGGGGAGGAAGAGGTCATTCAGCTGAAGATACTGCATATCAAAATTTAAAAGCTGGAATAGAAGCTCCTATGAGTGGATCAATAGAAACAAATGGTAAAGTAGTTGCGGAGCAAATAGGTGCGCAAATATTTATTGACGGTTGGGCTTTAGTCACTCCTGGTGATCCAGAAAAAGCAGCAGATCTTGCAAGAAGAGCAGGAAGTGTCAGTCATGATGGTGAAGCAATCTATGGTGCTCAGATGGTTGCAGCTATGGAGTCACTAGCATTTGTTGAGACTGATATTAACAAAATTATTGATGAGTCAAAAAAATATATCCCAAATAGTTCTCTTATTTATAAACTGATTGGTGAACTTCAAAATATGAGAGCTGGTAATAATGATTGGATGCAGGCAAGAGAGTTTCAAGCTGAAACATATGGATATGACAAATATCTTGGCGGATGTCATATGATACCTAATCATGCAATAATTATACTGTCACTATTATTTGGTGATGATGATCTTCAAAAAACTCTTATGATAGTAAATACCGCTGGTCATGACACTGATTGTAATTCTGGTAACGTTGGTTGCATTATGGGCATTAAAAATGGTCTTGAAGGCTTAAGGAATGGTCCAGATTATTTAACACCTATACAAGATAGAATGTATTGTCCGACTGCTAATGGAGGTGAAACGCAAACTGATGCCTTAACAGAAGCTTATAAGGTTATTAATACTGCTAAAAAAATGAATAAAGAAGAAACTGTTGAGCCTAAAAATGGTTCAAGATTTCATTTTGAAATGCCTGGTTCTGTTCAAGGTTGGAGATCAAGTTTTAAAAATAACAAAAATATTTCAACTATTGTCCAAAATACTGAGTATGAGAGTAGTATAGGAAAAAGAGCATTAGAAATTAAATTTGACAGAGTCGCGCCTGGTGTTTGTTCTGAGGCTGTTGTTGATACTTTTTTTCCTCAGGAATTGTATGAGCTAACAGGGTCTGCAAGAGAAAGATTTTTTCAAAGTTATAACTTTATTTCCTGTCCACTTTTATATTCAGGACAAAATATAGAAAGTGAAATCATTTTTAAGTCGAATTCTCAAAAACCAATTACGGTTACATGTTTTATCAATGTTTTTGGAGAAGAGGATAATTATGAAAGAATAAATTCTGAAAGCGTTGTGCTTTTTCCTGATAAATCACAAAAACTTAAATGGAAAATTCCTTCAACAGAAGGCAATCCTATTACACAAGTTGGTTTTTCAATAGAATCAGATGAAGCAAATTCTGGAAGTTTAATTTTAAATTATTTGAATTTCACTGGTGAGCCAAATTGTAAATTTTCTAAACCTAACCATATTGGAAAACATAAAAGGGGTGTTAAATTTTCAAATGCTAAAATGTGGAAAGCTAGTTGGGTCGATGCTCTAGATAAATGGGATAGTGGAGAGAGAACTTTTAGAGTCTGTAAAGATAGTGGTAGAGGAATGTTAATTACAGGAACTGATTTATGGAAAAACTATAAAGTTACTTCCGATATTGCAATTCAGCGAGTAAAAACAGGCGGTCTTGCTGCGAGAGTGCAAGGATTAAATAGATATTATGGTTTAGTGATTAGTGCATCAAATAAACTTCAATTAATAAAAGTAATTAATGAGCCAAAAGTGTTAAAAGAAATAGATTTTGATCTTGAATATTATAAAGATTACAAATTATCTCTTAAAGTCGAGGATAATAAATTGTCTGGTTATCTTGATAACAAAGTTGTTTTAGAGTTCACTGATAATTCTGATGTGCTTGAAAATGGAGCTATGGGATTAATTGTTGAAGATGGAACTATGGTGACTGATGAAGTCATTGTAGAATAAGTTATGAAATATAGAAAATTTGGCTCACTGGATTGGAATGTTTCAGAAGTTGGTTTAGGTTGTTGGCAAATAGGAGCTGATTGGGGGAATGTAACTGAAGACAGTGCTCAAGAAATTTTAAAATCATCGTATGAAAATGGTGTAAACTTTTTCGATACCGCTGATGTCTACGGAATGGGTAGAAGTGAAAAATTTGTAGGCGATTTCCTTAAATCAGTATCTGATAGAATTTATGTAGCAACAAAAGCAGGAAGACAAATAAATCCCCATGTTGCTGAGGGATACTATGATAAAGCTTTAATGGAGTCTTACGTAGATCAATCTTTATTAAACCTTAATGTGGAAACGATTGATCTTTTACAAATGCATTGTCCTCCAACAGAAGTGTATTCATCTGACAACACATTTGGAATGTTAGATTATTTAGTGAGTAAAGGTAAAATTCAAAATTATGGTTTTAGTGTTCAAACAGTTGACGAGGCTCTTGAATGCATCAAACGACCAAATACAAAATCTATTCAGGTTATATTCAATATTTTCAGACAAAAACCTGCTGAAAAATTATTTAAAATTGCAAAAGAAAAAAAAGTTGCAATTATTGTTAGAGTACCCCTTGCAAGTGGATTATTAACTGGAAAGTTTAATAAAGATTCATCATTTGCTCCTGATGATCATCGTAATTACAATATTAATGGAGATGCATTTGATGTAGGTGAAACATTTTCAGGCGTAAATTTTAATAAGGCTTTAGAAGCTGTTGATGAATTAAAAAATATATTACCAGAAGGTATTACGTTATCACAGTTATCACTTAAATGGATTCTAATGCATGATGCTGTTAGTATTGTCATTCCTGGTGCTAAAAATAAAGATCATGTAGGTCTGAATACTTCTTCTTCAGAATTAGATACTATTTCTTCTTTAATGAATGAAATAAATAGTGTTTACACAAAATATTTTTTTGATGATGTTCATCATCGTTGGTAAAAATATTTGTGTCAGAGGAAATTAAAATATTTAGAAGGGCAACGCTTGCTTCAGTAATCACTTCAACTTATCCCATGATAGTTGTTGGCTGTTATTTTGGTGTTACGCCTTGGATTTTTAATAGATTATCCATAGATGAATCTGATTTCAGTTTTGCGATACTGCTTTTTGGTATCTTCTTTATTATCTCTAATCAGATAGCAGGTCGTATACTCGTACCAAAGTATGGAACAAAATTAATTATGTCTCTAGCTTTTCCATTGGTTACCTTTTCTACCTTTTTAGCTATTATTTCTTCTTCATATTTTTATTTTTTATTAACATTTATACCGGCTGGAATTGGATGGGGAGCATCTGGACCAATAGGAGGAATACATAGTCAATTAATTGAAAAACATTTTAAAAAAATTATTACACCTTACTATGCTATGGGTTTCAATTTAGGTATTTTAGTTGGTGGTTCATTAGCAGGTATAATTATGAGAAATAATTATGAACCTTATTTATTTTTTGGAATTTTATCTTTTCTATCACTATTTGTTTCTATTTTTGTATATTTGTTCGGATTACCTCGAAATTTAGATTTTAGAGGTGAAGGAGAAAAATTCAAAATTCCAGAGACTAATGTTCTTTTATTTGGATTTTTATTATTTTTTGTGTTCGGTTCAGGTGGAATAATTATGGATTGGTCAACATTATGGTTATCAAAAGATTTAAATGCTCCTCTTTACTTAGCTAGTATGGGATTAATATTTTTCAGTATTGGAGGTATTTTTGCTAATCTATTTTCAAATTCTTTGATTAAATTATTTACAGAAAAAGTTGTTGGTTGCCATTTTGTAATGATTGGAGCATCAATAATGTTTTTATCCTTATTAACTAACAATTTTTATATTATTCTTGCAGTTCTAAGTCTTTATGGATTTGCCATAGCTAATTTAGTTCCAATTGTGATTAGACAAGCAGTCAAACAGTCCTCAGAGAGTATTCCTATGACAGTTACCAATCTTATTACAATTGGATTATCCTCAACAATGATTATGCCAGCAGCAATTGGCTTTTTAGCTGAAACCTTTTCGCTTACTTTAAATATGTATTTATTGTGTATTATAGTCTTTACTTCTGGGGTTGTTTTTTTACTAAAGTTTAAATAAATTTAAATGAATAAATTAAAAATATCTCAAGTTCAATTCCAAGCAAGTCACGTCCCAGCTTTAAATGCAAAAATTATTGAAAAAAGTTTTAATAATACATTAAAATTTAAACCTCACTTAATTTGCACACCAGAATGCTCGAACATCATTACTAATGATAAAAGTTATTTAATTTTTAACGCACCATACCAAAATACATGCCCAGTTTTGAAGATGGCAAAAGATTTTGCTAAGAAAAATAAAGTAAATATAAATCTAGGTTCTTTACTTTTAAGAATTAAAAACAAAAGCAAATTGGTTAATAGATCTTTTTTTATAAACAATTATGGAGTCATAAAAAAAACATATGATAAGATACATATGTTTGATGTTGAAATTAATAACAAAGAAAAACATCAGGAATCATTTTTGTTCAAAGCTGGTAATAAAATAATTTTTACAAAAATTAATAATATTAAATTAGGAATGACAATTTGTTATGATTTACGATTTCCTAATTTATATAGGCAACTTGCTAAAAAAGATTGTTCAATTATTTTAGTTCCTGCTGCTTTTACTAGACCAACTGGGAAAGATCATTGGGAGGTTTTGAATAGATCAAGAGCTATAGAGAATAATTTATTTATTGTGGCAACAGGTATGTGTGGAAATCATCATATGAAAAGAAAGACTTATGGGCATTCTCTTTTGGTAGATCCTTGGGGTAAAATTATAAATAGCACTAAAAATAAACCTGCAGTCATTAACTCAACTATTAATATTTCTGATGTAAATAAAATAAGAAAAAAAATACCTTCTTTAAAATATGAGTAATTTTAAATCACTAGTTTCTGGCGTTGGCAATTTGAGTAAAACAACAAAATATTATGATGATTGGTCAGAAAATTATGATGCAACACTCAAGTTATGGAATTATCAAGCACCTAAAAAGAGCATTAAATTTTTAAAAGAAACGATTAATATCAAACCAAAAAATATCTTAGACTTAGCATGTGGAACTGGTTTATTTGGTGCTGAATTAAAAAAAGTTTATCCAAAAAGTCATATTTATGGTTCAGATATTTCAAAAAAAAGCCTAAAAATTTCATCAGGAAAAAAAATTTATAAAAAATTACAAATAAAAAATTTTGAACAATTACATCATTATAAAATAAAATTTGATCTCATTTCCCTGATTGGCTCCATGACATATTGCAAAAACTTTGACAAATTTTTTGCTAATATTAATAAAAATATTACAGAAAAAGGCTTTGTACTATTTACCCATAGAATAGATTTATGGGAGAAACAGGATTTTTTAAGTATTTTAAAAAAACATCAAAAGTCATTAAAAATCAATAAAATTTCTAGACCATTAAATTATCTACCTTTGAACAATGATTTCAAAAATAAAATAAAAATAAAAATTGTTTTATTACAAAAATATTAAAATTTAGGCTTTTTAATTAAAAAATTTGAGCCAAAACTGAGAATCGGGTATTTATTACTTAGGTTTATTTTCTATCCATAAACCAACGATGAAAAGAAGGGATATTCGCCGTGTCCCTTCTTTTTTTATACACTAGATAAAATTGATTTGACAATAAATTAAATTTTTTTTTTCGAGTTAAAATTATCCATTTTTCGAAGTGTCTTTTCACTAACATGATGCTCTATTCCTTCAGCATCTTCTGAAGCTGTATTCTTGTCTAAACCAAGATTTAGTAAAAAATTGTATACAATATTATGCCTTTTTTTTGACTCACTTGCTATTTTTTGACCTTTAAAAGTTAAAAAAATTGATCGATAAGGTTCTCTTTTAATGAAACCCTGTGTTTGTAATCTTTGTATTGTTTTATTGGCTGTGGCTTGTGCAATACCCAAGCTTTCAGCAATATCAACAATACGAGCTTCACCTTTGGAATTTAAAAGTTCTGCAATTAGTTCTAAATAATCTTCAGTATTTTCTGTTTTATGAGCATTTCGGACTTTGCTGAAAGACATCCTTTTTTTTAGCATAATAATCAACAAAAATTAACAGAAAATGTAGCCATAGCTATATTTATTAGCTATATATACATTCAATGAATGCTCTAATTAACGCTATTAATGAAAAAACAAAGGTCATTCTTGAGAATGATGGAAGGTTATTAAAGAAATCTTTCTTTGGTTTATTATTACTTTCTCTTGTTTTTCAAGGAGGAGAGTTTGGAGAAGTTATACGATCATCAATGATAGATGCTTATATCCAGGTATCTGTTTTTGTTGGATTTACTCTATTTGTTTTTATTGGTTTGGATAGTTTAACAAAATTTGATGTTAAATATTTTTTATCTAAGACACAAAAGTTCCATGTCGGTATAGCTGCTTTTTTAGGAGCAATACCTGGATGTGGTGGAGCTATAATAGTTGTAACGCAATATATCCATGGCCGTATTTCTTTCGGATCCTTAGTTGCTGTGTTAACAGCAACAATGGGTGATGCAGCTTTTTTAATACTTGCTATTGAGCCCACAACAGGACTTTTAATATTTGGTATTGGAATAATTGTTGGATCAATTTCAGGTTATATAATTGATTTTATTCATGGCATAAATTTTATGCAATCAGAGACAAAAATAAAAGTTGAATTTGAAAAAATAAATAAAACTTTTGTATCGAATTTTAATTTCTTTTGGCTTTTTTTATTTATCCCTGGTTTTATTTTAGGTATTCTAGTTGCATTCCAGATAGAATTTTCACCAGCTTACAACTCACTTTTAGTTTTTGTAGCATCTGCTGGAGCAATACTTTCAATATTTATGTGGTCATTAAATCCATTAAGTGATTTTCAATGCTCAACTGATAAAAGTAGAGGATTATTATCAAGAGTAGTAGATACAACTAATTTTGTAACCACCTGGGTCATCAGTGGTTTTCTTGTCTTTGAAATATTTATGTACTTTACAAGTTTAGATTTAAAAATATTTTTTGATTTATGGCTACCGTTTGTTCCATTGGTAGCAATTCTATTTGGTTTTTTACCTGGTTGTGGACCGCAAGTTGTTGTAGCAACGTTTTATCTAAATGGCTTTATTCCTCTTTCTGCTGAGCTTGGTAATGCTATTTCAAATGATGGAGATGCTTTATTCCCAGCAATTGCTCTTGCCCCAAAAGCTGCGATTTTAGCAACCCTTTATAGTGCAATTCCTGCATTAGTTGTTGCCTACGGATATTTTTACCTATTTGAGTAAAATCTTGAAGAAAAATTTACCATCTAAAGTTTGTATTGTTTGCAATAAGCCATTCTCTTGGAGAAAAAAATGGGAAAGAGATTGGAAGAATGTTTTATATTGTTCTAAGAAATGCTCTAAAAATGGATTAAAAAAAAATAATAATAATTAAATCTTATTTATGACAGATAAATTAAATAAAGAAAAAGATACACATCAAGCAAAAGATGATTCTAAAAAAGAAATACGCTTAACGAGATTAAAAAGGTTAGAAAAAAAACTGAAATCAAATATTTTAAAAAGAAAACAAGCTATTAGCAAAAATGGATAAATTAATAATAAAAGGAGGTTCAAAAATTTCTGGGGCAGTTAATGTTCACGGTTCAAAAAATTCTGCACTACCGATTATAGTATCTTCTCTTTTATCTAAAAAAACTTTAAAACTCTCAAATGTACCTAATGTGGTTGATGTTTTAAATTTAATAAAATTACTGAAAAATTATGGTGTAAAAATTGAACACAAAAAAAATAAATTAAAAATAAATCCATCAAAAATTAAGAATCTATCAGCAGATTATGATGTTGTGCGAAAAATGAGAGCCTCTATATTGATTCTAGGCCCATTACTTTCTCGATTTGGTGAGGCTAGAATTTCTTTGCCAGGAGGATGTGCTATTGGAACTAGACCAATAGATATACATCTTGCCGGTTTATCAAAATTGGGAGCTGATTTTGAAATTCAAAATGGCTTTGTTGTGGGAAGTGTTAAATCACAATTGATTGGAAATAAAATTAAACTACCTTTTCCAAGTGTAGGAGCAACTGAAAATATACTAATGGCCTCGGTATTGGCAAAAGGTGAAACTAAAATATCTAATGCTGCAAGAGAACCCGAAATAGAAGATTTGTCAAACTGTCTTATAAAAATGGGTGCAAAAATAGAAGGCCATGGAACAAAAACTATTCTTGTGCAAGGAGTTACAAATTTAAAAAAAGCAGAGCATGAGATAATTTCTGATAGAATTGTAGCTGGGACATATATAATTGCAGCTTTAATGTTAAATTCAGCTTTAGAAATAAATAACTTTAATACTATTTATTTAAAATCCTTAATTGATATTTTAAAAAAAATGGGTGCAAAATTAAAAGTAAGTAAAAATTCAATAAAAGTCTCTAAAGGATCAAAACTAAAATCTAGTAGTCTTTCAACCAGTCCATATCCAGGTTTCCCAACTGATTTACAAGCTCAACTAATGTCTCTTATGTGTATCTCTGATGGGAAGTCAAAAATTAAAGAAACAATTTTTGAAAATAGATTTATGCATGTTCCTGAATTGAATCGATTAGGTGCAAATATTACAGTAGAAAAAGATACCGCTACAATTATAGGTAATCAAACATTTAAAGGAGCTCAGGTAATGGCTAGTGATTTACGAGCTAGTATAAGTTTAGTGTTAGCTGCTATGAATGCGAATGGTCAAACGACACTAAATCGTGTCTATCATCTTGATAGAGGCTATGAAAATATTGAAAAAACATTAGGTAGTTTGGGAGTAAAAATAAAAAGAAAGAAAAACTAACTTTTTCTAGTTTTTTCTTTGATCACAATATAAAAGCCTGCAATTTATGAGCAAAATAGTTATTGCAGTACCAAGAGGCAGAATAACAAAAGAATGTAAAAACTTGTTACTTAAAACAAGTTTTGCTCCTGATCCTATGTTATTTGATAAAGATACAAGGAAGTTAACTTTTAAATCTAAAAAAAGAAACATTGAGTATATTAAAGTAAGAGCCTTTGATGCATGTACATTTGTTGCATTTGGAGCTGCGCAAATAGGAATAGCTGGTGAAGATGTGATTAATGAATTTGATTACTCAGAAATATATGCTCCGCTTGATTTAAATATTGGTCATTGTCGAATTTCTGTAGCTGCTCAGAAATCTCTATTAAAAAAAGAGGATCCGGAAACCTGGAGCAATATAAGAATTGCTACTAAATACCCAAATATTACTAAAAAATTTTTTTATAATAAAGGAATACAAGTAGAAATTATAAAACTAAGTGGATCAATGGAATTAGCCCCCTCTTTAAATATGTGTAGGAGAATTGTAGATTTAGTTTCTACAGGAAAAACATTGAAAGAAAACGGTTTGACTGAAATTGAAGAAATAATGAAAATTCAATCTAAATTAATTGTCAATAGATCAGCTTATAAGACAAATATAAATGAGGTTTCAAAAATTATTTCTGAAATAGGTACTTTTGTAAAATGAAAATAATAAATTTTAACAAAAATTTTTATAACCAACTTCAAGCAATAATTGAAAAAAGAAATTCATTATCAAATAAATCAATTCAAATTGATGTTAAAAAAATTATTAATGATGTAAAAAAAAATGGTGATATATCTCTAATTAAATACGCTGCAAAATTTGATAAAGTTAAAATTAGCAAAAATGATCTTAGTTTAGATTTATCAAAAATAAAAATTGAATCTAAAGTTGAGCCACAAATATTTAATAGTTTTAAAAAAGCTATAAAAAATATTTCATCATTTCATAAACAACAATTACCTAAAAATATTGTTTTTACTAATAATGGCGCAACATTGAAATCTGTATGGAAGCCTATTGACTCAGTTGGTTTGTACGTACCTGGAGGAAAGGCTTTTTATCCTTCATCTTTAATTATGAACACAGTACCAGCAATCATAGCTGGAGTTAAAAGAATTGTTTGTATAACTCCACCCACTAAATCAATTAATCCTTACTTTATAAAATTAATAAAAGAATTAGGTATTAGAGAAACATATTTTATTGGAGGCGCTCAAGCTATTAGTGCGCTTACATTTGGTACTCAAACAATTAAACCAGTTAACAAAATTTTTGGGCCTGGAAATGCTTATGTTGCAGAAGCTAAAAAGCAATTATATGGAAAAGTAGGAATAGATTTACTTGCAGGTCCATCAGAAATAATTGTTGTTGCTAACAATAAAAATAATCCAGATTGGGTTGCTTCTGACTTAATAGCTCAAGCAGAACATGATGAAAATGCACAGTCAATTTTAATTACAGACAATAAAAATTTTGCGAGTAAAGTCTTAAATTCAATAAAAAAAATTAAGAAAGATCTACCAAGAAAGAAAATAATTGAGAAAAGTTTTAAAAATAATGGGATCATCGTTTTGGTTAACAATATAGAACTTGCTGCAGAAATTATAAATTTTATTGCACCAGAACATTTACACTTACATATATCTAATTATAAAAAATTATTATCCAAGATAAATAATGCAGGTGGTATTTTTTTAGGTGAGTATTCCGTTGAGGCTTTTGGTGATTATATTGTGGGAACAAATCATGTATTGCCTACATCTGGAGCAGCTAAATTTTCATCAGGATTAGGTGTTTTAGATTTCATGAAAAGAAACTCTGTTGTTGAGATGAAACAAAAATCTTTTAATACTCTCTCAGAAGATACTCAAACAATGTCTGGACTTGAAGGTTTAGATGGACATAAATTATCAGTTAAAATTAGACAAAAGAAATAATTTTTACTATAAGCAATTAAAAATATGCCAAAAGAAGGATCGATTGAATTTCAAGGAGTTGTCTTAGAACTTCTTCCAAATGCAATGTTCAAAGTAAAATTAGAAAATGATCATGAAATTCTAGCTCACTCATCAGGTAAAATGAGAAAAAATAGAATCAGGGTGTTAGCTGGTGATAAAGTTACAGTAGAAATGACACCATATGATTTAACTAAAGGCAGAATTACTTTTAGATGGAAGTAAAAAAATCAAAAAAAAATAATATCATTTCTTTAAAAAAAAAATCTAAATGCCCAACATGTAAAAAGGTTTCTAAAGAACCTTTTATACCTTTTTGTTCAAAAAAATGTGCTAATCTTGATCTATTGAAATGGCTTACAGATGAACATGGATTAGAAATAAAATCTGATTAAATATCCTATTTTTAATTGAATTTAATTATAAATACTTTATCTGATGTTTTGTGCCCAGGTAGCTCAGTTGGTAGAGCAGAGGACTGAAAATCCTCGTGTCGGTGGTTCGATTCCGCCCTTGGGCACCACTTCTTTAATTCAATTCTTAAATTAATACTGTTTTAAAAAAATCTAGATAAATTTTTAAATCGAAGATATAAAATTTGTATAATTAGATGCGAAATTATGAATTTTATTAAAAAATTATTTCTAGTCTTATCAATACTATGTTTATTCTACTTTAATTCTTTTGCAGTAAATGCTTGTTCAGTTAAAATTGGGTCATTTGATTGGGACAGTGCCACCATACATTCAGCTATAGCTTCTTATATTCTAGAAAATGGATATGATTGTGATATTGAAATTATTAAGGACAGAACCAATCCAATTTTAGAATCTTTAATTGATAATAAAATTGATATAATTTTTGAGCACTGGACTGATAATAATGTTGCCTTAATTGATCCTGAAATAGCCTCGGGCAATTTAGTTGACCTAGGCATCAATACTCCAGCATCAGAACAAGCTTTCTTTATTGATAGAGCGACTTCTGAAACTTATGATATCACAAGTGTTGAAGATCTTAAAAAATCTAAAATTTGGGAATTATTTAAAGACCCTGAAGATCCTTCTAAAGGAAGAATTATAAGCTGTATTTATGGATGGACTTGTTACACAATTAACTACGTAAAAATTAAGGAGTATGGTTTAGGTGATCTCTACAATATGTATGATCCAGGTACAGCTTCAGGATTAGATAAAATAATTATAGATGCTTTTTTATATAGTAAACCTATAATAACGTACTATTACACTCCAACTAGTTTAATGGGTAAACCCCAAATTGATATGGTTCGTTTATCTGAACCATCATATGATAAAGCATGCTGGGATAGTATGATGGTTGTAGTAGATAACATAAAAATCTATGGCACTAACGCATATGAGTCAACTTGTGCAAGTGAATATAAGGATATGGCTCTTACAAAGTTAGCTACAGGTAATTTTTATAATAATAACCCTGAAATTATATCTTTTGTGAATGCTTATACAATAACCACTTCAGTTGTTAATAATCTTTTGGCATATTACGTTGATATTTCAGATCGCAATTTAGAAGAAACTGCAAAGTATTATTTAAAAAATTATTCTGAATGGGAAGCTTGGGTTCCTAGTAATATAATATCTAAGATAAAGAATACGTTGTAAATATTAGAAATTAAAGAGATAAATCTTCTTTTGTTAAATCCCAAGTAAGCGTAAAGACATCATCAACACTAACAACATCATTACTAGCAGTTAAACGAATATCAATCGAACCAAATGACTCAATAGGTATTCCTACAAAACTATTTGTAGAAGGAAGAAGTGCTAACCAAGATGGTAGTGGATTTCCATCAGCAAGTTCAGCATGATAACGTTTTCTTCCTTTACCTTCTAAGTAAAATGTTTCATTACTAAATTTAAATATAAAACCACCCCCACTGAGAGAAGAATAAGCAACTAGATTATCACTTGATTTTAATTGTTTCAGTGTTGGTTTTTGTTCGTTTAGCGGTTCCACGACTAAAGCTGTGTATTTTTTGGTCCATCTATTAAGATTACTTTCAATTGCTTTTGCCAAATCTTTTTCATTCATTTCAAGTGCGTTGTTTGGTACAAAGTTCATGCCGACAGATGAGTATAAAGATCCTAAGCTATATTGCATTTCGGCAAAAGCGATGTCGTTTCTTAATTTTGCAACAAGTAAACTTGCTTCTTCACGAATTACTTCAAGCTCACCAAAACGTGATATTTTCTGCGCATTAGATATAAGGTCGTTAATTCGTTGTGATACTTCTAAGTACTGTCTTGCATTACTATATTCTCTTAAAGTTTGTGCATAATTAATATTTGCAATATGAACTTGTGATAAAATAGTCATCGACAATGCTAAACGTTGTTCTTTATTAATTTTTTCATTTAATTCATTAATCTCACTATTATTAAATGATTGAAATACATTTAAAAGATTTACACCTAGTAAAGCACCATATTCAAAATTATTTTTATTGTATAAATATTTATTAGAGTCATAAGTCCAATTTGCATCAAATCTTAAAGAAGGAAAAAGTGATAACATACGAGCTCTTGCTTCTTTTGCATTAACACGTTCTTGATAAGCTACTTCTAATAATTCTGGTCGAGAGAATAACGCTGTCTCCTCTTGTCTCTTAAGATCCATTCGAAGTTCTGTTAGTGGTTGAGCTGTATGAACAAGAACATATTTTTCATCAGGAAGTAATCCCATTAAACCAGCTAACTCAACTCTTGCATCCATTAGAGCACGTTGTTGAGTATCAAGTATTTGGGCTACATCAAGTAATTCTTTTTGATAGAGTAAAGCATCCATTGGAGAAGATAATAGGAGAGTTTCAATGTACTCCATATCTTCTAAAGCAGAATCAACTTTTTCCATTAAAGGATTAATTTGATCTAAAAGATAATCAGCAGAGATTGTTTTCCAATATGCATATATGATTTCTCTTGTTAAATTTTGAACAGCTTTTCTTTCTAATTCTTTGGAGATTAAAAAACGATCTGCTTGTTGACCTGCTCGAACGTAAGATAAACCAAAGTCTAGCGCATTCCAAGTAAAGCCATATTCTCCTGTTCTCTGATTTCTTTCTGATGAAACTGTATAAGAGGGATCTTCGCCTAATTCAGCAGGGCCAGTTTCTCGATCACTTATAGCTAAACTAGTAGAACCAGGAAATTGACTTAAATGTTTATATCCTGCATTGGCAGCAAATTGAGGAAGCATGTCAAATTTAACAACATCAATTTGTCCTTGGCTAAGTGCAGACTCCATTATTTGAATACGAAGATTTCGATTATGTTTAATTCCAATGGCAATAGCTTGATATAAATCTATTTCTTTAACAATATTTTCTGTTCCAGCTTTTAATTCATCATAATCTTTTTTGGATTGCGATTTTATCGTTTCTTGATCTAAACCAGTAGGTGTTCTACTCCCACAACTTGTTAGGAATAACAGTAGAGGAATAGAAATGAATAACTTTAAAAAGAAACTTAAATTAAAGTTATATTGTTTAGATTCATCTATAAAAACCCTCATAATTTTATCGAGAAAGTGCAATATCACAAAATGAATCATTGAATAGTATTTTAAGACCCAAAATGGGTCATTACTATGTTTCATTTATGCTAATTTTGTTTTATTGCTTCGAAAATGCACCAAAAAACACCAAAACAATTGATAAACTCAGGTTTAAAGTTTCAAGCACTTGAGCCTAGAATTATGTTTGATGGAGCAGCAGTTTTTACTGGTGCAGAAGCAATAGATCAAATTGAAAATCAAAATACATCACAAATTCAAAATGATATTAATCAAAATGATAGTGTTGAAATATTATTAAAAAATAAAGATACAAAAAAAGAAATTGTTTTTATTGATAAAGGTGTTGATGACTATCAAAGTATAGTAAGCTCTATTGATAGTTCAAAATCAATTTATTTAATTGATACTCAAGAAAATGGTTTTGAAAAAATACAAGATGTCTTAAGTAACCAGACTGATGTGGATGCAATTCATATTGTTGGTCACGCAAATGTAGGACAAGTCGTATTAGGGAACTCGGTATTAAATGCTGAAACAATAAATTCTTTTAAGAGCAATCTTGAATCAATTGGCGAAAGTTTAACAAAAGATGGTGATATACTTTTTTATGGTTGTAATTTAGCAAAAGGTGAACAAGGAAAACTTTTTGTTCAACAAATTGGAAATATAACTCAAGCTGACATTGCAGCATCTGATGATATTACAGGTGAGGGCGGTGATTGGCTTTTAGAAGTTGAAAAAGGAATTATTGAAGCAAAAACTTTAGAGGTAAAACATTATAATTCATCTTTAGTTACATTAACTGGTGTAACATCGAGTAGTGGTTTTGTTGTCGAGTCAGGAACTAATTTACGAGCTGGACAATCGGCAGCAAATACTGCTTCGTCTGCAAGTGCTCACTCTGATGGAAATCAACCTTACGTAATAGCTTATGAAAGAGAAATAACTTCTGGCACTTATACCTCCTACAATCAAAGTATTACTGGTAATGGTTTTGAAGAAAGTAATAGTGGTGTGGATAGTGCTGGACCTGACATAAGTCAAAACAGAACATCATTTACTGCTTCTTCTTCTGCTCCCATAAACTCATATTTAATTTATGCATCTGAAAGTTCAGGTAGAACAACTGTTAGATCAATTACGTTTGATGGTGAGATCAAAGGTATTTGGTTCAACATGGAAAATATTATTGCATACTCAGGTGTTGATAAAAGTGGAGCAACCTATCAAACCATTTCAGAGCATGGTAGCGGTAGTCAAAATGCTTTTAGTACAGAAAAACTTAAAACAAATTGGGGAACAAATATCACCATTAATTCTAAACCTATGGACGGAAGTCAAAAATATAAAAATGACTGGTTTGGTGTCGATACAGATTCCAACACTTTATATGTTGGTTTTAATAACAATGCGAAACATGGTGACACAATCAGGGTATTTACGCAAGCTAGTAATACAGCACCAACGGCTGTTAATGATACTGATGCAGTTAATGAAGATGCAACAGTTACTAAAACAGGATCACAAAATGATGTTTTAAATGATGATAGTGATGATGATGGAGATACAATCACAGTTACTCAAATAAAACATAGTACTACTTCCAACTCTGCAGTTAGTTCAAGTAGTACTTACAATAGTAATGGCACAACAGTTACTGGTACCTATGGTACTCTTACAATCGGTGCTGATGGTTCTTACACGTATACTGCTGATACAGCAGCTGCTGATGCACTAGATGCCGGTGATACTGAAGATGATGTTTTCACTTATACAATTTCAGATGGTACTGCAACTGCCACAGCTACTTTAACAATAACAGTAACAGGAGTTAATGATGCTCCAGTTGGAGTTGATGATACAGACACTGTAGCGGAGGATGCAACAGTAACAAAAACAGGATCACAAAATGATGTTTTAAATGATGATATTGATGTAGATGAATCAGCAGTTTTAACTGTAACACAAATTAAAAAAGATGGAGGATCTAATTCCGCAGTTTCTTCCAGCACAACTTATAGCAATGGCACGTCTGTAACAGGAACTTACGGTACTCTTGTAATTGGTGCTGATGGCTCCTATACATATGTAGCAGATCAGGCAGCTGCCGATGCATTAGATGTAGGTGATTCAGTAACAGATACATTTGTTTATACACTTTCTGATGGAACAGATACTGATACTGCAAATTTAGTTATTACTGTTACAGGAGTCAATGATACGCCAACTGCACAAAATGATGTTGGAGTAATTAATGAAGGAGAAACTCTAACAGTTACAAATGGTTCTAACCCTGTACTTTCGGGTTCTTATGATGCAACTGGTGAAAACTCTGGTGATTTGATGGATACAAATTCTAGTTCCCACCAAGATAGCGATCCTGATGCTTCTCCAACACTGAGAATTTCCGCAATACAACCAAGTGGTGGTTCATCCTCTTCTGTTTCTAGTGGTAGCTCTTATAATAGTAGTGGTACTTCAGTAACAGGAACTTATGGTACTCTTACAATAGGCGCTGATGGATCATACACATATGCAGCTAACGACAGTATATCTGGTTTTGATGCTAATGAGACTTTAACTGATACTTTTACCTATACTTTATCTGATGAACATGATGCTACAGATACAGCAACTTTAACGATTACACTTTTAGGACAAGATAATGAAGCTCCCTCTGCTACAAATAATACAAATGCTGTAAACGAAGATGCAACAGTTACTGTTACTAATGGAACAAGTGGTGTCACAGGGGATGTTTTAATTAATGATACTGATCCAGAAAGCGATACTCTTACTGTTACAAAAATTAAAAAGAATGGAGGATCTGATTCAAACGTTTCTTCGGGAAGTGCTTACAATAGTAGTGGAACTTCAGTAACTGGTACCTATGGTACATTAACAATTGGTGCTGATGGTTCATATACTTATGTTGCGGATCAAACGGCAGCTGATGCATTGGATCTTAATGATACAGTTACAGATGTTTTTGTTTATACAGTTTCAGATGGCAATGGTGGAACTGATACAGCTAATATCACAATTACAGTTACAGGTATCAATGACGATCCAGTAGCAGTAGACGATACCGATGCTGTGGATGAAAACGCAACAGTTACTAAAACCGGATCTCAAAATGATGTTTTAAATGATGATACTGATGCTGATGACTCTGCATCATTAACTGTAACTAAGATTAGACCAAATGGTGGATCAGACTCTACT
>CACGDO010000012.1 GCA_902571865.1 uncultured Alphaproteobacteria bacterium | reverse complement strand
TTAATATCTTCATTTTCAAGTATTCTTATCTGTGCATAATAATTTAATGGATATTTCTCTAAGTTTTTTTTGTAGAATTTTACAGCCTCATCTGTATATCCATAAGAAAACAATATATCAGCTTTAGTTTCTAGCAAAAAATGATTTTTATTATTTTTTATTACTTCATTTAACATTTGTAAGGCAATTTTTAGATTTCCATTTCTAGCTATTTTAATTGATTCTGCGTATGTTTTATATGGTTCTTTTAAATGTTTTAAAGTCTCAGTATTATCACTGTAACCTATAAATTTTGCTTTTATGTAATTAAATCTATTATTATAATTTTCATTAATCATATTATCTTCATTGACTTTAAAATTTTTTATTAATAAAATTCTATCATCAAAATATGGATGAGTACTTATTCTTTGTTTATCTTTTGAAAAACCTTTATCTAATAATTTTTTTTCTATTGTCTCTAATAATGTTTGTATAGATTTAGAATTAGTATTTAATAAACTCATTGTCTTGAGTGCATATAAATCTGCCTCCATTTCTTGATCTTTACTAAAAACAATATATTTATCTGATAAGGTAGCTGAAGTTAGAATACTGCCTTGTAAAAAACTAGGATTTTGAGTTAATGCAGAGCCAGCTATTACTGATAAAAGGCCAATAGTATTATATTTTTTGCCATCTTCTATTGTTTTTTTTCTAAGCTTGATATGGTTAAGATCTATGTGACCAATTTCATGAGCTAATACTGATAATAATGCCACATAATCTGAACAATAAATAATTAAACCAGAATTTATATGTATTATATTATTAATATCTACAAATGCATTTATATCATTACTATTATTTATTTTAAATTTTATTTTTTTATTAATTTTATTAACTTCAATTATATCTTCTATAATTTTATTAACAAATTCTTCAGTTTCATAATCGAGTATTTGTGAACTAGAAATACTTTTAGAAAAAAAAATAAAAATTAAGGAAAAAATTATTATTTTTTTAAGACCACCATCCACTTTTTTCTTCATCTTCTTCTTTTACTATATTCTCATTAGATTTTACTTCATTTTGTATGTCAGTATTATCATCTTTAGTTATTTCATTTTCTTCTAAATCTTTTTCTTTAATAGTCTTCTTTGTAGCCTTAGTTTTTATAACTTTCTTTTTTTTAATTATTTTTGTTTGTTTAATTTTTTTCTTTATTTTTAAATTCTCAATATTATTAGTGGTATTTTCTTCATCAATTTCAATAACTGGATCATGAAGTGAATATTGCGGATTAAAATAAAAGTTGATTTTAGCCTCAAAAGTATTTTCTAATGAATATATCTCATTTTTTTTATTATTTAGTAGATCTTCTGCTAAACCACTATTACATTTAACGTTGATAATTGATTTTTTTTTATCAGAAATTTTTTCTTTAATAACTTTAATTATTTGATCTATGATTGAAGAAGAATTCAAAATTAATCCTGAGCCTTTACAATAATTACATTTCTCAAAAGATTTATCAATTAAACTTGATCTTAACCTTTGTCTTGATAATTCCATTAGCCCAAACATACTTATTCTTCCAAATTGAACTCTAGCCCTATCTCTAACAAGAGCTGTTTTTAAACTTTTTTCAACTTTAAAATTATTTCGATAATCATCCATGTCAATAAAATCTATAACCACTAAACCACCAAGATCTCTCAATCTAAGTTGCCTAGCTATTTCTACAGCAGCTTCTAAATTTGTTTTTAAAGCTGTATTTTCAATATTTCTCTCTGAAGTATTTTTACCAGAGTTTACATCTACAGCAACTAATGCCTCAGTTGTATTGATTACAATAGAACCGCCAGATTTTAGTTTTACATTTAAGCTAAAAAGATCATTAATTTGAGTTTCAATATTATTAGAAGCAAAAAGTGAATTTTCTTCAGACTTGTATTGTTTTATTTTTTTTACAAATGTTGGTGCTAAATTTTTTGTAATTTTTTTTACTTTATTATATCCATCTTTTCCTTCAACTAAAATTTTATCTACATCTTCACTTAGCATATCTCTAATAGCTCTTTTCAAGACATTGCCCTCTTCATGAATTATTTCAGGAGCTTCTGATTTAAGAGTCAGTTCCCTTATTTTATTCCATTGACTTACAAGGAATGATAAATCTTTGGATATTTCTTTTTTTGTTCTTCCAATACCTGCTGTTCTAACGATGACAGACATTTTTTCTGGTATTTCCACCGATGATAATATTTTTTTTAATTTTTTTCTCTCTTCAACATCTCCAATTTTTCTTGATATACCATCACTATTCATACTATTTGGCATTAGAACACAATATCTTCCAGCAAATGATAAATATGTTGTAAGAGCTGCTCCCTTTAAACCTCTTTCCTCTTTATTAATTTGCACAAGTAAAACCTGCTTAGGTCGAATTACATCTTGAATTTTATATTTTCTAAAAAAATTAAAATATTCTTTTTTTGGACTTAATTTTTTATATCTTCTTTTTTTAATTGAAATTATTTTTTCTTCATTTTGATCTTCATTATCTTCTAATTTATTTTCAATATTATTCTCTTCCAAATTTTCTATATCACTTACATTATCTTCATTATTCGTATCATCATCTTCATCATCATTTTTATTTATTTTTTCATTTAATTCCTTAATTTTAATTTCATCTGCTGCAGGAATTTTAAAATAGTCAGGGTGTATTTCTGTAAGAGGTAAAAAACCATTCCTATTAGCTCCAAAATCGACAAATGCAGCTTGAAGCGAGGGCTCTATTCTTGTGATTTTTGCTAAATAAATATCACCCTTTACAGTATTTTTTTTGTTAGACTCAATTTCAAAATCATCAAGTTTGCCATCTTCAGTGACAGCAATTCTTGTTTCAATGTTATTTGTTGTATCAATAAGTATATTTTTTGACATATTGCCGAAACTCCGTAAAAAATTTTATGTGTTAAAATCATGTTAATTAAATGTAATATAATTGCCTAATGTCATATTTTTAACTATTTCACAATGTAGATTATTAATATGTTTAGGATCTTTAATTATATAAAATTATTATTAATATTTCTATTCATATTTGGATTTATATCAATTTTTACAATTTTTTATACATTATGGAGATATTCATCAGAATTGCCATCCTATGAAAATATCATAGATTATAAACCAAAATTATCATCTAGAATATATAGTTCTGATGGTCTTCTTTTAAAAAGTTTTTACAAGGAAGAAAGAATATTTGTTCCTGAGAATAGAATACCAAAGCATATTAAATTTGCTTTTTTAGCATCTGAAGATAAAAATTTTTATAATCACTACGGAATTGATCTAATAGCAATCTTCAGAGCATTTTTAACCAACATAATCAATATAAACTCAGGAAAAAGAGTTGTCGGAGCTTCAACAATTACTCAGCAAGTTGTAAAAAATTTTTTATTAAGTAATGAACTTAGTTATTCAAGGAAAATTAAAGAAATTATTTTAGCTATTAGAATTGAAAATATTCTAAATAAAAATGAAATTTTAGAGTTATATTTAAATGATATTTATTTAGGTTATGGATCTTATGGAATTGCCACAGCAAGTTTAAATTATTTTAATAAATCAATATATGATCTTGAACTTCATGAAATAGCCTTTCTTGCAGCACTTCCAAAAGCTCCAAATAACTATAATCCAAAAAGAAACTATTTGAGAGCTATTGATAGACGTAATTGGGTAATAGATAGAATGTATGCCAATGGATTTATTAAGAAAAAAGATTTAGTTTTTAAAAATAAACCATTGGAAGTCTATAAGAGAGACGAAACAATATTTTCTGATGCAGATTATTTCTATGAAGAAATAAGAAAAGATTTGTTTAAAAAATTTGGTAAGGAAAAACTTTATTCTGATGGATTAATAATAAAGACAGCTCTTGATTCAAATATTCAAAAAAGTGCCAATCAAAGCCTTATTGAAGGTTTAATTGAATATGAAAAAAAACAGGGCTGGAACGGGTTAATTGGAAACACAACCTTAGAAAATTTTTTAAACGAGACAGATAATTATAATAAGGTAAACCCCTTTTTTTCAAAATGGGATGTTGTAATAATAGATAAAGTTTATCAAAATAAAATTCAAGCATACAATAAGTTAAAATCTAAAATTAATATTAATTTAGATAATGAACACAATAATTGGTTGTTAGATGAAAATTTTAAAAAAGGCGATTTAATTTTTGTGGAAAATAAAAATAATGTTTACATAATTAATCAAGAACCAAGAGTAAATGGAGCAATAATTGTTTTAGATCCATATTCTGGTGATATTCTTGCTCTTTCAGGTGGTTATAGTTTTAAAAAAAGTGAATTTAACAGAGCTACACAAGCAAAAAGACAACCTGGTTCAGCTTTCAAACCTATTGTTTATTTGGCTGCATTAAATGAAGGGTATTCGCCTTCTACATTAATTTTAGACGCCCCATATGTTGTTGATCAGGGCCCAGGACTTCCAAAATGGAAACCTTCAAATTATACAGATGAATTTTATGGATTAACTACAATGAGAACAGGTATTGAAAAATCTCGAAATCTAATGACAATTAGACTTGCAAACAGAATTGGAATGAAAAAAATTCTAAGTATGGCCAATCAATTTGATCTAAATGAAGGTTTAGATGAAAAACTTTCAATGTCTCTTGGATCAGGCGTAATTACATTAAAAGATCTTACAAATGCTTATGCTATAATAGCTAATGGAGGAAAAAAAATTGAACCAAAGTTGATTACTAGTATTTATTCTAAAGATGGAAAAAAAATTTATGATACTAGATTAAAGAAATGTTTAAATTGTCTAGTTGATGATAATTCAACATTTACTGAAATTCCTATTTTAGATGAACACAAAAATATTATTATTGACCCAAGATTAGCCTATCAAATTACATCAATGATGGAAGGGGTAATAAAAAGAGGAACAGCAAAAAAATTAAATGATTTAGATGTTCCAATAGCTGGAAAAACAGGAACAACAAATCAAAATAAAGATGCGTGGTTTATAGGTTACACTCCAGATTTAGTTATAGGAGTATATGTTGGCTATGATCAGCCAAAATCTCTAGGATACAAACAAACTGGTTCTAGTGTAGCAGTGCCAATATTCAAAAAATTTGCCCAGAAAATAAAAATTAATGAAAATAAAAAACCGTTTAGAATTCCACCAGGAATTAGCTTTGTGAGAATTGATCCAAGTAGTGGTAAAGTATCAAATTTAAAAGATAGCATTATTGAACCTTTTATTTTAGGTTCTGAGCCATATTCAGGCAATATTAGTATTATAGATGGGTTAGAAAATTTCAATAATAATTCCATTTCTGGAACAGGTGGTCTATTAGAATAATATTTATGGAAATTATAGAATCTTTAGAATTAAATTTAAAAAAAATAAGATCTAACTTTGATCTTATAAGGAGGGGAGTTTGACTATCAATTCTTAAAAGAAGAATTAAAAAAATTAAAAGCTATCAGTGCCGATCCTGATATTTGGAAAAATAATGATGCAAAAAAAATTTTTCAAGATGTTAAAATTATTGAAAATAAAATTAGTGATTATAATAGATTAAGCCAACTTCTCAGTGAGTGTGAAGAGATATACAGTTATATTCAAAAAAATAAAGATTACTCTTTAATAAATGAATTAAATAAAGAGGTTGAATTTACATTAAGATTATCAGAGAAAATTCATTATTTGAATTTATTGAATGATGAAGCTGATCACTTAAATGCTTTTCTAGAAATTCATGCAGGGGCAGGTGGAACAGAAAGTCAGGATTGGGCAGAAATGTTGCAAAGAATGTATCTAAGATGGTCTGACACTAAAAATGATTGCAAAGTTAGTTTATTACAGCAAATGCGAGGTGAGGAAGCGGGCATAAAATCTTGTACTCTGAAAATTTCTATGGATTATTCATACGGATGGTTAAAAAAAGAAAGTGGAATTCATAGACTAGTAAGGATTTCACCATTTGATAGTAACAAAAGAAGACATACCAGTTTCGCAAGTGTTTGGGTGTATCCAGAAATCGATGATAAAATAGAAATTGAAATTAAAGAAAGTGACTTAAGAATTGATACTTACAGAGCTTCAGGTGCTGGAGGCCAGCATGTTAACAAAACTGATAGTGCAGTAAGAATAACTCATATACCAACAAATATAGTTGTTCAATGCCAAAGTGATAGATCACAACATAAAAATAGATCAAATGCTATGAAAATGATTAAATCAAGAATATATGAGGCTGAAATTCAAAAAAGAAAAGAAAATGAAAATATTAAAAATAAAGAAAAAAAAGATATAGGCTGGGGCAATCAAATTAGATCTTATATTTTACATCCTTATAAATTAGTAAAAGATTTACGAAGTGGATATGAAACATCAAATGTTAATGATGTTTTAAATGGGAAAATCAATAATTTTTTAGAAAATTCTCTAACTTTATAAATATTAAATTATTTTCAAAATCCCAATTTTCTTTTTTCCTACTGAAATTTTTATTTCTTTAAATTCAGAGTATTCTTTTAATGAAATAGAATTAGATTTGTACAATTGATCATTTATTCTCACTCCATTAGATTTAATTAACCTTTTGATTTCACTTCTACTTTGTGCAAGATTAAGTGTTTCAATTGCATCTAAAATTGTAAAGTTTTCATTAATTAAGTTAGATTTACTCTGCGAAATGTTTGGCAATCTATTGTCAGTTATATTTGATTTGAATATATTTTCTGCAATTTCAACAGCTTCATCTGCATCTTTTGTTCCTCTAACAATTTTAGTAACTTCATAAGCTAAAATTTTTTTAGCATCATTTATCTCTTTATCTTTCAATTTTGAAAGTTTTTTTATTTCACTAATAGGTAATTTAGTAAATAAATATAGAAATTTGGTAACATCATTGTCATTAACATTTCGCCAAAATTGAAAAAAATCAAGGCTGGATATTTTATTTTTATTTAGCCATACAGCTCCATTGGCTGTTTTGCCCATTTTAGAACCATCGGCATTTGTTATTAGAGGGGAAGTAATTCCATATGCCTCTTTTTTATTAATTTTCCTTATAAGATCTACTCCACTTAATATATTACCCCATTGATCTGAGCCTCCCATTTGCAAAATACACTCAAAATTCTTATTTAAGTACATAAAGTCATATGCTTGAAGAAGCATATAATTGAATTCTAATATTGTTAAGGGTTGTTCTCGGTCCAACCTACTTTTAACAGACTCAAATGTAAGCAATCTATTTAAAGTAATTTTTGATCCAAACTCTCTTAAAAAATCAATATAGTTTAGTTTTGAAAGCCAATCATAATTATTAATAACTAATGAATTTTTATTAAGATTAATAAATCTGATGAATGTTTTTTTTATGCTATTAATATTATTATCAATTTCATTTTTGCTTAAAATTTTTCTAGTTTGATCTTTCCCAGATGGATCTCCAATTAAAGTTGTTCCTCCTCCAACTAAAGCAATTGATTGATGTCCATAAAAATCTAGCCAATGAAGAAGCATTAATTGAATTAAGCTTCCAACATGCAAGCTATCACTCGTTATATCAAAACCTATGTATCCAGATATTTTTTTTTTAGATATAATGTTGTCTAAATTTTCAATGTCTATATCTTGATAAATAAAACCTCTTTGTTTTATTTCATTAAGAAATTCTGACTTTAATTTCATCTTTAATTTTTAAGTTTCAATTGTTTGATTGATATATTCTTTGATTGATTCTTCAAATTCATTTGCATAGTTTTCATAAAAATGATCAGCACCTTTGATAGGCTTAAATTTTATATTAACTTTTTTTTGTTGTTGTAGTTTTTCAACTAAAATTTTTGTAGAATCAAATGATGCAATATTATCTTTGTCACCATGTAAAATCAAACCAGAAGATGGACATGGGGCCAAAAAACTAAAATCTCTTAAGTTAGCTGGAGGAGACACACTTACAAATCCATTTATTTCAGGACGTCTCATCAATAATTGCATTGCTATCCATGCACCAAATGAGAAGCCTGCTACCCAACATATTTTCGAATTAGTATTATATTGCTGAAGCCAATCTAACACACAAGCTGCATCACTTAATTCACCTTCTCCGTCATCATATATTCCTTCACTTTTTCCAACACCACGAAAATTAAATCTTATCGTAGAAAATCCAGCTTTTATAAAAATTTTGTACATTTTAAAAACAATTTTAGTATTCATAGTGCCGCCCTTAGAAGGGTCGGGATGTAGCAATATTACAATAGGTGAATCATTTCTATTATTGTGAGAATACTTAGCCTCGATTTTACCCTCTGGGCCAGGAATCAATAAGTCTACCATTTGATAAAGCTAATATTGAAGTTATATGATTTTGTAAATATAGATATTTTAAATATATGAATTCTCTTGGTTTTGATAAGTCTGAAAAAGACACAAAAGTAGTTGTTGCAATGTCCGGAGGTGTTGACAGCTCTGTAGCAGCTGTAATGTTAAAAAAACAAGGTTATGATGTAATTGGCATTACATTAAGATTATATAATAACTCAAACGTATCTAAGAGTAAATCTTGTTGTGCTGGTATCGATATTGAAGATGCTAAAAATGTTGCTCTAACCAATGATTTCAAACACATAGTTCTAGATTATCAAGGTAAATTTTTTGATGGAGTAATTAGCAACTTTGTTGATTCTTATGCAAATGGTGAAACTCCCTTACCCTGCGTTAAGTGTAATGAAACAGTAAAATTTTCAGATTTACTTAATGAAGCAAAAAAAATTGGAGCTGATGCTCTTGCAACAGGTCATTACGCAATAAGAAAAGGGTCTTTAAATAATGCCAGCTTACATAAAGCAAAAGATTTTTCAAAAGATCAAAGCTTTTTTCTTTTTTCAACATTACAAGAGCAATTAAATTATGTTAGATTTCCATTAGGTGATTATAAAAAATCTGAAATTAGACAATTAGCTAGAAAATATAAATTAAGTATTAGCGATAAGCCCGATAGCCAAGATATATGTTTTGTAACATCTGATTCTTACAGAGATCTTGTTAACAATTTAAATCCGGGTGCAAACAAAAAAGGTATAATCTATGACATTGATAAAAATATTCTCGGAACTCATGACGGTATTAGTAATTATACAATTGGTCAAAGAAAAGGTATTGGTATTAGCGGTTCAAAGGAAGCTTTATACGTAATAGGTATAAATAAAGAACAAAACTCAATTACTTTAGGCGTAAAAGCAAAATTAAAGAGAAGTGTTATTAATTTTAAAAACATCAATTGGTTAGGTGGTAATATTCTTCCTAAAGGACTTGACTGTTCTGCAAAAATACGATCAACCCAAGAGGATTTGCCAGGAATTCTTAATATAAATAACGATTTTGGAACTTTTACATTTGAAACTGAAGTAGATAAAACTTCTCCAGGACAAGCTTGTGTTTTTTATAAAAATGACCAATTGCTTGGCGGCGGTTGGATTACTACATAAATTTAAAATCAGTTCTAAATTTGTTTAATTTTTGTTGAATTAACTGGATTTTTCTAATTAATGAATTAGATGAAGTAATGTGAACTCAGATACTCTAAATACTTTAGATACTTATAGTAAAAATAAATACAAATACGGCTTTGTAACGGAAATTGATAATGAAAAGCCAAAAAAAGGATTAAACGAAGATACAATTAAATTTATTTCGTCTAAAAAGAACGAGCCAGAGTGGATGTTAGAATGGAGACTAAAAGCATATTCAAAATGGAAAAAAATGAAAGAGCCTAAATGGGCTAACCTGAGTTTTCCTGAAATTGATTATCAAGATATCTATTATTATTCAGCACCAAAAGGTTTTGAAAAAAAACCAAAAGATCTTAGTGAGGTAGATCCAAAGCTCATAGAGACATATAATAAACTAGGCATTCCTCTAGAAGAGCAAAAAGTTTTAGCTGGTGTTGCTGTAGATGTTGTATTCGATAGTGTTTCAGTTGCAACAACTTATAAAGGCGAACTAGAAAAGCTTGGGATAATCTTTTGTTCTATAGGAGAGGCTATTCAAAAACATCCTGATTTAATTAAAAAATATTTAGGTTCAGTTATACCTCCTGGAGACCATGCCTTTTCTGCATTAAACTCTGCCGTGTTTACCGATGGATCTTTTGTGTACATTCCTGAGGGTGTAAAATGCCCAATGGAATTATCTACTTATTTTAGAATTAACGCAGAAAATACTGGCCAATTTGAGAGAACTTTAATTATTGCTGATAAAGGTAGTTATGTTAGTTACTTAGAAGGTTGTACTGCTCCCAAAAGAGATGATAATCAATTGCATGCAGCTAATGTAGAATTAATTGCTTTAGAAGATGCCGAAATTAAATATTCAACTGTACAAAACTGGTATCCGGGTGATGAAGATGGGAAAGGTGGTATTTATAATTTTGTTACTAAAAGAGGTCTTTGTGCAGGTAAAAATAGTAAAATATCATGGACACAAGTAGAGACTGGATCTGCTATTACTTGGAAATATCCTAGCTGCATTTTAAAAGGTGATAATTCCATTGGTGAATTTTACTCAGTCGCAATAACAAATAATTTTCAACAAGCTGATACAGGAACAAAAATGACTCACATAGGGAAAAACACCAAAAGTAAGATTATATCAAAAGGTATTTCTTTAGGTAAGTCACAAAATACTTATAGAGGCGAAGTCTCATTTTTAAAAAAAGCCGACAAAGCAAGAAATTACACTCAATGCGACTCTTTACTAGTAGGAAATCAATGTGGGGCACACACAGTTCCTTACATTGAATCAAAAAATAACACAGCAGTTATTGAGCACGAAGCTTCCACTTCTAAAATAAATGAAGATCAACTTTATTACTGCAGACAAAGAGGTTTAAGTCATGAAGAAGCAGTCTCATTAATAGTAAATGGATTTTGTAAACAAGTTTTACAGGAATTGCCCATGGAATTTGCTGTTGAAGCACAAAAACTTGTATCCATATCTCTTGAGGGAAGTGTAGGGTAGTATGTTTTTAGAAATCAAAGATCTATCAGTAAAAATTGAGAATAAAAATATTCTCGATAAACTTAACTTGAATATTGATAAAGGGGAAGTACATGCAATTATGGGTCCAAATGGATGCGGTAAAAGCACATTAGCAAACGTTCTAGCAGGTAAAGAGGATTACGAAATTTTAAATGGCAGTATTAATTTCAAAGATAATGATTTATTTGATTTAAATATTGAAGAAAGAGCTCAAGAAGGAATGTTTTTGGCTTTTCAATATCCAGTTGAAATACCTGGAGTAAATATCACTCCATTTTTACACTCTGCAATTAATTCAAAAAGAAAACGTATGAACGAAGAAGAAATTGATAATTTATCATTTGCTAAACTTTTAAAATCTAAAGCTAGTGATTTAGGTATAAATATTGATATGCTTAAACGATCAGTAAATACAGGCTTCTCTGGAGGTGAAAAAAAACGATACGAAATTTTACAAATGAGTATTCTTAATCCAGATTTAGCTATTTTAGATGAAACAGACTCAGGACTCGATATTGATGCTCTTAAAATTGTAACTGAAGGAGTTAACAAACTCAAGACAAAAGATAATTCATTTTTAATAATTACTCATTATCAAAAACTTTTGGATTATATTAAACCTGATTATGTACATGTTATGGTAAATGGTTCTATTGTCAGGTCAGGAGGATCTGAAATTGCTGCTGAAATAGAAAAAGATGGATTCCAAAAATTTCAGCAATGAATATCTTAGATAATTATATTAAAAATAAAAAAAATATTTTTTTTTCAGAAAACATAGATATTCAAAATCATAGAGAAAAATTAATAAATATTTTTGAAAATGATAGTTTCGATAAAAAAAATAATGAAAGTCTTAAAAATATCAATCTAAAAAACTTTATTGATTTTAAGTATAAATATCTGATCCCAGAAGAAACATCAGTAATAAACAATAATCAGGAAAATAGTTATTCAATAGTTTCTGTAAATGGACAGTGTTCAAGTTTTAAAGATGATAAAATCGAAATTACTAAAATTTTAGATGAAGATTATAATGATTTTTCTAAAAATGATACAATTGAAAATATTGATCATTTTGTAAATCTTAATTCATTATTTTTAAATAGCGGTTTTAAGATTGTTATAAAAAAAAATAACCATATAAAAATTAAAATATCAAACATTATAACTGATGATGATTTAACCATTTTTCAAAAAAATAATTATATTTGCGAAGAGGGATCATCCCTAAATCTTATTGAAGAATATGAAAATAAAAATAATTCTACATCAAATATATTAAATGTAATTAAATTAGAAAAAAATTCTCAGTTAAATCATTTTCTAATACAAGACAATTCTCACAATCATAATTTAATAATAACTAGTCATTCTTCATGTAAAAAAGATTCTATCTACAACCAAAAAGTATATAATTTTTCAGAAGGCTACGTGAGAAATTTTCATTATTCTGAGCTAATAGAAGCTAACTCAGAAGCAAATCTTGAAGGAATATTTTTTCTAAAAGATAATAACACATCTAACAACAAAACATTTATTAGGCATTTAGCTGAAGATTGTAAAAGTAATCAAGTTTATAAAGGTATTTTGAATGATCGTTCTAAAGCAACATACTTTAGTAACACTCATGTTGATCAAGTAGCTCAAAAAACAGAGGGATATCAACTCAGCAAAGGGATACTTCTATCTGATAATGCATCGTATTTTTCTAAACCTGAATTAAAAATATATGCTGATGATGTTAAATGTAGTCATGGCTCTACCATTGGACCAATAGATGAAAATGCTATTTTTTATCTAAGGTCTAGAGGTATGAGTAAAATTGCAGCAACTAAAATATTAATATCATCATTTATTAATGAAGAATTAAATAGTATTGATAGTGAACAAATGTCTGAATTAATACAAAAGAAACTAGTAAGATACTTAAGTAAAGTTAAATGAATATTTCAAACTTAAAATCAAAATTTCCAGTATTCAAAAAAAATCCTAATTTAGTTTTTTTAGATACCGCTGCCTCAGCATTAAAAGTTGATGAAATGATTGAAGCTACTAATAATTGTTACTCAAATGAATATGCAAATATTCATAGAGGTAATTATGAATTAAGCTCAAAGTTAACAAAAAAATTTGAAGATGCACGAAAAAAAGTTGCAGATTATTTAAACACATCAGAAAGAAATATTATTTTTGTTAAAAGTGCTACTGAGGGTATAAATTTAGTTGCATCTTGTATGTCTAAAAGATTTTTAAAAGATGGTCACGAAATAATCTTAAGTTATCTTGAGCACCATGCTAATTTAATACCTTGGCATTTAATTGAAAAAAAGATTAAAATTATTCCTCTTGGTTTAAACGAAAATAGTGAAATTAATTACGATGAATTAAATGATAAAATTAACTCGAAAACTAAATTAATCACATTAACTCACATGTCAAATGTGACGGGATCAATAACTAATTTTGATAAAATAAAAGAAATTGCGAAAAAAAACAATATACCGCTACTATTAGATGGTTGTCAATTTGCTCCTCACAAAAAAGTTGATCTAAAAGATTTAGATACTGATTTTTATGTTTTTTCTGCACATAAAATGTATGGCCCATCTGGTCTTGGAATACTTTATATGAAAGATAAATGGATAGATGAATTTGCCCCTTACCAAGGGGGAGGGCAAATGATTCATGATGTAGATATTGATAAAAGTACATATGCTAAGGGTTATGAAAAATTTGAGGCAGGTACTCCTCCGATTGCACCAGTTATTGGATTTTCTTCTTCATTAAATTTTATGAATGAAGTTGATCCAAATGTTATTTATGATCATGAAATGAAACTTCATGATTACGCTTATGAAAAACTTTCAAAATTCAATAATATAAAAATATATGGATCTAATGAAAACAAGGGTGCAATTATTTCTTTTAATATTGAGGGTGTACACAATTCCGATTTTGGCGCGCTGTTAGATAAAAAAAATATAGCAATAAGAACAGGACATCATTGCTGCCAACCTCTTATGAAGCATTTTAATGTTACTGGAACTGCTAGAATTTCATTTGGAGTTTATAATACAAAAGATGATGTTGATTATCTAGTAGACAGCATTCATGAAATAACAAAAATCTTATTATAACTAATGGAAGAAAAACAACTAGAAGATTTTTTACCAGATAAAAAATCAAGTTATATAAAAAAATTCAATAATTCAAATAAGACCATTAAAATTAACCAAGAACAAGTCATAGAGTGTATTAGGACTGTCATTGATCCAGAAATACCAGTTAATTTATATGATCTAGGTTTAATATACGAAATTAAGATTAATGATAAAAACGACATTAAAATTAAAATGACCCTAACTAACCCAAATTGCCCTGTTGCAGGAACTATGCCTGAAAGTGTAGGAAAATCAGTTGAAAAATTATCAAACCTCAATTCTATAGAAGTTTCTTTAGTTTGGGAGCCAAAGTGGCATAAGGATTTAATGTCCGAAGAAGCAAAACTTGCTTTGGATATTTTTTAATTTAATTTATAATAATAATATGAATAATGTTTTATCATTAACAAATAAAGCAATCGAACAAATTAAAAAAATTATGTCCAACGCTCCTAATGGAATGGACTCTGTTGTGATTGGAATAGATAAGTCAGGTTGTAGTGGATATGCATATAAATTAAATTTTGGTAAATCATCTGATTTTAAAAATTTTGAAACTATTCATCAAGATGGAGCAAAAGTATTAATTGATCCAAAAGCCACAATGTTTCTTTTAGGTTCAGTAATGGATTATAGAGAAGATAAGCTTGCTTCTAGATTCGTTTTTGATAATCCAAATGAAAAAAACACCTGTGGGTGTGGTGAATCTTTTTCAATTTAAAATCTGTAGTTATGAAAAAAATACTGGTAACTGGCGGAGCAGGTTTTATTGGGACACATTTATGTAAAGAACTTGTTAAAAATAAAAATAATTATGTAATAAGTATTGATAATTTTAATTCAGGTCAGAAAAAAAATTTAATATATTTTAAAAATAAAAAAAATTTTAAATTTATTAAGCATAATATTCAAAAAAAAATTTCAATAGATGCAGATGAAATTTATAATTTAGCTTGCCCAGCTTCACCGAAAATTTATCAGGAAGATCCAGTATACACTATAAAAACATGCATAATAGGAACATTAAATTTACTTGAAAATGCCAAAAAATATAATTCAAAGTTTTTTCAAGCTTCTACAAGTGAGATTTATGGAAACCCCTCCTTGCACCCTCAACCTGAAAGTTATTGGGGTAATGTTAATCCAATTGGAATAAGATCTTGTTATGATGAAGGAAAAAGAGGAGCAGAAACACTATGCTTTGATTTTCATAGACAATATAATTTGCAAATTAAGGTTGCAAGAATATTTAATACATACGGGCCTTATATGTATCAGTTTGATGGAAGAGTTATAAGTAATATAATTTTACAGGCTTTAAAAAATAAAGAAATAAATATTTATGGTGATGGTCAGCAAACTAGAAGTTTTTGTTACATAGATGATTTGATTTCAGGAATAACAAAATTGATGAGTACTAAAAAAAATTTTTTAGGACCAGTTAATTTAGGTAATCCAAATGAAATCTCAATTTTAAGTATAGCTAAAAAAATTATAAAACTTACAAATAGTAAATCAAAAATTATATACAAAAAACTACCAAAAGATGATCCAACTAGGAGAAAACCTAATATTAATAAAGCAAAAAAAGAACTAAAATGGTATCCTAAAGTTGATCTAGATGAAGGGTTAATTAAAACAATAAAATATTACAAAAATTTAGATTAATTTAACAAATCAAAATATTTTTATAGTAAGCTGATTGTTTCCTTTATAAAAGAGAGATTTTCATATAAATAATTTTCATTTATAATTCTATTAGGATAGTTTGATTTCAGGTTTTTTTTATTTTGAATTAAATCTTTTTCAATATCTTTCAAAAAATTATCAATGAATTCTTCATTAGTTATATTTTTAAGATTTTCTAAATATTTTTCAACAAACTCATGATCTCTAAAAAAAAGATTATGAAAATTTTGAGTTTCTTTTGAGCTAAACTTTAAATGATTATTTAGAAATAAATCAAAATCAATTTCTTTAAGATAAGGAGACTCCCACTCTTTTGCTAACGGCTCTAATAGTTTTGTTTCATTATTATATAAAAAAAAGTTGTTAGTTAAATGATGAGTATGATGGCCATTAACTAAATCAGATAATGAATAATGCATTGAAATTTTGTGTATATCAAACAATTCACTTACTTTGATTTCTTTATTAAGAAATTTACTCCATTTACTTGTAAAATAAGAATTATGTATAAATAAATCTTCAATTTTATTTCTTTTTGAATAAATCTTGATTGAATTCTCATCAACAAGTTTAAAAGCAAATGAACCATGTGGCATTCTATCTAAAATATTTTCAAAATGTTCTTCAAAAGCAAAAACACCTAAATATTGTTTATTTAAATAAACTTTTTTAAAGTTATAATCTATGGAGCGATTTCCTAAATATTTATTAAGTTCTAAATTAATCCATTCAGAAACTAAATTATTACCCCTCCCATATGGTACTAGCAATGAAAATTTATATGGAATTTTATCAAAATTTTCTGAATTATTATTGATATTTATTCTATATGACCATTTTTTTTTAGATACAACATGGTCTAGGTTAGTACCAGTTAAAGCTAATTTAGCATTATAGTTTTGATTACCTATTTTTATTTTACAATTTATTCTAAAGTTTTTAATTTCCTCAGAGATACTACCTTCGTTCAGCGCTATATTTCTTAAAGATTTTATTTTCAAGTAATCTGAATTATTAGTTTCTATATAAACCTTTTCTATAATTGTGTTATCAAAATTAAAAAGTAAATTTGGGATCACTTTAGTAAAGTTTTTGCTAAGGTTTAGTATATTTTCTTTATAAAAACTAAATTGACCCTTTTTATAGCTCAACGCACCAGCAAAAAAGCCAATCATAAAAATCCATATCAAAATAATAAAAATAAAAAAAATATTCTTTTTTGAAAATAAATTATCTTTTAACATTTTATTTATAAATCATGATTATAAAACTAATTAAAAATAAAGAAATAAATATTATCTGCAAAACTTGCCAATAAATCTCTTGCCATATTTTCTGTGCCACCTCCATTTAAACTTGGAATTAAGAAAGTAATTTTCATAGAATTATAATTATTATTTTTTTTATTATTTTATTTTGGAATATTTTCAAAATTCATTTTAAATAATTCTGGTTTGGATTTAATTAAATTAATAATATCTGTACAATTAAAAAGTATATTTTTTTTATAAAAAAATTTTATTATAGTTTTGATAACCTTATAATCATCTTCATCGTCTAGAGTTACTCGCAATTCTGGCCAATAATATTCTTTGAGTGCTGGAAGATAAATTGTAGGAAAAATTTTTGGATTTCTTTTAAAATGTAATGTCACATGTTCTCTATCTTTTGAATCTGAAGTTAAATCATATGATTTTGCTAATGCTTCAGTAGTAAAAACCTGGCAACCCATTCCATCAGGCAGACCATGCCTTGCATTATTCAAATAACTTATATTATTAAACAAAAAAGTATTTATAGCGTGTTCAACTAAAAAAGGATCAATTATTGGGCAATCACCTGTTACTTCACATATTATATCTGCATTATATTTTATTGATGCTTTAAGCACTCTTCCCATTACATCATTTTCATCACCTCGATAAATATTTACACCTTGAGTTTTTACATATTTTTCCAGAGAGTCATCTGTTTTAAGAGTTGTCATCGCAATTACAATTTCATCAACTAACTTTACTGTTTTTAACCTCATAATTAAATGTCCAATCATTGGTATATTACTTGCTTGAAGTAAATGCTTTCCTGGAAGTCTACTCGAATTCATTCTTGCTTCAACTATTGCAATTATTTTTTTATTTTTATTCATTTTATTAAATAATGAATTAAAATAAATCCCAACTTACTGGAGTACCTGCTTTTACATTTTTTTTTAATTTTTTTCCTAAACAGATTTCATAAAACTTTGGAGGAAGTCCAAGACCAGGTCTTATTCTTCTCAAATTTTTATCAGTTAGTATTTCTCCTTTTTTTAAATCCTCTACAATATATAATGACCTTCTTCTTTTTACTGATCTAATTTCTAACTTTGTTGGTCCATATTTTATAGATCCTATAGAGTCGTATGCTCTTCTAGATTCTTCAACTAGATCACGAAGCTCACTAGGTTCTAAAGAGAATGTTGAATCTACACCACCATCTTTACGTGATAATGTTAAATGTTTTTCAATAATTTTAGCACCAAAAGCTACAGCAGCTATTGAAGTACCGATTCCCAACGTATGATCTGAAATACCTATCTCACAACCAAACAAATTCTTCATATGTGATATTGTTTTAATGTTTGAATATTTGGGATCTGATGGATAGGTTGAAGTACATTTTAAAAGTGCAAGATTTTTACATCCTACTGATCTAGCTGCATCTACTGCCTCGGATATTTCAGTGATAGTTGCCATACCTGTAGATATTATTATTGGCTTTCCAGTACTAGCAACTTTTTTTATTAGAGGTAAATCAATACATTCAAATGATGCTATTTTATAAGCTGGTACATTTAGTTTTTCAAGAAAATCAACTGCACTTTCATCAAAAGGAGAGCTAAAACAAATTAAACCTAATTTATTAGCTGTATTGATTATTTCTTTATGCCATTCCCATGGTGTGTATGCTTTTTGATATAATTTATGAAGTGACTGACCATTCCAAAGTGAATTTTTATCTTTAATTGAAAACTCATCTTTATCACTATTAATTGTCATTGTATCAGCTGTATAAGTTTGTAACTTTATTGCATCAGCTCCTGCTTGATGAGCTGCTTCTACAAGTTTAAGTGCACGCTTTAATGATTGATTATGATTCCCTGACATTTCAGCAATAATAAAAGGGTATGATCTAAATTGTTTCTTTTTTTTTTTAAAAAGTTCAAACATTTTTTTTCTCAAGTATAAAAAGTCTCATTGGTGCAAATTCTCCTATATTCGGTAATTTAGCTGCCATTTCGTTTATTGGGTCATTGTATTTAGGTTCCTCACCCTTTTGATTTGCAAGCCATGCATTAACAATTCTTGATATAAAAAAATATGTACTGCAAAAATGATCTATTTGGATAATTTTATATAATTTTTTGATTTCAGGAATAAATTTCTCTTCATCTAAATAATTATTATGCCATCTAGTTTTAATTTCTGAAAGTCCAATTTTAGATCTAAATTTATTAGTTAGACTTAATCCAGAAATTACATTTTCACACATAAGATAAATTCCGTTAGAATCTAAAGATTTATGAATTTGCCTTAAAGCTTCAACTTGCTTATCAAAATCACCTACATTAATTAAACATCGTATTGTAATTACAGTATTAAATTTTTTATAATAATCTGATAAATCTAAAGCAGAACCTACTTTAAAAGAAATTTCGTTCTTGTTTTTTATATCTGAAATTTGTAAAAATTTTTTTGCCGCCTCAACGCTGCTTGAGGAGTAATCAACACCTAATATTGAAGCGTTTTTTAATTCATTAAATTTAAATGTGCAATATCCATTTCCACAACCTAAATCTAAAATATTCGCATTTTTTGGTATCCATTTTTTAATAGCCTCTATTGACAAATCTCTTGCAATATCATCTGGGCAAGCTGATTTACCTAAACTTTCCCAATATTCATGCTCTTTCATATCAATTTATTTAATTGCTAAAAAACCTTCAAATGATAAATATTTTTGAATCGTAATAATGTCTTTAAATCCAGCTCTTTTAAGCATATCTATATTTCCTTGTGTTGAAAATGGCTCAAGAACACTTTTAAGACTAAGTGATTTGGAGATAATGTTGTCAGGGGTAAAACCCTGCTTTAACTTAAACTCATTATATAATTGAGTAATATAGTCTTGAAATCTAGCATCATTTGATCTTACTTTTTCAAATAATACAAAACCTCCACCCCAATTAAGTGAGTCATAAATTTTTTCAAATACAATTTGTCTTACACTTGGGTGTATAAACTGTATTGTATAATAGCAACTAATAAAGTTTGATTTTTCAAATTCCATTGAAACAATATCATCTGCAAAAAATTTGATATTTTTTCTTTTATTTATTTTTTGTGCTTCATTAATCATATCTTTTTCATTGTCGATACCAATAACTCTAGCCGATTTAGAAATATGCCTATCTGCAAGCATAGATGTTAAAGTGCCTAGTGAACACCCTAAATCATAAATAACACTATTTTTCGATATAAAGAATTCGCTAACATTTGCAGTTAATTCTTGACCTTCACTGTATAGCGGTACAGATAGCTTAACATGTTCTGAAAAAGTTTTAGCTACGTCGCCAGAAAAAGACCATTGAGCATTCTTTGCGTCAATATTTTGACCAACATCTGTCATTAAAATTCCTCCTTTGCTTGCTTTAATTCAATCAATTTAGAAGCCACATTATCAGACCCAAAACCTTTAGTAATTTTTTTTGAAGATATACATTGCAAATCTCTTATTTTACTAGAATTAACAAGATTATTAAAGGAATCAATTAATTTTTTTTTAGATAAATTATCGTATGAGCCAGCATAAACAGCTGATCCTTTTTTAACCCAAGCTTCCGCATTTTTTTTCTGATTTTCTGCGGTAGTTATGATTATCATTGGCAATCCTACATAAGCCACTTCATAGGATGTCATGCCACCATTAATAATTGCCAAATCACAACTAGAAATTATTTCTGGAACATTTTCTGGGTTAATTTTTAATTCAACTTTTCCAAAACCATTTTTTTTAATCCATTTTTTGATATTAGAATTATTTGGATTTGATAGACCAGATATAATTTTTATTTTTTTTTCAACAGTTAAATATTCAATTAAATTATTTAAAACAAAACTAATTACTCCCTTATCATCTCCACCTCCAAAAGTAAGTAAAATATTTTTTACTGCTCTTTTTGAATTTCGTCTTTTTATTTTTTTAAAATCAGTTCTTAATGGTGCATAATTTGGGCCAAGTAAAAATTTTACATTTTTATTAAGTATACTTGAATTATAATTAGTTTTTTTTGCACCAGGACTAGCATTAAGTATTATGTCAGCTAAAATTTTATTATTATATCTTGATTCAAATTGTAACCATTTAAACTTATTTTTTTTTAGAATAAGTTGATATGTTTCATCAACACGATAATCATCTAAAATAACTTTATTTGCATTAAACTTTTTTCCAATTTTACAAATTTTTTCTGCATCAATAGTTGAATTAGACCATTTCATAGGTATCCATTTTTTGAATAATTTTTTATCCAAATTTTCACAATAAATTTTGTCTGGACCGATCATAATACAAGATTGACCTTTTGTGATTAAAGATTGTGCAATAGATCTACATCTAAATAAATGGCCAAATCCAATTTTTGGTCCTGCATCAAGACGAAATAAAAACATAATAATTAATAACTATAAGCAATTCATAACTTTAAAACTAGTATGATATTTTTATTTACTTTCTTTTTTAGTTATAATTGAACCTTCATTCCTTTTTATATGTTTATTGGTATTAAATATACTTGGATTTTTTTTATAAAGATTAACAACGTCAAGCCAGGAGAAATAAATATTTGGTGAAAAGTGTTTAAACACTTGAGATATAACTTCATAATCTTCTGTGTTATCAATTGTCAATCTTAACATTGACCAATCATAAGTTGATACAATATTTTTTTTTGAAAAATTATTATTTTTTTTAATATAAGATGTAACATGTTCTCTATCAAATTTATCAGTTGCCTCTTTTGCAGTTTTTTTTAAAGCATTAATACGCATCACTGACACATCAAATCCGTCTGGAAAAGTAGGTGGAAAAGTATTTGTACAATAATCAATATTTGAATTAATTAATTCTTTAATACACTGATCAACAATTAACGGGTCCACAAGTGGACAATCTCCAGTAATGCGGACAATTATTTCTGCCTTATGTTTTTTGGCAACTTGTAAGTATCTATCTAAGACATCTTCTTCACTTCCAATTTCGTGTTTGTAACCTAAATTTGAAATATGTGATATTAAAGGCAGGTTACTTTTATCTTCAGATGTTGCTAAAATAATATCATCTATACAAGTACTTTTTGAGAGTCTTGAGAAAAGAATTTGAATTATGGGAATACTATTAATTTTTTTCATTGCTTTATTTGGCAATCTAGTCGACCTCATTCTAGCCTGAACTACAGCTATTATCTTCATCAAATCTTACCTTATCTATACTCAAAAATTATTTTTGCATTAAACTTCTTAATTCTATCCTAACAAAAAAATTTTCAAAAATATATTAATAAAAATTTATTTTAAAAATTTAATTATAAATAAATATCCTTTTTATTAAAAATAATTTTAGTAATTTTAACTAAATAATCTACATCGCTTTTATTCAGATCGAAGTGTGATATTCCAGAGTAACCAATATAAAGTTTGTCATTCATTATCTCAGCTATAGGACAAATGCCTTTTTTATATGAAATATTTCTTTTATTAAATTCAGATTTCCATGGAAAGTTTGAATTACCATAAACTTGTTTATTTTGAAAAAGAGGGAGTAAATGAAGGTTTTCATAACCAGAACCCATATTTGAAATTTTATATTTTTTAAAATATGCTAATATCTTTTTTCTATCAAAATTATACTCCTTTTTTAAAATAATAGGGTAAGTATAATAAACATTTGAAAGATCATTATAAATCTTGGGAAGTTTTAAACCTTTAATATTTTTCAATCCCTTTGTTAAGTAATTAGCAATTCTCTCTCTCTTTTTTACAATATTGTTTAATTTTTTTAATTGCTCAATTGCGATAGCTGCTTCAAGTTCGCCCATTCTAAAATTATTACCAAGCATGTTACTTAATGGAAACTTTCTATTTTTTAAAACAGCTTCTCCATGATTTCTTATCATTTTACATTTTTCAGAATATAATTTATTGTTTGTAAAAATAACTCCACCTTCCCCTGTATGTATATGTTTATGATAATTTAAACTTATGCCCCCAATATCAACTAATGTTCCACATTTTTTTCCATTGTAGGTTGCAAAAGGTGATTGCGCTGAGTCAGAAATAATTTTTAAATTATATTTCCGTGCAATTTTTTTTATTTCATTCAAATTTGAAGATTTACCACTAATATCTACACACATTATCGCTTTAGTTTTTTTTGTAATATTTTTTTTTATAGACTCAGGATCAATACATAAGGTATCTTCTTCTATATCTGCAAATACTGGAATAGCATTCCAATGAAGAATTGATGATGCACAAGCTGACATTGTCCATGGGGGAAGAATTACCTCATCGCCAGGATTTATCCCTATTGCTCCAATGGCGCAAATTAAACCACTAGTCCATGAATTTACTGAAATAGCATATTTTACATTAAAAGCTTTGGCATAATTTTTTTCCATTTGAATAATTTTTTTTCCTCCATAGAAGTCTTTTTCCCAACCACCGATGAAGTTAGATAAATTTCCACTTTTTAATATTTTTAAGCCAGCTTTTAT
>CACGDO010000011.1 GCA_902571865.1 uncultured Alphaproteobacteria bacterium | reverse complement strand
TTAATTCATCTAATGTTTTTTCTTTTGAATTGTTTAGCTCTGATATTTTAACCCATCGTTTTGATGAACTAACTATTACTTGGGAAGAACCCGCTAACCTATGCTTAAAGCTATCTGTATTTTCATGATCAATATCAAATTCGTGATGTGCATGTTTGATTGATCCAACACGAAAATTTTTAGAGCTAAGTTTATTTATAATTTTAGTTGCAATAGTTGTTTTCCCTGAGTCCTTCCAGCCAACAATTCCTACTATTTTCATTTAATAGATCTATTATTTAATAAATATACAAGAGAGTAAATAATTATTGTTATTGATATTAAAACTAAACCTAATGCCATAGCGTATTCTAAATTTCCCATTCTAGTTTCTAACGAAATAGCAGTGGTCATTACTCGTGTATAATGATCTATATTACCACCTACAATCATAACTGCACCAACTTCTGAAATTGCTCTTCCAAAAGCAGATAATAATGTTGTTATTAATAAAAAATAACTATGGTTAAATAAAAGTTTTACAGAACCCCAAAAAGGAATATTTAATGATCTTATTTGATCTTTAAATTCAAACCAATTTTTAGAAAATATCTCATGAGACAATGAAGCAATTATTGGAAAAATTATTATAGTCTGAGCAATAATCATAGCAGATGGTGTATATAGAAGCTGTAAGATACCTAAAGGTCCACCGGATGCAAACATAAAATAAACAATTAAACCAACTACAACTGGAGGAATTCCCATTAATGAGTTAATGATTATTAAAATAATTTTTTTGAAATAAAAATTATAAATTGCAAAAAAATACCCTACAATAAAACCCAATAATGATGCAATTATTAGAGCAGTAAAACTTACAAATAGGGATAAAAGTATAATGTCCCATAGTTCATTATCAAGAGTAATAATTAATAGTATGGAATTTGTGAAAATTTCTAATATGTTCATTTATATTATTAGTTTAATTACAACATATGGCAAAAAAAGAGAAATATTTAGTCTCACCTGATATTAATAACAAGTCCTTAATTACAAAACTAAATGGTTTTGATGAGAGAGGGAATAAAATAATTTCTAAAGTTATTAATGAAAAGGCCCTTACAATTTTTCTAAATAATCAAGAGATAGTAACCCTAATGTCTATTAGTGATCATCCAAAATATCTTGCAGTTGGGTATTTATTAAATCAAAATATGCTTAAGAAAAATGACATAATTTCAAAAGTTGAAATTGATAAAAATTTAGGTGTGGTTGTTGTACGAACAAAACGTAAAACAAATTATGAAAATAAATTAAGAAAGAAAATAACAACTAGTGGTTGTGCAATAGGCACGGTATTTGGAGATATCTATGAGGAAATAAAAAAATCAAAGTTAAAATCCAAAAAGAAAATTAAACATAAATGGATTTATGAAATTTCAAAAAAAATTACATTAACACCGAGTTTGTATTTAGAAACAGGAGCAATACATGGTTGTGCCATTATTCATAATAATAAACCTTTAATTTATATGGAAGATGTAGGGAGACATAATGCTGTAGATAAAATTGCTGGTTTTATGTTTTTAAAAAAAATTAGCTCTTCAAATAAAATTTTTTACACTACAGGAAGACTGACTAGTGAAATGGTTATTAAAACTATAAAAATGGGCATTCCAATATTAATTTCTAGATCAGGTTTCACAGCATGGGGTGTAGAGTTAGCGAGAGGTTCGAATTTAACACTTATTGGACGAGCAAAAGGAAAAAAATATTTAGCACTTTCTGGGGAACAAAGAATTGATCATAAATAAGAAAAAAATTTTGTTTGCCATACTTGCTGGTGGTCAATCGAAAAGATTTGGAGGTGGATTTAAAGCTTTTGCTAAAATAAATGGAATTACAATCTTAGACAAAACAATAAAGAAGCTTAAAAAATATAATAATGAAATAATAATAAATGCTAATGACTTAGAAAATTTTAAGAAAATTAATTACCCAATAATTGAAGATAGATTTAAAGGTTTTATGGGGCCTTTAGCAGGGATTCACACATCTATGTTGTGGGTTAAAGAAAATTGCACAAACATAGAATGGGTTTTTACAGTTCCAAGTGATACCCCATTTTTACCCGATAATCTTTTAGATAAGTTCTTAGAAGCATGTGATAAAAACACAGAAATATTGATTGCAAGGTCAAATAGCAGGCATCATCCTGTAATAGCAATGTGGCATATATCTTTAATAAATAGTTTAGAAAATGAGTTAAAATTAAAAAATAGTAAAATTATGTATTGGGTTAAAAGACACAAATATAAATTTGTTGAATTTGACAAAAGCCAGGAAAAGAATTTTTTCAATATAAATACTCAAGAAGAATGGAATACTGCAAAAAATATTTTAGCTTAATATAAATATATAAAAAATATTTTTTTTGTATAAAGAATGTTTTAAATGGTGAGCTCAATATATAAAATATTCCCTGGAATTATCTTTTGTTTTGTAATTGCTTATTCATGCATATACCTAAGTGATTTTATTGGAATAGAAATTTTAAATTTAAAAAAAAGCCCAATATCACCAATAATGTTGTCAATAATATTTGGTCTTTTGATAGGAAATATATTTCATATTAATAATTTTTTATTAGAAGGAATTAAGTTTTCTTTAAAATTTATTCTAAGATTAGGAATAATATGTCTTGGTATTAGACTGGGACTTTTAGATATTTTTAAAGTTGGAATAATTGGAATACCTCTTATTATTGCTTGTATTATTATATCAATCTTGGTGGTAAATTATTTATGCAGGTTATTAAATGTTTCTTCCAAAATGGGATCATTAATTGCAGTTGGAACAAGTATTTGTGGAGCATCTGCAATTGTAGCAACTAGTCCTGCAATTAATGCTGATAAAGAGGAAGTTGCTTATGCCATAGCTAATATTACAATATTTGGAATAATTGCAATGTTCCTCTATCCATTTATGGCCTATTATCTTTTTAATGGAGATGAGTTAGCAACAGGATTATTTCTTGGAACTTCAATACATGAAACAGCTCAAGTTGCTGGTGCTGGATTGATATATGCGGAGCAATTCAATTCACCAAAAACTATGGATATCGCAACGATTACAAAATTAGTAAGAAATGTTAGTATGATAATTGTCATTCCTACAATAAGCTATATGTATCTAAGAAATAATATTGGTGAAAATAATAGCAAACCATCAATAATATCTATGTTTCCAATTTTCATAATTGGTTTTATTCTTATGGGTCTTATAAGATCAATTGGAGATTATGGAATTCAAAATAGTAGTTTAGCTTTTGAAATATTAACGAATAATAGCTGGCAATTAATCATCAATATTATTAAATCTATCGCTGAGTATTCTTTAGCAATAGCAATGGCAGCTGTTGGTATAAGTACAAATTTAGTTTCTTTAAAAAGCTTAGGTATAAGACCATTTTATGTTGGTTTTTCTGCAGCATGTTGTGTTGGAATTGTTAGTTATATCGGAATCATAGTTCTAAATAATTTTATATAATTTTCTAAAATAAATATAATTTGTACTTATTAAGTAATAATTATATAAAATTTATAAAAAAACATGTCAATTTACCTTCCAATAGCTGAAATGAACGTCAATATTTTTCTCATTATCTTTATTGGTATGAGTATAGGAATACTTTCAGGAATTTTTGGTGTTGGTGGTGGATTTTTAATGACACCACTATTAATTTTTTTAGGCATACCTCCAGTTGTAGCTGTTGGTTCTGAAGCTCCGCACGTTTTAGCAACTTCAGTTTCGGGTTTTATTGCTCACTGGAGAAAAAGAAATGTTGATATAAAGATGGGTATATTCCTTTTAATGGGTGGTTTAATTGGATCCACAGTTGGCGTAAATATTTTCAGTTATCTGAAAAACTTTGGGCAAATAGATTTAGTTATTCAGTTATTATTTCTTTTCTTTTTAGGTTTTATTGGTTTTAGTATGGCTTTTGAAAGCGCTAGAACCACAATAAAACATTATAGAGCAAAAAACACTAAAAGAACAAAACTACATCAACATTCTTGGTTTCACGGACTTCCATTCAAAGTTCGCTTTCATAGATCAAAACTTTATATAAGTGCGATACCACCTGTATTAATAGGGTTCGCAGTTGGAGTAATGTCGGCAATGATGGGAGTTGGAGGAGGATTTATAATGATACCTGCAATGGTATATATACTTGGAATGCCAACAAGTATAGTAGTTGGGACATCTTTATTTCAAATCATTTTTGTTACTGCTAATGCAACATTCTTTCAATCCTACATAAATTATAATGTAGATATTGTGCTGTCTGCACTAATGATATTTGGAGGAGTAATTGGTGCACAAATTGGTGTAATTTTTGGATCTAAATTAAAAGCAGAATATTTAAGAGGTATTTTGGCTATATTAGTACTGGGTGTCTGTGGTAAAATTTTTACAGATCTAGTTTTAAGACCTAATGATTTATTTTCATTGGTAATAATATGATATCAATATTTAATTTTTCAATTAATTTTTTGATCGTAGTTTGTCTCTTCATATATTTTATTTTTACAACTATAGAATTTAATCTAAAGAATATTGAATATTTTTTAATTCTAATAATTGTTATAAATTCATTTAACAAAATTTATATTTGGTCAAATTTCAGAGTATTTATTAAAAAAGATCTTAATAAAATATTTAAAGACATATTATTTAATGATTCATTTGCAAAACTATGTATTATTATTTTATCCACTGTAATTCCAATTTATATGCTTATGCAAAAAGATATATTAGTGGTTGATATATTGATTGAGAAAGCATCTTTTTTATTAGTATCAATTTTTGCATTAATTGGATTTTATTTAGAATTTTATATTTTAGAAGTGACAAAAATAGATGATTAAAAATTTATATATAAAGTTTGCTTTTAATCTAACAATTTTATTGACTATAATTTTTTTTTATAACTTTCTTCATGCTGAAGAAATTTACTTTGACTTATCTGAGGATAGTATTGAATTAAAAACAGATTTTAATGGAAAAGAAATTATTATTTTTGGATTACTAAAAGATGATCATGAAACACTTTTGACAATAAAAGGGCCACCATCAAAAATGAGAATACAAAAAAAAGAGAGGTATTTTGGAATATGGATAAATGCTCAATACGTTACCTATAGTAACATTCCATCTTTATTCTTTTTATCCTCCTCAAAAGAAATTAACGAAATCTTGCCTGAATCAATATTAATTAATGAGGATCTAAGTTTTGAAAAAATTTTAAATAATAAGACTTTTAATCAAAATTTTATTTTCAAAAATGACCAAAAAAATTGGAATAAAAATTTTGTTAGAATAAAAAAAGAACAATCATTTTATAAAAGTTTTGAAATGAAAAAGGTCAAAGATAAATTATTTCAAACTAGTGTTTTTTTTCCAACAAATACAATACCAGGGATTTATAATGTTGATATTTACTATATAAGAAATAATACAATTATGAGTACTGATCAAAAAAATATAGTTATAAAAAAAACTGGTATAGGAAGTCAAATATTTGATTTTGCTAATGAAAATGCAGCTACATACGGAGTTTTTGTAATTATCTTTTCAATAGTTTCAGGTTTTATTGCTGCTGCTTTATTTAGGAGAAGTAAATGAGTGATGATCGATATATTCTAGTTGTTGCAGATAATTCAGAAGAAATGAATACAGCTCTTGAATATGCTTGTGCAAGATCAAAAAAAACGGGAAGAAAAATTATAATTGCAACATTTATAGAGCCTTTGGATGTTCTAACAACCAAGGGTGTTACAGACATTATGAAAGAGGAAGCTAGAGAAGAAGCGGAAACAATTCTTAAAAAAGCTGCCTCATTTGTCCAAGAAAGAACAGGTGACTATCCTGCCCTCTCTTTAAGAGAGGGTGATACTATAGCTGAATTAAAACAATTATTAGATGAGGAAAAAAATATTAATGTTCTTGTTTTAGCTGCCAATACTGATCCAAATAGTAAAAACCCAGGTCCAATAATAACTTCTCTGGTAAGTAATGAAATTACAAACCTAAGAATACCAATAATGATTGTGCCTGGAAATTTATCATTTGAACATATTGCACAAATAACTTAAAAAAATGTCAAAAGAGATAGCTAAAATATTAGTAGATATAAAGTCTATTAATTTTTCATTTGATAAATATTTTACTCTTACATCAGGCTTGGCTAGTCCTGTTTATGTTGATTGTAGAAAAATTATTTCTTTTACAAAAGAAAGAAATTTTATAATTGATAAAGCCATAGATTATTTAACTAAAAATAATATTGAGACAGAAATTATTGCTGGTGGAGAGACTGCTGGAATTCCCTATGCTGCTTTTATTTCTCAAAAATTAGATAAACAAATGATTTATATTAGAAAAAAAACAAAAGGTTTTGGAAAAAACAAACAAATTGAAGGTGAATTTGAAAAAAATCAAAAAGCTCTTTTAGTTGAAGATCTAGCTACTGATGGAGGTAGTAAAATAATTTTTATTAACGCAATGCGTGAAGCTGGATTAAAAGTTAAAGATATATTTGTAATATTTTATTATGATATTTTTAATTTCAATGAATCAGAATTATTTAAATTAAATGTAAATATGCACTCGCTGTGTACTTGGAAAGATATAATACATTATATTGAAAGTGAAAAAATATATTCTGAAGATAAGGTTTCAAACTTAAAAGAATTTTTAGAAGATCCAGAAAAATGGAGAAATAAGTATGCGTGAAATAGTTGTTGTCAGTGGAGGTTTTGACCCAATTCACAGTGGTCATATAAAATTAATTAAAGAAGCTGCTAAACATGGTGAAGTTGTAGTTTTGCTAAATTCTGATTTATGGCTTCAAAAAAAGAAGGGTAAGGAATTTCTTCCTTTTATTGAAAGAACTATAATTATGAATGAGTTAAAAAATGTTATTGATGTTATAGAATTTGATGATGGAGATAAGACGTGCATCGATGGTCTTAAAAAAGTAAAAAATAAATATCCAAAATCAATTATTAAATTTGCAAATGGAGGTGATAGAAATAATAATACAACACCAGAATCAATATTCTGTGAAAAAAATAATATACGGTTACTTTGGGGTATAGGTGGTGATAATAAATCAAATTCTAGTTCTTGGATTTTACAAAAATGGAAAGAAGATAATTAAGGATATAATTTTCTTGTAACCCAACCATCATTTTCCATACGGAATTCAAGTCTATCATGCAATCTAAATGGCATATCTTGCCAAAATTCAATTAATATAGGTGCTACTAAGTAACCATTCCAATGTGAAGGTCTTGGTACATCATTATCTGAAAATTTTTTTTCAAACTCTTCTACTCTTTTAGTTAATGTCGATCTATCATCTAATTCTTCTGATTGTAATGAAGCCCAAGCTCCTATTCTACTTCCTAGTGGCCTTGAATTATAATATTCATCAGCTTCAGCATTTGAAATTTGTGAAACATTACCTTCTATTCTTATTTGTCTTTGAAGTGTTTTCCAATGAAAATTTAAAGCTACACTATCGTTGTTTTTAATTGCTCTACCTTTTTTGCTATTTGAATTTGTGTAAAAAACAAACCCTTTATCATCATATGATTTAAGTAAAACAATTCGCGAGCTGGGTTTGCCATCAGAAGATATAGTAGCAAGGTTCATAGCATTTGGATCATTGATTTCACTTTTCTTTGCCTCTTCAAACCATTCTTGAAAAAGTTCAATTGGTTTTTTATCAGAATTTATTAATTTTTGATTTGATTGCATATTATAGATATGAATATTATTTTATAAGTATATATATCTATATTTATAAAAAAACACTGATTTACAATATGTTGATGCAAAATAAAAAAGGTCTGATTATGGGAGTGGCAAATGATAGATCTATTGCTTGGGGTATTGCGAAAAAATTAGCAGAACAGGGAGCAGAAATTGCACTTACTTATCAAGGAGAAGCTCTTAAGAAAAGAGTTCAGCCACTTGCAGAAGAAATAGGGTCTAACACTATTATTCCTTGTGATGTTTCAGACTCACAAAGTATGAATAACGTTTTTGAAACACTTAAAAATAAATGGGGTGAATTAGATTTTCTTGTTCATGGAATTGGTTTTTCCAACAAAGATGAATTAAGAGGTAAATATTACAATACATCTTCTGATAATTTTAAACAAACTATGCATATATCATGTTATTCTTTTACAGAGGCTTGTAGGCTAGCAGAACCTTTAATGAATAATGGTGGATCAATTTTAACTTTAACATATTATGGATCAGAACAAGTTATGCCTCATTATAATGTTATGGGAGTTGCAAAAGCAGCTTTAGAGGCAAGTGTTAGATATTTAGCAGTTGATTTGGGAGAAAAAAATATAAGAGTTAATGCCATTAGTGCTGGCCCAATTAAAACTTTGGCAGCATCAGGAATAGGTGATTTTAGATTTATTCTGAAATGGAACGAACTTAATGCTCCACTTAAAAGAAATGTAAATCAGCAAGATGTTGGAAATTCTGCTTTGTATCTCTTAAGTGATCTTGGGAGTGCCGTTACTGGTGAGATACAACACGTCGATTGTGGCTATCATACTGTAGGAATGGTTGCAGTTGATGAGAGTGAAAGTGTTTCAGAATTATTAGGTGAATTTACAAATTCTAAAAAATGACTTCTAATTCAATAGGAAAAATCTTTAACTTTACCACATGGGGAGAAAGCCATGGCAAAGCTATTGGTTGTGTTGTCGATGGAGTGCCATCAAACATAAATTTAACTGAAAAAGATATTCAACCCTATTTAGATAAAAGAAAACCTGGTCAGTCAAAATTTACAACTCAAAGAAAAGAAGAGGATAAAGTTGAAATATTATCTGGAACTTTTGAGGGAAAAACAACAGGTCATCCTATTTCTCTAATTATCTACAATCAAGATCAAAGATCAAAAGATTATGGTGATATCAAAAGTAAATTTAGACCAGGTCATGCAGATTATACATATTGGAAAAAATATGGCATAAGAGATTATAGGGGTGGTGGTAGATCTAGTGCTAGAGAAACTGCAATGAGAGTAGCAGCAGGGGCAATAGCAAGAAAAATCATAAAAAATAAAATTAAAAATCAAGTTGTAATAACAGGTGCATTAATTCAAATAGGTAATCATAAAATTAATTATGATAATTGGAATAATAATTTTATTCCAAAAAATAATTTTTGGAGTCCTGATAAAGAAATTATTAAAATATGGGAAAACGAAATACAAACTGCAAGAAAATCTGGTTCCTCTTTAGGTGCAATAATTGAAATTAGAGTGAAAGGTTTGCCAGCTGGATTAGGAGAACCTATTTATGAAAAAATAGACTCTGATATTGCTAAGGCATTGATGTCTATTAATGCTGTTAAGGGAGTAGAAATGGGAAATGGATTTAGCAGTGTTTATGAAACTGGAATTTCTAATGTTGATGAAATGAGAATAAAAAATAAAAAACCTTTATTTCTTTCAAATAATAATGGTGGAGTTCTTGGGGGCATTACAACGGGCCAAGAATTAATTACTAGATTTGTAGTAAAACCGACAAGTTCAATATTATCGACAAAAAAAACAATTAATACAAAATTTAAAGAAACAACAATATCTACTAAAGGTCGTCATGATCCATGTGTTGGTATAAGAGCTGTTCCTGTTGGTGAAGCAATGGTTGCCACAACTATAGCTGATCATTGTTTAAGATTTCTGTAAAATACTGTAAATCAAAAATTCTTTATTTCCTTTTGGTCCAGTAATTGGACTTTCGACTAAACCTACAACTTCAACCTTAATTGTTTTTTTAAACCAATTCGATATATCATTACATACTTGTTCATGAATCAATGGATCTTTCACAATACCTTTTTTCAAATTTATTTTATTAGTTTCAAATTGCGGCTTAATTAGTGAAATAATCTCAGCTTTACTTGATAAAAGCTTCAAGCTAGGTTCTATAACCTTTGTTAGACTAATGAAACTAACATCACAGACTACCAAATTAATTTTTTCATGAATTATTGAGTTATCTAAATATTTAGCGTTAAAATTTTCTATACTGATAATTTTTTTTTCTTTTTTTAATTTTTCGTGAAGTTGATTTGTACCGACATCAATAGAATATATTTTTTTAGCGTTTTTTTTTAAAAGAACTTCTGTGAATCCACCAGTTGATGAACCGATATCTAGACAAATTTTATTTTCAATATCAATCTTAAAATGATCAATCGCTTTCAGTAATTTGAATGCACCTCTTGATACCCATGGAGGATGAAGTTGTTTAATTTTTATTTTTGAGTTTTCATTAAAACTGTTACCACTTTTGGTAATAATTTTATCGTTTACATAAACTTGGCCGGCCATAATCATAGATTGGGCCTTTGATTTAGTATCAGCTAAGTTTCTATCCATTAAAAGCTGATCAAGTCTTATTTTTAGATTTTTACTCAAATTTGAAAATTACTTAAAATCTTCTTTTGTGACTTTATTGTTTTCTTGCTTAATTTTTTTAATTTGGCTTTCAATACTTTTTAATTTTTCCTCACATGCTTTTTTTAAATTCATTCCTTCTTCGTAAAGTTTTACAGATTCTTCTAAATCAACTTCACCATTTTCTAATTTCTCTACAATAGACTCAAGTTTTTTTAAATTATTTTCAAAATTATTAACTTTATTCATTAGATGTATCTATTTTTATAATATTTGATGTTTGTATATCATATATTAAAGCATAAACTTTATCATTACTTTTTATTGTAAACAAAATCCTATTATTATCAATCATATCTATATCTGTAATTTTATGCCCTTTTTCCAAATTTAAATTATAATCAATTAAATTTGTTTCTAAATTACTTTGTTTTTTTGTTGTTTTTATATACAAACCATAAACAAGAGCTAAAAAACAAATAACAATTAATATACCTAAAAATATTACAATAAATTTAAGAATTTTTTGAGACATGAACGAATTCTATAATCTTAAATTAACTATAAATAAACAATTAAGTTCACAAAGATTAGATAAAGTGCTCGTTTCAAAATTGGAAGGATATTCAAGAACACAAATAAAAACTTTAATATTAAATGGTAATGTAAGTCTTGATGAAAAGGAAATAAAAGATCCATCTTACATAACTAAAGAAAATGAAAATTACTTTATAAATATTATCTTGAAAAAAGAAACAAAACATTCAGCTGAAAATATTGACTTAAACATTATTTTTGAAGATGAAGATCTAATCGTCATAAATAAACCTCCAAATTTAGTAATGCATCCAGCTCCTGGAAATGAAAGCGGCACTCTTGTGAATGCTCTTATGCATTACACTAATAATCAACTAAGTAATTTAGATAATAATGCTAGACCAGGAATAGTCCATCGTTTAGATAAAGACACAAGTGGAATTCTTGTTGTTGCAAAAAATAATAATGTTCATATTAATTTAGCCAAACAATTCAAAGAACATACGATATCTCGTAGATATAAAGCAATAGTTTGGGGAATGCCTGATAATCAATCAATTGAAGGGTACATAGAGAGAAATAGAAAAAATAGAAAAAAAATGAGTTTAAATAATAAGGGTTTTGGAAAATATTCTAAAACCGATATTAAATTACAAAAAACTTTTGGTATTGCTAGTATAGTTGACTGCCATTTACATACTGGAAGAACACATCAAATTAGACTTCATCTAACTTCTAAAAATTCTCCTATAATTGGTGATAAGATTTATGGAAAAAGTAAAATTAATCAATTTGGAAAAGATAAAAATACATTTAATAAATTCATGATTTTAAAAAATTTTGAAAGACAAGCCTTACATGCCTATCATCTAGGTTTTGATCATCCAACATCAAAAAAAAGGATGAATTTTGATATTGAAATTCCTGAAGATTTTAAGAATTTAATAGAATTGTTGCTTAAATATTAAATTATATTTTATTTGTGGTATAGGCGTATTATGAATTTACCGGTACTATCAAGTGAAGGAAATTTAGCAGTATACTTGCAGGAAATTAAAAAATTTCCAATGCTCACAGCAGAGGAGGAGTACATGTTAGCTAAACGTTATAAGGAACATGGAGATTCAGATGCTGCGCATAAACTAGTTACAAGTCACCTTCGATTAGTTGCCAAAATAGCAATGGGGTACAGAGGATATGGCTTACCAGTTACAGACTTAATTTCAGAAGGTAATGTTGGTATCATGCAAGCAGTTAAAAGATTTGATCCAGAAAAAGGTTTTAGATTAGCAACATATGCAATGTGGTGGATAAGAGCTCAAATTCAAGAATATGTCTTACATAGTTGGTCTTTAGTAAAAATTGGAACTACCGCTGCACAAAAAAAACTTTTTTTTAATTTACGTAAAATTAAAAATCAACTTACCTCAATTGACTCAGGTAATTTATCACCAGAAAATGTTAGAGAAATTGCAACTAGACTCGATGTAAAAGAAGGTGAAGTAATAGATATGGAAAATAGACTTTTTACTTCAGATCAATCTTTAAATGTTAAACTAGGTGAAGAACATGATACTGAATGGCAGGATTTAATAGAAGATAAACAAGAAACTCATGACAGAATTATTGAAAATAAAGATGAGCTTAATTATCGTAGAAGTTTATTTTCAAAAGCTTTTAAAGTTTTAAACGAAAGAGAAAAAGAAATTATAAAACTTAGAAAACTAAGTGAAAATCCCTTAAAATTAGAAGACTTGAGTAAAAAGTATAAAATTAGTAGAGAAAGAGTAAGACAAATTGAAGAGAAAGCATTAGAAAAACTTCAAAAAGAAATTTCAAATATTAGATAAAGTTCCATTTATATCAATCGTCTCTTTTCTGTCTGGCCCTGTTGAAACAACTGAAATATTAGTTTCCATAAGATCTTCAAGTATTTTAATATATTTTTTAGCATTTTCTGGAAGATCATTAAATTTGTTAATTCCTGCAGTTGATTTTTCCCAACCATCAACTTTTTTATAAATTGGCTTTATTTTATCGAATAAAAATTCTTCACTTGGTAAATAATCATAATGTTTGTCATCAATTAAATATCCAGTGCATACATTAATTTCTTTTAGCTCATCTAAAACATCGAGTTTAGTAAGTACAATATCCGTAATACCATTAAGTTTGATTGATTGTTTTAAAAGAACACTATCAAACCATCCACACCTTCTTTTTCTTTTTGTGACAGTGCCAAATTCTTGACCTTTTTCACCCAGATGTTCTCCAATCTTATCCGTTAACTCTGTAGGAAATGGGCCTGATCCTACTCTAGTGGTATATGCTTTTGTAATTCCTAAAATTTTGTGGTTTTTTCTATCACTAAAACCTGTGCCAGAGAAAATCTGCCCTGATATTGTATTTGATGATGTAACATAAGGATATGTTCCGAAATCAATGTCTAACATTGAACCTTGTGCCCCTTCAAAAACAATATTTTTATTTTTTTGGCCTAATTCGTTTATTATTTTCCATAATGGAACACTAAAAGAGTTAAGATAATTAGACATGGATAAAAGTTCTTCATAATAATTATGTGTAATTTTATGAATATGTTTTGAAATTTTATCTTTATGAAATTCATAAAGGTTATCAATTTTTTGTTTTAAAAATATTGGATCTTTTAAATCACAAATTCTTATTGCTCTTCTACCTACTTTATCTTCGTATGCTGGACCAATGCCTTTTTTAGTTGTGCCTAGTTCTTTTTTACCTCTAGAGGTTTCATTAATTTCATCAAGAAGTTTATGAAGAGGTAAAATTAAACATATATTATCAGCAATATATAAATTGTCTTCGTTTACTTCTATTCCTTGTTCTTTAAGGTTATCAATTTCATTAATTAGTGCCCACGGATCTAAAACAACGCCATTACCAATAGCACATTTTTTATTATTAATTATTCCTGAAGGTAATAAATTAAGCTTATAAATATTATTATCTACTTTAATTGTATGACCTGCATTATTTCCACCTTGATATCTGACTATCAAGTCAGCTTTAGAAGAAATCCAATCAACAATTTTGCCTTTGCCTTCATCTCCCCATTGGGTTCCAACTATCGTATAAAACATTAGATTTGCTTAACTATATTATTAATCAGATAATACTTGATTCCAAACTTTTTTGCCTCTTTTTTTATATCAATATTATCTTCAAAAGTTTTGAATAAACTATAACCTTTATTTATTAATTTTTGTTTAATTTTATCAGTTGTATTGAATGCAATTAAAATTTTTTTATTTTGATTGATTAAAGATGAAGATCTTAAAATTGTATCCATGTAACACGTGTATCCTATAGCAGTCTCAGAATTACTACCATATTTTAAATTATATCGGCCTCCTCCGGCTATTTCACCTCTTACATTTTTCGCAAAAAATGTAAATTTTATCCCCTTGTAGTAATTTTTATTTTTTTGTAAGTCAAAAAAATCTATATTTAAAGAGTCGTTCTTTGAAGTTTTAATTAAATTAGCAATTTTTACCAGTCTTTCAACTTCATTTGAAAATCCTATTATTTTATTTAACTTTGATATATATTTTTTTTTGGTTTGAATTGAACCAGAACATAAATGTAAAGTTTTAAATGAATTATATAATTCATTTTTTTTCAATAACTTTAAACAATTATGAATATCTTTTAATTTAATATATTTTTTCAATTTATTTTTTAAATCTTTATTAGTTATTTTTTTAAGTAAACTATCGAGAAAAAATGGTGCTGTAATTTCAATAACGATATTTTTAACTCCAATTTTTTTTAAAGTTTCGTAAGCAAGATTAATAATTTCTACATCCGCCTTGTAGCTTTCAGATCCTATAATCTCAGCGCCAACTTGTTGAAATTGTCTTTCAGGTCTTAAAATTGTTCCCATTTTTCTGACAACTTCACCATAATAACATAGTTTAAGTGGTCGTATTTTATTGGCTAGTCTAGATGAGGCAATTCTAATTATTTGTGGAGTTATATCATTTCGAATACTTAATTGATCATTTTTTTTGTTAGTCTTTAAAGTTAGAGTATTGCGATCTAAATTTTTACTAAACTCAATTAGTGGAGTCTTAATTAAAGTAAAACCATTATCTCTAAAATAATTTATTATGCTATTTTTGTATTTATGCTCAATAGATGCATCAAAATTTAAACTATCTTTAAAACCTGCAGGTACTAAAAATTTATTAACCAAGATAGGGCCTTACTAATCTTTTTATTTCTAAAGACTTCTTTTTAACCTCGGTAATTTCTTGTCCTTCAACTAGTATTCTCACTAATGGTTCAGTTCCAGATAACCTAACAAGAGATCTTATTTTTTTATTATTATATAGTTTATCATTTTTTAACTTACCAAGAATTTTTAATAATTTAGTATTCTTTGTTTTATAAGTTAAATTAATTTTTGACTGAGCAAAATCATTATACAAATTAAAAATTTTACTTGCCTTATTTTTATTTGATATCAAAATTTCAGTAATTTTTAGAGCTGCTAAAATTCCATCGCCAGTATTAGAGTGTTCTGACAAGATTATATGTCCTGATTGTTCACCGCCAATTAAAGATTTGGATTTTTTCATTTGATTTATAACGTTTATATCTCCAACAGCTGTTCGTTTAATATTTAATTTTAATTTATTTGTAAGATAATTTTCTAATCCCATATTAGACATTACTGTTATAATAACATCATGTTGATTAGATTTTTTCCTAGGTTTTACATAACTTTTACATAGTAATCCTATAATCTTATCACCATCAACTTCTTTTCCTTCTTCATCTACAACAATTAGCCTATCTCCATCACCATCAAATGCAAATCCAATATCAGCCTTTTCTTTTATGACATTTTCTGAAAGTGATTTTACGTCAACTGCGCCACAATTTTTATTAATATTCAAACCATCGGGATTATTATTTATGGCTATTACATTATGACCTAATTCCCAAAATAAATTTGGGGCTATATTGTATGTAGCTCCATTCGCACAATCTAAAATAATTTTTAATTTTTTTTTGGATGACGTTTTATTTAAAGTACTCTTTAAAAATTCTGAGTACCTGCCTGAAGCATCTTCTAGTCTTTTTGCATTTCCAGATACAAACGTGCTGTTTGTTACTTTAGAATATTTTTTATTATTTAAAACTATATTTTCAACTTTTTGCTCTATTGATGAACTTAATTTTGATCCAGTACTGTCAAAAAATTTAAGTCCGTTATATTCATATGTATTATGAGAAGCTGTAATCATTACACCAATATCAGCTCTTAAAGTTTTAATCATCAATGGTACAGCAGGTGTTGGAAGTGGACCAACTAAAATTACATCCATACCCATAGAAATAAATCCGGCTGTAACAAGCGGTTCGTATAAATAACCAGACAATCTTGTATCTTTACAGATCACAACCCTACTATTTTTAGAATTTTTCTTTTTGAGAAGAAATGCTACTGTCTTTGATATTTTAAGACAGGTTTCTGCAGAAAGAGGTTCTTCATTGACTAAGCACCGAATACCATCGGTACCAAATATTTTAGACATTTGTGTCTTTTATTCAAAAAAATAAATAAAGTGAAGTAATTAAATTAGTTTGCTGGTGCAGGAGCTGATCCACCTGTCTTTGGAACAGAGTTAGCAGGTTTTTTTGGTGTATTTATATCATTATCAAAATCATCACGGGTTGGCTTTATACCTTTTATTAAATCTTTAATTTCATCACCCGATAATGTTTCATACTCTAAAAGACCCTTAGCAACTATATGCAGTTCTTCAATATTATCTTGAAGAATTTTTCTACAATTATTTTCAGCTTCTTCTGCAAGAGACCTAACCTCTTCATCAATTAGTTTTGCTGTAGAGTCGGACAAATTTTTTGATTGTGCAACAGAATGCCCAAGGAAAACCTCCTCACTGTCACTGTTATATCTCAGACGGCCTAATTTTTCACTCATTCCCCATTCAGTGATCATTTTTTTTGATAGATTTGTCACCATTTGTATATCGCTTGCTGCACCATTTGTAATTTTATCTTTACCAAAGATCATTTCTTCTGCAATTCTTCCTCCGGTAGCTATTAATAAATGAGCTTTCATTTGATCTTTTCTCATAGATAGCTGATCTTTTTCTGGTAGTCTCATAACCATACCTAAGGCTCTGCCTCTCGGAATTATAGTAGCTTTATGAATTGGATCAGAGGCAGGTGAGTGAAGGGTTGCTACTGCATGACCAGCTTCGTGATAAGCTGTAAGTTTTTTTTCATCTTCTGACATAACCATAGATCTTTTTTCAGCACCCATCATCACTTTATCTTTAGCACTTTCAAAATCCTCAAGAGTGACCATTCTTTTATTTTTTCTAGCAGCTAATAATGCTGCTTCATTAACTAAATTTGCTAAATCAGCTCCAGAAAAGCCTGGTGTTCCCCTTGCGATAATTTTTGAGTCAAATTTTGGCGAAACTTTAATTTTTTTAATATGAACTTTAAGTATTTTGTCTCTTCCCATTACATCGGGGTTATTAACTGTTATTTGACGATCAAATCTTCCTGGTCTAAGCAATGCTGGATCAAGAACGTCTGGTCTATTTGTTGCAGCAATAATAATTACACCTGCATTTGCTTCAAACCCATCCATTTCCACAAGAAGTTGATTAAGAGTTTGTTCTCTTTCGTCATTTCCACCCCCAAGACCAGCGCCACGGTGTCTTCCAACAGCATCAATTTCATCGATAAAAACTATACAAGGTGCATTTTTTTTACCTTGTTCAAACATATCTCTAACTCTACTAGCTCCGACACCTACAAACATTTCAACAAAATCTGATCCTGAAATAGAAAAGAAAGGAACATTTGCTTCACCTGCAATTGCTCTTGCAAGTAACGTTTTTCCAGTACCTGGAGGACCTACTAGAAGTGCGCCTCTTGGAATCTTACCACCTAACCTGGAAAACTTTGAAGGATCTTTTAAAAATTCAACAACTTCTTCTAATTCTTGTTTAGCCTCATCAATACCTGCTACATCGTCAAATGTAACTTTACCAACTGCTTCATTTAATAATTTAGCTTTAGATTTACCAAAGCCCATTGCTTTTCCTCCACCGCCTTGCATCTGGCGCATAAAGAAAATCCAAACTCCAATTAATAGAAGCATTGGAAACCACGACAGCAATACACTCAAAAGTGGATGCATTGATCTTTCGGAGGGCTCAGCAGTAATCTTCACGCCACTTTCGTTTAATTTATCTACCAAATTAGGATAATTAGGGACATACGTGCTAAATGATCTCCCGTCGTTCAGAAATCCTGTAACGTTGCTACCATTGATATTAACTTCAGAAACATTTCCACTTTCTGTTGCAGCAATGAAGTCAGAAAAGGATATTTTTGAAGTATTTCTATTATTAGAACTTCCCTGGAAAAGATTGAAAAGCACAATTAGGAGCAACCCAATTATAATCCATAATACAACGTTTTTACTTATGTTTTTCATTTAATTAATACATAGGAATTTATTATAAAAACACAATAGTTTTGTAGAAAATTAAACAGATTTTCTTGAAAATGTAAGAAAATCATGATTTTTTTTAACAATCATACCTTTGAGATTAAAAATATTAAAATTTAATTTCTTCATTTCACTTATTAAGATTCTAGTTTTTTTTGATCGAGGAGCGTTAGATTGATAAAATAAAAACTGATATAATCTTCGTATAATATTTTCGGAAGTAATTTCATTTAAATTTTTTATATTATGAGGGCTAATAACAATTTGTTTACTGTCAACATGAACAATATTTTTAAGAAGAATCTCATATATCATCTGAATGAAATATGGTGAATAAAAAAGTATATTTTCAAAATCTTTATTTATTTCTTTAATTGTTTTCAGGTCAGATTTTTTAAGAAAATTTCTTATTGTAGGACGAGTATAATCTAAATTAAAATTTGATGGATCTTTAATATGTTCTATTTTATTTTTCTTATTGTAGTCTAATAACATTTCTTTGGAAAAATTTAAAAGTGGCCTTATTACATTGACCCTGTTGTACAATGACAGTTCAGACATTGATTTTAAACCATAAAAATCACTACCAGCTATCTTTCTACTCAAAAAAGTTTCTAAATTATCATCTTTGTGATGAGCAATAAATAAATGCAAAATATTATTTTTAATACAATAATCTGTAAGTAAATTATAACGATTATCTCTAGCCTCATTCATACTTTTCTTACTCACTTTATCTTTGTTTGCAGTTAGAATTTGAGAGTTAATGTTGTTTTTATTCAAGTAGGTAGAAATAAACTTAGCTTCCTCTTTAGAATTCTTTCTAATACGATGATCTACGATTAAAGCCATCAATTTCCCTTTTTTGTATTTTATAAAAGCATTTACGAGGAATAATAAGGACATACTATCTGGACCGCCAGAAACTGCCACAGCGACAGTAGGATTTTTTTCAAAAGTATATTTTTTTTCTATTTTTTTAATGAATTCTTTATTTGTGAGCTTCATTCATTATTTTCTAAACAATTATACTCAACAATTTGTTTTTTGGTTTGAGGAATTATTTTATTTTTTGGAAAATCAATAATTAATTTTTCCATAGTTTTACAAGCCTCAGTAGTTTTTTCCACTTGGTATAATGACTGAGAAAGTTTGAAAAGCATTTCCGCAGCTTTAATACTATCTGGAAATTTTTGGAAACCTTCTGCAAATATAAGCGCTGCTTCTCTATAATTTTTTTCTAGAATATATAATTCTCCAAGCCAATAATGTGCTGAACCAGATAGTTGATTATCAGAATTGTTTGAAATAAACTGTTCGAATAAAGCTTTGGCATCCTGCCATTTTTTATCTCTAATATTATCAAATGCTTCTTGGAATTGATCTTCAGGTGATAAGACCTCTTTTTTTTCATTAGAATTTACTTCCTGATCTTCAGATATAACTTGTTCATTTGTATCATTTGTGTTTTTTGAAATATTTAATGTTCCAAGTGTATTTTCAGTTTCAGCATCACTTAAAATATTGCTTGTAACTTCTGAACTATCTTGTGAAGCTTCATCGGTATTTACTTCAACATTATTTAGAGGAACTGATTGGAAATTATTAATAACTGATTCTAGATTTTCTAATTTATTAAAGATATCGTCTAATTGAAAATACAATTCTTCTAAATTAGAAGTTAAATTTTTTATATCGTTTTCAATATCATATATTCGCAAATCGATAGCAGAAAGATTTTTAACAAAATCATTATTTGTTCCATTTGATTGATTCGGTGAATTTGAAAATACTTGTTTGGAAAGATCTGAGACTTCTCTTTGTAATCTTTCTAATTGTTGTGAGACTGTTAGATCGCTTTCATTAGAAAGAGAATAGCTTGAAAAAAATAAAATTAAAACTGTGAGTATGTATTTAAACATTAACTAATTTTAATTTCTAAATAAGATAAAAATGTGGCGCCATATTACTATAGCGCCAAAGTATTAAGGAATAATAATTAATTAACTAAGGTTACTGATCTTCTGTTTTGAGCCCATGCTCCGTCATTTGATCCAACAACGGCAGGTCTTTCTTTACCATAACTAATAGTTGAAACTCTGTCAGGATTTATTCCTAATCCTATGAGATAATTTTTAACAGCCTGAGCTCTTTTTTCACCAAGAGCTAAGTTGTACTCCCTAGTTCCTCTTTCATCACAATGCCCTTCAATTGTTACCGTAACATCGCTATTCTGTTTTAGCCATGCAACCTGATCTTGCAGTAATTCTAGAGCGTCTGAGTCTAAATCTGAACTATCATATCCAAAAAAAACTCTATCACCAACGTTAACAATTAAGTCTTCTTGTGATCCAGAAACTATTCCGCTTCCTGTAGTTTCAGTAATAGTGCCTTCTGAAGAAACATCACTTCCAGAACTACTTGATCCTGAACCTGAAGAATCAGCTGAATCTTTTGGAGTTGTTGCACAAGCGGCAACAAATAAAACTATAAATATAGAGATAAAAAACTTGTAAAACATAAATAATGCTCCCTTAATACTTTGAGTAGATATACTAAATTATATTGTGTTCCTTAACATTTTTTTCAAAATTTCGTATATTTTTTTGTATTATATTGGATTAATGCATCAATGGCGACCATGCTGGATCAGATCCGCCTAGGGGAGTTATTACTTTTCTTTCATTAAAACCAGTTAAATCAATAGAATATAGACTAGATTCACCCCCTGATCCATCTTCAGCAGTTCTCTCTTCTTTAAAATACATTAAAAATCTACCATTTGGCGCCCATGTTGGCCCCTCAACATGAAATGATTTTGCAATCATTCTTTCATTTGAGCCATCAACCTCCATAACACCTATATAAAATTGCCCTCCCTCTTGTTTAGTGAAAGCAATCATATCACCTCTTGGAGACCAGACTGGTGTGTAGTAACTTCCTGCTTCCCTGCTAATTCTTTTAATATTTTTTCCATTATTATCACTTACATACAAATGCCTTCGTCCACTTCTATCTGAATTAAAAACTATTTTTTTTCCATCAGGTGAAAAACTTGCAGAAACATCTATTGAAGAATTATTAGTAACCCTTTTAGAAATTCTTGTTTTTAGATCTAGAATATAAATTTCAGAATTACCAATTTCTGGATCCGTATAAGACATAATGATTTGATTACCATCAGGTGAAAAACGTGGAGCGAATGTCATTCCAGGAAACTCACCTACTATTTCTTGCTTACCAGTTTCAATATCAAAAATATAAACTCTAGGATTATTTCTGTTTACGTAAGACATGTATGTAATTTTTTGCGAATTAGGAGAGAACCTTGGAGTTAAAACCAGATAGGATCCGTCTGTTAAAAAACGATGGTTTGATTGATCTTGATCCATGATTGCTAATCTTTTTTGTTTATTTTCTTTTGGGCCTGTCTCAGCAACATAAACTATCCTTGTATCAAAGTAACCACCTTCCCCAGTTATATTTTTAAAAATGGAATCTGAGATAATATGAGCAACTCTTCTCCAATTTTTTTCACTAGTTTCGTATTTTTTTCCAACTATTTGCTTTTGTTGAAAGACATCAAACAATCTAAATTCGACAGATATTTTTCCATTATTAGATGAAATTTTTCCTGAAACTAAATGTTGTGCTTTTATTAACTTCCAATCTTCAAATCTAGGATTATTAGATAGAGATTGATTATCTTGAATAAATGATCTCTTATCTATTGGTAAAAAAAGTCCAGACCTTTCTAAATTATCTGAAATGACAGTTGAAATATTTTTACCTATTTTAATTAATTGTGAGTTTTTTGAGTATAGCTCTGTTACAGCTATTGGAGTTGGCTTCACGCTACCTTGTGTTAGAGTCACTTCTAAAGAAAAGACTTTAAAACTAAAAAATATAAAAAAGGTTATAAAAAAAACTTTTTTCATTAGTACCCTTTCATAATACTATAATCGAAAGTAATTGTAAGATTTTTCCATAGATTATATTTATCTTTTGGAAGTTTTAACGGTGTACATTCTGGGTTTAAGAGGGTTCTCATTGCGCTATCAGTAATCGGTCCATAAAAAGGATTAGTTTTAGCTATATTTGTGTCAACAATGCGAATACTATTTGGTGAAACCTTCATATTTTGTAATACTTTAGCTGAAATTGTTACTTTGTCTCCTCTTTCTATAACTGCACCTGCTGGAGCATTCCAACAAGAAGATAATTGCTGCCTCAACATGTCTATTTCAGATATTGATAGCTTAATATTGTCATCAGTATCATCTGTACTTTTATTATCAACCTCTTCAACCTCTTCCTTAACTTCATTTTGAACCATATTTGTTTTTTCATTTCTTAAATCTTTAAGCATTGATGCTATGCTAAAATCTTTCTCAGGTTTCGGCTTTGGTTTAGATGCGGTTTTATCATTTTCCAACTTTGGTTTATCCTTTATGTTTGTTTCAACATCTAAATCTGATTTAATATTTTCATTATTTATAATTTTTGGCTTTGGCTTGAGTTTTGGTTTTATTATATCAGTTTTAATTGTTTCTACTTTTTTCTTAACCTCTAGAATTTCCTTTTCTTTGATAACTACTTTTTTTGTTTCCTTAACTTCTAAATTTGGAGTCTGTTTCATTTCCAAAACTGGTTGATTTGGATTAGTTTTTTCTTCAATTTCAGTTTTATTTATTTCAACATTTTTTTTTACTTCTAATTGATCTGATGAATTAAATTTTTTTTGCTTAGTAATTGTTTCCTTATTTTTATTTTCTGTTTTTTCAGTATCAGATTTTTTCAAATTTGTATTTTCATCAACATTAAGTATTTCAATAGGTATTACGTTTGGAACATAGATTTCTTTTGTAGAAAAAAAATTTGGTAAGCCTACCATAAACAAAAGGATAATTAAATGTATTAGTGTTGAAAAAATAACTCCTGATGTTTTCGGATTTAAATTTTCAAAAAAGTTTATAATTTTTAAACTATTATAGCTTATACGATCCATCTATTGCTCAAGATTTTGAGTAATTAATGCAACTTTAATATATCCTGCTGAATTTATTATGGACATAATTTCCATAATCCTTCCATAAGCTACTACTCTATCACCTCGTATATAAATTCTTGCTTCTGTGTTTTGTTCAGTAATAGCATTTAGTCGAGGAATTAAATTTTCTACTTCAACCTTTGATTCTCCAATGTAGACTTCTCCGTCTAACTTAACGGTTATCTCAATTGGATCTTTAATATCAGTTAATGCAGTGGCTTTAACCTTTGGTAAATCAACTTTTATTCCAACCGTCAGAAGTGGTGCAGTAACCATAAAAACAATTAGTAAAACAAGCATAACATCTACAAAAGGTGTAACGTTAATTTCACTCATTTGAGTGTATCTTTGTTTCTTACGTTTGTTTAAATTATTTGAGGTAATCAATTTATTTTTTCTCTAATTGTCTAAAAAAAATTGTTGAGAATTCATCCATAAATGTTTCCAAAGATATGAAGTATTTTGATAAATCGTTTGAAATTTTATTGTACGCAACTACAGCAGGTATAGCTACAAAAAGGCCTAATGCTGTTGCAAATAGCGCCTCTGCAATTCCTGGAGCAACTACTGCTAAATTAGTATTTTGTGCAATTGCGATAGATTTAAAACTATTCATTATGCCCCAAACTGTTCCAAATAATCCTATAAACGGTGCGGTTGATCCAGCAGTTGCAAGAAAGGTTAAATTTCTCTCTACATTTTCACTTTCCTTATTAAAAACTACTGTCATTGATCTCATCATTCTATCCTTTAAAGAATTTATATCTGAAGTATCATTTTCATATTGAGATTTACTTTTTTTCCACTCTAAAATTGCTGCACAAAATAACTTTGACTTTGGGTCTGTCTGATTGAAATTTAAAGTCTCATATAAATCTTCAAATGAATTTCCAGACCAAAAAATATCTTCAAATTCTTTTTCAAGTTTTTTTAATTGTCTAATTCTTAAAATTTTTGAAATAATTACATTCCAAGAATAAAGAGAGGCTAAGATTAATATTATAATTACAGATTTGACAACAAGGTCGGCCTGCATGAATAAAGCAAGCATTGAAAAATCTGGTGCTTCTGTCGATAAATTTGTACTATTAATATCTGCCATAATTATTATTTTTTAATTTTTTCAAGATCGCTACTATGAACCATAACCCAAAACCCTGGTCTATTTTTTTCACATAATGCTATTACTGGTGTCTTACCCTCCTCTTTCGCAAGTTTTGCAGTATCATCCCATAAACTAATTGCTGTATGTTTTGCTCTTAGTTTACATTCTATAAATAATTCTTCATGGATTACATCAGCTCTTGTCACTTTACCATTACCACCACTTAAAGGTGTCCTTTTCCCATTGAAATAGTTTGCAACATCTCTTTCTCTTTTTTTCCAGGCTTTATCAGGCATCTATATTCCTTTCATTAGGCTGTGAGTGAAGATAGAACATTATCATCAACTTCAAAATTTGATGATACAACTTGAACGTCGTCATTGTCTTCTAAAACTTCAAGTAATTTAAATAGTTTGTCCGCTGTTTCTTTTCCAATATTTATATTATTTTTGCTTTTCCAAATTAAATTTGCAGAGTTAGTCTGACCATACTGTTTAATTAATTTATCATTAAGTTCATGCAAATGGTTTTGATCACAGTATATTGAATATTCTGTTTCATTAATTTCATAATCTTCACTATTATTTTCAATAAGAAATTCTAGAAGCTGATCTTCTTTTACTAAGTTTTTATCAAGAGTGATATTTCCAAATCTGTCAAAACCAAAACTAACACTTCCTGTTTCACCCAAATTACCTCCATATTTACTAAAAGAGGATCTAATCTCAGCAGCTGTTCTATTTTTATTATTTGTAAGTGCCTCAACTATTATTGCAATACCTTCTGGGCCATATCCTTCATATCTTACTTCTTCATAATTACTATCAGGATCATTTCCTTGACCTTTTTTTATTGCTCTCTCAATATTATCTTTTGGCATATTAAGTGACTTGGCCGACGAAATTGCAGATCTTAATCTAATATTACTCTCAATATCTTCACCTCCTACTTTGACAGCAACAGAAATTTCTCTTCCAAGTCTTGAGAAAACTTTTGCTCTTTTTTTATCTTGAGCACCTTTACGATGCATAATATTTTTAAATTTCGAGTGCCCTGCCATTACGAGTAGATTTATAAATATTTAATACGATGTTAGTAAAGATATAAAATATTAGATAAATGTGTCTAATATATGTAAATTATGTCGCTTGAATTGGGGTGATATTTTTAGCTAAACCAGTATTAGTATCAATCTCTATTAAAGCACCGCATACTGTTATGTTTTCAGTGGCAGGTGTAAATCTACCTTCTGCCCTGTATCCCTTAACAAAACCATGTATTGGATTATTTATATCAAAACCAATTATTGAATTATAATCACCTGACATTCCAACATCTGTTTGATAGGCTGTACCTTTAGGTAAAATAACACTGTCTGCAGTTGGCACATGAGTATGTGTGCCTAAAACTGCCGTAACTTGTCCATCAACATAATATCCAAATGCCTTTTTTTCAGAAGTTGCTTCACCATGCATATCAATAATTATCGCATCACATGTACTGCCTAACTTCTCTTTTTGAAGAAATTCAATTATGCCTTTAAAGGGATCATCTAATGATAAATTCATAAATAATCTGAGCATTACTTGTACTACTATAATTTTTTTTCCATTTAAAAGTTCAAGCTTATAATATCCTTTTCCAGGAACCCCCTCAGGATAATTCAAAGCTCTGATTATTTTTGGATTTTCTTCAATATAAGAAAGCATATCTCTTTGATCCCATGCATGATTCCCAAGTGTAAGTAGATCAATTCCGTTAGAAAATAATTCTTCTGCATCCTTTTTTGAAAGTCCATAACCAGAAGTAGCATTCTCACCATTAGCAATAATCATGTCTGTATTATATTTAGATTTGAGTGTTGGGATAATTTCTTTAATTTTTTTTCGTGACGCCTTGCCGACAATATCGCCTATAAAAAGAATTTTCATTGAAAGCTATATAAATTTTTTTCAGTAATAACATAATCCACTTTAAAATCAAATTTGTCTATGGGTATGTAATCTAACTTTTGTTCTTCATATGCATAGGCCACAGAGATGAATCTGTGATTAATTTTATTTAAATAAGCAAATGTCCTGTCATAATAACCTCCACCATAACCTAATCTATTGCCCTTCTTATCAAAAGCTAAACAAGGTACAAAAATTA
>CACGDO010000010.1 GCA_902571865.1 uncultured Alphaproteobacteria bacterium | reverse complement strand
TTTTTAAACCAATGCCTAGATTAGAAGTAAGAAGTGTATTATAAAATAAATTTTATAAGAAAATTTAAATTAAGTTAATGAAATACTGGTTGATAAAATCTGAACCTGATGCCTGGTCTTGGAGTAGCCAAGTAAAAGAGGGTTCATCGATGTGGGATGGAGTTCGAAATTATCAAGCTAGAAATAATTTAAAAAAAATGAAAAAAAATGATTTATGTTTTTTTTATCACTCAGTTACGGAAAGAAGTATTATTGGTATTGTTAAAGTAGTAAAAGAATATTATCCGGATCCTACTGATAAAACAGGGCGTTTTGTAGTAGTTGATGTAAAAGCAATAAAAAAACTTCAAAACCCTGTATCTCTTGATCAAATAAAAAAAAATAATAAGTTAAAAGATATTGCTCTTGTTAAACAAAGTAGACTGTCTGTTATGCCATTAGCAAAAAAGGAGTGGAATGAAATTATTAATATGTCATTAAATTCAAGTAATTCAAATGACTAAACACATATTTTGGATAGCATCATATCCTAAAAGTGGAAATACTCTTGTAAGATCAATTCTGGCAGCGTTGTTTTTTTCAGATACTGGAGTTTTCAATTTTGATTTGTTAAAAAAAATTGTTGGATTTGAGGAAATAAGCAGATTAAGAAAATGTTTCAACACACGTGCAGAAAATATTAATTCAAAAAATTGGCAAGAAAAAAATATTTTATTATTTGAAAATATGAAAGAAATTCAAAAAAAAATAAATTTAGGTTTTAGTGAAGATTTTGCTTTTTTTAAAACACACTTCAACGGTAAAAATTTTGATGGTCAAACTTTTTTTATAAATGAATATATAAGAGGATTAATTTATATTTATAGAGATCCAAGAGATGTATGTGTATCATGGGGAAGACATGCAAATTTATCTATAAATGAAAGTTTAGAATTCATGTTAAATGATTCCGCTTCCATAAAATGGATAGGAGAAAATAAATTTAATGATTATAAAGATAACATTCCTGTATACTTATCCAACTGGGAAAACCATGTTAAGTCTTGGATTGATTTCCCATTTAACTGCCCTTTCTTGATAATTAATTATGAAAACTTAGTTTATAATAAAAATAGATCAGTCGAAAAATTAGTAGATTTTTTTGAAAAAAATTACAATATCCGAATAGCTAATAAAAATACAAAAATAAAAAATATTACTAACTCTACTTCTTTTAAAATTTTACAAAATTTAGAACTTAAATATGGTTTTAATGAAAATGTTAATAATAATAATTTTTTTGCAGTAGGAAAAAAAGAGCAATGGAAAAAAGAATTAAATGAAAGACAAATTAGTTTAATTGAGAATAAATTTGGATCAATAATGTCAAGGCTAAATTATAAACTTCAAAATTAGTTAAATTTAGTTGTTGAATTTTGATATTTTTAGAATTAATCTTTAGTAAATGATGAAAATCAATAAAAAATGGGAAGAAGAAGCTAAAATAAATTCAGATGAATATATATCTCTTTATAATGAATCAATTAAAAATGCTGATGATTTTTGGAATAAACAAGCTGAAAGAATAGATTGGTTTAAAAAATACTCAAAAATAAAAAAAGTAAAGTATTCTAGTAAAGAAGTAGATATAAAATGGTATGAAGATGGACAATTAAATGTCTCTTATAATTGTATTGATAGGCATGCTAAAAAAAATCCTGATAAATTAGCAATTATCTGGGAAGGTGATAACCCTGATGATGTTAAAAAAATTACCTATAAAGAACTTTTAATTAAAGTATCAAAAGCAGCAAATGTATTAAAGAAAATTGGAGTTAAAAAAGGTGACAGAGTAACAATATATTTAACAATGATACCTGAGTTAGCATATATAATGTTAGCTTGTGCAAGAATTGGAGCGGTACATTCAATTATATTTGGAGGTTTCTCAGCCGACTCAATTGCTGGTAGAATTAAAGATTGCAAATCTGAATATGTAGTCACTGCAGATGAGGGGGTTAGAGGTGGTAAAACTATCCCATTAAAATCAACAACAGATAAAGCATTAGAGTCGTGTCCGGGTGTAAAGAAATGTTTAGTTATTAAAAGAACTAATAAAAAGATAAAATTAAAAAAAGATAGAGATTTATTTTATGATGATGTTGTAGGCGGGGTTGAAAGTTTTTGTGAACCAGAAGTTCTTAATGCTGAAGATCCTCTATTTATTCTATATACATCAGGATCTACTGGTAAACCAAAAGGTGTTATGCATACATCTGGTGGTTATATAGTCTATGCTTCTATAACACATGAATATATTTTTAATTATAATGAGGGAGACATTTATTGGTGTACTGCTGATATTGGTTGGATTACTGGTCATAGTTATATAATTTATGGACCACTTGCTAATGGTGCTACTACTTTAATGTTTGAAGGTGTCCCTAACTATCCTGATTTTTCAAGATTTTGGCAAATAGTAGATAAGCATAAAGTAAATATATTTTATACAGCTCCAACCGCTATAAGATCACTGATGAGAGAGGGTGATAATTACGTTACAAAAACAAATAGATCTTCATTAAAACTTTTAGGAACAGTTGGTGAGCCTATCAATCCAGAAGCTTGGAAATGGTACTTTGAAGTACCTGGTAATTCAAAATGTCCAATAGTTGATACATGGTGGCAAACTGAAACTGGAGGAATACTAATATCACCACAAACTGGAGCTATAAAATTGAAACCGGGATCCGCTTCAAAGCCTTTCTTTGGAATAGAACCGTGTATAGTTGATAAAGAAGGTAGAGAATTAGAAGGTGAATGCGAAGGAATGTTATGTATGAAGAGATCATGGCCTGGCCAAATGCGGACGGTTTATGGTGATCATAAAAGATTCATAGACACTTATTTTTCTCAATTTGATGGTAAGTATTTTACAGGTGATGGTTGTAAGAGAGATAAAGATGGATATTATTGGATTACAGGTAGGGTCGATGATGTAATAATTGTATCAGGGCATAATTTAGGAACTGCTGAAATAGAAAGTGCTTTTGTATCACACAAAGATGTTTCTGAAGCAGCGGTAGTGGGTTATCCTCATGATGTTAAGGGAAATGGATTATATTGTTATGTTTCACTTAAAGTAGGTGTCGATACTTCAGATGATCTAGTATCAGATTTAAAGAAAGTTATAAGAGAAAAAATTGGTCCAATTGCTACACCTGATTTTATTCATATAACAGCAGGTTTGCCCAAAACCAGATCTGGGAAAATTATGAGAAGAATTTTGAGAAAAATTGCATCAAATGATTTTGAAAATTTAGGTGATACCTCAACTCTTGCAGATCCATCTGTTGTAAATAATTTGATTGAAAACAGAAAAAATAAATAGTTATTATCTTGGTTCCCAATGCTTTAGACATCTGGGCTCATAAATATTAGCGGCACCTACTTGAGTCCTTTCTCCTCCTTCTTTTTTTCTGTAGGTTTTAGTAGCTTCAAGTCCGCAGACATTACAAAAACCATAAATTTTAACTATTTTATCTGATAGACCCAAAAGCATTGAAGAGGTTTCCCATGGTTTTCCTCTTGAGTCCTGGTCTAGACCAGAACAAACTACATCTATACCTTTATTTAAGATCATCTCAACATTGCTAATAGTATCGTGTGTATCCATAAATTGAATTTCATCTAAAAAAACTATATCGACTTTACTTTTATCAAAAATAAATTTTTCAAGTACTATCTCCCAGCCGGTCATTGCAAAACAGTCATGACTTAAGTCATTATGAGTAATAATTTTATTATTTGAATATCTGTTGTCGATACTCGGTTTAATAACAATAATTTTTTTGTTTTGATGTTTAGCCCACAGAATTCTTTTAAGGAGCTCACTTGTTTTACCAGCGAACATCGCTCCTACTATAGTTTCTAAATTACCACGCATAAGTCAATATATTTTATTTTACAAATTTATTATATAATTATTTTAAATTAATAATAAATATATTCTATAATGATTAAAGGTGAAAAAATAAGATTTGATATTCATAAAATTTTATATTCTATCCATAAATTTAATAAAACTTTAAATAGTTTAGAAATAAAGAAAATAATAAACAAACATAAGAAAGAGGATATTTCTTTTTTAATAAACGTAACGTTAAACTCTATGCGTTTTCATATACACACCTGTAAAATAATAGATATGTATATTAGAAAAAAAATAAAAGATAAGGAAAAAATTTTATTAATAAGCTCTATAACGCAAATTGTTTTTTTGAATTTTAAAGATTATGCAGTCATCAATTGTTCTGTTGAGATTGCAAAAAAATTAAATATTTATCACGGTTTTATTAATGCAATTTTGAAAAAAATATCTAAAGACAAAATAAAATTAAAAAATATAAATATTATTTATAATGATTTACCTTTATGGTTTAGAGATCAAACATCATCACTAACAACTAGAGAAAAAAATAGTTTTTTAAAGAACTTTTATAAAGAACCAAGTTTACATATTGTTTTTAAAAATACAGAAAAATTAAAAAAATTTGAAGAAGATTTGATTCAGACATCATCAGTTTCGGGTTTTTTAGTTAACTATAAAGATCTGATAAATATTGATTCATTTAAAAAAGGAAATTGGTGGGTACAAGATTTTTCTTCTTTTTTTCCGATACATAATTTAAAAATAACAAATAATTTTAAGACAATTTTAGATACTTGTTCAGCGCCAGGTGGAAAATCTTTTCAACTTTTATCTAAAAATAAAAAATTGACTCTAAATGATAAAAGTAGAAGTAGAATTAAACTTCTTAATTCGAATTTAAAACGATTAAAATTTACCACTGAAATCTTGAATCATGATTTTACAAAATTTGATGAAAATAAAAAATATGATCTTATAATAATAGATGCTCCATGTTCTGCTATTGGAACAATAAGGAGAAATCCTGAAATATTTTTTAAAAATAAATGCCCTGATTTAAAAGCATTAGGCATATTACAAAAAAGAATGCTGGATAAAGCCTCCGATTTATTAAACATAAATGGTTTAATAATTTATATGGTGTGTTCTTTTTTTAAATTTGAAACTGAGGATCAAATAAATAATTTTCTTTTTAATCATTCTCATTTTAAACTATATAATTTTACCTTATTGTCAGAAAATATTAAATATTCAAAATTATTAAAAAATAATTTTATGTTTACATTACCAGAAACTATTCTTGATAAAAATATTGATGGTTATTTTGCGGCATATTTAAAAAAAGTTAAATGACATTAATGATAAGAAAAATTATTTTTATTCATATTATTAGTAGGTTTAAATCTCATAAAAACTTATCGTTTTTAGATTTAAATTTTAGAAAAATTGATTTTACAAACTATAAGATTATTAAATCATTTATATTTAAAAATAATTTTTATACATTAAAAAATAAAAATGTTCATAATTTTGATTTTTTAAATTTTTCAAATAAACTTGGTGGTAAAATTGGAATAAATTTATCTAGAGAATCAATTTTTAGATGGTTTTCAAAAAACAAATATAAACTAAACTTTCCATGGTCTGGTGACTTAGCGGCAAAAAGATTAATTAATCTTTTATATAATTATGAATATATAAATTCTTCATCAAAAACTATAGATAAAAAAAAATTAGATATGATAATTTTTTATCATATACAAAGAATTTTGTTCGATTTTAATACAAAAAAAATAAGTGAAATTACCTCATCAGATATTATAGCATATTTATTATCTTCGTTAATTGTAAATAAAATTAATAACAGGAAAATTGAATATATTAAATTTATAGTTGAATATCAAATTGATAAAATTGGAATGCATAAAAGTTATAATATTTTAGAGCATTCTAAATTTATAAATAATTTAAATGAACTTAAAAATATAATGCTTTTTTTCAAACTAAATGAATCAAATTTATTTGATGAATTAGTTTTAAAAATGACGTCTATATTGAACCAATACTTTCATAGTGATGGTAGTTTACCTCTTTTTAATGGGGCAAACAATATATACACAAAAGTAATTTATAATTCTCTTAATAAAGATACATATTTGATTAAAAGAAATTTTGTCAATATTGAAAATGGTATAGCTTTTTACAGTGATAGAAACAAAAAACTTTTCTTTGATGTGGTACAACCAAATAAAGATATTATTAGTTCGAATTTAAGCGCAGGAACACTTTCTATTGAATGGAGTGGGTTTGGGGAAAAGATATTTACAAACTGTGGAGCTTCAGAAAGTTTGGGCGTTAATCCTGAGTATTTAAGATATAGTGCAGCACATTCCACAATCATTTTACAAAATACTAATATAAGTGAAATTAAAGAAGGAAACCCACATATTAAATTTCCTCAGTCAGTAGTTTTTAGAAATGAATCAAATTATGAATCAGAAATATTTGAAGGATCTCATAATGGATATATTAAGAAATTTAATAAAATAATTAAAAGAAAACTAATCGTTTCAAAAAATAAAAGTAGATTAGAAGGAGAAGATACATTTATATCATATAAGAATATTAGTGATAGATTAATTTTTCATATTAGATTTCATCTTGCAGACGAAATGGCATTTAATTTTACAAATAATAAGAAAAATATAATTTTAAAAACTAAATTAAATAATATTTGGTTATTTAAAAGTGATACAGAATTAAACATAGAAGATAGTATTTTAGTAGATAATAATTTTACAAAACCTATAAAACAAATTGTGATAAAAGGTATTACTATTGAAAATAAAACAAAAAGAAAATGGTCATTAGAAAAAATTTAAATAAGAAATATGCTTTAATATCCGTATCTGATAAAAAAAAATTAAAATTTCTTTGTTCGAATTTGATTCAAAATAATTATAGCATAATTTCTACTGGGTCTACTGGTAAAAAAATCAGGTCTATGGGATTTAAGTGTGTTGATATTTCAAAAATAACAAAGTTTAAAGAAATGTTAGATGGTAGAATAAAAACTCTTAACCCCCTAATTTATGCTTCACTGCTTTATGATAGAAATAACAAAAATCATGAAAAACAATTTTTATTTTTGAATATTCCAAGAATAGATATTGTGATTGTAAATTTATATCCTTTTGAGAAACATAATAATAAAATTAATACTGATAAAACTATTGAATTGATTGATATAGGAGGGCCAAGCTTATTGAGAGCAGCAAGTAAAAATTTCAAATTTGTTACACCAATAATCTCAACTGAAGATTATGCAGAATTAATAATAAATATTAATAAAAATAAAGGTAAAACTGATATTAAATTTAGAAAAAAAATGGCTTATAAAGTTTTTAAAAGAATTTCAATATATGACAATATAATCTCGAAATGGTTTTATGAAATCAAAAAATAAGAAATCATTATTAAGATACGGTGAAAATCCAAATCAAAGAGCTTACGTAATTAATAATATTAATAAATCAATCTTTGATCTCCAAATTTCTGGAAAAGAAATTAGCTATAATAACATTATAGATCTTGATAGTGGAATAAGATGCTTAAATGAGTTTAGTGAGCCAACATCTGTAATTGTTAAACACACAAATCCATGTGGTGTCGCTTCGGCAAAAAATATTAAAAAAGCATTTCAAAAATCGTACGAAAGTGATCCAAAAAGTGCATTTGGAGGAATAATTTTTTTGAATAAAAAAGTAAATTCTGCTCTAGCAGATATTATAAATAAAAGTTTTTTTGAAATGGTTGTCGCCCCTAAATTTGAAGAAAAGGCAGTTAATATATTAAAGAATAAAAAAAATTTAATCCTCATGAAGTTACCTAATATCAAAATTAAAAAAATAGATTATAGGTCTACGCTGTTTGGGGACCTTTATCAAACAAAAGACTTAGACCCAATAAATAAAAAATTTATTAATTTAATATCCAATAAAAAATCATCTTCAAAATCTGTCGAGGATTTAATTTTTGCATTAAAGGTTGTAAAACATCTTAAATCAAATGCAGTAGTATTATCAAAGAATAAACAAACAGTGGGTTTAGGTCACGGTCAAACAAATAGGGTAGATGCGTTAAATTATGCATTAAAAAATAAAAAAAAATATTTTAAGAAAACTACATTCGCTTGTGCTTCAGATGGATTTTTCCCATTTACTGACAGTATTAATATATTAAATAAAAATGGATGTAAAATAGTTGGTCAACCAAGTGGCTCAATAAATGATAAAAAAATTATATCATTTACTAATAAAAATAAAATTTCATTATATTTTATTAAAAACAGATTATTTAAGCATTGAATAAGAAACTTAATATACCACTGTATGTTAAAAAACTAATACAGGAAAATCCTAAAATTGTTTCTGGAAGAAAAAATTTCTCTAAACATCATCAAAGGGTTATTAAAACTATAAAAATAATTCAAAAGTATTTTAAAATTTCAGAATAAAGAATTAAAGAGTTAATTATATTTTTTTTTGATATGTTTACTGTAGTCTTCATTTAATGTAGAAAGAATACATGACTAAACCAAACCTACTTTTTCCATCACCTGTTTGGACAATAAAATTAGATAACTACAAATATGTAAATGAACAGATGTATGATTATATTAAATCCAAACAAAAAAATGATCAAATTGGAATTAGTAAAAGCAATGTTAAAGGATGGCATTCAAAAGATTTTGATCTCCATGATAAAGAACCTAAAGACTTTATAAGTTTTATATTACCCTCAATTGAGCAGATAATGAATGATATGAATTGGGAAAAAGAAAAACAAATTGCTAAAATAAATAACATGTGGGCAATAATAAACACGGGCGGATCTGCAAATCTAAGACACCAACATGGCAATAGTACTATAAGTGGAGCTTATTATGTTCGTGCACCTATAAATTCAGGGGATATTGTTTTTTATGATCCTAGGCCAGCACCTGTATACTCTCATCCTAATGTTGTCAGTCCTAATATGTTAAATGCACAAGTAAATAGTATAAGCCCAAAGGAAGGAGCTTTGGTTTTGTTTCCTAGTTATCTTGATCACTCAGTGAATGAAAATCTATCAGGTGATGAAAGGATAGTTATAAGTTTTAATATTAGAATACAAATGAAATAAAGTTACACTCTTTTTGAAATAAAATCCCAAGCTTCACCAGTTTCTATTTCTTTTAGAGTCCATTGTCCATAAGCTAAATTATTAAAAATTTTGTAATTAATTTTTGGATTTTCAATATCTTCTATTTTGTTAATGTTTTTTAAAGAATATTCTGTAAAATATGCAGGAATGCCATTTACCATAGCATTAAAACCTGCTGTTGATTGCAGACTAATAAAACACCACGCTTGTTTTAGTAGTTCATCTAGGGGCTTTGGAGAAAATTTATTATGGACAACAATTTTTCTATCTGAATATTTTTTTATTATTTTTTTTGTTTCATTGACCCAATTATATGCATTATATATTTTTTTCATAGCTTCAGATGGTTCAGATAAAATAATTATATCTCCATTTTTTTTTTGATCAAAAAAATTTAGTTTTAATTTTTTTAATCTATCGTCTGGATAATTTCCTTCTCCATTATGAATAAAATTATTATAAACTATACGAAAGTAACCATTCATATCTAATATGTTGGTTCTTTTATTTTCAAATTTTCTACTTGATTGATTAAAATAACCATGATCCATATAATAGAAATTTTTTACTTTATTAATTATTTCGAATGTGCCTCTTAAAACCCCATAAGTTGCAATTGTTTTATCATATTCATTAAAATTATTTACATGACACATTAGAGAATTAGATCCTTTTGCAAAATTATAACATAAAGTTTTATTCATTATGTGATCAGTATAGATAACAATCGGTTTATTCATAGTTTTGAACCTCTTTTAGATATGGTATTTTATTATAATTTAAATTTACTTCTACTTTCATTAGTTTTGATGGATGTTTTATAAACTCATCTTGTATTGCTGAGCCCAACTTCTTAACATCCATGTAATAAGCATTCTTTTTGGATTGCCCATGTAGTTATCTTTTGATAAAATTGGGCTAATACCATCTTCCTTACTACACATTTTAATATATTTATTCTTAATATTTTCAAATTGGCTAAGCCATGCAACAACAGGGACGGACCAGCCTGTCTTTTTCTTATTAAGAATATAATTTGGTAATATTCCATTATAAGATTTTTTAACTGGTAATTTTGTTTGGTCCAAATTTTCACCAAATTTATAATCAGAATTTATTGATAAGCAGTATTTCATATATTGTTTTGAAGCTAACGGGAATCTGCCTTCCATAGAAAAGGCCATTCCAAATTTATCATTCCTTGTAAAAAAATCTTCAGATACAACTGTTATACAATCTAATGCCATAGCAGTATTTGCAATATCATCAGGATTCCATATTTCCTCTGGTAGGGTTTCCATAAGCAATTGATGTAAATCTTCATGGTCAAATTTAATATTTAATTTAACAGGTGAAGAAAATTTTTTCATCCATAAACTAATAAATTCATTCCATGTTTTGGGTTTGTTAATTATATTTTTAATTCTAAAATAATTTGAATAACCTCCATATAGCTCATCGCCCATATCACCTGACATAGTGACTACAATATTGTTCATAGATAGAATTTTATTTGTGTAATAATACATTGGTAGGTTCCAATTATATCTCGGCTCTTCCATAAATTTAATTGTATCATCCCAATATTCTGAAATTATATTAGGTGTAATTTTTACTTCTTGATGATTTAAATTTAGTATTTTTGAATACATATTTGCAACATCTGCATCACTATTGTGATCTTCACCATCAATTATTCTATTTGGTTCCATTATGTTTGTAAAAGAACAAATATCTTTCAAATTTTTATGTAGTTCATATGCAACAACAGAGGAATCTATGCCGCCAGATAAAAAGATTCCAAATTTTCTATTTCCCAAAGTAGAATTTTTAATTGTAGAATGAGTATTTTGTAGAAAATCTTCAATATTAAATTTTTTATTAGAAGAAGGTTTTACAAATGATCTAAAAGTTGATTTTATTCTTTTTTTATCCATATCATAAATAATTGTTTCTCCAGGAAAAACCTTATAAATTCCTTTAAATATTGTTTGTCTCAAAACATTTACTCCTAATAAGCTTGTGCAAGCAAGTGATTGTCTGTCAATTATGTTAGAGTCTTTAACTTCATCGAGTAGTCCTTTTATTTCAGAACAAAAAATAATACCTGAATTTATAAATGCAAAATACAAAGGTTTAATACCTGCGTGGTCTCTTGAAAGAATTATTTCATTATTAGACTTGTTATACCAAACAATTGCATGCATTGAGTCTATTATATCTGATATAACTTTTTCATAAGAATAATTATCTAAAAGCCAACTTAGTAGCTCAGTATCACATGTTGTTTTTGGAAAAAACTTATCTTTATAAACATTGACGAGATCATTATAATTAAATATTTCTCCATTATAGATTAAAACATTTTTTCTCTCTGAAACCCATGGTTGCTTTCCTTCTTTGGGTTTTGATGTGATAGATAATAAATTATGACCTAAGGTTAATCTGTCTGTAGAATATATATCAAAACCATCAGGCCCTCTGTGTGAACATTTTTTAATAATATTTTTAATCAAACTTTCATTTTTTTCAGTAATTCCATATATTCCACACATCTTAATTATTATTCAGTATATCTTATAAATTAAAATTTATTAATCATAGTTTAATTTATGTCTAGTTAATTGATAAAATTTTTAATATTATAAAATTATGGGCTTTGGTGATGAAATTATGATAACTGGTTACGCTAAAGAATTAAAGCTGAAATATCCTAATCATCAAATAGTTTCTGGAAACAGACAGAAAGGAATTATAACTGATTCAGTAATTTTTAATAATAATCCAAATATTAAAAGATTTTCACAGCTTCAAAACATGCAAACTATATGGATAGATAGCTACTCTGGACATAGACCATATTTTATAAAAGAGACTGAAGATAAGTATCATTGGAATGAAAATCATAAAGTTAAAATTGGTGAGTTATATTTTTCAAAACAGGAAAAAGAATTTGCCTCGGACATTCTTACTTCTGCAAAAGAATGGTGGAATAAAGAAAAAAAAAATATGTACAAAAAAATTATTTTTATAGAACCTTGTAGAATTAAAACTACAAAAAATAATGCGTCAGAAAATAGGAATTGGGGGATCGAAAATTGGAAATTATTTTTAAATGAATTTAAAAATGAATATCTATTCGTACAATCTATATTTCGAGATAGTGAAATAATTGATGGTATATTTAAATTTAAATCAAGTTTTAGAGAGGCTTGTGCAGTACTAAATAAATGTGATTACTCAATAGGGGGCGAGGGTGGATTTACTCATGCAGCTGGAGCTTTAAATAAAATAGGTTTATTTATTTACGGTGGTTGGATTGATCCTGAAATTACTGGTTATGCAATTCATAAAAACATTTATATTAATATTGAGGGATCTCCTTGTGGAATGAAAATACCTTGTAAACATTGTAAAAAATGTAATGAAATAATGACTGTAGAAATGATTTCTAAGAATTTTGTAGAAATGTTATCGAATTAAAATTTAGTCCAATTTTTGAAATTGGGCATTAAATGCTCAAAACCCTTACTATCTTTAAGCATAATTGTAACATCACCTGATATTGAAATCCTTGGCTTATTAGAACTATTGGGCATTGTTGCATGAGGGGTTTTTGAAGGAAAGATTATTATTGAGTCTTGCTCTAAATCAAACATTGATCTATCTGAGTTATATTGATTTGGTTTATTAATTAAAGATTTATCTAATTTGCTACTTGTAAAAATATTTTTAGCTACTTCATTTTGTAGTTCATTTGATCTAAAAATAATTCCTCCTGAATTCTCTGGTTTTGATAAGTAATATGCAAAACTTAAATTAGACTGAGAGTGAGTGTGGAAATTAATACTCTGTTTATTTTCTGTAAAAGTTGCCCAAGATCTTTGATAATAAATATCGAGTTTATCAGTATTTATTTCTAGGATTTTTAAATATTGAATAATTGAGTTAGAAATTTTTGCTGAAAGGCTACTAAACAAGTTATTGGAAAATAAAAACTCATGTCCTTTGGTGTCTCCTGTCCACGCAAAGTTTGTTTTTTTATTTTCAGTTTCTAATTTCATTCTTTTTATTTCATTAATCAAAATATCTCTTTCTTTGCTTTCTAAATGTATTTTATCTTGCATTACTGTTAATGGAAAAAGGTTATAAATTTTCATATTTAAAATAAATAGAAAGAGTTTTTATTTAAGATCTCTCAATTTAGTATATTATATTTATTATGTCAGATGAAGCTATAAAATTCAAAAAAATAAATTCTAATTTAAATTATAAAAACATGTCGTTAAAGGAGCTTCAGAAATTACCGCCTCATAATGGAGTTGTTAATTTTAGAATAACAAATACTTCTTTTCTAATGCTAAACATTTTAAATGATGATTCATCTATTATTAAGTTTTTTTGGAAAGATGAGCATGATTTGACATCACTAGATATTTGGTTTGATATTTCAAAAGAAAATGGGACATTTATTGATGTGGGGGCCCATACTGGATTATATTCATTAGCCTGTATCAAAGCAAACAATGAAAATGACGTTATTTGTTTTGAACCCTATTTCATGAATATGGCAAGATTAATAACAAACTTAAGGCTTAATGGAATTACAAAAAATATAACAAATATTCTTGGAGCTGCTTCAAATTTTACAGGAAGAAAAAAATTTAATATTTTAACAGATAAATCGTACTTATCTAAAGGTGGTAAACTTGATAGTGTAGGCATAGATGTTGATGTTTATTCTATCGATGATATTTATTTTAATAAATTAAACAAACCCTTGAGAGGTTTAAAAATAGACACTGAAGGTGAAGATTATAAAGTTCTTTTAGGGTGTGAAAAATTAATAAATCACTACAAGCCAAAAATTATAATTGAAGTAAGGGAGGATAATAAAATAGAAATTAATTTATTTTTAAAAAAATATAATTACAAGTTTTTTGATATGTCTGATTTAAGAAATGAAATTGATTTAGAGAATATTGAAATAAACAATATGGCAAATATTTTCGCAAAAATTTAGTTTCTCCACAATTAGTAATCTAATTTGAGCTTTAGTTTTTTTGTTAATTCTAAACTTTGTTGATTTTAGGTGCTAAGATATATTTTATGGAGATTTATTTATGGTTATTCTTAGCTTGGGCTTCACAATTTATAGAGTTGATAGCAATTTGGATTGATAACCTTTTTCAATATTTTATCATATTTATTTTATTCGTAATTTTTTATCCAATTTATAAAATCTATAACACTCTTAAAGATCATAGTTCACAAAAGAAAAAATATGAACCTAAAGAAGATCTTAAAGATTCAGAGGTGTTTCTAAGTATATATATTATCGCAGAAATTATTGTTACTGCTTGTCTAATTATTGCCTTCTATTTATATTTCCAATCTATTCCAGATAAAGTTGGTGGTTTAGTTTTAGAAGGTTGTCCAAATAATATATGGAGGAAAATTTTAGATTATTTTTATCAAGGAATTACTTTTTCAAATTATAATTCGTGTTCTAAACCAACAATTATTTCTAAATATTTTGTAATTTTATTTTGGATAACTGTAATTGGAGAAATAATTGGTAGTTATTTCTTTTTCTTCAAATATAAAAAAGCTAAAGCAATGAATAGATAGATTATAGATTTAAGAAAATGGATTTGATAACCCAAATATTTGTTGAATACCCAACAGTTAAAACAATTTCAATTTATTTATTATTAGCAATAGTGGCTTTTGGTTTTTGGGGTCACTTTTATAATATTTTATATTTGCCTCTTTGTATGGCGGTCTTAGTTGATATTGGATTTATAGGAATGTTGTATTCAGGTTTGTGGTGGTTTCCTATTGTTTATCTTCCTCTTGGTTTGACTATAATATTTATAAATTATTGGGCCTATGATTTTACCAAAGATTTAATAGAGTCTGGTGAATTTTTTAATTCTAATTTTGAATTATTAAATAATAATAAAAATGAAGGTGAAATTTTTGGAAAAAATAGTTCGATTAAAAATACGTTTGGTGAAAAAAGAGTTATTAGAAGGTGTACTAGTACAAATTGTACAAGATATGTAAGGCTTCCAATAAACAGAGAAGGTCTTGTATTATGCCCTCATTGTAATCAAAAATTTTATACTAAAACATAAAAGTAATCGGAGTAATCCCCTCGATCAAGTTTCGTTTCCATGTTCCTTGCCCACCGCTTAGCGTCGGTTTTATTCATGAAACTTTTAGTTATTGTCTTTATGCACAGTCGCCTTATGCGAACTTGGTAACTAGTTTAATTTAAGTATTTACGCTTTTGAATTGTAGCCATAAGTTCTCTCTTTCTAGGAAAAGTTTGGCTCTATTGGATCGTAAGTGGAGCGTTTTAATCTAACTCGCTCAAAATTGGAGCGGGCGAAGGGATTCGAACCCTCGACTTCAACCTTGGCAAGGTTGCGCTCTACCCCTGAGCTACGCCCGCATATTTTACACAATTACCACTTTGAATTTATAAGTCAATATTTGAGAAAACGATTTATTTAAATCTTCTTCTATAGACAATATCAACAAGTAACATGTGAGGAAGTGTTAAAGCAGCAAGTCCAATAAAAATTACTTTTAATATCGACTCATATAGTGATAAATTTTGAACTAAATAATAAACAACTCCTAAACCTCCAATCCAAGAAACTACTGTAAAAATTATTGTGGAATAAATAACAAAGTATTTATTTTTTAAATTTAAATAGATATTTTTAATCAGATGTTTTAAATGTTTGTATGTGTGAAAAAAACAGAAGTATATTGCAAAGCTTAGTAATGGATCAAAAAAATAAAAAATTAATAAAAGAAATAGAATCTCAATAATTCCTTTTCGTAATTTCTTTTCAAATAAGGAGAGATAAATAAAATATATTATAGATAATAAAGTTAAAACATATGGAATAAAAAAATACTTTTTCATTAAGTAAATATTATTATTTGTCAGATATTCAAATATCAAAAAAGATTGATCTTCGTTGAAAAATATTATTCCAAAAATAATTGTCGTTCCATAAGTAAAGCTTATAGAATACTTGTATTTATTTATTTTAAAATTTGTCCAATCACATAATCCAAAATGAGCAATAGTCATTGTAATAAAAATCATTAGCGCAATAATAGGAAAATATATCCAAAATAAAATGACTAGAAAAAATAAAACTAGGTAGTAAAATATAAATTGTAGAAATTGAATTCTGTTACTAAAACCTACTAGAGAAGCAACTGCGCCATCAAATGAACCGTGTGGAAGACCAATGAAAAAAATTAAGAAAAAAGAAATAATATTTAAAATTGTAAGGTCGGCTAACATATTATTTAAATAATTCTTTTATAAAAGGAAGCTTGGGCATACTATTTATAATTTTTAACTTAGTTAGTAAATTTGATTCACCCATCATAAAACTTTGGAATTCATTTCCATTTAGATTAGATGCGAGCTTTATAAATGACTTTCCATCTTCTCTGTTATTTTTTAAAAAATTAATAAAAACCTTATCCATTTTTCTTTCTAAAAAATTATGGATATTTACATAGTTTTTCTTTGAACTTTTTAACAATTGGATTTGTTTTATAAGAAATGAAAAGGCATATCCAGTAGAGGGCTTGCAGGCACCTCCTCTAATACCAATATTGAAGATATTAGAATTAACTGATCTTTTCTCCTCTGCAAAAAACATTGGGATTACTCCTTGTTCTGAACTCTGTTCTTTAAATGTATTAATATTATTTCTCTTCAAGTAATCATTTATTTTTTGTCTATACCAAGAGCTGTGAAAAACATCTTTTGAAAAAACCGTCGATTCAACAAGCGCTTTATTATGACTAAATGGTAGGATGTATATAAAATGTAAAACATTTTTTTCTTCTGTAAAGTGCATCAAGGTTAATTTATTTTCATTAAAAGTATTATCTGCTACCGTAATATTAATTCCAAAAAAATGTTGTAACAATTCATCTTTTTTTTCTTTTGTTGATCGTGAATCATATATGTTTTGAGCGTAATATATTTTGTTATCAGCAGTAATTATTTTAAAATAATTTTGTTCAGGAAAATATTGAACAACTTGTTTATTTACTATTTCTAAGTTATTTTTTGTTTCTAAACAGAATTTTTTCCAAGTTTTAAAACTTATGACACAATAAGGTTTGTCTAAACTTGTATGTGTTATATCAATATTTTTATTTCCAATGGTCCACTTGTACCATTTTTTTTCAATAATATTTTCAAAAGGCCTCATCCAATCTGTTAACCAAAAACCAAAAAAATTATCTCTTTTATTTATGTCTTCACTTTCAAATGCAATAATTTCATCAAAGCCATTTCCGTAAAGAATTTTATTTACTGCTAAACCACTAGGGCCTAAGCCGATTATAGCAGCTTTATAAATTTTCATTTGGAAGAATATCTCTTATTTTTTGATATTTATAATTCATCAATGGAATAAAAATGAAAAGGAAAAGTGATTTAATTGTAATAAAAGATTTTTCTAATGAGTTTAAATATATTCTTTCTCTCAAATATTTTTTTTTATTAGATTTTATTTTTATACCAATACCTCTATAAACGTTAGCCGCAATGAATATTCCCAGTCTAGTAGAGAGGGGTATATATTTCAAACCAGCAAAACCATTTTCATAAAACTTTTCTGATAAAGTTATTACTTTATGAATTGCATTTGATATTTTTTCATCATTTTCTGAAGTAAATTTATTTAGATTGTTTAAGTCTTTTAAAGAAATATTAGGTATCCAACTAGCTGGTAGATATATTCTTTTAATTTTTGAGTCTTCATAAACATCACGTGCTATATTTGTTAATTGCATACCAATTCCTAAATCAATTGCAGATTTTGATGCTTTTCTATGTTTTACTCCTATAATTTTAGACATCATTAAACCAACAGTGCCAGCAACATGGTAAGAGTATTTTATAAGCTCCTCCGTATTTTGAATTCTAATATTCTTCTGATCCAAAATTAATCCGTCAATTAAATCGATAAGAATAGCATTATTAATATTATTTTTTTTTAAAAAAACATTTACCTTATTGTTTTTATTATTTTTAATTTCCTCAATTGAGTTTTTAAGATAGTTAGATTGGTCTTGGCTATGCTTATCAGCAATATCGTCAAAATATCTACAAATTGAATATAGAATGCCAGCATTTTTTTTTGAACTTTTTGGTAAAAAAAAACTTGCCCAATAAAAACTTTTACCTTCTCTTTTAAGGTCGGTCGACGAATTTAGTTCTAAATCAATCATTGTTATTTTAATTCAGATTTGATGATATTTTCAACAACTTTAGCTGAGGAAAGAACACCTGGTATTCCAGCCCCTGGATGAGAGCCTGCTGCAGAAAAATATAAATTTTTAATTTTTTTATCTTTGTTGTGATATCTAAACCAAGCTGACTGTGTAAAAATTGGGGCTATAGAAAATCCTGCTCCGTGCATAGAATTGTAATCGTTTTTAAAATCTTTAGGGTTCATCCAAAAAACATCTGTAATACTCTTTTCTAAATCTGGCATAATTGTTTGTGATAATTCTTTAACTATCTTATTTTTAAGGTTTTCTGATTCAACATCCCAATCAATTTTGCCTTGTAAATTGGGAACTGGGCATAGAACATAAAAACTATCACATCCTTCTGGAGCAAACGATTTATCAGTTGCGGTAGGTCTATGAATATATAAAGAAAAATCTTCAGATAATATTTTATTTTTAAATATATCATGAAGTAAAGATTTAAATCTTTCAGTCATCCAAATAGTATGATGAGCAACTTTATGGTATTGTTTTTTCGTACCAAAGAAAAGAACAAAAAGCCCCATTGAATACAATAAGTTTTTTTCTTTTAATACAGGTCTTTTTAAATTTTGTTTTTTTAAAAGTTTGGAGTAAACCATGGGTGGATCAGCATTACAAACAACCAGATCTATATTGGAAATCTCTTCATTGTTTGTTAATATTTTTGTTATCCTATTATTTTCAACAATAAATTCTTTTGCCTCTGTATTTGTTTTTATTTTAATACCACAATCAATCATTAATTGTTTTAGTTCAGATACGATTTTACCAGTTCCACCCATACAAAAAAATACGCCCCATTTTCTCTCTAAATAATGAATCAAAGCGTAAATAGATGTTGTTGTGTGTGGATCACCTCCAACTAAAAGTGGGTGAATTGAAAATGCTTTTCTAAGATATGGATTTTTTAGATAACTATTTACAAGTTGAGATACTGTGAAATAACTTTTTAAAATAATTAAATTAGGAATAACGCCTAACATTTTAAAAAAAGAAATAAATGGTTTGTCAGCTAATTGTGTGAACCCTACATCAAAAATTTTTTTTGATTGATTTAAGAGTTTAGAATATCCTTTGATGTCTCTATTATCATATTTGCTTATTTCGTTATTTGTCTTTTCGATAGTAGAACAATAATCAAAAGTTTTACCATCATGAAAATAATACCTATACCAGGGCTCAAGAGGAACAAAACTCAAATAATCTTCTCTTTTTTTTCCAAATAGACTAAATAATTCATCAAAAAGAAATGGTGCTGTTATAACTGTTGGTCCAGCATCATGTTTAAAACCATTCACTTCAAAAACTCTTGCTCTTCCTCCAAGCTCGTCTAGTTTTTCAATAATTGTTGTATCATAGCCTAATTTTTTTAGTCTTAGACTAATCGCAATACCTCCAAAACCACTTCCTATAACTACTGCTTTTTTTCCCATTGTTAATTTTGTAATTGTATTTAAATACCTTATTTCTTAATAAATATAATATTATTTATGCTTACAAAGACAGATTTATTTGAATTACTTAGTATAAAAAATAAAGATTTTCAAATACATGATCATGATCCTTTATTTACAGTTGAAGATTCTGAAAATCTAAGAGGTGAGATTAAAGGGGCACATACAAAAAATTTATTTTTAAAGAATAAAAAAAATAATTTTTTTCTTTTTAGTTGTGATGAAAATGCAAAGGTTGATTTAAAGCTATTTTCTAAATCAATCGATGCTAAGAATTTATCATTTGCAAATGCTGAATATTTAGATCAGTTTTTAGGTATAAAGCCAGGATCAGTCTCCCCATTTGCTCTTCTTAACGACAAGCATAATGTTGTTGAATTTTACTTAGATGAAAAACTTTTTAACAGTGAATTAATTAACTTCCACCCCCTAATTAACACAACAACTATAAGTATAAAGACTGCAGAATTTATAAACTTCCTCCTTGAAAATAATAAAAAAATTCATATTTTTTCTTTGGATAGTTATAGTATAGTCAAATCTTTATGAGTGAAAATACAAATATAATCGATGTTACTGAAGCAGAGTTTAATGATCAGGTTGTTGAGGCAAGTGAGAGAAAATTAATTGTTGTTGATTTTTGGGCTCCTTGGTGTGGTCCTTGTAAACAATTAACACCAATTTTAGAAAAAATAATATCAAAATCAGGGGATAAAATCACTTTAGTAAAAATAAATATTGACGAAAATCAACAAATTGCTGCGCAATTAAGAATTCAATCAATTCCTACTGTCTACGCTTTCAAAGATAAACAAATTGTTAATGCATTTCAGGGCGTTATTCCTGAAGGCCAAATTATTGAATTTATTGAAAAGTGTTTAGGGTCTAAAATTAATGAAGACTTCACTGAATTTTATAATGAAATAGAAAGTGCTATGGCTAAAAATAAGTTTGAAGAAACTAAAGACACTCTTCTAGAATTTATTTCTAAAAACTCAGACGAAATTAAAGGTATTTGTTTTTATTTAGAGTGTTTGATTGAACTTAAACAATTTGAAGAGGTTGAGATGTTCATTAGTTCATTAGAAAAAGATGTACAAAATAAGGATGAAGTTAAACAGGTTTTAAAAAAAATGGAAATTGTGAAAAATAATTCATCCGGACCAAATATAAATGAGTTGCTTGGCAAACTTGAGAGTGAACCAAATAATATTGATTTAATTTTAGAAATATCAGATAAATATTTTTCAATGAAACAATATGAAAATGGAATGGATTTGCTTCTAAAAAATTATCCAAAAAATAAGGATAGTATAAAAAATAAGATGGTAGAATTTTTTGCTGTACTTGGAAATACTGATCAAATTACTATTCAATATAGGAAAAAACTTTCACAATTAATGTTTTCATAACATGGAAATCCCTATTTTTCCTTTAAACGGTGCCGTCCTTTTTCCAGGAACAAGCTTGCCTCTGAATATATTTGAAAAAAGATATATTGAGATGGTTGACTACGCTCTTTCAAAGGAAAGGTACATAGGCATGATACAATCTGATGAAAAAAATAAACTCTATAATATTGGTTGTATTGGAAAAATTCATAGTTTTAGCGAAACAACAGATGGGCGATATTTAATTAGTCTACAGGGTACTAATTGTTTTAAAGTTAAGAAAGAGTTAGAAAAAAAATATAAGTTTAGGTTGGTTGAGGCTGAAATGTTGGATTTTGAGGAAGATATAAACATTATAAATGAAAAACAAAAAAATAATCTTTTAGATAAGTATAGCCAATATATTAAAGTCAAAAAAATTAACTTAAATTTGGAAGAAATTCAAAATATTGATTTTAATCAAATTATAAAGTTTATAGCAATGATATCCCCTTTTAGTGACATTGAAAAACAGGTTCTTTTGGAAACAAAAAATTTAAGTGATTTTTATAAAAAACTTCATTCGATTTTGGAACTTGAGATAGTTGAAGATAATAATAGTAAAACTATTAATTAATACCCATAGCAAAATCACTTATCTGATTTTTTAGTTTTTTACTTCTCTCTATTAAATTAATAGCTGAAAATCTTGCATAATTAAAAAATGTATTGTCTAATTTAAAGACACTATCAACTTTATCGGTAATTTGATACAACCTATAGGCTTTGAAAAAATTATCTTTCTGAAATTCTTTACAAAATATTTCATCTCCCAATTCCAAACCTAAAGAGTTATATTTTTTTACTAGATTATATACACTTTCTACATCTTGCATGCCTAAATTCCACCCTTGTCCTGCGATTGGGTGAAATGAGTGAGCTGAGTCGCCTAAATAAACAATTCTATTTTCAAAAAATTTAGAGTTTAAATGAGCTTTTAAAGGAAAGGTTTGTTTGGTAATTATTTTTTTTATCTCACCTACACTTCCATGTATCTTTTCATTTAGAATGGAAATAATTTCATTATCATCTAAGGTTAATAAAGAGTTTATAAATTTATTAGTGTTTGTCCAAACTATAGAACTTTGAAATTGATTTTTATTTTTTTGCATTGGTAAAATTGCAAGGGGTCCGTTTTTAAAAAAGAACTCGAAAGCAGTGTTATTGTGATTCTTGGAGTGATAAAAATTAATTACAATTGCTTTTTTTTTATAATCTTTTCTATAAATTGGTGTTTTTAAAATTTTTCTTATAAAGCTGTTTTTTCCATCACACGCAAATAGAATATTTGTATTAACATAGAAATTATTTTGCTTGGTTAAGATTCTGTCGCCTTGATAAAAAATATCTTTAACGGAAACATTGTTAAAAATTTCTACATTTTTTTGTTTTTGTAATTTTTTATACAAGCAATCAAGTATAAACTCGTTTTTAACTATATATCCAAGATTGGATTTTCTTCTTTGGTTGTCAAAATAAATTTTGTTTGATTGATTTCTGTCTATTATCTGAATATTTTTTATTGGTTCTGCATAATTACCAATTTCATTCCAAATATTTATTTCTTCAAGAAATTTTTTTGTGCCCTCTGAAATTGCTGTTGTTCTCTTGTCTAAAATATTTTTATGATTAAATTTATCATTTTGCTCTAAAACTACTACTTTATTACCAAGTTTGGAAAGCGCATATGCTGTAACAGCCCCAATAAGACCTCCTCCTATTATATTAATGTTTGATTGAATTTCTTTCATAATTTTCTTCGAATTACCATAATCTAAATGTATTACAATCTAACTATATGTTCAAGTATGGTTCAATTAGAAATTTTATTGTTAAATTTTTATTAGGAATAGTTTTATTTGGATTTGGCCTAATTTATTTTACTAGTCTTTACTCATACTCTGCAAATGATCCAGGTTTTAATCAATTAAATTACAATATTAATGACAACAATGTTGCAAATCTTATGGGTTTTTTTGGCGCTTATTTATCAAGTTATTCATTAATTTTTATTGGAACACTAAGTTATTTATTGGTGTTTTTTATAATACTAGAAGGTGGAAAATTGTTTTTAGGTATTACTAGTAGATATATAATTTTGAAATTTTTATCTAACCTGATAGGAATAATTCTCATTAATGTTTCCATAAAATCAGTTGATATAGCTTTTTTAAATACAGGTTTAGTTTCACAATTCCTAATCGATTTATTTACAAATATAAATTTAAATCTTCTAGAAAATATTTTTATTTATTTTTTTATAAATTTTTTACTTTTAGTATTTGGTGTAGTTTTAATATTTTTATCTTTTAGAATAAGTTTTTCTTGGATAAATAAAATATTTTCTTTCTTAAAATTTTTTAGATACTTTAAATTTTTGTTTTCTATATTTGGTTTATTTAAATATATAAATTTTAGAAAAAAAGTTACAAAAAAAACATTAAGGAGTGAGCCAACAATTAAGAAAAGAAATTATGTTAATTTGAACAAAAAAAATAAAAATTCTAAATCTAATATACAACTAGAGTTAGATAATTTTAGCTTTAACCTTCCATCTAAAAATCTGCTTTCGAAATCAAATTTTAAAAATAATAAAAACAAAGAATTGGAAAAGGTAAACACTGATGCTGCTATTAAGTTAGAGAAAACATTGTCTGAATATGGTGTTGAAGGAAAAATAGTTGGTTTTAGTAGTGGTCCAATTGTAACATTATTTGAATTTATTCCAAATGCAGGAATAAAATCTAGTAAAGTGATAGGTTTGTCTGATGATATTGCTAGAGCAATGTCTTCTATTTCTGCTAGAATTTCAACTCAACCTGGCAAGACCAGCTTAGGTATCGAAATACCGAATACTAAAAGAGATAGTGTTTTATTTGGCGATTTAATTGAAGAAGACGAATTTGAAATTGAAAATGATTCTCTTACTCTTGCATTGGGAAAGGATATATCTGGCAAAAGTATTTTTGCAAATTTAGAGCGAATGCCGCATCTCTTAATTGCTGGGACAACTGGCTCTGGCAAATCAGTAGGTATAAACACCATGATACTGAGTATACTTTATAAATTCAAACCTAATGAATGTAAGCTAATTTTAATAGACCCTAAAATGTTAGAATTAAGCATTTATGAAGACATTCCTCATTTATTGACGCCTGTTGTAACTGATCCAAAAAAGGCAGTCTTTGCTCTTAAATGGGTAGTTAGAGAAATGGAAAATAGATATAAGTTGATGAGCTCATTAAACGTAAAAAATATTGATTCTTATAATGATAAAGTTTTAAGAACTATTTCGTCTGGAAGAAAACTGTTTAGGGAGGTTCAAACTGGTATAGATGATGATACAAGGATGCCAATTATTGAAAAACAAGAAATTATTCTTGAAAAAATGCCTTTTATTGTTGTGGTAATTGATGAAATGGCAGATTTGATGATGGTGGCTGGGAAAGAAGTTGAGTCATTAGTTCAAAGATTAGCACAAATGGCAAGAGCATCTGGCATTCACTTAATCACAGCCACACAAAGACCTAGTGTTGACGTAATTACAGGAACAATAAAAGCAAATTTCCCTAGTCGTATTAGTTATAAAGTATCAAGTAAATTTGATAGTAGGACAATACTTAACGAAATGGGTGCAGAACAATTATTGGGCAGTGGAGACATGTTGTTTTTAGAAAATGGCGGTATAATTAAGAGATTGCATGGTGGTTTTGTGGCAGAAAATGAAGTTGAAAAAGTTGTTAATTATATAAAACAACAGGCTACATTTGATTATAAAAAAGAAATATCATTATCAGAGGAAGAACTAAATATTTCAAATTCAGACGATTTAATTTCAAATAACAATGATGATCTATATGGAAAGGCAGTTGATATTGTTATTAAACAACAAAAAGTTTCAACAAGCTATATTCAAAGATATCTTCAGATCGGTTATAATAGAGCCGCAAGAATAGTAGAAAAGATGGAAGAGGATGGAATTATAAGCGAAGCAAATAACGCAGGTAAAAGACATGTTCTTAAAAAATGAAAAGTATGTATTATATTTATTGGTAATAGTTTTTTATTTTTTTTCCTTTAAAGCATATTCATCTTCTGAAGACAAAGAAGAGGCAATAAATTATTTAAGTTCACTAAGTGATTTTTCTGCTTCATTCCTACAAAGTGATGGAGAAAACTTAAGTGAAGGAATTGTATACATAGGTAAAAAAAGGGTCAGAGCTGAGTATTTTTTACCAACGAAAATACTAATAATTTTAGCTGAAGATAAAGCGATGTATTACGATTACGCTCTTGAAGAGGATGAGTTTTTTAATCCAAAAAATACTAATGCTTGGTTCTTTTATGACATATTTAGAAACCCTTATTTTTTTGAAGATGGAAAGATAGAAGTAAAGAATAATGAGTTATTATTAGAAAAAAAAGGAATTGATAATGAAGAAAAAGATTTTGTTATAAGGGTATTGTTTGAGAAACAGCCATTAGTATTAAGAGGAATAGAGGTGGTAATTAATGATGATATTCTTAAACTTTCAATTTATAATCATAGTTACAATGAAGTTTTTGATAAAAATTTTTTTAAACTTATAAATCCTAATTTTTTAAATTAAGTCGTAATTAAAAGCTTTTCATTTTTCGTTTGAATTTTTACTTTGGTTTTTATGGTGTTCATTTTTTTTCTTATTCTTGAAAGATGACTTTCAAGAGAATTAGTTTCAATATTAGATTTAATATTTAAAATATTTTCTTTAATAAAATTTTTACTTGTTTCTTTGTTCCTCATTAAATAAGTTAAAATCTCTAACTCTATTTTAGTTAGGTAGCAAAAATTATCATTATCAAGATTAATAAGTTTTTCATTATAAAGAGATAAATCATGAAACTGAACTTTTAAGTTTTGAACAAATTGCTCAATTCTATTTTTTAAGTGATTTATAGAAAGCGGGCTATTTAATATATTTGATTTATTTTTAAAATCTAAGTTTTTCAAATTTGAAATTACTAAACAGTTGTTACTTAACTTGTCACAGTCTCTAAGATCAATATGATTATTTATAATAATTATGTTTGGTTGAGATGCTTGTATGTTATCTTTTATTAGATCTAATTTCATTATAGTTAATTCATAATCTGAAAGAAGGGAGGGTAAAAAATTTTTAATATCGTTATTACAAAATATATTTAGTCCATTTTTCATAATCTTTTTCCGAACAAAATTGTACCAAGCCTAATATATGATGGATTAAATTGTAGTGCTTTCTCATAATCATCACTCATTCCAATGCTTAATTCATCAATTTTATTTTCATTTGCAAGAAGTTTTAATTTATTAAAATGATAGACTGGATCATCATCTATTGGCGGTATACACATTAAGCCAATAATTGGTAATTTCATTTCTTGTCTTAGAAAAAACAAGAAGTCTTTAGTATCTTCTGGAAAAATGCCACTTTTTGTTCTTTCTTTTCCTGTATTTACTTGAAGAAAAATTTTCTTATTTACTAACAGTTCGCTATATTTTGCGAACTCTCTTGCTATTTTTTCTCTATCCAAAGTATGGAAAACATCAAACAAAGCTATTGCTGTTTTAACTTTGTTTGATTGTAATGGTCCAGTCAAATGCAGTTCTATTTTTGGGTTATTTTGCTTAATACTCTGAAATTTATCTTGTGCTTCTTGAACTCTATTTTCACCAAATATATAAACACCAGAGTTAATCGCTTCTAATACACTTTCTTTTGGGTGGTTTTTAGATATTGCAATAATTTTGGTAGAATTATTAGATTTTTTCAAAAAACTGTTGATTTCATTGAATTTTTTTGTGTTAAACATACATAAATGTGTGGTAAAAAAACAACATAGATTCAGATAATATAATGATTCATTATGCTTTTTTTGTAATTTATTCAATTTTTAAATAATACATCCCCAATACAAGTTTGTTGCTTGTATTTAATGAATATTCATTAACTCAAAAGGAGTAATTATGAAAAAAGAACTATTAATGGGAACTGCTCTAGTTTCTACGCTTGGTGCTGCTTCAGTTGCTGAAGCTGTAACAGCTACTATGAGTGGTAATCACCAAACTGGTATTGAGTTTGATTCACCAACTGGTGGAACTGACACAAATGCTCAGAAAAATGATAACAACTTCACTGTTTCATTATCTGAAACTACTGATGGTGGTATGACTATTTCATCTAGCTTTAAAGTAATGGATGAAAACACTAAAGAAGATTATGATGCTGGATTCACTTTAGCATTTACTGATGGCTCAAAGCTTGATGTAATCGCTGCTGGTAACGCATCTGGATCACATGCTGTATCTATTCCAGGATCAGCTGGTGCTGAAGGTGTAACTGAAACATCTGGTAACATGGCTCCAACTGGTTTGGATTTTGCTACTGGTGCAACTGCATTAGGTGTAGAGTATCACACTGCTGCTGATTTCTTAGCAGACGGTTTAAAAATGTCTTTCTCTGCTTCAACTGATAGTGGTGCAGCTGCTACTGCTACTTACAGAGTAGATAGCCATTATGCAATTGGTGCAACTTATGTAACAGACTTAGGCGACACTGCACTAACAATTGGTGGTGGTATTTCTGCTGCTGATGGTGCAAAAACAGGTACCGCTGTAACTAATGATACTGGTGGATACCACGTTGGTTTAAGTGCTGTAACTGGTGACTTAACAGTTGCTGTTGGTTTTGCTGATGGTGATGTAGCTGGTGTATCTGACAATGGTTCAGATGAGTACACTGCTGATGTTGTAAAAGCTGGTATTAAATATGTAACTGGTGATTTAACTTTCAACGTTGGTATTGCTTCTGGTGAAGCTACTGATAACACAATCGGTTCAACTGGTGGAAACGCTGACTCTACAGATTCAACTTCTGCAAGTATTTCTTATGCAGTAGCATCTGGTGTAACTGCAATTCTAGGTTACACTACAGTTGAGTCTTCTGATGAAGCAGTTTCAACTGATGACGGTTCTGCTTGGTACATCGGTGCAAATATGTCATTCTAATTAAAGATTTAATATCTTTGAAAAACGGCACTTTAACCAGTGCCGTTTTTTTTTATGTTTTACTTTTACTCATCAATACAATAATTAGTTTTTAATGTTTTTAGTTCGTATTATTTTAATAGTATTTTTGTTTTTTTTAACATCTTGTAATAGTAATAAATCAGAAGAAGAAATGGAAGAGTTATGGTCTAAGGCTCAAACAAGAAACTCAATAATAGAAAGATCAGGAACAAAGTTTAACTCAGGTGCAGATATGGAATTAGCAATGAGAGATGCTGAAACAAGACTACAAAGTGGAGGAGGTTTGTTGGGCAAAGGTGGATTATCTTTTAGTGGTGTTTTAAATAGAAAAAATGATGATACTGAAACAGCTTCTGTAAATATGTCTATAAATGCATTTTTGTGGAGAGGAGCACTGGAAACAATTGATTTTATGCCCTTGAGTTCAGCAGACCCAATTGGCGGAACTATAATTACAGACTGGTATTCTACAACAGATAATAAAAATGAGAGATGTAAACTAAATATTTTTATCACTGGTAAAAAACTTAATACAGAAAACTTACGAGTGGCTTCTTTTTGTCAAGAGTTTAAAAATCAAATTTGGGTAAACAAAAATGTTAAAAAAGAAAATAATATAAAAATTGAAAATGCTATATTAAATAAAGCAAAGAAATTAAGATTACAATCAAGCTAAATCAGTGTCATCAAGATACAATCATAAAGTAATTGAAAAAAAATGGCAGCAAGAGTGGTCTAAGAAAAAAATTTTTCAAACCAAAAAACAGGATAATAAAAAGAAATATTACGTTCTAGAAATGTTTCCTTATCCTTCTGGTAAGATTCATATGGGTCATGTTAGGAATTACACATTGGGAGATGTTGTCTCAAGATATAAAAGAATGAAAGGTTTTAATGTTCTTCACCCAATGGGCTGGGATGCTTTCGGCTTACCGGCTGAAAATGCTGCTTTAACAGAAAAAAAACATCCAGAAAATTGGACATATGAAAACATAAAGACCATGAAAAACCAATTATTACAAATGGGCTTATCTCTAGATTGGGAGAGAGAAATAGCAACATGTCATCCTGAATATTATAAGCATGAACAAAAATTTTTTATTGATATGTTTAAAGCTGGTCTTGCTTATAAAAAAGAAGCTGAGGTAAATTGGGATCCGGTAGATAAAACTGTTTTAGCTAATGAGCAAGTAATCGATGGAAGGGGTTGGCGTTCTGGAGCAATAGTTGAAAAGAAAAAGTTATCTCAGTGGTTTTTGAAAATTAGTAAATATTCAGATGAATTATTAAGTGATTTAGACAAATTACCAAATTGGCCAAATAAAGTAAAAATTATGCAATCTAATTGGATAGGCAAGTCAATAGGTGCAGAGATTGATTTCAAAATAACAGATAGAGAAAAAAAAATCACTATTTTTACAACAAGACCTGATACTATTTTTGGAGCAACATTTTTAGCGCTGTCTCCAGAACATTGGTTATCAAAAGAAATTTCAAAAAATAATCAAAGTTTACAAAAATTTATAAAAGAATGTGAAGTGTCAAATTCAGAAAAAAACAAAAGGGGTTTTAATATTAATTTGTTTACAGATCATCCGTTTATAGAAGGTAAAAAAATTCCAATTTACGTAGCTAATTTTGTTTTAACAGAATATGGGCTTGGTGCAATTTTTGGATGTCCTGCACATGATCAGCGAGATTTAGATTTTGCAAATGAATATGGTATTGATGTAATACCAGTTGTCAAACCAATAAATATTGACATAAAAAATTATAAAATAACAGATAATGCGTATACAGAAGATGGAATTATTATAAATTCAAAATTTTTAAATGGCTTAACTGTTGAGGCTGCAAAAGAAAAAATAATTAATAAAATTGTAAATAGTAAAATTGGAAGAAAAAAGATTAATTTTAAATTAAGAGACTGGGGTATTTCAAGACAAAGGTTCTGGGGTTGCCCTATACCAATTATATACAGGGAAGACGGTGAGATTTTAGCAGTAGAAGATGAAAATCTTCCTGTAAGACTTCCTGATATTCAAAATTTCAATGAATCTTCTTCGGCTTTAAATAATATACCTGAGTGGAAAGAAACAGTGTGCCCAAAGACTGGCATGAAGGCTATTAGAGAAACAGATACATTTGATACTTTTTTTGAATCTTCTTGGTATTATTTTAGATATTGTAATGCAAGATCAGACAAACCCTTTGAAAAAGAAGATATAAAATACTGGCTACCTGTCGACCAATATATAGGAGGAATTGAGCATGCGATATTGCATTTGTTATATTCAAGATTTTTTACAAAAGCTCTAAGAGATCTTGAATATTTTACTCTAAATGAACCATTTGAAGGTTTATTTACTCAAGGAATGGTTACACACATAACTTATAAAAATAAAAATGGTGATTGGGTAGAGCCAAAAGATATTGAAAAAATTGGTAACGTTTTAAAAGATAAAAATGGAACTGAAGTTGAAACAGGAAAAATTGAAAAAATGAGCAAGTCAAAAAAAAATGTTGTAGACCCAAACGATATCATTAACATGTATGGTGCTGACACGGCAAGATGGTTTATGTTATCAGATAGCCCGCCAGAAAGAGATTTACAGTGGACAGATACTGGAATTGCATCTTCTTTTAAGTTTATCAATAAATTATATGAGTTTGTTGATAGGTTTAAGGGTTATAATTTCCAAGGGTCAAATAATAATGATAATCTAGAAGATTTTAAAATTATCATTAATCAGGTTTCTGAAAATATTGAGGCATTTCAATTTAATAAGTCAGTTGCAAAAATTTATGAATATGTAAATATATTAAATGATGCAATATCTAAAAATAAACTTTCAAAAGAAGGGTTTAGTTGGTCATTAAATAAACTTGCAGTAATATTGCAGCCCTTTATTCCGCATATAAGTGAAGAAATTTGGTCAAGCCTTGGCAATAAAACATTGTGTATTAGTGAAAAATGGATGAATGAAGATCTAAAAAGAAGAACAGATTTAAAAATAGCAATTCAAATAAACGGAAAGACAAAAGATATACTAGAGATTGAGGATAACCTTTCAAAGGATGTTGTGTTAAGTCTTGTAAAAAATACTGAAAAGATTAGAAAAAATTTATTAGGCAAAAAAATTGTAAGGGAAATATATGTGCCGGGTAAAATAGTGAATTTGGTAATCCAGTGAAAAAAATTTTTTTTATATCTTTGTTTCTTACAATTATATCCTGTAGCAATATTGAATTTTCTTACACAGATAAAGAAAATACGATTAATCCGCTTTATGAAAAAACAAATATATCTACATCTGGTATAGATTTAGTTTATTTACAATCATACCTACCGACAGTATTTGGAAATATTAAAAAAAGTGATTTTAATCTTTTAATTAACATAGAAGAGAAAAAAACCAAAAGATCTGTTGAAACTAATCAAGCAACATCAAATTTAGAATATGAACTAAGGTTTAAATATGTAATAGAAAATATTGATGACGATTGTATTACTTACAACAAAGAGATTGTATCTGTTTTTTCCATAATACCAAAATCATCTGGGTATAATTATGGAACAGATTCATCTTTGGAAAGAAAATATGAGTTAGCAATAATAGAGAATTTGGATCAATTTGTTTCTTTAATTTCAGGAGTAGATATAAAAAACTGTAAATGAGGTTGGATCCGATAAATCTATTATTTAATAATGAGCTTGAGCTTGATAAGAATTTATATTTTATTGGGGGAAATGAAATAACACTGATGGAAAAGGTGGGCTCTCGAATTGTTGAAAAATATAAAACAAATGATAATATTTCTCTTACTAGAATTGATAGTATAGATAATTTTAATAATGATAAGGGGTTGTTTGAAAATAAAAGTGTTTATGTAGGAAAAAACTGTAAGGGTTTCAATGAAGATAATTTGAATAAAATAAAAGAAAGTCGAGATATTTTTATATTTATTCAGGAGAATTCATCAAAAACAAAAAAGTTAAAAAATATATTTTCTAAAGATAAAAATTGTTATTTGATTGATTGTTACGAGTTAGATAACAGCTCAAAAATTAAAATATTAAATGAGTTTTTAAAGTTATATAAATTAAAAATTGATAAAGAAATATATTGGTTTTTGATTGAAAAATTAGAAAATAAATATATTTTTTTAGAAAATACTTTAAATAAAATTTTAGAACTAGAGCAAAAAGACTTAAAAATTAATAATCTTAAAAAAATTTTAACAGCCGGTGATGTAGGAAAAGAAAAAATTTTCTTCAGTTTGTTGAAAAACAATAAAAATATTATTGAGACATATAGAGAAAAAATTTTAAACACTTCCGATGTTAATGATCTTTATTATTCTTGTAAGTTTTTTTGTAACTTAATTATAGAATCTAATAATGAAGATGAATATATAAATAAAATTCCCATCTACCTATTTAGGGAAAGGGTTTTTTTGATTGATATTTATAGAAAATACAACACAAAAAAGAAAAAAAAGTTGTTAAGATTATTGTCTTCCGTAGAAAACTTACTCAGAAAAAATGTTGAATTATCTATAATTTCTGGTCTACGATTTATTTTAAATATTAAGAAAATTACTACTTCTTAAGTCTTTTCATTAGGTCATCAAGCTGATTTAAATCAGAGTAATACAGTGTAAGTGATCCAGATGATCCATTTTCACTAAATTGTATGGAGGTCTTAAGCCCTATCTTATCAGAAAGTTCTTTTTCAAGATCAACAATATTTGGGTCTTTATATGCTTTTTTTGTTTTATTTTTTTTAAATTCAGAAGTTATTTTTTCTACTTGTCTTACGCTTAGTTTTTTTTCAATTATTTCATTCGCTTTTTTAATAGCATCAGGAACTCCAATAAGGGCGCGTGCATGACCCATGGACAAACCTCCTTGAATTACCATCTCTTGTATTTGTTTATCTAGCTCTAGAAGGCGTAAAATATTTGAAACGTGACTGGAGCTTTTACCTATTAATTTGGCTAGGTTTTCGTTACTAATTCCTTTGATATCAATTAATCCTTTATAAGCGTTTGCTTCTTCAATAACATTTAAGTCTTCTCTTTGAATATTTTCAATTAAAGCCGCTTCTAAAATACTTGTTTCATCAAAATCCTTAATAACGCAATCTACTTCGTGCATCCCATTTAGTTGGCATGCTCTCCATCTTCTTTCTCCAGCAATAATTTGAAACTGATTATCAGCTGTTGGTTTGACAATAATAGGCTGAATTAATCCTTGGTTTTTAATTGAAGACGAAAGCTCTTTAAGTTCTTCATCTTTGAAGTTTTTTCTTGGTTGTGAGGGGTTGGGTATTATTTGAGAAATATTAATTTTTTGGACGCTATTATTTTTTTCGATTTTATTACTAGTTGTTGATAATAAGGCACCTAGGCCCATACCTAGTTTGTTTTCTTTATTCATGGTTTTTATTTTGATTTAAAATTACTTCTTTTGCAAGCTCAATATAAGCTAATGAGCCTGCGGCTTGTGTATCGTATACCAGCGCTGGTTTGCCATGACTTGGGGCTTCAGATATTTTAACATTTCTTGGAATAGTTGTTTTGTAAACCTGATCACCAAAGTGTTGCCTTACATCTTTCTCAACCAAGGAGCTCAATGAGTTTCTTTTGTCAAGCATTGTTAATAGTATTCCCTCGATTTGAAGATTGTTGTTAAAGTTTTGTTGAATTAATTTGATTGTTTGTATCAGCGCTGAAAGGCCCTCTAGGGCAAAAAACTCAGACTGGAGAGGAATTAGTGTGGTATCAGATGCTACTAATGAATTAATAGTTAGCAAACCAAGTGCTGGTGGACAGTCTATAAAAATAAAATCGAAATTATTAACTTCATCAAAAATTGATTTAAATACAAACTCCCTGTTTTCAAAATTTGTCAACTCTACCTCTGCCGCAGCTAGGTCTGTGTTTGCTCCAATTATTTTTAAGCCTGGAATTAATGTTTCTTTTATTCCTTCTTTAAGAAGCTTCTTTTCATGTATCATTTCATAAATCGATGGCTTTCTATCTTTATAGGTGAGCCCAAGTCCTGTGCTAGCGTTTCCTTGGGGGTCAGCATCGACAATTAAAACATTTTTTTTCACTGCAGCTAATGAAGTGGCTAAGTTTATTGTGGTTGTGGTTTTACCAACACCTCCCTTTTGATTGGAAATAGAAATAATTTTTTTCACAGTTTGTTATATTTATTTATTTTTAACACAAACCCACCGCCCTCGCTCTGACTTGGATAAAGATCATAATCAAAGCTAAAGGATTTTTTTGCATCATGTATTTCTTTCTTAACACTTCTTCCTTTTAGAAAAAGCAGTGATGTATTTTTTTTATTAAAAAACCGTGAATAATCTAATAATTTTGCTAGTGGAGCAAAGGCTCGGCAGGTAATAAAGTCAAATTTTTTATTTTTTATTTTTTCAACTCTTGTGCAAATAGTTTTAATTTCTAAATTCTGCTCGTACGCAAATTCCTTAATAAAGTTTATTTTTTTCATCTTAGAATCAATCAATAATATATTTGAATGCCCGAAAATATGTAAGATTACTCCTGGTAAACCCGCGCCAGTTCCAAAGTCTATTATTGATGCATTTTTTTTTAAAATAAATTCGGATAACTGTAATGAATCATTTATATGTCTATCCCAAGCAACATCAATCGTAGAAGGTCCTACTAAATTGTGTATTTGGTTACTTTTTGTTAGCTTCAATATATAGCTATCGATTAAATCAATTTGCTTTTTGTTAAGGTTATATTTTTTTATTACAGTGCTTTTGTCCAAATTATGCCGCTTTTTTACTTTTATTTTTTTTTATATATCTAAGGAGGGCTATAGTTGCTGCTGGCGTTACACCTGATATTCTTGAAGCCGCTCCAAGAGTAGGAGGTTTAATTTTTGATAATTTTTCAACTATCTCATTAGATAAACTTCCGACTAATTTATAGTTAGTTGATTTAGGAATTTTTAAACTTTCTTCTTTTAGAAAATCTTGTATATCCATTCTTTGTCTATCAAGATAGCCTGCATATTTAGCTTCAATTTCTATTTGTTCTATTACATCATCTTCTAAGCTGCTTAACTCCGGAAGTATTTTCCTAAGCTTAGGAGTTGTAATATTGGAAAACGACAAGAGGTCTATTATATTTCTCTTTTTTCCATCTTTATTTATTTTGATCCCCTTTTTAAGAAGTGCGTCAGGTGAGAATTTGTGATTTTTAACAAATCTGAACCCTTCTTTTATCCTTTTGGATTTTTTTTCGAATTCTCTTTGCCTATCTATATCAACACAACCAATATCAATTCCAAGAGGTGTAAGTCTTAAATCTGCATTATCGGCTCGAAGCAAAAGTCTATATTCAGACCTTGAAGTAAACATTCTGTATGGCTCTTTAGTTCCTTTTGTAACCAAATCATCTATCAAAACACCTATATATCCAGAGGATCTAGGTATTATAAATTCTTTATCAGATCTTGTTTTAAGTGATGCGTTTATCCCAGCCATTATGCCTTGCGCAGCCGCTTCTTCGTACCCAGTTGTTCCGTTTATTTGTCCTGCAAAAAATAAGTTTTTTATTTTTTTTGTTTCAAGTGTGTGTGTAAGTTCTTGTGGATCAACAAAATCATATTCAATGGCATAAGCGGGTTGTGTAATTGTAGCATTTTCTAAACCCTTAATGGTCTTTACAAATTGCTCTTGAATTTCAGTTGGAAGCGAAGAAGATATTCCGTTTGGATATATTAAATCACTATCTAATCCTTCTGGCTCAAGAAATATCTGGTGTGATGACTTATTTTTGAACTTATGAATCTTGTCTTCAATAGATGGGCAATACCTAGCTCCCATTGATTGTATTTCTCCCGAATACATTGGTGATAGGTTCAAGTTCTGAGCGATTATTTCATGGGTATTTTTATTAGTATGAGTAATGAAACAAGATATTTGAGGAATGTGGATATCTCTGTTGATAAAAGAAAATGGAACAAGCTTTTTATCTGGGTGTTGTTCATCTAAGTCATTGAAATTTATAGTTTTTTTAAGTATTCTTGGCGGTGTTCCTGTTTTCAGTCTGCCTATTGAAAACTTTAGCTCTTTAAGCCTTTTTGCAAGCTTTATTGAGGGCTTATCACCAACTCTTCCGGCTTCTTGCTTCTCTGAGCCTATTCTTATTAACCCTTGTAAAAAAGTGCCTGTAGTTAAAACCACAGATTTGGATGATATCTTTTTGTTATCACCTAAAACAACTCCATTTACCTGTTTATTTAAAACAATTAAATCTTCTACTGACCCCTCAATAATTTGAAGATTTTTTTGCTCAGACACAAGCTCATTTATGGCATTTTTATATAAAATACGATCTGTTTGAGCCCTTGGACCCCTTACTGCAGCACCCCTGCTGGAGTTTAGCATTCTAAATTGTATACAGGATCTGTCTGTAGCTTTAGCCATTATTCCATCTAAAGCATCTATTTCTTTTACAAGATGTCCTTTTCCAAGACCTCCAATTGCTGGATTACATGACATTTCTCCTATTTTTTCAACTTTATGAGTAATTAAGGCTGTTTTTGATCCAGTTCTTGCAGATGAGCATGCTGCTTCTACGCCTGCATGTCCCCCACCAATTACAATTACATCAAATTTATTATCCATATCTCTTTTCACGTGAAATTACTTACCTATACAAAAATCACTAAATATTATATCTAAAATTTTCTCAATATCAAATTTTTGATTAATTCCATCAATATACACAATTGATCTTCTAACATTTTCAGCAGCAATATCTATTTCTTTTAAATCTAAACTTTTAAGTAGTACAAGCGATTTCTTTAGGCCTTCTATATGTCTTTCACGTGAAAAGACTGGTCCGAAAATTGGTTTTTTCTTTAATTTTGAAGATATTGTTTTAATAAGAGGCTCAATTCCATAACCAGACACTGATGAAATACTATGTACCCCGATAATTTTCTTTTTATTTGTATCATATTTTGATTTAACAAATATTTTTGATTTGATTTTATTATAGTTTTTCTTTTCATTGTTTTTGAGAAAAACTATATTTAAATCAGACTTTTCAGCGCTCTCTAGAGATCTTTCAATACCTATTTTTTCAATTAAGTTCTTATATTTTCTTATTCCAGCTGTATCAATAAATGTGTATTTATCTCCTTGTATATCTAGCGTGGAGCTTACTAAATCTGTTGTAGTCCCTGGTATATTAGTAACTATAGAAACCTCCTTGTTATTAATGTAATTAATAAAGGAAGATTTTCCTGTGTTTGGTTTTCCAATAATAGTTATTTTAAAACCGCTATGTATTTGTTTAGATAAAGTTGATCTGTCGATAATATTTTCTATTTGTTTATATATGTTCTTATTTTGTTCTCTTATGTTTTTATATATTTCTTTAGGAAGGTCTTCATCAGCAAAATCAATTATGGCCTCTATATCTGCTAGAAGTTTTTTTTGTTTATTTGATATTTCATTTACTAGTTTATCTAAATTTCCACTTAAATTACCAATGGCTATCTTTCTTTGATTTTCAGTTTCTGCATTTACTAAATCATTAATTGTTTCAGCTTCTAAAACACTAAGCTTATCATTCATTAGAGCTCTTTTGGTAAATTCTCCAGGCTCAGCAATTCTGATTTGTTTTTTTAATAAGGTTTTAGTAATTTTGTTAATTACAGAAATACTTCCATGACAAGATATTTCCACCATATCCTCCCCTGTATAGCTTTTTGGTGATTTAAAAAAAGTTGTTAGCGTCTGATCTACAACACTCTTACCATCTAATAAATTGTTTAGTGTAGCAAAGTTTGTTTTAAATTTTTTTTTAGAAGATATTGATTTAATTATTGTATGAGAGCCTTTTCCCGAAACCCTAAAAACAGCTATACCTGATTTACCTCTTTGTGTAGCAAGAGCAAAAATTGTCTCTTTTGAAGCTTTCATTTTTTGGGGATTAAACCCAAGATGATATTAAGTAAATAAGTAAATAAAAAAGATTATAAAAAAAATTATATTTATTTAGTTCCCATGCTTTGGAAGAATTCGCTGTTAGTTTTTGTATTTTTCATTTTATCTAACAAGAACTCCATGGCTTCAGTACTTCCCATTGGGGCTAATATTTTTCTTAAAATAAAGATTTTACCAAGTTCGCCTTTATCAAGTAATAATTCTTCTTTTCTTGTTCCTGACTTACCAATATCAAAAGCTGGATAGGTTCTTTTTTGGCTAAGTTTTCTATCTAAGACCATTTCACTGTTACCAGTACCTTTAAATTCTTCAAATATAACTTCATCCATTCTGCTTCCTGTATCTATTAAAGCAGTAGCAATAATTGTAAGAGATCCACCTTTTTCTACGTTCCTTGCAGCTCCAAAAAATCTTTTTGGTCTTTGTAGAGCATTGGCATCAACACCACCTGTTAATACCTTTCCACTTGAGGGTACAACAGTATTATATGCTCTTCCAAGCCTCGTAATTGAATCAAGAAGGATTACAACATCATGTTTATATTCAACTAGCCTTTTAGCTTTTTCAATTACCATTTCAGCAACCTGTACGTGGCGTGAAGCAGGTTCATCAAAAGTTGAGCTAATTACTTCACCTTTCACTGATCTTTGCATATCAGTTACCTCTTCAGGTCTTTCATCAATTAGTAAAACAATAAGTTTAGCATCTGGGCTATTAGCAGTTATAGCATTTGCGATTTTTTGCATAATTATTGTTTTACCAGTAAAAGGTTGTGCAACAATTAACTGTCTTTGTCCTTTTCCAAGAGGAGCAATAATATCAATTATTCTCTCCGTGTTATCCTGCATAGGTTTTTCTTGTTCGAGTTTGAATCTTGCTTCAGGATACAATGGTGTTAAATCTTCGAAGTTAACCCTGTTCTTAACTAAATCAGTTTCTTGACCGTTTATTTTATTTATTTTAGTTATAGCAAAATATCTTTCACCCTGTTTTGGAGATCTAATTTCACCTTCAACGCTATCACCTGTTCTTAAGCTAAATTTTTTAATTTGAGATGGAGAAATATAGATATCATCTGGGCCTGGAAGATAATTTGATTCTGAAGATCTTAAAAAACCGAAACCATCTTGCATAATTTCAATAACCCCTAAACCAGTAATAATTTCACCCTCTTCAGCAATTGTTTTTAAAATTGCAAACATCAAATCTTGCTTTCTAAGAGAAGATGGGTTTTCTATACCAAGTTTATCTGCTTGTTTTAAAAGTTCTTGTGGTTCTTTTCCTTTTAATTCCTGTAAATTCATAATGTTGTTGGGGTAGTTTAGAAATGAAATATTTTAATAATCAATATTGAAGTTAATGTCAAAATAATAATAAATATATAATTTATATATTTAATTGTTGTATTAGTTGTAAGGTTAAAAAGCTTAATTAATGCTTTATTATTACATCATTCTTTATTTACCAACATATGAACAACAAACCTAACAAATATGTTAATTTAAAGAATATTGAAAAAAAATTATTATTTTTAAATAACTTGCAATGTAATAAATTTTTAATAACTTGTTATTAATTTTGTATAATAAATATATTAACACCCACCTAATAATATTAAGACAAGTTATTAAGTTGTTAACAACACATTTTTAAAAAAAAAGAACTATTTCTTAAATTCAAATTATATTTAATAGTGTTTATAACTATAATTTTTATTAACACACTTATGCACCAAAAATTTATATTAGCTAGTTCAAGCAAATCTAGATACAAAATATTAAAAAATGCAGGATTAAATTTCACACAAAAAAAACCAAATTGCAACGAAGAGGATATTAAAAAAACCATTAATAGAAAAACAAAGCCTGAGATTTTTGCAAAAAAACTTTCTTATGAAAAAGCAAGAAGTGTAAGTAGACAAAAACCGTATGCCAATAAAATTGTTTTAGGCTGTGATACCGTCATTTATCACAATGGAAAAATTTTAGATAAAGTAAATTCTATTGAGAAAGCCAAAAAAAAAATCAGGTCTTTATCAGGAAAGACACACCTAATAGTATCCGGGCTAACTATTTGTTTAAATGGATCTAAGATCTGGGAAAATTACGAAAAAACTCATGTTAAAATAAGAAAACTTAATAACAGCGAAATAAACACATATCTAAAAAAAACAGGTAAACAAATACTAAGCTCTGTAGGGTGTTATCAAATAGAAAGTTTAGGGCCAAATATTATTGAGAGCATAAAAGGAGATTATTTTAATGTTATGGGATTACCTTTATTTAATTTACTAGATTATTTATATTCAAAAAAATGAAAAAACTTTACGTAGTTGGGAACAAAGCATCTAAAAGCCTTTCACCAACAATATTTAACTATTGGTTTAAAAAATACAACATTAAAGCAAGCTACGGGTATTTAGAGCTTACAGAAAAAAACTTTCATAATAAAATTAAAGATGTTTTGGAAAAAAAAGATACGCTTGGTCTAAATGTTACCATCCCCTTTAAAAACAAAATTATAAAACATCTTGGTAAAATAGACGCAAATGCAAAAAAAATAGGTGCAGTAAATTGTGTAACAAATAAAAAGACTATTAAAGGAACAAATACTGATTGGACAGGATATTACAAAACCCTACCAAACATAAAACAAACCAAAAATAGGAAAGTTATTATTTTAGGCTATGGGGGCGCATCACACGCAATTCACTATGTATTAAAGAAGAGGGGGTTTAAGGATATTTTAATTTTCAACAGATCTAAGAAAAAAATTAAGTATTCAAAAAACACTGAGTATACAAAAAAATATAGTGATCTTGAAACACACCTTGAAGGAGTTTTTTTAATAATTAATACTACACCAATAAACCCTATGTTGAAAAAACATTTAAAACTAATTACTAAATCTACAATTGTAAGCGACATTGTTTACAGCCCAAAAAACACCTCATTTCTCAAACAGTTTCCAAAGAACAAAAAGATTTATGGAATATCAATGTTGATAGAACAGGCCAAACCGTGTTTTAAAATATGGTTTGGTAAAAATCCATCTGTAGATGAAAAAATGCTTAACGCTATTTATAAAAAAATTTAATGACAAAAACTATAGCAATAACAGGCGGCATAGGATCTGGTAAATCTACTTTTTGTAGTAAATTAAAAGAAAAAGGTTTTAAAATTCACAGCTCAGATGAGCAGGTAGCCAAAATATATAAAAACCCTGAAAAAAAATTTGTTACTTATTTACGTAACATAGGTTTGTCTAGGTCCATTTCAAAAGAAAACATAGATAAAAAAATTATATCAAAAATTGTTTTTGAAAATAAACAGATAAGAAAAAAGCTCGAGTTATACATATTTAAAATAGTAAGAAAAAAGAGGTCTGATTTTATAAAAAAAGAAAAACAAAAAAAAACAAAATTAATTTTTATTGATATACCATTATTGTTTGAAAATAATTTAGAGAAAAAGTTCAACAAAGTAATATCGATAATAGCCCCCAAACGAGTGAGATTAAAAAGATTAAAAAAAACGAGAAAAATGACTGAAAACCAATTTAAGAATATAACTCGATCTCAAACATCTGATGTTATAAGAAAAAAGAAATCTGATTATGTTATTTATAACAACTCGACATTAAAGGATTATAAAATTAAGATTAATAAGCTAATAAGTAAACTTTAGTTAAAACAATGAGAGAAATAGTAATTGATACAGAAACCACGGGCCTTGATTACAAGACCGGTGACAGAATAATAGAAGTTGGTTGTGTGGAACTCAAAAACTATGTTCCTACAGGAAACACACTCCAGTTTTATTGCAAACCAGATAGAAGTATAAGCGAAGGGGCAAAAAATATTGTGGGTCTTTCAGATGATTTTCTTAATCAACAAAAACCATTTGAAGAAAACCATAAGGAGCTTTTAAATTTTTTGAAAAACGACACTTTAATAATTCACAATGCATCATTTGATTTAGGTTTTATAAATAATGAGTTGTCAATCTTAGGATTACCTCATTTAGATAATCCTGTAGTTGATACAGTTTCTCTTGCAAGAGAGGTTCTAAATACAAGAATAGCTAACCTCGACTATTTGTGTAGAAGATTTAACATTGATTTATCAGATAGATCATTTCACGGAGCCTTACTTGACTCTCAACTTCTAGCCGCAGTTTATTTAGAGTTAAGAGGCGGCAAGCAATTTTCTATGGAGCTGAACTCAAACATTGACGAAAAAAACACACAAATTAACAACAAAAACGAAACAAAAACCAAAATAATAGAAGTTAATAAAGAAGATTATCTTGCCCATAAAGAAATGTTAAAAAAACTAAAAAACCCCCTTTGGAAAAAATTTAACTATTAATATTTAAAAAAGTTATTATATTAAATTTAAATGATTTACGGCGACCTTCAATTTTTTGATATTCTAATTTTTGCGGCTATTGCTGGATTCATTATTTATAGACTGAGGAGCGTTCTGGGGAAAAGAACAGGATTTCAAAAAAATATTTCAGAGCCAAAACCTCAAGAAACCAAAAAACAAGAAGGTGTTCAAAAAATACCATCACTATTGGATAATGAGACGAAGCTTGAGGCTGTATATAAAAAAGTAAATAATTTTAATCACAGAGAGTTTCTTGATGGTGCCAAGAAAGCTTTTGAAATTATAATTTCATCTTTCAATAATGGTGATAAAAAAACACTGAAAAACCTTGTGTCTAAAGATGTTTATTCTGCTTTTGAAAAAGCGATTGATGAAAAAACAAACAATCCTGAATCACAATTTTATTCACTTATTGTAGAAGGCATCGCAGATGCAAAAGTAGAAAATGATACAATATCAATATCGGTCAATTTTATTAGTGAACAGATGTTAAATAACGATGAGGGCTCTATTGTTAAAAATAAAGACACTTGGACTTTTGAAAAACCAGTAAATTCTTCTAGTCCTATATGGATATTAACTCAAACTTAATATTTGTCCTTTAAAGAACTCAAAGAACGAATTAAAAAAAACGAGGGCTATTCTGACAAGCCTTATCAAGATCAACTAGGGTTTTATACTATTGGTTATGGTCATCTTATTACAGAAAATGAAAATAAATATTACATTAAAAAATTTAAAAAAAAATATTTTGAAGAATTGTTTGATATAGACTTTAAAAAAGCACACGAACAATACAAAAAAAAATTTTTTAAAAAAAACCACACAACTTCAGAGAAGGAATTGTTAATAGAAATGATTTTTCAACTAGGAGTAAAAGGCGTCTCTAAATTTAAAAAAATGCTTTATTTTCTAAATAAAAAACAGAAATTCATGGCATCACTAGAGATGTTAGACAGTTTGTGGTATTTGCAAACACCTGAAAGAGTAAAGAATTTAATTAAAAACTATACAAAAAAATAATGGAAGAGGATTTTTTTCTAAAAAATATGAAAGGTGTAAAACCTTTTAAAAAAGATACCTCCATAGTTAAAACGAAAACAACTATTAAAAAAAATGTAAAATTAGATAAAAAAATTAATACTAAAAATGCCAGCAAAAAAACAATAACTGAACACAAAGTTATTAGCTCAGATTTTAAATTATCATTTGGTGAGGTAAATAAGGAGCTTAAGCGGGGAAAAATTAATATAGATAGAAGAATTGATCTTCACGGATACGGTTTAGTTGAGGCGCAAGAAAAATTTATAAGTGAGGTGAAAAAAAATTATAACAAGAATAAAAGATGTTTGCTTATAATTACTGGAAAGGGTGTTCATAAAAAAATTCAAAATATGGAAGACACAAATCCTAAACTTTTCTATGGAAAGATTAAAAACTCAATAATAAACTGGATCAACGAAGATGATCTTAAGAAATATATCCTAACATATCAAGATGCGGGTTTTGAACATGGGGGTGATGGAGCTCTTTTTGTCTATTTAAGAAAAAAAAAGTTTTAAATTCTTTCTAACTTAAATACCCTTTTTTTGAAATGTATAAGAATTTCATACGGAAGTAAATCATCTTTAACTAAGAATTCAATTTTTTTTAGATCATTTCTTTTATGATCAGCCCAAATATTTACATAGTCTTCAATTTCTAAAATTATATTTCCTTCCTGACTTTCGTTTTGTTTAAGTGTGTAAATTCTTCTCCCATCAATTGTTTTTGCCTCATTTTCTCCATGTAAAATATTTATAAAAGAGGTAATTGGGTCAAAATATAAATACAAGTCTTCTAGGTCTACTCTAGCTATTTCTTCTTCTATAGGCTCTTGTTTTAATTCAATTAAATAATCATCAAAAGACATTTTAACTATTTTTGTTTTCTTCTTAGTTTTCCAAAACTGTTTATAATTCTGGGTCTTAAATATGTTGTTTTCAATAACCCCAGTAGAAAGATAGCTTCCTTCAAATTTATATAAAGGTGAAAAAATGCCAGAATTTTTCAAATTAATTTCTGTTTGATAAATATTATCATTAATATTTAATGACCAACTAAAATTACCAATTTTTACTCCTGTTGTGCTGACTTTATATTCTGCACTAAAATTATTTGCATAGGATGTGTTAATTACAAATATAATAAAAAATACTAGAAATTTATTCAAACACAACCTCGTAAACATCAAGTTTTCTTTTTGTAAATTTCTGATCAGGCGAATTTATTTTTAGCACCTTATATTCATTCTCTAAATAATTTATATCCGAAGGGCTCCCAATTAAAGTAAAGTTTTCATTTATATTTTTATTAAGGGGAGATACTATTTTAAAGTGGTTTGTTATTTCACTACCTTCTTTATGTGGCATATAGAAATTAATATCCCTATCTCTTAATTCAAAATTAAGGCTTGAAAATAAAAGCCGATCAGAAACCACTATATTTTTTATGACACCACTTGAAGAACCACTGTAAATTTTTAGAGCATAATCATTTATACCGCTTACTCGGTCAAAAATTTTAGAGGGATAATTTGTTCCAATCATAACAAAAAGAACAAAACAGACAGTAAAATTAAAGATGTAATTAGCCATCTTTAAAAAAGAATTATTAATTCTAATATATAAAAGAGCAAACAAAGAAATTAAAGCTGGAGCAGCCCAATTTGCATTAGCTCTGACAAGAATAGCCTCTATCAAAACAATTAGAATTATAGGTATTGAAAATATCAAAAAAATTTTTTGAATATAGTTCCATTTGTTAAATCCAAATAACCCACCCAAAAACATAAATGGGCCTAACATTAAAATTTGAATTAATAAAAATTCTAAACCCCTAATGAGATCTATTTCAATATTTGCAAAATTTGCATTATCTGAAGTATGCTGAAGTGTTATCCAGTCATTATTAAAATTCCAAATAATATTTGGTAAAATAATTACAAACATACATAAAAAAGCAAGACTAAAACCTAATAAATTATCCAAAAAAATTTTTCTAAATCTTTTATCAAATAAAATTAAAACAAATAAACAAATCACAAAATATATAGCCGCATATTTTGATAAAAAAGCTAACCCCAGAAAAATACCTAATAATATAAAATTTTTTAAGCCTTGTTCACTATTGATCTTAATCAATTCATTAAGTGAAAGTGTCCAAAATAATAATAAAAAAAGATCAGTACTAATTATAAAAGATGAAAAAGAAACAGCGG
>CACGDO010000009.1 GCA_902571865.1 uncultured Alphaproteobacteria bacterium | reverse complement strand
AGATTAGTTAATATAATTCAGAAGATTAATAAATGAAAGGTTCTCTAGTATATCAAGATTATATAAATTTGATTAATAAAAAATTTATTATTACTGAAGATTATAAAAACACTCAAATACAGCCATCAAGTATAGATTTATCATTAAGCGAAGAATGTTATGAAGTAAAACATAGTTTTTTATCCTACAATTCAAAAGTAAGAAATAAATTAAATGATTTGGCTGTAAAAAAAATAAATTTGAATAAAGAATTCATATTTAGAAAAAACAAAACTTATATTGTTAGGCTTAATGAAAGTCTTAATTTACAAAATAATTTATTTGGTCACTGTAATCCAAAAAGCAGTACTGGAAGATTAGATATCTTTTGTAGATCGCTTGTTGATTATGCTGAAGAATATGAAAAAATTCCTAAAAATTATAAAGGTGAAATTTTTTTAGAAATAACATCAAGGTCTTTTGATATAATTTTTAGAAAAAATAATTATTTGAATCAATTAAGGCTTATTGATAGTGAGCATAATTTTTTGACTGATAGACAACTAATTAATCTTAATAAAATTCAAAAAATTTCCAATCAAACAAAAAAAAACATTAAAATTGATAATGGATTAAAGTTATCAGTTGATCTATCTAGCTCAAAAACAATTGCTTATGTAGCTAAAAAAGATGCTCCAATTTTAAATTTTTCTAAAATAAATTTTCATAAAAGAAATGATTATTGGAATACAATTACAAACAATAACAAAAAACTAATTATAGAAAAAAATAAATTTTATATCTTGAAATCAAAAGAAAAAGTTATAATTCCATCAAATTTAGCAGGTGAAATGATACCGTATGATACGGGTATTGGAGATTTCAGAGCACATTATGCAGGTTTTTTTGATCCTGGTTTTGGTTTGTCAAATGGGTCATATGCTGTTTTAGAAGTAAAAACAAATGAAGTACCCTTTTTATTAGAAGATGGTCAAACTATAGCCAGAATTAAATATGAAAAGTTGAACAAAAATAGTAATGTTGTATATGGAAAACAAATTAAATCTAATTATCAAAATCAAGGATTAAAACTAAGTAAGCATTTTAAATAAGATGAAAAGAATATTAATTATAAATGGTCCAAACTTAAATTTATTAGGTAATAGAGAAGATGATATTTATGGGAAAGATAGTCTAGATAAAATTAAATCGGACTGTGAAAAAAAAGGTAAAGAGAAGAACGTAGAAATAATTTTTTTTCAATCTAACAATGAAGGAGAGATAATAGAAAAGATACATGAAGTAAATGATAAGTATGATGGTTTAGTTATAAATCCAGCAGCATTTACTCATACCTCAATTGCTATTTTAGATTCATTAAGAGCAAACAGTAAGCCTAAGATTGAGATTCATCTTTCAAATATTTACGCAAGAGAAGAATATAGAAAAAAAAGTATTACTTCTGAAGGCGTAGACGGTTTAATTTGTGGATTTGGTGGAAATAGTTATCTTCTAGGAATTGAAGCAATATGTAATTTAATTTATAAATAAGTATGACAAAAATTGATAAAACAGATTTAGAAAACATTAAGTTAATTATTAAAGAATCAAAAATAGATGGTGTTGCTAAAATAAAAATTAAAAAAAATGATTATGAAATAGAGATTACCTCAAATGACTTCACTGGGAATAATATTTCCGTCCAGAAATTTGAAAAAAATACTGAAGTTAAAGAAGTTGAAAGTACAAATGAAGTTGTAAATGAAGATAATATTGTTAAATCTCCAATGGTAGGAGTTGCTTATCTTTCTGCTGATCCAAATTCGCAACCTTATGTCAAAGTTGGTCAGCATGTTAAAGCTGGTGATACTTTATTGTTAATTGAAGCAATGAAGACTTTTAATGAAATTAAAGCTCCTAGATCTGGTATTATCAAAAAAATAGTTACTTTAAATAGCCAGCCCGTTGAATATGGTGACACACTTATTATTTTTGAATAATGTTCAAAAAAATACTTATTGCTAATAGAGGTGAAATTGCTTTACGTGTACTCAGAGCCTGCAGGGAAATAGGAATAAAAACTGTAGCTATTCACTCTGATGTTGATGAAAATGCAATGCATGTAAGAATGGCAGATGAAAGTATTTGTGTCGGACCAGCCTCTGCGCAATCAAGTTATTTAAATATACCTGCAATTATAACAGCTGCTACGTTAACTGATGTAGATGCAATTCATCCTGGATATGGTTTTTTAAGTGAAAATCAAAGATTTGCTGAAATTATTGAAGAACACAATATTAAATTTATTGGGCCAAAATCAGAGCATATCAAAATGATGGGAAACAAAATTGATGCAAAAAAAATAATGGATGAAACTGGAGTGCCAACAGTAAAGGGTATAAATGACTTAAGTGATAAAAATAAAATTGAAGAATTTATTAAAAAAGTAAAATACCCAATCATTGTAAAGGCAGCAAGTGGTGGTGGTGGCAAAGGAATGAGAATTGTCACAGAAGAAGATGATTTGAATAAAGCAATAAATGAAGCAAAAATTGAAGCGAAAAAATCATTTAATGATGAAAATGTTTATTTAGAAAAATTTTTAACATCTCCCAAACATATCGAAATTCAAGTTCTTTGTGATTCATTTGGAAATGTTGTTACTCTTGGAGAAAGAGATTGCTCAATTCAAAGGAAACATCAAAAACTTATTGAAGAAAGTCCAAGTTCAGTTCTAACAAATGAAAATAGAGAAAAAATTTCTGAACTTTGTAGAAAAGCTATGAAAGAAATCGGATATGAAGGAGTTGGAACATTAGAATTTTTATATGAAAATGATGAATTTTATTTTATGGAAATGAATACAAGATTACAAGTTGAACACCCGGTAACAGAAATGGTTACTGGAATAGATCTTGTTAAGGAGCAAATTCTCGTTGCTAACGGTGAAAAACTTACAATAAAACAAGAAGATATAAAACTTAAAGGTAGTTCAATTGAATGTCGAATTAATGCCGAACATCCAGAGAGCTTTATACCATCACCTGGTAAGATAACACAATATCACCAACCTGGAGGCTTAGGTATTCGAGTAGACTCAGCTGTCTACGATGGATACTCAATTCCATCACACTATGATAGTATGATTGGTAAACTAATTACTTACGGTGCAACAAGATCAGAAGCTCTAAAAAAAATGAATAGAGCACTAGAAGAATATGTAATTATGGGAATAAACACTAATATTCAACTGCATCAAAAAATTATTCAAACTGATGAGTTTAAAAGAGGAAGTTACAACATTAATTTTATGTCAAATTTAATTGAGTAAAATAATTGATTTAAACAGCTTAATAGAATTTTATAAGAAAGCTTACTTTCCGATGGCTGATAGTAAGTATTCTGAAGAAATAAAATTTTATAAACCTAAATTAAGATTTATTATTCCAATTTCAAATTTTCATTATCCAAAGAAACTTTTTAGTGAGTTTAAAAAAACAAAATATAATTTTAAAATTAATCAAAATTTTACAAAAGTTATTGAGTTTTGCAAAGAGATTAAAAGAAAAGATCAAGATACTTGGATTAATGAAATTATTTTGGATACATATATTGAATTACATAAAATAGGTAAATGTCACAGTGTAGAATGTTATGAAGAGGATAATCTAATTGGTGGTTTATACGGTTTACATATAGGATCATGTTTTTTTGGTGAAAGCATGTTTAGTTTAAAGACCAATACAAGTAAGTTTTGTTTACTTTATTTATTAGCAATATTAAAAAAAAATAATTTTTCCATTTTAGATTCACAGTTTTTCAATCCTCATTTAGTTCAGTTTGGAGCGTATGAGATAGAAAATGAAATTTATGAAAATAAATTAAAAGAAAGTTTAGAGATTGAAAGTATTTTTAAGGAAATTAATAATTTTCAAGAAGTCTTATCATTACTACAATCAACTAACCAAAGATCATAAATAGGATTTTCTAAAGGAGTAACATCGGGAGAAGAAGAAATCATCCAGCCTTTATAAATATTAGTATTTTCATTATTGATAGTATCGTATACATCTATCAAAACATAATCTTCAGGAATTTCAGTTGGAGGAGTACTGCCGCAATATAAAACTTCAATATTTAAAGTTTCCCATGATATTTTCGAACTTACCAAAATATCCTTAGTAGAAACCTTATTAGTAGTCTTATTTAACAACTTAAAAGAGGCATACTTTTTTTCAATAGTCTCAGCAGAAACAGTTAGCGGCAAGAAAAAAAATAATGTTACTCTAATTAGGAGTCCAAGATTTATATTCTTCTTCTTTTTTTTCTGAGTCATAATTTTTTGAAAGAGGATGAGATGATGGGAAATATGCATCACTAGTACCAGTCATATTTGGTTTATGATTTTTTTGCCATTTATATTTATGTGAATAATCAAGTGGGGGATTATCAATCGATTTGTGCAGCCAAGCATGCCAGTGCGGTGGTATATTTGATGCCTCTATTTCACCTTTAAAAATTACCCATCTTTTTGCTTTTAAATCTTTAAAATCTTTGGAGCTAGAGTAATATTTATTCCCTAAATCATCACTACCAACTAAGTTTCCCTTAAGCCAAGTATAGATTTTTGTTCCTAATGACATTAATATTTCTATAAAGATTAATGGACTACTTTCCAATTAATTTTTTTATTAGCATAAAAATTCTTTACCTGAATGTCATTATAAATAGATAATTCTGACATAATCCATTCTTTTTTTTCTAATTTAATTTTTTTATCATTAATTGGAAAACTATAATGTTTTGCACCATTAATTGAACAAAATATCTCTAACTTATCAATTGCATTTTCTTGGTCAAAAATTTCTGCATATAATTCTATTGAGCAAGGAGATGAAAATATTCCTGGCTTAGATGACATATCTGGTTTTTTTTCTTGAATTGGATGTGGAGCTGAGTCTGTACCTAAAAAAAATTTAGAATTATTGTGACATGCGGCTTTTCTTAATTCTATTAAATCTGTTTCGTTTTTAACAACTGGCATACAAAAATGGTGAGGATTAATAGAATCATCATGAAATACATCTTTTTTTGTTAAAAGCATGTGGTGAGGTGTAATTGTTCCTGCAATATTTTCATTTTCTTTTACATAATTAACTCCATATGAAGTTGATACATGTTCAAGTGTAATTTTTAAAAGGGGGAATTTTTTTCTAATAATGCTTAATTCATCATCTATAAAATATTTCTCTCTATCAAAAATATCTATATCTTCAGCAACTTTTTCTCCGTGTATTAGTAATGGGCTTTTTTCTTCTTCTAAAATCTCCAAAAATTTAAAAATTTTTGAAATGTCACTTACCCCATGACTTGAGTTTGTAGTTGCATTTGAGGGATAAAGTTTAGATCCAAAAAAAATTTTATTTTGCATACCTTTTCTAAAATCTTCTAAATCTAAATTTTCATTTAAATAACAAGGTATAAGTGGTTCAAAATTATTACTAGATGCTTTATTTAAAAGCTTTTTATAAGCAGAAGCTTTATTAGTATCTGTTATGGGAATTTCTGTATTTGGCATTGCCACACATCTATTATTTATTCTTGAGGAGAAATTAGTAACCATTTCTAACATGTCCCCTTCTCTAAAATGTACATGCCAATCATCAGGCTGAATTATTTCAATATTTTTACTCACAATGTTTATTTTTTTGTAATGTAAAATAAATCTTTTCTACGCTTATAGAGTCCATATAGGACTTTGTTTTATCAATATTTATACTTTTAAAATAGTCATAGCTTTCATTTGTTCTTATAACTTGTGAGTCTTGCATAAATGGACCGTAAATTATATCATTTGTTGGACCAAATAATACTATAGACTTTAATTTTGTAGCTGAGGCCATATGCGATAATCCTGAATCATTTCCAATAAATAGTTTTGATTTCTTCATATAAGCAGCAGTTTGAGTCAATGATGCACCGAATAAATTAATTATCTTATTACTATCAATATTTTTTGTTATTTCATTTAAATAATTTTCTTCTTCGGATTTTGAGCCAACTAAAATAAATTTAATATTTTTATTTTGAGATAAAATTTTAAGTAATAGTAAATTATAATTTTTAATACTCCAAATTTTTGGTTTCCAATTTCCTCCTGGAAATATGACAAAATATTTAAAATCATCGGACAAATGTTTTGTAACTATTTCTTCTTCTTCTGTATTTGTCTCAATAAACAAATCTGAACAATCAAATTTAAAGTAATTAGATAATTGCTGCACATGGTTTAGATTAGATTTTTTTTTAAAAATAAATTTTTGCTTATGTTTTAAAAAATATGATACCAAAGAACTTCTAAAATCAATAATTATATCCCACTTCTTTCCATAACAATTAGAAATTATATCTAACCAATGCATATTGTATCTTTTTTTTGAAACAGTGATTATTGTTTCTGCAGATTTAAAGTTTTTGAAAATTGATTTAGCAGATGGACCAATTACAAATGTAAATTTAGTTTCAGGATATTTTTGACAAAAATAATTTATTACTCCAGTTGATAGAATTGTATCTCCAATAAGATTTGACGAAATAACAAGAATTTTCACAGAAATATTACACTTTTAATATATTCAATATATATTTAGATAATTATGAAAGATAAATACTTTTTTCATCATCTGAATTCAAGATTTTTTGAGATTTCTGGAAAAGATAGTAAATCATTTATTCAAAATTTAATTACTAATGACATTGAAAAATGTAACGATGGGTCAATTATTTATTCATGTCTATTAACACCTCAGGGTAAATTTTTAGCAGATTTTTTTATATTTAATATAAATGAAAACTATATTTTTGAAACTAATGATAAATTTTATAGTAATTTATTAGGACGATTAAAAATTTATAAACTTCGCTCTGATTTAGAAATTAAAGAAATTAATAATCTAAATTCTTATTCATTATTTAATATAGATTATGAAGGTGATTATAATGTTTATTTAAATGATCCTAGAAATATAAACTTAGGTAAAAAACTTATAACGGATAAAAAAATTTTATTTGGAAAAGAGCGATTGAAAGAAATCAATGAAACAGAATATCATGAAATTTTAATTAATCATACAACACCCTATTCTCCATTTGATATTTTAGAAAATAAATCTTTATTATTAGAAAATAATTTTGATAATTTAAATGCTATTGATTGGGATAAGGGATGCTATGTGGGTCAAGAAATTACTGCAAGAATGAAATACCGTGGATTGCTTAAGAAAAAGCTTTATGCTTTAAAAATAAAAAATGGAGATGTTTTAGAGGGAGATGAATTGATAGTAGATAATAAAAAAATAGGTACAATTGTATCAAAAGCAAATTCAAATATTTTTGCAGCATTAAATATTAATTTTGTTAATGAAATAAAAAATAAAAATCAAAATTTAGTAATTAATGATTCATTATCTTTTGATTTTTTAAACTGAAAATTTTTTTCTATAAAAAGTTACTGGAATTATTAAAATCATAAAAATTATTAACATTGGAACAAATATATTATTAATTCCATAATTGTTTGCTATAAATCCTAATGAAGCTGGAGCACCTATAAATGTTCCGTAAACTGCAATTGAAATTATTGTTATCCCTACTCCACTGTCAATTCCTTCAATTTTGCCAGCTAAACTATATGCGATAGGAACAATTGAAGATGCTCCAATACCTAATAATGAAAAACCAATAATAGCTGCATAAATACTGCTGAAATTAGATAAAATTATCAAACTTATAATCGTCGATAAAAATAAAAAGAAAATCAAAAGAAAAACTCCGATTTTATCTCTTACCCAATCACCACTAAATCTTCCAATAACCATAAAAATATTAAAACTTAGAGTTGCTAAGCCGATATAGAAACCATCAACTTGAATAAAATCTCTCATATAGAGAGCTCCCCATGCATCAACACTTCCTTCAGTTAGAGCGTTTGCCATTGCAATTAATGCTAATAAAAAAATAAGTAAGGGCCAAATAAAAAATATATTTTTTTTACTGGAGTCTTCTGATTTTGTTTCAACTTGTGACTCTAAACAAAGGACAAAATACAAACTCAAAGGAAGAAGAATGATGACATACAAAAGTATATTAAAAATAAAAGAATAATTCCACTCTAGTAAAAAGCTTGTAATTAGAGATCCAAACAAAACTCCAAGACTCCAAAATGCATGAAACCCTGACATCATTGATTTTTTTTCTCTAACTTCTAAATTTGATGCATAAACATTACATGCTATTTCGAATGCACCATAACTCATACCAAAAACAAATGAGAAAACCATAAAAAGCCATAACTCTTGAATGAAAGGTACTGGCAACCACAAACAACCTTCGGCAATTAAGGTAAATGTTAAAATAGATTTTGTAGAAGTTTTCAGAATAAGAGCATTTGCAAAAATCATTGCAACAATTGAACCAATTGCAAATGATAACATAATATATCCAACACCAACATAATCAGTTTGAAGTTGATCCTTTATGGTAGGTATCCTAATAGCCCATAAACCTACATAACAAGCAGTTATAAAAAATATAATTTTTATTGCATGAATATCGCTAACTTTTTTCATACAATTTTATTAATTAAAATATTTTTTGTAATATTCAGATAAATTTTCGATAGAAACTCTTTCCTGTTTCATAGTATCTCTATCCCTAACAGTAACACTTTTATCTTCTAGAGTTTCAAAATCTACAGTTAAACAAATTGGTGTACCTATTTCATCATGTCTTCTATAATTCTTACCAATGTTTCCTGAATTTTCTAAAACAACTCTCCCCAATCCCAATTTCTGTAAATTAGATTTTATTTCTTTAGATAAATTAACTAATTCCTCATTATTCTTTTTGAGAGGAATAACTGCAGCTTTAATAGGTGAAAGATGAGGTTTTAGAGATAAAAGAATTCTTTTATTATCATTATCTACATTTTCTTCACGATAAGCTTCATTTAATAAAGCAAGAACTCCTCTATCAACACCAGCTGATGGCTCAATTACATAAGGAATATACCATTTTTTTTCTTCTAAATCTTGAACAGCTAATTTTGTAGTTGAAGAGGAGTTTTTCATAACTTCTGATGTAATTTTAAAATCGTTTTGATTTTTAGTATGAGAACCTAAGTCAAAGTCAGTTCTATTGGCTACCCCTTCTAGTTCCTCTTCACCGTGGGGAAACACATAATTGATATCAACAGTTCTTTTTGAGTAGTGAGCTAATTCATTTTTTTCTACTTCAATTTTTTTTAAATTTTCTTTTTTTATTCCTTGATTAACCCACCATTCTATTCTTTTATTTATCCAATATTCATGCCATTCATCATCAGTACCTGGTTTAACAAAAAACTCTAATTCCATTTGTTCAAACTCTCTAACTCTAAAGATAAAATTACGAGGTGTTATTTCATTTCTAAATGCTTTTCCCATTTGTGCGATACCAAAAGGAACAGTTCTAGACGTAGAGTCTAATATATTTTTAAAATTAGTAAAAATTTGCTGACACGTTTCTGGTCTTAAATATGCGAATGACGAACCATCATCTACTGGACCAATTGCAGTTTTAAACATTAAATTAAAAGGTCTTGGTTCAGTCAAATCTTTAACTTTACAATCAGGCAATAGTCCTCCTCTTGGGCATTCACTATTTTCTAACTGATCTGCTCTAAATCTAGCTTTACAAATCTTACAGTCTACAAGTGGATCTGAGAAAGTATCTTCATGACCGGAATGTTTTAATACAACTGGTGCACTTAAAATACTTGCATCCAATCCCTCAGTGTCATCTCGCTCATATACCATTGATTTCCACCAAGCTTGTTTAAGATTATTTTTTAGCTCGACTCCCATTGGTCCATAATCATATAAACCTTTGATACCGCCATAGATGTCATTTGATTGAAATAAAAAACCTCTTCTTTTGCAAAGAGAAACTAACTCTTCCATCGTTTTTGCAGTCATATAACTCTTAATCTTTTGGTTTATATTCTTTCGTTCTTGGATCTTTCTCTAAATCGATTACTGAGTCATTATTTACTTTATTATTAGTGAATTTGTCTTGTTTTTTTTTCTTAAACCTTAAAAATAATAAAATAGAGGCTAAAATTACAAATAAAACTAGAAATTTCATTACAAACCAAACCTAGAAAACATAATTCGTTCTTCAATTTTATTTAAAATTTCATCAGAATTAAATATTGAAGAAGAAAACCTACGTTGTAAAAATGATTTTTTTTGACTGATCATTTTAATTTTAATTTTTTTTCCAAACTTTTCTTCTAAAATTGGTTTTAATGCACCAATACCATCTGCTAAACCTAAATCGATAGCTTTGTTACCGACCCAAAATAAACCAGAAAAGATATCGTCTAATTTACTCTGATCAAGTTTTGAACCTCGTCTATCTTTTACATAATTAATAAAATTATCATGAATTTGTTCTTGAATATTTTTTAATCTATCAATGTCTTCTTGTTTTTCTTCTTTGAAAGGGTCAAGAAAACTTTTACTTTTTCCAGATGTATAAACCCTTCTTTCAATTCCAATTTTTTTTAAAAGATCTACAAAACCAAAACCTGGTGATATAACGCCAATGGACCCAATAACAGAGTTTTGATCAATATATATCTCATCGGCAGCACATGCTAACCAATAACCACCAGAAGCCGCAACATCTTCAACAAATGCTAAAACTTTTTTATTTTTTTCCTTTGCTAAATCAATGATCTTTTTTGCAATTAAAGAGGACTGTGTAGGAGAGCCTCCAGGTGAATTAATGATCAAACATACAACAGGAGATTTTTTATCAGCAAATAACTTATCAATTAATTTTTCTAAATTATTTATTGCTAAACCAGAGCCTGTTAAGCCTGACTGTGATGATATAATGCCAGATAAACGTAAAACAGGTATTGAAGTATTCTTTGAAAATATCCTTTTAAACATAATATCTAATAACAAATGTTAATCTTTTCTTAAAGCGTTATGTAGCATTTGTTTGTAATTTTGGTAATTTGAGTTTAAGTGCGTCAATTAAGTTAATGAATTAACATAATATTCTAATAGTTAATAATTATGGATAATGTTCTTCCACTTAGAAAAAAAGATTTTTCATTTGAAGATGAAATAAGAGAATTAACAGAACTATGCAAAGAAGATCTAGTATCCGTAAATACCATAATTCTTGATAAATTAGATAGTAATGTTCCTTTAATTCATGAAGTTGGAAAATATCTTATCTTATCAGGTGGAAAAAGGCTACGACCCCTTTTAACCGTTTCAAGTTTTCATATGACAAGAGATGAAACTAGTGAAATTAGAAATAAAATGAATCATATCGGTCTATCTGCAGCAGTAGAATTTATTCACACAGCAACACTATTACATGATGATGTAATAGATGAAAGTAAACAAAGAAGAGGAAAACCAACAGCAAATGAGAAATGGAAGAATAAAACTAGTGTATTAGTTGGTGATTTTTTATTCAGCAGAGCTTTTCAATTAATGACAAAATATGGCAACACTGAAACGTTAAAAATTTTAGCTGATACTAGTGTTGTAATTTCTGAAGGAGAGGTTTTAGAACTTGCCAATGATAAAAATTTAGAAATAAATGAAAATATTTATTTTGAAGTTGTAAATGCAAAGACCGCCTCTTTATTTAGTGCAGCATGTCAAGTTGGATCAATTAGTGGTCTTGGAACAGAAGCCGAGGTTAATGCATTAAAATCATTTGGAACAAACTTTGGCATGACTTTTCAATTAATTGACGATGCTATTGATTATTCTTCAAACAAAAAAATATTAGGAAAAAATACTGGAGATGATTTTAAAGAAGGTAAGATTACTCTTCCAATAATATTAGCATATGGAAGATCAAATGATAAAGAAAAAAAGTTTTGGGAAAGAACAATATCTGATCTTAACCAAAACGATGGTGATTTTGACATGGCATTAGAAATAATTAATAAATATCAATGTATTGAAGATACTCTTACAAGAGCAAATCACTTTTCAAATGTAGCTGTAGACTCAGTTGATATATTTAAAAATAACATTTACAAAGAAAAATTAGTATCTCTTGTTACAAAAAGCGTTTCAAGAATTTATTAATTAATATTCCTCATAAGATTTTACCTCTACTAATTCAGAGCCAAAGGCTTTATTTATATCATTTTTTACTTTTGCTCTTTCATCATTGGTAAAATAGACACTTCTAGCTAGATCAATAAATGTTTGATCAAATAATCTTTTTCTTTCACACTCCCTAATATCATCTTCTATATCCCACAATTTAGAATTTATATTTACTAGCGTTTGAAGAAATTCATTTATTTTGTCTTCAGAAACATATTTCTTTAATGTTTTCTGAAGAAATTCTAATTCTTTATTTACATGTTGAAGTTTTATTGAATCAGAGATGTTTTTCTTTTTAATCATTAAAATAGATATTTTATCTACTAATTCGCCTAAGGAGATTGGGGTATTAATTAACATTAGATTATATTATAATTCTTGTCATATCTTTTGATATCATTTTCATCGAGAATTTCTCCATACCACATTTCGATGATTATCAAATCTTTAGAACCTTTGTTAGCAATTCTATGGAAGGCGCCTTTAGGAATAAAAATATTTTCATTTTCTACAAGATTTATAGTTTTTTTATCTAAAGTAACCTCAACTTCACCTTCTGCAACGAGCCAATGTTCTGACCGATGCTCATGATTTTGTAAAGACAGCATTCCACCTGGTTTAATAAAAAGTTTTTTAACAAGAAATTTTTTACCAGATTTTAAAATCTCATAGTATCCCCAGGGTTTTTGAACAATAGAATTCATTATGATTGTTTATTTATATATTATATATCTATTTTTAAATGATTAAAATTTCACCATCTATATTATCAGCTGATATACTCAAATTAGAAGAAGAAGTTAAACATTTAGATAAGAATGGTGCTGATTATATTCATATAGATATTATGGATGGCCACTATGTCCCCAATATTACTTTTGGGCCAAATATAGTTAAATCATTAAGAAAGGTTACCTCTAAAATTTTAGATGTGCATCTTATGATTAAACCAGTAAAGCAATATATTAATGATTTTGTAGAAGCAGGTTCAGATATCATTACTTTTCATCCTGAGGCTGATGATAACCCAGAAGAAATTATTAAAATGATAAGTGATGCTGAAATTAAAGCAGGAATTGCCATACACCCTGATGTAAATATTGCAGATATTGATCATTTATTTAGTAAAGTACAACAAATAATAGTTATGACAGTCACGCCTGGTTTCGGCGGTCAAAAATTTATGCATGATCAAGTGCAAAAAATTAAAGATTTAGATGAAATTAGAAAAAATAATAATTATAACTATGAGATAGCTGTTGATGGTGGAGTAAATAATGAAAATGCAAAAATATGTAAAGATAATGGAGCTGATGTGTTAGCGATAGGATCTTATTTATTATCTCAAAATCAAAATAAATATAATAAAATTATGAATTCCTTAAGATAATGGACTGGGATAAATTAAAATCATTTTACGAAATTGCAATCTCAAGAAGTATTTCTAAGGCAAGTGCTAAACTAAATATCAGTCAATCTGCACTTAGTAGACAAATACAAGATCTAGAATACGATTTAAAGACACCTTTATTTATAAGACATCAAAAAGGTGTAAGGTTAACTGAACAAGGTGAAAATTTATTTAATACAGTAAATCAAATTAATTTCTCAATTTCAGATTTTGAAAAAAAATTATTAGATAAAAAAACTAAACCAGTAGGTAAATTAACCGTAAGCACAACTGTTGGTTTTGGATCAGCATGGCTCACACCAAGAATAACCAAATTTTCTAATCAATATCCAGAGATAGATGTAAGTTTAGTTATGAGTGACGAAGAAGTTGATTTATCTGCAAGGGTTGCTGATGTTGCAGTTCGAGTAAAAAAACCGACTCAAGCAAATTTAATTTTTAAAAAATTTGTTAATTTCCATAACCATATTTATGGTTCTACAGATTATTTACAGAAAAGTGGAATACCAAGAAATGTAAATGATCTAGATAAACATGATTTAATTTGCTTTGGAGCTGGATTACCTTCTCCTGTTTCTAATATTGATTGGATATTAAAAATTGGAAAAGAAGGAACAAAAAGACGACCTAAATTTAGAGTAAATAGTATTTACGCGATGTCACTTGCAATTGAAAAAGGTGGAGGTTTAGCATCTTTACCTGATTACATGGTTGCAGACAAACCTCAGCTCGTACGCGTTCTACCAAACTTAGAAGGTCCATCATATCAAACATACTTTGTTTATTCTGAATCTTTTAAAAACGATAGAAGACTTGAAGTTTTTAGGGATTTTTTATTTAATGAAGCTAAAGATTGGCATTATTAGTCTTTGACTTAATTTTTTATTTTTGTATACCATTCCTAAAATATGGGATATCCAAAAAAACATAGGGGCAGACGTAAACGAGGCTCTAAATATAGAAGAAATAAAAAACGTCAAAAAAAGAAATAACTAAAATAAATACCTTCTTTTTTAACTAATAAAGTAATCTATATAATCATAATGTTTAAATTTTTCACTGATCCAAAATGGTATGCATGGGCTTACATTGGTTCTGCAGTAATATTAACTTCAATATGGGTGCAAGTACAGATTGATGTTCTTATCAATGAATGGTTTGGTGAATTTTATGACATGATCCAAAAAGCACTTGGAACACCAAATGCTATAACTATGCAAGACTACATGGGAGGTCTTTTAAGCTTTGCGCAACTTGCTGCTATTTCAATTGCATTAGGTCTAGCGATTTCTTTCCTTACTTCACATTTTCTTTTTAGATGGAGAACTGCAATGGTTGAATGGTACCACAGTGTTTATGATCAAGCTAGAACTATAGAAGGTGCCAGCCAAAGAGTTCAAGAAGACACCATTAAATTTAGCAGAATAATGGAAGGTCTTGGAACAAGTTTAATTGAATCAGTTTTAGTTCTTGTAGAATTTTTCCCACTCTTAATGACACTATCAATTGGTATTCCAATCTTATGGTTTGGAGATTGGCAATATGGATTGGTATCTGGAGCTTTCATTTGGGCAGTTGGAGGAACAGTTTTAATGATTGTTTTAGCATGGTTATTACGACTTGTTGGAATTGAATATGATCTTCAAAAAAAAGAAGCAGCTTACAGAAAAATATTAGTTATTGCTGAAGACGATGGAAGTATTAGACCAAAATCTTTAGATGAATTATTCCAAGGTGTTAGACAAATTCATTTTAAGAGTTATCTGTATTACCTTTATTTCAGTATTGGAAGACTAGCATATCTACAAGCTAACGTTCTTGCTGCTTACATCTTTTTAGCACCTGCAATTGTTGCAGGAGTTATGACACTTGGTGTTATGCAACAAATAATTAGAGCATTTGGAAGAGTAGAGGGTTCTTTACAATATTTATTTAGAGCGTGGCCAACCATAATAGAATTAGCAAGTGTATACAAAAGATTAAGAGAATTTGAGAATAAAATAGAAAAAAATATTAAGGATGAAAAAACTGGTATAGTACGCTAGTGATTTTTCTCGCGTTTATTATAATACCAATCATTGAAATAAGTATTTTTATAACAATTGGTTCCAATATCGGAATTTTAAATACTATTGCAATTATACTAACCACTGCTTTAGTAGGAATATTTCTTGTGCGTAGACAAGGGATCAAATTGTTATTTGATGCACAACGAAATTTATCACAAGGAGTAATGCCTACTGAAGAAATAAAGGGAGGTATTTTCCTTTTAGTTTCCGGATTGTTATTAATTACTCCTGGCTTTTTTACTGATTGTATTGGTTTTGCTGTTTTCTTGAAACCTGTTCAAAATTTAATTGCTACTCAAGCTAAAAAATATTTTAACTCACGTATTCGCTATTAAAGGATCTATTTTTTTTAGTAATTCTTTTAAAATTAATACTAATTTTTGATTTGCAGGATCTTCAATTTTTTTAAGTGGAGGTAAAACAATATTCCAATCAGGAATATTATCAACAATTGAAAAATATGCTTTCATTAAACTTATTGGTTCATGCGAAGTAATAACTTGACGAATTTGCTGCAGCAGATTTTGTAAATCTGCAAAATTTTTAATGCTACTCTCATTTTTATGATTTTTTAATATGAAGCTGAGTAGTTTACCACATACATTAGTACCAGCTGTAATTGCTCCTGCTCCTCCTCGCTTACAAATATTTAATGCTAAACTGTCATGACCACAAAATACGGCAAAATCATTAAAATATTTTATGACTTTCATCATTCTATCGCTGTCCCCACTTGAGTCCTTTAATCCCACGACGTTATTTGGATAAAGTTTCAATAAAATTTCAATCATCTTAAAATCAATTGATACGTAAGAATTTTGAGGGATATGATACAAAACATATTGTAAATCACTCTCACCTACTCTTTCAATAATATGGCGATAATAATTTATGACGCCTTCATTTGTAACATTCTTATAATAAAAGGGAGGAAGTAAAAGAACAGCTCTTACTTTGTGACTAGCAGCATGTTTAGTCATATCAATTGCATCATTCAAGGATGAAGATCCTGTTCCAGGCATAAGGATATTAGGATCGATACGATTTGATACTAAAAAATCTAGATGATCTTTTTTTTCTTGAACTGAAAAACTATTTGCTTCTCCAGTAGTACCAAATATTGCGAGACCGTCATGACCCTGTCTCATTAAATATTGGCAATGACGAAGATAGAGATCTTTGTTGATTGATAAATCCTTTTTGACGGGTGTTAGTGCAGCGCTAAAAACCCCAGATATTTTATGCATAAAAATACAATAAGATAAATCCTAGTAAAACTCTATAAATAATAAAAATATTAAAGGTTGAACTTTGTATTATTCGCATCATGATGTTAATTGATACTAGAGCAGTAATACAGGCAACGATTGCTGCAAATAAAGATTGGTATAAATTAATATTTACTTGAGAACTACTCATAAAATCTAAACTTGTTAAAACTAAAGATGCTAAAATAATCGGAATAGATAAAAGCATAGAAAAAATTGCGGCAGATGATCGATTAAATCCTAAAAAACGTGCTCCAGTAATCGTAACACCTGCTCTACTTGCTCCAGGTATAAAGGCCAGCACCTGAAATACACCTATGATAAAGGCCTGCACATAACTCATATTCTCCCAGGAAGATAATTTCATCTTAAAATGATCTGCAATAAATAATAGAGCAGCAAAAACAACACTTGTCACTGCTACAACCTTGATATCTCGAAAATATAATTGAACAAAATCAAAAATAAAAAATCCCACTATAACTGCAGGTATTGTTGCAATAATAATTTTAATTAAATTATCATTTTGAGTAAGCTGGAAAGAGAAAAAACTCTTAATTAACGATGTTATATGAGATCTTAAATAAATTATAACAGCAAATAAAGTTCCAACATGAACTGCAACATCAGTAAAAAGACCTTGATCTTGCCAACTCGTTAATTCTGATACAAGAACTAAATGCCCAGAAGAACTCACTGGTAAAAATTCAGTAAAACCTTGGACAATGCCAATGATAAAATATTGAAGCTCAAACATTAACCAAAGATTATTTTGCTCAGTTCCTTACCACTTGGAAGGGGTTCAGCATTTTTATTAGAAAAATATTTCTCCATAAAATTTAAATAGACATTGTAATCTTTTAAAATTTTCATTTTTTGAGCTTTATTTTCATCATCGCTTTCTTCCATTTTAACTAACTCAGTATCAGTTTGTGACATTGCTTCTGGTATCGTTGTAAAAGGTCTTTCTTGATTAATAACTAATCTTTCATGTAACTCTTGGTGAACCATTTTAAAATCTTCTTTTGATAGAGTTTTTGGACTTTCATCAAATATAAGTCTTTTTAAAATAAAGTTTGCTCTTGGCTCTTTAATTGAAAGAGCAATTTTATATTTTTCATTCCAATCATTTTGTTCGTGAAATTTAGCTATTTCAGTTGATTGTTTAAAATTAAGAAAGGCATTTGCTGCACTTTCAGGAAATACATTATCTTGAGATTTTTCATCTTCTTTTTCAATACGCCTATCAATTTCCATAAGTTTAAACTTGTCTGCTAAATCTTTATTTTTAAAAACTATTTTTGCTCTTTCATTTAGAACTTCTGAACCAATTTCATCATAAGGCTCATAATTAGAAGCAATCTTACCTGGTAGAATAATAGGATGCTGATTAGTAATAACGTATCTATTTTTCTTTTTGATAAGTTTTTTAAATTCTTCAGAATTCGCTTCTAGTAATGGTGTCGGATCATGGGCTAAATCAATTGTGTGAAACCAACCATTATATTGTGACTCACATACCATCGACAATGCTTGAAGTTTAATTCTTCCCCCAAAACTTGTCATAAAACAAAAACCTTTATTTTTATTGATATATTCAATGGCATCTTCTTTGCTCATAGTCATTTGAAGCTGATTCCAATTAGTTGTGTCTGCTTCATGAATATATTTTGTCAGAGCAATTGATGTCTTAACATCTGAAAATGCATCGTGAGCAAACTCAACAGGTAAATTATTCATCTCTGCAATTTTTTCTAATTTAAAACTAGGATTACCTCTTTCTGTTAAAGGTGTTTTTATACTTGATGGGTTGATGGCATATAAACCTCTCGCTAAATTTAATGTGTCGCCCCTACTCTTTCTTGTTACATAAGGATAAAACATATGACTAAACAAATTGTATTCGAGAACAGATTCATCAAATTCTATTATATTATGACCAATAAAAGTAGAACTTGGATCATCTTTTTTCCATTCATCAAAAGTTTCATTAATTTTTTTCATTAATTCGTAAGATGATTGAGGGGCATCAAGTGCCTCTCTCATACCTTTAAGTGTCGTTATTAATGCACCAGGTTGAGAAATAACTGATGTTCGAGGTCTGCAAAACTCATTCATATTTTGATTTGTTTGATTAAACTTGGAGTCAGTAACTATCGCAGCAATTTGCATTATCTGCTCCCATTTTGGAGTGGTACCAAAAGCAGTTGGATATTCTTTCTTACCTCTTCCTGATGTTTCTAAATCGTAAAATATATATTTTGACACTGATAAATAACCTTATTGGTATTTATAGACTATTAATTATCTCTTTTGGACCAATAAAAATGATAGAAAAGAGTAGCTGCGATAGCAACAAAAAGAGAGATAAAGGCTACGTAAATTATAGTTGCGATTGCCCAGTAAGCTACGGCTATTAAAAGACCAATAGCTGTAATCCCAGCCCAAAAATAGATCAGTCTTTCTAAAAATAATTGCATAATGATTTTATTATACAATAATTATAGAAGTTTTTCAATTTCCTCACGAGAAGGCATAGAATTTGCCGTACCAATTTTAGTCGTTGATAAGCCAGCTGTAGCACTTGCAAATTTTAGAGCATCTTTAATATTTTGACCCTCAGTAAGCGCTGCAGCAAAACCTGCATTGAAAGCATCGCCAGCACCAGTTGTATCAACTACTGGATTTGAAAAATTAGCTACAGGTAAAGAAAATTTTTCTTCATTGTTGGCAAAAAAAGCTCCTTTTTCTCCAAGGGTAATAACGACATTTTTAATTCCTTTTTCTATTAATTGCATTGCAGCTTTTTCAGCATCCTCATGAGTTTCAACATTGTGATCAACATAAAAACTTGCTTCTGTTTCATTTGGTGTAAAATAATCAATCATAGAAAATAAAGATTCATCTATTTCAGCTGCTGGCGCAGGATTTAAAATTGTTTTTACATTTAAACTATGTGCTTTTTTTAATGCATAAGTAACAACATCCTTTGGTGCCTCTAGTTGTGTAAGAAATATACTTGAGTTTTTAATTGCCTCTTCTGCTTTATCTATATCCTCAATCGTAATTGCACCTGCTGCACCCGGAAAAACATTAATAGCATTAGCTCCAGTTCCTTCATTTACAAGTATACCTGCAGCACCAGTTGAATGATCTTTTGAAATAATAACATTGCTATAATCAACACCAGAATTTTCGTAAATTTCTGTTGCCATAGAGCCAAATTGATCATCACCAATCTTTGAAATAAAAAAAGTTTTTGCCCCAGCCTTAGCTGCAGCTACAGCTTGGTTTGAACCTTTTCCACCAGGACCAATGACAAAATTTTTACCAAGAATAGTTTCTCCCTCAACAGGAATTTTTTCTCCAAAAAAAACAAGGTCAGCAACAAAAATACCAAGAATACTAATCGACATAATTATTTATCGATTATCCAAACAGTTCCATCTGGTTTAATAACACCTTTTGTTAAAATAAAATTACAGTAAGGTCTTCTTTCACTTGTTGTAATATATGCATAGGTTGATCTTGATTGCTTATAAAATTCTTGTCTTTCGTATGAACCTATTTTCCAATGATCTCCTGATACTTCCTTAATTGCATCAATTACTTCTTTATTAGCATCATTAATTTCATCTGCTTGATTATCAACTTCCATTCGGTGAACAGCAGATTCTACAAAACTATCCAATGGAAAAACAGATAAAACAGCTTTCATGACAGTTGTCATATCAAGGCCATCTAATCGGTGAACTCTATTGTGGTTCGAATGAGCAGGATAATTAATATCAGATATAACAAGTCTATCACCATGACCCATTTCTCGTAGTGTTTTTAATATATCAGGACTTAAAATAGGATCAACGTTAATTAACATATTTTTAGTATATCACTCTCCGTATGGGATCCAAATATTTTTTACTTGTGTACTTTGAAATAAAAACTCTTCCAAGAAATATTCTTCTTTCGAGGACCAATCAAGATTTTTTGATTGTGGACACCAACTTCTCTTTAAATTTGAAGTTGTACTTTGAATAACCTTCAGACGCTCATTATTATTTTCACTAAAATACCAAATACCATCGATATTCTCATGTTCTGCTAAGATTTTATTCAAACTATTTTGTTTAGTTGTAAGGATGTTAATATAACCAGCTGGAACATCAGAGGTTTCAAGTAGTTGATATAATTCTGTTGCTAAAAGAGACGTATTTTGACCTGGAACAATAATACTAGCGTTCCCTGCTGCAAAATTTGCTCCTAATGTTGTAATTAAACTTAAAAGAGGAAAATCATCATTTAAAATATTTGCCACAACCCCAATTGGCTCTTTAACGGCTAGTGTTAAACCTCTTATAGGAGGATTATGAATAGATCCTTCAAACTTATCAGCCATAGCGCCATAATAAAATAATCTTTCAATTGATTGATCAAATTCTTTTTCGGCATCTTTTTGTGAAATACCAATTAGAGATGATAGTAAACTAGAAAAGGTATTTTTTCGGTCTTGTAAATTTTCAGCTAAGTAATAAAGAATTTGAGCTCTATTAAAGTTTGTGGAGGATTTGCTAATTGCTTTCGAAGCAACCTCGACTGTATCTCTTACATCTTTGCGATTTGCGTTTGGAACATCACAAATAAAATTATTATGAGTATCATAAGAGGAAAAGGAATAACCACTATCAGGTCTTTTTTGCTTCCCTCCGATATATAATTTTGGTGTTCTATCGATAGCATTAGATGATTTACCTTTAGATGATTTTTTTCCTCTTTTTGACTTAGAAAGAGGAAGTGGTAATTTTGAATATGCTCTAATACCCTCTGATCCGCCTTCCCTTCCAAAACCACTTTCTTTGTATCCTCCAAAACCACAGGCAGCATCAAATAAGTTTGTAGAATTTATCCAAATGACTCCAGCTTTTACTTTTGGAGCAATATCTAAAGCTAAGTTAATATTTTCAGACCAAATACTTGCCGCAAGTCCGTATGGAGTGTTATTGGCAATGGATACAGCTTCACTAGGTGTTCTAAATGTCATTGTTGTCAAAACTGGTCCAAATATTTCTACTTGAGCAATAAAAGATGACGGTGTTACATTTGTAAATAAAGATGGAGGATAAAATAAACCATTTGTTGGACATGACCATGAAGGTTGCCATAATTTATTTCCATCCTTTTGTGCTTTATTTACTAAAGAATTAATTTTTTTAAGTTGGACTGGTGCAACTATAGCGCCAATATCAATAGACTTATCTAATGGATCACCAACACGAAGTTTTTCCATTCTTTTCTTAAGTTTTTGGATAAATTTTTTCTCAATACTTTCTTGTACTAATAGTCTTGATCCAGCACAACATACTTGACCTTGGTTAAACCAAATCGCATCAACAACACCTTCTACTGCGCTATCTAAATCAGCATCTTCAAAAACAATAAAAGGTGATTTGCCACCAAGTTCCATTGTCATTTTTTTATCTGGGTTAGTATTTGTTTGAATTATTTTCTTTCCAACTTCAGTTGATCCCGTAAAGGCAATTTTTTTAATATCTTTATGTGATGTTATATGTTCACCAGTAGAACCATCTCCCGTAAGAATATTAATTACACCTTGTGGAATTTTAGCTTTTTCACAAAGTTCAGCAAAATAAAGTGCTGTTAAAGAAGTATATTCTGCAGGCTTTAAGACTACTGTATTTCCAAGAGCAATTGCAGGAGCAATTTTCCACGCTAACATTAATAATGGAAAGTTCCACGGTATAATTTGCCCAACAACACCAATAGAGTTATCAGAATTATTAGTATTCCTCGCAGCCCACCCTGCATGATAATAAAAATGTCTAGCAACAAGTGGAATATCTATATCTCTTGTTTCACGTATTGGTTTACCATTATCAATGGTCTCTAAAACAGAAATAAATCTTGAATTTTTTTGTATTAGACGTGCGAGAGCATATAAATATTTTGATCGATCAAAAGATGAAAGTTTTGACCATTTGATATGAGCTTTTTTTGCAGCACTGACTGCAGCATTTACATCTTTTTTTGAAGCAACAGATAATGTCGCAATTTTTTTATTTGTGGAAGGATTTATTATATTTAATTTTTTTGAGCTAAATGATTTTACAAACTTTCCATTTATAAAAATATTATTTGGATTTTTTAAATTTTTAATCCAATTTGTAACTTCCTTGCTATCTTCTGATGCTGGTCCATAAGTTATATTTTGAAAATTTTTAATAACTTTATCCATATTATCCTATTGCAAGTTTCTCTTTGTTTGCATACCTGCCACTAGTGTAGTGATAGAGTTGTCTTTCTATATCAATTAATAAACTAGAAGCACCAATTCGCAATAATTTAGGATTAACCCATTCAAATCCTAGTTCTTCTGCTGCTAATATTAAAAATTCTAAAACAGATTTGGCCGTTGATATTCCACCTGCAGGCTTAAAGCCAATTTTTTTTCCAGTTTTTGTATGAAAATCTCTAATCATTCTCAACATTACAAGACTGTTATTAAGATTTGCATTTATACTTTCTTTTCCTGTTGATGTTTTAATAAAATCGGCACCGGCCATCATACAAACCAAAGAAGCTTTTGCTACATTTCGAAGAGTCTCAAGATCACCAACACCAAGAATAGCTTTTATTTTTGTTTTACCTGCAGTTTCTTTAAAACTACGAACCTCATCATATAATTTTTTCCAGTTATTTTGGAGAACATATCCTCTATTGATAACAATATCGATTTCATCAGCGCCATCTTTAATAGAGTCAGAAATTTCTTTTTTTCTTGTCGTATATGATGATAAACCTGCAGGAAAACCCGTAGATACTGCTGCAATTGGGATTTTGTTTTGAATAAGTTTTGTGCAATCTTTTATTAGATGATGATAGACACACACAGCTCCTACTCTTACTGCATTATTATCTATTCCTAAATCTTGAAGAATATAATCATCAATCGGATTAAGGGCTTTATTACACAGTCTTTCAACTTTTCCAAAGGTGTCATCGCCACTTAGCGTAGTAAGATCAATTAAAGTAATAGCTTTTAACAACCAAGCGACTTGAAATTCCTTTTTTACAGTTCTTCTTTTAGTTAAGGTAGATGTTCGACGTTCTACCGCACTTAAATTAATTTGTGTATTGTTCACCCAGCTTGTATCTAAGTTATAAAATGTTTTCTTTTTCATCGAATTAAATTTTTTCTTCTGTTATTGGTCTACTTAGTAAATTACTTAGTTCTACTTTTAAATCATGTTGCTTATAAAGTATATTGTATACAGACTCCATTATTGGCATATCAATATTTTTATTTTGTGAAATATTATAGACTGCTTTAACTGTATAATAACCCTCTGTTACTTCTTGCGATTTTAAAAGATCTAAAAAATTATCATATTTTGAAGAAGCTAATTTAATACCAAACTGTGTATTACGTGAATTTTTAGAGCTACATGTTAAAATTAGATCACCAAGCCCAGATAAACCAAATAATGTATTTTTATCAGCTTTAAATTTTTTTGCGTATCGTGCCATTTCTGCAAAAGATCTTGAAATGAGTGCGCTTTTAGCATTTTCGCCTAAGTTTAAACCTTCTGCAATGCCTGCAGCTATTGCATAAATATTCTTTAACGCACCACCTATTTGCGTTCCGATTAAATCATTTGAATAATAAATTCTAAACTCTTTGTTAGGTATAAGTTTAGAAATATTCTCAAAATCTTTTTTATCTTTTGTTGCAAGCGTTACTGCAGTTGGTAAACTTTGAGATACTTCATTTGAAAAAGATGGTCCAGATAAAATACTAATTGATTTAAAAGGCATCATTTCTTGAAATACATCTGTTAAAAATTTTGAGGACGATATTTCAATCCCTTTAGAACATATAACAATATGATGATTTTTATTATGTAATGATGAATCCTTAATTACATCCCTAATGTTTTGTGCCGGTAAAGTTATAAATACAAATTTAACATTTCTAATTTCTTTTAAAGAGGTAGTAGCGCTGACATTTTCATTAAATGAGCTGTATTTTAATTTTGGATTAATTTTATGTTCATTTATTGATTTAACAATTTTTTCGTCTCGAGCATAAATGATAACTTTATTATTACTTAATACTCGGGCAAGTGCACTCCCCCAAACTCCTCCGCCTAAAATTCCAATTGTCATAGGTTTGATCTTTATCCGGTGAGGCAAATGAAGTCAATTTATGGTTTTTGGCTAAAATCTTGGTTATTTTTATGAAAAAACTGCATGATTGATTTTTGGAACTAGTATATGAGGTAACGTATATAAAAAGTATACTTTTTTGGAGGAAATATGAAAAAATTACTTCTAGCTGTTATTGTAAGCTTGTCGACTGTAACGACTGCTGCATTAGCAGAAATTAAAGTAGGAATTATTCTTGGTTTTACAGGACCAATTGAATCTTTAACTCCTGCTATGAGAGATGGTGCTAAAATGGCATTTGAAGAAGCATCAAACTCTGGAAATCTTTTAGGTGGTGAATCAATTACTATCTTAGAAGCTGACTCAACTTGTGTAGATTCTGCTGCTGCAACTGCTGCTGCTGAAGATCTAGTTGCACAAGGTGTAACAGCTATTATGGGTGCTGACTGTTCAGGTGTAACAGGTGCGATTAATGCAAACGTTGCAGTACCAAATGGTATCTTAATGGTATCTCCATCTGCAACTTCACCAGGTTTAAGTAAAGTTCCTGATAATGGAACTTTCTGGCGTACTGCTCCTTCTGATGCAAAAGGCGGTCAAGTATTAGCTAAACTTGCTTTAAGCAGAGGAATTGAAAGTATAGCTGTAACGTATACTAACAATGACTACGGAAAAGGTTTAGCTGAAGTATTTGAAGCTTCATTTGCTCGTGGTGGTGGAACTATTACAGCATCTGCTGCACACGAAGATGGTAAAGCAGATTATTCTTCAGAAGTTGGTGTTCTTGCATCAGCTGGTGGAGACGCACTACTAGTAATTGGTTATATCGATGATGGTGGAAAAGGAATGATCGAAGCATCTTTAGATTCAGGCGCATTTGACACTTTTGTTCTTTCTGATGGTATGATCGGTCAATCAATTGTAGATAATATCGGTGCTGATCTTGAAGGATCATTTGGTTCTATGCCAGGTGCAATTTCAAAAGGTTCAGCTAAGTTCGGAGAACTAGCAGCTGCTAATGGCATGGATGGAAGTGCTCCATATGTTGGAGAGTCTTATGATGCTGCAGCAATTATTGCTCTTGCAATTCAAGCTGGTGGGTCTGCTGATAAGCAATCAATCCTAAACAATATTGCTAAAGTATCTAACGCTCCAGGTATTGTAATTAACCCTGGTCAATTATCATACGGCTTACAAATGTTAGCTGCAGGTAAAGATATTGATTACCAAGGTGCAACAGACGTAGAATTTAATGCGTTTGGTGATGCTGCTGGTGCGTTTAAAGAGTTAGAAGTTAGTGGTGGCGAATTCGTTACTGTTGGCGCTCTTTAATACTTAAAAATTATTTTAATTTAACCCCAGCTTTTAGCTGGGGTTTTTTTATGAATGCCTTACTTTTTCCGGTATAATTCCTTTCGGCCTATATCGTAAAATTAATAATAAAATTAAACCCATAAATAAGTATCTAAAGTAAGGAACGCTATCTAGTAAATGTAGTTTTAAAGCATTAGTTGGCTCTAATCCTATTGTAAGTTGATTAATAATAAATGTTGTAAGTGGTGCTGCTTCAATCCAAGAAAACCATATGACAAAACCTCCAAATATCGCACCTAAATTATTTCCACTACCACCTACAATAACCATAATCCAAATAATAAAAGTGAAACGAAGTGGTCGATATCCTGAAGGTGTAAATAATCCATCTAAAGTAACAAGCATTGCTCCTGCAACACCTACAATTGCGGCTCCTATTACAAAAATAATTAAATGTTGTTTTACAACATCTTTCCCCATAGCATTTGCGGCTGTTTCATTATCTCTTATAGCTCTCATCATTCTTCCCCAAGGTGATAATTGGGCTTTGTTGGCAAAATAAAAAATTATCAACATAACAATCAAAAATAAAATAGCGTAAGATAATTTTACAAATATTCCTGAACTATCAATTATAAGATTGTTTAATACTTGTTGTCTATCACTTACATCAATAATGTTATTTAACTTTGATGAATTAAGATATGTAACTAAATTTATAAACCAATCAGCATTTTGCAAATCAATTTCATAAGGAACTGGCCTCTTTAAACCGATGACATTTTTTACCCCTCTAGATAACCATTCTTCATGTTTTAAAACACTAACAACTATTTCTGAAATACCAAGAGTAACAATAGCAAGATAATCTGATCTTAATCCGAGAGCTACTTTACCAATTACAAAAGCGACACCTGCAGCAAATAAACCTCCTACAATCCAAGAGAAAATTATTGGTAGTCCAAGACCACCTAAAAACCCTGCTATTGCAGGATTAACATCTTCAATATTATGTGTAGCATTTAAATAAAAGTGTCTGATAATTAAAATACCAAAAAAAATTATTAGTGAATTTAAAATGTACCTATTTCTTTTTTGAATTACTGTTTTATTAATATACATTACAGCTATCACCAAAACGAATAGCAAAGCAAAACTAATACCTAATCCTCTACCTCCAGCCTGCCATGACTCTGCAATGGGAGGATAAGAAACAAGCACTGCTGCTAATCCACCCATGGCAAGAAAACCCATTACACCAAAATTAATTACTCCTGCATAACCCCAAGAAATATTAACTCCCATTGTCATTATTGCTGAAATAATGCACATATTTAAAATTACTAAACTTACTGACCATCCTTGAATAAAGCCTACAAAAATAAATAAGGAGATCATGATTGTAATAGCTACCCATTCATATCTTTCAAACTTCATCATAAGACTCTTCCTTTAAATATACCTGATGGTCTAATTAATAAAACAATGACTAAAATTGAAAATGATACAGCAAATTTATAATCTGTTGAAAGCAATTGTACTAAACCAGTTGGCTCAATAGAACTTGGGAGTAAATAGACAAAAAATTTCTTGTAAGCATAGGTGACCATAATTTCGGAAAATGCAATGACATAACCGCCTACTACAGCTCCAAAAGGACTGCCAATGCCTCCAACAATTGCTGATGCAAATATTGGCAAGACTAAATTGAGATAAATAATTGGCTTATAACTTTTATCTAAACCATAAAGCGTTCCCGCAACACAAGCTAAGACACCTACAATAATCCAAGTAGTAAAAACTACTCTATCAGGATTAATACCAGACAATAATGCTAAATCTTCATTATCAGAAAATGCCCTCATTGATTTTCCAGTTTTTGTTTTTTGCAAAAACCAAAAAGTAAAAGCTAAAAGTAAAATAGTAATTAATATTGTAATAACTTGAGAAGATTTTAATGCTAACCCTTCATTCAAACCTGTCATTACTTTAAACTGTTTCGCTTTCATTATAAATTTCTGTCCATCAGAAAATTTTATAGTTTCTGTTCCAATTATAATTCTTATTATTGCATTTATTACGAACATAACCCCTATTGAAACCATTGCTAAAACAACAGGAACACTTTTTTGGTATCTGTAATATTGAAAAACAAATTTATCAAAAATAATACATAAGATAATTGTTGCTATTATTCCTATAGGTAAAGCTAACAAGGCAGTTGGCAGAATGCCTAAACCAATATTTTGTGATTGAAAAAACCACGTAAATAAAATTGTTATCATTGCTCCAAATGACATGATTTCACCATGTGCAAAATTTGCAAAACGAAGTATTGCATAAACGAATGTAACTCCAAGTGCTCCAAGTGCAAGTTGAGAGCCATAAGAAATGCCTGGAATGATAATGAAATTTAGAAGTACAATTATAGAATTTAAAAAATCAATCATTTTACCCTCCTAAAAACGACTTTCTAACTTCTGGATTATTCAATAGTTCTTCACCTGAACCTTCTCTACTATTTTTTCCATTTACTAATACGTACCCTCTATCAGCAATACCAAGTGCTTGTTTTGCATTTTGTTCAACCATTAGTATGCCAACACCAGTTTTACGAACTTCTATGATTCTTGAAAATAACTCATCCATTACTATCGGTGATACTCCTGCAGTTGGTTCATCTAACATTAAAATTTTAGGTTTAGTCATAAGCGCTCTCCCAAAAGCTACTTGTTGTCTTTGACCTCCTGATAATTCTCCTGCACTTTGATTTCTTTTTTCTTTTAAAATAGGAAAAAGATCATAAACATCATTAATGGTATGAAAAATGTCGTCCTCTCTTAAAAACCCTCCCATTTCTAAATTTTCTTCTACTGTCATACCAGTAAACACATTGTTTGTTTGAGGAACGAATGCCAAACCTAAATTAATTCTATTTTGAGGTAACATTGAAGAAATTTTCTTATTTGAATATTCAACAGAACCGGAAGTTAAGCTTAACATGCCCAGCAATGCTTTCATTGCTGTTGATTTCCCTGCTCCATTTGGACCAACGATGACAACAATTTCACCCTCGTTAACTTCTAGATTAATATCTTTTATTATATCAACACCACCATATCCAGCTGTTAAATTTTTACCAATTAAATTATTCATATAATTCTAATTCTTATTAATACCTTTTCCTAAATAAGCTTCTATAACTGTATCGTTATTTTTCACTTCATTAAAATTTCCTTTAAATAAAACTGAACCTTCCGCCATTACAATTACAGGATCACAAATTTTTTCAATAAGATCCATATCGTGTTCAATTACGAAAAAAGTATAATTCTTTTCTTTGTTTAATCTTAATATTGCATCCGTAATTTCATTAAGAAGTGTTCTATTGACTCCAGCACCCACCTCATCAAGCAAAACAATTTGAGGATCAACCATCATAGTTCTACCTAACTCAAGTAGTTTTTTTTGACCCCCAGATAAATTGCCTGCAAGTTCTTGAGTTAGGTGACTTAAATTTAAAAAATTTATTACTTCGATAGCTTTTTGTCTTATTTCTTCTTCTTGTTGCTTTACTTTAGTTTTACTTAATAAAGCGTATGATAATTTTTCACCAAATTGATTTGGTGGTACCATCATTAAATTTTCAAGAACAGTTAAAGTTGAAAATTCATGGGCAATTTGAAAAGTTCTTAGAACTCCTTTAGCAAATAATTCGTGAGGTTTTAAAAAAGAAATATCTTCATTATTAAGAGTTATATTTCCCTCATCTGGATCATATAATCCTGCAATAGTATTAAATAATGTTGTTTTTCCAGCTCCATTTGGACCTATTAAACCAGTAATTGAACCCATTTCAACTCTCATCGATGCGTTATGGACTGCTTTTAAACCTCCAAAAAATTTATTAACATTATTTATTTCAAGCATTATGTATTTTTTTTAAATTTCCATTCAATTCTGCATTAAGTACTAATCCTAGAGATATAATTATAGCAAGCATTGCTGATCCCCCATAAGAAACTAAAGGTAATGGAATTCCAACAACAGGCATTAAACCAGATACCATAGATATGTTCATAATCACATATATAAATAAATTGCTGCCAACACCGATAGAGAGAATTCTACCAAAAATATGATTCGATTTAATGCTTATGTAAAAACAAACTGATATTAATAATAAAAATAGTAAAATTATAAACATAGTACCAATAAAACCAAATTCCTCTCCAATTAATGTAAAGATAAAATCAGTCTGTTTTTCAGGTAAATACTGAAGATATGATTGAGACCCTTCTAAAAAACCTTTACCAGTTAAACCACCAGATCCTAAAGCAATTTTAGATTGTATAAGTTGATATCCTCTTCCAAGTGCGTCAGCCTCAGGATTTAAAAAAGAGAAAATTCTATCTTTTTGATATGGTTGTAAGTAATTTAATAATATAGGAATTGAAAAAATTAAAACAAAAATTCCCAATACAAATTTCCAAATTCTTATTCCGCTTGCAAATAGAATAAGAATTCCAAGCATTGCTATACTTAAAGCAGTTCCAAGATCTGGTTGCATAACTACTAAAGCAAACGGCAAAAATAAAATTAAAATTGGAAAAAATAAATTTTTTATTCGCTTAATTTCATCAAATTTTAAATCATGATAAAATCTAGCAAGTGCTAATATTATAGTTATTTTTATTAATTCTGATGGTTGGATGCTAAAACCAAACACATTTATCCATCTAGTTGCCCCCTTACCAAAAACACCTATTAATTCAACTGATAGCAAAAGTAATAATGACAAAATAAAAAAGACATAAGCAAATTGATAAATAAATTTAATATTTATTAAAGCTAAGATAAATGCCAAAATTATAAACAAAGCTAATCTAATCAAATGTCTTGATGCCCAAGGATTATATGATCCTCCTGCTGCAGAATATAAACCTGCTGCACCAATAAAAGAAATTAATATTACCAAGAAGATCAATAAGTAATTTAAATTTCGAATTTTATTTAACATTAAATTTCTAAATTTTTAGTAAACTGAAAAATTTCTTTAGCTATAGGTGCTGCAGTTGATGCACCCGAACCTCCATGTTCAATAACAACCGAAACAGCATATCTAGGATTTTCAACTGGCATATACCCAACAAATAAAGCATGATCTCTTTTTTTCCATTCTACTTCTTTTTTCCTAAAATCTTCACTTTCTCTCTCAGCTACAGTTATTCTTCTAACTTGAGAAGTTCCTGTCTTGCCGGCAAAAGGTGCAGACACAGATCTCGAATTATAAGCTGTACCTTTAGTTTCATTAACTACTTTAAACATCGAACGCTTAATAATTTGAATTGCATTTTGGTATTTTTCTAATTTTTCAAATTCAATTTCATTATTTTGTTTAATAATATTTGGTTTTACATTTTTTCCATTAGAAGCAATAATTGAAGTCATTACTGCAAGTTGTAGTGGATTAGTTAATACGAATCCTTGACCAATAGCAGATATTAGAGTCTCTCCAGGATACCAACTTTCATCATATTTTTTCTTTTTCCAATCTTGTGAAGGAACAATTCCTTTTTTTTGATTAGGCAAAGGGATATCATATATTTTACCTAAACCAAAATCTTCAGCAACTTTAGAGATTTTATCTATTCCAATTTTTTTTGAAATTTCATAGAAGAAAACATCGCATGACTCTTTGATAGCATCGCTAACATTCATCGAGCCATGACCATTATTTTTCCAACAATGATAAAGTCTATCACCTAAACCAATTTTTCCATTACAAAAATGTTTGGTATTTGTGTCAATAATCCCATGGATTATCCCAGCTATTGCAACAATCATTTTAAAAGTTGAACCTGGAGCATATAAACCTTGAATAGATCTATATGTGAGTGGAGATAATTCATTCTCTAAAATTGAGTCCCAATATTCCTTATTCGGTTTCTGTATAATTTTATTTGGATTATAAGATGGAGTTGAAGCCATACATAATATGTTACCATTGTTAATATCCATAAGAACTACAGATCCCGCTTTGTGTTCTTTTAATAAATTTAGAGCATATTGTTGAATTCTAAGATCGATGGTTATCTGAATATCATTACCTTTTTGACTATCTTGCCTTGATATTTCACGAATTACTCTTCCATAAGAATTAACTTCAATCTCTCTTTGTCCTGATTTACCTATTAAATTAGGGTTAAAACTTTTTTCAATACCATCTTTCCCAATCTCTAGATTAGGCATATTTGAAATAAAAGGTAATTCAACTTCTTCTCGATTGGGTTTATTTGTATAGCCGATCAAATGTGATACAGTATTATCAAACTGATAAGTTCGCATATAATCTTGAGTTATAAATATACCCTCAATATTAAGTTTGTTTGATTCTATTTTTTCGAGTTGTGACCAATTAATATTTTCTAAGACTTTTATTTTTTGAAATTTTTTAACTTTTTTAGATAATTCTAGTATTTTCCTTCTATCACTGAAATTAATTTTTATAATTTGATTTAATTCATTTAGAGATTTGTTTATATTCTTAGTATTTTCAGGAATTATGTAAACATCAAATACTTTTATATTAGATGCTAAAACCTTGTTATTTGTATCATAAATCTTACCCCTAAGAGGATATATGATCTCAACGTCTATTTGATTATTTTTTGAAAGAGTTTTATATTTTTGTGAATCTTTTATTTGTATATTATACAATCTCCATCCTACAATACTAAAAAAAGAAACTTTTAATAAATACAATAAAAAAGTTCTTCTATTTAGAACTGAATATTGTTTTTTATCCTCCGAATAAAACATTTTACTTATCCAATTTTCTAAACAAAAATACAGTAGGAATAAATATAATTAAAGAAATTAAAATGAAATTGAAAATTGAGCTAATATTAAATTTATAATTATGTATTAGATTTGCTAAAAATTGCTCAATTAGGAGCAAAATAATTAGAGTGATAAAATAAATAAAAATTATTTGATACGAAGATAATCTAATTAAATATTTTCTTAATAATACAAATAACATTAAGAGAAATAAAAAAGTAATTAAATGTGCTCCTATATTATTTAATAGTAATATATCAAATAAAATTCCATATACCAGCGCAACTAAATATAAATAATAATGATAATGGTAAAAAATTAGATAAATAAAAGTCAAATGAAATAATACATAGAATGCATTATTGATATTAGGTAGTAAAATAAAAGAGTTTACAGAAATTGAAAAACTTATAATTAAAATAATATTTAATTTAATTATGGAATTAAAAAATTTGGAAAACTCCATTATTTTGAAGTAACAATTTGTACATAATCAATATTTTTAAAATCTACAAATGGTAAGACAAAAAATCTATTTTTTTCAACTTTAGCTACCTTTCCAACCAAAAGATCTACTGGAAAGATTTGTGCTGTACCACTTGTAACTACAATATCGCCTAATCTTGGCATTTTATTTTCTTTAATAAATGAACTTACTAGATATTTCCCATCTCCATTTCCAGTAAGTAAAGAAAAAATACCATCAGATATAGATTTTACAGAAATTGATAAATTAGGATCAGTCAAAAGAATTACTCTAGAATTATTTGATGTAGTATCAATTACCTTTCCTATTAAACCTCTTTCATTAATAGCTGACATATTTTTCTTAATTTTGTCTTCGAAACCAGCATTTAAATTTATTAGTTTACTATAGATGGTATCATTTCTGTTTATAAGAGATGCTGTTTTTACTAAAATTAAATTATTATCAGTTGCATTTAACAGTCTTTTTAAAACATTATTCTCTCTTGAATTTTGTATTGCTAGTGTTTGCCATTTTTTTAAACGTACTATCTCTTCTTGAAGCAGTTTATTTTCAAATTTTAAACTTCTAAACTTATGATATTCATCAACAAAATTAGAAAAAGCATTTAATGGTGCTGAAATAACTCTTGTAATAGGAATAATTACTGAATTAGATATATTTTTTATCCCATTAATCAGGTACAAATCTGATTTTGAAAAGAAAACTAAAAGGAATGATAAAGTAACAATAGAAATAATTGTAAAATTTTTAATTAAACTAGAAATTTGAAAAACTTTTATTTGGAACTTAGGCGCCATTTTTAATCAGAGGCAAATACATCACTCAAATTAGATTTTTCCTCGAGAGCTTGACCTGTACCCATAACAACACATAAAAGTGGATCTTCTGCAATTGAAACTGGCAGGCTTGTTGATCTTCTTAATACTTTATCAAGATTGTGCAAAAGAGATCCACCTCCAGTTAACATTATTCCTCTTTCAACAATATCAGCCGATAATTCAGCTGGTGTTTGTTCTAAAGCTCTTTTAATTGTATCAATTATTTGAGCAACTGGTTCAGCAAGAGCTTCTGCAATTTGTCTTTGAGAAATAGAAATTTCTTTTGGAAGTCCTGTAATTAAATCCCTACCTTTTACACTCATACTTCTACCATCTCCATCATCTGGTGGACTGGCAGAACCTACATCTTTTTTCATTCTTTCAGCTGTTGTCTCTCCAATTGCTAATTTATGCGTTGTTCTCATATAATCCATTATTGCTTCATCAAATCGATCTCCAGCAGCTTTAACTGAACTAGAATTAACAACACCTCCAAGAGATAAAACTGCTACCTCTGTTGTACCTCCACCAATATCAACAACCATAGAACCTGTTGGTTCTGCAACTGGCAGACCCGCTCCTATTGCAGCCGCAACTGGTTCTTCAATTAAATAAACCCTTCTTGCTCCAGCGGCATCAGCAGACTCTCTTATTGCTCTTCTTTCAACATTTGTTGCGCCAGAAGGCACACAAATAACAATTTGAGGATTGGATAAAGATCTACCTTTATGGACTTTTTTAATAAAACTTTTAATCATTTGTTCAGCAACATCAAAATCTGCAATTACGCCATCTTTCATGGGGCGTATTGCTTTAATTTTTCCTGGCGTTCTTCCAAGCATTTGTTTAGCTTCATTACCAACGGCTAATACCTGAGTTCTCCCATCATTTTCAATTGTTGCGACAACTGAAGGCTCATTAAGAATTACACCTTCACCTTTTACATAAACTAGAGTGTTTGCTGTTCCCAAATCAATAGCCATATCTTTGGAAAATAAACTGAAAAAACGATCAATTACCATTAATTAAACCCCTTCTATTTTTAAATTTGCTGAATTCTCTTTAATAGATTTAGTTTTTTTAAATATCAATCTGTTTAATGCGTTAATATAAGCTTTTGCAGATGCAACAATAATATCAGGATCGCTTCCTTTAGCTTGAGATGATAAATCATCATCTTCAAGTCTAACCGTTACTTCTCCTTGCGCATCAGTACCAGCAGTAATTGCATTTACTTGATAAAGTTTAAGTTTAAATTCGGTGTTTGTAAGTTTTTTAATAGCATTGAAAGTTGCGTCCACAGGACCATTTCCATTTATTTTAATATTTTCCACTTTTTCGTTTATTTCTATCTTTAATTTTGCTTCAGCTTCTTCAACTGATCCTGCATTTACTTCTAATGATACAAATTTAATGTGTTCATCGTATGACGAAGTTCTGTCTTCTGCTAATGCAATTAAATCTTCTTCAAATATTTCTTTTTTCTTATCAGCTAAATCTTTAAATCTACCAAATAATTCCATCAAAGCATTATCACCTACTTCATAACCAAGTTCTTTTAACTTTTCTGAAAAAGCATGCTTACCTGAATGTTTACCAAGAACTAGTGAAGATTTATTTAGACCTATTGATTCAGGCGTCATAATTTCATAAGTACCAGCATGTTTAAGCATACCATCTTGATGTATTCCAGCTTCATGAGCAAAAGCATTAGCGCCAACTATAGCTTTATTTGGCTGAACTGGAAAACCTGTTATTGATGATACTAATCTAGAAGCTTTCATAATCAACTCTGTTTTAATATCTGTATGAAAAGGCATGAGATCTTTTTTTACTTTTAATGTCATAACAATTTCTTCTAATGATGAATTACCAGCTCTTTCACCCATTCCATTAATTGTACACTCAACTTGTCTTGCACCCTCTTTAATAGCAGCAACATTATTTGCTGTTGCTAAACCCAAATCATTATGTGTGTGAGTTGAAAGAATTGCTTTATCAATATTTGGAACATTATTTTTTACATTTTTAAAAATTTTTCCAAACTCTTCTGGTAATGTATAACCAACAGTATCAGGGATATTAATAGTTGAAGCACCTGAATTAATAGCAAGTTCAATACATTGATATAAAAATTCTAACTCTGATCTTCCACCATCTTCACAGCTCCACTCAATATTATCACAAAGATTTCTTGCGTGAGAAACAGTTTTTTGAATAGCCTCTAATACTTCTTCTTGGGTTTTCTTTAATTTATATTTCATATGTAGAGGACTGGTTGCAATAAAAGTATGAATTCTTGGAGACTTAGCATGTTGTACTGCTTCCCAAGCACGATCAATATCTTTAAAGCTTGCTCTTGCTAAACCAGCAATGGTTGAGTTTTTAACCCGCTTGCTAACTTCAGAAACTGCTTCAAAATCTCCATTAGAAGCGATTGGAAAACCTGCTTCAATAATATCAACTTTCATTGAATCAAGAACTTCAGCAATTTGAAGTTTTTCATCTAAATTCATTGATGCCCCTGGAGATTGCTCTCCATCACGAAGAGTTGTATCAAAAATATAAATTTTTTCAGTCATTTCTTTAATTATACACTAATCAAAATTTTATTAAACTTTCATCTAGTTTTTTGATTTATCAACCATTTTTCCTTCAGCTATCCAAGGCATCAAAGTTCTCAACTTTTCTCCGACTGCTTCAATTGGATGTTCAGCTTGTTCTTTTCTCATTACTTTAAATTTAGTTTGACCACTCTGATGCTCTTGCATCCATTCTTTAGCAAATTGACCAGATTGAATTTCTGAAAGAATTTTTTTCATTTCTTTTTTTGTTTCATCTGTAATCAGTCTTGGTCCTCTTGAATAATCTCCATACTCAGCTGTGTTTGAGATTGAATATCTCATATTTGCCATTCCACCTTCATATAAAAGATCAACGATAAGTTTCACTTCATGAAGACATTCAAAATATGCCATTTCAGGTGCATATCCTGCTTCAACAAGAGTTTCATAACCTGCCAAAATTAAATGTGTTAAACCTCCACATAAAACAGATTGCTCTCCAAAAAGATCCGTTTCACATTCTTCTTTAAAAGTTGTTTCAATTATTCCAGCACGTCCTCCACCTATTGCTGATGCATATGCAATTCCTATTTCAAGAGCATTACCTGACGGATTTTTGTCTACAGCAACTAAACAAGGCACTCCAGCACCTCTTACATATTCAGCTCTTACTGTATGACCAGGACCTTTAGGTGCAACCATTATTACATCTATACCTTCTTTAGGTTTGATTAAATCAAAATGAATATTTAATCCGTGAGCAAATGCAATTGTTGTCCCTTCTTTAATATTTTCAGCTATATCATTTTTGTAAATTTCAGATTGAAGTTCATCAGGTGTTAGCATCATAATCACATCAGCCCAACTTGCAGCTTCTGCAGGGGTCATTACTTTGAAATTAGCTTGCTCTGCTTTACTTCTTGAATTTGAACCTTCTCTTAATGCAATTGAAACATTTTCTATTCCTGAATCTCTCAAATTCATTGCATGGGCATGTCCTTGACTTCCATATCCTACAATTGATATTTTTTTATCCTTTATTAAATTTAAATCTGCATCTCTATCGTAATATACTCTCATTATTATTCCTCCTCATTTTTTTTTATTGATGATATTGCAACGGGACCACTTCGAACAATTTCTACTTTTGTTATTTCATTAATTTCTTTAATAAATCTATTTACTCTTTCTGAAGCACCAGCAATTTCAAAAATTGTGGTATTATTTTCATTTTCTATTTTTCTAGCTCTGTATAAATCACAAAGCTGATAAACTTTCTTTTTATTTGTTTCAGAAATATAAATATAAACTAGAGCAACTTCAGCTTCCACAGAACTACCTTCTTGGTCTAAATTTGTAACACTGTGAACAGGAACAATTCTAAGTAACTGTTTTTCAATTTGGCTAACAACCTCTGAAGTGCCATGTGTTACAATAGTAACTCTTGAAATATTTTCATCATTACTTACTTCAGCTACGTTCAAACTATCTATATTATATCCTCTTCCAGAAAACATACCTATAACTCTTGCTAAAACACCTGGTTCATTATCAACTAATACAGTTAATATATGTCTTTTGGTCTCTGATACTTGATCAGGAGAAGCGTAAACGGATTTATTCATTAAACTAAAATTTTTCCTTTTTCGGCAGATTTTTTGTCTTGTTTTTGATCTTTACTTAACATCATTTCATTATGAGCAGATCCACTTTGAATCATTGGAAAGCAATTCTCTTCTTTAGTTACCCAAATATCTGCAATTACTGTATTTTTTGTTTCTATCATTTGATTTATAACATTATCAAGGTCATCAGTTGTTTTTGCTCTTAAACCAACAGCCTTGTAACTTTCAGCTAACTTTACAAAATCAGGTAAACTATCAGTATAACTTTCGGAATATCTTCCACCATGTAAAAGTTCCTGCCATTGCCTAACCATTCCCATGTATTCATTGTTTAAAATAAATATTTTTACAGGCAATCTATATTGGACAGCAGTGCTCATTTCTTGAATATTCATGAGTATAGAGGCGTCTCCTGCTATATCGACTACTAAAGCATCAGGATGTCCAACCTGAGCTCCAATAGCAGCAGGAAAACCATATCCCATAGTTCCTAAACCACCTGAAGTTAGCCATCTATTTGGTTCTTCAAATTTATAGAATTGAGCAGCCCACATTTGATGTTGACCTACTTCAGTTGTAATAAATGTTTTTGTATTTTTTGTTAACTCATAAAGTCTTTGAACAGCATACTGCGGTTTTATCTGCTTGCCTTCATTATTGTAGTTTAAACAATCTACTTCTTTCCATTCATTGATTTTATCCCACCACAATTTTAATGAATCAGTATCTATTTTATAATTTTTTTCTTTCCAAATCGAAATCATTTTTTCGACAACTTGTTTAACATCACCTATTATTGGAACATCAACGTTTATTGTTTTGTTGATATTACTTTCATCAATATCAATATGAATTTTCTTTGAGTTAGGCGAGAAAGCATCAAGTCTTCCTGTTACTCTATCATCAAATCTTGCACCAATATTAATCATGACATCACATTCATGCATAGCCATATTAGCTTCGTACATTCCATGCATTCCAAGCATCCCAAGTGAGTTTTTATCTGATGAACCTACAACTCCCAGACCCATTAATGTCATTGTTACTGGTGACCCAACCATATTTATAAATTCTCTAACTAATTTTGAAGCTTTTGGACCAGAATTAATACATCCACCACCAATATAAAAAATTGGTTTTTTAGCTTTTGAAATTAATTCTACTCCTTCTTCAATTTTATTTTTTTCAAAATCAGGACTTGGTTCAAACAATCTATGAGAAGGAATAATAATTTTATTTTTTTCTTCATAAGTTCCCGAAGCAAATTGAACATCTTTAGGTATATCAATTAATACAGGACCTGGTCTTCCATTTTGAGCAATGGTAAATGCTTCATGAAATACAGAAGATAATTTATTAACATCCTTAACTAAGTAATTATGTTTAGTACAAGGTCTCGTTATACCTGTCGTGTCGCATTCTTGAAATGCATCACTGCCAATTAAGTGTTGAGGTACCTGTCCAGTTATACATACAATAGGTACACTATCCATCATTGCGTCAGTTAAACCCGTTACAACATTTGTTGCACCAGGCCCAGATGTAACAAGAACTACTCCAGTTTTACCAGTTGACCTAGCATAACCTTCAGCTGCATGTATCGCACCACCCTCTTGTCTTACTAAAACGTGCTTGATAGAATTCTGTTTAAATAAAGTATCGTATATGGGTAATACCGCACCACCAGGATATCCAAATACAACCTCTACGCCTTGCTCAGCTAAACTTTTTAATACAATTTCAGCACCTGTTATTTCATTATTCATTGATTTTAGCTCATAGGCTGTGGATAAAATAAAATCAATAAATTAGTTCAATTTTGCTTAAAATTAATGGATTTTAAGTCAATTTCATCCGGAAATTGATTAAATTTTTTAAAAATATTAAGATTTGAAGATCTCCACCAAGTATGTTGTCTTTTTACATAGTTTCTTGTTACTTGCTGTATTTTAGAAATACATTCCTCAATTGATACTTCGTTATTAAGATAAGATTGAATTTCAGGAACTCCGTGAGCTTTCATTATTGGTAAGCTATTATTATAATTTAATTTAAGTAAATTTTTGACTTCCTCTATCGCACCATCTTCGATCATTAAGTATGTTCTATGATCTACTCTTCTATAGTTTTCTTTTCTATCTGGAAGAAATAATAATATTTTGTAATTTTTTAAATTAATAAAATTTTTATTTTTACTTTTTTTCCAGTCACTAAATTTTTTGTTAGTAAAAAAATTTACTTCCCATATTCTTCTTATTCTTTGAATATCGTTAGGCGCAATTTTAATCATTGCATCACTGTCAAGCTCTTTAACTAAATTATAAAAATTTTCCTTACCAATTTTTAAAATCATTTTTTCTGAATCTATTTTTACTTTTTCTGGAATAGATGGAATTGAAAATATTCCATTAATTAAAGATTCTATGTAAAGACCTGTACCTCCAACTAAAATAGGAGTTATATTTTTATTAACTAAATAATTAATTTTTTTTGATGCTTCCTCACACCATTTTTGAACATTAAATCTAACATCACCTTTAACAAAACCATAAAGATGATGATTGATTTTTTTTTGATCATTTATAGTTGGTCTAGCAGTTAAGATACTTAACTCATTATAAATCTGCATACTATCAGCATTTATAATTTCTCCATTTAGTTTGTTCGCTAACCTTAAAGCAAATTTTGATTTTCCTGATGCAGTTGGGCCTAATACAAAATAGATTTGAGTTTTCAATTATTCTTAAATTTAATTGTTACCCAATTTTGCTCATCATCTCTAATTATTTTTAGTAATAATGAGGATCTGCCTGTTTTTTCTAAAGAATTTACTAATTCTTCAAATGAATTCATATTGTTAATAACCTCTCTATTAACTTCTGTTATTATGTCTCCATTTTGCAAACTACTATCAATATCGTCAATTGAAATTACTTTTACCCCACTTTTATGATCTTCAATAGTAATTCCTAAAGATTCAATTTTTAAATTTTTTTCAATATTTGTAGTTGTTTTTCTCTCCGTAACTACCTCTCCAGGTAATTCTCCTAATATTACCTCAATACGAATTTTTTTATTTTTTCTCCAAACTTCTAATATTGCAGTCGAGCCTACATCCGACTCTGCAACAACTCTTGGTAGATCAGGCATCTTTTTAATTTCTATATTATTAAATTTTAAAATTACATCGCCTGGTTCTAATCCAGCAGTTTTTGAGGGACCATTAGGATTGACATTGGATATGAATGCGCCTTTTTGATCAGGCAATCCAAGACTTTCCGCAAAATCCTTTGTAACAGGTTGAATTTGTACGCCTAACCAACCTCTCTTAGTTTTTCCAAAATCTTTTAATTGTTGTACTATTTTTTTGGCGCTGTTCGCAGGTATTGCAAATCCTAAACCAATACTTCCACCTGTTTGTGAAACAATTGCCGTGTTAATTCCTATTACCTCTCCATCTAAATTAAATAATGGTCCACCGGAATTACCACGATTAATAGATGCGTCTGTTTGTAAAAATTTGACATACGGCCCACTACCTAAATCTCTTGAGATTGCAGATATAATTCCTGCTGTGACAGTGCCTCCCAAACCAAGAGGGTTTCCAATTGCAATTGACCAATCTCCAACTCTCATTTTATCCGAGTCTCCCCAACCAACATATGTAAGTTTTTTATTTTTTGGATCAATTTTCAATACAGCTATGTCTGCTTTGGGATCTCTTCCAAGTAATTCAGCTGTAAATTCTGTTTCATCATTTAGAATAACAGTTATTTCATCAGCTCCTTCAATTACATGATTATTTGTAACAACTATACCATCTTCACTTATTATAAAACCTGAACCGAGTCCTGTCATTGGTCGCTGTGAGCGTCTTTGATCACGGTCAAAATATTCTTTAAAAAAATCATCAAAAGGAGATCCCTCTGGAAATTGTGGTATTTGATTTTGGTTATTATTTTCAACAATAGTAGTTGATGCAATACTAACTACTGCAGGAGATAATTGTTCTACTAAATCAGCAAAACTCTCAGGTACAGCAAGTAATGGTTTCGAAAATAAAATAGAAATTAAAAATAAAAATTTAATTCTCATATTAATTGTCATAATATTTGAACGTGAAATAAATAAGGCACAGTCCTAAAAGAGCAAAAAATAAACTAATATTTTTTACAGTTTGTGGATTAATAAGAGAGAGCATATCGAGATATTTCTTTAAATTGTTCGCTAAGAAAAAATAGAGTATGCCTTCAATGATCAGCACTAGACCTATGCTCATTATTAAAATTTCAAACATTAATTTTGGATATCTATTTCACCAAAAAATTTTTCACAAACTTCTCCAGGTGCAATTACCATTGACATCTCTGTGTCCCCAAAAGTATCTTTACAAGCTTGCATTGTTCTTAAAAAATCAAAAAATTCCTCATCACGACTATAAGCATCACCTAGTATTCTATTTTTTGCGGCATCTCCTTCACCTCTTAGTATTGAAGATGTTCTTTCAGCTTCAGCTAAAATAACAGTTTGTTGTCTATCCGCTGATGCAACAATTTCTTTAGAAAGTTCTTCACCTTCTGCTCTTAATAAATTTGCTTCTTTTTCACGTTCAGAACGCATTCTTTGATAAACGTTATTAGATACTTGTTCTGTTAAATCTGTTCTACCAATTCTGATATCTACAATTTTAACACCAAAAGAATTCTCATTAACCTTAATTTGTTTTTCAATTTCATTCATAATGTTAATACGTTCGTCACTTAGCAGAGATGTCAAAGAGTATTGTGCAATTACACCTCTAACTGCCGCGTTTATAATTCTTCCAAATCTATCCGAAAAAGTAGTTTCATTTCTAACTGTCTGATAAAATTTTAGTGGATCAACAATGTTGTATCTAGCGAATGAGTCAACAATAATTCTTTTTTGATCTGAAAGTATCATTTCTTCAGGTTGGGGATCGAGATTAAGTAATCTAGAATCTAAAAAAACAGCATCTTGAATAAATGGAATTTTAAATTGAAGTCCAGGTTTTGTAACAACTTTTCTTGGATCACCAAATTGAAGCACCAAAGCTTGCTTAGTTTCATTTACAATAAAAAAAGCTCCCGTGAAAGTAAGGAAAAGAATAAATAAAACTAAAACTATAAGTAAATTTCTTGCACTAAATCTCATCTTAATTATTTCCTGACTTTTTAAGTTCATTCAATGGTAGGTAAGGAACTACACCCTGTCCATTTCCAGTATCATCTAAAATTATTTTGTTTTTACCTTCTAAAACTTCTCTCAAAGTTTCAAGATAAATTCTTCTTTTTGTAACTTCTTTCGCATCTTTATAACTATTGTAAACATCTATAAAGTTTTGTGCCACACCTTCTGCTTGTTTAACTACCTGTTCTTTGTATGCTGTAGCTGCTTCAACAAGTTTGGCTGCTTCACCACGAGCATTAGGTACGATTCTATTTAAATAAGTGTTTGCTTCGTTAACTAATCTTTCTTTATCTTGTCTTGCCCTTTGAACTTCATCAAAAGCATCAATAACTTGATCGGGCGGATCAACACTTTGAAGCTGCACTGATTGAATTAAAACGCCACTTTCATAGGAGTCTAAAACTAGTTGTAGTTCATTTCTTACAACTTGTTCAACCTCTTGACGACCTTCGGTAAGTAAGAATTGAAGATCTCTTTGACCAACAACTTCACGTACAACACTTTCAGACATATCTTTAACAGTAAGTTCTGGATTTCTAAGCTTAAATAGAAAATTTCCAGCGTCTTTTATTTTGAATAGTACTGTGAATGCAACATCTGCTATGTTTTGATCACCAGTAAGCATTAAACTTTCTTCAATGACTTTTCTCTCTGCATTTGAATTTGAGCCAAAACCAAGATCACTTGCACTTCTAAAACCAACATTGATCTTTCTAATTATTTCAACTTTAGGTGTAACAGTTTGACCGATTGGAGTGGGAAAAAAGTAATGTAATCCAGGCTCAGTTGTTTGACCGTTCCATCTTCCAAATAAAAGCTCTACACCTTGCTCATCAGGCTCAACTCTATAAAAACCAGTAGCTAGCCATAGTAAAACAGCTACTATTATAAATATTGAAAGATTACGTCTGCCACCAAATTTAAAATTTCCAAATCTATCTTTTGCTTTTCTAATGGAGTCTTCAAAATCTCTTCTATTTGGACCGTCTCCAGACCCTCCAGAACCCCAAGGGTTGTTATTTCCACCTGATCCCCATGGATTATTGTCGTTGTTATTTTTATTCCAGTTCATATATTATTGATAATATTGGTTCTATCTACTAACACTAATTATATTATTTAATAACTAATATTTGAGTAAATCTGGAAAAATCAAGTATGTCTGATGAAATTTTATCTTTAATTTACACATTTTCTAAGAAATTTAGTGATCCTGAAACAAATCTTAGTTTTGATCCTAAAAATCAAAATATTTCAGCAGTTGTAAAAGATGGCAATGTAAACATTTCCTTACTTGTGAAAGGTCAAAAAGAAGATCTTTATCTAAATATAGCAAGATTGCTTAAAAATAATGTTGAACAAATTTCTGGGATACTTTCTGTGAATGTAATTATAAACTCAGATGTAGAAAGTACTAAAACAAATAATAATGATAACAAAAGATTTAAAATTGATGCAAAAAATATAATAGCAATTGCTAGTGGTAAGGGTGGTGTTGGTAAATCTACATTTTCTGTAAATCTTGCCACAGCATTAAGCTCACTAGATCTTAAAATTGGTTTACTTGATGCAGACATTTATGGTCCTAGTATTCCTAGAATGATGGGTATTTCAAAAAAACCTATAATGAATGAAAACAAAAAACTTATACCTTTAGAAAATTATGGAATAAAATTGATGTCTATTGGTTTTATTCTTGACTCTGAGGCTCCAACAATTTGGAGAGGACCAATGGTCATGAAAGCATTAGAGCAAATGTTTAATGGGGTTGAATGGGGTGAACTAGATTACCTTATAATAGATCTACCACCAGGCACTGGAGATGCCCAGCTTACTTTGGCTCAAAGTTCAAAACTTTCAGGATCAATTATAATTTCTACACCTCAAGATGTAGCTCTTACTGATGCAAGAAAAGGAATAAATATGTTTAAAAAAGTTAATGTTGATATTCTTGGTATTGTGGAAAACATGAGTTATTTCATGTGTGATAATTGTAATCAAAAACATTATATATTTTCAAAAGATGGTGTGAAAAAAGAAGCTGAAGAATCTAAAATACCTTTTTTAGGAGAAATTCCTATTGATACAAATTTAAGAATTCAATCAGACAATGGAATACCTACTTTGATAGATGATCCAGATGGTGAAATTTCAAAAAAATTTATATCAATTGCAAAAAACTTAAAAAAATCTCTTGATTAAACATTCATTAGAGCATCAATTTTTTCATGATGCTGATACTTTATTAATTTAAAATCATTTACGTTGTATTTAAAAAAATCTTTTGTTTCGAATTGAAGCTGAGGTAATTTTTTAGGCGCTCTTTCTAATTGAATTTTAACCTGCTCAAAATGTTCTTTATAAATGTGAAAATCTCCTAAAGAATGAATAAATGTTCCAACTTCTAATTTACACTCTCTTGCCAACATATGAGTTAAAAGACTATAACTAGCTATGTTAAAGGGGACTCCTAAAAACATATCACATGATCTTTGATATAATTGGCAACTTAATTTGTTATTAGAAATAAAAAATTGCGAAAATGCATGACATGCTGGCAATGACATATTTTTAATCTCTGGAGGATTCCAAGCTGAAATAATATGGCGCCTTCCATTTGGATCTTCTTTGAGTCCTTTAATTAGATTTAAGACTTGATCTTCTCCATTAAAATTTCTCCATTGAACTCCATATATTTTACCAACATCTCCTTCAAACCGAGCTTGTGATTTCCAGTAATCTGCTTGAGCATTTTGGGTCCAAATAGTTTTTTTATCTTTTAAATTTTCTCTTGAATCATTGTATAAAATTTCAGCAAGTCTTCTCTCATCGTCTGAACCTTCGATAAACCACAACAACTCAGATACTACAGATTTCCATGCAAGTTTTTTAGTCGTTATTGCAGGAAAACCTTTTGATAGATCATAATGCATTTGATAACCAAAAGACTTTCTAACACCACCCGCTCTACTTTCAACATCAGAGCCATTATCATAACAATATCTCAAAGCATCCAGGTATTGTTTCATCTTTCCCAAATCTCAAAATGGCAAGTTGAGTCTCCATTTATTTTTTTAATCATTTTCATATTATTTTTTATAGAAGTAATATCTATAAATTTTTCACAATTGTAATTACCGTAGATTCTAGTGAGATAAAATTGTTCTATGGATTTAAAAGTTAAATTTATTATTTCTGAACCTCCAATTATAAAAATATCCATATCTTTATATTCTGATTGAAGATTTTGAATTTGATCATTTATGTTTCCACTAAAGTAATAATCTGCCCCTTCTATTAATTCTTTATCTTTACTTGTAATTAAAACATTTATTCTTGATTTTAGAGGTGTGGGCATAAAAGGATCTTCCCAAGTCTTCCTTCCCATTACAACGACATTATTTAGAGTATTTTCTTTGAACCATTTTAAGTCAATTGAATTTTTAGGCCAAGGCATACTTTGGCCCTTACTTATACCCCCTTTTTCATCTACTGCCATTATTGCTTTGATCATATTTTTTTTATTTTATGTCTTAATTAGTAACAATTTTTTTTTTTAATTGCTAGGCTTCAAGACAAAACTTTCAAGTATAATTAGTTTAAGGTATAATGAGAGTGTTGCTATGCAACTAAGATAATAAATGCTTTGTGCAATAAGTTATTCGGACCCGGGGGCGGTACCCGGCGTCTCCACCAATATGGGGACGAAATAGGTTTGACGGTAATTCAAAGACAAAGACTTTATCCGGTATTGTACCACCGTTATCGGGCTATTTTATAAACGCTAACGATAATAGATTAGCACTTGCTGCCTAGATTCTAGGTAAGCGCGGTAAGGGGCACCGAGCAACAGAACGCCCCACTACTCTAATTGATTTTCCAAGCAGAACTTAATTATTTCTTAGAAACATAAAATTTTGCACGCTGTGTGCACAATCACATTAATTATTGGATAAATTTAATATCAAGTTTTAATTAATTCTACCTTCGTATGTGAAACTTTCTCATTTCTAGCAATTGAAAATATAAGATCTTTTCCTACTTCTGTGAAGCCAAGTTTTTTTAAAACTTTAGCAGAACTTGTATTTTCAGTCATATAGCGAGCTGTAATTTTTTTTATTTTTATTATTTTAAAAGCATATTCAATTAACTCACTACCAGCCTCGGTAGCATATCCATTTCCCCAGTAATTTTCACCCAACCAATAACCGAGACGATAATCTTCTTTTAATCCAATTCCACCAATTAGATTATTTTCTAAAAAAATATTAAATTCTAAATTGTTAATCGTTAGGGAATTAATCCACTTATCAGCATCTTTTTCTGAATAAGGAAAAGTTACATTTTCTAACCATTTTGAAATCTCTTTATTGTTCAATTCTGAAATAAGTTTTTGTTTATCTCTAATCTGAGGTTTCTTTATAACTAATCTTTTTGTTTTGATTTCTATATTCATTTTATTAAATTTAATATCGGCTTTACCCTAATTCATATTAGATTTATAATAAATTTATTAACGAAACTACATGCACACTGTGTGCACACTGAGAGTAATTTTTTATGTATTTACTGTATAAAAAAGCTAAGGTTTCTGTTAGTTTAGTTCACGCACACGGCAACAGAACGCCCCCCTCTTTTTGAATATTATCTAATCAAACCAACATTCTTTTATAAAAACTTCTCTACGAAGTTTCTACGAAGAAAAAATATATAATTTATTAATAGGTAATGTTAATTATTAGATTTATTATTAACAAATTAAATAATTATGAAAAAAATTTTGATCTCATTAATTTTGTTTTTATCACCTAATGTAAATAGTAGTGAAATAGTCAAAGAAGTAAGTTTTACCACAGATACAAATTTCAGTAATTGTGGAATTGCTACAGGTAAATACATTTTTTATTCAGACTCGGATTTTGATTTATTTTGGTATTGTCCAGCAAGTCCAGAGCCTAATATATATACTGGTACATGGAAAAATTTATCTGAAAATTCAAATCTTTTTCATCATATATTAACTGATTACACATATGATGGAATTAAATATCAAGATACAATAAATTTACAAACAGATTTCCTTACCATTAGTTGGAATGGAGGAAGTGAAAATTACTACAAATATATAGATTTGAGTAAAAATGAAATAACTGAAAATTCAAAAAATGATCCAAAAGATTTAAACGGAACAAATTTATTTTGTTATGGAGATAATACAGCATATTCAGATAATACTAATACTTTTGTTCAAGAGTATGTTGCTTTTACTTTCATTGATAATTTAAAAGTAGTTTATTCGTACTTACTTATTGAAGATAAAATTAAAAATTCCAATTGGACTAGATATAATCTCATATTTGATTATGAGGTATTTGATGAAGAAATAATTGTCTATACAGGTATAGAGGCAAGATTTCATTTTGATACTACTATAGATCGTTATGATTTAAAATTGTACGGACACTATAACCCTTATGAATCTGCACCAGAATGTAAAACTGTTAATTATGATCCTCTTGAAGAAATAAAAGAAGTTTACAAAGAAAGAGAGAAAAAACTTTAGTTAACTTTAACTACGAAGAACCAAAACAAGAAATCTGACAAATAACGAAAACTTACTACGAAGTTTCTACGAAGAAGTTTCCAAAAGTCCTTATTTTCTGTTAATAATGATTTAGAGGTCGTTCTACAGAACGCCCCACTACATTCATAAACTTTGTTTCTTTTTTTTTGTTTTTTTAATTACTCTAAATTTATGGGTAATATGTGCGTAAATAAATTAAAATTTTTCTAATTTTCACCAAACCATTCCCAAATAACTTCGGCAATAATATCACAGCTTGTTCCGCCTGATTCAATTACTAAAGCAGCGCCTTCTGCACCATTTTCCCAAGCTAATTCTTGGCTTTCAGTTAAATGATCTAACTCTGATGAGTATCTTTCAAATCTAGGGCTTTCTTGTAATCTTTCTGTTATTAAAGTGTAATATTGATTATCTATACAGTTTTCTTCATAAACAAATATTTGAACCCATAATCCACCTAAAATAGCTATATCCTCATTAGAAACTTCTACATCATGAAATGCTAGAGCAGGATTGACAAAAAATAAGAAGACTGTGATTTTTTTAATTAATTTTAAAAACATAATTCAAATATTCAATAAATTTTGAAATATTTTAACAAATAAATTTATAAATTAATATTATTTTTTTTCTTTAAAAAATGGTACCATCGAGCTCCAAACACCATCATTTTTTAAACGATGATATGTTGCTGCCAAAATATGTATACCTATAAGAAAATAAAGTAAATTAATTATTAGTTCGTGAATAGTGATAGTAATATCTATTAAAAAATTATCATTGAGATCCACCCAAAATAAAAACCCAATTAATAAACCAGATAATACAGTACCTAGTAATAATACATACATTCCATTATGAACAATTTTAGCAGCTTTTTTTTGTAATTTGGGAGTATCTTCAGGTAATGATGTTTTTTGTGTTTTTTTCATGTAAATAATACGAATTAGCAGGAGCACTAAAAAAATTAGTGCAAATAAAATTTCAAATCTAAAAAAAGTATTATCTTTAAGTTGATTAATATTATCAACTTGCTTTGCCACACCATAAACAAATAAAATAACAAATCCCCAATGAAAAAATTTTCCTAATTTACTATAATTATAGTAATTTTTTTGTTTACTCATAGTTTGTATTAGAATAATTTTATTATTTATTCCATAAAAGAAACATAAAAATGATAAATTATCAAAATATATTGAATAAAAATATGTTAGGTGTTTTTAAAGATGTTTTAAAAAATATTAGAGACAATGGTTTATCTGATAATAATCACTTATACATAACATTTTTAACAAATCATAAAGAAGTTAAATTGCCTGAATGGATTATAAAAAATTATCCGAAAGAAATGACCATAGTAGTACAATACGAATATTATGATATTGTAATTAATAAAAATAATTTTTCAATTACACTTTCATTTAACAATATAAAAACAAAAATTATAATAGGATATAATGCAATAGTTTCTTTTGCTGACCCTTCTGCAAACTTTGGTTTAATTTTGAAGAATAAAAAAAATAATGAAAGTATTAATAAAAATTTGAAAAAAGTTTCAAAAAAAAATAATGTAATAAAATTTTCAAAGTATAAAAAAAATTATCAAAATAAATAAATTTATATTTATTTAAAATTTATATTTTTAAATTTTATTTTAGATTAAAAATTTTGATTTTTATAAATAAAAAGATAATCAATTTAATCATATTAATAGCTACTCTAAAAGAGGAGTAAAAATTATAGGTAATTTTAGAATAACCTTTTCTCTTCAAATAAAAAACTGGTATTTCAATAATTTTATTTTTTCTTTGAATCAATTTTATCATTAATTCTGGTTGAAAATGTGAACTGGTTACATAAAGATCATTTATAATTTTTTTTATAGAATCTTTTTTAAAGGCCTTAAAAGAACATCCAACATCTGTTAAACTTGGACCTTGAAATAAATATTCCAAAAACTTAGCTACAAATATATTGCCATATCTTAAATATCTCGACATTTTTGCACCTAATCCAATCATGGATTTTGAAGTTCTTGTTCCAAAAACACAATCAAAATCATTTAGATATATTAGAAATTTAAAAACATCTTTATGGGAAAAAGTTAAATCTGGTTCACAAGTTACAATATAATCAGCTTTTGATTCTTTAAATCCTCTAATAATTGATGCGCCATAACCTTGTTTCTTTTCTTTAAAGCATATTGCGTTTGTTTTTTTAATTTCATCGTAGGTATTATCTGAACTATTATTATCAATAACTATTATATTTTTAAAAATTTTTAGTGATTCAAATTCATTGATACATTTTTTTATTGATCCTTCCTCATTATAAGCTGGTAATATAAGATCAATCTTATTTCGAAATTTATTTAAATAATTTTCATATTCCATGTTTGAGGTGTTTTCTCATTATTAATTTCTAAATCTATATGATAATCAAACTCTTTTGGTCCTCTTTTTTTTATATACTCATATGTCAACTGAATTGATTCATCTAAAGAAAATTTAGTTTTATAATTTAATATTTTTCTTGCTTTAGAAGAGGAACAGGAAGCAAATTTCACTTCTTGGGGTCTATCATCATAATAAACATGATTTCCATTAAAGTTAGTCAAATTAGCACATTTATCTGCTAACTCTTTAATAGAAATAAACTCTTCATCAGGGCCAATATTGATAACTTGTTTTGAAGAATTATTATTTTGAATAGTTTCTTCTATGCATGTTATACAATCATCAACATATGAAAAGCATCTTTTTTGAGAACCATCGCCATAAATAATAGCTGGTTTATTTAAAAGCATTCGATTTAAAAAAATTGACAAAACATTCCTATAAGGATCGTCATATTTTTGTCTTGGACCAACAATATTATGAGGGACTAAAATGGTCCAATCAAAGTTATGGATTTCAGATAGATTCTCTAACATCTTTTCTGAAGCAACTTTAGCTATACCGTACGGATCCTGAGGTTTAGGAGCCATATCTTCTGTAAATGGAAAATTTTGTGACCCATATCTAGCCATAGAAGAGCAAAAAATAATTTTCTTTACATTATTTGAAATTGCAGCAGAAAAAGTTGCAACACTTGCTTCAAATATATTCTTTGTAACAAAAGATGGAGAGAATACTGATAAACCTTCATAAGCAGTCGCAGCACAATGTATTAACACATCAGTATTTTTAAGAGCTTTGTTCATTGAATTATAGTCGCAGCAGTCTATTTTATAAAAATTAAATTGATCATTAAGATTATCTTTGTAACCACCTATAAAATTATCATTACCAGAAATTGTATGATTTTTATTATACAAATGATACGCCAAGTTTGATCCTAAGAATCCAGCAATACCAGTTATAAAAATATTCATTCTTTTAACTTTCTGTTTGTAAATGAATAAAACGATAATATCAATGCAGCTAACCAAAAAATCCAAATATACCTGGGCCCAGGATTCAAAAATAAAAATAAATAAAATTGAGAAAATATAAGTATGTATAATGGTAACAATTTCACATTTTTCACATTTTTCAAATTAAATGATAAAAAAACTCCTAACAATATGAAATATTTATGTATTTCATATGGATTAAAAAAATTTTTAGCTATTTCAATTAGCATTATTTTTTTCTCTTTTTCTAAATCAAAAGTAGTTAAATATGTAATATAATCAGATAGGGTTAACTTAATATTAACTTCTGCAAATACAGCAATTGTAAATAAGACAAACTTATTTCCAAAAAAATAATTATGTAAAAATGGTAAAAAAATAATACTTCCAAATAAACTAGTTAATATAATATTTTTTACATCTCTTTTAATGATTAATTCTACATAAGGAATAATTAACAAAAAAAAAGAAGATGGTGATAAATTTGGTCTTAATAAACAAGATATGCATAATATTAAAGTAGTGAATGGTATTGAGTTTATATATTTTTTTTTGTCTTTGTAATAATAAATTAATCTAATGAATCCATAAATAAAAATAGTGTAAGCTACTGGTTCTGCAAAAACTTTAGATGCATATCTAATATATTGATATAAACTAAATCCCATATGATGCATAACGGGAAATAATAAGAATGAAAATAATAATAAATAAGTAAGTCTATCTGAAAGATAAATATTTAGAAGTCTTCTAATTAAAAAAGGAAGGAAAGAAATAATTATTAAATGTAAATAATAACTATTTCCAAAAATAAATTTCTCTATTGCCACAAAATACCTCATTCCAGGCATATAATAAAAGACTACAGCTCCACCTTTTAAAAATTCAACTATCTCAAATTGTAATAAATATTCTGATAAAATATTTGATAAAACTAAATACCAATATCCATCACCTCCAGGGTATTGATAAAAATATGAATTTAAGAAGTTTACTTTAGCATCATTTGTAAGACTAAAAATTACAAGCCAAAAAACCAAAGCGATTGGATAGAGTAATTCAAATTTATCTCTTATTCTAAAAGAGACTATCTGATTTAAAATAAAATAATTAAAAACTAAAAATAAGGTTACTAAAAGTAAATCTACAAAAATAATAAAATTATTTTTTTCTAAATTAATTTTTATTTTTTCACCTACACCAATAATTTTAAACTGATTTTGATTTATATTAATTGTTTTACAAATATTTGAAGAATTTACTGCTTGATAACACAGTTTAGATCCATAATAATATTTTGGAAAATCAAAAGAAATTTCGTAAGGATAATTATATTTATCAATAAATTTATTTCTACCAAATGTTGATCCAGGAATATAAAAAATATTTGTTCTTAATTCATGAATATTATTTATATTTAAAGTGTTGTGATAAAATGTTTTATTAAAATTGATATCATAATTATTTTTTTCAAAGCAATCTGATTTTAAACAATTAGGATAATTTTCCTCAAAAAAATTTAAAGCATTAATTGATAATTCATTTGTATTTTCTTTATT
>CACGDO010000008.1 GCA_902571865.1 uncultured Alphaproteobacteria bacterium | reverse complement strand
ATTTTACAGGTTTCAATATTCTTTTACCTTTAGCTTTAATTATATATTTTTGGCAAGTCTCATTTCCTCAAATTAATTCTATTGGCCTGATCATCTCATTTTTTGCTTCAGGAATTTTTATATCCATGACTGGATTTTTAATTAGTAAACAATTTTTAAATTTTAAAACAGATGACTCTGCACTTTTTGGATTAGCTGCTTGTTTTGGTAACACAGTAGCAATGGGAATACCTCTTATGTATGCAGTTTTGGGTCCAATAAATACAATTCCTTATATGATATTAGTTTTTTTTCATGGTATTGTTCATTTTAGTTATACTGTTATTATAATAGAAGTTTATAGAAATAGACAAAAAAGCATTGTCGAAATTTTTTATCAAATATTATTAGGTATAATTAAAAATATTGTACTTTTTGGAATGATAATTGGTATCATTCTTAATTACTCTAATCTTATTGTTCCATCTATTATGAAAGAACCCTTAGATATTTTTGTAAACCTTGCTCTTCCAATGGTTCTCATTTCTTTAGGTCTTGCATTAGGAAATTTTAAAATTAGAGAAAATATTTATGGCGCAATACTATTAACTACCTTAAAAAATTTTATTCACCCTATAATTGCATTTTGTTTAGCGAATTTTATACTAGAGCTTGATAATCTCTTGGTAATTATTGTTACTATGGCCGCAGCTTTACCAAGTGGGTCTCAATCATATTATTTTGCATACAGATATAACTCACTAAAAGCAGTAGTTTCTTCAAATGTAGTATTAAGTACGTTTGTTAGTTTTTTTACACTGTCTTTATTATTATTATTTTTTGATATCACGTAGATTGAGAAATAAACGATTGTATTCTCTCTTTTTTATCCATAGTTTTTACACTAAAAGGAAAAATTTCTAACATCTTGTCATATACATCAATTGCCTGTTGAAACTGACCCTGATGAATAAAAATTAAACCCATTCCATCTAGGGCACCAAAATGTCTTGGTTCTAATTCAAGAGTTTTAATGATGTCTTGCATAGATTGATCAAAATTACCCATCATAAAGTGAACTGTAGCTCTTTTATTCCAACCTTCAGCAAAATTAGGATCTTCTTCAATTAAATTATTAAAAAATCTAATTGCTAGTGGATAATTTCTTAAATTCATAGCTTGGATACCCTTCTCAAAATATTCAATTACTTTTGGATCATCAACTTCATACCATATATTCCAAATGTCAGATATCAAATCTCTTATCTCATCCTGATTTTCAGTCTCATTTAATTTTTTAAACAAATTATTTAGCCTTGGATCATTTTGATCTGCTAATGCTATCTTACTAGCAAACAGAAGACTTATACTGACAATAAATATTTTAAAGATAACTCTCATATTTAAATGATTTTTCGGATAGATTTCTTTTCTTTTCATGCTTTCTCGTTCTCCCTGTTACTCTAGTTCTCCATAACTTAAATGATCTTGGTTTCAGATTTGTTCTCATTATTTTTATAACCTCTGATTCGGTTACACCGTGAATTCTTTTTATTTTTTCAAAGGAGGTTTTATCACACCAGGCTAATTTAATAATATTATCTATATTCTCCTGCATATTATGAATATAGTTCTCTATTAATTAAATTCTAAAAAAAAATGATTGATTTGTATTCATCACCCACGCCTAATGGTCGAAAAATTAGCATTATGCTTGAAGAATTAGGTGTGGATTTTAATCCTATTTTAATAAATTTAGATAAAAAAGAGCAGTTTAGTGAAGAGTTTTCAAAAATATCTCCTGCAAATAAAATTCCTGTAATTGTAGATAATGATAAAAACCAAACAGTATTCGAATCCGGGGCTATCCTTCTTTATCTAGCAAAAAAATATGATAAATTTCTTAATAAAGATAAGTATTGGGAAATAATACAATGGGTTTTTTTTCAAATGGCTTACGTTGGGCCAATGCTAGGCCAGGCTCATCAATATTTATTTTATCATCCTGGTAAAAGCAAATTTGCAGAGGATAAAACAAAAGGCTATGCACAGCATATATATTCAATTTTAGACAAAAGACTTTCTAAACAAGAATATTTTTCGGATACCTATTCAATAGCTGATATTTCAATTTGGCCTTGGACCGCTCGTTATGAAAGACATCAAATAAATTTGTATGATTATCCAAATGTGTTGAGATGGTATAAACAAATATCAATAAGACCTGCTGTTATTAAAGGATATAATTCTCTAGGTGAATTTTATGAAATTCCTAAGCCTTAAGCGTTGTAAAATAAAACTGAGCCTGCGGTTATAATTAAAAGGATTGCTAAAAACCATTCAACAATTATTTTTAATCTTTCATTATTAAGATATTGTCTGATAACACTTCCTCCATATGCCCATATACTTATAGAAGGAATATTTACTACTGTAGACATAATGACCATAAATAGTGTTCCAATTATTATATTTTCATCTTTTGGATAATATAATGTTACTGCAGTTGAACAGATTACCCAAGCTTTTGGATTTACAAATTGAAACAAAATTGCTTCATGATATTTTAATGGTCTTGATCTATCTTCAGTCTTTGAAATATTTAAAGACCCAAACATTTTATATGCTAAATAAAGAATGTAGCCTGCGCCAACATATCTTAAAATATCATAGAGTATAGGATAGGTAATAAACAAAGATCCAAGACCCAGACATACAAGTGCTAATTGCAAACCATGACCAGAAGGAATGCCAAAAATATTAGGTATAGATCTTATAAATCCAAATTTTATACCTGATGCAGTTAAAATACTATTATTTGGACCTGGAGTTACGTACATAATAAAATTATACACTGCTAAAGCAGCTATTAATTCCCATGTAATCATTTTTAATCTCTAAAATTTACAAATTGGACTGGTATACCTATCTTAGCATCCTCAATAAGCTTCATTACACTTTGTAAATCATCTTTTTTCTTTCCTTCAACACGAAGTTCATTCCCATTGATCTTTACTTGAACTTTTAATTTAGAACTTTTGATATCAGAAGTAATTTTTTTACACAGTGATTGCTCAATACCTTCTACTAATTCATACGTCTGACGAATTTTATTCCCCCCAGCTTTTTCCATATCATTTTTTTTTAAACATAAAGGATCAACTTTTCGTCTAACAAAATGAGTAACCAGCATGTCATTTACTTGACTAGCTTTCATTTCATCATCAGTAGTAACAACTATAGTATTTTCTTTTTTTTCAATTGAAGTATCTGATCCTTTAAAATCGTACCTAGTAGTAATTTCTCTTGTAGCATTTCCTAATGCGTTATCAATTTCTTGATGATCTAATCTGTTTACAATATCAAAACTAGGCATTTATTTAGTTTATTACATCGTCATTTATATCTGGCAACTGTTTTTTAGTGCTTAATCTTCCTAATTTTTTCATCTTTTCTACTTTTTTAGTCAAACTTCCTGAACCATCTTGCAATCTTTGTTTAGCTTCATCCATTTTTGATTTAGCTAAATCTATTGACTGATTAGCTTTTACAAACGACTCATATACACTGACTGTTTTATCATAAATATCTGATGCAGCAGATGCTATATCTTTTATTGTTTTAGATTGTTTATCAACCCGCCACATATTTTCTACAGCTTTAAGTAAAAAAGGTAAAGTTGATGGCCCAACAATAATTATTTTATTGTTCCATGAATCTTCTATAAGTTTATTTGCCTCATTATATAAAGTAAGTAGTGCTGGTTCTATTGGAACAAACATTAAAACATTATCAATTGTATTGACTCCATATATTTTTGAATAATTATCTTTACTCAAACTTCTAATCGAAGTTTTTGTTGAATCCAAAAATTTTTTCAAAAATATCTTCTTTTGTTGATTGTCATTTGTATTAGAATAATCATGCCAAGAATCTAAGGACACTTTTGAATCTATAATTATGTGTCTATTACCTGGCATATGAACAATTACATCGGGTTTTTGTAAATTGCCATCTTCATCTCTAAAAGTTTTTTGAGTTGAGTACTCTTCTCCTTCTCTTAAACCAACACTATCTAAAATATTTTTAAGTACAAATTCTCCCCAAGGACCTTGTTGAAGCGCACCACCTCTAATTAATGTATTTTCAATTCTATCTTGAGCTAAATTAAAATTTTGTAAAGATTGCTGAATTGATTGCATATGATTTTTTAAGGAAGTAAGATCAGTATCATCTTTTATTTCAGAACTTTTTGGTTTGTGAAGAAAAAATAAAATTGCTAAAAAACCAACCCCAGATAAAAAACCAATAATGAAAACAAATATAAGATTTTCAAACATCACTATTTAGATAAGATATAAATATATTATCAAATATCTAGCAATTTTCCCAATAGATACAAATATTAAAAAAAAAGTAATATTATATTTTACTGTACCTGCTGCAAATGCGATTGGATCTCCAATAATAGGTACCCATGAAAATAATAATGACCATTTTCCATACTTTTTGAAAATATCTGTAGCTTTCTGTAATAAGTATTGATTTACTGGAAACCAAGGTTTCTTAATAAGAAAATTTACAAAGTAACCACATATCCAACTGATTAGAGATCCTAAAATATTACCTGCTGAAGCAAAAAATAATAATAAAAATGGATTATACTTATTAGATAATAATAGTGCTGATAAATATGTCTCTGAAGCAAAAGGAAAAAAAGTACCTAAAGACAAACAAAAAATAAATAATGATGAATAGATCAAAGTATTGCTTATTGTTAATTTATGTTATTGTTATGTTACTTATCAATTTATGAACGATTTTCCAAAAGAAGAATTTATTTCCAGAATTGAAAAAATACAAATACATATTGAAAAAAAAAATATTGATGCTGTTATTATAACTTCACCGTCAAATTTTAGATATTTCACTGGACTTGATAGTAATTTTTGGGAAAGTCCTACAAGACCCTGGTATTTAATTATTTCAAAAAAAAATCCAATTAAAGCAATAATACCATCTATTGGTATTACGGCTATGCAAAACACATTAGTCAATGATATCGAAACTTGGGAGTCTCCAAATCCGAAAGATGAAGGAATATCTTTATTGAAAAAAAATATCAAAAGTTTTCCTAAAAATTCAAATATTGGTTTTGAATTAGGAAATGAAACTTTTTTGCGAATGAGCATTAACGATTATCAGGATATTCAAAAAAATTTATCAGAATATAATTTTGTTAATGCTAGTAAAATACTTTGGAGTATAAGAAAAATAAAATCTGAAATAGAGATCAGTAATATTAAAGAAATTTGTTCTATTACAAGTAAGGTGTTTGATAATTTTCCTGAAAAAATTAATTTAGGAATGAGTGAAAAACAAATTACATCAATATTTAAAAAAGAATTAATTGAGGGTGGTGCAGATTATATTCAATATATGGCGTGTGCTTCGGGACTTAATGGTTATAATCAGATTATCTGTAACCCAACAGAAAGGGTAACTAAAGATGGTGATATTCTAATTATTGATACTGGTGCAACTTTAAATGGTTATTTTTCAGATTTTGATAGAAATTTTGGCTTTGGAAGAATTAACAAAAAAGTTCTAGATGCATATAATAAATTATGGGAAGCAACTGAGAGAACTTTAGAAATTATAAAACCTGGAACTAGTTGTTCAGAAATATATTCTAAATTATCTTATAGTTTAACAACTAACAACATATCAGTTGGAAGGATGGGTCATGGGTTAGGCCTACAACTGACTGAGCCGCCAAGTATTATGAAAAATGACAAAACATTACTTGAGGAAAATATGATTATAACTCTTGAACCATCAATTGAAATGGACGAAAATAAAATATTAGTACAAGAAGAAAATTTATTGATAACTAAAGATTCCTATAAACTTTTAAGTACTAGAACTCCTGAAAATTTACCTATTATTAATTAGTTAAATAATTGATTCAATTTTAGGCATAAGTCTAATTAATTCCTTAGTATATTCATGCTCAGGATTATTAAACAATTCCTCTGTATCTTTTGTTTCACAAACAGCACCATTTTTTAGTACAATTATTCGGTTACACATTTGGCGAATTACGGGAAGATCATGGCTAATAAATAGCATAGTGAGATGAAGTTCATCTTGTATATCTTTTAATAAATTCAATATTTGAGCTTGTATACTTACGTCTAATGCAGAAGTTGGTTCATCACATATTAATAATCGTGGTCTTGTTGCCAAGGCACGAGCAATAGATATTCTCTGCCTTTGCCCTCCTGAGAATTCGTGCGGGTATCGATCTAGAGATTGTCTGGTCATTCCCACAATATCTATTAGGTCATAAACATGTTGTAAAAGATCATTATTGCTAATATTTTTTTGAAAAAATTTAATTGGTTCTGCAATAATATCCTTAACTTTGAAACGAGGATTTAGAGATGAGTAAGGATCTTGAAAAATCATTTGAATTTGACCTCTACTATTATGAATTTGATATTTTTTATTTGAATTGTATAGAGGTTCATTATTATAAATTAAATTACCTTTATTAGGACTAATTAATCCAGTAATAATTTTTGCAATAGTTGATTTACCTGAACCAGACTCTCCAACCAATCCAAGTGTCTCACCTTCGAATAATTCAAAAGATACATTGTCGACAGCTTTAACTATTTTATCATTCAAACTTTTATTAGAAATAAATGAAAAACCACTGCCTAAAGAATTATCATCAAAAACTTTTGTCACTTCCTCAAGTTTTAATAATTTTTGATTTTTATTTTCCCTTATGCCCCATGTTTTAATAATATTTTTAGTCAAATCCTTGGAACTAGATGTTATTTCCTTACCATCGGGGCTAATCAATTTAAATCTATCAATTTTCTTATTTGTTGGTGGCACTGAAATTACTAAGCTTCTTGCTTCTGTTGATTTTGGATTTGTTAATAATTCCTTAGTCTCACCTTGTTCAACAATATGTCCGTATCTCATGACAATAACTTTATCAGTCGTCTCTGCTATGACTCCCATATCATGGGTTATAATTATAACACCAAGATTTCTTTTCTTTGTAAGATCTTTAAGAAGTTCTAATATTTGATATTGAATACTTACATCTAAAGCTGTTGTTGGTTCATCTGCAATTATTAGGTCAGGTTCACAACTTATCGCTAAAGCTATCACAACTCTTTGACGCATACCGCCACTAAATTGGTGTGGATAGTCCTCTATTCTTTTTTCAGCGTTCTCTATTCCAACCTCTTTAAGTAGTTGAATTGATTTGTTAAGTGAATCTTGATAACTTAAATTTAAATGAGCCTGAATAGTTTCAATTAATTGATCTTTTATTTTAAATAGAGGGTTTAATGAAGTTTGAGGGTCTTGAAAGACAAATCCTATTTTTTTTCCTCTAATATTTTGAATTATTTCTTCATTACTTCTTAATTCAATATTGTCTATTTTTATTGAGCCATCTGTGATTTCACCTGGAGGATCAATCAAATTAATTATCGCATTTGCAATTGTAGATTTTCCAGATCCAGACTCACCGACAATTCCTAATATTTCACCTCTTTCTAAAGAAAATTCTACATTTTTGCTTGCAACAATAGTTTCCTTTCGTGTTGGATAACTTATGTTTAAATTTTTAACTTCTAAAAAACTCATCTCTTTTTTAATCTTGGATTTAATGCATCTCTCATCCAATCCCCTAATAAATTAATTGATAATGCTAAAACAATTAAGAAAATTGCTGGAAAAAAAGTAATCCACCACTCACCTGAAAATAAAAAATTATTTCCAAACCTTATTAGAGTCCCAAGAGAAGGTGTTGTTGGTGGAACACCAACACCTAAAAAACTTAAGGTAGACTCAGTAATAATTGCAAGTGCTAATCCAATTGTAGCAATTACTAAGATAGGCCGAAGTATATTTGGTAAAATATGCTTAAACATAATTAATATATTTGATAATCCAATAATTCTTGAAGCTGAGACATATTCTTTATTTTTTTCAACTAAGGTTGATGCTCTCGATACTCTTGCAAACTGAGGCCATTCTGAAATACCAATGGCGAAAATCAAAACATAAATTGCCATCTCGTCATGCATTGATTGTGAGATAATTGCCCTTGCAATTCCATCAACAAGTAAAGCCATTAAAATACTTGGAATAGTTAACTGCACATCTGTAAGACGCATTACAATAATCTCATACCTACCACCAATATATCCAGCTGTTATTCCAAGAAAAACTCCAAGTATCATTGCAAAAATTATAGAAGCAAAACCAACGATCAGTGAAATTCTTGAACCATAAATCATTGTTGAAAACATATCTCTTCCCTGCTGATCAGTTCCTAATATGAAGCTAAAACTTCCTCCCTCCGACCATACTGGTGGGGTAAAGGCATCCATTAAAGAAACTGATGCTGGATCAAAAGGATTATAAGGTGCAACTATCCCAGCAAATACAGAACAAAAAAGTATAATAAAAAATATTGTTGAAGAAATTATTGCTAATTTAGAATTAAAGAAACTGTATCCAATATCAGTATCATATATTTTATTGTACGTTTTAAGTAGCATTTTAACTACCCTCTTCCTTCAGCCTAATTCTAGGATCAATAAAATAGTATGTGATGTCTACAATAAAATTTATCATTACAAATATAAAGGCTACCATGATCATATATGCTGACATTATAGGAATATCGACAAAGTATACTGCTTTGATAAATAATGACCCCATGCCTGGCCATTGAAAAACTGTTTCTGTAATAATTGAAAAAGCAATTAATGTTCCAATGTTGATACCTGTAATAGTAATAACTGGAATTAATCCATTTTTGAGCGCATGCTTATAGTTAATAGCACTCCTTTTTATACCTCTTGCTTTTGCAAATTTAATATAATCTGTTTGTAAAATTTCCATCATTTCAGCGCGAACTAATCTAATAACATAAGTCATTTGAAATAAACTTAGTGTAACAGATGGGAGTATCAGTGCTTTTAATCCGGAAGTAGTTAAAAATCCTGTAGTCCAAAAACCTAATTGTGTGACTTCACCTCTTCCAAAAGATGGAAGAACTCCTAAAATTACTGAAAACAAATAAATTAACATTATTCCTATTATAAATGTTGGCAGTGATACCCCGGCTAGAGAAATCACAAGAATAATATTAGAAATAAAACTGTCTCTGTGAATACCAGTATATACACCCAAGATGACACCGCTGATGATTGCAATTAAAGCAGAGACAAAAACTAATTCTAAAGTTGCAGGCATTCTTTCTGCAATTAAGTCTGAAACTTCTCTTTTTAATTGGTATGATATTCCAAAATCACCCTGAATTACATTACCTAAAAATCGAGAAAATTGAACATAGACGGGATCATTTAAACCCAATACTTCTCTAACTTCAGCGCGTCTTTCATCTGAAGCATCTTCTCCTGTCATACTATTTACTGGATCACCAACAAAATTAAATAAGGAAAATGAAACAAAAGCAACAACAATCATTACAAGAATAGATTGAAAGAGTCTTTTAAAGAAATAGCTAAACATTGGTTAATTTCTGGCCAGTTTACTGGCCAGAAAATATAAAATTTATTAGTTTACGTTTGCAAATCTAAATAATGGTTCGTTGTTCATTCTAATTGGAACATCGACATTACTTTTTGATGCTTGGTTAACAACTTGGTGATGTAAAGGAAGATATGTTACATCATCTTGAGTAATATCCCAAGCTTCAGCAATCATAGCATTTCTTTTATCTAAATCAGTTTCAACACCCATTGCTGCTACTAACTCATCAACTCTAGCGTTACTGAAATTAACTTTATTCCAGCTACCAGCACTATCAAATAAGTACGAGTATACGTAATGACTGTCAAAAGTTGGAACACCCCAACCTAGCATGTACATGTCGCTTGTCATACCATTTGCGTCACCTTCTTTAACTTCTGAGAAGTGTTGACTTTTAGTTTTTGCATCAAGAGTTACTTCAACTCCAATTTTAGCAAACATACCAATTGCAGCTACACAGATTGCCTCATCGTTTATGTAACGATCATTTGGACAATCTAGTGTTACTTCAAATCCATCTGGATAACCGGCTTCTGCCAATAGTTTTTTTGATAGCTCTGGATCATAAGGCAATCTTTCATCACGTGCAGCTGTATGACCATTTACACCAGGAGCAGTGATAATTCCTGCAGGAACACTTTGTCCTCTCATTACTTTATCCTTAATAGCTTCCATATCTAAAGCATGGTACATAGCTAGACGAACTCTTTTATCTGCAAAAGGATTTTTACCTTTAATATTAGATGAATTTAATTCAGCAGAACCTTGATCCATACCAAAAAATATTGTTCTATTTTGAGGAGTCATTTTTACACCATGTCCAGCAGAAGATTTGATTCTTTCAATATCTTGAACTGGAACAACGTTTGTGTAGTCAATTTCTCCAGATAGAAGTGCTGCAACTCTTGTTGCATCATTTGCAATTGGAAGAAGCTCAATAGTATCTACATTGAAAGTACTATCATCACCCCACCAATCATTATTTTTTTCAAAAACAGTTCTTACGTCCTGTTCTCTAAAAGTAATTTTGAAAGGCCCAGTTCCATTTGCATTAGAAGCACAATAAGATGTTTCACCTGCATCCCAGTTGTATGAAACTTCACAACCATTTGCTTTAGCCCAATCTTCAGACATTACGAATATCTGAGTTAGTTGATTTAAAAGAATAGGGTTTGGTCCATCAGTTACAACTTGAACTGTATGATCATCTAAAGCTGATGCTGATTTAATACTTTTAATTAAATCTACCATATCAGATGGAGCAGTTTTTGCTCTATTGATACTAAAAGCAATATCACTAGCAGTTAAATCTGATCCATCATGGAACTTTACACCCTTACGAATGTTAAATACCCAAGTATCAGCAGCGGTTGTTTCCCATGACTCAGCAAGCTGAGGAAGTATTTCCATATTAATACCTGGAGTTACTAAGCCTTCATATACTTGACGTGAAACCATGTGCGTTGGTCCTTCGTTTTGTGCATGCGGATCAAGAGTTAATGAATCACCTGGCATTGACCATTTAATACTATTTGCAAATGCTGGTGAAAAAATACCCATGAAAAGCAAAGACAAAACAATGCTTAAAGTCTTTTTCATATTATTTCCTCCATAGAAATTTGATGGTAGACCCATACTACTTCAATGGAAATATTCAATATTATTAGTATTAATAAGTGCTATATTTTGTCATAATTATTTGTATTAATTTATACACACCCTTTGGAGGAGACTTGATACAGTGAAAAAAATAGAAAAGGCGCAGGAGATCTCTAAAATACTAAATAGCATATATAGAAAAGTACCTATTCCTCTGAACCACAAAAATAAGTTTGAATTAGTTGTAGCTGTGCTTCTAAGTGCCCAATGTACAGATGAAAGAGTTAATCAAGTCACACCAACCTTATTTAAAAAAGCAAACACGGCTATAAAAATGACAAAAGTTCCACAAAAAACAATTTATAATATTATTCGCCCATGTGGTTTAGCACCTCAAAAATCAAAAGCTATATTTGAACTATCAAGAATACTTGTAAAAAAGTTTAAGGGAAAAGTTCCAGAAAGTTTTGAGGAATTAGAAAAATTACCAGGTGTTGGTCACAAAACTGCAAGTGTTGTTATGTCTCAAGGATTTGGTCATCCGGCATTTCCAGTTGATACACACATTCATCGCTTAGCTCAACGTTGGGGCTTAACAAATGGTAAAAATGTTGTCCAAACGGAAAAGGATTTAAAATATCTTTTTCCAAAAAAATCTTGGAATAAACTTCATTTACAAATAATATTTTATGGAAGAGAATTTTGTCAGGCAAGAAGTTGTTATGGGTTAGAGTGTGAAATATGTAGAGTTTGTAATCCAAAGAGAAAAAAACCTATTAAAACAAAAAAGTAGTGATTAAAAAGGCTGAAATACAACAAGTATAAGTATAAAAATTAATATTACTGCCGGTATCTCATTTGTTATTCTAAAAAATTTTGTGGAATATTTATTTTTATCGTTTTTAAAATCATTAAGACATTTTAAACAAAAAAAATGATAGCCAGATAATAAAACTACGAATAAAATTTTTAAAAGCAACCAAGTATCAATACCAACATAATGTATAAGTGTGAAACCCGATATCCAAGTCACTATAAAAGCTGGAAACATTATTATTCTGTACAATTTTCTTTCCATTAGTTTGAATGTTTCTGAGGTTTCTTCAGTAATTTCTGGATTAGCATGATTTACAAACAAACGTGGTAGATACAAAAGCCCAGCCATCCAAGCTATGATGCTAAAAATATGAACAACTTTTAAAGTATTAAATAACATGATTTATTCCCATACTGCGAGAGGAGGCATTGACATTAATATAGCATCAACATTCCCACCAGTCTCTAGACCAAATTTTGTACCTCTATCATAAAGTAAATTAAATTCAGCATAGCGACTACGCTTAACTAATTGTATCTTTTTTTCTTCTTCATTCCAATCCTCATCCTTTAGTGAAATTAAAGTATTTTTGATAAACTGATGAAAATAAGTACCTACGCCTTGGACAAATTCAAAATCTTTTCCCCAATCGCCAGTTTGAAAGTAATCAAAAAATATTCCTCCAACACCTCTTGGTTCGTTTCTATGTTTAAGAAAAAAATAGTCATCACACCATTTTTTAAATTTAGGATAATATGATTTATCATATTTATTACACAAAACTTCTAAGCCACGATGATATTTTTTCTCATCCTCAAATATTAAACAAGGTGTAATATCTATACCTCCGCCAAACCATTCCTGAGTGGTTTTAATAAATCTTGTATTAAAATGCATAGAAGGAATTTTAGGTGAAACAGGATGTAATACAACACTGATGCCGGTTGCATTATAATTTGGATCTTCTTTAGCACCCGGAATAGCATCTCTCATATTTTCATTAAATGTCCCAGAGACGGTAGAAATATTTACTCCACCTTTTTCAATAATATTACCCTTAATTTTACTCATTTTACCACCACCATCACCTTTGTGATCCCAGTTACTTATTTCAAATTGATTTTCATCAATGTTTTGAATAGTTTCAACTAAGTTATCTCGTAATTTTTCAAACCATTCTTTTGCAGTATTAAATTTGGGATCAGCAATCATAATGGCCAACCTTGAGTATGTTTTTTTATCAGATTTACAAAAACGTCTATGTGATCATCGTGATCATTCAAGCAAGGTATATAATGATAATTTTCTCCACCTGACTCCATAAAATATTCTTTATTTTCTTCTTCAAGTTCTTCAAGCGTTTCAAGACAATCACTACTGAAACCAGGAGATATTATATGTATATTTTTAATCCCTTGTTTTGGTAATTCTTTTAATGTTTCACTTGTATATGGCTTTAACCATTCCTCTCTTCCAAATCTACTTTGGAAAGTAGTCATTATCTCATCATCGGATAATCCCATATGTTCTTTAACAAGTCTTGTGGTTTTAAGACAAAAGCAATGATACGGATCACCATTAGTCAAATACCGTTTTGGTATACCATGATAACTAAAAATAATTTTTTGTGGTTTTGAAGTTTTTTTCCAAAATGACTTTATTGAATTTGACAATGCTTCAATATAATTTTTTTCTTCAAAGTACTGATTGATAAAACGCATTTCAGGTATCCAACGCCATTTTTGCAATACATTTGTTACTTCATCAAATGTACTACCTGTTGTTGCAGCACAATATTGCGGATACATAGGTAGAACTAATAATCTTCTTACTTGTTTTTTCTGAAGTTTTAACAAAGCATCTGGAATAGATGGATTGCCATAACGCATCCCAACTTCAAAAACTATATTTTCATTTTTTGAAGAAAAAGATGATTGGATTTTATTTAGTTGTCTGTTTGCGATATCTAAAAGTGGAGAACCCTTATCAGTCCAAATTTGTTTATATGCTTCTGCTGACTTTGATGGTCTTATTTGTAAAATTACTAGCTTCAATATAATTTGCCATAAGATTTTAGGTAATTCGATTACTCTAGGGTCTGACAAAAATTGATTAAGATAAACTTTTAGTTCTTTTTTATTTGGAGCATCTGGAGTGCCAAGGTTAGTAATTAAAACACCAATTTTTTGTTTACTCCCGTGCTCATAATCTTTTTCACCTATATATTTAACCATATCTATTAGCTAAATTCTTTTCTGATATTTTCTATAAATAAATGAACATTTTTTTCTGGAGTATTTTTGTTAATTCCATGTCCAAGGCCACAAATCCAGCCATTAAGATTTTCAATTGATTTCATTTTTTCAATAAATTCTTTTAAATCATTAAGAAATGTATCTGTTCCACTCAACATTAATTGTTCATTGAAATTTCCTTGAATAAATCCATGTTTTTGATTTTCAAACATAAATTTAAGATCTATTGTGTGATCATAGCCAAAACCAGCAAAGGGAAAACTGATGATAGAATTTAGATCTGTTAAACTCTTACCTCTTGAATAATAGCCAAGTTTATTTGGAAAAGAAATTGCAATCTCTTCCAAAAATTTTGAATAAATTTCATGAAAATTTATTTTATCTAAATCATACAAGGAGCTATCAAAAATCATGACAAGTTCAACACCTGCATCTAATTGTAATTGAATATTTTTCTTTAGAAGGGGTAAAAGAATTTTTGAAATAAATTCTAAATTCATTTTAGTGTCGATTAAATCAGAGTTATTATTTCCAAATGCATATTTTGATAATGTCCAAGGTCCACCAACAAATCCAATTAAACTTTTATTATTTGGCAATTTCTCTTTTGTTATTTTTATAGCTTCAAATTGAAATTGCATATGCTCAATGCCACGATCAATATTATTATAATCATTAATGTTTTCTGAATTTATATAAGAATTAAATTTTGGTCCTGGGTCAAACTTTAATTCTAAACCAAGTCCCTCCAAGATAAATAAAATATCACTGAATAAAATTGCAATATCGTAATCAAACTCTTGTATTGGACCAAAAGCGACTTCTGCAGCTAGATCCGGAGTTTTACAAAGTTCTTCAAAAGTATATTTTTCTTTGAGCTTGCGATAATGCGAATGGTACCTTCCAGCCTGTCTCATGAACCAAATGGGTGGTGTTTTTTGAATATTTCTTTTGAGAGCATTTTCGAATAAAATATTTGTCATTTTTAGGCTTTTAGTAATTTTTTCTTCCAACTATCATAAGATAGCTCAACAAAAAGATTTTTATCATTACCTAATATTTTACTAATCTCATTGTAAGTATTTCCTGGGCCACAAAAATGATATTTTTCTATAATCTTAGGATATTTATCAATACTCGCCTTAAAAGCTGAACTGCTCATCCAATAAAAGTACTTTTTCTTTTCTATATCTATTTCAAAATCGATAGACTCCAATTGATACGTTTCAATTTTATTTTTTATCGAACTTTCGGGAGATTGAGAATGAGTTAACTTAACCCAAGGATTATTTGTAAGTGAATTAATATCTTTATCAAAATCCTCACCCAAACCATCTGAAGTTCCATTAACCCAAATACCTCTTTCAGATAAATTCTTCCATGTTCTTAAACCACTAGTCCATATAACATTATTTGATTGGATTTTTGACCTATCTGGGATTGAGCTAATTCGTGAAACATAAATACATTTATTTTGTAAATTATTTATATCATCGACATTTTCATTTAATTGTCTTCTAGAAAATATTTTATAATTTTTTAAATTTTCAGGATAAATTTCATCTGTTGTATTACTAGAAAAACTTATATCTTTTGGATCAATAAAATCCCAGCTCTCAAAATGATTGCCATTTTCATCTTCACCTCTTTTAGATACAACTAATCCTAATTTATGTGAGATGTAAGATACTCCTATTTTTTGGTGACATCCTCCTCCATAATTTTTTAAAATATTTCTTTCTTGAATAACATTCGAATAATCTTTGGAAAAATTAATATCATTTAAAATTTCATTAAGTTTATTATCTTGAATTCTTGTTTCAATAGCTAGAGCTCCTTGTCCAGGAGAACAAGGGTTTATAGACAATGGTAAAACAGACCAAAGACATTCGTTAATATATTCTTTTAGAGTTGTTTTTAATTCATTAAATTCAGAATAATTATTTAAAAGCAATCTATCAATTGCTGCCTTAGCAACAATGAAACCATCACTATTAGGATCTTCCAAAAATTTTTTAAATCTAGTGGGTATGTTACCTCTTATATTTTCAAAGCAAACTTCATCAAACTTTTGTGGAAGATAATTTTCAATAAAATTTTCTAAATTATATTGTCTTCGAGGTGATGAGCAAAGAATAGTAATTTTCTTACTATCTAATGTTATATTTTTTTTTAAGAATAATATATCTCGTTTATCAGCACGTTTTAATGTAGCAGCAATTTTAGTTTTCTCACCAACTTCAATTGGAAGATCCTTCCAAGAGTGGACAATTAAATCACATTTGTTATTTATTAATTCATCTCTTAAATCATTAGTAAAAACACCTTCTATTGGCATTTCAGAAAGAGGTGTTTTTAGATCTTTATCTCCTGAAGTACTTCTTGTTAAAAATTCTATTTCTACAGAAGGATGTTTTGATTGCAAATAATCAGAAAATTCATGTGCTTGAATTATTGCCAAGTCACTTTTTCTCGATAAAATTCTTATTTTCATTACTTATATTTCTATAAATAACACTATATTGTAAAATTGGTAATGGTTGAATTTAAAGGTACAAAATCTTCATGGGGCTTGGTTGGTAAACTTTTTCATTGGTCATTGGCACTTCTTCTTTTTTGGCAAGTTACAACAGGGATTAGCCTTCATAATATGGAATTTTCTCCTCTTAAAATGGGTTTTATTATTACTCATAAATTTTTTGGCACCTTAGTCTTTAGTTTAGTTGTGCTTAGATTAATGTGGAAATACATATTTAATACTCATCCTAAATATGAAAATATTCCTTTATTTCATAAATTGGTTTCAAATTTAGTCCATTTTGTACTTTATGGTTTAGTTATTCTTATTCCTATTCAAGGTACCTTTATGACATGGCTTGGAGGAGAGGATGTTCATCTCTTGGGATTAATCAAAATACCACCTTTAATCGAAGAGAACTTTTTTCTATACCCTCAAGCTCTAGCTATACACTACTACTCAGCACTTTTACTAACAGCTCTTTTTTCACTTCATATTGCAGCAGCGTTGTATCATCGATTCATGATTAAAGATAAATATGGTGTCTGGAGGAGAATGTCTTTTAGTAGAAATAAGGTGTGACAATTCATTCAATTAAACACTTACAATTAAACATTGTCTAAGATATCTAATAAAAATGCAATATAAAAATTTCTTTAAATCTGAGTTAAAAAATCTTAAAGAACAAGGTCTTTATAGGGAATTCAAGAACATAGACAGACCTATAAAAAGTTTTCCAAATGCTGATGAAAGTTTCAAAAATAAAGAAAGAGAAGTAGAGGTATGGTGTTCTAATGACTATCTTAATATGAGTCAACACCCAGAAGTCGTAAATGAAATTGTAAAAACACTACTTGAATATGGATCTGGTTCAGGTGGAACAAGAAATATTTCTGGTACATCAACCTATCATACTGAACTTGAAAAAAAACTTGCAAACGTTCATAATAAAGAGGCGGCATTAGTCTTTGCTTCTGCTTATACAGCAAACCAATCTACTTTATGGACTTTAGGAAAAAAAATTAAAGATATTGAGATATTTTCTGATGAATTAAATCACGCATCTTTAATACAAGGTATTAAGAATAGTGGAGCTAAGTGTCATATATTTAAACACAATGACATTGATCATTTAGAACAGTTACTAAAAGGGTCAAATGTAGATAATCCTAAGTTAATCGTTTTTGAAAGTTTATACTCTATGGAAGGTATAAGATCGCCTATAGTTAAAATTGTAGAGTTAGCAAAAAAATATAACTGTATGACATATCTTGATGAAGTTCATTCAGTTGGACTTTACGGTGAAGAAGGTAAAGGTATTGCAGTAGAAATGGGAGTTGAAGATAAAATAGATATTATTAATGGAACTTTAGCAAAAGCATATGGTCAAATGGGAGGTTATATTGCAGCTAGTTCAGAAATAATTGATTACATTAGAAGTTTTGCTCCAGGTTTTATTTTTACAACTTCAATCTGCCCATCAATTGCTGCAGGAGCAGCTAAAGCAATAGATATTGTTTCTCTGGCAGAACAGCTAAGAATAAGAATAAAAGAAAATGCAGCTTTAATAAGAGAATATTTAGATTCCTTAGCAATCCCTTATTTGGATACAAATTCTCATATTGTAGCAGTATTAATTAATGATCCTTTTTTATGCAAAAAAGTGTCTAAAGATTTAATTGATGATCATGGTATTTATGCACAACCAATTTTTTACCCGACTGTACCAAAAGGTTTAGAAAGACTAAGAATAACTGTTACCCCAAAACATAGAAAAGAGCATATCGAAAAAATGATTAAGGCTCTTGATACAGTTTGGTCTAAAAATAATTTACCAAGAAAAAATATTAATAAAGTTACAGCAAATATTTAAGTTTTAATATTGATATCAATCTGCCTTGCAGCAAAACCATAATAAACTACAGCTAAAGTTATTATGAAACCTCCAATTATCACAGTTGTACTTGGTACTTCATTTATTCCAAAAATAGGAAGCCAAACCCATAAAACTCCTCCAACAACTTCCATTAACGATAAAAGTGCTAGCTCAGCTGAGGGTAAGTATTTTGCTCCAAGACTGTAAAGTATTAACCCGGCTGCAACAATTATTCCATGAAGTATACTCAAATAACTATTAATTTCAGGCATCAGAATAAAAGGTTCAAAAGAGAAGCCTAAAATAAAGAATGCAAATATTGTACAAAATATTCCCGCTAAAACAACTGTTGTAAATTTTGGCGTTTCAGGTTTCCATCTAATTGTTACCGTGTATAATGCAAAACCAGTTGCAGAAATAAATCCTATTATTGCGCCTAAAGCAGTTCCAGAAATACTGTCATTTATAATCATTACGCACACACCTATAAATGCTACAACCATTGCAATTAATGTTGATCTTTTTAGTATTTCGCCAAGAACAAAATACCCAACAATGGCTGCAATAAAAGGCATCGCTGCTAACATAAATAATGTTACGGCAGCCGTAGTCATAGTAATAGAAAAAATGAATCCAGTAAAAGCTGTTGCTAGAAATAAACCTCCAAGTATAGATGGTATTCCTATTTTGAGAAAATTTTTATAAAAAGCAAATCCTTCCCGAAAAAATAAATATATAACAAGTATAATTGAAATAGTTAAACCTCTATAAAATAAATATTGAAAAACATATTCATGACCATCCACCATATATCTAACAGTCAACGCTCCAAAACTCCAAAAAATTCCAGCAAGAAAAACAACACTGAAAGCATATAGATAAGAATTTTGACTCATTGTTAAAAGGTCAAATCATTAAATTTGATAAAAGTAAATTAATATTTTAGTTATTTATTTGAATACCAGTCTCTTTACTTCCTGAGATCTTAAATTTAACTTTATTATCATCATTTTTTTGTATTTCAGATACGTCTGACATTTTGCAACTGGTAATAAAAAGAAATAAAATAATTATTGGCAACTGCCTATAGAACCAAGAGCACATTTTTTACCATCTATCCATATAGCATTTGACAAATTTGCTTCATCAAACATTGCACCTGAAATATTAGCACCAAGTAGATTTGCTTCATATAGATTTGCACCTTTAAAAGTCGCTCCAAAGAGATTAGATCCTTCAAAGTTTACTTTTGCAAGGTTTGCATTATCAAAGTTGGCATTGTTACAATTAGCTCCCTGTAAATTTGAAGCATATAAATTTGAATTACTGAAATTCGAGAAGATAAAATTACCAATTGATAAATTTGAATTATTAAGTTGAGATTTTTCAAAATTAGATAAAGATAAATTAACTCCTGACATTTGAGAATTTGCCAAACCAGTACCAGAAAGATCAAGATTTTCTACAAAATTACAATTAGTCCAATCAACCTCATTTGCAGGTTGATCACTGCATGCAGCAAATACAGAATATGTGCTAAAGAAACTTAAGACAAATAAAATTAAAAATCTCATATTGAATTTTTATGATCAGTTTATGTTAAATTTAAGGCAAATTAGCGTGAAGTGAGTTTTAATTCAATCCTTCTATTCTGTTGTAGATCACTCTCAGTTTCTCCATTACTGATAGGATAAAACTCTCCATATCCTGCAGATGCTAATCTATTTGGTGGAAAACCAAGATCAAGAAGTAGTTTTAAAACTGTATTAGCTCTAGCTGAAGATAATTCCCAGTTAGAGGGATATCTAATTGTTTGTATAGGTTTTTTGTCAGTGTGTCCTTCTACCATTATAATCCAGTCAATATCTGAAGGAATATCATTAGTAGTCTCTTTTAAAGTAAGGCCAATTTCACTTAACTTTTCTTTACCAGATAATTGTAAATCTGCTGAAGCAGAATCAAATAATAGCTCTGATTCAAAAATAAATCTATCTCCTACAATTTTAATGTCTTTTCTATCACCTAAAATAGATTGTAATTTTCCAAAAAACTCAGATCTATATTTTTGGAGCTCAAATACTTTAGATGTAAGGGCTTTGTTTAATTTTTCACCAAGTACTTCAATTTCTAAATCCTTAATTAAAGCCTGACTTTCACTCACTTCTAAGGCACTATTAAGTAAAGCTATTTCTTTTTGTAAAGTATCAATTTGATTAGAGAGAATTTCTATCTGTTCTAATGTTTTTGAAGCCTGTGTTTCCATTTTTTCAATTTCTTCAAGTGAAGTTTCCTTTTGTGCTTGATTCTCTTCTTCTAATGAAACAATTTGGTTTTGGAGGAGTTCAAGTTTTTCAAGTTGCTGTTTTTGTTTTTCTTCAGACAAAGAAAGTACATTATTCAATTCCGATATTTTACCTCGCAAATTAAAAATAGTGCTATCTTTCTGAATTAAATCTTTATTTAATCTTGCTAATTCTGCATTTTTAAACCTAATTGCATCAAGTTGTTCATTAAGTGATGCATCTTTTAAGCCCAGACTATCATTAATTTCTAAAAGATCATTCATTAGTTCTTGATATTGGGATATTTGACTTTGTAATTCTTCATCTCTCAATGATAGTTCAATGTTTGTCTTTTCTAATTCATCATTTAAGCTTAGAAGTTTCTCATTTTTATTTTTAATTGCCAATAACTGTTCTTCAATACCGCCTTCCTCTAAACCAAGACTTTCATTAATTGCGATTAAATTCTCATTCTTCTCATTTAATTCTGCAATTGTAGATTTGAGAGATTTTTCACTTTCAAGTAGTTTAAAATTAGCATTATCTAATTCTTGATTAAGTATTTTTAGTTGATCAATTCTTGTTGCTAGTGCTTTATTAATTCGTTCTCCAAGCCCCTCAGTTTCAAGTAAAGTAATTTCTTGTCCTTCGTATGTTTCTAATGCATTTGCAACTATTCTCAATTCTTTTAAAAGACTACTAATTTGCTCAGATAGAGCTATTATATTTTGTTCCTGAACAAATATTTCTGATCGTTTTTTTGCAACATCAGTTTGTAATTGCTCACTTAATAATTGCTCACTTTGTAAATTTATTTCTGTATCTTCAAGTTTTTTCTCAGTTTCAGAAAGAGTTGAAAGAGCTTCTTCTTTATCTTTAGTTTCAATAATAAGTATTTTAGATAATTCATTTATTTGGGCTCTTAAATCTTGAAGCGCCTTATCTCGTCCAGATATAGCATCACTCAGATATATTTGTGAAACGGTAAAAACCATTAGCACAAATATGATTACAATTAAAAGAGTAGCTAGAACATCGACAAAACCAGGCCAAATATTTGTTGTATCAGCAAGTCTATTTCTTAAAGACCTAGTAGACATTATTATTTTTTAATTTTCTTTAGTTCTTTTTCAATTTTCTGAAAATACTCTTTTACTTTTTTTGCTTCTAATATTCCATTTTTGCTTAAAGCTTCTGTTAAGTTCATTAGTGCGGATTGTGTATTTAATTGTGAAGATAAGAAATTTGATAATTGTTTATCAAGATTTGAAGAGTTAGAATTGATTTTGTTAAGTATTTCATTAAACTTCTCTAAATTGTTTGAAATTTTAGTTTGATTTTCGGATGATTTTTTAAAAGCATTTAATAGGTTTTCTAAGTTGTCATAGATTTTTTGCATTGCTTCACCTGTAGGCTTATCTTCTACTTTAGAAAAATCTGGAGAAGAATTGCTATTAAGTATTTTTTCAAAATATTGACTAAATTTATTTTGAGCTTGTCCAAGATTTAAATCAAGTAATCCTAATATTAAAGAACCAGCTAAACCTAATAAAGAACTGCTAAATGCAATACTCATTCCTTCAAGTGGAGCATTTAATCCATCTTTGAGAGAATTAAAAAAACCTGCAACATTTGTATCATCTATACCTAGTCCGCTGATAACATTGCCGACAGATCCAATAGTTTTAAGAAGTCCCCAGAAAGTTCCAAGGAGTCCTAAAAAGACTAGCAACCCCACTAGATAACGTGAAGTTTCTCTTATACTTATCAAAGTCATATCAGAATTCTCTATCAATCTATTTATTGATGAACTTTTAAAAACAAATTTTCCGTCAAGATTTTTTAATTCAAGAGAAATATTTTTGTCTTGTCCCCTTAAAGTAGAGAATGCTTCTATTGAATTTGTAATATTAAAGTTCGAGAAAGATATATATTTGTAATTTAAGTTAATGAGATGAAAAAAATTAAATACAATTCCAGTTAAGAGGGCTAATAAAATTATAATGTTAATAAAAATATTTGATAAAAAAGCATTTTGTAAAACTGGGTATAATAAAACAACAATAACAAAGACAGCGACTAAGAAAATTGATGCTCTAATTATATAATTATTAAGAGATAGCGCCATAAACGAAAGATTATATTACCTGTCTTGGAAATTCAATAAATATAAACTGTTTAGTTGTAGATATAATTTCTTGTGAGAGGCAAATTGTTAATATTTTTTGCAATTTGTATTTGAAAAACAACATTACCCATATTTACAAAGGAATACTTACTTGCCAATAGATAAAACTCCCACATTCTAAAAAAACGCTGATCAAACATCTTAATAATTTTATCTTTATTTTCGATAATATTTTGATACCATTTGGAAAGTGTGTGAGCATAATGTAGTCTTAATACTTCAACATCTGTTACATTTAGATTAAGCTTTTGTGTTGCATTCATTACTTCAGATAATGATGGAATATAGCCGCCAGGAAAAATGTATTTTCTTATCCAAGGACTTGTAGCAGTCGGTTTGCCCCTTTGACCAATTGTATGCAAAAGAAAAACACCATTTTCTTTCAGAATATCATTAGCTTTACTTAAATAAGTTTTAAAATATTTAACACCAACATGCTCAAACATACCAACTGATACTATGCGATCATATTTTTCGGTTTCATTTCTATAATCTTGTAATGCAAATGAAACTTTACCACTCAAACCTTCTTTTTGTGCTCTTTCAGATGCAGTTTTAAATTGATTTTCTGAAAGTGTAATTCCTTTAACTTTGGCGCCAGTAGATTTAGCTATTTCAATTGCCATTCCTCCCCAACCACACCCAATATCAAGAACATCCATATTTTCTGTAATTTGAAGTTTTTTAATTATATGTTGTTTTTTATCTTTCTGCGCTTGAGCCAAACTCATATTGGGATTGTGAAAATATGCGCAAGAATATTGCATATCCTGATCAAGAAATAATTTATATAAATCCTCATTTATATCGTAGTGGTGTGCTATATTTTTTTTTGAATTTACAAGCTGATTAATCTGCTGAAATGGCATGAAAATAGAAGATAAATATTCATAAAATTTATAAAACTTATTGTTAGAAATAAAGTCATCGTAACAATTAGTTATTAAATTAAGAAAGTCTTCTATAGTGCCTTTTTCTACAACTAACTCTTCATTCATATATGCTTCACCTATATGAAGATTAGGGTTTAAGAATAGTTTTCTTTCAATAGATTTGTTTTTCAGTCTTATACAAACGTGGGGATTAGAATTTCCAAATTTATGGGTCTTGTCATTAGAATCTATGATTTCTAATGTTCCGTCAAAGTTAAGTTTTTTCAGTACACTGAATAACATGTTTTTTTATTTTAAGAATAACATCTCTTATGTCAATAACTCTAAATTATTAACATTTAATGAGAAAATAATTTGTAGAGATTAACTTAGGCAGCAATGCGACGATTTTTTTGAGCTTCTTTTTCTTTTTTAAGCTCTTTTTCATCAATATACGCAACGTCACAGTGATTCTGACAATAAGGCTTCCCAGCAACGGTATCAGCTTCACAAAAATGAAAATCTTTCTCTTGTGGATCTCCAATTGGCCATTGGCAACTTGAGAAACTATGCATCACACTGTTTTGTTTAAAATAGTTTTTTAATATAGACATAATAATTTTATTAATTTCGAGGTAGTTTATATTTATGAAAAAACCAGTATTCAACATTAAATATAAAAAAGTTGTTAATTATCAATATGTTAGTACCTTAATCTTTTTGACCTACTATATGTTGATACATAATTTATAAAAAAAACGAATCGGTTTATCGAAAAAATAAAATTATAAACAATAGTGCCAAAAAAAACAGATAGGATTTGATGACAAAACTTTTAGTTAATTTGGATTTAGGAGGTTTTCTCAAATATATAAAGAAAACAATAGTACTCCAAAATAATAAAAGTATTACCCAACCTGTTAAAAATGCGTAATAAAAATCGACAGACATTAGTTCCCTAAAGAATTAATCTATATAGCGCAGTGTAAGCCTGTTTTTTGGATATATTTTTGATGATATTCTTCAGCTTTATAGAATTCCTTAGCTTCCGATATTTCAGTAACAATATTTAATCCTGCAATTTTAGCATATTCATTTTTAGAATGAATAGATTTATTTTTTTGATCTTCGTTATAATAGTATATCGCTGACCTATATTGTGTTCCAATATCGGGACCTTGTCTATTTATAGTAGTAGGATCATGACACTTCCAGAAAACCATCAAAAGATCTTCATAAGATATTTTAGAATTATCAAATTCAACTAAAACAACCTCAGTATGATTTGTATTTCCTTGGCAAACACTTTCATAAGAAGGGTTAATAGTATCGCCTCCAGAATAACCAACTAAGGTATTTATTACACCAGGAGTTTTACAAAAAGTTTCTTCCACACCCCAGAAACAACCTGCACCAAATAATGCTTTTTCCATATTTATAAATATATATGTAATATAAAATATATCAATTTTTATGAGCTCAAAATTTAAAATTTTAGATAAAAAGAATATTCACGACGGTTTCTTTAAAATGAATGAAGTTACTCTTAAATACAAAAAATATGATGGGAATTGGAGTAACGAAATAAAAAGGGAGTTATTTGGTGGTGCACAAGTATCTGCGGTCTTACCATATGACCCTATAAATAAAAAAATCGTTTTAATTCAACAGTTCAGACCAGGGACAATTTCTAAAGATAATCAAAATTATCTAGATGAAGTAGTTGCTGGAATAATTGACCCTGGCGAAACTCCAGAAGATACCGCAAAGAGAGAATGCTTGGAAGAAACTGGATGTGAAGTAAGCAATCTTACATCTATACAAGGTTACTTTCCTGCCCCAGGATCATCCGAATCTTTTTATAATCTTTTTTTAGGAGAGGTAATTGCTCCAGATAAAGAAAATATAAGAGGTCTAGAGAATGAAAATGAGGATATATTAGTTAAAAGTTATAGTTTTGATCAGGTAAAAGCAAAGATGGATAAAAAAGAAATTTTAAATGGACTTACACTAATAGCATTACAATGGTTTTTTTTAAATATTGAACGGTCTTAAGTTCCTATACCTCTTTCATAAGGTTGAACTAATTCTTTACATATTAAGTTCATATCCAAAGTTTCAACATTTTTATCTATAGTTTGATATTCCTGACACTCATATACTTCGTTGTCTTTTTGGAGAACTGTAACAAATAAGATTATTGTTAAATCATTTACAACCTCTATGTCACTTATAGCGTAGCTTTTTACTTCAAATCCTTCATTAATAAGATCTTTATAAGATTTCTCTGACTCTAACCATTGATCTATATTTGGATTAGCTATTAAAAGGTTAGAAAAAAATAGAAATACAAAAAATAAAAAAATAGTTAGTTTTCTTTTAGCCATTGTATAACTTCATTTATATGTTTGTTAGGAGGAAAAATAGGGTAGAATACTTTTTTAACAATATTTTTTTCCACAATAAGAGTTGATCTTTTAAAATAAATTTTGTTTTCAATTTCAAAATGTGGCATTTTTAATGAATTGAGCAAAATATTTTCTGAATCACTTAAGACATCATAGGGAATTAATAATCTATCTGTCATTTCCTTAATATAATCTATTGTTTGAGTTGATATTCCTATAGGCAGCGCATTTAGTTTGATTAATTCTTCATAATTATCTCTAAAACTACAGGTCTCCACAGTACAGCCAATGGCTCCTGGAGTTTGATTCCAATTTTTAGGTAAACTTTCATTTGGATTACCTGTCATAGGGTAAAAATATAAAATTAAACGAAAAGTGTCAGATCTTTTTATTTTTAATAGATTTCCTTGTTGATTTTTAAGAGAAATATCCGGCAAAAACTTATTTAAAAGATGATCAGCTTTTCCATCATCTTGCGGTTTAGGAAATTTGCTATAATCCATACTAATTTGTCTTGTATAATCCAACTCTATATACCATAAGATACTTTTATGACTCAAATGAAACCTCTATCTAGTATGGAAACTCCTCGCTTTGCTGATATTGCTACTTTTTTTCGGTTACCTATAGTTAAAGATTTACAAAAATTAGACTACTGTGTTGCAGGTGTACCATGGGATGGAGGAACTACTAATAGACCTGGAGCTAGACATGGGCCAAGAGAAATTAGAAATGCATCGTCACTTGTAAGGCTTTATCACCCTGTTTCACTTAAGAGTCCTTATGATAAATTTAATATTGCAGATATTGGTGATTGTCCGGTAAATCCAGCGGACTTAAATGATAGTTTAAATAAAATAGAAAAATTTTACTCAAATATTTATAATTCCAAAACAATACCATTATCAATTGGAGGTGATCATTTAATTAGCCTACCAATTCTTAGAGGTATAGCTAAAGAAAAACCAGTAGGTTTATTTCAGTTTGATTCTCATTCTGATACTTGGGACACTTATTTTGGAGGATTTAAATATACTCATGGCACACCATTTAGAAGAGCTATAGAAGAAAATCTAATAGATCCAAAAAAATATGTAATCCTTGGTCTTCGTGGGGCTTTATATGATCCTGAGGATTTGAGCTGGGCTAAAGAACAAGGTGTAACTATTATTACTATAGATGATTATTATGAAATGGGATTTAAGAAATGTATTGAAAAAATTTATGAAGTTCTAGCTAATACGGATACTTATTTTACATTTGATATTGATGGAATAGACCCAACTTTTGCACCAGGTACTGGAACTCCAGAAGTTGGAGGCTTTAATGTGAGAGAGGCACAAACTATTATAAGAGCACTAAACAAAATCAATTTTGTAGGCGGTGATGTTGTAGAAGTATCACCACCATTTGATGTAAATAATATGACTTCATTAGTAGGAGCAACGATTGCCTTTGAAATGCTTTGTACTATGACAAAGGTAAATTAAAACTCTTCAAATTTTGAAGTTCCAACACATAAAACATTTTTTAAATCTAGATATTTATTGATATTATCTTTATTGACCCCACCTGTTGGGATAAATTTTATATCCTTTAGAATGTTTTCAATTGATTGTAATTTTTTTTGCTCTCCATTTAAATTTGCTGGAAAAAATTTAATTATTTTATAACCTTTTTCATTAAGATGTATAAACTCACTAACTGTTTCAGCTCCAGGAATGTATGATAAATTATTAATTTCTAAAATCTCATTAACAATTCCAGGAGAAACAAAAAAGTGAAAATTATGATCTTGACCTTTAATAAAATCTTCTTTTGTTAAAATTGAGCCCAACCCAAATTTATGTTTAGTAAAATGTTTTTGTAATTCTAATGCTATATCAAAAGATTGATTTTCTCTCAGTGTTACTTCAATATATTGAATAGATCTATTTTTCTCTAAATATTTGCTTAAACGATCAATATCATTGCTTAAACTTGTGGTATTAAGAATTGGTAAAATTTTTTGTTCTTTTAGTTTTAATTGTAATTCGCTATTTAACATCAACTATTGCTCCTTTTTGCATGATTATCTTCGAGCCCAGAAGACTGGCTTCTTTCAGAGCTAAAGCTGGATCGTTATGAATAATAAAATTTGATACGTAGGCAGCATTAAATCCATCTCCAGCTCCTGAAGTATCAATTACTTTTCTAATAAATTTATTTCTTATTGTATATTTTTTTTTATTTTGAATTGAGTAAGTTAATTTAGCATTTTTTCTAAAAATACCATGATCTATTTTGTATTTATTTATTAATTTTTCAAAATTACTTAAACTATTATCATTTTTCCAAAATTTTAGATCTTCACCTGACACAAAACAAATATCAACGAAACTTAAAATAGAATGCAAAAAATTGTTTAAATTTTTTTTAGTCCATCGATTAATTCTAATATTAAAATCAAAGATAATTTTTACTTTTTTATTTTTTAATAATTTTAACAAATTAACAAAATTACTTATTTTAGTTGGATCAATAATTGAAAGTGTAATTCCAGAAAAATAGATATAATCAAAATTCCTCAAATTTTTAAATAATGAAACAAAATCTATATTATTAAAGTAATTTTTTGCTGCACTATTATCTCTCCAATAAAAAAATTGTTTTTCTCCGTTATTTCTATTCTTAATTAAATATAAACCAATTTCATGACTATTAACTTGCTTGATTAATTTTGTTGAAATTTTTTTAGAATTTATGAATTCCAAAACTGATCTGTTTACACTAGTTTTACCAATGGCTGTAAGAAAAGAGACATCAAAATATTTTTTATCAATATAGTTACAAAAATTTAGCGTATCACCTGCAAATGATTGTTGAAAAATATTATTCTTAGTATTGGCAATTTCAATCATACATTCACCAACTGAACAAATTTTTGTTTTCATAATTAACTTTAGTCGTGATGAAAAACTTCTTCCATACTGGACCACCATTCTCCTTTTTTTCTATTTGGGTCTGGAATTTGACATGGTCCACAAACACTCCACCATTCTTGAACTTTAGGGTTTGAAGCCATTAGCTTGTTATCTCTATCAAGATTATCTCCATGATATTCAACATATCCAAAAAGAGTATTTTTATGCAAATATATAGAATAATTCTTAAAATTAAGTTCTGTTAAATTTTCTAAGACTTCAGGCCAAACATTTGCATGAAGTTTTTTATATTCTTCTATTTTTTCCTCTTTAATTCCAAGAGTCATACCTAATCTAATCATTTATAAATATTCCTTTCTTGTTATTTTAAAACTGTATGCATGCTCGCATGGTTTATTATCTGGTCTCGTTATATGGAGTCCATCTCTAGTATGTTTCCATTCTACTTTATCAGTACTTCCTAATAATTCTACCCTTTCAATTTCATTATCAAAAAGTTTATACATACTTTCTATCGTAAAATCTTTGCTAGGCCATCCTAATGCAGTTGCATATAAAAAATTATCTTTTGTAGTGAACCGAAAATCTTTAGCAGTATAAATTACTTTTGCTCGATTATCTGAAAAAGGTCCTGCTTCATTCATTTTAGTTGGACCTTCTCCATATTGATCCCATGTTTCTGTTTCAAATATTGCTTCTTCATTTACATCAAGCCAATTTCCAATGCCCTCTAAAAGATTTTTATCTTCTTCTGGAATTGTTCCATCAGGTTTTGGCCCAATATTTAAAAGCATGTATCCATTTTTACTAACATTATCTATTAGGTAGTGAACTAAATCTGTCGTAGTTTTATATTTTGAATTCTTCATATAAGCCCAAGCACTTCCATCGTGAACTGTAGTATCAGTAATCCAATCATAGTGGGTTAATTCTGACTCTCTTCCTAGTTCAAGATCTAATAATCCAGAACCGGGTGGAAGATCGTGCCATTTATAAGATACGACTACTTCATTACCCCACTCAGTTTCTTTATTATAATAATATGAAAGAAAATCTTTTTTATACTTTTCATGAATAAATCTAATTCCAAAATCAAACCATACATAGTCTGGTTTATAATTATCTACTACTTCTTTTAATCTATTTAACCATCTGTCATGAAAAGCTTTACTAGGCTTGTCTTGATGTTCATTTTTTCTACCCCAATGATCCGGATATACAGCCTGATTTCCTATCAAATCTAAATTGTGAAGTTCACCATATAAACTTTCATATTCCTTTTTAGATGTATCAAAATCGTTATTCCAATGCGGGAAAAAAAACCAGTTTTCAGCATGATGCATTGCTACCATATATTTCATTCCTTTATTTCTAATTGCTTTTTCAAGTTCTCCAACAATATCTCTTTTTGGCCCCATCTTGGATGCACACCATTCAGTATCAGAACAATTCCACATTGGAAAACCATCATGATGCTCTGCTACTGGTCCAGCAAATTTTGCTCCAGATCGATAATACAAATCTGCCCACTCATCTGCATTAAATTTTTCAGCAGTAAACATTGGTATAAAATCTTTATATCCAAATTTAGATGGATGACCATAATGTTTACAATGATAATCAAACTGAGGACTAGGTGGTCTATACATCCAATAAGGATACCACGTTACATTGGGTCCAGCAGCTGGAACGGAATAGATTCCCCAATGAGCATAAATACCAAACTTTGCTTTTTTAAACCAATTTGGTGTTTGATGTTGTTTTATTGATGACCAAGTTGACTCAAAATAGTTTTGTTTCATCACTTAATTAAATTTAAATTTATATAATCTTTTAAAGACTATAAAATTGAGTTGCATTTTGAGAAAATATTTTATTTTTTTCGTCTTCAGAAAAAGAATTGCAATAATTCATTGCTAAATCAAACCAATTTGAATAGTTATCTGCCATTGTTAAAACAGGCCAATCACTTCCCCACATTAATTTATCAGATCCAAAAGTATTAAGAATAAAATCAATATAAGGATCAAGCTGTTCTTTTGTATAATCTGGACCAACTTCAGTAAGAATTCCAGAGAATTTACAATAAACATTACTTGCGTTTGATAGTTCAATCATATCTTTTTTCCATTGGTCAATTTCAGACTTAGTAATCACGGGCTTAGCAATATGATCAATAACTATAGGAAGGAAATCATATTTTTTAACAAATTGTATAAGATGTTGAAGATGATTTGGTCGAACTAAAGCATCAAAAGTTAAATTTTTTGTATTTAAATAATTTATATTTTCTTTTAGGTGATCATTTAACATCCAAGCATCATCTTGAATATCATGTATCATAGGTCTAAAACCTTTTAAAAATTTATTCTCACACAGTTTATCAATGTCATCTTTAGCATTGTTACTATCTAAATCAACCCAACCCACCACACCTGCAATAAATTCATATTTAGATGCTAAACTTAATGTAAATTCTGTTTCAGCAACAGTGTCAGCAGCTTGGACAATTACTGTTTTAGTAATATTTTTTTGTTTTATAAGTGGCACAAGATCTTCTGGAAAAAAATCTTTATATAAGACTTTCATATCTGGAGTCATCCATGAGTAATCTCCTCTTGAAAGTTTCCAAAAATGTTGATGACTATCTACGTACATTTATTTCCAATAAGTACCATTATTATAATCAAATTCATTAAGAGAACTATCTTTAATTTTTACAGAATAACCTGGATTTGTAGGCGTTACATATCCGCCATCTTTAATTATTGCTGGATTTTCAAAATGTTCTGAACAGCTTTCTGCATATTCACTTAATAATAATTCATGATTTGAAATTATAAACTTGTTGATTAGATTTAAATGCTGAACATATTCACATAAACCAACGCCACCTGCATGAGGAATAACGGGAGTATTAAACTTACTAGCTATTAAAAGAACTGGTAAAATTTCATTTATACTTGCTATTCTACAACTATCAATTTGGCAGTAATCTAAAGATTTATTTTCTATAAATTGTTTAAACATAACTTTATTTTGTATCATTTCTCCAGTTGCTAGGTTAACATCTGGATGTGCATCTTTAATTTTTTTAAAACCTAATACATCATCAGGGTTGGTTGGTTCTTCATAGAATAAAATATCAAATTGTTTTAGTTTTCCAATATTTTCTATAGTCTCATTTACACTCCAGATTTGATTGGAATCTACCATTAATTTATTTTTATTACCTATTAATTCTCTTACTAACTTGCAGCGATGGATATCCCTTTCTATATCTTGACCAACTTTCATTTTAAAATGAGTCCAGCCCTTACTTAAATTTTCTTCAACTAGTCTTTTCATTTTTTCATCTGAATATCCTAACCAACCAGCCGCTGTTGTATATGCTGGAAAAATAGTGGAATTTAAATCGTCTAAATTTGAAGGTAAATTTGTTTTTTTCTGATCGATTATTTTAGCTGCTTCATCTTTAGTAATTACATCGTCAATATAAGAAAAAGAGAGTTTATCTAATAAATCTCTTGTTTCTAATTCTATTATGTATCTCCAAAGAGGTTTTTTATGAAATTTAGAAATTAAATCCCATATTGCATTAAAAAAAGCTGCAGCTGCAAGATGTGTTACACCTTTTTGTGGTCCTACCCATCTTAATTGACTGTGGTTTGTAATTTTTTCCCATATGGATGCAATATCCTTTTCTATTTCTTCAACATTTTTTCCAATTATAAATTCTTTAAAATATTCTATGACGGTACAACAAAGATCATTACCTTTTCCAATAGTAAAGGTTAATCCAATACCAGTTAAATCTTTTTGATCAGTAAATATTGTAACATAAGTTGCAGAGTAGTCACAATCAACATGAACAGCATCAGTTCCCAAATTATCTTTTGATGTTGGAAAACGAATATCCTGAGTTGTAATATCAATTATTTTCATATTGGACATCTTGCATCAATTAGTTTTTCATTAAGTAAATCTTTCCACAAATCTTCAGGGATAGGAAAATTTAAAAAATCTAAGTTTTGCTCCACTTGATCAAGCCTATCCATGCCTAAAATCATGGAGGTGACAAGTTTATTATTATAGCAAAATTGTATTGCTGCTGCCGGAACAGGCACATCATATTTTTTACAAATATTTGCAATTTTTAAGTATCGTTGTTTAACTTCTTCTGGAATTTTATCATAAAAATAAGTAATATTTTCACCTACACCTTTAGCTAAAATTCCTGAATTAAAAATTCCTGCAAGAATAATTCCTATATTATTTTTTTCAGCAATAGGGAAAAAATCATTAAGAGCGTTTTGATCCAATAATGAATATCTGCCTGCAAGAACCATACAATCAAAATCACCTGCATTTGCAAATCTTGCACATATATCAGAGTCATTTACTCCAACTCCAATAGCCTTGATAACTTTTTCTTCTTTTAGTTTTTGAACAGCTTTATACGCGCCATCCATTGCTAATTTAAAATAATGATCAACCTCGTCACCAAAATTAAATCGATCTACATCATGAATTAAACAAATATCTACTTTTGAAACAGCTAATCTTAGTAATGATTGCTCAAATGCTCTCATCACACCGTCATAAGAGTAATCGAGATTAGGAGAAAAATTTAAACTTCCTGCAAATCTCCCTCTATCTATATTATCTTTATTTGCTGGTGTAAGATATCTTCCAACTTTGGTTGATAAAAAATAACTATCCTCATCTACAGTTTTTAAAAAATTTCCTAATCTATGTTCACTTAATCCATAACCATATAAAGGTGATGTATCATAAATATTGATTCCTTTTTGATAGCTTTTTTCAAGTATGTCATAGCAATTTCGTTCATCAAGATTTTCAAATAAATTGCCTAAGGGCGCTCCACCAAAACCAATAGCTGTTAAGTTTATATCAGTTTTTCCAAGTTGTCTTTTATTCATGAATATTTCCCATAATTGATGAACTCATTTCTTCATAGTTATGATTATTGATAGTTTCACCAACTACCTTAAAATCTTTCATTGTTATAATTCTATCTGCTAAGCTAATCATTTCAGGCATATCACTGGTAATTAAAATTATTGATGTGCCTTTTAATGATAGTTCAATAATTAATTCATGAAGATAAGATTTTGTTTTTATATCTATACCAACTGTGGGTTCATCAATAAATAATATATCAGTTCCAGAAGCTAGCCATTTAGCTACACTAATTTTTTGCTGATTACCTCCGGATAAGTTAGAAACGATTTGTTGGTATGAAGGTGTTTTTACTTCAAGTTGTTTCACGTAAGGATCTACTTTATTGTAAACAATACTGTCATTTAAGAAGGATAATATTTTTTTCAAATTTGACCAGACTGTTATTCCAGCATTGGATAAAACATCATGCATTAGAATTAGTCCTTCTTTTTTTCTGTCTTCACTTATGTACCCAATTTTATATTTTTCGAGCGCATCTTTTGGAGACTTAATTTTAATTTCTTTATTGTTGAGTAAAATCTGTCCAGAATTAATTTTATCAAGCCCAAGTACACATTTTATTAATTCTGTTCTTCCTGCACCAACTAAACCGTATAATCCAAGTATTTCACCTTTTTTTAAATTTAAATTAATATTTTTATGACCAAGGTCAGTGTTTATTGATTGTAGATCTAGTAAACTTTCATCTGTAAAATCAATATTTTTCTTAGATTTAATTATTTGTTCATCTCTGCCAATCATTAATTTAACAAGTTTCTGTCTATTAAGATTAGTAATTTGTTCAGACTCACAAGCATTTTTACCATCTCTCAAAACAGTAACTTCATCACAAATTTCAAATACTTCCTCTAATTTGTGACTAACAAAAACTATACTTACATCTTGTTCAGCAACTAATCGTTTAAGTAATGCAAATAAATTTTTTGTATCTTGTGGGGATAATGATGAAGTTGGCTCATCTAATAATAGTATTTTTGATTCTAAGGATAAGGCTTTAGCTATTTCACAAAGTTGCATTTTTGCAACTGTTAAATCTGATACTATTGTATTTGGATCTATATCCAACTCCATAATATCGAGCCATTTTTTTGATTCTTTGGCAACAGTATTATAATCAATTAATCCTAAATTATTTTTAGGAAGGTTGGTTAACATTAAATTTTCACCAACTGAAAACCTTCTAATTAAATTTCTTTCTTGGTGGACAACTGAAATTCCAGCATTCATTGCTTCATTAGGTGAAGAAAAAGACTTCTCTTGATTATTTAAAAATAGCTTTCCTTCATTTTGATTATATACTCCTGTAATAATTTTAATTAATGTAGATTTTCCAGCTCCATTTTCACCAAGAAGTGCATGGATTGATTTTTTTTTGAGTCTAAAGTTTGCATTATCAAGAGCTTTAACACCAGGAAAATTTTTTGTAATGTTATTGAGTTCTAAAATATAATCACTCATCTGAAAAAACCTTTGTTCTTCTCTCTTCTCTATATTCTCTGTATCTATTTATAAATACTGCTAATAAAATCATAAATCCTAAAAATATTTGAACAAAAAAAGGATCAATTTTAAAAATTACTAAAGCTTGAGAAATTATAGAAACTAATATCACACCAAAAGCAGTAGCAATAACATCTACTTTTCCACCAGCAAGTATAGCGCCTCCAATTACAGGAGCAGCAAATGAAGGTAATAACCAAGAATCACCTATATTGGGTGTCCCAAGTTGTAATCTACAAACCACTAACATTCCACCAATAGCAGCTAAAAGGCCTGATATAACATGAGCATAAATAACTATTTTTGTTGAAGATATTCCTATTAGTTCTGATGATTGTACATTATTCCCGTATGCCAGCATATACCTTCCAAGTGATGTTCTATTCATTAAAATCCACATCAGCACAGTTATAATAATTGGTATAATAACTAAGTAAGGTATAGGGCCAAAGATTTTTGCATTTCCAAAAAATTTTACAGCCTCAGGAATTTCATAAAAAGGTTGAGCCTCTGTTATGCCTAAATTCATTCCTTTAAAAATGTAAAGTGTAGCAAGGGTAATAATAAAAGCTGATATGCCAGTTTTAACAGTGATGTATCCATTTATAAAACCACAAGCAAGACCAATTAATAATCCAATGAGAACAGCAGGTAAAATAGACATGCTATAAACTTCCATTAAGCCAGTAAATGAAATCGCAACTAAGCCACCAATTGCTCCAACAGATAAGTTCATTTGACCAATTGCAATGATAATCATTTGTGACATTGCTACAACGAGCATCAAACTAACACTCAGCATTAAAACATATAAATTGAATGGGGAAATAAATGCAGGCTTAAACAATGAAATTAAGATTGAACCAAAAATTAAAACTAAGCCTAGTCCAAACCAATCTTTTTTTAAAAGCGCACTCATGAAACAATTGAATTTTTAACAGTAAAATATTCCCTGGCTCTATCTAGAAGAACAGCTCCTAATAATATGATACCAAGAAAAAATCTTACCCAGAATTCACCTACATCGATTAAGTATAATCCATTATTTATTAATGTAACAAGAATTGCTCCTAGCATTGTTCCAAAAACTGTAACCTTACCTCCAGAAAGAAGTGTTCCACCCAATACTGGAGCTAAAAAAGCAGGTAATAACCAATCAAATCCAAGATGACCAGCCATAGACGGAATTGCAGCACCAATTCTTGCTGTTAACATTATGCCAGCTAGTGCTGCTAAGAAGCCTGACAGCATATGACAATAAATAAACATTCTATCTACAGAAATACCTGATAATTCTGCAGCATCAGGATTAGCTCCAGCTGCAATGAGCTTTCGTCCAATATCAGTGTATTTAAAAATGTAGTAAAGCACAAAACAAGTTAGCACACTAATAATTAGTAATGGTGAAATATATTTATTGAAAAGTTTTAAACTTCCAAAATCAGTAAAAGCCTCTGGTAATTTTCTAAAAGCTTCTGCTTCAGTAAGCAGGGTCATGAAGCCAAAATAAATACTCATCGTTGCCAGTGTAACAATGAAACTATGAACACCTGTTCTAACAGTTACAAATCCATTAATCCAACCTAGAAATGAACCAAAAGCTAAAACTAAAATAATTGTAATAGAAATAGGAATTCCCATACTTTCCATACACCAACCACCAAACATTGCTGCAGAAACACCTAAAGCACCTAGAGATAGATTTAAACCTCCAGTAAGTATAACTACCATCATTGCTAAACCAATCATTATATCTAGAGCAACTACTCTTGAGAGAGCATAAATATTGAATCTTGAAGTAAATCCATCAGTTGAAAAGGAAAAAATACAAATAAATACAATTACCAATATAAGTAAACCAAACTGATTAGTTTTTACAAAATTAGGAATTTTATTATTCATAAAAAAAGGGGGCTTAATGCCCCCATATTATTTTAACTTGGACAGTTTAGATATGTGCTATCAAAAGTTTCTAAAATTTCTAGAGAAATTCCTCTCATAGCCATAACGTATGTATCAACATCGCTAATATCAACAAATACAGTGCCTGAATCAATAAATTGATCAGTTTGTGCAGTTGATTTCCAAGGTGCATCAGCTTTGAACTCACAACCTTGTCTAACTTTGTCCATTACATATGAACCAATGTAACCTTGACCATATGGGTTTTGAAGCATAGTTCCATGAACATAACCATCTTTAATAGCTTTTAAAACTACTTCGTCATGATCAATACCAACCATTTTAATTCTTTTATCACCCATATTAGTTAAAGCTTGTGCTGCTACAACAGCAGGAACCCAAGCAGTAGTAACAATACCATCTACTTCACTTCCTTGAGCCGCCATGAAAGCATTAATTTTTTCATCAGCTGGTTCATAAGCATCAATATCAGCAATAACTTGAATAATTTCTACTCCACCACCAGCTTCTGAAACAGCTTGTTCAACAGCATTGATTCTTAGAGTTGTATTTGGATCAACTAAGAAACCAGTAAAGTGGGCAATTTTTCCTTTGCCACCTAAAGCTTTAATTAATTCTTTTGTACCAAGATAAGCTGAGTGACCAGTGTCAGTTCCAAAACAAAATTTTGCTTGAGTTGGTTGTTCAACACATCCTGCTAAAGCAGCTGTTGGTATACCAGCATCATCTAGTTCACCTAAAATTTTATTTGTACCAACTGCATCACCAGGAAATACAAGTACTGCATTGTAACCTTGACCAACTAAGCTTTCAATTAACTCGTTTTGTTGACTTAGATCCCACTCTGCAGGAACTCTGTAATCTGCTTTTCCTAAACCAAAGTCTTCTACAGCATCTAAACCTGCTTGTTCCCACGCAGCAAAATAAGGGTGTGGGCCACCAGGGACTAGAGCTACTTTAGTAACACCATGGCCACCTGCAAAAACAGGTGATACTAGTAAAGCAAAAAAAGAAGTTAAAAATATTATAAATTTTTTCATTATTCCTCCTTAAATTTTTTTTAATTTATGCAGATTTAGAACTTAAATCAACAAAAATAAAATAAAGTATTTATTTATAATTATATTGATTATACTATTGTCGCATGCTGTACTCATTTAGATGGTTTGGTCATAATGATCCTTCAAAATTAGATCAAATTCGACAGATAGGCGTTGAAGGAATCGTATCATCACTAGCACAAGTAAAATATGGTGAAAAATGGTCTGAATTCGAAATCAAGAAAAGAAAGAAATTTATTGAAAGTTTCAAAATTAATAACAATAAAAATTTAACCTGGAGTGTTGTTGAAAGTCTTCCTGTCCATAATGACATAAAAAAGAGGTCAGGGAGATATAAATATTACATAAATCAATACAAAGAGTCATTGATAAATTTAGGAAAGAATAAGATTAAAAATATTTGTTACAATTTTATGCCATTGATTGATTGGGTGAGAACAGATTTAAATCATCAACTACCAAATGGAGCATTTGCTCTAAAATATAATCATCTTCATGTCTGTGCATTTGAAAATTTTATTTTGAAATCAAAAACAGCAAAAAAAAGGTATTCATCTAAAGACATCCATACTTCAAAAAAAATATTACAAAAAATGAATTCTAGTGATTTAAAAAAACTTAAGATGTCTTTACTTGGAGGGTTAGCTGCAAACGATAGAAAGTATACAATTAAAGATTTAAATTATGAGATTGATCAATTTGCAGAATTAAATCATAGTGATTTACAAAATAATTTAAAAGATTTTATAGAAGAAATTTATCCAATCATAAAAAAATATAATATTCATTACAATATTCATCCAGATGATCCTCCATATAATGTTTATGGATTGCCAAGAATTGTTTCTAATGAGAAAGATATTAATTTTATTGTGAATATAAAAAAAGATACAAATGTAGGTTTAACTTTTTGTACAGGATCCCTTGGTGTTAATAAAAAAAATAACTTAGTTAATATAATTAAAAAATATGGTTCTTATATAAATTTTATTCATTTAAGAAATATAAGACACATTCCAAAATCTCTCGATTTTTATGAAGATGACCACCTTAATGGAAGCCTGGACATGGTGTCTATTATCAAAGCAATATTAAAAGAAGAAAATAAAAGGAAAAAAAGTAATCATCCTATTAAACAAATTCCTATGAGGCCTGATCATGGGCATACAATACTTCATGACCAATTTAATTCAGTAATACCTGGATATTCATTATTAGGCAGAATGAAAGGGCTAGATCAGCTTAAAGGTGTAATAAAAGCTATAAATTAATTTTTACCTTATATTTATTTGCTAAAAACAAAAAATCAGTTTTTAATTCCTTATCTATTGGAATACCTGTTTTTAATCTTTTTTTAGAAGTAATTTTTTCTTTTTCGCCTGGGTATAAAATTGGATTATTATTTTTTTTTGATTTTTGTTTTTTTAGATCACTCATATAGTTTTTCATACCTTTAAAATATTGTTTTTTTGTAGTGAAAGCATTTAATGAAATGGCGATTAAGAAATGTCCTAACTTTCTTGGTGTACTAAAATCTGGTCCAATCATTGATAATAAACGGTATCCATGAGCCATACCAATAAGAGGTCCACACATTATTTCTACAGAAGAAGATAATCCAAAACCTTTATACCCATATTCTTTACCTCCAAGTGGGGCCAAAGAAACAGCGTTATAAGGGTTAGTCGTGTAGTTGCCGGATTTATCAAGTGCAATTTCAGAATTTAATTTAGTAGAATTTCCTCTGGCTCTCATAACTTTATTCCATGCTATCGAAGTTGAAGAAAAATCTGCATGTAAAAAGTCTTTATTATCTATTGGTGCTGTAAAAGAATAAGGATTAGTCCCGTGAAAAGGTTTCTTACCATTATATGGTATTGCAAAAGCATCTGAGTGTGTAAATGAAAAACCAACACAGTCGTTTTGTGCAATATCCATAGAATATACACCTGCAGCACCATAGTGTGAGGAGTTTATTATGCCAATTGCGGCAATGCCACTCTTCTTTGCCATAGATGATACTATTGCTGATGCCTTTAAAGCTGCTACATGCCCTAAGCCATCATCAGCATCATAGACAGCTACACCTCTATTTTTTTTTATAAGCTTCATTTTAGATTTTGCTTTTATTCTTCCGTTTTCAATACATTTTACATAATGAGAAAATAATCTAATACCATGACTGTCCACGCCTCTAATAGAAGAATCTAAAAGTGATTTAATAAGTAAATTTCTATCTTTTTTTGGAACAGATAGTTTTGATAAAATGCTATCAAAAAATTTATTTATTTTGTTGGGTAAAATTTTCATCTTATGAAATTATTTCTTTTAATAATGATTTTAAAGGATTTTCTTTCATTAAATTTAGATTTTTTTTGACTGCTGTTAACATTTCTTCTTTTTTACTTTCCAAAAGATTAAAAATATTTTTATTATTAATTATTTCTTCAAAAAAATTATCCTTATTATTTTTGTAAACACTGTAAAAGTATTCTTTATTTCCATCATCTAGTCTATTTTGATCTTCTTCAATAATTTGAAATAAGAAAAATAACCAAGAAGCTATGATAAATTGAATATATTTAGCTGCTCCTTTATTATTATTGTAGGTATCAAGTATTCTTATAGGTATTTTTAAAGAACCATCCATAGCAATTCTTAACAATTTATCTTCTATGTAAGTATTTTTAAATCTTTCTAAAATTTTCATTTTATACTCATTAATATTAAAGTCATCTTTAATTTCTAAAGTGGGTAACACTTCTTGGTCTAAAAAATTCAAAATAAATTTGTAAATATTTTTATCCTCTATTGCTTCATGAACATATGTGTATCCACACAAATGACCAATGTATGCTAAAGCTGAGTGTGAAGCATTCAGTATTTTAAGTTTATTATTTTCATAAAATTTTACATCTTCAACAAATTTTATTTTATTATTTGATAAAATATTTTTTAGCTCATCATTATTTGATTGAATATACCAATCTCTATAAGGTTCGGTAACCACAATTGAATTATCATTATATGGCAAGTTAAAATATTCAGATTGTTTATTATTATTTGGAACAATTCCATCGACCATAGATAATGGGAATTCAATATTATTTTCAAACCAATCTAAACACTTTGGATATTTTTTTTCTATAAATTGCTTAACTAAATTTTTTAAAATTGTTCCATTTTCAGATAAATTATCACAACTTAAAACGATTAATTTTTTTTTGTTTTTTTTATATCTTTCTATTATTCCAAAACTTAGATGACCTATCAAAGTTGATAAATTTTTATCCTCTAGATCATTAACAATTTGATTCGAAAAATTTAATTTTTTATTTTTATCAAAATGATATCCCTTTTCTGTAACAGTAATTGTAATTAATTTAATTTTTTCAGATACAATTAAATTTCTAATTTCATTCTTGTGTTTTAAACCAAATAAAACTTTTTTAATTGGATTTAAAATATCAACTTTTTTGTAATTATTTGATATCCTTACCAAAGAATATAAGTAGTCTTGTAATTGCATTTTATTATTTGTTTCTTCAGACCTTAAATTGACCCCAATTATGGAAATGTTTTTATTATTTTCTAATATTTCATGAATATATAGTGCTTGGTGAGCTCTATGAAAATTACCAATACCGAAATGAAGTATGCAATCTTCATTATTATTAATATTATAACTTGGAAATGATTGTTCTTTTAAAAGATTTCTGTTTATGTTTTTATTTAATTGCATATTAATAATTAAAATATACTTAAACAGAAGATGATCAATAAAATATATAAAAGTGTGCTTATAACCGGCGCATCAAGTGGTATTGGCTTAGAAACACTTAAAAGATTTTTAAAAGAAAATGTAAAAGTTTATGCTCTTGATAAAGACGTTTCAAAATTAGAGAAATTGAAAAAAAAACACAAATTTGAAATCATTCAAATTGATCTCTTTGACACTGATCAAATTTATAAAAAACTCACCAAAGTAAAAGTTGATATTGTAGTTTGTAATGCAGGCATTGGAAGAGGGGCTGAGGGAATATTAAAAGCATCAAGGCAAGATATTGAATTATCTACAAGATTAAATGTCGAGTCTTATCTTCATACCTTAAAAGCTATAGTTCCAGGAATGATAAAAAGAAGAAAGGGACATGTAGTATTAATGGGATCACTTGCGGGTCTATATCCACAAATGAGTACTGTTTATGGTGGTCAAAAAGGTGCTATCCATAGAATTGCACAAAGCTTAAGAATTGAACTTAGTGGATCAAGGGTTAAAGTTTCTGAAATATGCCCTGGAAGAACTAAAACAAATTTTGGTAAAGCTGCTTTTACAGATAAAAATAAAGCCAAAAAATTTATGTCTGGTTTTACTCTTCTAGAGCCGAGAGATATTGCTGATGCTATAATGTTTGCTTTAAGTGTAAGATGGAGAAGTAATATAAGTACTATTGAAATTTCTGGAACAGAACAATCCCCAGGTGGAGTACCAATTATTCCTGTTAAAGACCCAATTTTGAGTTAACTTAAATTTAGAAAATTTTTACTATTTATATAAAAGAGTTTTGATACATCATCACTAATTTGATTTTCAGAAATTTTAAAATTTTTTAGCTTAATATCGTTATAATGATTGTATAAAACTTTGCTTAATAATGCTTTAAAATGAGGCCATTTATAAAGTAATTGATCTGTCACTCTTGCGTCGGAGTGCTGTGGAATAAAATTTAATCCCAATAATTCAATTCTTAAATTTAAAATTAGTTTTATTAAACTAGGTTGATTCATAAACCACCAAAAGCCAAATATTTTAAGGTTCTGATGTTTTCTTGCTAATACCGTCAATTCATGTTGATCATTAAAAGATAAGCATGAGCAAAGTATTTTATTATTTGAATATTGATTACATATTTCACTTAAATGACGTAAATCAATTCTGTCTATACCATCTCCGGCAAGTAAAAAATCTTTATTAACATTTCTTCTCACACCTATTAATAAGGATAATGGAATATTTTTTCTTTCAAGCCATTTCAAAATATCTGGAATAAACTTATTTTTTAAAAAAGAATTTAATTGTAAACCATTTAAGGATAATGCAGCGTATACCGGTTTAGATTCTTCATATACTTTATCTAAATACTTAATTATTAAATCGTTATCATTATCAAAATTGTTAATATTTTCTTTACAAATATCTAAACATTTATCTAAATTTATAAGTATGTCATCTAATCGAAGTGAAGCTAGATATTTATTAGTATCCCAATTTTTATTTTTAAATAATTGCCATTCAGATTTATCAAATGGGTTGTTAGTCATTACAATTTTAGAAATTTTAATGATTTTAAATATTTGTAAATCAGATAAATTTAATTTGGAATATTCAGTGTTAATTTCATCAAATGACTTAAACATATAATCAATTGATAATTCTGATAAAATTGTTAGCACACCCTTACAAGCTTCGGAAATAGGAGTTCTTTTTTTAAATAATTCTTCCCAAATTATGTTTGCTTTTTCTATCTTTGTTAGTTTGTAAAAATTTTTTACATTTATATTTGTTGTTGTAAGTAATTCTGCAATTAAATAATGATAGTTTAAAACTTCACTTATACCTGAAAGATGATATTTTTTAAATGCAGCAGGGAATAGATGAGTATGGATATCAAATATTTCAGTTCCATTAATAATTTCTGTAATAGTTTGTTTTAAATTTTTCATATAAATTATTTATAGATTTTATAGATATAAGATTTTTTTATAAAGTAATTCAGGCAATTTTTTAGAATTAAATCACAGTAACTAGGATACTTTAATATAATTTTTTCTTTTTGCATTTTTCCTTTTCCTTCTAAAGAAAATGATAGTGAAAGTTTATTTTTTTTAAATTTAATTAATGGTGTTAAGATCAAATTTTTTTTAATTTCATAATCCATAGTATGTCCATCATCGAATATTAATGGTGAATTTTCTTGCTTAAAAGAAATATCAGTTAAAGAAGGAAAAACTACTATTTCTTTTATTGGAGCTAAATGAGGCTCATAAAAATTTATTTTTAATTTAGGTATAACTGTACCACCTCTGATAATTATTGGCAGTTTATTAATTGGTGCACTTATACTTACCCATCCACCATTAGAAATTAATTTTAAATTAAAATAATCAAACCAACCTTCTCTACAAAAAGGAAGGAAAACTTTTACTCTATTTCTATTTTTTTCTAAAACAGGTGCTACAATAACTCTTTCATTTATAGAAAAAACTTCTTCTTGTTCAAAATGTTCATTTTCTGGAAAATCTAAAAATAATGGCCTTATTACTGGTTCACCTTCTTTATAAAAACGCCATATTGCTGAATAAAGAATTGGTAGAAGTTGATATCGTAATTGAATTAATTTTGTAACCGTTGGAGTAGTATCATTATAAAGCCACGGCAAATTAGTATTATTTAGATTAATTATATTCTTATTTTTATATTTTTTTTTGTTATTTGGTTTCCATGAATTCATATGAAACCTAGGGTGAAACAACATAAATTGAAGAGAACGTATCATTAAATCTCTAGAAGTTTTTTTTCCAGTAAATCCACCTATATCATGTCCAAAAAATCCAATTCCAGACAAGGAGAGGCCTAACCCTATAGATGCACTCCACTTTAATGAATGCCAAGATGTATCATTATCACCTGTCCATGTTTCTACATAACGTTGAATTCCTAATGTGCCAGATCTGGTAACTCCATGATTTCTTATTCTTGGATAGTAGTTTCTTGTAGCTTGAGAGCTAGCCTTAGACATTAAGATAGCTTGTAACGGTAGCAATGAATTTGTTTTAACTTTTTTATTTAAATATAATGAATAAGCATCTTTGTCTTCAAGATCATATTCATTGTTGTCATTCCAAATTGTATCAAAACCATTTGATAATATGTATTTTGTAACATATTTTTTCCACCAAGTGGCTCCCGTTTTTTTAGTAAAATCAATTATACTCGCAGTTTCATCCCAAAATTGAATTACAAGAGGTTTATTATTATTATCTGATATGAAAATATTCTTTTTTACTGCTTTTTTATAAAACGGATGTGAAGTTAATATTGCTGGTTTTAAATTAGCAGTAAGATGTATACCGTATTGTTTAATTTTATCTAAAAATAATTTTGGTTCAGGAAATTTTTTTTTATTCCATTTAAACATATATCTTTTCTTGCCATGCAAAGTATATCCGGAGCCAAAGTGCAAACTACTTAATGGAATTTTTAATTCGTTACATTTATTTAAAAATTCTAAGTACAATTTTTGTGAATTTTCATCATCAGCAATTTCCATAGAAGAAAATTGAAAACCTAAACTCCATTTTGGTGGAAAATATCTTGGACCAATAAAATTATTAAGAGAAGAAATAATAGATTGTTTGTTATTTAAAAATATAAAAAGTTGAATTCCGTTATTTTGGAAATTTGCGTATCTATAAGGATGATGATAATTTGAATGTTCACTTCCTAAATCAACAACACCATAACCTAAAGTATTATATAAAAGTCCATAATCACAATTTCTATTATTTTTATTTATTATGTATAACCAAGGAAAAGATTTATAGAGGGGATCGCTCTTTTCTCCATTATAACCCAGTGCATCTTTTTGAGATAATACATATCTTCTGTATGATTTTTCTAAATTACCAGTTTTTTCACCAAGACCATAAATATTATTATAAGAATATCTATTTTGATAATGAGTTATCTCATTTTTTTCTTCATTACAATACCATGAACCAGTTTCTCTATCAGAGCAGATTTCTTGCCATTTATTTTTAATTTTTCTGTAAACTGTTATTCGAAAAGGATTATTATAAACCTTTATTTTTGTAAGTTGTAATTTAATTACATAATAATTTTTATATTTTGAGACATTTATATTTTTGTAAATATAATTTTTTTCATTAATTATTTTTGGTAAAACATTTTTATTTTTTTTATCAAATAATTCAAAGTTAAGAATATTATCATTTGATATTGAAATATAAAATCCCCAATTATACTCTAAATTAAATAAGACTTTTTTTTTGAAAACTTTACAGCTTAAAATTTTATCAAATTTTTTCAAGATGTTAGAGCAATACCATCTTTATCAAACCAATGAGCATCATCTAGTTTAAACCCAACCTTAATTGATTGATTGGCCTGAATATCAGTTTGATAATTTAGTTTTATTGAAATTTTTTGTTCTCCTGAGGTTGTTCCATACAAAAAACTATCAGAACCTAATTGCTCAACTGTTTCTACATTTAGCAATAACGAGTTTTCATCTTTAATTGATAGATGCTCAGGTCTTATTCCAAGACTTATTGAGTTAGGCGGTGCCTTTTCTTTTAACGAATTTGGAAGATAGTCAAATTGTATAAAATTCATTTTTGGTGACCCAATAAAACCAGCTACAAATTTATTAGATGGTTTGTTGTATAATTCTAAAGGTGCTCCAACTTGCTCAATAATACCATCATTCATTACTACGATTTTATCAGCCATTGTCATTGCTTCTACTTGATCATGAGTTACATAAATCATAGTATTACCTAACCTTGCATGTAATGCCTTTAATTCAACTCGTGTTGCAACTCTAAGTTCAGCATCTAAATTAGAAAGTGGTTCATCAAATAAGTATATTGATGGTTCTCTTACTATTGCTCTCCCAATTGCAACTCGTTGTTTTTGTCCACCGGATAATTGGCCAGGTTTTCTTTGTAAGTATTCCTCCATTCTAAGAAGTCTTGCAGCTTCCAAAATACGTCTATCAATTTCTTCAATTTTCATTTTTAAATTTTCCAGTCCAAAAGCTAAATTTTGTCTAACACTCATATGAGGATATAAAGCATATGATTGAAAAACCATTGCTAAACCTCTTCTTGCTGCAGAAATATTATTTACAACTTGATTATCAATCAAAATATCTCCTTTTGTAATCTGTTCAAGTCCAGCTATCATTCTTAATAATGTTGATTTACCACAACCTGATGGGCCAACTAAAACACAAAATTCTCCATTGTTAATGAAAAGATCAATACCGTGAATTACTTCTAAGGTTCCGTAATTTTTTCTTACTTTTTTTATTTCAAGTGTAGCCATAATTATTTAATTCCCGTGTTTGCAATTCCAGTGGTTATGTATCTTTGTAAAAATACAAATACCAAAGTTGTAGGTATTAAACTGACAACAGTCATAGCTAGTCTATAGTGTTCTTGAGCAACATATTCACCTTGAAAATCAAGTAAACAAAGCTGGATAGTGTAAGCAGTTTTTGTAGTCGATACTGCGATCATTGGCAGAATTAAATCGTTCCATCTCCAAATAATTGAGAGTATACCTAGAACAGCAATAGCAGGAAGAGCAAGAGGAAAAACAATTTTCCAATAAATACTCCATTCACTTGCTGCATCCATTCTTGCAGCTTCTAAAAGCTCATCTGGAATTGTTAGCATATATTGTCTAAGCATAAAAACACCTGTAGGTGTAGCAGCACCAGGTATAATAACTCCCCACAAAGATCCATTTAATCCTGTCATAGAAACCATTTTAAATATACCAACTATTAATACTGAAGCTGGAACCATTAGAGTCGCCAAAATAATTATGAAGAAAATTATTTGACCATTAAATTTGTATTTTGATAATGCAAATGCTGCCATTGAATTTATCAAAACTGTTATAATTGTTGCAACTATAGTAACAAAAAGAGAGTTACTAAGACATTTGACGGCATCAAAACTCATACCTCTAACATTGTTTGTTAAGGGATCAGAATAATTAATCCATGAAGGACGAAGTTTTTTGTTAACTATTATATCTTGCGTTTGAAGTTTAACAATTCCTCCTTGGGGATTAGAAATTAATCTTGCATTTACTGTGTCTTTATTATTATTTAATCGACTCACAGAATATTCTTCAAGTTTATTTGTTTCAGGATTAATTGCAGATATTAAAATTTGTGATGTAAATCCATTTGGCTTATAAGGTTTAATACCTAGAAATTCAGACATAAGTCGAATTTCTTCTTCATTTAAATTAGTTAAAAATTCTTGAGGGTCGTATTCTTTTTTCGCATCTGGAAACATACTCGGATATTTTATAAGCCATTCAGGTAAATTTTTTTGCTTAATTAGTTTTTTAGCATGGTCAGAGACCAACCCTAGATGAGTTCTTAACGCATAATATTCTTTTCCTTCATAATTAGAAATAAATTCATTTGGATTATTTTCATTTTTTTTATCTTCATCACGAAGCTCGTTCCAATAAATAACCCATTCTGGCATATCTTTCATAATAAAAATTTCTTTTCCTTCCGGGCCAAAAACAGTAGCTCGCACGACTCTATCATAATCAAGTGGTAGTATATTAGTATCTAGTTTTTGAAGAAGAAATTGAGATTTAATAGAGTTTAGTAACAGCCATAAGACTGGTAAAAATATTATCAAAAAACCTAAAAGAAGATAGATATAAGAAATCCAATCAACCAAAGCAGGTCCATTTTTACCTTGAGTGCGTGAAAGAAATTTTAAAACAGCACTCATAACTTGACTTGTCGTCTCGTTAAATAAAACTGAAGAAGTGATAAAAGTATTAATAATAATGCAACTAATAATGATGCCATTGCAGCAATACCTAAACCAAAAGTTGTTTTTTGTCCTCTTAGACCTGCTGTTTCAAAAATATAAGAAACTAATGATATCCATCCAACTTGAAGAGCAAATAATTCTTCAAATGCTTGAAAAGCCTTAATCAAAGATAAGACTGTTACTACAAGAAGAATTGGCATTAAGAGTGGTAAGGTGATTCTCCAAAAGACTCTCTGATCTGATGTACCATCCATTTCTGCAGCTTCATAAAGATCTTTTGGTATTGATTGTAGACCAGCTAATAAAATCAACATATAAAAACCTAAATTGGCCCAAGTATAAATTAGAACTGACCAAAACATTGTCCATGACGGATCTGTTAACCATTGTATTGGTTCATCAATCCAATTCCAACTCATTAGTGTCTGTGATAACAATCCCTGCCTTTTGAGTATTAACGTCCAGAGAAAAGCAACTACAACTGGGCTTAGCATAACAGGATAAAAATAAACTGCTCGCCAAAAAGCTCTTCCAACAATCTCTCTGTTAAGAACAATTGCAGTTATTAAAGCTATGAGGATCATTATAGGAACTTGAAATAGTACAAAGATAAAAGTATCCGCTATTGCAGCTTTAAACTTATCATCCTCCATATTTTCAACGCCAGTATCTATTTGTTTTTCTAAAACAATTCTTGATAGATTATCAGAACCAGAGTAATCCCTTGATGAAAAGTTTATACTTTCTCCATCCGTAACAGAAAAACCAAAATTCATAAACAAAGGCAAAAAAGTAAATAGTCCAAAAATTAAAATATTTGGAAATAAAAATAAATAAGGTAAACTTTTTGTACCACTTAACCTTTGAGCTAATTCAATCGGCCAGCCTACTATCGACATTAATCTTGTTACACTACCTATTACACCTCTTGAAAATAGAAACCCAACAAACAAATAAATAAATGTAATAAAATACCAATAATTAAGATTTAAAAAATTTTCAGGCATCATTTTTTTTAAGGCCGATTTTTGATCGGCCTTAATAAATTAATAATTATTTACTCAGCTATTTTTGCAGCTACATCAGCATCAATTGCTGCTAAAGCTTCTTCAAGAGACATTTCTCCTGTTATTGCTTTAGTTATGTAGTCAGGTACAATTCCATAAATTGCAAAGTTTTTATTGTAACCTTGGAACCAATATGCTTGAGGAGTTGTGTCAGCAGCTTTTCCTGCATTTGCAGCAAAAATTGCAAGACCTTCTGCAACATTAGGACTTACACCAGTGTAATCTATACCTGATTTTTGAAGTCCTTGATGAGCAGTGATATTACTTGTTGATGCAGCGAATTTTTCTGCATTTTCAGTTTGCGCCATAAAATTAATAAATGAAGCAGCTGCTTCAGGATTTGCAGTAGAATTAAATGCTACTATTCCTGAACCTCCAGGCATAGCTCCACATCCACCAGGACCACATGGTATTGGTACAACTTTCCACTCAAAATCTGTAATGTTAGTATCATAGTTTCCAAGCATCCATGAACCAGACATATGCATTGCAACAGTTCCATCTAAAAATAAAGGAGCTGCATTTCTGTATGAGGTTCCAGCACCAGCTGGCCAACCTTCAGCTGGCATTAATCCTTCTTCATGCCATCCAACAAAAACTTCTGAAAATTTTCTAAAACCTTCATCAACTAGAATTGGAGTTCCATTTTCATGAAATTTTGCACCATAAGAAAAGGCTGGTCCAGCCCATCTATGTGCAGTTCTATCAAGTGCAAGTCCTGCTGTTAATCCAAGTTCAGATTTAACTTCTCTTAAAGCATCGGCCCAATCATCCCATGTAGCACCCTCTTCAGGCATGTCAACGCCAGCATCCTCAAACATTGTTACATTAACATAAGGACCAGTAACAGTTAATTGAGTTTGCCATCCATAGATACCATCATCACCAGAAGGTTTTCTATACCAAGGAAGAGTTGCACCATAATTCTGTTCCCAATATGTAGCATCAATATAAGGTTTTAAATCTAAATAAAATTTATTTAATCCACCTAAATTGGTTACTCTAGCTAAATCTGGTGCAGCACCTGATTCTAATTGATTTTCTAACTGCTCTCTTATTACTTCATATCCAACTGTTTCAATATTTAACGTATGTCCAGAAGAAGCTTCCCATGATTTAGCCATGTCTGCAATAGTATCACATTCATTAATATCTTGATAACATATGAACTTCAATTCTGCTGAAGTTACAGCAAATGATGTTGAAGTAAGAAGAAGAAAAATAGCAAATATTTTTTTCATAATTCCTCCATATAATTTAATATAATATTGATAACATGAACCCATACGAATTCAAAAAAAAATTAATACAATTTATAAGAAAATTAGTGTTTATTTATATAATTAATCTTTGAATTTTTTAATTTTCATGGTTTGAGAGAAAATTATTAACTATAATTGAAATAATAATGATTGGATACCTAGGATTAGCACGAGAAACTTTTGATGTGCCTTTTGCTATGTCTAAATTTTTAGAAGGTAAAAAAGTTCTTCGAAATATATTTACTGAAATAAGAGGAATTAATTATTTAGTTACTAATAATGAATTATCAGAAAAAGCATTTAAATATTTTAAAGATAATAATTTTAAAAAAATTATAATTTTTCAAACTACATTTACAGATGCAAAATTTTTATTACATTTTGCCAAAAAGATAAATAAACCAATATGTATCGTTGCCTTTCCAGAGCCGCGAACTGGAAAGAGATTAAGACTTAATTCAGTATGTGGATTAAATTTAGGAATGCACTCATTAATTAAAAATAATATTAATGCTGAATTCATATTATATAATAATCAAAAAGACTTAGAAAAAAGAATTAAAAAATTTATTAATAAAAAAATTTATATTAATAAAATAATTGAATGGAAGCAGATTAGAAAAAAAAGTAATAAAAAAATAGATATAAAGAGGCAAAAAATTGGACTTGTTGGTGAAAGACCTGAAGGTTTTGATACATGTGATTATTCATTATTGGAAATCAGGAAAAAATTAAATTTTGATATTAAAAAAATAAAATTAAATGAATTATTTTCAGAAGCTAAGAAAATTAAAAAACCAATTTTAAATTCAACACAAATAAAAATTGAGAAAGATTTGAAGAATTCAAAAAAATTAAATCAACAAGAATTAAAAAAAAGTATTTCAATATACCATGGATTAAATACACTTCACACAAAACACGACGTTCAAGCATTTGCAGTTAGATGCTGGCCAGAAATGTTTACAGAATTTGGTTGTGCTTCTTGTGGTCCTATGGCTATGATGAATGAAAAGAAAATTAGCAGTGCTTGCGAAGCAGACGTTTTAGGAGGAATAAGTTGCAACATACTAAACCAACTAAACAATCAACCTTCTTTATTAGTGGATATTGTCGATATAGATGAAAAAGATAATTCTGTTGTTTTTTGGCATTGTGGGTTAGCCCCTCTAAGCATGTCTAAAAAAGGTGATGCAAGAGCGGATATACATTCTAATAGAAAAAAACCGCTACTTCATAATTTTGCTTTTAAACCAGGAAATATAACAATATTCAGAGTTTCAAAATCAGCAAGTAAATTAAAATTTTTTGTACTTAAGGGAAAAGTGATCAATAGGAAAAATTCATTTGCTGGAACTTCAGGTGTAGTAAGTTTTGGCAAAAATACAAAAAATAAAATAGAAAAAATGTTTAAAGGTGGGCTTGAACATCACGTTGCTTTTACTTACGGTGACTATTATAACGAAATTGTTAATCTAGGTAATCAGATGAAAATTCCAACATACACAGTATGAGTAAAAGTTTTAAATATGGGATAATAGGTGCTGGATCAATGGGACGCGAACATGTCAGAAATGTCAATATAATTGATAGAGCAGAAATTGTTGCTTTAAGTGATCCAAATGATGAATCAATTAATCAATCTTTATCGTTACTTAATAAAAAAGTTCCATGTTTTACAAACTATAATGAAATGATACAAGCTGATCTTGTTGATGGGTACATAATCTCTACTCCTAATTTTACACACATAGATGTATTAAAAGATGTAATTAAGACAAAGAAACATATCTTAGTAGAAAAGCCGTTATGTACAACAATTAAAGATTGTATTGAATTCAGAGATTTAACTAAAAATTATCCAGGTTTAATTTGGACAGCAATGGAATATAGATATATGCCGCCAGTAAAGAGAATGATTGATGAAATTCATAATAAAACAATAGGTAATTTAAAAATGTTATCAATTAGAGAACACCGATTTCCTTTTTTAGTTAAGGTGAATAACTGGAATAGATTTGCAGAAAATACAGGAGGCACATTAGTTGAAAAATGCTGTCATTTTTTTGATCTAATGAGATTAATTGTAAAAAGTGAAGCAAAACAAGTTTATGCAAGTGGCAACCAAGATGTTAATCATTTAAACGAAAAATATAATAATAAAACTCCAGATATTCTCGATAATGCTTATGTAATTGTTGATTTTCAAAATGGAGTTAGAGCTTTGCTTGATCTCTGTATGTTTGCTGAAAACTCAACAAATCAAGAAGAGTTATGTGCAGTTGGAGATATCGGTAAAATTGAAACCGCTGTACCTTCAGCTAGCTCAGGCAAAAACTCGTCTGAATTAAGGATTGGATATCGAAAAAATGGAAAAACTCTTGATGAGATTGTGGAAGTAGATGAAGAGATTTTAAAAGTAGGAAATCATCATGGCTCTACATATTATGAGCATATTTCATTTCTCGATTCTATTGAAAATTCTAAACCAGCTGCTGTAAGTCTAAATGATGGTTTACAAGCAGTTGCAATTGGTGAAGCTGCTGAAATTTCTATAAAAGAAAATAGAATTGTTAAAATGGATGAATTTAAAATTTAAAAATTATGAAAAAAATTCGTTTGTTTTATTCATAATAAACTCACTTACTCTAGTATTGGATTCTTCTGTAACCCCTGCAATATGAGGTGATAAAATACAATTCATATCGTTTGTAATATTTTTTAAAAATATTTTGTTTACTGGCTCATGTTCATAAACATCTAATGCAAATCCTGAAACATAATTATTCTTATATGCTTCAAGTAGATCTATTTCGTTTATAATTCCTCCTCTTGATGAATTAATTATAATTGGTTTGTTATTCATTTTTTGAAATATTTTTTTATCAAATAAATATTTCGTTTCATTATTTAACGGTACATGTATAGAAATTATATCAGCTAAAGAAAGAATATTTTCAAAAGTTACTTTTTTAACATTATGTTCTTCCATTTCTTGAGAGGTTATAAAAGGGTCAAATGCAATAGTAGTAACTTCAAATGCATTTATAAGTTTTAAAACTTTTTTTGCTATATCACCAAATCCTATTAGACCTAAAATTTTTCCCCTTAACTCATTCGTAGTAATTGACGTTCTAGGCCATTGCCCACTTTGTGTTTTTTCATTTATTTGCTTTGTTTTCTTTAATAGGCTAAGTGAAGAGCTTATTACATATTCTGCTACAGAGTCAGCATTCATCCCAGTGGCTGGTTGAACAAATATATTATTTTTTTTACAGTATTCAGTGTCAATATTATCTAGACCTACACCAAGTCTACCAATGTACTTTAAATTTGCTGCTTTCTCTAAAATAGATTGATTTAAATTTGTTTTATTTCTTACAATTATTCCATCAAATTTATTAATTTCTTTTTTTAAATAATCAGAATTTTCCCAAATATCTTTTTTATAGATTACATTAAAATCTTTACTTAATATTTTTAATGCTTCTGGATCTATAAATTCTGTAATTAAAATATTTATCATTAAATTTTACTAATTTTTATTTTTTTTGAAAATTTATTAACTAAACTAATTTTAGGTATTGAATATATACCCCCACTTTGCATACATTTTAAAGTTGCAGTGGCAGATGCAAAAATAATACTTTCTATATTTGATTTATTTAGAGATAAGGCTGATGCGAAAGCTCCATGAAATACATCTCCTGCACAATTTGTTTCAACTGTTTTAACTTTTGGAATTTTACAGTGATACAATGAATTGTTATCTACCCAAAGAACGCCTTGGGAGCCTAATGTAACCGCTACAAATTTTTGTGTTTCATTAAATATTTCAAAAAGAGCAGTTTTCATATTTGAATTTCGCTTATATGTTTTTAAACCCTCTTCAGAAAATATGGGATGGGAAGCATTTTTAACAATTTGTGATATACGTGATGTTTTTTTAAAATTATCTAAATCTGCAACACATTTAATATTATTTTTGTTAGTCTTTCTGGCAATTTCAGTCGCTATTCTAATCCACCTCATATCTACTGCATAAATATCTTTTTTTCTAAAATCTAAATTTGGTATTTTCTTATAATTAAGTAACTTTGGGTCATTATAAGCAGCTAGCAATCTTTCACCATTTAAATCTTCAATTACAAAACTTTGTGAGGATTTACATTTTTTTATTGAAATAGATTTATTGATATTAATTGAAAATTTTTTAAATTCATTTTTTAAGAAAACAGAAGCATCATCATCTCCAAATTTTCCAATAAATTTAGTTTCACAACCTAATTTTTTAGCAGTAAATGCTGATACTGCTGCTGAACCACCTAACCTTTTATCAATACCTTTAGATAAAACTTTAATTGGTTTTTTTGGAAACTGATCTATCCTACTAATATTATCTAAAAATATTGATCCTGCACAAATGATCATAAATATTTATTTAGAGGTATTTAACTATACCTATAAACTTTCTAAATCTATCTCTGATCGTTATAGGGTTGAGAGGAATTGGATCAATTTTGACATTTCCAGAATTAATTTTAGAGATAATTACGTAAGAATTATTTTGATCTTCAATAGCCTTTGATAATTCATTTACTGTTTCATCTCCAGAACATTCAACTACATTGTTACAACCAGCGCCTATTGCAACATCTTTTAAAGAAGTATTTTCATCAGTAAAAGTCCTTTGATCTCCTGTTGATCCATATGATCCATTATCAATTATTAATAAAGTATAATTTGATGGTGCTCTATTTCCAATTGTTGCTAGTGTATTCATATTCATTAAAACAGACCCATCACCATCTATACTAATAACGTGTTTATTTTGGGATAGTGCCAAGCCTAAGCCAATAGAAGATGATAAGCCCATACTGCCTAACATATAAAAAAAATTTGGTTGATCACTAATTTTATATAATTCTTGAGACGGAAGACCTATATTACAAATAACTAGGTTCTCTTTAAGAATTTTTTGTATTTTATTTAATAAGTCAAAACGGTTCATTTATCATCTTTCATTAAATTGAAATCACATAAAATAGCTACTGGTGATTCAACAACTTTGGCATGTTTGCTAAATGTTGAAATTTTCTCAAGATCATTTTCTGAAGAACAATGCAACATAGGTATTCTTAAAGTTTGTAAAATATCTTCAGTTATTTTAGCCATTCCACCTTGTGCTCCTACTGGCTCACCAGGTGTACCCCTGTAACTAATTAAAAAAACAACAGGCATTTGATATAATTGTAATAGAGAAACAATTGCATTCACTGAATTTCCAATCCCTGTATTCTGCATCATTATACATGGGAATTTATTTCCTAAATAAGCTCCAGCACAAATACCCATACCTTCTTCCTCTCTTGGTACAGCTGAATAATAAACATCTTTATCATTTTCAAGAATATCAATCATGTTGGCTAATAACTTACAAGGAACACTTAAGTAAAAATCTACTCCACCTTTTTTTAAATTATCGATGATTTTTTTACTGATTTTCATTTATGCGGATGTCTATAGATATAAAATTATAAAACAATAAATTAATTTATTTAAAATCATTTCTTAATTTTATTTTTGTATTTGAATTATATGTTTCGCCTACTTTTAATATAGTTGATGGAAAATTTGGTTGATTAATAGCATCTGGAAAAATTTGCGTCTCGAGACACATACCATATTGTAATCCATAATTTCGATTATGTTTGCCATGATATGAATCTTTCATCATATTACCAGTATAAAATTGTATTCCAGGTTGATCAGTCGAGTATTCAACTCCCATACCAGTAATATTACTGTAGATGGAAGCTATAGATTGATCAATAGAATAATCCTTGAGAACATAATTGTGATCAATACCACCGCCATCTAAAAAAGATTTATTTATTTCAAATGAATTATTAAGATCATATTTTGTATTAACTACATCGAATAATTTACCAGTAGGAATTGATCCCTCATCAGTTTCGCAAATTTGATTAGATGATATTCTTACAACATGGTCAGTAATATTTTTATAATTATCTTTATGGCCATGGAAATTCCAATAGTTATGATTAGTCATATTAACAATAGTATCTTGATCTGTAGTAGCATTAAAGGAAATTAGAATTTCGTTATTATTATTAAGTTCGTAAATAGTTTTACAATTTAGGTTGCCTGGATAATTTTCTTCTAAATGTTTAGACTGGTAAGTGAGCTCTACTTTTATACTTTGGCTTGTTTTTTTAATATCGGCTATTTTCCAAATCTTTTTATTGAAACCTACCTCTCCACCATGAAGATGATCAGGTTCAGTATTGGAATATAAATTATATTCTTTCCCATTAAGAGTAAATTTACTTTGCCCTATTCTATTACAAACTCTTCCGATAATTGAATTGAAATATCCATGAGCTTCCAGGCAATCATCTAAATTACCATAACCTAATAAAACATCCTCTGTTTCAGAAACATTCGAAGAAATTGGAATACAAATTTCACTCATATAACCACCATAAGTATAAAAACTAAAACTATAATTGTTTGAGTTAATAATATTAACTATGTCAATATCTAAACCTTTATCATTTTGAAGTTTGGTAATTTTATATTCCATTATGTTTTCCTTAATCTTTGAAAATTATTTTTTCTTTGTTGAAGATAAATGATTAATCCACCTAAAACTATGAAAAAAGCACCTGGGAAGAGTTGATCAACTGGCCATTCTGCAAAAAATATCCAACCTAAAATAAGTGCAAAAAATATCTCGATATAATCAAATGGCATAATTTTACTAAGTTCTGCTTTTCTAGCACCATATATTAAAAGTAAAGTTCCAGATCCTCCTGCAATCCCCATTACACAAACTACTAAGAAATCATTTATACTTTTGAAATTTTCCCACATACCAAAAAACACTACTAACATACATGCAACTATGATTGTCCCTGTTTGACCATACAAATTGATAAGTGGTGAAGGAACATGATCCTCAAAACTTAAGGATGTTACCCTTGCTAATGAATATCCAAAAGCAGCGAGTATAGGAAGTAGTAACATATAATTAAAGTCTGATGACCAAGGTTGCATAATTAAAACGATACCTGCAAAACCAGAAATTACTGCACTCATTTTGTACCAACCAAATTTTTCACCTAATAAAGGAATCGCAAGAAGGGTGACCATCATGGGTCCAGTGTATTCCATGGTAGCGACTAAAGCAAAAGGTAAGTAAGCATAAGAAGTATAGAGACATAATTGAGCCAATGCTACAAATACTCCGCGGAATAATCCTAACTTCCATTGCGTTATTTTTATTTTTCTACCATTTTGATGCCAATCATGTGAAAAATATAAAGCAATAACACATGGGATCATTCCAAATAAATTTCTAAAAACAGAAAGTTGAGCTGCTGGATATTCGTTTCGTAAAAACTTTATCGCAATCCCCATACAATCCAATAAAAACAAACCTGAGAGTGATAATATAACAGCTAATAATAAATTATTTTTCATTATTCATAATCTATTATTCTAAAATAATTTCTTTTCCTACTTCTTGACTTTTATAAATTCCAGCTAAAATTTTCATTACTTGTAGAGAATGTTCAGCTGGAATAGTAACTGGTTGATCGTTTGCAACAAACTCTGCAAACTCGATACATTCTTTGGCATGAGGTTCAATAGTGTCTTGTAAATTTCCTTCAATTTTTTTAGTTATGTGAGTTTGAGAATTGATATCATTTTTTATAATCTCACAATTAGGCCAATGTAAACCAGCTTCTCTTCCATATAACCATACCTGCATATCTTCTATTTTATCTTCTGGCAGTTTATGATGAAGCATCCATGATACTTCAAGCATTAATGTTGCACCATTTTTAAACCTAACAAACGCAGCTGCAAAATCTTCAACGTTCATTGCTTCCTTATCGTACTGTCCATTGTAACTAAAAGAATTTGGCTGCTTTGCTAATTCAGTTTTTGAGACACCCGTCACAGAAAGTGGTTCTGGATTGTTCATAAACCAAAGAGTTAAATCTAATACGTGCACCCCTATATCAATACAAGGCCCTCCCCCTGAATTTTCTTTTTTTAAAAAACCAAGTGAGACTGGTAAAAAATTTCTTCTAAGCATCCAAGAACGTGCATGATATATCGAACCAATTGATCTGGATTGATCTTTTATTAATTGAGAATCTTTTCTGAATCTAAAGTGTTGAGCACACATTAATTTTTTTTTCGTTTGATCTCTTACTTCAATCATTTTTTTTATTTGTGAGGCATTTGGAGCTAAAGGTTTTTCACATAAAACATCTTTGCCAGCTTGCATTGCTTTAATTGCTAAATCACAATGATAGTTATTAGGCGCACAAATATCTATTACATCTATATCTGGATCATTAATCATATCTAAGGGATCAAGATATAATTTTTTTATTTGATTTATATTACCCCAATCTTCAAGAATAGAATTATTTATATCGGAACCTGCTATTAATTCTGCATGTTCTGACATGCGCCAACCAGGTACATGTAACTTTGCAATACCCCCAACGCCAATAATGCCAACTTTTATTTTACTCATATTTATATTTTTTAATTTAGGTATTTATCCATTTTTTTTCTTTTTCCGATTGGTAAATTGATTCCATTATACTACTTCTCAATGCTGCTTCTGTAGGAGTAACTAGATTTTTAGTATTGTTATCAATTAATGAATTGAGAAACAAATCAAATGCATGAGGCAATGTTTCTGGTAAATTTTCTTCTATTCTTTCTATTTTTTTACCTTCCTTATTTTCGTTTATAATTAATTGCTCATTCGTTGTTCTTGCGTGAGCTTTCGTTCCACTTACAAAAATAGTATAAGGCTGAGCTACATCTATCCATCCCGCAGCAATACTAGCTATCAACCCGCTTTTAAATTTTATTAAAGCTTCTCCACTTTCTTCACAATCTGGATATTGATTATATACTTTTGTAAAGGTTGCGCTCACTGACTCAACATCAGAAAAAAACCATAAAAGAAGATCTAAAACATGTGTTCCTAAATCACCAAAAGCTCCAACGCCTGCAACCTTAGGATCTGTCATCCATTGATAGTTTTTGAAAATATCCCTCATAAGACCATCGTGACAATTAATGAGTCGAATTCTTGAAATTTCGCCAAAATAATTAGCAGCAATTAATTCTTTAAGTTTTATGTAAACAGGATTGCTTCTCATGAAATATCCAGTTTGAAAAATAATATTTGAAGACTCAATAAGATTTGCCATTTCAAAAGAATCTTTTTTTCCTATCCCCAAAGGTTTTTCTATAAAACAGTTTTTTTTATTCTCGGTAATCTGTTTAACTAATTCATAGTGCAAATTAGTTTCTGAACACACAATAACACCATCTAAATTAGGTTCTTTCAATAAATCAATATAGTTATCATAATTCTTACATTTCAGTTTTTCTGAGTCACTTTTTGACCTGTTCTTGTCTTTGTCCCAAACACCAATACAATTAATTTTAATGTTTGAAATTACCTTAGAAATAAAATTTGGTGTATGAATATGAGAGGTTCCAATAAATGCTATATTTTTCATTACAATTATAAAAACTACTTATAGAGCACAACACTGATCGACCCAGTGACCTGGTTCAACTTCAATAAGGCCCATTTTTATTTCTCCACCTTTGCAATCTACTCCAGGATTAGGACATCTGGTTCTAAACACACAACCTGGAGGTGGATTTAATGCACTAGGAATTTCTCCCTTTAGTTCTATAGCTTCAGATCTTTTCTCTGGATCAATTGATGGAATAGAAGATAATAGTGCCTTTGTGTAAGAATGTTTTGGATTCTTAAATAATTCTCTTGAGGGTCCCATTTCAACTATGTGCCCCAAATACATAACTGCAACAACATCACATACATGAGCTACTACACTTAAATCATGACTTATGAATAAATAAGTTAAGTTAAGCTCGGTTTGAAGTTGTTTTAAAAGATTTAATATATCTGCTTGTATTGATACATCTAAAGCAGCAACACTTTCGTCTGCTACTATAAATTTTGGATTACTTACTAAGGCTCTTGCAATTGATATTCTTTGTCTTTGTCCTCCAGAAAATGCATGAGGAAATCTTCTTAAATGCTCAATATTTAATCTACATTTTGAAGCAATGTCTCTTACTCTTTCATCAGTTTCTTGTCTTGAGTTTGTTATTTTCATCACTTCTAAAGGCTCTGCAATAATATCCCTCACTGTCATTCTTGGACTTAAAGCAGCATAAGGATCTTGAAAAATTAATTGAGCTTTTTTTCTATATTCTTTTAAATCTTGTTTGTTCATATCTGTTAAATCATAATCTTTTTCATCGTCATGAAAAATAACATTTCCAGAACTAATTTTATTAGCTCCAAGTATTGCTCTACCAAGAGTAGTTTTTCCTGAACCAGATTCACCAACTAAACCAAAAAAAGATCCTTTTTTAATTTTGATATTGATATTGTTTACAGCATGTATTTTTTGTTTTTTTGAAATAAAATTTTCTTGATAATCAAAATTTACTGAAACATTATTTACTGAAATTAAATTATCACCCATTTTGACCACACTTAATTCCACATTGATCAACCCAGTGACCTGGTTCAACTTCAATTAATTTCATTTCTATTTTACCATCTTTTCCTTCTGGATTATGATGGGGGCATCTAGTTCTAAATACACACCCTGTTGGTCTATCTAATGGACTTGGAATGTTTCCAGGTATTGGAGATAACGGTGCGTCTAAGTTATTTATGTCAGGTAAAGCTTGTAATAGCCCTTTTGTATAAGGATGTTTTGGGTTTTTAAGGATCTCATTTACTGGACCTTTCTCCACTACACTTCCCAAATACATAACCGCTACATGATCAGCTACCTGTGCAATAACACCTAGATCGTGAGTAATAAATATTACTCCCATTTGATATTCTTTAATAATATCTTTAATTAGGTTAATTACTTGAGCTTGAATTGTTACATCTAAAGCAGTTGTTGGCTCATCTGCTAATAAAAGTTTAGGCATTGTTGATAGTGCCATAGCTATCATTGCTCTTTGACGCATTCCCCCAGATAATTCAAATGCATATTGATTAAACCGTTTTTCTGCATCTGCTATGCCTACTCTTTTTAGCATGTTTATGGATATTGATTTTGCTTCCTCTTTATTAATATTTTTATGAATTAGTAATTGCTCAACCATTTGTGCGCCAATTTTTATTGCTGGAGCAAAACTTGCCATAGGCTCTTGAAAAATCATTGATACTTTACCACCTCTTATTTTTTTTAAGTCTTGCTTAGAGGTAAATTGAAGAACATTTTCGTTGTCTAAAATTATTTCTGCGTCTTCATTATAAGAAGTATTACCTGGATTTAATTTCATAATCGATTTAGCAGTCACAGATTTACCTGATCCGGATTCACCAACTATACCAAGTACTTCACCTTGATCTACAGAAAGAGAGATATTTTCAACTGCAGTAATTCTACCTTCATCAGTATCAAATTTTACATCTAAATTTTTTACTTCTAATAAATGACTCATATTATTTTACCTTATGAGGATCAGCTGCATCACGTAATCCATCCCCCACATAGACAAATGTTAAAATTAATACGACTAAGAAAAATACAGGGATAAAATACCATTGATAGTTTAAAAGTACGTCGGCCTTTGTTGCATTTTGTAAAAGTACACCTAGAGAGTTTACTGGTTCTCTCAAACCAAGTCCTATAAAACTTAAAGCTGTTTCAGATAATAACATGTATGGGAAACTAATGACTAAATCGACAATAATATAGCTCGTGAAACTTGGTAACAAGTGTCTTATAATAATGTGAGTAGATGATGCTCCACAAAGTTTTGCAGCAAGAATATATTCTTGGCTTCTTTCACTAAGTAGATGCGTTCTTACTCTTCTAGCAAGTGTTGGCCATGAAATTAATCCAAGTAAACAGGAAATAAAAAAGAACCGTAATTCAGAACTCCATTCTAATGGCGCAAAGGCAGCAAGACACATAAACAGAGGTATTGGCGGAACCGTTCGAATTGCATCAGTAAACATTTGCAATACACTATCAATCCATCCACCATAGTAACCTGATATTCCACCTATAATTAGGGATAGTACAAATGATATAAAAACACCAAGTGTCCCTACAGCTAGTGAAATATAAATTGCGCTCAAGGTTCTGCTAAATAAATCTTTTCCTGCCTTATCTGTTCCAAATATATGAATACCACCTTCTTCAACTCCAAATAAATGAGTATTGAATGTAAAACCTGGAATTTTAAAATCTAAAATTTTTCCTGGAAGATTTATATTAAAATCAAAAACTTTATACTCCCAACCTTCAACAAAAAAATAAACATATCTTCTTTTTTCTGTATCAGTTTTATAGACCCATCTAAAATTAGTATCAGCTCCTCTATATTTTGTTAAAGTGTGTAAAAATGGCCTTGGTGAAAAACCATTTTCATCCCAAAACATCGGAACCTGAGGTGCTCCATTTTCATAATCTTTGTCCCGACCATTAATAGTAGGATCATATGGAGATAAAAAATCTGAGAATAGACTACAAACAATCATGAAAAGTAATATTGAACCTGCAATCATTGCCGATCTATTTCCAAAAAAGCGTGTTCTTACTAATTGCATCTGTGTAGCTGTATAATAAGCTTCTTTTTTTTGATTACTAACCTCCACCCATAACTCCTTTTCTTATTCTTGGATCCATTATTGCTAAAATTATATCTGTAACAAAATTAACAAAAACGATTGTTGCTGTAAGTAAAAATATTATTGCTCCAGCTAGTTGCTGATCATTTGATCTAGCCAAAGCTTCTATTAATAAAGCTCCTGCCTCAGTCAAAATTAAAATCAGAGCAACTATTGGAAGTGCACTAAAAATTCTATTTAAATCAAATCCTATAGAATTTATTACAGGTCCTAAAGAATGCTTTGCTGGATATCGCCAAAGCAAACTCATCCCTGATACACCTCTTGCTCTTGCCGCCATTACATATAACTTGTCATTTTCATCTAACATTAAAGCTCTGACAGTTTGCAACGCAAAGGCAGTTGCATTCCATCCTAAAACAAAAATAGGCAGCCATGCTCTACCTAAAAAATCCATTAACTTTGCTGATGACCATGGTTCATTTTCATATTCTTGAGAAAATAATCCTGTCATCGTATCTCCATAATAGATTGTCATAAAAAGCATTATACAAAGTGCTACTAAAAAATTTGGCAATGCTATGCCAAGGTAACTAATAAACTTTAGAGTGTTATCTAATGATGCATATTTTGTCGTGGCTGAAATAATGCCTACAGGTATAGCAATTAAATATGAAAATATTAATGCTACTAAACATATGGTTAGAGATAAAGTAAATCTTCCACTTAATAATTCATTAATATTCATTCTTAGAATACAACTATCACCAAAATCTTGATTGATAACAATGTCAGAAATCCACTTTCCATACCTATAAAGGAATGGTTTATCTAAGCCTAAGCGAATTTTTTCTGCTTCAATATCTTCATAAGTAATTTGAGAGCCCTGAGTATTTTTAAAAGCTAAATATCTTTCAGCACACGTTCCAGGTACTAATTCCATTAAAGAAAAAACTATGAAACAAACAATTAATAAAGTTACAATAGCTAAAAATGCTCTTGTAAATGTAAACTGAACAAAATTAATCATAGCATGATTTCTCTTAATTGATTTTTAAGAATAGTAGAAAAAAGAAAAGCGGCAATAAAAAATTGCCGCTTTTAAGTAAATTTATAGTTGACTTATTCGTCTAACCACCACTGAGTAGCTAAATATGGATAAGTTCTATAATATTCATAAGAAGTTGTTTTGAATTGTGTAAAGTTTTTCAAAGCATTTCTATGATATGTTGGGAAAGGTGCTTTTACAGTTCCAATTAACAAAGTTTGCTCTGTTAACATTGTTGTAATTTTTTCACCCCACTCATTTGATTCAGGTGTACCTAAAGCATATGATTGAAATTTATCAATACCATCACTTAAATCGTAAACCCATTGAGGAGGTTCTACACCTTCATCACCGTTACTATCAATGTAAGCTGCCCACAACATTCCTTGCGTATGGTTAAAGTAGTTTCCAAAAGGCGCTTTGAATGTTTCAGGATCACCTGCAATAATTGCTAAAGGTTGACCTTTGTCCCATGCATGGACATCTAATGCATTTGAAGATTGTGAACCACGATATTCATCAGGAGTTACCTCTTTAAAAGAAGTTTTAACTCCTACATCGTTCCACATACGAGCAACTAACTCAACTTCTACACCACCTATACCTTGAGTAGCATAGTCAATGTTCATAGCAAAAGGGTCTCCATTAGGGAGTTCTCTAAAGCCATCACCGTCAACGTCCTTAAGACCAACTTCATCTAGAAGTGCTTTAGCACCATCTGGATCATATTGAGTCATATACATTTTCATATCTTCACGTACGAAATCAGGAGCTGGTGACATACCTGTGAACTGCTCTACAACACCCATACCATAGTAAGCAACATCGTTAATTTCATTTCTATCTAGAGCAATTGACATTGCTTGACGGAAACGAATATCACCGTAAACTTTACGTTTTTCTAAGTCTGGGTGAGTGACGTTGAAGCTAAATAGTGCTGCACCACAACCTGGGTTAATTTGAATATTATAGCCTCCAGACTCTGCTCCATCTAATAATTGAGGCGCAGACTCAAGTTGTACAGATTGAGATTTGTAATCAACTTCACCATTAACAAGTTTCAATAATCTTATTTCATTTTCATTGATATATCTCTCATTTTGATAATCAATGTATGGTAATTGATTCCCAGCTGTATCAACTTGAAAAAAGTATGGGTTTGCAGCATATACTCTACCTTCAGTAGTATCTTCAATAGTCATGTAAGCTTCTAAAGAAGGATAAGCAGCATATGGTAAACCATCTACTAACTCTGGATTTCTTAATAACGGAGTTGGAGTATCAGTCCAACCTGAGTTACCATAATAAGCCGCTAAAGCATCCCAGCCATCTGCGAAACCTAAAGCTTGTGCATTCGCATCAGCATTTGAATCAATTTCCGGATGGAATTGTTCTAGGAAATGTGAAGGCATAAAAGCTTGGTTATAAGATGTAGCTAAAGTAGCAAGTAAACCAGGAAACGGAGATGGTAAGTTAAATCTTACTGTTTGATCATCAATTACATCAACAGTCATTGGCTCACCACCAACTAATAGATATGGATATGGTTTTTCACGAATTTTTGGATTCATCATCAAGTCTTCGTACCAAAACTCTACATCTCTAGCTACAAAAGGTTCACCATTTGACCACTTGTGACCTTTACGTAACATGAATGTTAAAGTAGTATAATCATCATTCCATTCATAATCTTTTGCAACATTTGGAACTACAGTTGACAAGTCATCAGCAAAACGAACTAAGTTAACATGTCGAGTAGAAAGCATATCTGAAGTACCAGCTTCAGTTGCATTAGATAAGAAGTTAATAGTGTTTCCATATTTACCAATTGATTCATATGGCACTACAACAAGTGGTTCATCAGGTAATCTATCCTCAACCGGAGGTAGGCTTCCTGGGTTCCCTTGAATTGTTGCATTAATACTAGCAATACTTGGGTTCTCTGAAAACTTCATCGTACAACTAGCTGCACTTTCGTATTCTGATAACTCATATTGCTGTGGATATTTTCCGCCAGTATATGCATCGCTCATGGTTGAGCCTACGCAATGACCGCCTGCAAAAGAGCTTCCACTCCATACAAACATCGCGGAAGAAAATACCAATGCTACGAGTATTTTTTTTAACATATATTTTCTCCTATAAGATAAATTTATCGTATGTATTTTTTTTATACAAATTTGAGCTTTTAGCAAAAATAATTGACAAATTTATTACGTTTTTTTTAAAAAATTGTGTATTTCTTTTCAATTACTTTAGTATTTAGTAGAATATGAAGAAAATCAAAAAATCTGTACTTTTTATATGTGCTGATCAGTGGCGCTTCGATTGCTTTAGTTTTTTAAATCATGAATATGCTCTCACTCCTAATTTGGATAAATTAGCAAAAAAAAGTGTTATTTTTAAATCACACTTTGCAGGTATTGTTCCATGTGGTCCATCTAGAACTACTATGCTAACAGGTTTATATCCATTTATACATCGTTCAGTATATAATGGTGCTCCTCTTGATAAAAGATTTACAAATATAGCTAAAGAAGTTCGTAAACTAAATTATAATCCAAGACTTTACGGATACACTGATACCTCTTGGGATCCAAGATATTTGGATCCAAAAGATAAAAAAAATTTTACTTACGAATCACCAATGGAAGGGTTTGATGATGGTTGTGTTTTACCAGGAGGAAAACCAGAACCCTGGGCTAACCATCTTAATCAAAATGGTTTTGAAATTAATAAAGCAGAAGATTTGTACAAAGGAAGAAAGCCTAAAGATGATCAAGCGTATATTTATGAACCATATTATATTCCAACTGAGTTTTCAGACACTGCATTTTTAGCGGACAAAGTTGTTTACGATTTAAAAAAAGTCAAAGATCCATTTTTTATGCATGTATCTTTTTTAAAACCACATCCACCCTTTCATGTAGCTGATCCATGGTTTAGTAAATTTAATCCAGATAATATTAAATTACCTCAAAATGATATTTCACTGAAAGAATTATCAAAAAAACATCCACTACTTGAAGAGTTATGTAAAAAATTTTTATTAAAAGAAAATTATTCTGAAATTAATTATGATCTTTTAAAAGATCAAGATATCAAAAATATTATGAGTGTCTATTTTGCTATGTGCGCTGAAGTTGATTTTAATATTGGTAAAATTTTGAATGCTCTTAAAGAATCAGGGCAAGAAGAGAATACAATGATAATATTTACTAGTGATCATGGAGAGATGTTAAATGAAAATAATTTATGGGGGAAATTAGGTTGGTGGGACTCTTCTTATAGAATTCCATTATTTATTTATGTGCCTCAAAACAATCCAAAAGAAATTAACCATTTAACAGAATCTGTAGATGTTGCTCCTACAATTTTAGAATGGCTTGGTGGTGACATCCCTATTGATTGGAATGGTCAATCACTTATGCAAAATATCAATCATAAATACGAAAAATCACCTAATAAAGAATATGTTGTTTTTGATTTTGATTTTAGAGAGAGTACTTCATTTGTTAAAGATAAAAAATTAGCACCCGAACAATGTAATCTATCGGTCATTAGAAATAATAAATGGAAATATGTTCATTTTCCTTCATTGCCATGTTTATTATTTGATTTAGAAAAAGATCCTGAGGAAATAAATGATCTATCAGACTTAAGAGAATTTCAAGATATAAAACATGAACTAGTATCAAAATTGTTAAGTCACCGCATGATTCATCAGGAGCGACAATTATCAAACACTAAACTTTCCAGTTCAGGTGTTAATATAAATTCTGGACCATTTAGCAGGAAAATGGAATAATAAATATATGCTAACGACTGTTATAGGCGCCTATCCAAAACCAAGCTACTTAAAAATAACTGATTGGTTTAATGCTTCTGGTGGTACAGATACAGAATATCCAACTAAATTTTACGAAGATGAAATAAATAAAATGGGCGATAATGTTGAAGAGTTATTTAATAAAGCTACAAAAGAAATAATTAGTGATCAGGAAGAATGCGGTATTGATATCCTAACCGATGGTGAAGTTAGAAGAGAAAATTATATTCACTATCATTGTAGATATTTAGAAGGAATTGATTTTGCAAATCTCACAGAAAAAGTTGCTAGGACAGGGAATTATAAATGCTGGTTACCAACAATAACTTCAAAAGTTAAAGCAAAAGAATCTTTTTTAGTTGAAGAATGGAAAAAAAATCAGAGTTTAACAAATAATGATTTAAAAATTACTATTCCTGGACCAATGACTATAACAGACACCATAGCAAATACATTTTATGATTCAGATGAAAATATGGGTGAAGACTTAGCTGATGCTATTAATGTAGAAATTAAAAGATTAGTTGATGCAGGATGTAAATATATTCAAGTCGATGAACCATTGTTTGCTAGAAAACCTGAAAATGCTCTTAATTTTGGAATCAAAAACCTAGAAAGATGTTTTAAGGATATAAATAATCAAAGTATTGAAAAAATTACTCATATTTGTTGTGGCTATCCTGATAAATTAGATGCAGTAGATTATCCAAAAGCGCCTTTAGATTCTTACAGTAAAATTAGTAAAGCTTTAGATGAATCAATTATAGATACAGTTTCTATAGAAGATGCTCATCGATATAATGATTTAAATTTTTTAAAAAATTTTAAACAAACAAAAGTCATTTTTGGTTTAGTAAAAATAGCAAGCTCTCAAGTTGAGACTAAAGAAGAAATTGTCTCAAGAATAAATGATGTATTAAAGTTTATTGATAAGGAACAATTAATTGTTGCTCCTGATTGTGGGCTTGGTCACTTACCTCGAGATTTGGCAAAAATAAAATTAAAGATAATGGTAGAGGCTTCTAATAGTTTTTAGTGTACTAAAGTTTCTGGATTAGCATAATCATAATTTAAATCTTCGGCAATAGCTTTATATGTAACGGCACCTTTAAAAATATTTAAACCATTCATAAAATTTTTATCATTTTTCAACGCATCTTTAAAACCATTAGAAGCTAAGTTTTGAATAAATGGCAAAGTGACTGCATTTAAAGCAAGAGTGGAGGTTCTAGGAACTCCCCCTGGCATATTTGCAACACAATAATGAACAACATCATCAACAACATATGTAGGGTTTGCATGAGTTGTTGGTTTACTAGTTTCAACACAACCACCTTGATCAATTGCAACATCAACAATTACAGATCCACTTTTCATTTCTTTGATCATGTCCTTAGTTATAATCTTTGGAGCATTAGAGCCTGGAACAAGCACACCACCAATTAGTAAATCACATTCAGAAATATAATCTTTTAGAATTATTTTATCACTGTGTAGTGGTTGTATTCTATCACCAAATTTTTCTTGTAATTCTTCTAATCTTTTTTCTGATTTATCAACGATGAAAACTTTTGCTTGCATGCCTGTAGCAATTATTGCTGCATTTTCACCTACAACACCTCCACCTAAAATTAAGACATTTCCAGGTTGAACCCCGGGCGCACCCCCTAAGAGCAAACCACTTCCACCCTTATGTTTTTCAAGTGAATACGCACCAGCTTGAATTGACATTCTACCGGCTACAGCACTCATAGGTGCAAGAAGTGGTAATTTATTATTATGATCACTTACTGTTTCATAAGCTATACAAATTGAATTTGAATCAATTAAACCCTTTGTCAATTCTGGAGCTGCTGAAAGATGTAAGTAAGTAAACAAAATTTGGTTTTCTCTTATCATTGATACTTCATTCATTAGAGGTTCTTTTACTTTTACAATCATTTCAGAATCATTGAAAATATCTTCAGCTGAATTTACAATTTTTGCACCTGATAATTCATAATCGCTATTTGAAAATCCAGCGCCAATACCGGCATCTTTTTGTATTAGTACTGTATGTTTATTCTTTACTAATTCTTTAACACTTTGCGGAGTAAGCCCGACCCTAGACTCCTGAGCTTTAATCTCAGAGGGAACACCTATTTTCATTATCTGTCATGCATATAGTTTGAGATACCTGTTCTCAATTTTTCAATTATCTCATCAATATGTTTTTTTTCACAAGTAAATGGAGGTGCAACAATTAAACAATCACCTGTTGCTTTCAAGCTTAAGCCTGCTTCAAATAATTTTTTAAAACAAGCATATCCAGCTTTGCCTAAACGCTCATCCATTTTAATATCAATTCCTCCCATCATTCCATATCCTCTTATATCAGTAATGATATCTAAGTCTTTCAAAGTAAATAAACCATCTAAGAAATATGGAGACATATCTTTTGCTCTATTAAATAAATCTTCTTTCTCGATTATATCTTGCATTGCTAAACCTGCTGCCATTGAAACAGGTATAGCAGAATAAGTATAACCATGAAAAAATTCTATAGCTCCTGTAGGTGAAGCATCAACAATAGTGTCATAGATATGATCACGTGAAGCTACTGCTCCTAAAGGTACAACACCATTAGTAATTGCTTTAGCCATTGTCATGATATCTGGACAAACATCAAAAGCTTGGGCTGCAAATGGGGCGCCCATTCTTCCCCAGCCAGTAATAACTTCATCAAAAATTAAAAGAATTCCGTGTTTGTCACAAATTTCTCTTAGTCTTTTTAAATATCCTTTTGGCGGAACTAAAGTTCCTGTTGATCCTGCTACTGGCTCAACAATACATGCAGCAATATTTTCAGCACCTATGTTACCAGCAATCCTTTCAAGATCATCTGCAAGATCAGCACCTGTTTCAGGTTCTCCCTTTACAAATAAATTTTCAGGTAGATGAGTATGTCTTAGATGATGTACATTTGGCATGAGAATATTTGAGAAAGTTTTTCTATTAGCAATCATTCCGCCAACAGAAATTCCTCCAATATTCATTCCATGATAACCTCTTTCTCTTCCTACTATGTGAGATCTATGACCTTCTCCTTTTGATTTAAAATATGCTATGGCTGTCTTAATTGCTGTTTCTACAGCTGATGAACCACAAATAGTAAAAAATATTTTATTTAAATCTTCGGGCGTATGTTTTGAAACTTTTCTAGCTAAATCAAATGAACCACCAAAACCTTGTTGAAATGGTTGAACATAATCTAATTGCTCTAATTGTTTAGATACTGCTTCTCTTATTTCTGGTCTTGAATGACCCGCTGGACTACAAAATAATCCTGAGCTAGCATCAATTAATTTATTTCCATAATGATCAGTATAATAAACACCTTCTGCCTTAACCATTAATCTTGGACTATTTTTATAGTCTCTATTAGATGTAAATGGCATCCAATGTTCTTCTAATGAATTAGGTATTTCAGTTCTTTTTTCTAAGTCCATTTTTTTCCTTAATAGAGATTGAGTATATGAAATTATAGATAAATCAAAGAATATTTCTTACACAATAAAGAAATATCATAGGAAAAATTGTAGCAGTGGTATAGAGAGAATACCAAATATGAGCACATTACCAGAAGATCTTAAAAGTAAAGCTTTAGAGACTCCCAACATACCAGCAGTAGTTGTGTGCCCCAATCAAGAAAGCATATTATCAGCTGTAATTGAAGGTAAAAATATGAACCTCATCGATCCAACTTTAATTGGAAATAAAAGTTTAATTGCTGAAACAGCGAAAAAATTAAGTTTGGATATTTCTAATTTTAATATTGTAGAGGCTAAAGATGAAGAGGATAGTGCTTCAATTGCTTGCCAAATTTCTAATGAAAATAAAAGTAAAATCATAATTAAAGGGAATCTTCATACTGATATTTTAATGCGCTCTTATTTAAAAAAAGAATTTAATTTACTTGATGGTAAAAGATTAAGTCATATTTGGCATATGACTACATCGCAGCTTAAAAAACCTCTTTTTATTACTGATGGCGCCTTAAATGTTTTACCAAGAGTTGATATAAAATTACAAATTCTTAAAAATGCTGTTCAATTTTGTAATAAATTAAATATTAGTAAACCAAAAGTTGCAATTTTATCAGGCACAGAAGATCCAATTGACAGTATGCCAAGTTCAGTTGATGCCAAAAAAGTTATGGAACTTGCGTTAGAAGAAAAAATTAATGCTTTTATTCATGGACCGCTTGCTTTTGATAATGCTGTTTCTGAGGATGCAGCTAAAATAAAAGGAATCAATAATGATGTTGCTGGTGATGCTGATGTATTATTAGTACCTAATTTAGAAACTGGAAATTCTTTGTCTAAAATAATGGTTTATTTTATGAATGCTTGTGCGGCAGGAATAGTAATTGGTGGTAAAGTACCAGTTGTAGTCCCTAGCAGAGCAGATAGTAAAAATTCTAAACTTGCATCAATTATGGCAGCTGTAGTTGCTGCAAATAAGTAATTAGAAAATAAATTTTAGCTCGAATGCTTTTAAGACATTACTTCTTAATTTTAATAATCACTTTTTTATTTGGAAGTGCCTACCCTGTTCAGAAAGTTATTTTTAATGAAAATGTACCACCATTATTAATGGGAAGTTTAAGAATGTTAGTAGTTTTCATATGCCTTTTGCCTTTTTGGCGATTTAGAATTCCTGAAAAAAAATACTGGCTACCACTTCTCTTTTTTTCTATCTCTATGGGTTTTTTAGCAAATGTCTTTATGACATTATCATTAAATGAAGCAAACATAGTTTCTCCAATAATTATTGGTTCTCAACTGGCTGTACCATTTGCAATACTATTAAGCTCATTTTTTTTAAAAGAAAAAGTAAGTATTAAAAAATGGGCGCTTATATTTATTTCTTTTTTTGGTATTATTTTATTGGGCTTTGATCCATTAATAAGAAATGAAATTTATGCGTTAATCTTAATTACCTTAATGGCATTCTTCTATGCTAGTGCGCAGGTATTTTCCAGATACCTAAAAGATTTAGAAGTCACACTCACAAATGCGGTAATGGGATTAGTTGGATTTATATTATTAATTTTCTCATCATCAATACTTGAAGGACAAACATTAAATGAAATAAAAAATATTAGTTTTCAGTCATGGTTATTAATTTTACACTCAGGTATCTTTGTTTCAATAGCTGCACACATGTCGATGTTCTATTTATATAGAATGTATCCTGTTAATAGAGTATTTCCATTTTACGCTTTATTTCCTGTATTTGGTGTGTTGTTAACATTTATAATTTTTTATGAAATACCAACTTTAATTACTTTTATTGGCGGTATAGTTGTAATAGTAGCAACTTATTTTATAAATAAAGAAAATTAAATTTTGATTATTTAGCTGTCCATCCTCCATCAATTACTAGTGATGAACCAGTCATCATTGATGCAGCATCTGAAGCAAGATACACTACAGCACTAGCAATATCACTTTCTGTTGCTACTTTTCCTAAAGGTATGTTTTCAATTACAGATTTTTTAAAACTTTTATCTTTAAAAAATTTTTTGACCATTGGGGTTTCCACAAATGTAGGACAAACAGAATTAACTCTAATGTTGTGCTTAGCCAAATCAATAGCCATCCCTTTGGTAAGACCTTCAATACCAAACTTAGTCATATTATAAACACTTCTAAGAGGAGCTCCTACTTTACCTAACTGAGAAGAGATATTTATTATTGATCCACCAATTTTTTTTCTATTTTTTGATTTAAGCATAACTTTTGTAGCTAATTGAGCAATATCGAATGATGCTTTAATATTAAGATCAACCACTTCACTCATGTCTTTTCTTTTAATTTTGGTGAAATATTCAGGTCTATTTGTGCCAGCATTATTTACTAATATGTCTAATTTATTGATTTTAGAAAATATTTTTTTTATTTCTTTTAAATTAGTTACATCACACACATAATAACTACATTTCTTTTTGAGTTTTTTAATTTTGTTTTGAACAATCAAAAGATCTTTTTCTGTACGACTAAGAATAATTACATTTGCACCTGCTTCTGCTAACGCTATAGCACATGCTTTACCTATGCCTTTGCCTGACCCTGTCACAAGAGCAGTCTTATTTTTTACATTAAAATTTTTTAGAAACATTTGATCTGATTATTTACAATGAAAAAATAGATTGATCTAATAAATTCATTTTTTTAATACACATTTGAAAACTATCTTCCAAATGGTAATCACCTGGAAACCCAATGCATTTAATTCCAGCACTTACGGCAGAATTACTACTTTCTTCAGTATCCTCTATTGCAAGACAATCTTCTGGCTGTAAATTTAATTTATCCAATGTAACTTTATAAATTTCTGGATGTGGTTTTTCATTTTGTACAAATGATTTATTACCAATGAATTCAAATTCTTCTTTTGAAATTTGACCGGAAAGACTTTCAAATACTGCATCGACATTATTTAAAGTTGTAGAAGTTGAGAAAGCAAGTTTAATATTATTATCTTTTGTATACTTAATTATTTCATCAACACTCTTCCTTAATTTTTGTTTATTCTGAATAATGTACGAGCTAAAGATTTCTGTTTTTCTATTTCTAATTTGTGAAGCATTTACATTAACATTATTTTTTTCAGCAAAATCTTCTACTCTTTTTGTCCCCCCAGATTTTTTTAACAAAATCTTATAATCTTGCTCATCCCAATACCAATCAAGTCCAGCTTCATTAAAAGCTTCATTAAATGAGTTACGTTGAATGTTAGAAGATTCAATTAGTGTCCCGATAGATCCAAATAAAAGTGCTTTGTATTTCATAAGATTAGAAATTTATTATTAGCCTTTTACTGCTCCAGCAGTTAAACCACTTATTAATTGTCTCTGGAAAAACATGATTATCATAAAAAGTGGTGCAGTTGCTGAAACAACGCTTGAGACTGCCCACATATAATTTCCACTATGTTCAATTGTGCCCAAATAAGCATTAATTTTAGGAACCATAGTATAATTCTGCTGATTTAAAAGAAGTGAAGTAACTGTAAAATCATTATAGGCTAACATCATACTGAATAAACCTGCTGTAACAACTCCAGGCCACATAACAGGCATTATAACAAAGCGAAACGCTTGAAAATATGAACAACCATCAATTAGTGCACTTTCATCTAACTCTTTAGGAACTGTTTTAAAGAAGGAATAAAGCAACCATAATGTAAAGGGTTGATTGATTGCAACTAAAACAATTATGGTAGTTGGAAGTATGCCCCAAACGTTCAATTGGAAGAAAGGAAAAAGATAACCAGAAACTAATGTAATGTGTGGCATCGCTCTAAAAATCAAGGCAGCTATTAAAATCCAAAAAGTATATTTATATGTCGATCTAGACAAGGCATAAGCACCTAATGTTCCTAAAAATAAAGAGATCGTAACAACTGAAACAGTAATAATAATTGTATTCATTGTTGCTTTCCAAAATTCACCTTCAGTCCAAGACTCTACATAAGCCTTGACTGTAGAAGTATCTCCTGTTTCAATTAAAGTATTAACTCCTGTGACTGCAAACATCCAATCAGCTCTTGAGAAAAAGTCAGCTTTTACTTTAAATGATCCCCAAAAAGTCCATATAAAAGGAAACACGGAAACAATTAACCAAGCAAGAATAAAAAAACTATTTATTAAAATTAGTTGTTTTGAGTATCTATTAATTTTTGATTCCATATTATCTTTCTGTCCTAAATTCTCTCCATGTTCTTACAAGTACTGGTGTTAGTAGAATTGCTACACCAATGATAGTTAACATAGATGTTGCTCCTGCAGACCCAAATAACATTTTGTTTTCACTTCTTAAGTCGTTATAAATCATCCAAGAAAGTGATTGTGCAACTCCTTCAGCAGCGAACCCAATTATTGGCTCAAGAACTCTAAAATTATCCATTAGACAAATTAATATAATAAATGTTGCTACTGGATAAAGATGTGGAATTACAATATGTCTTACTCTTTCATATCTTGAAGCTCCATCAATGATTGCAGCTTCTAAGGGATCTTGAGGTACAGTCTGTAAAGCAGCATAAAACACAACAAAAGCAAATGGTGTGTTGTGCCAGATCCCATAAATAATTAGAGTAATCCAAGTCAATTGACTTGAAGACTTAAGTGATAGGTTTGGATCATCAAATAAGAATTGAATAAATGAGCCTAGTATTCCTTTAGCATCTATCATCCAAAATAAAACGAGAGATCCAATTAGCGGTGTTACAATCATAGGTAGTATAACACCAAAAATGGTTGGACCTTTTAAACTTTTCGTAATTGTATTTACACTTAAAGCAACGATGAAACCTAAAATTACAACTGGTGGCGTAACGGCAAAACAAAATGTAAGTGTAAATAAAAGTGCTTTGTAAAAAGGTAAATTTAGCAAGATATCTGTAAACTCAGCTATCGATGAGGAATTAGTCCAAGCCTCTTTAATTTCATCAAAAGCCAAATGGTTTCTATCGCCGTATGTTCCTAAGCCATTAAATCTTCCAAGAGGTTGTTCTTCTTGTAATTTTGTAGTGGCCTCAATATCTACTTTAGTTTCAGTTTTACATCCAAATGGATCACATTTTTCTACTTCCATTAAGATTTGTTCAGGTTCAATATGAAGAGATTGAAAAAAACTAGAAATAATTGGAAGGCCAATAAATAATAGCATTGCCAATCCACTTGGAAAGAAGAACCAAAAAAATGTTCTGTGGGGCATCTATTTCTTATTAAAAAAAAAGTGGAACATAATAATGTTCCACTTTATCATAAATAATTATAAGGTTTATAGAAAACCTTGCTCAGTAGCTTTTGCTACATAAGCAGCTTCTACATCCGCTAATGCTTTTTCAGCAGACTCATTTCCTTGAAGGAATTCAACAAGCTCTGTACTCAAAGCACCATGTAATAGACTCATGTATGGTAAGCTTGGGTAAGGTGTTGCACCTCTGTTAGCAGCATCAACAACTGGTCCTGCTGTATCTCCAGGCGAATAACCATCAATCAACCAAATTGTTGCATTTGGATTAGCATTTGCCATTTCTGTTGAAGTTGCTGCACCTAAAAGAGCTCTAAAAGATGCTTCTGCATTTTCATCAGAAGTATTTGTTGCAATTCCAAATCCATCCCACCAAAGAGTAGTAGCAGGTTTACTTCCACCACCGACTGTTGGAGAATTAGCAAGTCTAGTATCAGCTTTTATTGCTTGATCACCTTCGTCATCTAGCAATGATGCTGCACCAGAGTTCCAAACATGCATTAATGCTACATTGCCTGACTCCCATTCTTCTTTAACTGCATTTGTATCTTGAGTTAAGAAATCTGGGTTACTTACTTCGGTTAACCTTTTAAGCATGTTAAGAGCAGCTACACCTTTAGCATTGTTTACACTAACTTCAGCTGTTCCAGCTTTAAAGAAATCACCTCCGTGACCAAGGTACATGTTTACAAACTCTTGACCAAGATTCCATCCAGATTTGAAAGCACCAGCATATGGGTTAGCCATTTTACCAGAAGCCTTAATTTTTTCTGCAGCTACAATTACTTCTTCGTAAGTTGAAGGAACAGCAATACCTAAATCATTAAGAATGCTTTCTCTGTACCAAAGATGTTGAGCATTAGCCATAAACGCAATTGCATAGATCTTACCATCGATCACGATCTTTTGATTATCTTGTAATGCACTTCCGTATTTAGCGACTAAATCATCAAGTGGACGAATTAGGTTATCATTCATCAAAGTTGTAATTGAACCATTAGTTACAAGTTTAGCAGAGAACTCAGCTGGATTAGCTGAAAGTGCTGCAACTTGTAATTTATTATGATCAACTGAATGAGTTACAGAAAAATCTGCATCAGGTCCTGCACAACTTTTTACCTCATCCATGAAAATTCTGTATGTTGTAAACTCGTTTGCAAGAATCTTTATTGATCCATCTGTTACTCCACAAGGTGAGTGCCCGCCGGCATAAGCACCTGTGCTAACAAATGTGAACAATAGAGCTATTAATAGTTTTTTCATATATTTCCCCTTATTAATAAAGTGTGAAATTCACATTTAAGTATAAATCCTTTATATTAGTATTAAGAAATAATGCAATAATATGAATTGATATTCAAGGTTTTGAATATTGAAATGGGGGATAATTCATGAGTTTTAAAAAGACTGCGACATCACAGGACGTAGCAAAACTAGCAGGAGTATCCCAATCTGCAGTTTCCAGATGTTTTACTAAAGGTGCCAGCATTTCTAGTAGAACAAAGTTAAGAGTTTTAGAAGCGGCCAAGAAATTAAAATATAAGGCACCTTACACATCATCTAATTTAGCATCTAATGATGATAGTGGATTGGTTGCTGTTATTTTACCTTATGTAACGAGCAGATATTATCCAGAAGTTTTAATTGAGTTACATGAAGCACTTAGGAATGGAGGCTTTAGAATTTTATTAATTACCACTGATGATGGTGAAGAATTAGATGAAAAATTAATACAGCCATACTTAAAAGAAAAACTGATAGCAATAATATCAGCAACAAAACCTACTGATAAATTTGTTGAAGACTGCAATCAAAAAAGAATACAATTTATTGCTTATAATAGAAGTTGGAATATACCCACGATAAGTTCCGTTGCGTGTGATCATCGTAATGGAGGAGAATTAGTTGCAGAATATTTTACCAAAAAAAATCATAAAAATATAGGCCTCATTGAAGGACCCAAAGGATCTTTTGTTAGCGATGAGCGATGCAAAGGTTTTAAAAATTATTTTAAAAATAATAAAAAAATTAAATTAAAGACTGAAAAAGGTTTTTTTACTTATGAAGGTGGATATCAAGCAACTGAAAAAATTTTTAATAAAAACATAAGTGCAATATTTTGCGCTGATGACACAATGGCTTTTGGATGTTTAGATTATATTAAAAAAAATACTTCATTAAAAACACCTTCTCAATTAGAAATTATAGGTTATGACGATATATCAATGTCAGCTTGGGAGTCATATAACCTAACAACTGTCAGACAACCTATTAGACAAATGTCAAAACTAGCAACTCAATTAATAAATGAATATATTAAGGATCCAGATTTTGAACCTATAAATCACATTGTACAGGGAAGACTTATCAAAAGAAAAACTACAAAATAATTTATTTAAATTTTAATCCCATCTGTTCAAAAACACCGTGATTATCTACCATAACGTAATTATCTAAAAACTTTCCATCTTTAATTGTCCAAAAATCTGAAAATTGCATTTTTATAGATTTGCCTGTTGGTTCTACTCCAAGATATGTTCCACTATGCGTGCCTGTTAAAAATCCCGTTGCACTAATCCACTCACCTTCAGCAACTACGATATCATTTTTTACATGATAATCTGGAAATGCTTCATAAAAAGGTTTTAGAACTTTATATTTAAAATTTTCTATACCATGGATATCGCCAAAACCTGGAGGACCGTGCCAAACCATATTATCATGCCAGTACTTATGTTGTGCTTCTAGATCTTGAGCATTAAGTGCATCATACATATCAGCTAATAATTTCTTACTTTCATCTAAAGTCATTTTTTATCTCCTAAAATTTGCATTAGAATTGCAAGCTCATTAAAACCAGTCCACTCTTTAATAATTTTATTATTTTTAATTTTCCATTGAGTGATTCCCCACAAATACACTTCTCTATTAGATGGTTGGCCATATGAGCCATTCCCTTTATGCGTTCCTACTGCGCCCCAACGAACCGATACTAAATAACCGTCTTTTGTATTTCCCATCCAGTATAAATCTTCAATACTGAGTGCAAGATCAGGAAACGAAGCTAAAAGTGAAATTATAAATTTTCTTAATTGCAAAACCCCTTTAAATTTACGACCAGTTGAACCTTCAAATTCTACCTTACTAGAGTATGCTTTATTTATTGCAGAAAAATTTCGTCTATTCCAAATTGTATCATAAACTGCATGAACAAACTCTCTTACATTTGTAATTTTATCTGGAATATCAAAACTAATTGGTTTTAATTTAGTAATATTTCTTGTTGGTTTAGAGTTTTTAAAATGAGGGGCATAGGGTCCTGCAATTCCCTCATTAACAAGTTGCTTAGCAACCTTATTTAAATCTAATCCGAGTTGTTTAATTAAACCTGCTGTATCGTAGACAACATTTTCGTAATAAATTTCATTATTTTTGGCTACACAATTCGCAATACAAAATAATCTTACTTTTTTACCTGTTGGTTTGGAAAATTTGCTAAATCCAGTATTTGTTCCAGTAATAATTGTTCTATGCGAAGTATGAAAACTTGCATTTTCATCCCCTGCCCAAATAACTTCATCTGCAAATAATCGAATATCTGGAAAAGCGTTGTTTGTATGTACAGTATCAGCTACAATTTTTTCAGATCCAGATTGTAAACCAAATTCATCCCAAACTCTGCAATCTTTACTGTAGGTGTCATAGATATAGCCAATATTTTTTTCTTCCCATATTTGATACGTAATCCTTACAATATAATCGATTATATTTTTATACTGATCCTCAAACCCCTTCATTGATTGATATTTAAGTTTTTTTGGTTTTGGATTTAATGATTTAACTGTTCCTCCACCACCGTATGCTTTTAATGAAATATCATAACTCTTAGGCATATGATGATCGTGAAGGGCTTCTGGTCTTTTGTCTGTAATTTTATTAAATTTCATAATTTGTATTTGTAATGAGATACATTTAAAAATATTTCAAAGCAATGAAATTTTATTCAAAAAAATGAATATTGTCTTTTTTAGTTTATTAATATAATCAAAATGCAATGACTGATCTCCAAGCAGAAAAAAAATTAGTATTAGATTATTTCAATGAAATAGATAGTTGCAACATTGATTCATTATCTGAAGTTATATCGAAATACGCATCAGAAGATTTTAGTATGAAATGCACCCACCCATTCAACGAACTAAGCAGTATAGATCTTGTTGCTAATAATCTTTGGAAACCAATTAAAGATTCATTTTCACCTATACAACGTCGATTAGATATATTTTATGCTGGGATAAATTCATTAGATAAAAATAAAGGGAAATGGATCTCCAGTATGGGTCATTTCATGGGTGTTTTCAATAAGCCGTTTGTAGGCCTTAAACCAAATAATAAATCAATTTTATTAAGATTTGCAGAATTTTACAAATTGGAAAATAACAAAATTACTGAAGGAGCTATTTTTTTAGATGTAATGAATTTAATGCAGCAACTAGGTCTTTCTATAATTCCTGAATCTACAGGTCTTGTTTGTGTAACACCTGGACCAATGAATCATAAAGGTTTAAAATTTGATATTTCTAATGAAAGTGAAAGTCAAAAAACATTAGATTTAATTCATAGAATGCGCGATCGACTTGTTACAGGATCTAAAATGCAATCTTATAAAGAAGAATTAGAATTAGATTGGCATGATGACATGATTTGGTGGGGACCGGGAGGAGTAGGAGCTTCATATACTATTGATGGTTATCAAAAAGGTCACACAAAACCATTTCAAGATGGTTTAGAGTTTGTTAGTTTCAATGGACACATACTTAGTAGCTCTGAAGATGATCTAGGTGGTTGGTTTGGTTGGCCAAATTTAATTATGAAACCCAAAGGAGGATATTTAGGCTTAACAAATGCAAGTGACATTGAATCAGAAATGAGAGTTGTAGATTTATATCGAAGAGATGGAGATAAACTGGCTGAAAACTGGATCTTTATTGATCATTTACATTTTTTAAAGAAACTAGGAGTAGATCTTTTAGAAAGAGCAAAATTTTTTATATCAGTAATTAGATAACTTTTGAGGCAAGTTTAGTACCCTCAACTAATGCATGAAGCTTTTCATAACAAATTTTTTCATCAATTTTTCCAAAACCAGCAAATGTACTAAAACCACAATCTGTCCCTGCCATTAATTGATCTTTTGGAATGACTGTAGAAAACTGAATTAATCTATCTGCAACAACTTCCGGATGTTCTACAAAATTAGAGGTTGAGTCGATTACACCAGGTACTAAGACTTTATCTTTTGGCAAATTTATATCTTGAAAAACTTTCCATTCATGTGCGTGCCTAGGATTAGAAGATTCAATGAGAAAGTACTTTATCTTTGATTTCAAAATTATAGGTAATATTTTCTCTAAAGCAATATCGTGTGTGTGGGGTCCTTCATAATTACCCCAACATATATGCATTCTAGTTTGTTCAACATCTACATTAGATAATGCTGAATTTAGGCATTCAATTTGTAGTTCTGCACGTTTAATAAACTCATCTTCTGATAAATTTTTAAAATTCATATGTCTTGCTAAAGCAAGGTCTGGGCAATCTAATTGAACTTGGATATCTGATTTTGTTATTAGCTCATATTCTTTAGCCATAATATTAGATAATTTATCCAAATATTCATCTTCGGTACTATAAAATTTATTTGGCATAAAAACATTTATGACGCCAGGTGATGCTGAGTTCATAAATGCATGTCGGTGATTTAGTTTATCAAGTGAGTTTTTAAAATTATTTATATCCTTTAGAAGAGACGTTTCATCTTTTACTTTTAATTCGTTTGTACAACATGGTCTGGTATAAGTTGGTGTGCCACCACTTTTAGCAATCTTTTCTTTGTATTCTGGAAAATCATCAAGATCAGCAGGTGCTCTTCTTTCGCTTTCACCTGAGAACCCATCAATTCTATCTTTAATATATGTAGCATAGCTAATTTTACTCATCTCCCCATCACTGACAAAATCAATTCCAACATCAAGTTGACTTTTAACAACACTTTGCACGTTGTTTTTTAATACTTCATCAAAACTACTTTGACTAAATTTCTCTCCTTTATCTTTTGCAAATAAAAATTCTGAAAGTTCTTTTGACCTAGGAAGGCTTCCAACATGTGTTGTTAAAATATTAGACATTAAATTAACCTGTTTTTAATAAAATCTGTTTCCAGATCATCGTTTCATCATAGAGAACCCATTCATTTTTAATACCTCTTTCACCAAATTCAACATGATTGATACCCATTATATAAATTTTTGAATTAGAGGCTTTCCCAAAAAGGCCATCTCCTTCATGTTTACCTACCATAGACCATCGAACTGAAGCTTTTTTAGGCTCATGTTTTTTCTTCAGTAAAAGCAATGTGCTCGACTGAGAACAATGCATTAGGAAAAGCATCTCTTAATTGTTTCCAAAATTTTATTACCTCATCCGTACCATAGTGAGTATTTCCCCCTGGTTGAAATTGCTGTATGGCTCTGTCATAACTATCATTTATTGTTTTCTCTAAATTGATGTTCATAATAGAGGTTAAGATATTTGAATATAATTCTCCAATATTACCAGATGCTAATATAGGAGATTTATAAATTGATTTAACAGGTGTATTTTCATCAAAAGGTTTACTAGCTTTTTCAGGACCACCTTCATCTTTAATAAGATTGCTTGCAAATTTCTTGGGATCAATTCCAATTTGTCTCACAATTGCTCCTTGATCTCTCACAAGCCACTCATCATAAACTTGATTATTCATGCATGCACAATCAGCAATAGTGCGGTAATACAGTTTTTTTCCTGTCGCTTTCCCATACATCCCACTAACAGAATGAGTAGAGGTTGATAAAATGCGATGTGATGAAAAATATCCCTCATCATCATTTCCTCTCCAAATTACATCTTCACCTAAAAGTGTTCTGTCGGGAAATAGTTTTTTACTAGCATAGGTACTTTCAATTACTGGGTCTGCACCATAAATTACTCCAGATGGAGATCTTGTAGGTGTGGGGAGGCTTACATTTGGAGTATCAGCATAATAATCTCTTATTGCTTCAACATCATTGTTTTCCCAAATTTGATATGTGATCTTTAAAATATAATCAGGAAAATCTTTGAATTGTGAATCAAATCCTTTCATATAATTAATATTTAATTAGTTTGTCGTATTATAAATAAATTACCATCATGATCACTTATCTGTCTGATTGAACGAAGTGAATTTTTTGGAACAGAAAAAGTATCTTTTTCTTTAATTACAACTTTGTCTCCATCACAATCTATTTCCCATTCACCAGATAAACAATGATACACTTCTGATTTCTCCAGTTTGTATTCATGTATATGAGCACTTTTGCCGTTGAGAAGTGAAAGGCTAAAACCTGTTGCATGCGGTATATTAGGGGTAAAAGATTTATCATGAATTTGAAACTGATCAATGTAGTTGATAATTTTATTAGATTGATAGTGATCATCATCGACAAAATATTTATCTTTATCATTAAATCGAATAACAAACTTTTCTATGTCTTCTGAAGAGTAATGATCGAAACTCTCTAATTCATTATCTTCTAGTGGCTGAATAATTTTAGTTTCATCTGTTATTTTCTGTTTCTCTATGTCGATTAAAGAATTATCATTCATTAATACCATGCCAGATTCTTTTGCATCTTTTAAAAGTTTAGGTGTCCAAGTAATAACACCTGGATCATTTTCACCGAGTACAACAAACATTAGCGCTTCTTCATCACTTACATTTTGAAAACCTCTAAACATGTTTGTGGGAAAAGAAGCGATGTCACCTTTTTTTAGTATTACTTCTCCTTCTGTGCCATCAACACCCCAATAAAAACGCCAGGCACCTGAGTGAATTATAAAAACTTCAGCTGTTGTGTGACTATGTAATCCAGAGCCATTCATTGGCGCAGCACTGACAGCACCAATATTAAAGCCATGTTCTTCAGCTATTTTAACATTTTGTTTAGCATCCTCACTTACACCAGGTCCTATAACTGAATAATTTTTCCTATCTTGATGACCTTTTAGTTTTCCCTCAACAAATGGTATATTACTAGGAATAAGTTCATCGAATTTGGCTAATCTAGATGTAATATTAATTGACATATTGTAATGATCTTTTATTCATTTTTTTTGAATATTATTCAAAATAATGAATAAATCAATTATTATTTAACAATAGTGTTATTAAATTATTATGGCAAATAAAATACAAAACTTTGATACAGGTGAGAAAGATAACTCAAACATAATTCATTTAGATCTTGATCCAAAGATAAATATTGAAAACAAAATATATTTTAAAAATTTATTAAAAAAAATTGCCGAGTGCTCCTTAAATAATTTAGAAGAAAATCTTGAAAATTTATATCACGTAGATGCTGAGTTTAATGGCTTTCATCCAATTAATGAAATTAAAGGAATTGAAGAAATAAAAAATAAATATTTAATACCTCTAAAGAAGGCATTCCCCGATCTCGAAAGAAGAAATAATCTAGTAATTGGAGGGGCATTTAGAGATAAAGTTTTTGTTTCATTTATTAGTCATTTAACTGGAACTTTCACAAATGAGTGGTTGGGCGTAAAGCCGACTAATAAAACAATTTATCTTCGAACATGTGAAGCACATCAGATTACAAATAATAAAATAATAAAATCCTATACATTAATTGATACTGTAGATTTTATCCGTCAGGCTGGATATTGGCCTATAAATAAATCTCTTGGGGTAGAAGGGATGTGGCCTAGTCCCATCACAGGTGATGGAGAAAATAATCAAAATTTAGATAAGGAATTGTCTCTCCAATCTTTAAATCAAGATTTAACTATGCAGAGAAGTTTAAATATTAAACCTGAGACTGAGCCAGGTCTATCAAAAGATCAAATAAGGGAGAAATTAATTAATCATCCTCAACAAGATTATTGGCACCCAAAAATGATGTGGTATGGTCCAAGTGGTATAGGTACAGCTAGAGGTTTAGATGGTTTTGTTGATCATCATCAGCTCCCATTTAGACTTACATTCAAGGACAGAGATTATTGGAAAATCGGTCATTATATTGAAATTGGAGATGGAAATTATTCTATGACTGGTGGTTGGCATAGTATTCAGTGTGTTCATGGATCAAGTGATTGGCTAGGATATGAACCTACTCAAAAAAAAATAACAATGAGAGTTATGGATTTTTATTTACATCATGAAGGGTTAATTAGAGAAAATTGGGTACCAATCGATATAGCACACATATTAGATCAAATAGGCATTGATATCTTTAAATTAATTCATAAAAAATAATAATGGCAATAGAATATTTAAAAAAAGGTTTAGACGAAAAACAAAGAATTGAAGATAATGATAAAGTAAAAAAAATTGTTGAGGAAACGTTAATTAAAATTGAATCAGAAGGCGATAAACATATTAGAGAGTTATCTCAAAAATTTGATAACTATTCTCCAGATAGTTTTAGATTAAGTGAAGATCAAATTAATCAATTAATGAGTGAAGTCTCTGATGATGACAAAGAAGATATTAAATTTGCTCAAAAACAAGTGCGATCATTTGCGGAAGCACAACTTAAAACTTTAAGTGAATTAGAAGTAGAAACGCATCCAGGTGTGATTCTTGGTCATAAAAATATACCAGTACAAGCAGTAGGATGTTATGTACCTGCGGGAAAATTCCCAATGGTAGCTTCTGCTCATATGTCAGTTGTTACTGCCTCTGTTGCTGGGGTTCCAAGAATTATAGCTACTACCCCACCTTTTAAGGGTAAGCCAAATCCAGCTGTCGTTACAGCAATGAAAATGGGAGGTGCTCACGAAATTTATGTTTTGGGAGGAATGCAAGGAGTTGGTGCTATGGCTATTGGTACAGAAACTATTAAATCTGTAGATATGCTTGTTGGACCTGGCAATGCATTTGTTGCTGAAGCGAAAAGACAATTGTATGGCAAAGTTGGTATCGATTTATTTGCTGGTCCAACTGAAACAATGGTAATTGCTGATGAAACTGTTGATGGTGAAATATGTGCAACAGACTTATTAGGACAAGCTGAACATGGATATAATTCTCCTGCTGTGATGATAACAAACTCAAGAAAACTTGCAGAAGAAACATTTAAAGAAATTGATAGAATTTTAGAAATTTTACCTACTAAAGAAACAGCAAGTACAAGCTGGAGAGATTATGGAGAAATAATTTTATGTGATACTTATGAGGAGATGTTATCTAAAGCAAATGAAATAGCTTCAGAGCACGTTCAAGTTATGACAAAAAAAGATGATTGGTTTTTAGAAAATATGACATCTTATGGAGCTCTATTTTTGGGCGCTAGAACTAATGTTGCTAATGGTGATAAAGTGATAGGCACTAATCATACTCTTCCTACTAAAAAAGCTGGAAGATATACTGGTGGTTTGTGGGTTGGTAAGTTCATTAAAACCCATACTTATCAAAAGATAATAACAGATGAAGCTGCAACTCTCATCGGAGAATATGGATCTAGACTTTCACATTTAGAAGGTTTTATAGGTCATACAGAACAATGTAATGTGAGAGTAAGACGATATGGGAAAAAAAATGTTGGATATGGAAAACCAGCAGGAGAAAAAATTTAGCTTATTTTAATTCCCCTTTAACTCTCATTTCATTTCTAATTTTTGTTGCCGAGATATCATGTATTTCTTTTCCTAAATCATGTTCTGTAAATGAATAACCAACTCCTCTTCCATAAGAAATATCAATAATGTTTGGAACCTTAACAACTACATATTCTTTGCCATCAGTAAAACCATGTTGAGCTAAACCTTCATTAATTTTTGCTTTTACTTCTTCAAATTGAAATGGATTGTCAGCTTGACCTTCTACACCTGCATCTACACCTCCCACGTCACGATACATAATACATACCTGACCTGTTTTCTGAAGTGCTCTTTTAAATAATTCTGTATGTCCGTCATGCCATGGTTGCCATCTACCTAACATTTGTACTGTTGGTTTTTTCCAATCAAACATTTTTAATCTCCTTTGCTAGATTTTCTATTTCTTCATCTGATAAAAATTTAGTTATTTTAATGTCGGTTTTATTTGGTTGTTCAAACATTTTATTTGTATCTTCAAACCTACCTTCTTTAATAGTATCCAGCCAGATAACAAAATCAGGCTCAAAAGCTTCTCTTGCTTTTTCAGTTGGTGCTACGAAGTCACAAATTACCCATCTTCCATTTTGTTTTTCGAAATCGGCAAATGTTTTCATTCTATTGGCTTGTCGTATTCTACCTTCCATCGTAAAATCCCAATCGTTTGCTGACTTCCTGACTACATCTGCGTTATACCAAGCACAATTATCAATTACTTTAATAAGCCTTTCAGCTAACCAAGTTTTGCCAGCACCAGGAAGACCACAAATAAGTATTTTCATATGATTATAATTTATATTTTAGCGATAAAATTAGGGTTAATAACACTTTCTTTCGTGTTGTATAGTAATATATTTTTATTAAAATCTTTAACTGAACCTCCTGCCTCTTCAAGAATAATATGTCCCGCAGCAATATCCCATTCTGAAGTTGGACCTAGTCTTGGATAGATATTTGCCTTACTTTCAGCTAAGTAACAAAATTTAAGAGAACTACCAATTTGGATTAACTCAAAATTATTACAATTATCATTTATCCAATTATCAAAATCTTTATTAGAATGTGATCGACTACCAATAACCTTTGTTAAATTACTTTTGTCTTTTACTGAATTTATTTTTATAAAATCTTTAGTTGTTTCAATATTTGACTCTGTAATTAATTTATATGCGCCATTGTTTTTTAAAGCATAATAAAGCAAAGACTTAGCAGGCGCATATATAATTCCAAATATTGGTGAATTATTTTTTATTAATGCAATGTTAACTGTAAATTCTCCATTTTTTTTTATAAATTCTTTAGTTCCATCTAATGGATCTATTAACCAATATGAATTCCAAGTTTTTCTTTCTTTCCATTCTATTAGACCTTCTTCGCTTAATATAGGAACATTCGGGCTAAAAGATTTTAATCTATTTAAAATTAAATTATTTGATTTTATATCAGCTTCGGTAATAGGTGAATTATCATCTTTTATTTCTACATTAAAAGATTTTTTATATACTTTTTGAATTTCCTTACCTGCATCTATAGCCGTATTTAATATTTTTAATAAATTTTTTGATTTATGTAATTCTACGTTCATGATTCTTTTAACAGAATTTTTTTATTAATTAAAATTATATGTAAATAGAATACATATATCCAAAATATAAAGTTAATCCAATAATTCCATAAATACGTCCAATTTTTTTTGCAAAAATCATAAAAATTAAAATTAATGCTGTAATTGATAACATGAAGTATAAGTCCTGATTTGCTAAAACTGCAGGAACTTTAAAATTACCAAAAAATGAACTAATACCTAGAACACCTAATACATTATAAATATTAGATCCCAAAATATTTCCTAGAGCAAAATCAATCTTTTTTCTAAAGGCAGATACAATACCAACTGCAAGTTCTGGAAGAGAAGTTCCAAAAGCTACTAATGATAATCCAATTACTGAAGCTGGAACATTGTAAGTTCTTGCAATATTAATTGCTGATTCAACAAGTAAATCTGCACCAAATACTAAACATGCTATACCTATTATAATTAATATTAATGAGATTGTTATTGAATAATCGTTTTTATCTATTTCTAAATTATCAATTTCTCCTTTTTTTATTTGAACATACATTAGATAAATCAATGATGTAGTTGCAACTAATCCAAAAATAAAATTAAAATAAAAAAATGTCATAATAATTAATACAATTCCTAAAATAATATTTATCCAAGCTTGGTTAATTTGATTTTTATTTATATTTACAATTGGAAAAATTAATGTTGTAGTGGCCATTACAAGTATCAAGTTTGCAATATTACTTCCAACTACAGCGCCTAAAGCAAGATCTGAAAAATCATTAAGAACTGCATTAATGCTGCTTGCCAATTCAGGTAATGATGTTCCCCCAGCCACAATTACAACACCAATTGCAAACAATGAAATATTAATCTTTCTTCCAAAACTAACTGAACCTCTGATAATTATTTCAGCACCTAAAACTAGAAGCCCTAATCCAATTATAGAAAATATAATATCCATTGAAAATTTTTAATTATTTAAGTTAGTTATATGTTTAAATTAAATAGTATATAATAAATAAATTTTTCTAAATTATGAAACAAAGTTTTGACTATATTATTATTGGTGCAGGTACAGCTGGTTGCATATTAGCAAATAGACTTTCAGAGAATGAAAACATTAAAGTACTTTTGATTGAGGCTGGAGGAAAAGACACTAATCCTTGGATACATATTCCGGGTGGTTATTTTAAAACAATGCATAATCCTAAAACTGATTGGTGCTTCACAACTGAAGAGGAAAAATTTTGTAATAATAGGAAAATGCTTATTCCAAGAGGAAAAACATTGGGTGGCAGTTCATCAATTAATGGGATGTTATATATAAGAGGTCATGCAAATGACTACAATTACTGGAGACAATTAGGTAATATTGGATGGTCTTGGGAAGACGTATTACCGTACTTTAAAAAATCTGAAGATTACAGAATTTCTAAAAGTGAATTTCATGGTACCGATGGACCCATCAAAGTAGAGAAAATTAGATCAAATTTTAAATTATTGGATTTATTTTTAGAGGCCTCTCAAGAATTTGGATACAAAAAAAATGAAGACTTTAACGATGGTGACAATGAAGGAATGGGTTATTTTCCAATGACAATTGATAAAGGATATAGATGTAGTGCTGCAGTTGCTTTCTTAAATCCTATAAAAAATAGAAAAAATTTAAAAATTATAACCAAGGCACATGTTAAAAAATTAACAATTGAAAATTTAAAAGTAAAAACTGTAAATTTATGGAAAAACAATGAAGAATTTTCATATTCTGTAAATAAAGAAGTTTTATTGTCTGCAGGAACAATTGGATCTCCTCACATTTTACAAGCTTCAGGTATTGGTCCAGGTAAATTATTAAATAAAAATAATATTAATATTGTCAAAGAAATTAAAGGTGTTGGAAAAAATTTAACCGATCATTTAATGTTAAGACCTGTTTACAAAATTAAAAACTTAGAAACATTAAACGATATATATCACAGTTTTACTAAAAAATTTTTAACAGGATTAAATTATTTAATTTATAAAAAAGGACCTTTAACAGTTGGAGCAAGTTACTTGTGCGGCTTTATTAAAAGTGATTCGTATTTAGAAAACCCTAATCTACAATTTCATATCTCGCCAGCTAGCACTGATTTATTAGGAAAAGCAGGACTGCATAAATTTCCAGCATTCACTCCTACAATAACAAATATACAACCTACAAGTAGAGGCTCTGTAGAAATTAAATCTTCAGATACAAGAATTTATCCTCAAATAAAAATGAACTATTTATCTACTGATGAAGATAGGGAAATTGCAGGAAAATCAATTAAAATTGTAAGAAAAATAGTTTTAGAATCAAAAGCATATAAAAATTATGAACCAGAAGAATATAGACCGGGAATACAATTTAAAGATAATCAATCTCTAGCAAAAGAAGCAGGTAAATTTGCAAACACTATTTTTCATCCAGTAAGTACCTGTAAAATGGGTAATGATGAAAACTCAGTTGTGAGTGATAATCTTAAAGTAAAAGGAATAAACAACTTAAGAGTTGTTGATGCATCTGTGATGCCAACTATAACTTCAGGTAATACTAATGCTCCTACTATGATGATTGCTGAAAAAGCATCAGACTTAATTATTAATGATCAGAAATAATTATTGAACTACTGTATCTTTTGGATCAATTCCAGCAACTTCAACCGGTGCTTTCATCGCATCTCGTCTAAAAGGTTCTCCTAGTTCTTGATTTAACATAACTTCTATAAAAGTAGTTATGCCTTCCATTTGATCCTTGCAAGATTGTTGCAAAGCTTCTGTTAGTTCCTCTTGAGTATGAACCTTAACACCTTTAAATCCGCACGCTTCTGCGATCTTTGCATAGCTTAATTTAGGATCAAGTTCTGTTCCAACAAAATTATTATTATACCAGAGTGTAGTATTTCTTTTCTCCGCTCCCCATTGATAATTTCTAAAAATTATCATTGTAATATTTGGCCAACCTTCTCTATTACAAGAAGTCATCTCACTCATACTAATTCCAAATGCGCCGTCACCTGCAAAGCCAACAACTGGTGTATTAGGACAACCAATCTTTGCTCCAATTACAGATGGAAAACCATACCCACATGGCCCAAATAAACCAGGTGCCAAATACTTTCTACCATTCTCAAATGTTGGATAAGCGTTACCAATTGCACAATTATTTCCTATATCACTTGATATAATTGCATCTTCAGGAAGACCTGCTTGAATAGCTCGCCATGCCATTCTTGGTGACATTTTTTCTGGTTCTCTATCTCGTGAATCTTTATTCCAAGATGTGCCAGGATCATCTTCTTCATGATCAAGGCCAGTTAATGTTTGAAGCCAAGCTGACTTGGTCTTATGAATTAACTCCTCTCGTTCTTTTCTATCTTTATCACCTGCATTTGTTGTAAGGTTTTCTAAAATTTGTTCTGCAACTAGTTTTGCATCTCCACAAATACCAACACTTATTTTTTTTGTTAAACCAATGCGATCAGAATTTATATCAACTTGAATGACATCTGCATTTTTTGGCCAATAATCTATCCCATAACCTGGTAAAGTTGAGAAGGGGTTTAATCTTGTGCCAAGTGCTAAAACTACATCTGCTTTAGATATTATTTCCATTGCTGCTTTAGATCCGTTGTATCCTAAGGGACCAACTGCAAGAGGATGTTTGCCAGGAAAACTATCATTGTGTTGGTATCCGCAGGCAACTGGAGCACTTAATTTTTCTGCAAGTTTTTTGCAATCATTAATAGCATCAGCTAAAATCACTCCAGCACCAGATAAAATGACTGGGAAATTTGCATTAGATAATAGATTTGCGGCTTCCTTAATTGCTTCAATTCCACCTGAAGGTCTTTCAAATTTAATTATAGGTGGCAGATCAATATCAACAACTTGAGTCCAAAAATCTCTTGGTATATTTAATTGAGCAGGAGCAGATCCTTTAATAGCTTTTGAAATAACTCGATTTAAAACTTCTGCAACTCTGGAGGGATCTCTTACTTCTTCTTGATAACAGACCATATCTTTAAATAAGTTCATTTGCTCGACTTCTTGGAAACCTCCTTGACCAATGGTTTTATTAGCTGCTTGAGGAGTAACTAAGAGCATTGGAGTATGATTCCAAAAAGCAGTTTTTATAGGTGTAACTAAGCCAGTTATACCAGGTCCATTTTGCGCAATACACATTGCAATTTTACCAGTAGATCTTGTATATCCGTCTGCCATAATGCCACCGTTTGACTCATGAGCAACATCCCAGAATGTTATTCCTGCTTTAGGAAAAAGATCAGAAATTGGCATAAATGCCGATCCAATTATTCCAAAAGCGTGTTGAATCCCATGTTTTTGTAAAACTTTTACAAAAGCCTCTTCTGTTGTCATTTTTGCCATAATAAAATCCTTAATATATTATTATTACCTACATTAAATTAATTATTAAATGAACTACAATAATCTTGTTAGTTATTTATTAATTTTATAAAATTCCTAATTAATGAAAAAATAATTATTTACGATTGATAAAATGACGCTTCTTGGACAAGAAATTATAAAGGCTACATCTAAAACTTTACCAAATCAACCTGGTGTCTACCAAATGCAAGATGAGAAAGGTAATATTTTATATATTGGAAAAGCGAAAGTATTATCCAATAGAGTAAAGAATTATCTATCATTAAATAACCTAACCAGAAGAATTCAAAGAATGGTTAGTTTAACAAAATCAATGAACTTTTTTGTAACAAATACAGAGTTAGAAGCAATCATACTTGAATGTAATTTAATTAAAAAACATAAGCCGCGATTTAATGTTCTGTTAAGAGACGATAAATCATTTCCTTATATATTTATTTCATCAGAACATGATTTTCCTAGAATTGAAAAACATCGAGGTCCACAAAAGAAAAAAGGTAGATACTATGGACCATTTGCAAGTCCGGATGCAGTAAATAGAACTATTAATACAATACAACGAATATTTCTTTTACGATCATGCACAGATAAAGAGGTAAATGCAGGAAATAAATTATGCTTCAATTATTATCTTAAAAGATGTTCGGGTCCTTGCGGAGGAAAAATAACAAAAGAAGCTTATTCGAAATTAATAGAGGCTGCAGATGATTTTTTAAGTAGTGGCAATTCGCAAAATATACAAAAAAATTTTACGGACCAAATGTATAAGGCGTCAAAAAAAAATAATTTTGAGTTAGCTGCGTCTTTAAGGGATAGACTTAAAGCTTTAAAACATATTGAACAAAATAATTCAATTA
>CACGDO010000007.1 GCA_902571865.1 uncultured Alphaproteobacteria bacterium | reverse complement strand
TAATAAAGTTAATATTTTCATTTTGTATTTTATTAATCTGTTTCCATAAATTTAAGGTTTCATTTTCTAAATTATCAAAAAATAAATCCATTGTATTTTTGTTCATAATTAATTTTTTTTCTAAAACCTTATCATTTGAAACTAGTATTAAATTATAAATTTTTTTGTCTTGATCCTTTTTTGCTATAACAATTATATTCTCATAAGAATTATATTTATTTGTAAATTTTTTAATTTTATTTAAGTCTCTATTAATAATGTCATCTTCTTTAAGGATAAATCGGTCGTTAATGTCTAAATTTGGAATCTTAAAAAAATTATTATTTATTTTATTTTCATTAAAGAATTTGTAATAACTATTATTTTTTGTAAACAAATTATTATTTAATTTATTAATTTCATAAATTAGTAACAAAAAATTATTAGGGTGATATTCTACATATGGAACTTGATTAAATCTCAAAAAATCTATAATTTTTTTTTTATCAAAATTGACTCTTATTTTTGATACATATTTGTTATTAATTATTTTTTCATCATTTATGATAATATTTTTAACAAATGTATTTATCAAATCATCTGTTAATTGATTATTAATTTCTAAAAAATCTTTTTCAATGAGAGTATTTTTTAGAATAGATAAAATACTTTTAATTTTTACTTTATTTATTTCTTTTATTTTGTCATCTTGAATATTTTCAGATGTAAATTCAATATTATAAAATGATGTATCAAATATATTATTTGTATAAGCATTTTTATTTATTAAAATTAAAATTAAAATTAATATAAAAATTTTCATTAAATTATTGCAATAATTTTTATAATTATTATTATATAATTGATGGATTATAATAAAGATAATATAGCCAAAGATAAGGCACAAACATGGAAAACATTTAATAAATTAACAATTTATACAATAATTTTTGTAGCGATAATTTTAATAATTATTTTTTCTTTATTTTAATTAATTATTTCACTTTCATCAAAAAAATAATTGATTTCTAACTTTGCATTATCATCTGAATCTGAACCATGTACTGAATTCTCCTGTATGTTTAAGGCAAATTCTTTTCTAATAGTTCCCTCTTCTGCATTGTCAGGGTTAGTAGCTCCCATAATATTTCTATATTGTTGTACAGCATTTTCTCCTTGAAGTACTTGCACAATAACCGGGCCTGACGTCATATATTCTATTAAATCATTAAAAAAAGGTTTATCCTTGTGTATTGCATAAAAGCCTTCTGCTTTATCTCTAGATAATTTAATTCTTTTTTGAGCAACAATTATAAGATTATTATCTTCTATTATTTTGTTTATCGACCCAGTGATATTTCTTTTAGTTGCATCAGGCTTAATTATTGATAAAGTCCTATTCATGTAATCTCCTATTTAATATTTAAATAAATTGCTTCTAATTAAGAAAATCTTTCTTGTCCACATTTTGATAAATAGATAAAATATTTTTAATTATTATCATATATAAGTATATAATAATTTATTTAATATAAAAAATTAAATTATAAACTTGATATATTAAATTTAAATTAATGAAATCTTATAAAATTAATCAATATTTATTTATACAAATATCAAAATACTTTTTATTAATACTATTTATATTTTTATCAATTTCTTGGTTATTACAAATTACAAGATTATTTACAATTACTAATTTTATGCAGCTAGATATGTTGGCAATTTTATTACTTTCCTTATATCTAATACCAAATATCATAACTGTAATTTTGCCGTTTATTATAATTTTTGGACTACTGTTATGTTTTATTAAATTAAATAAAGATAACGAATTAATATCAATACTTTCATTGGGTTTGGGACTCAATCCTTTTAAAAAAACACTTTTTTTATTTACATTAATAATTATTTTATTTTTCAGCGTATTAAATTTATATTTAGCGCCTAAAATATACAAACAATATAAAATTCAAGAGCACGAACTAAGAAACACTTTAGATTTAAATAATATGAATTTTTCTAATTTTTTAAATTTAAATAAATCTACAGTTCTTGATTTTAAAAAAGTAAATAATATGTATCAAGACATTTTTATCAGTTTTAATGATAATAAAGAAAATTTTGTTTATGCAAAAAAAGGTAAAATTATTAATGATAATAATTTATTTAAGTTTCAACTAACAGATGGATTTAAAATAAGTTTTGACAACAAAAATCAAATAGAAAAATTAGAATTTTTAAATTACATATTAAAAATTGAGAATAAAAATATTAAAGATAATACAGTAGTTGACAAAAATACATTTACTTTATTTGATGATATTAAAACAAAAAATTATACAAATATTATTTTCAAAATATTTGATATAATATTAATTTGTTTTATTGTATTTTTGTTTTATCACAACAACCTAAAAAAAGTAAATTTCGATAGTAAAAATAATATTTACTATTCTCTACTATGCATAAGCATATTAATAATAAATCAGGTCTTGAAAAATACTGAGATTTATTTTCTCAACTATATAGTTTTTGTTTTTAGTATTATTTTTATTTCACTAATAGTTTCCAATATCAAAAAAAAATATGAATAAGATAAATTTTTATTTATTTAATCTAACTAACAAATACCTATTAATAAATTTTTTAATAATTTCATTATTTATAATATTTTTAAATCTTTTAGAATTATCAAGAATATTGTCGGGAAATGAGAAAGGCTTGTTTAATTTTTTATATCTTTCTTTTTTAAAATACCCATCTATCTTAAATGAAATTATACCTTTCGTTACAATAATTAGCATATCTTTTTTAATCAGAAATTTAATTAATAATAATGAATTTGTTTCAATGAGAAATTTAGGGTATTCAATTTTTGATATTTTTTTGCCCATAGCAATTTCTGTGTTTATTATGGGTATATTATTTTTATTTTTTTTAAATCCCATATCTGTTTTTATGGAAACTAAATATGAAGTAAATATAGATAAAAGAGAAAATAGCTTATACTCTATTAAGGTATCGAATAACGAAATGTGGATCAAAAATGAAATTGATGAACTTAACTCAAGTTATATAAATATAAAAAATATAGATTTAAAAGACATGAAGGCAGAAAATATTAAAATACTAATAATTAACAACGAATCAAATAAACTTATTATAGCTACAAATGGAAAAATTAAAAAAAATATTTTTTTTCTTGAAAGTGTAAAGTTTTATGATTTCAAAAATGAAGAATATAAAGAGTTATATGATTTTAATTTAACTTTAAATTTTACTGAAGAAAATATTTTAAATTCAATCTCTAGATATAAACTAGTTCCATTTTATAATTATCTTCAGCATTCCAAGACATTATCTAAATTTAACTTATATTCACCTGAAATTGGTCTTTATTATATATCAGAAATATTAAAACCTTTTTTTATTGTTATGCTAGCATTTGTAATTTTTGGTTTTACAAGTAAATTTCAAAGAAATGAGAATTTTTTTAAAGTTTTATTTGTAGCTATTTTAATCGGTTTTATTATTTTTTTAATAAAGGAAATCATATCAAAAATAACACTTACATTATCTATAAATTTTCTTCTTTCATACTTAGTTATTTTTTTTATACCTTTTTTTATTGGCTTATATCAAATTATTAAAGTAGAAAATGAATAAAGAAATATATATAAATTTTTGTAAATTTTTTTTAGCTATTAATATATTACTTTTACCAAATCTTAATAATGCAAAAGAGTTATTGATATATGCTGACTCTATCTCATATGATAAGAGTGACAATATAATAGCAAAAGGAAATGCTAAAATATTTCAAGAAGATAAATTAATCTTATCTGATTTAATAATATATAACAAATCTGAAGAAAAAATAATTTTACCATCGCAATTTACGTTAAAAGATGAAAATAATAATTATTATCAGGGTGAAAATGGTTTTTTTAATAAAAAATTGAATTATGCTGAATTTTATTATCCAAAAATTTTATTAAATGATGGATCTAGACTAATAGGAAAAAAAATTAAAAGAGATGGTCATATAGATATTATTTCAAAAGGAGTTTATTCTCCATGTAAATCGAGAATTAAAATAGCTAATTTTATTTGCCCTACCTGGCAGCTTGAAGGAGAAAAAATACTTCATGATAATAAGAATCTTTTTTTATATCAAAAACATTCCAAAATGAGATTAGTAAATACTCCTGTTTTTTATATACCTTATTTAGTAACACCTTCACCATTAAGAAAAGATAGAAAATCTGGATTTTTATTACCTTCTTTATCACTTAATTTTTTTGATACAAAAACATCACAAGCTACTTCTTTTCCATATTATTTTAATATTGCTGAAGATAAAGAATTATTATTCACTCCTACATTAAATTATGGTGGTGGTGTAGATTCATCTCAAAGATTTATTTTTGATTATAATCAAATTATTTCAGGTGGTAATTTAAAAACAGATTTTACCTTTGATTCTAATTTCGAAAATAAAAATAATAATAAATGGTTGAATGATGCTAGTTTAATAACAAAATATAATAAAAATATTAATAAAAATTATAGAATAAAATTTGACTCAGCATTTCAAACTTCTAAAAATTATATACAAAGAACTAAACCAAATGATAATTTAAGTTATAAAAATTCACTTTCCACAAATTTTAATATTGAAGGTTTTAATTTAAAAAAAATTGATGATAATTTAAATTTTAGTTTTAATTTTTATCAAACTAATCAAGAAAATGAAGACAACAAAACAACACCAATAGTGTTACCAAAAATTAAATATTTTTCAGGATCCGGATATAGCAATAAATATAAATATTTAAGTAATTATACTTTAGAATTCTACAATATATTTAGAGATAAAAGTACATTAGTGCATGCAAAAAAACAGCAAAAACTCTCTCATAAATATAATATAAAAAAAGAGAAAATAGAATATAATTCAAAAATTTTAATAGACTTAGAAATATACAATCAAGCCTTTAATACTGAGAATAAACTGATTAATAAAAATAATTATAAGACTGGAACTTATTATAGATTATTTCCAATATTAGGAGTGAAAACAGAAACACCTTTTAGAATAAAAAATTATTTTCCAGATCTTACAATTAACCCAAAACTAAATTTAGTTCTTACTCCCGGCATTTCAAATAGTAGTAAATTTTCAAATGAAGATTCAACAAATAATGATTTTAGTATTGAAAATGTTTATCAATTAAATAGATTTAGTGGAAACGATAAAATGGATAATTCAAAAAGATTAACATATGGATTAGATAGTTATACAGAAAATTTTAAATCGTCCTTTTCACAAACATACGAAATTACTAAAAATAGCGATTTTCACAAAGAGCAAGGTAATAACGATAATTTGAGTGATTTACTCGGATCTGTGAGTTATCATAAAAGAGACGAGATATCATACAAATTTAGATATGATTTTGATGACTCTTTTATGAAAAAACAAAATGTAAATTATATATCAGATAAAAATTTTGGTAAAATAAGTTTGTCTTACCTTGATCAGAATTCAAAAGTTAATAATATAATATCTAAAGATACTGAAACCATCAATTATTCATTCTTAAGTAAAAAATTTTCAAAATTTTCTAAAATTAAATTTTCAGGTTTGTATGATCTCAAGGAAGAAATAAATAAAGAATATGTTATTGGTTATAGTTATTTTGATGAATGTTTTGGAATAAGTTTAGATTTTAATAGAAAATCTTATAAAGAAGATAATTTAAAACCACAGGATATACTAACTTTGATGTTTTCTTTTAAAAATATTGGGAGTTATAAATCTTCAAATTTAGCTGTTTCAGAAAATGATAAACAAGATATTGAATGGGAAAATTTTAAAATAGAAAATGATAAATTTCAAAAAAATTAAAGAATATTTTATTAAATTTTTGATTATAACATTTTCAATATTTTTTTTATCAAAAAATTTGTGTGCTCAAGAAAATAAAATAATCTTTAAAATAAATAATAATGCATTTACTTCACAGGATTATGAGATGAGAGTAAAATATTTAGATTTTGTTGGTAGCAATAATGATTTAGAAAAAAACTTAATCCTTGAAGATTTTATATCAGCAAATCTTTTTTTTGAATATTATAAAATGAATTTTAATAAAGATAATTCCTATGAAGAAAAAATAAATGAAATATTTGAAGATATTAAAAATATAAATAAACAAAATAATAAGGTTTATAAGTATGAATTTGATAAAAAAAATATACTTTTTAATATTAAAATTGATTTTATAAGAAAAACAATACTTGAAAATATCTTAAATTCAAATGTCAATGATTTAAATATATCAAATGAAGATATTGATTTATTATATAACTTTAAAATTATATATTTTAATTTTGAGATAAATAATAAATTAAATTTAAAAGATATTTTCAAGACTTATGGAAATATAAATCCGCAATTAGTAAAAAAAATACTGAATGAAAATAATGTTGAATTTTTTTATAAAGAAAAAAATATTGATAACATTAAAAAGACAAGCAAAATAATAAAAGATAATATCTTATCTAATAAAAACTTTATAATTATCGAAAATTCAAAAAAGTATTCAATTATCTTTATCCAAAAAAAATTTGAAACGTTGGAGGGTTTAATTGCAAATATTTACAGTGTTAGAAGTGAAAACAAAATCGATGAAGAAAAATTAAAATGCCATAATTTAATTAATATGTCTGAAAATGAAAATTTGATAAGCAAAAATTATAAATTTATTGATTTAAATGAAGAATTAAAAAATAAACTAATAAACATTAATGACTATATAGAAATTCAAAATAACGATGAAATCATATATATAATTTTATGTGATATTCAATTTGATAAAGAAATATTAAATAATTATAATTTAAACAAATTAATAAACTCAAATATTAATGAAATTGAAAACAGATTTATAAATAAATATTCAAAAATTTATGATTTGGTTATAAATGATGCCTAATTTGATTGCTGTAACTGTTGGAGATATTAATGGTGTTGGAATTAAAATACTTATTAATTCCTGGAAAAGTAATAAAATAAAGAATTTTATTTTATTTTCTGATTTTTCAGTAATTTCAAAATATCTAAAAAAACATAAAATAAATTTAGATATAAATATTATTTATAAAAATTCAAAAAATATTAATTTCCAAAAAAATAAACTTAATATTTTTTCTTTTAAAAGTAAGTCTTTAGAGGAAAATACTTATACGTCTTTAAAATTAGCATATCAATTTTGTAAAAAAAAAATATGTATTGGCATTATTACTCTACCACTCAGAAAGGATATTATTAAGGAAAAGATAGACAAAAAATTTATAGGGCATACTGAATACTTTCAAAGAATTGATAAAAAAAAGTATTCTAATATGATACTATTTCATAAGAAAATAATAATTTCACCTTTAACAACTCATATTAAAATAAATAAAATTTCAAAAATAATTTCAAATAAAATTTTTTTACAGAATCAAGTTTTAAATTTAATTAAAACTTTAAAGATTGATTTTAACATTAAAAATCCAAGAATTGTTGTTTCTGGTTTAAATCCACATGCAGGAGAAAAAGGTAAGATTGGTAGAGAAGAAATTGAAATAATTTCACCTACGATTAAAAAATTAAGAAAAAAAAATTTAAATGTCGATGGCCCATTATCTGCAGACAGTATGCTTATAAATAAAAATTTTAAAAAGTATGATTGCTTTGTATTTATTTTTCACGACCAAGCACTAATACCCTTTAAATATATTAGTCAATTTAGTGGAGTAAACTATACTGGAAATTTAAGTATAATCAGAACATCTCCAGATCATGGAACTGCATATAATCTTTTAAAATCTAAAGATATTTCAAATAAATCATTTTTAAATTGTTATAAATTAGTCAATAAAATTTATAAAAATAGAATGATAAATGATAAAAGCTAAAAAATCACTAAGTCAAAATTTTTTGATTGACAAAAATATTTGTAAAAAAATTATTAAACAAACTCATATTAAAAATAAAAATATATTAGAAATTGGTCCTGGATATGGCTTTATGACAGATATAATATTGGAAAATAATCCAAATAAAATAATACTTATTGAAAAGGACTCTAATTTAGTAAATATACTAAAAAAAAAATATAAAAATAAAAATAAAGTAGAAGTAATTGAAGAAGACATTCTAAAATTTAATTTAAAAAAATATAAAGACTTAATTTTAATATCTAATCTACCTTATAACATAAGCACTAAAATTATTTTATATCTATTTAATTTTAACTTAAACATTAGAGAAATGATCTTAATGTTACAAAAGGAAGTAGCATTAAAATTTGATTACAATCTTGCTAATATGAATAAATATAAGTTTATGACAAAAACTGTATCTAATTTTGAAAGATGTTTTGATGTGTCACGAAAAGTATTTATTCCAAAACCAAAAATTACATCTACTGTTGTTAAATTTAAATTTATTAATAAAAAAGTTGATTTTGATAAAGCTAATAATTTTAGTAAATTAATTTTTAAGAATATTAGAAAAAAGATACATAATAACCTAAAAATTAAACTTGAAAATAATCTTCTTAATAAAAGAATAAGTCAACTATCGATTGAAGATTTATTCGAAATTTATGATCTTTTTTAATTTTAAATTAAGAATTTTATTTTGATGTTCTAATAGTTGATTATATTCAATTATTTTTTTTATTTGACTTACTGTTTTATACACATTCTCATTTATTAAAACATATTTATACTCTTTATAATGTTTCATTTCATCGAATGCATAAGATAATCTTAAATTTATTTCATTAGCATTATCCCTACCCCTTTTAATTAATCTTCTTTTAAGCTCAAGTTTAGAAGGTGGGAGTATAAAAAAATCAATAATACGACTCTTATCATAAAATTTTCTTATTTTTCTTGCTCCTTTCCAATCAATATCAAATAACAAATGTTGTTTATTTTTATCTGCTTTGTTAATAATACTGAAAGGTGATCCATATAAGTTATTAAAATTCTTAGCAGTTTCTATAAAAAAATTTTGTTTTTTTAGAATTTCAAACTTCTTTCTTGATACAAAATGATAATCTTTACCTTCAATTTCATTCAATCTTTTACTCCTGGATGTGAATGAAACAGAAAGCTTTATATTTTTCATTTTTTTAATTAGTAATTTACAAAGAGTTGTTTTACCTGCACCAGAAGGGGAGGAAATTATAATTAATTTATTGGTTTTTCCTATATTCATTTAATCTTTTTATATGTGTTTTATAATTCTTGGAAAATATATGTCTATTTAAAGATTTATTAAAAAAATAAAACAAATATTCAGACTGATAATTTTCAAAAATTATATCTATTGTTTTCTTCCCAACATATGCAATAGGTTTAGGGGGAAGGCCGTATATAGAATATGTGTTATATGGGTGACTGATATACAAATCGCTATAAAGAAGTTTTCTATTTAGGTTATACTCACCTTTAGTTAGTGCGAATAATACTGTTGCATCTATCTGTAATTTCATATTTTTAAGCAATCTATTAAAAATTACAGATGATATTTTTCTTTTATCTTCACTATCTAGACCTTCCTTTTCTATTAATGATCCTATAACCATTAATTCATCTTGTGAATAATAATCATAAATTTTATCATTAGAGAACTTATTTAGGTATTCAATTTTAACTTTCTTTAAGTCTTCGACAAAAGATTTAAAACTAGTATTTTGATTAATAAAATATGTGTCTGCAATTATATCCTCATAGGGAATAGTATCATAGTCTTTAAAATGTTTTGACAGTTCTAAGTTTAATTTTTTATTTGACCAGCCTTCAATGATAGTTATTTTTTTAATAATGTTACTTGGTTTTGTAACGATATTTAAAAATTCCTTTAGTGAAGTATTTTTTTTAATATAAAAATTACCGTAGTGTATGAATTTATTAAAAATTAATTTATTAATTTGATAATAGTATGTAATAAAAGTTTTATCTATTTTAGAGTAAATAACTGTGTTTTTTGTGATAATATTTTCTATAGATTCATTCTTTTGAATTGTAAGGTAATTTTTTGAAAAAGATAAATTTTTATTAATTATATAAAAAAAGTATATTAAAAACAAAAAGAAAAAAGCAATTAAAAATATACTAAATACCTTTAAATAATAATGCAGTGTTGGTTCCTCCAAATCCAAATGAATTACTTAATGCATAAGATATATTTTTTTCCAAAGGTGTTTTTGGAATTAAGTTTATATTATTACTTTCGATTGGATTTTCTAAATTTAAGGTTGCAGGTAAAATATTATTTTTTATGGACATAATTGAAAAGATTGACTCCACACTTCCTGCTGCACCTAATAAGTGACCTATAGACGATTTAGTTGAACTTACACAAATTTTATGTTTAAAAAGTCTTGATATTGCATTAAGTTCAATTTCATCTCCTTTTTTTGTTGATGTACCATGAGCGTTTATATAATCAATATTTTCACTTGCAACATTTGCCATTTTTAAAGCTTCTTGCATTGCTCTAAAACCTCCATCGCCATCCTCTGCTGGTGCTGTGATATGGTGTGCATCTCCTGACATTCCATATCCAACTAATTCTGCATAGATATTTGCTCCTCTTTTTTTAGCATATTCCATTTCTTCAAGAACAACTATACCTGATCCTTCTCCCATTACAAACCCATCTCTATCAGAATCCCAGGGACGTGAAGCAAATTCTGGATTGTTATTAAATGAAGTACTTAAACTTCTTGCGGCACAAAAACCTGCAATTCCTAACTTACATACTGCCGCCTCTGCACCCCCTGCAATCATAACATCTGCAGCACCTCTTTTGATTATTTCACCTGAGTCACCAATAGAGTGAGCACCTGTTGCACAAGCTGTAACGACAGAATGATTTGGACCTTTAAAACCATACTTAATCGATATCTGACCTGAAAGAAGATTCACTAAAGAAGAAGGTATAAAAAATGGTGAAAGTTTTCTAGATTCTTTTTTATTAATAGTAAGAGATCCCTCATATATTGTCTCCAATCCACCTATTCCAGAACCGACTGAAACACCAACTTTTAGTTTATCTTTGTCGCTTAAACTATTTAAGCCTGCATCTTTTATAGCCATATGAGCGGCTATAAGCCCATATTGTATGAACCTATCGTTTCTTTTAATATCTCTTGTTTCTAAAATTGATTCAGAATTAAAATAATTTTTATCATCGGGATTATTGTTAAGATGGCCTGCAATTTTTGCTGGTAAATCTGAAACATCAAAATGTTCAATTTTTTTAATACCAGACTTTAAGTTGATTAAATTATTCCAAGATGTTTCTTTGTTATTACCTATTGATGTTAATAAACCTAATCCAGTAACAACAACCCTTCTCATAAAAAAATTCAGATAATTTATTTTTTACTTTGAATATAATCTATAGCGTTCTGAACCGTTTGAATAGTTTCGGCAGCGTCGTCAGGTATTTCAATTCCAAACTTTTCCTCAAAAGCCATTACTAACTCAACGGTATCTAAGCTATCTGCACCTAAATCATCAATAAACTTAGCTTCAGGAACTACTTTAGTTTCATCAATTCCTAGATGATCTACAACAATTTTTTTTACCTGATCTTGAATTTCACTCATAATTTTCTCCTTATACTTACTTTTAAATTATTATTTGAATGTGTGTCAACATATTAAACCATCAACATTCCACCATTAACATGAAAATTTTGTCCTGTTATATATGAAGACTCCTCACTTGCTAAAAAAAACACAATATTAGCAATATCTTCTGGTTTTCCAAATTTAGACATTGGTATTCTTGATAAATAAGAAGCTGTTTGTTCCGTATTTAAATTATCAGTCATTGTAGTAGAAATAAAGCCTGGAGACACAACATTAACATTGATATTTCTTTTAGCTACCTCAAGAGCAATTGATTTATAAAGACCTATCATACCTGATTTTGAAGCAACGTAATTAGCTTGACCTGGATTTCCAGTTGAGGCAACTATTGATGTTATACCAATAATTTTACCATATTTTTTTGATAACATATTAGGAAGTAGGGATTTTATTATTTGATAATTAGAATTAAGATTTGTTTGAATTACATTTGACCATTGATCACTATTCATTCTCAGCAATAAACTATCTTGAGTTATACCAGCATTATTTACAATAACAGATATGTCTTTATGATCTTTTGATATATTAAATAAACATTTTTCTAAATTTTCTGAATTCGATAAATCAACTTTATAATAATAATGTTTATTGCCATAATTTTTTTTTAAGATTTCAATTTTTTCATCTGAAGAAGATGTTAAGACTAGCACATATTTTTTATTTAAAAATTTTTCACAAATTGCAGATCCAATGCCACCTGATGCACCTGTAATGAATATCTTTTTATTGAAATCATTCATACTTATATATCCGAAACTTGATTGATTGACTTGATATCAAATTTTTTTGAGATTCGATTAATTAAACCACTTAGAACTTTACCTGGCCCAATTTCTAAAATTTTATTTTCGCCAATATATTCAAGATTTTTAATACTTTGTGTCCAATTAACTTTATTTGCCATTTGTTTTTTTAAATTATCCTTTATCAAATTTGATTTTGTATAAACTTTTCCATCATAATTAGAAATTATTTTGATTGCATTATCTTTAAAATTAGTTGTTTCAATTTCTTTATTTAATTCTTGTTGAGCCTCATTCATATATGTACTATGAAAAGCAGCTGAAACATTCAAATTGATAAATTTTTTAACATTATTTTTTATAAAAATATCTTTACTATTAATAATTTCATTTATGTTTCCTGAAATAACAATTTGAATTGGAGAATTATCATTAGCTATTTCTAAATCTAATTTATTATCTTCGATTATTTTTTGAATAAAATCACAATCTTTACCTATTAAAGCTGCCATACCAGTTTTATTAGGTTCAACAGCATTGTTCATCAATTCTCCACGCTTTTTTAACAATATGCTGCAATCCTCTAAATTTATTTTATTACTACAAACTAAAGCCGAATATTCACCCAAAGAATGACCCATCATAACATTGATTTCTTTTAAATTTAAATTAACTTCTTCTGCATAAGTTTTAAAAATAACATATGATGCAGAAAATATACAAATTTGAGTAAATTGAGTTAGATCTAATTTATTATCTTGATTTTCAAATATGATCTTTCTAATTTGAATTTTTGTATAATCTTCTATTTTCTCAAATATTTCCCTTGCACACTTGAAATTATCGTGGAAATCCTTTGCCATATTTATGGATTGACTGCCCTGGCCAGGAAAAATTATAGATGTCATTATGACTTGATTTATTTCAAAAATTTAATATATGCAACATCAACTTCTCTTATATTGATAATTATAAGATTTAACCATGGAGTTTTATGAATAAATTTGAAGTAGTATTATTATATAGCCCTGAGCTAGCTACAAATGCCTTAAAAAGTGAATTAGAAAACATAAAATCCAAACTTAATTCAAGGTCTGCCAAAATAGTTAATGAAGAAAATTGGGGACTAAGAGATCTAAGTTACAACATTAATAAATTTAAAAAAGCATTTTATCAATTCCTTCAGATAGAAGCCTCTGGTGATATTGTTAGAGATATAAGTAAAGAATTAAACCAATCTGAAAATTTGATGAGATTTATATTTATAAAAGTAAATAAACATCAAGACTTACCAACAAAATTAATCAATGAAAAAAAATAAATTTAAATCAAGAAAAGAAGAGAAATCAAATTCTCCATTTGAAAATAGAAAGAAGTTTTGTCCTTTTAGTCAACCTGGCTCACCATTAATAGATTACAAAGATATCAGGCTTCTTTCGCGTTATATTACTGAAAAAGGTAAAATTATACCAAGCAGGATAACTGGTGTTTCTAGAAAAAAACAAAAGGAGTTAGCTAAAGCAATTAAAAGAGCTAGATTTCTTTCTTTAATATCCTATACTAACAAGTCATTTTCAACATGAAAGTAATTTTAACGACTACAATTAAAAAACTTGGAAAAATAGGTGATAATGTAACCGTGAAAGACGGTTATGCTAGGAATTATTTATTTCCTAATAAAATGGCATTGAGAAATAATAAAAAAAACATTGAGCATTATGAAAATATCAAAGAAGAGATTAAAAAAAAGGAAAATTCGAAAATAGATGATGCCAAAAATTTAATTGATAAAATTAAGAAAATAAAAATAATCTTCAATAGAGAATCTGATGAAAAAGATCAACTTTATGGTTCAATTTCAAAAAAAGAAATATTAGATTTTCTTTTGGAAAAAAATATAAAAGTAAAATCTGATGATCTTTTAATAAAAAATCAAATAAAATCACTGGGGGAGCATAGAATTGAGATTAACCCTTATGAAAATATAAGTGAGATTTTTACTATCACAGTAAACAAAAACTAATTTATTCACACTATTAATACTTTATTAACTATATACTATTTCTAATTATTGTTGATTTTTTTAAGATAGTTTAATTAGAGTTAATGTCAGTAGAATTAATCAATTCAAATCAAACAATTAATAATGAAAATAATAACTTTTCTAATACTGATGCAGAATTAGCATTAATTGGATGCATATTATGGGATAATAGAAATTATGAAAAAGTATCAGATTTTCTAAATGAAGATCACTTTGTTGACGAAACAAACAAAATAATTTTTTCAACTATTAAGAATTTATTAGATAAAAATGTTCTTGTTTCACCGATTACGCTGAAAAATTACCTGCCTATAGATAAAGAAGATTTAAATAAAATTAATTATTTAAATCAACTTAAAGATAGCGCACCCTCAACACAAAATACATATAATTATGGAAAAATAATATATGATTTATATGTCAAAAGAAATTTAGTTGGTGTTGCCCATAACATTATTCAAGAAACGAATTCAAATAACGATACAAGTACTGAAAATCTTATAGAAAATGCAGAAAATGATTTATACAATTTATCACAAAGTGGAAGTTCTGATAGATCATTTATAAATTTTGGAAACGCTTTACAGGGTGCAGTTGAAATTATCAGTGAAGCTTATAAAAGAGAAGGTAAAATTGCCGGTGTTCCGACAGGCTTTAAAGATTTAGATAATAAATTAGGTGGATTACATAAATCTGATTTAATAATAATTGCGGGCAGACCTTCAATGGGGAAAACAGCATTAGGTACAAATATTGCATTCAATTGCGCTATTAAGTATCAAGAAGAAATAAATGAATTTGAAATCAAAAAAATTGTTGATGGAGGTAAAGTTGCATTTTTTTCATTGGAAATGTCATCTGAACAACTTGCCACAAGAATTTTAGCAGAACAAACAAGAATTTCAGGTGATAAAATGCGAAAAGCTGAATTAAATAAAGATGACTTTAATAAAATAGCAAAAACATCTTCTGAATTAGAGAACTTGAATTTAATAATAGATGATAATCCGGTTTTAACAATACCAACTCTTAGAGCAAGAGCACGAAGACTCAAAAGACTGCACGATATTAACTTAATAATAATAGATTATTTACAATTAATGTCATCTTCATCAAATAATAGAAATGATGGAAGGGTCCAAGAGATATCTGAGATAACTAGAGGTTTAAAATCAATTGCTAAAGAATTAAACATTCCAATTATTGCCTTATCTCAACTTTCTAGACAAGTTGAACAAAGAGAGGACAAAAGACCACAATTATCGGATTTAAGAGAGAGTGGAACAATTGAACAAGATTCAGATGTTGTTATGTTCATTTATAGAGAAAGTTATTATTTGGAAAGATTGGAGCCAATAAGAAAATCCGAAGAAGATGACATGAAATACAATGAAAGAGTATCAAGATGGCAACAATTAACTAATGAAAATTATAATAAAGCTGAAATTATAATTGCCAAACAGAGACATGGGCCAATTGGATCAATAAAAATGCACTTTGATGCAAATTATACAAAATTCAGTGACTTAACAATAAAAGATTATGATAATATCGTTGAGTGATTTACGAAAGTGGCATTCTTAACATTAATACTAAAAATTTAATTTATAATTATAATTTTTTTAAAAAACTTAAAAAAGATCTAATTGTAGCACCAACAATTAAAGCTAATGCATACGGGTTAGGTGCTAATAAAATATATAATCTTTTATTAAATCAAGGGTGTAAACATTTTTTTGTTGCAACATTAAGTGAAGGTTTAAAATTAAAAAATAAAAATAATCTAGTAAAAATATATGTTTTAAATGGATTACAAAATTACAAATTGTATCAATTCAAAAAGGCAAAATTAATACCAGTGATTAATAGTATTGAGGAATATGGAAAAATAAAAGAAGCTAGTATAGAATACGCAATCCACATAGATACAGGTATAAATAGATTAGGTATTTCACCTGAAGAAGTAAAGATGATAGATTTTAAAAATCATAATATTAAATTAATACTTAGTCATTTATCAAGCTCTGATGAGTATAAGATTAAATATAATATAAAACAAAAAAAACTTTTTAATACTTTTGTGAACAAAAAACCTAAAGGTATTATATTTAGCTTAGCTAATGCGCATGGCTCAATCCTAGATAAAGCATATTTATATAATATGATTAGACCTGGAATAGGTATTTACGGTTGTTACGAAAATAAAAAATTAAAGAAAAATATTAAAAATGTTATCAGCCTTAAAGGAAAAATAATCCAAGTTAAAGATGTGAAAAAAAATCAATTTATTGGATATAATCGTACATTCAAAACAAAAAATAATACAAAAGTAGCAATAATTGGCCTTGGCTATGAAGATGGTATACCTAGATCATTGAGCAATAAAGGCTTTGTTTATTTTAAAAAAGATAGATTTAAGATTATTGGCAGAATTTCAATGGATTCTTTTACGATTGATATTTCAAAATGTAGTCATGATTTAAAAGTAGGAATGTACGTAGATATTATTAATGAAGAACACAAAGTAGATAAATTTGCTAGAAGATGTAAAACTATTTCATACGAAGTTTTGACTTCTATTGGCAATAGAGTGTATAGAAATTATGAGTAGACAATTAAAAATTATATTTTCAATTTTTCTTATCTTATCTTTATTTTTTGCTAGTTTATATATAAAAGATTTTAGAATTGATGCATCTTCTGATAGTTTAGTATCACAAAAAGATGAAGATTTTAAATATTTCTCTTATTATCAAAATCTATTTCCTACAAAAAATAGTCTTGTAATTGCGGTCAAAGGTAATGATAAAATAGATAGATTATTATTAGCTGAAATAGATAAGATAAGTGAAAAATTATCCAATTTACCAGAGGTTTATTCTGTTTTTAATATTAATAAAGCCCCTATTCTTCTTTTAAATAACACTAATCTTTTAGATTTAGCAAATGATAATTATGAAACAATATTAGATACTAATTTAGAAATCGAAGATGTGCTAAATGAGTTTTCAAAAAGCCCTATCTACAGTGATCAAATTATTAATAAGGGGAAAAATATAACCTCTATTATAATTTTCCTTCATGAAAACAGTAAAGCAATTGACCTTAAAAAAAATAAAAATTTATACTTAACTCAAGGAAAATATTACAAAATAAAAACAGAAATAGACAAAGAAAGAAACGAATTAATTAAAAAAATAAGAAATATAATTTTAAATAGTGATCAAAATTTTACATACTATTTAGGTGGAATAGAAATGATATCTAACGATGTTATTTCTTATGTAAAGAATGATATTGTCACATTCAGTTTAATTGTTCTTTTAATTATAATTTTAATTCTTTTCTTAATTTTTAGAAGAGTCAAATGGGTATTTGCTATTTTATTTACTTCGATTAGTTCGGTATATTTGTCAATAGGTTTGGCGGGTTTTATTAATTTTGAAATTACAGCAGTTTCAGCAAACTTCTTATCCTTAATGTTTGTTCTATCTATTTCTATGAATGTTCATATTATGAATAATTATTTACAAAGAGATATTAAAATTATTGAAAATTTTAGTATGATGTTTTGGCCTTGTTTTTATACCTTTCTCACTACAATTGTTGCTTTTGTATCGCTAGTAATATCAGACATTAAACCTGTAATTGATTTTGGAATTATAATGATAGTAGCATTATTAGTAGTTTTAATTTCATCATTTGTAATCTTACCTCTAATTGTTTCTTTCTTTTCTAAGGAGGAAAAAAACTATTCTTTAAATTTGAGTTTTTTAAAATCATTTTACCCGTTTGCATATAAGAATAGTAAATATATTCTCGGATTAAATATTCTAATATTTTTCATATCTCTATATGGGATTACCAATCTGAATGTTGAAAACTCATTTGTTAAATATTTTAAAAAAAATACAGAAATTTATAAAGGAATGTATCTAATAGATAATGAATTAGGTGGTACCACTCCATTAGACATTATTCTTAAATTCAAGAATGATGATCAAATAATTGATTCAATAATAAATGTTGAGGAAGAAGATGAGTTAGAAATTGATGATGATTTTTTCTCAGATGATCTGTTTGCAGAAGAAGAAAATAATATTTGGTTCACAAATGAAAAAATTGAAACAATTAAATCTGTTCATCAATATTTAGAAAGTAGAATAGAAATTGGAAAAGTTACTTCGATTTATTCACTTACAGATACAGCAAACCAAATAAACAAAGGTGATTTATCAATGTTTGAATTATCAGTATTATATAATGAAATACCTATTGATTATAAAACTGATTTAATAGATCCTTATCTTAATGTTGAAAACAATATGATAAAAATTTCTACAAGAGTAAAAGATTCTGAAGATATTAACAGAAATGACCTTATAAATGAAATTAATTCTTATTTGCTAAATGAATTCAATAACTTGGAAGAATTCAAAGTTAATGGCCTATTAGTATTATATAATAACATGTTAAAATCTTTATTTAGCTCACAAATAAAATCCTTAGGTTTTGTAATTTTAGCTATTTTTATAATGTTTGTAATATTGTTTAGATCAATTAAGTTAAGTATAATAGGTATAATTCCAAATATTTTAGCATCTACTTTTATTCTAGGTATAATTGGATTGCTCAAAATACCACTGGATATAATGACAATTACAATTGCAGCTATATCTATTGGTATAGCCGTTGATAACACAATACATTATATTTATCGTTATAAGGAAAATCTAAAGTTAGGTAAAAATCAAAGTGAAATAATTGAAAAAACACATTTAACTGTAGGTAATGCAGTTTTGATTACATCTATTGCAATAACTGCAGGGTTCCTTACTCTTTGTCTATCTAATTTTGTTCCTACAGTTTATTTTGGTCTATTTACTAGTTTAGCAATGATATTTGCTATGATAGGAGTATTAATTACTTTACCATCAATATTGAAATATCAAAAATGACTTTTTTAAACATTGAATTAATATTTTTCGATTATGTAGTATTAATTTTAACCGCAGTAATTGTTATTTTTAGTTTCTGGAAAGGATTTATTCATTCTCTTTTAGGATTATTAACATGGGTTGGTTCTGTATTTGTAACCATTTATAGTTATCAATATCTTTCAGATTTTTTAAGTGAACAACTCTTAAATATTAATTTTTTACAAAGATTTGAACAGTTTGTAACCGTTATAAGTATAATTATTTCAATACCAATAATTTTCTTAATTAGTTTATTTATATTAAAAAGAATAAGAAAATTTTTAAATAGTGATTTAGATAAACAAATTTTAGGATTGATATTTGATAAGTTTTTTGGAATTTTATTTGGCATTCTATTTTCATATATAATTTATAGTAGTGTATTGTATTTAACTGATAATAATGATGTTGAAATATTGAAAAATTTTAATTTATTTTTTATAGAAAATTCGAATATTCTTATGCAAATTTCTGAATATAATAATAATATTATTGAGAATTATACGAGTACAGATAAATAATTAATAATCATAAGGGTTTTTAGATTTAGAAAATAAAATTTTTAAACTTCTACTTTTAATTTTAAAGAATTTATAAAAATTATTAAGCAAATACCTTTTATACGAATTAGATATTTCTTTAGAAAAGTTTGAAAAAATTTTTATTGTTAAAGGATTTTTTGAAACCTGAGTGCCATATTTAAATTTAACTTCTTTTCCATTTATTCTTGGGTGAGAATTATTTTCAACAACATGATTTAACCACTTATTAATTTGTGAAGTTGATATATTTTTATTTAATTCTAAAATAAGTTCACGAATTTTATTTTTTAAAAATAAAATATCTTTTTTATTTAGTGTTGAAATTGGCATAATTATTATATTTTTTGATTGAGAAAATTCATAATTAATATCTTTAATTAATTCATTAATTACTTTCTTTTTATTTTTTTTAACTAAATCAGTTTTATTAATTATAAATAATAAAATATTAGATTTCTGATAAATTAAATTAAATATTTTTTTAGATTGAGTATCAAAGCCTTGTTCAATATCAATAAGGAAAATATTTAAATTAATTTCATTGATAATTGATAAAGTTTTTTTGGTGACATAAAAATCAAGACTATTTTTATCAATTTTATTTTTTTTTATTAAACCTGCAGTGTCTTTAATTGAATATGTATTACCTTTAAATTTATATGAAGAAGAAACAATATCAGTTGTAGTTTTTGGTTGATTACTAACGATTGACCTCTCAAATCCTACTAATTTATTTAATAGAGTACTTTTCCCTACATTTGTTTTACCAAATAACCCTAAAGAAAAATCGTAATTTATAAACTTATTATCTTTAGCATCATATTTTGATAAAAAATCTAAAAAAACATCAATACCTATATTATGAGAGCATGAGATAAAAAAAATATTTTTGATACCAAGATTGTCAATTTTTTTATCTTGTTTAAAGTTATCATCTTTATTGATAATAACTAATATTTCCTTATTAAATTTTCTTAATTCATTAATCAATTCTTTATCTATAAAGTAATTTTCAGCTTTATAATCAATAACATAAACAAAAATATCTATTTTCCTTATTATGTTACCAACACTCTTTGTTACTAAACTTTGTTGATTAATTATTCCTGGTGTATCATATAAATTAATACTACTATTTGATTTAAGAGGTGATACATGCCAATCTCTTGTTGTGCCAATGGTATCATGAATTATATTATTATTTTTATTTGTAATTAAATTATAAAGTGATGTTTTGCCTACATTTGGCATACCTAAAATTAATATATTCATTTTAATAAATGTAAGTAATACCTTTTTCAGTACTTATAAAAATTTTATTTTGATAATTATAAACTTTATTAATATTTTTAATTTTGAGATTTACCGTTTCTTGAATTTCAAGATTCTGATCTAATATAATTATTTCACCATTGTCTGAAAATAAATGAACATTTTTATTTATGATTAGAGAATTTATTATTTTTGATTTTTTATTAAGAATTTTGTTGATATTAATTTTTGAGAATAACTTTCCATTCTTAATATTATAGAATTCAATAAAATTTTCATTTTTAGAAATTAGTGAATTATTAAACAATATAGCTGAAGATGAATTTTTTACTACAAAATCAACTAATATAAACTTTTCTTTGTTAATGTCATAGGTATGAATAATATTTCCGTTATCAAAATAGACTAAAAAATTTTTGTAAAGGTGTATTTGATCCTTTAAATTATTAAGTGAGGTATTAAGTTCAATATTATCAAAATTTATACTATGCTCCTCATACAGATATGTATCTAAAGAATTAAATTCACTATTAGGTAATATAAAGAAAACGATATTAAAATAATTTACAATCTTACCTCCCGATGATTGAATTATATTACTCGTTTCAAAAGCTTTTTCAAAAATTAAATCTCCATTTAAAATTGATAAAAAAACAATTTTTTCTGGATATAATATTATCACATAATCATCAAAGATTTTGACTGGTGTATTTAATAAATCTTCATTTTTAAATAACCAAATGACTTGACCTAATTTATTAATTCTAACTACTTCTCCTGATTTAAAAGCAATAATAAAATCATTATTATAAAGAGAAAAAGATATAGGTATTTTTTTTACTTGATCTAAATCAACATTAATTCTTTCAATCAACTTTCCATTATTTAAATCAAACTTTAGAAGTTCCCCCTCTTTATTTAATGAGTAAATATTTTCATCGAGGTATATGAGGTTTATTGGTTCTTTATTATTATATTTTGCTTCATAGTTATTAATTTTTAATACAACTTGATCTTTATCTAAAAAATTATACTCAGATTCTTTGTATGTATAGTTATCAATTACGTTATCTGAATACTGTTCAAAAAAACTAAAATCTAAAAATTCTTCTGTTTCTAATTGAAATGAATAATCTTCAGAATCTATATTTTCATTATTTCTTAATGATGAAATCGTATCCTGACATGAAAAAATAAATATGAAAGATAGATATAGTGATATTCTACTTATAAAGCTGAAACTCATGAATTTTTTTCACTCTTTCTTTTGTAGAGGCAGAAATCAAACTTGAATTAAATATTTCATTATATTTGTCCATTGCTTTTGAATTACTATATTCAGATTTATTAAGGTCAATTTCTGTAACGATTAATAAATATTCTAATTCTTTTTTAATAGAAAAATAACTATCCAATTCATCGTTAATATTATTAATGTAAATTGATATATCATTTAAATAATTATTAGTATTGTCTTCATAAGATGCATTAATCATTGTGTATGACGCATTTACAGCGATAGCCGATTTATACAGATCATCTAAATTTGACGAAGAAAGTAATTCTTTATACAATTCATTAGAGTAACTAAAGTTTTTATTTTCATTATTTTGTTGAATTAATTTTAATTTTGATAAAATAGAAAAAATATTATCATCATCAATTAAGTTTTCTAAACTACTTAAATTATTTTGATCATCTTGGATAATGTCGAAAAAACTTATACTAGATTTTTTTATATCTTGAATTTTAAAATAATTATATGTTTGAAAACCAATAAATATAATTAGCAAAATTGCTAATGAAATTATTAATTGTATGTAGTTTTTAAAAATAAAATTTTGTATTTTTTTAAATAAATTTTGATTGTTATTCTCTTGATTCATACTATTTCCATTTTATTGAACAGCCAATACTATTTATTTGATTAGTTGGCCCTACTCCCTCATTTTTGATCTTAATCATTGCATTAAAAAGATCTCTTTCAATATTTGTATTGTGCTTTTCATTCATTACACCTGAGTCTATTCTACCTCTGTATTTTAATTTAAGATCTTTATCAAAACCGAAAAAATCTGGTGTACAAACAGCATTATAATTTTTTGCCACTTCTTGTGTTTCATCATAAAGATACGGAAAATTAAATTTATATTTATCAGAGAAAATTTTCATCTTATCAAATGAATCATCAGGATAATTAATTACATCATTAGACATAATGGCAATTGTATTTATTGAGTGTTCTAGTAACTCATCAGCATCTTTTTTTAATCTACTTGCTATTGTTTTAACATATGGGCAATGATTACATATAAAAACGATAACAGTACCATTTAATCCTTTTGCATTATCTAATGAAAGCATTTTATCATCAATATTTTTAAGATTAAATGATGGTGCTAAAACATCTAAATTATCATTTGGAGCATTTACAGGCATAAATTTTTGTTATATTCTTAATTATGGGCTTAGTAACATCTAGTGCTTCAACTAACAATCACAATCTCTACTTTTCCAAAGATGAGCTAGCTAAAATCTTAAATCTATATTCTAAAGGAGTCTCTAGTGGAGAATGGAAAGATTATGCTATTGATTTTAATAAAAATAATGCATTTTTTTATATATTTAAACATAGTCTAGCAGCTCCAGAATGCGTTCTAAATAAATCACTAGAAAGAAAAAAAAGGAAAATTTTTTATAATTTAAAATCAAAAAATCAAAACAAGAAATTTGAAAGTTTAGATGCACTGATATCATCTTTAAATCGAAACATTTTTAAGTTAGTAAATTAAATATTAACGATTTTATTTAAAATATTGTATTATTAAATTTTATTTTTCTACACTTTATTTTCTAATGGCCCAACCAGCAAAAATATTTTCAAGATAAACTACAATATAATATAAAAATATTCCCATAACAGCCAATGTGATCAATACTGCAAACATTAACGGATAATCTGCGCTAATTTTTCCACTATCAAACAAATGTCCTAATCCTTTTCCATGGGGTTCAATAATCTCCATCAAATTAGTTCCAATAAAAGCGAGTGTTGTTGATACTTTTAATGCTCCAAAAAATTCTGGTAATGTTTTTGGTAAAGCAATTTTATAAAAAATCTCAAATTTATTAGCACCTAAAGATAAAAGTATGTCTTCATATTCTCTTTCCAAAGTTGATAATCCAATCGAAATTGAAACACAGATGGGGAAAAATGAAATAAGAATTACAATTATAATTGTATTCATATTGTGCATACCAACAAATATTAATGCAATTACTGGAACTACTGTTGCTTTAGGAATAGCATTAAAACCAACAAGAATAGGATATAAGCCTATTCTAATAGTTTTTGAAAATCCCATCAAAATACCCAAACTTAATCCTACCAAAACAGACAATATTAATCCTACAACAGTTCTCCAAAAAGTTTCCCAACCGTAGATTAAAAAGAGATGTTTGAATTTCCAAAATGCTGGCCATAAATCTGAAGGGGAAGCCATTTTATAATTTGGCCAATTATTATACCAAACCAACAATTCCCATAACAAACAAAAAATTATAAGACTAAATAAAGGTATAATAAAATTATTGATTCTAATCATTTTTATTCTGAGCTATTTCGATTTGATTTCTAAGTGTCGCAAGTAATTGTGATACTTCTGATGAATATAAATCAGAGATTTTTTTTTCTTCATTAAAATTAGTTTTAACGTCGTATTGTAATGAAGCTGGTCTTCCGGATAAAACAATTACTTGATCAGCTAAATAAACAGCTTCTCTTAAATCATGAGTTATTAAAATACATGTGAAGTCTCTTTCTTTTTTTAATTTGTGCATAACATCCCACAAATCTTCTTTTGTAAATGCATCTAGAGCTGCAAAAGGCTCATCTAAAATTAAGACCTCAGGACTATGAACTAAAGATCTACAAAGTGAAACTCTTTGTTTCATCCCACCAGATAATTCAGATGGTAAATTATTTTCAAATTCTTCTAATCCCACTAACTTAAGCAGATCTAATGCATTCGATCTCTTTTGATTATAAGTCATATTTTTTGATACTATCTCAAGTGGAAGAATTATATTTTTAATTACATTTCTCCATTCTAACAAAACTGGATTTTGAAATGCCATTCCTACAGTAGAAAGTGGGGATGTAATTTTTTTATTTGAAATAAAAATACTACCTTGAGTTGGTTTAATTAATCCACTGACTAATCTAGTTATTGTAGATTTTCCACAACCTGAAGGTCCAACTATAGCAGTAAAACCTTTTCTTTTAATTGATAGGGAAAGATCCTTTAAAACAGGAAGCATACCTTGTTTAGTTTCATATTGATGAGAAACCTTTTCAATATTGATATGCATAAGTTATGATTAGTATATGGGGTAGAAATAGTCTACCCCATAAAAAAATATTAAGGTAAATATTTATCGGTAAAAAATGATGAAATCTCTGGATCAGATGAGAATTCGTATGTTTCTGCTAACTGTCCTAAAGCTTTTTCCATTCTTGCAATGTCAATATTACCCATACCGTTTTCTTTTACATAATCAGTATTAACATTTCCTTCTATTGCTAGTATCAATCTTCTTGTCTCTAAAGCTAAATCAGCAGCTGGATTTCTTTCAACCATACTCTTCACCGCGTCTTCAGGATTTTTCATAGCATCAGCCCATCCTTTAGATACAGCTTTTAAAAAACCTTTAACTATTTCAGGATTTGCATCTGCATAATCAGTGTTAACTATTATGGCATTACCATATAATTCTAATCCATAGTTTGCCATCAACATAATTGATATATCATCCTCAGGAACACCAAGACGAACTAAATTTAAAAACATTGAAAATGAAAACCCTGTTATAGCATCAACGTTTTTTTCAGCTAACATCGGTTCTCTTGTTGGGAAACCTACTGGCTCCACTGTTATATTATCAACATTGATATTATTTGCAGAAGCAAATGGTGGGAATTGTGCCCATGCACCATCAGGTGGTGGCGCACCAAGAATTTTTCCCTCTAAATCAGATGGAGTTGTAACACCAAGACTTTTTCTTCCAGCAATTGCAAATGGAGGTTTATCATAAACCATCATAACTGCCATAACTGGCGCTCCAGGATTTTGATCTAAGAATTTGATTAAACTGTTTATATCTGCAAAGCCAATAGGAAAAGCTCCTGTTGCAACCTTTGGAATTGCATCTAAGGATCCTTTACCCGCAGATATTTCAACTTCTAAATTTTCTTCACCAAAATGTCCCTTATCTATTGCATAGAAATAAGGTGCACTTGGTCCTTCAAATTTCCAATCTAAAGCAAAAGATATTTTAGTATTTGCAAAACTATTGAAAGATAAGAGAACTGAAGTAATAAATATTAAAAATATTTTCATTTGATTATACCTCCTAATTTAAATCTGAGGTTAGTTTAAATGTGTTTTTTTAATAATACGATATAGGCAATTTAGTAATTCTTAAAATGCATACATAAATCTTAAATTTAAAAATATAACAAAATCAATTATTTATATTATTCCCACTCAATGGTTCCAGGAGGTTTAGATGTAAAGTCATATAATACTCTGTTAATACCTTTAACATTATTAATTATACGAGATGATATTTCTTTTAATTGATTATTTGTAAACATATAAAAATCCGCTGTCATTCCATCCACTGAAGTAATAGCTCTAAGTGAAACAGAGTAATTGTATGTTCTTTCATCACCCATAACACCTACTGATTTTACTGGTAAAAGAACAACAAAAGCTTGCCAAATTTTATTATAAAGATTTTTCTCTTTTAGATACTCTATAAAAATATGATCTGCCTCTTGAAGAATTAAAATCTTTTTTTTATCAATTACCCCAGGTATTCGGATTGCTAAACCTGGACCTGGGAAAGGATGTCTTAAAAGTAAATGTTTATCTATTTTTAATTGCCTTCCAACATTTCTTACCTCATCTTTAAATAATTCTCTTAATGGCTCCACAATTTTTAATTTCATTTTTTTTGGTAAACCCCCAACATTATGGTGACTTTTGATTTTAGCTGTTGGACCACCAAAAAAAGGAATACTTTCTATAATATCTGGATAAAGAGTCCCCTGCCCTAAGTAATCTACATTTGATAATTTTTTAGCTGCTTTATCAAAAACTTCTATAAATGTTTTGCCAATAATTTTTCTTTTTTTCTCTGGATCAGAAACATTTTTTAAATTTTTTAAAAAAATATTAGAAGCATTTATTTTAGTAAAGTTTTTGCCAAATTTTTTGGAAAATATTTTTGACACTTCGTTAGCTTCATTTTTTCTTAGAAGACCGTGATCAACAAAAATACAATAAAGATTTTTGTTAACGGCTTTGCTTAATAAATATGCAGTAACTGTGGAATCTACACCTCCAGATAAACCACAGATTATTTTTTTATTCTTAATTTCATTTTTTAATTCTGATACTTTATTTTCAATAAATTTTTGAATTTTGAATTTATTTTTTATATTTACAATATTTAAAGTAAAATTATTAATTATTTTTGAACCAAAATCTGTATGATAGACCTCAGGATGAAATTGAAGGCAATAAATTTTATTTTTATTATTTTCAATTGATGAAATAATTTTATTGTTTGATAAAGATGTTATTGAAAAAAGTTTTGGTATTTTATTGATATTATCTCCATGAGACATCCATACTTTGATTTTTCGTTTGTTTATTCCTTTAAATAAAAGTGATTTTTTCTTAATATTTATAATAGTGTGACCATACTCTCTATGCGTAGAACGTTTTACTACACCTTTCAAATTTTTGGTTACTAATTGCATACCATAGCAAATTGCTAAAACTGGTTTTTTCATTTTTAAAATTTCTTGATTTAATTTTGGGGCATTTTTGTCGAGTACTGATCTAGGTCCTCCAGATAATATAAATGCCGATGGTTTGATTTCATTTAAAATTTTTTTCGTAATTTTATTAAAAGGATAGACAAGACAAAAGACTTCTAACTCTCTTATTCTTCTAGCTATTAATTGTGTGTATTGAGATCCATAATCTACAATTAAAATAGTTTCTAATTTACTCTTCATGCAATCTAAATCCTCTTGATATTATAAATATTTCACTTGATTCTTGTCTTGATGATTTTGGCTTAAAATACTCAACTTTATCAAAAATTTTTTTAAGCATCTTTATAATTTCCTTTTCTTCCTCTCCCTTCCAAATTTTGAATATAAATGATCCTTGTTTTTTTAATATTATTTCTAATCTGTCTATAACTTCATATATTAACTGACTTATCCTGAGATGATCTGTTGATTGATGACCAGTTGTATTAGGAGCTACATCTGATAAAACCAAATCAAATTTATTTTTTAAATTAGTAAAATTAAATTTTAAAAAATCCTCTCTATAGAAAGCTATACGTTGATTGTTAATTTTCAAATCTAATAAATCAAAACAGGTTATATTAGTTTTTGAATTGTAATTTAAGATGACTTGAGTCCAACCACCTGGGGAAGATCCAAGCTCTAGTATTTCTCTAGAGTGTTCAATTATTTTATATTTTTGCTCAATCTCTTCTAGTTTAAACGCAGCTCGATTTATATACCCTAACTGTTTAGCTTTCTTTACAAACTGATCATTTTTTTGTCTATTAACCCAGTTTTTTGATTTCATAAAAGATAATAAAGTTAACAAAAAATTGTTTTTTAGTGACTTTAATATATATGACATGTAAGATATTTAATGAAAAGATCAATATTTATAGCTTTCATAATACTTGCCGCTGTTGTTGGATGGATTGGTTCTGGTCAATTTACAAATAATGTTGTTGCGCAAGACGATAATACAGAAACTAGCACTGAAACAGAAACATCATATTCACAAAATACAGAAAATAACGATAATAAAGATTTTACATTTTCTGTTGAAACAAAGGTATTTATTTCCAGTTTAATTGATCAATCTATTGAATTACAAGGTCAAACTATTCATAATAAAAAAATTGATGTTAAATCTGAAACATCTGGCAACATAGATAATATTCAATTTGCAAGAGGAGATAGAGTATCTCTAAATGCTGATATGATTGCAATCTCACTAGAGGATAGAAATGAAAAGCTTGCTAGTGCAAAAAAAGATTTAGAAAGACTTAATAAAGAATTAATTTTAAATGAAAAAAACAGAGATAATCTACTTAGACAAAATGTTGAGAGAATTGAATTGTATGAAATTGAATATGCATCTGCAAAACAACTTATTGATAAAGGTTTAAGTTCAAAATCAAAATTAAGTTTAGCATCTTTTAATCTTGCCAATGCGCAAGCGGATAGAGAAGATATTAAAATAAAATTTGAATCTACCTTAGCAAACCTTGAAGCTCAAATTTCAAATGTAAAATCAATTTTAAAGAACATAAAGCTAGATATAGAAAAAACTACTATCAAGGCACCATTTGATGGAATTATTTCAGAAAAGATGGTTGAGGAAACTGAATTTATCTCAATTGGTACTCCCCTATTTACTATAATTGATTTAGACCCTATCAAGATTGAAGGTTATTTATCTGAATTTGATGTAAATAAAGTGAGTGTTGGTACTAAAGCTTTAATTGAAGATAGTAATGGTATTAAAAAAAATGGAATAATATCTTTTATTTCTCCATCAGCCGAAACTAGTACTAGAACATTCGAAATTACAATTGAAGCTGATAACAAAGATCTCTCTTATAAAAGTGGAATAACAACTAAAATTATTATCAAAGGTTCAGAACTTAAAGCTCACAAAATACCACCTTCTATACTAACTTTATTAGACGATGGGACCGTAGGTGTTAAAGCTGTAGATAATGATAATAAGGTTACATTCTATCCAACCAAAACAATTAAGGATACAATAGACGGCATGTGGGTTTCTGGATTACCTGAGAAAGTAAATTTAATTGTAAGTGGTCAAGAATATATAAGTATTGGTGAAACAATAAACTAATCTAAATGAAAATAAATATTATAGACTATGCAATTAGCCACTCCAGAGTTTTCATGGGAATACTTATTTTTATAATTTTTTCAGGCGCATCTACTTATATCACAATGCCTAAAGAATCATCTCCTGATGTAAGCATACCAATAGTTTATATTTCACTAAGTCAAAATGGTATTTCTGCACAAGACTCTGAAAGGCTTTTAGTTAAACCAATTGAAGACGAAGTTAAAACTGTTGAAGGAGTAAGAGAAGTAAGATCAACAGCTTATTCAGGCGGAGGCAATGTTTTATTAGAATTTGATGCTGGTTTTGACTCTGATCAAGCTATGGTTGATATTAGGGATAAAGTTGATAGAGCCAAGGGTGATCTACCTAGTGAAGCAGATGAACCAACAGTTAACGAAGTAAATATAAGTACGTTTCCTATCCTTTCGATTTCTTTAAGTGGAGATGTGCCTAATAGAACACTTCAAGATTTAGCTGATATTTTGCAAGATGATATAGAAACAATTCCTAGTGTTTTAGAAGCTAAAATAGGCGGTAAAAGAAATGAACAAGTTGACATACTAATAAATCCAACTGCAGTTGATAGCTATGGTATCAATCTTGAGAGTCTTATTAATATTGTTAGAGAAAATAATAAAATGGTATCTGCTGGTGGTCAAGACACTGGTGACGGAAGTTTTGATATTAAAGTTCCAGGTTTATACGAAACTATTGAAGATGTATTAAATACTCCTGTTAAAACTAACGGAGATTCAGTTATTACTTTCAGGGATATTGCTGAAGTTAAAAGAACATTTGAAGATAGGCAATCTTATGCAAATGTAAATGGATCTAATTCAATAACTATTGATGTTTCTAAAAGAATTGGTGAAAATATTATTAATACTATTGAAGAAGTAAAAAGAATAACTGCAATTACTGCTAAAAGTTTTCCTGAAAATGTTGAAATTTCTTTTGGCAATGATCAATCAAAAGGAATTAAAACTATGTTAAATAGTCTGCAAAACAATGTCATAGCAGCTATAATCCTTGTATTAATTATTATTTTAGGAGCATTAGGAGTTAGGTCTGGTTTATTAGTTGGTGTATCTATTCCAGGATCGTTTTTATCAGGTTTATTAGCTCTTTCTGTAATGGGTTTTACTATTAATATAGTTGTATTATTTGCTCTAATTTTATCTGTAGGACTATTAGTCGATGGAGCAATTGTTGTTGTTGAATATGCAGATAGAAAAATGAAAGAAGGACTTGGTGTAAAAGATGCCTTCGCAAATTCATCAAAAAAAATGTCACTACCAATTATATCATCGACTGCAACTACCCTGGCAGCCTTTCTACCTTTAATATTCTGGCCTGGTATAGCTGGTGAATTTATGAAATATTTACCAATAACACTTATATGTGTTCTTATTTCTTCTTTGTTTATGGCACTACTGTTTGTCCCAGTTTTAGGATCTATTTTAAATACTGTTTCAAGAATACTTCTCCAATTTATTGTACCATTACTAATATCATTAATTTTTTACAATCTATTATCTTATGGATTTGGATTATTAGATCTTGAAAGATTTAGTTTATTTATAACAATTGCAAAATATTTACTGAGCTTCGCTTTATTTATATTTGTATTTATAAGAATTATACCAAGAGTTTATAAAATTTCAGAAAATGTAAATACTACAGATAAATTAGTTTCTAAAAATGCAAAAATCTTATCTTCAGAATCAAATGAACCTGTTTTAAACGTAACTGGTTTTGTTGGATTTTATGCAAAAGTATTAAACTTCTTATTATTTCATCCTTTAAAGGTGATGATTAGTGCTTTAGTAATATTAGTTGCTGTAAACTACACCTATACTAAAGTTGGAGAAGGTGTAGAATTTTTCCCAGATGTTGAGCCAGATCTTGCAAAAATCGTAGTCTTTGCAAGAGGCAATCTCTCAGTTGAAGAAAAAAAAGATTATGTATCAAGAGTTGAGAATATTATTTTAAAGCTTCAATCGGAAAGACAAGAATTTAAAAATATTTATTCTTTAAGTGGAAATGTAAGTGAGCAATCAGAGGCATCAGAAGACTTTATTGGATCAATAAGTTTGGAATATACAGATTGGGATAAAAGAAGAAAATCAAAAGTAATTCTTGCAGAAATTTTGGAAGCTACAAAAAGCATCAATGGGATTAAAGTAGAGTCAAGAGAACAACAAGGTGGTCCTGGTGAAGGTAAACCAATTAACATTAAATTAACCAGTGATAATAAGCAACTTTTAATAGCTGAAGGAATTAAGCTTAAAAAATTCATGGATAGTTATCCAAAGTTAATGAATGTAGAAGATAATTTACCAGCACCTGGGATAGAATGGGAAATTAATGTAGATAGAAAACAAGCTTCTAAGTTTGGAGCTAACATTACATCAATTGGCAATGTAATTAAACTTGCAACAAACGGTCTTAAACTTGGTGAATATAGACCTGATGATAGTAATGAAAGTATACCACTTTATCTTCGGTATCCAAACGAAGGAAGGACATTGGATAGAATTGATAACTTAAGAGTAACTACTTCAAATGGTTTAGTTCCAATATCCAATTTTGTAGAAATTGTTCCAAATAGCAGAACAGGAAATATAATTAGAGTAGATTCAAAAAATGCTATAAATATTCAAGCAGATGTAGAGCCTGGAACTTATCCTGACGGAAAAGTAAAAGAACTTGAGTACGTATTAGGAATTTCAGATACTGCTCCCTCTTGGAGAGGAAGAGCTTTAGATTTACCTCGTTATGAATTAGATAACAAAGTAAGGGCTGAACTTATTGGAGAAAATGAAGATCAAAAAGAAGCTCAAGAATTTTTAACAGGAGCTTTTGGTGTAGCTTTATTTTTAATGCTAATGATACTTCTATTGCAGTTTAATAGTTTTTATAGTGCATTCTTAATTCTTTTTGCAGTAGTAATGTCCACAGCTGGTGTTTTTATAGGTTTAATGGTAACAGCACAGCCATTTGGTATTGTTATGTCAGGAGTTGGAGTAATTGCTCTTGCTGGAATAGTTGTAAATAATAATATTATATTGATTGATACATTTGATTTTTTAAAGACTAAAACATCTAGTATTAGAGAAGCCATTATCAAAACAGGGGCACAGAGACTGAGACCAGTTTTACTTACAACAACTACAACAGTACTAGGATTATTACCAATGGTTACAATGACAAATGTTGACTTCATATCTAGAGAAATAACCAGAGGTTCGCCAGATACTCAGTGGTGGGTTCAATTATCAACAGCTATAGTATTTGGACTACTTTTTGCGACATTTCTCACATTAGTTGTAACACCATCAGCATTAATGTTTAGAGAAAACATTAAGAATTGGTATAAGAATAAAATTTCTAGTTAAATTTTTTCTAATAAACATTAAATTTATGACTATTAAATCTATTACTGTCTATTGCTCATCTTCAGATAAATTAAGTAATAAATATTATCAAGATGCAGAAGAAATTAGCAAATTAATATCATCATTTAAAATAAATATTGTCTACGGTGGGGCAAAAGTTGGTATTATGGGTGTGGTTGCTAAGACAGCAAAAAAATATAAAAATATAGTTACGGGAGTTATTCCAAATTTTTTATCTGAAAGAGAAATAATTTTTGAAAATATAGATGAATTAAAAATAGTGGATAATATGTCTGAAAGAAAAAAGTTACTATTTGAGTTAGGTGATGCGTATTTAGCATTACCAGGAGGAACAGGTACTTTAGAAGAAATAGTAGAAGTTGTATCTTGGAAAGTAATGGGGATTCATGATAAGCCAATAATATTTTTTAATAAAAATAATTTCTGGGATAATCTATTTCAGCAATTTAAATTTTTTGAAGATGAAAATTTTTCAAATAAAAATTTACAAAACAGTTTTCACATTATAGATACGGTTGATCAATTAAAAAATATATTAATTAAATGGCAAAAATAAAAGTTAAAAACCCTGTAGTTGAAATGGATGGAGATGAAATGACCAGAATCATCTGGGAGTACATCAAAGAACAATTAATTTTGCCCTATATTGATATAGATATCAAATATTTTGATCTTGGAGTGATTAAAAGAGATGAGACAAATGATCAAATCACAATAGATGCTGCCGAGGCGGTGAAAAAATATGGTGTAGGAATAAAATGTGCAACAATTACTCCTGATGAAAATCGAGTAGAGGAATTCAAATTAAAACAAATGTGGCGTTCTCCCAATGGAACAATAAGAAATATACTGGGAGGAACAATATTTAGACAGCCAATTATATGCAAAAATGTTCCAAGAATAATTACAAATTGGAATCATCCAATTGTAGTTGCTAGACATGCCTTTGGTGATCAATATAGAGCGACTGACACATTAATTAATAAACCAGGAACTCTTAAAATGGTTTTTGAACCTAAAGATGGATCTGAAGGATTTACAAAAGATGTATATGAATTTGAAAAACCTGGTGTGGCCCTATCAATGTATAATTTAGATAATTCAATTAAAGACTTTGCTAGAGCTTGTTTTAATTATGGACTTAACCTTGGTTGGCCAGTTTACCTTTCTACTAAAAATACTATTTTAAAAGTCTACGATGGAAGATTTAAAGATTTATTTCAGGATGTATTTGATACTGAATTTAAAAATAAGTTTAAAGAAAAAGACATAGTTTATGAGCATAGATTAATCGATGATATGGTGGCCTCAGCTTTAAAATGGGATGGTAATTTTATTTGGGCTTGTAAAAATTATGATGGAGATGTTCAATCAGATTCTGTTGCTCAAGGATTTGGATCACTAGGTTTAATGACAAGTGTGTTAATGACCCCAGATGGTAAAACAGTAGAAGCTGAAGCAGCACATGGAACTGTTACAAGACATTATAGAAATCATCAGAAAGGTATAGAAACTTCAACTAATCCTATTGCATCAATCTTTGCTTGGACAAGAGGTTTAAGTTTTAGAGGAGAATTTGATGGTAATAATGAATTAATAAATTTTGCTAAAAAATTAGAAGAAACGTGTATCAAAACTGTAGAAAGTGGTGAAATGACAAAAGATCTAGCAATATTAATTAACAAAGATCAGAAATGGTTAAACACTCAAGATTTTTTAAGCGCAATAAAAAACAATTTTCAAATTAACTAATAGAGTTTAATTTATCTTCTACGTATTTTATACTTTCATTAATTTGACTAACATCTGATCCTCCTCCTTGAGCAAGATCTTTTCTTCCTCCCCCACCCTTGCCACCTAGAATAATCGAAATTTCTCTTATTTCTTTTGAAGCATCAAAAAGGCCTGTAATGTCTTCAGTAACTCCTAACACTATAGATAGTTTGTTATCATTATTTGAAATTATTAACGAAACACTATTTTTGTTATATTGTTTTTTTTGCTCGTCAATAAATGTTTTCAAAGATTTATTGGGGTAGTCTTCAGCAATCAAGTATATAAAATTTAATTCTTTGATTTTTTTTACAACAATATTATCAATATTTTTTGATATAGACATATTTTGTTTTAATTTTTCGTATATCTGAATTAATTCTTTAATTAACGAACCTTTGTCTTCAGATTGATTTTTAAAATTATAATCAGAATTAATATTTTTAATTTTATTCTTTAAATCTTCAATTTGATTATCTTGGTTTTTATTTTTTTCTAATAAATTTCTTTCTATTTCTATAATATATTTATCCACTGCAACATTAGATACAGCCTCTATTCTTCTTATTCCAGACGCAACACTAGATTGATTAGTTATTTTAAATTTACTTATTTCCCCTAATTTAACAACATGAGTTCCTCCGCATAATTCTTTTGAAAAAAATGATTCATTTTCTTGACCCATTGTTACTACTCTTACTTCATCGCTATATTTTTCTCCAAACAATGCCATCGCACCTTCTTCAATAGCTTTTTTTTGATCCACAATTTTAATTTCAACAATTCCATTTTTTTGAATTTGATCATTTACAATTTCTTCAATATTCATTAGTTGATCTTTTTCAATTGGATTATTGTGACTAAAATCAAATCTAAGTTTTTCTGAATTTACAAGTGAGCCCTTCTGCGTGACATGCTTGCCCAGTATTTTTCTTAGAGCAGCATGTAATAAATGAGTTGAAGAATGATTATATTTAATAAAATCTCTATTCAATGTATTAATCCTTGCTTTAATGGTATCTTCAATTTTGCATTCACCACTAATTACTTTACCTTTGTGAAGAAAATAGTTTCCAAATATTTTTGTTGTATTCATAACTTCAAACTTAAAGCTATCATTTTCAAAAAAACCATGATCTCCCACCTGACCACCACTTTCTCCATAAAAAGGTGTTTGATTTAATATTATAATTGCTTCTTGATCTTTTTTAATTTTATCTACTGACTTACTTTCTGATATGATTGAAATTATTTTACAATCAGCTTCCATATCAGAATATCCTAAAAATTCTGTTGGATCTATTTCAGAAGTTATTTCAAACCAAATGCTTTCATCCTCGATGTCTCCTGTGCCTTTCCAACTTTGTCTTGCTCTTTCCTTTTGATCTAACATTTTTTGTTCAAATGTTTTTATATCGACTTCAATATTTTTACTTTTCAAATAATCTTGCGTTAAATCTAAGGGAAATCCATAGGTGTCGTATAATTTAAATGCTACTTCTCCATTAAATATATTTGTTGAGTTAGAAATTTCCTCATCTAAAATTTTAATTCCTTTTTCAACAGTTTCCTTGAATTTAGTTTCTTCATTCATTAATGTATTAGTGATCAGATCTTTTGCTCTATCTAATTCAGGATATGAATTTTTAATTCCTTCTAAAAAAATAGGGAATAGTTTATGAAAAACAGGCTCTTTATTACCTAAAGAATGAGCGTGTCGCATTCCCCTTCTCATTATTCTTCGTAAGACGTATCCTCTACCTTCATTTGAAGGCATAACTCCATCTGCAATTAAAAAAGAGGAGGATTTTAAGTGATCTGCAATTACTCTATGACTAGGACTTGTTATTGAACTTTCATCGCCACATAATTTCGTTGATTCATTTATAATCGGTTGAAATAAATCTGTTGAATAATTATCATTAGAACCATCTAGAAGAGCTGTCATTCTCTCTAATCCCATTCCAGTATCAATGGAGGGTTTTGGTAGATTTATTCTCTCAGATTTAGATATCTGCTCATATTGCATAAATACTAAATTCCATATTTCTATAAATCTATCACCATCTTCGTTTGGAGAACCTGGAGGGCCTCCTTCGTATTTATCACCATGATCATAAAATATTTCAGAACATGGACCGCAAGGACCAGTTTCACCCATTGACCAAAAATTATCAGATGTACTAATTTTAATAATTTTATTTTCAGATAATCCAGCTATTTTTTTCCATAAATCAAAAGCTTCCTGATCATCAGAATAAACAGTTACTAATAGTCTATCTTTATTTATTGAATATTCTTTGGTAATCAGATTCCAAGCTAGTTCTATGGCCAACTCTTTAAAATAATCTCCAAAAGAGAAATTACCTAACATTTCAAAAAAAGTATGGTGTCTTGCCGTATATCCTACATTTTCTAAATCATTGTGCTTACCGCCTGCTCTTACACATTTTTGAGCTGTAGTCGCTCTGTTGTAATCTCTAGTCTCTTTACCTGTAAAAATATTTTTAAATTGCACCATTCCAGAATTAGCAAACATTAGGGTAGGATCATTATCTGGTACTAGAGAGCTAGAATGAATAACCTCATGTCCATTTTTTTTAAAATAGTTGAGAAATGTCGACCTAATCTGATTAGAATTCATGAAAAGGTATTATAACTTGAAAACTCTATTGTCTAAATAAAAAAGCGCCAATTTTTGAAATAGGCGCTAAACAAAAATAATATTTACTATTCTTTTACTTCTTCAGCTTCTTTAGCTTCTTTTTCTTTTTCTTTATTCTCTACTTTTCCTTCCATCATAGCTTTTTCAACTATTCCAGCATTTTGTAGAATTTGATTTTCTATTTCTTTAGCTATAGTAGGATTGTCGTTAAGAAAATTTTTAACATTTTCTCTGCCTTGTCCTATTTTAGTATTTTTGTATGAAAACCATGATCCTGATTTATCAATAATTTCTGCTTTGACACCTAAATCAACTAATTCACCTAATTTCGATATCCCCTCTCCGTACATTATATCAAATTCAACAACTTTGAATGGAGGTGCGACTTTGTTTTTAACTATCTTTACTCTAGTTTGATTTCCAATGATTTCATCTTTATCTTTAATTGCACCAATTCTTCTAATGTCCATTCTAACAGAAGAATAAAATTTTAAAGCATTACCACCTGTAGTTGTCTCTGGACTACCAAACATAACGCCAATTTTCATTCTAAGTTGATTTATGAATACAACCAGAGTGTTAGATTGAGCAATTGAACTTGTAAGTTTTCTTAAAGCCTGACTCATCAATCTAGCTTGCAAACCAGGTAAAGAATCTCCCATGTCGCCTTCTAATTCAGCTCTTGGTACAAGTGCTGCAACTGAATCAATAATTAGCACATCAATACCTCCAGATTTAATTAAAGAATCAGCAATTTCTAAACCCTGCTCTCCTGTATCAGGTTGGGAAATTAATAATTCTTCTAAATTTACACCTAATTTCTTAGCATATGCTGGATCTAGAGCATGCTCTGCATCTATAAATGCGCAATTGCCGCCTTTTTTTTGTGACTCTGCAACAATATGAGTAGCTAAAGTAGTTTTACCGGAACTTTCAGGTCCATAAATTTCAATAATTCTCCCCTTTGGAACTCCTCCAATACCAAGAGCTATATCAAGTCCTAATGAACCGGTAGATATTGCTTCAATATCTACGTTTGTTTTAGAGCCCAATTTCATTATTGAGCCTTTTCCATAATTTTTCTCTATTAGGCTTACAGCGGCTTCTAGAGATTTACTTCTGTTTTCTTTATCCATTGAATTTTCGTTATTTACTACTTTTAATTTAGCTTGAGACATTTAATTTCTCCATTATTTTCCTATGTTTTTATTAAGATTCTTGCAAATCATGTTTACTTGTACACGTTTTGTTCTATTTTTAAAAGTTCTATTTTTGTTCTTTTACAAAAATTTGATTAAAATATTGAAAAATATGAATTTTTTATAATTAATAAAATTTCAATATTGCTTGAATAAATAAAATCATTTGATAAATCAGCAATTTTTTAAAATTATGACTAAATTACCTAAAAATTATAAACCAACTCAGAAAGAAAAATTCATGAATGCCAAAATGAAAGAATATTTTAGGCAAAAATTAGTTAGTTGGAAAAATGATTTACTTAAGGAATCATCTCAGACTTTAAGTAATCTTCAGAATGAGAATGAAGCAAAACCCGATATAACTGATAGAGCATCTGAAGAAATAGATAGATCCTTCGAACTCAGAACAAGAGACAGAGAAAGAAAGTTGATCAATAAAATAGATGCCGCCCTACAAAGAATTGAAGATGGATCTTATGGTTATTGTGATGAAACAGGTGATCCAATTAGTATCAAAAGATTAGAAGCAAGACCAGTTGCAACATTGAGTTTAGAAGCTCAAGAAATGCATGAAAAAGCAGAAAAAAGAATTAGTTAATTTTTTTAAATGTCAGATTTTTATATAGGTGATCTTACACCAGGTACTTTTGTTGTAAATGTCAGCAAAGAAAAAGAATGGGGAATTGGTCAAGTACAATCATGTATTAATAATATCGTTACAATTAATTTTGAAAATGTTGGAAAAAAAACTATTAACCCTAGAGAAGTTGAATTAAAAATAATTAATATAAATGCAACTAATTGATCAGTATTTAAGGAGAGTAAATTATCTGAGAGTATCTGTTACAGATAGATGTGATCTGAGATGTGTTTATTGTATGAAAGAAAAAATGCAATTTCTCCCACGAAAAGACATACTCACTTTAGAAGAAATTGAAAGATTATGTGACAACTTTATAGAACTCGGAGTTGAAAAAATTAGATTAACTGGGGGTGAGCCTTTGGTAAGAAATGATATTATAAAATTAATTGAAAAACTTAATACCAAAAAAGAAAAAACAAATCTAAAGGAAATAACACTGACGACAAATGGTACATTATTAAAAAAATATGCCAAACTACTGAAGCTAAATGGTATTAATAGGATTAATGTTTCTCTAGATACAATTAATCCTGAAAAATATAATAAAATAACAAGATTTGGAAATATTGAAAAAGTTTTTGATGGAATCAATGAAGCACTTGATAACAACATAAAAATTAAAATTAATACTGTAGTAATTAAAGATTTTAATGAATATGAAATTGAAGAATTAATAAATTGGACTAGTAATAAAAAAATTGATCTTACATTTATCGAGGTAATGCCAATGGAAGAAACAGATATATCAAGAGAATATCAGTTTATCTCATTATCTGATACTTTTTCAAAACTAGACAAAATATATAATTTTTCTAAAATTGATTATAGTACTGGAGGTCCAGCAAGATTTTATACTAGTGATTTAGTTTCTAATAAAATTGGGTTTATAAGTCCTTTAACAAATAATTTTTGTGCCTCTTGCAATAGAGTAAGAATATCAAGCACAGGTAAACTTTTCATGTGCCTTGGTCAGAATGACTTTGTTGATTTTAGAGAAATAATGAGAAAAGATTATAGTGATGATTATATCAAAGAAAAAATTAAGTTTGCTCTTAATATTAAACCAAAACAACATGATTTCATGATTGGAGAAAAAATTAATAAATATATGAAAAGACATATGAACGTAACAGGTGGATAATGAAATTTCATTTTTTATCATCAAACAATCCTGAGGCAAAAAATACAGAAAAAAAACTAACAGAATTATTTGGACAAAATTCTGTTGAAGATGCCGACTACATTATTCCAATTGGAGGAGATGGATTACTTTTAAAATCACTCCATAATTTTAATAAACTAAACAAACCATTTTTTGGAATAAACTTTGGTTCAATTGGGTTTTTAATGAATAATCTTAGTAATGAAAATTTAAATGATATGATTTCCAATTCTAAAAAATCTACTTTTAAACCATTAAAAATGACAGCGCAAAGTGTAAATAATGAGATATTTGAGGCATATGCTTATAATGAAGTATCTCTTATGAGACAGACTCATTTAGCATCAAAAATTAAAATCAAAATAAATGAGAAAGTAAAAATGGAAGAATTAATATGTGATGGTGTTTTGTTATCTACATCAGCAGGAAGTACAGCTTATAATCTATCCGCGCACGGTAGCATTCTACCTTTAGATTCAAATATACTTGCATTAACTCCAATTAGTGCCTTTAGACCAAGAAGATGGAGAGGTGCTCTGTTATCTGAAATTAGTAAAATTGATTTTGAGGTATTAAATAATGATGAACGATCATCTAGCGTAACAGCAGACAATGTTGAATTTAGAGATATTAGTAAAGTGAATATTGTTTCTTCAGATGAAAATAAATGTACTGTATTATTTGATAGTAAGCACTCTATTGAAGATAAAATTTTGAATGAGCAATTTAATTATTAAGATCAAATTTTTTTAAAAATACAAATCTTGTTGCCATCTAAATCCCTTAAATATGCATAATAATCTTTACCATGTCTGGGCCCAGGCATTCCTTCATCTTTTGCTCCAAGACTAATTCCAATTTTATAAAATTCATTAACAGTTTTTTTAGAATTAGCTTTAAAAGTAATCATTGTACCATTTCCTATGGTTGCTTTTTTTTTGTTATGAGGTCTAATCAGGTATAATTCTATTTTTTGAGGAGTTTCTTTTTTAGCATATCCATAATAACGGTTATGAGATAAAACTTTTTTAATTTTTAGAGGTTTTAAAATTTTACTATAAAATGAAGATGATTTTTTTAAATTATTTGTTCCAATGGTAATAAAAGCAAACATAATTTAGAGATTGGTAGCCTCGGCCGGACTTGAACCGGCACTCCCAAAAGGGCAAGGATTTTAAGTCCTTTGTGTCTACCATTCCACCACGAGGCCTATCTTTGGACTAATATCAAACTATAGAACTTTTTCCACCATTTAATTCAATCATCTTAGTTATATCATCAACTATTGGTTGGATAGATTTCATATCCCATGATGAAACAACTATGTTAACACCACCTGTTTTAGCTGCAATATTAAAATATGGGTAACTTCCGATTGATGCATTTGCATAATTGTTTTGAATATTTTTTAAATTTTTTGCAATTTTACTTTCGTATAAATTAGTATTAATTGTTGTAACAAGTTTTGGGTTACCTTTTTTAATTTTTTTCAATAATTCCTCAAACATAACTTGCATTATTTCTGGCACACCTGGTAAAACATAAATATTTTTTACAATAAATCCTGGTGCAGCGGTCATTGGATTTAAAATAAGCTCTGAACCAAATGGCATTTTCGCCATTCTTTGCCTACTTTCATTAAATTCACCTTTTGGATAATAATTTTTAAGAATTTCAAAAGCCATTTTATTTGTTTCATATTGTAAATTAAAGGCTTCAGATATACTTTCTGAAGTTATATCATCATGAGTTGGTCCAATTCCTCCAGTAGTAAAAACATAAGAATATTTTGAGCTATATTTTAAAACATTGTCTATTATTGTTTTTTTCTCATCCTGAATAACAATAACTTCTTCTAACTTAATACCAGCTTCTAATAATTTTTTTGCAATATAATTTGAGTTTGTATCTTGAGTTCTACCAGAAAGTATTTCATCACCAATAACAATAACTCCTGCAGTAAAAGAACTCATATGATTAATTGATATTTTCTATATATTATTTATTAATCGTAAGTAATTATTTTTTAAATGAGAAACAACAATATCCCAATACATACGAAAAAAGATTTTGAGGGCATGAGGGAAGCTGGTTCTTTAGCTGCTGATGTTCTAGATTCTTTAAGTGAAAAGATTGTTCCAGGAATAAGTACTCAAGAAATAAATGACATATGTCATGATCAAATTATTCTAAACAAAGCAATACCAGCTCCTTTAAATTATAAAGGTTTTCCAAAATCAGTTTGTACATCTGTAAATCATGTTGTTTGTCATGGAATTCCTTCTGAAAGAAAAATTCTATCTGATGGTGATATAGTAAATGTAGATGTAACAGTTATACTAAATGGTTGGCATGGTGATAGTTCCAGAATGTTTGTAGCAGGTAAGACAAATAAAAAAAATTATGAATTTTTAAAAATAACTTATGAGTCTCTATTAATTGGTATTAGCGAAGCTAAACCTGGTAAGCATATTGGTGATATTGGAAATAAAATTCAGAAACTTGCTGAAGGAAAAGGTTATTCTGTAGTAAGAGATTTTTGTGGTCATGGAATTGGGAAAGAATTTCATACTCCACCTAGTGTTTTACACTTTGGAGAACCAGGTGAAGGACCGATGTTAGAGCCTGGAATGTTTTTAACAATTGAACCAATGATTAATTTAGGTGGTTGGCAAACAAAAATACTAAATGATGGATGGACAGCTGTAACAAAAGATAAATCTTTATCTGCTCAATTCGAGCATACAATTGGAATAACAGAAGAAGGAAATGAAATATTTACATTATCTAAAAATAATACATCTTTTCCAATAAAGGATATATAAGTAAATAAAATGATACCTAGATATAATAGACCTAAAATTGAAAAGATTTGGTCATTAGAAAATAAATTTACAATTTGGACAGAGATTGAGTGTTTGATTGCAGAAAAACAAGCAATGCTCGGCGTTATTCCTAAAAAAGCTGCAAAAGAAATAAGAAATAAAGCAAAATTCAATGTTAGAGAAATAGAAAAAATTGAAAAAGAAACAAAGCATGATGTTGTTGCTTATATTAATAATGCAAGCAAATATATTGGAAGCTCATCAAAGTATTTTCATTTTGGTGTAACATCAAGTGATATTATTGATACTTCATTTTCTGTACAACTTAAGCAAACCTCAGAAATAATAAGAAAAAGTTTAGTAGAGTGTATTCAAAGTTTAAAAATCAAATCTAAAAAATATAAAGACACTTTAATGATTGGAAGAAGTCATGGGATACATGCTGAACCTATTACTTTTGGATTAAAATTATCTTCCTTTTATTTTGAGTTTAAAAGAAATTTAGAAAGACTTGATCAAGCGATCAACGAAGTATCTGTTTGTGCTATTTCTGGACCTGTTGGAACTTTTAATTCTATTGACCCACGAGTTCAAGATTATGTAGCAAAAAAACTTAAGCTAAATTCTGAAGATATATCAACTCAAGTAATTCCAAGAGACAGGCATGCATATTTTTTCTCAGTACTAGGAATTTTAGCATCTTCTATTGAGAGATTTGCTGTGGAAATTCGAAATCTACAAAAAACAGAGGTATTAGAAGTTGAAGAAAGTTTTTCTTCTAACCAAAAAGGTTCTTCTGCAATGCCTCACAAACGTAATCCGGTATTAAGTGAGAACTTAACAGGTATTTCACGATATATTAGAAGTGGTGTAATACCTTCACTAGAAAATGTCGTACTTTGGCATGAGAGAGATATTAGTCATTCTAGTGTTGAAAGAATTATGACTCCAGATATTACAATTGCAACTGATTTTGCGCTGAATCGTTTAAATGGAATTATAAAGAATTTAAAAGTCTATCCAAAAAATATGTTGAAAAATTTGAATATGCTTGGAGGCTTACATAGAACTCACAATATTATGTTAAAATTAATTGAAAAAGGATTGAAAAGACAACAAGCTTATAAAATTGTTCAAGAAAGTGCCATGGAAACATGGAATAATAATAAGAATTTTTCCCAAGTTTTTCAAAAAAATAAAGAATTAAATAAAATATTAAATTCAAAAGAAATCGTGAAAATCATTAAAGATGATAATGATCTAAAGAAAATTGATTGGATTTTTAAAAATAAAATTAAATAACCTTTATTTTTACTAATATCTGAACTATTTTATAGTTATGCCTATGACTGTTAAACAAATTGAGCAATTTATTAAAGAAGCTATACCAGATGCAACTGTTGAAATTGAAGATCTTAAAGGAGACGGTGATCATTACAGTGCTACAGTAACATCAAAATCTTTTTCTGGAAAAACTAGAGTAGAACAACATAAGATGGTTTATGATGCTTTCAATGGTAAAATGGGTAGTGATTTGCACGCACTTAAGCTAAAAACTGTAACGGAGTAATAATGAATAATAACGACCATGTATCTCAAAATATAGAAAATGAAATTAACTCTAATGATGTAATGCTTTTCATGAAGGGTACCCCCGTATTTCCAATGTGTGGATTTTCTGCAAGAGTAGTTGAAATATTAAATAAAGTAGGTGTTAAATTTGGAAGTTTGAATGTGTTAGAGAGTGATGAAATGAGAGAAGGTATTAAAATATATTCTAATTGGCCAACCATACCACAACTTTATGTTAAGAAAGAATTTATAGGTGGGTGTGATATCATAACTGAAATGTTTGAAAGTGGTGAATTATTAGAATTATTCAATACAAATGGAATAGACGTAAACCCGTCCTAGTTTGTTAAATAATAAATTTTCCAAAGGTGTAATATTTTCCTGTATTGCAGCAATTTTTTGGGGACTTCCACAACCCCTTTTTTTTAATGAATTAAATCACGTTGAGACTATTGAAGTTGTAGCTCATAGAGGTTTCTGGTCATTTATCTTTTTATTTTTATTACTAATTTTAATTTCAAACATAAGTGATTTTATTGAAATATTTAAATCTAGAAAAAGAATTTTTATTTTAACAATTACAGCTTTTCTTATTGCAGGTAACTGGGCAGGCTTTATTTATTCTGTAGGAAAAGAAAGAGTTCAAGATGCATCAATGGGTTATTTTATTACTCCAATGATAAGTATTATTCTTGGTTATTTTTTTTTAAATGAGAAAATAACTAAGCCTAAATTTGCATCTGTATGTCTAATGTTATCAGGTATATTATTCTTATTTATTAATTTAAATCAATTTCCATTACTAATAGTTTGGATTGGAACATCATGGGCAATATATGGATTATTAAGAAAACAAGTTAATGTTAATCCTTCAATTGGCTTACTATATGAGACATTCATAATATCTTTAATTTCTATCCCATACTTAGTTTATTTATTTTGGCAAAATGAAAATAGTATCTTTAATATTGATTTGAAGACATCATTATTTTTAATTCTAACAGGAGCTGTAACGATTTTTCCATTATTTTTTTTTAATTTGGGTTTAAAATTTATTCAATTAGGTCTTGCTGGAGTTTTATTTTACTTAGCACCAACATTTCATTTTATAACTTCAGTATTTATTCTTAATGAAGAAATTTTACAAATTAAGTTAATATCATTTATAATTATTTGGATAGGAATAATAATTTATATTTATGATAGTTATAAAAAAGAAATTATCTTGAATAATACTCAATAACTAAATTAGGTTCCATAGTTACAGGATAAGGAACATCATGAATTAGAGGTGCTCTTAAAAAACGACCTTTCAACTCTTTTACATCAACTTCTAGGTATTCTGGAATTTCTCTTTCTTGAGAACTAACTGATTCTACAATTAAATTAATTTCTTTACTCTTATCTCTTATTGAGATTTCATCTCCATCGCTAACACTATAAGATGGAATGTTCACTCTTTTTCCATTGACCTTTACATGACCATGATTAACTAGCTGTCTTGCAGAAAAAATTGTAGGTACAAATTTCATTCTATAAACAGTAGCATCTAATCTTCTTTCTAAAAGTTCAATTAAAATCTGACTTGTATCACCTTTAATATTAGAAGCTTTTTTGAAAATATTCCTAAATTGTCTTTCAGTTAAATCACCATAATAAAATTTAAGTTTTTGCTTAGCAAATAACTGATTTCCATAATCTGATAGTTTCTTTCTTTGTCCCTGTACACCATGCTGACCAGGCTTTGAGTTTCTTCTATTAAAAGGGCTTTTAGGTCTCCCCCATAAGTTAACACCCAACCTTCTGTCAATTTTGTATTTAGCGTTATTTCTTTTTGTCATTATTATGAGGGGTATATAGTGATTTAAAGTACTATGTCAAATTTAATATACTCAATTTTTGGCTTATTTATTAAGTTTTTTAGTAATTCCCCATAATGTCTGCAATTCTTTCTTTGTGAGAGGGATTTTTGTGAAAATACTATAAATATTATTTTTCATACTTTCTTTTTTTTCACTTGGAGTAAAAAATTTTTTATTTTCAAGTTTCTCAATCACATAATTTAAGAATTTAGATAATTGATATTTACTAATATTATCTTTTTCAATTGAAATAGAATTAGTAATTTTTAAATTATTCAATTCAAATAATTTATGACATAAAACAGTAACTGCATGAGAAAGATTTAATGAATTACTTTTACTACTTGTTTCAATAGTAAAAATAATATCAGATAATCTCAAATCCTCATTTGAAAGTCCTGAATTTTCAGGTCCAAAAAGTATTGCTGTTTTTTTATTAACAACAATTTTTCTTTTAATGAATTTAAAATCGTTAGTAGAATTTTTTTCCAAATATCTTCTTCTATTCGTTGTGGCCACAACATAAGAAAAATTAGAAAGTGCAATTTCTAAATCATCATAAACTTTAATATTCTTAATAATTTTCGTTGCTTTTTTTGCTGCATTTATTGATTTTTTGTTTAACCATTTATCTCTTGGCGAAACAATAATTAGATCTTTTAAACCAAAGTTGTGCATAACACGAGCAACCATTCCAATGTTTTCAGGAAGTTGGGGTCTAACTAAAATTATGTTTGGATTTTTTGGAGTCAATTTTTATTCTTTAAATCATTTAATAGCTTAAAAGTAATGCTATCAAAAATAGCGCTGTAAGATGCATCAATAATATTTGGAGATACGCCAATAGTTGTCCAATGTGTATTAGTGGAATCAGATGATTCAATTAAAACTCTTGTGATAGCGCCAGTACCTTTTTCTGATGAAAGAATCATAACTTTGTAATCAGTTAACTTTAAATCTTTAAGATCAGGATAATAATCAATTAGGGCTTTTCTTAATGCACTATCAATAGCATTTACTGGACCATTTCCAGTACCCACTGTCATCATATTTGAATCTTTAACTTTTAAAAATATCGTAGCCTCTGCTTCAGTAACAATTTCACCTTTAGCATTCCATCTTCTTTCATCTGTGACTCTAAATTTTTCTAAATTATAAAAATCCTCAAAATGACCAAGATGACGTCTTACTAATAGTTCAAAACTAGCTAAAGCAGTATCAAATGAATATCCTTCTGATTCTTTTTCCTTGATAATCTCTAAGATATTGTTGATTTCATTTTTAGGTAGATCAATATTAATCTTATTTAATTGATTTAATATATTAGATCTTCCTGCCTGATTTGAAATTACTACGTTTCTAGAATTACCAACAATTTCTGGTTTAATATGTTCATAAGTTGAAGAATTTTTTTCTATGGCAGATGCATGTAATCCACCTTTATGAGAGAAAGCATGATCTCCAACATATGGAGCATTTTTTCTTGAAGGAATGTTTAGAATATCGTTTAATGTTCTAGAAATATGAATTAAATTTTTTAACTTATCTTTTGAAATATTTGTTTTATATTTTGTTTTTAGAACCAAAGATGGAATTAAGGAAATTAAATTAGTATTTCCACATCTTTCTCCTAAACCATTAATTGTTCCCTGTATCTGTCTTGCTCCAGCATTAATAGCTGCTAATGCATTTGCAACTGCATTGTCAGTATCATTGTGAGCGTGTATGCCAACATTTTGACCTGGTATAACTTTTACTACTTCTGAAACAATATTGTAAATTTCATCTGGAAGAGTTCCCCCATTTGTATCACAAAGCACAACCCATCTTGCACCAGCGTCATACGCTGCTTTAATACAATTCAATGCAAACTCTTTATTTTCTTTAAAGCCATCAAAAAAATGTTCTGCATCAAAAATTGGCTCTTTGTTTTTATTTTTTATTGATTGAATACTATCACTGATCATTTTTAAATTTTCATCTTCAGATATTTCTAAAGCGTTTTTTACGTGAAATGATGATGATTTACCTACAATACAAACACAACTTGCGCTTGAATTAATAAGTGCATTTAATCCTGGATCGTTATCTGCACTTCTACCTGGTCTTCTTGTCATACCAAAGGCAGTCAATTTACTTTTTGAAAATTTTGTATTTCTAGAAAAAAAATCATTATCGGTAGGATTTGCTCCAGGCCATCCACCTTCAATGTAATCTATTCCTAAATCATCAAGATGTTGGGATATATTCATTTTATCACTAACAGAAAAATTAACTCCTGTTGTTTGCTGACCATCTCTAAGTGTGGTATCGAATAAATATACTTTATCTTCCATAATTACTAGATCGCTAATAGAGTATAAATTAAAATTTACTAGATTTTTCCAAGTTTTTGCAAGATTTCGTCTCTATCAAATAATGGTAGTAGATATTTTAATTCGGGTCCATGAGATTTTCCTGTCAAAATTAACCTCAAAGGCATAAATAAATCTTTTCCTTTAAGCCCAGTTTTTTTGTTAATTTTTGATGTCCAATGATCCCATGTTGTTTCATCAAAAGGACCCTCGGGCAATTCATCAACTGCCATATTAATAAAACTATCATCAATATTTAAATCTTTAGCATTATTTATTTTTGAAATTACTTCTTCCCATTCTTTAGCTTGATTAACAAATGAAATATTATTTTTAATAAAACGCCAAAAACTCTCTTTTTGAAAATTAGATTTTATGTTTTTTAACTTATGACTAATCTCATTATAACTAAATAATTTGATAGTATTTTCATTAAGATTTCTTAAGGATTCAATTGAAAATTTAGCAGAAGATCTAGATAAGCTTTGAATATCAAATTTTTTTACTATTTCATTTAAATCTTTGATTGGATCAATATTACTGCTCGAACCAATAAAAAGAAAATAATTAAGTAAAGATATATTTTCGTATCCTTCGTCTCTAAAATTTTCAATTGAAAGACTGCCAAGTCTTTTGCTAAAACCCTTACCAGTTTCATCAACTAAGAATGGATGATGAGCAAATGATGGAATAGAAGATTCAAGAGCCTTAAAAATTTGAATATGATAAGCTGTATTAGCAATGTGATCTTCCCCTCTAATAATATGCGTAATTTTTTCTTCAATATCATCAATTACTGAAGGTAAATGGTATAACAATGTTCCATCAGCTCTAATTAAAACAGGATCACTCAAATTTTTTGCATCAAATGAAACATCTCCTTTAATGATATCTTTCCAACCAATATTTTCATGATCTAATTTGAATCTCCAATGGGGTTGGATTCCAGATTCTATTTTTTTTTCTACTTCTTCATCACTTAGATTTAATGATGATCTATCATAAATAGGTGGTTTCCCAGATGATAACAAAGATTTTTTCTTTAAAGCTAATTCCTCTTCTGTTTCAAAACATGGATAAAGTCTTTTCTTTTGTTTTAGAATTTGGATTTTCTCATTGTAAATATTCTGTCTAGAGGACTGATTAAAAGTGTAACTCCAATTTAATCCAAGCCATTTAAGATCATCTTTGATACTTGTCTCAAATTCTTTAGAACTCCTATTAGCATCAGTATCATCAATTCTTAATACAAACTCACCTTGATTTTTTTGACAAAAAATCCAATTCAAAATTGCTGATCTAGCATTACCGATATGTATTTTTCCTGTAGGGCTAGGAGCGAACCTACACTTCATATTATTCTTTGGGAATTTCGCAAACAGGAATAGGCTTCATCTTATGAAGATTTGGCTTTCTAATTTCTTCGTATCTACTGTAGTATTCACTAGACTTATTTTCCATTGCTTCTTCTAATTGCTTATATGAAAGGCCAAGCTGGCTTTCATCATTTCTACTATCATCCCATAAACCATCTGTCGGTGCTGCGCTAATAATATCTTTTATAACCCCAATTTCTTCAGCTAATTCCCACACCTCAGTTTTAGTACAATCTGCTATTGGCGATATATCTACACCTCCATCACCATATTTTGTATAAAATCCAACACCAAAATCTTCAACTTTATTTCCAGTACCAACAACTATACCATTATTACTTTGAGCTATTTGGTATAGAGTTACCATTCTTAGTCTAGATCTTGAATTTGCAAAAGCTAACTCACTATCAAAATTTTGCATCGTATTTTGAAATGTTTTAAAAACATTATCTAGCTCGATTATTTTTGTTTCTACATTTGGGTAATTTTGCTCTAAAAATTCTAAATGTCTTAAACTTAAATCATGTTGTGATGAATTTTGTTTAATAGGCATTGAAACTGCTATAGTTTTTAAACCAGTTTGAGCACATAAGGTGCTAGTAAGAGCTGAGTCCACTCCTCCTGACACTCCTATTACTAGTGTAGTTGGATGATTATTTATAGATTTAGCGTAATCTTTAATCCAATTAGAAATATATACGATCTTATTTTTTGAATTCATAAGTAATATATAAATATAAATTTATAAATTTGAAGAATGCTTTGAGAGCAATTTTTCTTCTTTTAAAAAATCTGATAATAAAAAAGCCAATTCTAGAGACTGCGAGGCATTTAGTCTCGGATCACAATATGTATGATATCTATTTTTTAGATCTTCATCTGTTATTTCTTGAAGACCTCCCATACATTCTGTAACATCTTGACCAGTCATTTCTAAATGTACGCCGCCTGGATATGTTCCTTCGCTTCTGTGAATTTGAAAAAATTGCTGAATTTCAGAAATTATATCTTTTAATGGCCTAGTTTTAAAACCCGTGTTAGATTTGATAGTATTTCCATGCATGGGGTCACAAGTCCATACAACATTTTTACCAGCTGAATTAACTGATCTAATTATTTTTGGAAGTATTCCACTAACTTTTTCATGACCCATTCTACATATCAGAGTTATTTTTCCAGCTTCATTATTTGGATTCAACACATCTAATATCTTTAATAGTTCTTCTGTCTTTGTGCTTGGACCCACTTTAATACCTATAGGGTTCTCAATACCTCTTAAAAATTCAATATGTGCTCCATCAAGTTGTCGTGTTCTGTCACCTACCCACAACATGTGAGCTGAAACATCGTACCACTTACCTGAAGTACTATCTATTCTTGTTAATGCTTCCTCATATTGAAGAAGTAAAGCTTCATGACTTGTAAAGAAGTCTGTTTCATTTAATTGTCTTACACTGTTTCCATTTATTCCACATGCCTCCATAAAAGATAAGCATTCGTCAATTCTAGAAGATATCTCTCTAAATTTAGCAGCATTCTCACCTTTAACAAAATTTAGGTTCCATTGATGTATTTTATTTAAATTGGCAAAACCACCCTGAGAAAAAGCTCTTAAAAGATTAAGTGTAGATGCAGACTGATTGTAGGCCTGAATTAATCTATCTGGATTAGGATCTCTGTCTTTTTGATTGAAGTCTATCCCATTAATTATATCACCTTTATAAGACTCAAGTTCTAAATCATTAATAACTTCTGTGGCAGATGATCTTGGCTTTGCAAACTGTCCAGCAATTCTTCCTACTTTAACAATTGGACAAGAAGCGCCAAACGTTAATACAACAGCCATTTGTAAAATAACTTTAAATGTATCTCTAATATTATCTGGATGAAAATCTGCAAAACTTTCTGCACAATCTCCACCTTGTAATAAAAAAGCATTTCCGTTTGAAACTTCTCCAAGTTTCTTTTTTAATAGTCTCGCTTCTCCAGCAAAAACTAAAGGTGGATATTTGGAAATTTCATTTAGAGTTTTATTTAGATGATCTTCATTCTGATAGTTAGGCATATGAAGAGCATTTTTATTTCTCCAACTATTTGGTGACCATTTATCGCTCATAATTTGAAAAGGCTCATAAACCCTAATATATCTTGAAACAAGGGTTATTATTTAGATCTTTTATTTCTTAGAATTTTTAAGGCTGATCTTTCAATAGCAAGTGAATTTTTGGGAATATTTTTAGTGATAACACTACCTGCGCCAATTCTAGATTTAGACTCAATTACAACTGGAGCAATGAGTGATGTGTTTGAACCTATAAATACATTATCTTTTATTATCGTTTTGTGTTTTTTCTTTCCATCATAGTTACAAGTTATTGTGCCAGCACCTATATTCACATTATTTCCTATTTCTGAATCTCCAACATATGAAAGATGAGCAATAGAAACATTATTTCCAATTTTAGAATTTTTTATTTCAACAAAGTTACCAATCTTTGATTTTTTTCCGATTTTTGTTTTTGGTCTTAATCTAGCACTTGGGCCAATATGTGAATTTTCATCTATTGTAACCTCTTCTAAGTATGAATTACTTTTAATTATTGAACCTTTTTTTATAATTGTTTTTTCCTTTATTGTAACATTGCTTTCAATTGTAACAGTAGGTTCAATTTTGGTGTCATAGCTTAAATAACAAGTATTGGGTTTTAAAAAATTGACTCCATTTTTTATAAAATTTTTTACGTATTTTTTTTGCAAGATATTTTGTACAACATTAAAATCATCCAATGTATTTATGCCCAACATTGTTTCTTTGTTGCACTCAATATAATTGATAGGAATATTTTTTTTTGAAAAAATTTTGCATATATCAGGAAGATATCTTTCTTTTTTAATTTTATTTTCTTTAATATATTTTAAATTATCAAATAATAATTTAGTATTTGCTATCAAAATACCAGAATTACATAAATTGATTTTTTTTTGTTCAGGTTTTAAATTGATTTGCTCAATTATTTCTTCAACGTAGTTGTTATTTAATAATAACCTACCATAACCATGTGGCTCTAAAGTATTAAATGCAATTAACGAAGCTTTCACTTTACTTTTTTTAAATTTACTTACTAGTTTTCTTATATCTTTAACTTCAACTAAAGGTGTATCACCAAATAAAATTAAAATATTTTTTGATTTAACATATTTTTTAACTTGCTCAATTGCATCAGCGGTTCCTTTTTGTTTTTTTTGAACAACTAACTTTGAGGTATTTAATATTAACTTTAATTCTTCTTTATTTTTTTCATTAGATACAACTAATATATTTTTACCAGATATTTTTTTTGCAATATTAAAAATATGTGAAACAATTGGTAACCCGCATAATGGATAAACAAGCTTTGATTTACTTGCTTTAAATCTCGTACTATTGCCTGCAGCAAGTATAACAGTTGTGATATCAGACATTAAGTTAGAAATTTCTTAAAATTTCGTTTCCAACATTAATTATTTCTTTTGAAGCATCTGATGTAATACTTATATCTACTACACCCCTTCCAACTGAGAATGTTTCTGCAAATAATACTTTGCTAGACAGTCGGGAGCGAGCAATTTTAGCACCAGCATATCTTAGACGCAAAATCATTGCGTCAGTTAATTTTGCTCTCGGCATCACCCTATTAAGAATAATTATTGGATTTTTTCTTTCTTGTTTTGCAATTTTTAAAAAAGGAAGTGTAGCCATTAAGTCTACTGGACTTGGTTGTACTGGAACAAATACCCTATCAGAAGCTTTTACAACCTGCATTGTTTCAAAAGTTATAGATGGAGGGCTATCAATTATTATAAAGTCGTACTTTCTTTTTATGGCTTTAATTTCATCTATTAAATTCCTTATATCAAAATTTAATTGAGTTATCCCAATATCATCTTCACCATAATAAGATTTTCTTGCTTCAAGCCAATATGATAGACTTTTTTGTGCATCAGCATCTATAACAGCTACTTTGTAACCACTATTGCTCCACAAAACTGATAAATTTGCTGAAAGAGTCGATTTACCTGAACCACCTTTTTGATTCGAAAATGCTATAACTTTTCCCATATACAAGTATTGATAATAACTATTTTAAAGATAGATGGAAACATTTTATAAAAAAATATGAAAAAAAATAAGTTAGATATTGCAAAAAAATTATTAAGCAGTGGAGAACTTGTAATATTTCCCACAGAAACAGTATTTGGTCTTGGAGCAGATGCAACAAATGATGAGGCTGTAAAATCTATATTTAAAGTAAAAAAAAGACCACAAAGTAATCCCATTATCTGTCACTTTAAAAGTATTAAACAAATAGAAAAATATTTTATTTTAAATAAATTTGAAAAAAAATTAGGTTCAACATTCTGGCCTGGTCCTTTGACAATAATATTACAAAAAAAGAAAAATTCTAAAATATCAAAATTAGTCTCTAACAACTCAACTTTAGTTGGCTGCAGAATTCCCGGTAATAAATTGGCTAAAAAATTAATTACTTTATTTGACCTACCTATTGCAGCCCCTAGTGCTAATCTATCAGAAAGAACTTCAGTAACCAATATTATGGATATCGATCCTATTCTTGTAAAAAAAATATTTGTTTTAAAAGATAAACAGTCTTCTCATGGACTAGAGTCCACAGTTGTTAGAATTGATAACAATAATGAAATTGAAGTATTAAGATATGGCAGCATAACTGTTGAAGAGCTAAATAAATATGCAAAAGTAAAAATTAAAAAGAAATCATCTATTTCTCCTGGTAATTTAAAAAAACATTACTCAACTTTAAAGCCAATAAGAATGAATGCTAGGAGAATACTAAAAAATGAAGGTTTATTAAATTTTGGCAATAATAAATTAAAGTCTAAAATAATTAATTTAAATTTGAGTAATAAAAAAAATTTAAATGAAGCAGCAAAAAATTTTTATCATTATCTTCATAAATTAGATCAAAGTAGATGCAAAAAAATTGCTGTAGTAGAAATACCTGATAAAGGGCTTGGCAAAACAATAAATGACAGATTAAGAAGAGCAATTAAGTAATTACAATCTATTTAAATAATCCATTAACCTATAGTAAATAATGGCTGAAGAATACAATGGTCTTCTAAACATGTTGCCACCTGGAATTTTAAAATGATTAATTTGCTCAAACATATCAAAATTATTTGATTTATTTAAAATTTTTTCAGCTACCATTTTTCCTCCCATAATACTCATAGCTAACCCATGCCCAGAGTAAGCATGAGCATAATATAACTTTTGATTCATTATAGTTCCAAAAATAGGCAATCTATTAATCGATATTGCCAAGGTACCTCCCCAAGAAAATTCAATTTTAAATTTTTTTAATTCAGGAAAAACTTTATACATTCGTTTAGAGACAAAACTCTTTGCATCTTTTACAAAATGAGATGTAATTGTTTCAGGTCCTCCAAAAAGAAGTCTGTAGTCTTCTGAAAATCTATAATAATCAATCATAAATCTAGAATCTATTACGCCACAATTTCTTTTGATTAATTTACTTGCCAGATCTTTTCCGAGAGGTTCTGTTGCAATAATATAATTATTTATAGGCATAAAATAATTTCTCTTTGATCCTAAAAGATTGTCAAGATAACCATTGCAACCAATAATTACTTTCTTTGCTTTAATAATATTTTTTCCAGAGTGAATTATAACTTCTTTTTGATTATCAACAATTTTATCAGCCGGAGAATTTTCATATATATTTATACCATTCGCTAAACACTGTTCTGCTAAACCATATGTCAGTTTTAATGGGTTTAAATGATAGGAATCTTTTAAAAGCATTCCAGAAAAATATCTGTCACTATTAACTTCATCTCTTATTGAATTGTGGTCAAAGTATTCATAATTATTATAATTATAATTCTTTTGCATATGCTCAATTTCATCTTGAAAATATTTATAATCTTTTTTTGTGTTGCCTACATGAAGAACACCTTGTCTAAGCGCACAGTCAATTTTGTATTTTTCAATTAAATTAACTACATTTGAAACAGCATCTAATCCAACTTTCCAAAAAAATTTTGCTTTTTCAATACCAAATTTTTTTTCTAAGTAGAATTGATCTTTTCTCATTCCAATTCCTAGTTGACCACCATTCCTACCAGAAGCACCAGATCCAACTTTATTTGCTTCCAAAATAGTTATTGATAAACCTTGATTAGATAAATTTAATGCTGAAGAAATACCTGTTAAACCACCTCCAATAATACATACATCAGTTGAAATATTCTCATTTAATTTACTTTGATTAGAAAAATTAGGTGCTGAAAATTTATAAAAACTCTCTTTTTCATTATCATGTTGATTAAAAGTCCTTTTTTTTGTAGTAAACATTAACTTATCTTTAATGGTTTAATAATAATTAGTAAACAAACAGTCTCAATATGATTGAAAAATTTCAAAATTGGTTTCAGGAAAACTCTATTACAGAAGTTGAATGTTTAGTTCCAGATCTTGGGGGTATAGCAAGGGGAAAAATTTTACCGACAAATAAATTTTTAAAAGGATTGGAAGATGAAAGTCACAGATTACCACAATCAACTTTTATTCAAACCATATCAGGAGATTATGCAACTGAGGACTCTGCTGGTGCTTTACCAAGAAGTGTTTACAATCCTACTGACATTGATGTAATTTTAAAACCAGATTTTGATACAATGAGAGTAGTGCCATGGTACGACGACCCTACTGCACAAATTATCTGCGATGCAATAAATCTTAATGGAGATGATGTTATAAATTCTAGTAGGAATGCTCTAAAAAATATTCTTAAACTTTATAAAAAAGATAAATTAACTCCAATTGTTTCACCGGAGTTAGAATTTTATTTAGTGAAACCTAATGCTGACTCAGATTACCCCCTAGAAGTGCCAGTTGGTCAATCAGGTAGACAAGAAACAGGTAAACAAGCCTTGGGTATAGATGCTGTTAACGAATTTGATCATCTTTTTGAGGATGTATATAATTATTGTGAAGCACAAAATATAGAAATTGATACTATTAATCATGAATCTGGCTCAGCTCAGATGGAAATTAATTTTCAGCATGGCGATCCTTTAGATCTAGCAGACCAGGTATTCTTATTTAAACGAACTCTAAGACAGTCAGCTTTGAAACATAAACTTCATGCAACATTTATGGCAAAACCTATGGAGAACCAACCTGGTAGTGCAATGCACATACATCAATCAATATATAATGAAAAAAATAAAAATATTTTTTTTAATCAATCAACTAAAATTTCAAAAAAAATGAAAAACTATTTAGGCGGTTTGGAAAAATATACTCCATTATTAATGCCAATATACGCTCCAAATATAAATTCATTTAGAAGATTGTTTGCAACTTGGGGTGCTCCTAAAAATGTTAAATGGGGAATAGGTAATAGAAGTTGTGGTTTTAGAATTCCATCAATTGAGGAAAGGAATATACGTATTGAAAATAGAATTCCTGGATCTGATACAAATCCATATCTAGTTTTTGCAGCTAATTTAGCTTCAGGATATTTAGGAATGAAAAACAATTTAAAACCAAATCCAGAAACTAAAGATAGTGCATTTAAAGATAAAAATTCTAATCTTCCTAAAAATATGGATGAATCGTTAACTCTCTTTGAAAATGATGAAGATATAAAATCCATATTTAATGAAAAATTTGTAAGGTCGATTGCTGCAATAAGAAGAGTTGAGTATCAAGCTTATTTATCAGTAATAAGTTCTTGGGAGCGAGAATATTTATTACTTAATGTTTAAATTTTTTATTAAAATAAAAATAAAATAAACCAATTATTATTAAAGCAAACATTAAAATTGCTGATAATGCGTTTACTTCAGGACTCAATCCTAATCTAACTTTAGAAAAAACTACAATTGGCAATGTGTTAGCTCCAGGCCCAGTAGTAAAACTAGCAACAACTAGATCATCTAAAGAAATTGTAAAAGCTAATAACCAACCAGCAATAATAGAAGGTAAAATTATTGGTAAAGTTATTTTATATAGTACCTTGGTATAATTATAGCCTAGATCCATCGCAGCTTCCTCAATATTTTTGTTAAAGTCAGTTAATCTTGCTTGAATAATAATTGCGACAAATGCAATACAAAAAGTAACGTGTGATATAAAAATAGTTAATTGCCCTCTAGATGATGGAAATCCAATTACATTATTTAAGCTTATAAAAAAAAGTAACATTGAAAGACCTAAAATTAATTCTGGTAAAACCAAAGGTGTTGAAGAAAGAAAAATATAGAATGATTTAAAAGGAATTTTTCTTATTCTTACAAGTGAATATCCAATCATAACTCCTAAAATTGTAGCAAATGTTGCAGATAAAGCTGCAATTTTAATACTAATAATAAATGCCTCAATTATTTGTTCATTATTAAATAATTCATTGTACCATCTTAAAGAAAATCCTTTCCAAACCATTACTCTCTTATTTTCGTTAAATGAGTAAAAAATTAAAACTAAAATTGGGAAATATAAAAAAAATAAACCTAAAAAAATAACTGTACTTTTGATTAAACTAGATTTCATTTTTTTGACTCCAACGAGAATAAAGTATTTGAAAAATAACAATTGGTAAAACCAAAATAATAATTCCACTAAAAGCTAAAGCACTAGCACCTGGCCAATTTCTATTAACAAAGAATTCCTCCCATAATATTTTTCCATAATACAATCTATCACTACCACCTAACATTTCAGGTATAATAAATTCTCCAACAACAGGTATAAAAACTAATAAAGATCCAGCAACAATTCCTGGAACAGACAAAGGAAGTATAACTTTAAAAAAGGTTTTAGTACGATTTAGTCCTAAATCTTTTGATGCTTCAATTAAATTTAAATCAAATTTATTTAAGTATCCATAGAGTGGTAAAATCATCAAAGGTAAATAAGTGTATACAATTCCCATAATGACAGCATATTGATTGTATAATAATTGAAGTGGTTCTGATGTTATGCCTAGGTTTAGAAGTATTACATTTAAAATTCCATTATTCTGTAAAATTATTTTCCATGCATATACTCTTAATAAAAATGATGACCAAAATGGAATAACTACTAAAACTAATAAAATATTTCTTAATCTAATATTTGAAGTCGCAATATAAAAAGCTAACGGGAACCCAATAAGTAGACAAAAAAAAGTAGATATTACAGCTAGAATCAAAGAGTTTACAAAAGATCCAATGTAGTAATAATCACTAAAAATATAAACATAGTTTTCTAAGGTAGTATTGATCTTAAATCCATTATCAAAAAGAAAAATATCTTGATAAGGAGGCATCCCCCATTCTGATACCGAAATTGATATTTTAAAAATTATAGCTAATGGAATAAAAAAAAATAGAACAAGCCAAAAATAAGGACTAAAAACAAAATATTTTTCAAATAATTTATTTTTCAATTAATCCTCTAAAATCTTAATTGATTCACTTTCCCAACTACAAATGACTTTTTCCCCTTTTGGGAAATTATAATTTGAGTTGGAGTTAAAATTCTGATCTAAAACTGAAATTATCATATCATTAATTTTAATTTCATAACGTGTAAAGCTTCCCAAATATGATTTTTCTAAAATTTCTCCACTAAATGAATTAAATGAACCTGTTTTCAAATTATTTATTGATTGTATTTTTATTTTCTCTGGTCTAAGTAAAATATTAGTTTTTGTATTTTTTAATTCTTTATTTAATTTAAAATTTATACCTAAATCATCAGAATACAAATTTTCATCTTTCTTATAAATCTCAATTATGTTTGCAATTCCTATAAAATTGGCAGTATAAAGACTTTTAGGATTTTCATAAATCTCTTCAGGGCTAGAACATTCCAAAATAAGACCATTCTTCATTATTGCCATTCTATCAGATAAGGACATTGCTTCTTCCTGATCATGGGTGACGAAAACAAATGTAATTTTTAGTTTTTTTTGGAGTGTTGTTAACTCTAATTGTGTTTTTGATCTTAGTTTTTTATCTAGTGCTGCAAGAGGCTCATCTAATAATAATAACTTAGGTTTTTTTATTAAGCACCTTCCAAGGGCAACTCGTTGTTGCTCTCCACCTGATAATTGCTTAATTCTTCTATTTAATAGATGTTCAATAGATAAAAGTTCTGCAAAATTTCTTACATTTATATCAATTTCTTTTTGGGTAAAATTTTCTTTTATTCCAAAAGCTAAATTATTAAATACGTTTAAGTGAGGAAATAGAGCATACGATTGAAACATATAGTTTAATGGTCTATCAAAAGGTTCTAGGTTAGTTATGTCCATTCCGTCGAGTATTACACGTCCTGAATCTGGCTTCTCAAATCCACCTAGTATTCTTAGTAAGGTAGTTTTACCTGAACCCGAAGATCCTAAGAGACCAAAAAATTCAGATTTTGAAATATTTAAATTTATATTTTCTAAAACTTTGTTGTCACCAAAGGATTTAGAAATATTTTCAATTACAAGAAAATTATTGTCCATCTTAAATCAGCACTAATATTAATATATTAGTGCTGAAATGAAGTATATTTTTTAATTTGATTTAAATTTATTAAAATATTTAGTTGATAATTGTGCTTTTTTAGGTGAGTCAGCAGTATCAGCAAATAGCATACTTAAAGTTGCTTCATCTGGATAAATAGCTGGATCTCCTAAAATTTCTGGATCAACTAGCTCATTAGCTGCTTTGTTTGGATTAGAATACCAAACATAATTTGTAATATCTGCAGCAACTTCAGGGCGCAAAATATAATTTATAAACTTATGTGCATTTAAGACATTTTTTGCATCTGCTGGAATTGCCATCATATCAAACCAAATTACTGTCCCCTCTGAAGGAATAGAATACCAAACTGGTTCTATTTCTTCGTAAGCTGCAATAAAAACATCACCTGACCATCCCATAGCTAGACAAATTTCACCATTGGCAAGATCATCTATATATTGAGAAGAATCAAAATACCTAATGAAAGGTCTAATTTCCTGCAACATTGAAAGAGCAGCTTTATAATCATTTTCGTCTTCAGTGTTAGGATCTTTACCTACATATTTTAAGGCAATTTCCATTACTTCAGATGGTGCATCTAACATTGCTATACCACAATCTTCATATTTGGAGGCTATAGCTGGATCAAATAAAACACTCCAACTAGTAACCTCATCTTCATCAACCTTATCAGTATTGTAACCAATACCGGTTGTGCCATACATATAGTTTACTGAATACTGACCGCCTGGATCATGTGCATCTATCTTTGATAAAACTTCTGGATCTAAATTTCCTAAGTTAGATAACTCAGATTTATCAAGTTTTTGAAAAACTCCAGCCTTAATTTGGTTTTCTAAAAAAGAACCTGAAGGCACAACAATATCATAGCCAGACCCACCAGCTAAAAGTTTAGCTTCAAGAACCTCATTTGAATCAAAAACATCATAAGTTACATCAATGCCAAATTCATTTTCAAAATTTTCAATTGTATCTTCGGCAATGTAGTCAGACCAATTGTAAATAAATAATTCTTCTTTAGCCTGAGCTGAAAAAGAAATTAAAACTAATAGAGATATAAAATACTTAAGCATTATTCCCCTCCTAAATAAAAATTACATTAAATAAAATAAATTAAAAATCGAGAATTTTTTTATATAGATCAGGCCTTCTGTCTCTAAAGTTACCCCATAATTTTCTATATTCTCTTGAAATTAACAAATCTAAAGTTGCAGTTATTATTCCCTCATCCTTATCATTCATACGATTTATTACATTTCCAAGATGGTCCAATATAAAAGAATTACCATAAAAATTTAATTCAATATCAGCTTCGACCTCCTTCCCTATTCTATTCGAAGTTACTATAGGGATTTGATTTGCAGCAGCATGTCCTACCATTGTATTAATCCAATGATCCTTTGAATTTAATTCAGGCATGTGTGGCTCAGAGCCAATTGCTGATGGATAAAAAATTAAATCTGCACCTTTCAACGTTAAAATTCTTGCACATTCAGGAAACCACTGATCCCAACAAATTGCACAGCCAACTTTTGCCAGAGGGGTGTCAAAAACCATAAAGCCTGTGTTGCCTTTTTCAAAATAATACTTCTCATTATATCCAGGCCCTTCAGGGATGTGAGATTTATTATAGACTTCACTTATTTTACCGAAAGAATCAATCATAACTAAAGAGTTAAAAAACTTATTTTCCTTTTTTTGAAAAAAAACTAATTGGTAATGAAATCTTTTTATCTTCACAAATATTAGATAATTTTTCGAACATTGGATTAGAAGGAAAATCAATTGCAAGATCAAAAAATTTATTGTTTTTTGTTGAACAAAAATAATAATCTTGAAATAATTCTTGCAGAAGTAAAATATCAACATTTTCATTTGATGCTTTTTCAACTAAACTAATTGCTTTATTTAAATTAGCGTCAAAGTCTCCTTTAATAGCCTTGAATTGTGATGTTGCTACTTTTATTTTCATATTTTTGGTACATTCATTGTTATACAATGAATATTTCCACCACCATAATTTATATTTTCTGTTTCCAACATCATAATTTCTCGATTTGGGAATAACTTTTCAAAAATTAATTTTACCTCATTATCTTCCTTAACATTGAATTTAGGTAAGATAATTTTATTTTTACTGAAATAGAAATTTATATATGAACTAATAATATTCTTATTATTAATCTTTTTTCTTGTAGGTAAAGGAACTTCAATTAAATCAAATGTCTGATTAGTATCTCTAAAAAATTTAATAAGATCAGCTTTGTTTTTTTCTAATATTTCATAATTAGGATCTAATTTGTGAGTTGTGGCAATTAAATATTGATTTTTTCCTATCGGACATAATAAATTATCGACATGACCATCTGTATCATCCTCCATTAGTCCATTTTCAAATAAAAAAATATAATTTAAGTCAAACAAGAGCTTTAATTCTTTAATAATATATTCACTATTATGTTTTTGTTTTCTATTTTTATTAAATATTACATTTTTAGTGCTAAATAAATTTTTTTTATCATCATAAGTTATTGCTCCTCCTTCAATAACTAAGTCAGAAATTTTTGTTGGGATATTTAAATAGTTTGAAATAAATTTTGATATTTTATTATCATTTAAATAATCTGGATATTTTCCATAACCATTAAATTCAAAACTAATTGATTTTAATTTTTCATTTTCATTATAAAAAATTGGTGCAATATCTCGCATCCAAGAATCATCTAATTTACATTCTATAATATCTATATTTTTATGATCAGTTTTATTTTGAATTTCATTAATGTCTTCTTTATTTGACAAAACAATAACCTGCTCAGTTTTTGCAATTTCATTAATTACATTTGCAACTTCATCTCTAGCCTTATTAATAATTTTACCATAAAGATCTTTATTACATGGCCAAGCAATCAAACAATATTGGTTTTCATGCCATTCAGGAATTAGTTTCATAAAATTTAAAAATATGTATAATTATTTCATGTCTAAAGATGAAGTAAAATTCACTGAAATGAAACATGGTGATAAAGAGGATTATGAACTCCTTGCTAATTTTGAAGATAAATTTATTGAAGGTACAGCTGATCGAATAGTAAGAGTGCTAGAAAGTTTAGACAATTCTTTAGGTGGCTATAAGGTATCTAGATTAGAACATTCTCTTCAAACTGCATCAAGAGCGTTACGTGAACAAGCTTCTGAAGAAATGGTAGTAGCCTCCTTATTGCATGATATAGGTGATGAAATTGCACCTCTTAATCATTCTGAACTTGCAGCTGCAGTATTAAAACCTTTTGTGTCTGAAAAAACAAGATGGATTGTAGAACAACACGGTTTGTTTCAAGCCTACTACTATAATCATTATTATGGAAAAGATAGAAATCTAAGAGATAAGTTCATAGGTCATGAATTCTTTAAAGACACTATAGATTTTTGTGAAAGATGGGATCAAGCATCATTTGATCCAAATTATGATACAATTCCTCTAAAAGAATTTGTTCCAATGGTTCAAAGAATATTTAATAGAACACCTTATAGAAATTTATAATTATTTTTTTAGCTTATTGATTAGTGTAAGGTTACCTGGATCAAAATTATTTTTATTTTCTTGAATAAATTTATCTATATCTTTTTGCTTTTCTAATTCTAATTCAGAAACTTTTCTAACATTTAAATCAACATACAAAGAACAAACCTCTGTTGTTGCTGCTCTGTAACCTTCAAGTTTATGTGTCATTTCTAATTTATAAATTAATCTTTTTTTATCCCTATCAAGAAATAATAAATTAATATCTACTTCATCACCCTCTTTCACTTCTTTGTCATAAGTTGTGTGTGACTCTACGGCAAAAGTAGTTTTCTTCTCTGTTTTTGCAGAAGTTTCACCCATATTAAATTTTTGTAAAAGAACTTCCCATCCAGCATCAAAAAGATGAATATAAAATGCCAAATTCATATGACCATTGTAATCGGTCCATTCTTTTTTTACTCTTCCTGAATTTAAATATATCTTCATTGTTTTTCTTTATTAATTCAAAAAATATAGTAGTTTAAAATAATGAATAATGAAGTAATAATTTCGTGTGCTGTAACAGGATCTGGTGATACAGCAGGTAAACATCCTGAATTACCTATAACACCAAAACAAATTGCTGATGCTTCAATTGAAGCTGCCAAAGCGGGTGCAGCAATAGCTCATGTACATGTAAGAGAACCTGATGGCAAACCTTCTAGGAATTTAAGTTATTATAAAGAAGTGGCAGATAGAATTCGCTCCTCTGAAACTGATGTAGTTTTAAATTTTACTACAGGTATGGGTGGTGATTTTGAAGTTGGAACAGGTAAAGATCCTTTAAATCCAGTAGGAGCAAATACTGATATGATCGATGCATTAAGCAGATTAGAACATGTTGAAGAGTTATTGCCTGAAATTTGTACTTTAGACTGCGGCTCACTAAATTTTGGTGACTCAAACATGACTTTTATTCATACACCGATACAACTAAGAACTGCAGCAAAAAAAATGCAGGAGCTTGGAGTGAAACCAGAAATGGAAGCTTTTGAAATGGGTCATTTATGGTTTGCTAACCAACTTTATAAAGAAGGTTTAATTGATGGCCCTCCTTTTTATCAAATATGCCTTGGCATACCTTGGGGATCACCTGCAACAACGAGCGCAATGAAAGCTATGGCTGAAATGGTACCTTCTGAAGGTGTTTGGTCTGGGTTTGGAATAGGAAGATCACAAATGCCTATGGCTGCACAGGCAGTTATTTTGGGAGGAAATGTTCGTGTGGGACTTGAAGACAATCTTTATTTAAAAAAAGGAGTTTTTGCATCAAATGCACAGTTGGTTGAAAAGGCAAGATGTATTGTTGAAGATATGGGAGCTTCTATTTTATCACCTCAACAGACTAGAGAGAAATTAAAACTAAAAAAACATTTTTAATTTGAAAAATATTGCTGTCATTGGAACTGGTGTAATTGGAACTGGCTGGATACTTAGATTTCTTGCTAATGGTATAAAAGTCAAAGCATTTGATAAAAATTCTCGACAAATAAATTTTCTAAAAGCAGAAATAGCAAGAACAAACTTAATTATAAAAAAATTATATAATACAAAGATTAATTTCAAAAATTTGGAAATCGTAGACAGTATTGAAGAAGCAGTAAAAAATGCAGATTTAATTCAGGAAAATGTACCCGAAAGATTAACTTTAAAAAAAGATGTTATAAAAAATATAAGTAAATATTCACCCTCAAATTCAATAATTGCTTCAAGTTCATCTGGTTTACTTCCATCAGATTTACAATCAAAATGTATTAATCCAAAAAGGTTAATCATAGCTCATCCATTTAACCCTGTATATATTCTCCCTTTGGTTGAAATTGTAAAAGGTAAAAAAACTACAAATTTATATTTTAATAAAGCAAAAAAATTTTATCAAAAAATTAAAATGAAAACATTATTGGTAGAAAAAGAATTACCTGGCTTCTTATCTGATAGATTGCAAGAAGCTTTGTGGAGAGAGGGTTTGCATATTGTAAACGATGGATATGCTTCAACAAAAGATTTAGACGAAGCGATTACTTATGGTCCTGGTATGAGATGGGCTCTAATGGGAACTTTTTTGACATTTCACTTAGCGGGAGGAGAAATGGGTATGAAACATATGCTAGATCAGTTTGGACCAGCATTGAAGCTTCCATGGACTAAACTCAAATCTCCAAAACTAACAAAAAAACTTAAAGAAAAAATCATTAAAGGCACAAAAAAACAATCAAAGAATCATTCTATAAAAGATTTAAGTAACATAAGAGATAATTTCTTAATAGATTTGCTAGAATTAAAGAAAAAATATAAATTATAATTATGACAATAATCTCAAAATATGTAGCTTTAAAAAATTATATACCAACTGGGTTACCTAAAGAAGAAGATTTTGAAATTAAATCTAAAACTTTAGAATTAGATGAAACAAATAATATTCATGTTCTTAATTCATGGATATCTGTTGATCCGTATATGAGAGCAAGGATGACAGAACGTAAAAATTATAAACCACCCTTTTTACTAGGCGAGGAAATGGAAGGTTATGCAATTGGGTCAGTCCAAAAATCAAAAGATTCACAATTTAAAGAAGGAGATGTTGTTTTCAGTAATTTTGGAATGAGAGATAACTTCGTTTGCAAAGGCGGCGATTTAAAAAAAATAAAAAATTCCAATCTTCCATTGCAAACTTATCTTGGGCCTTTAGGAATGACAGGGCAAACTGCATATATTGGTCTTTTTAATCATGGGAATATACAAAAGGGACAAAGTATTCTTGTATCTTCAGCAGGTGGAAGTGTTGGTTCAACAGTTTGTCAAATTGCAAAAAATTTAGGATGCAAAGTATATGCTAGTACTGGATCAGATGAAAAAGTTGATTGGTTAAAAAATGAATTAAATGTTGATGTAGCATTTAATTATAAAAAAATTGATAACCTTGTTGTGCACTTAAAAGAAATTTGTCCTGAAGGATTTGACTTATACTTTGATAATGTAGGAGGTAATTTTTTAGAGTCTGCAATTTTTCGAATGAAAAATTTTGGAAGAATTATTATTTGTGGAAGAATATCTCAAATGAATTCAACTTCTGCACCTGCTGGACTAAAAAATATGGCTCATGTATTAGTAAAAAGATTAACTATAAAAGGTTTTTTAATTTTTGATCATGAAAATGATAATGAGCCTTTTGAAACTGATATGCGAAATTGGCTATCTGAAGGAAAAATAAAGTTTAAAGAAACAATCTATGAAAATATAGAAAATGCTCCAAAAGCATTTATAGATCTACTGAATGGTAAAAATTTAGGTAAAATGTTAGTTAAAATTTAGCTAAATTGTAACGTATGGTGATGTCCCTCTATATTTAATATCTAATTTAAGTTCTTTATCAATTGGAGGAAAAGCTCTTTGCTGACATTCCACTCTAGGACATATCCTACAAGAAACTCCAATTGGCATTTGTAATTTTTTATTATTTAGATCAATTCCTTCAGAATAAATTAGATCTTTAGCGTATTTCATATCACAACCTAAACCAATCGAAACAAAGCTTTTAGGCATTCCATGTTTTTCAATTCCTTTCTCAAAAGCTCTTGCGATACAAAAATATACTCGTCCATCTGGCATTTTAGATATTTGAGGATGAATTTTTCCAGGATTTAAAAAAGCAGTATAAACATTCCATCTAGGACAAGAACCTCCATGTCTTGGTATATGAATACCAGATAAAGAAAATCGCTTTGAGACATTTCCAGCAATATCTGTTTTTAAAAAATGAAATGGCACTCCTTCGTTTCCAGGTCTTTGAAGATTTGTTAATCTATGTGTAACTTGTTCAAAACTACAAGCATAATGATGCATCAAAATTTCTACATCATATTTATGTAATTTAGCACTTTTTAAAAAATCGTTATAAGGCATCATAAAAGCAGCAGCATAATAATTTAGTAAAGATAGTTTAAGCAAAGGTTCTACTTCTTCTGATTCGACGTTATTATCTTTAATAACTTTATTGATAACATCATTAGCCTCTAAATAAGCAACTTGTGATGCTAAATGAAAATTTCTTGATGTATAAGTTAACATTTCAGAAAGATAAAAAATCTTTGAATTTTCATCAAATCTTTTAACTATTTTTTCATCTTCGTTTATGGTTACTATTTTAACTTCAATTCCATGTTTTTCTTTAAGATAAAGTGATAATTTAGATCCAGAACCAATGTTAGGCCCAGTTTCAAGACCTATTTCTTTTCTTAGATTTTCAGAACTTACTTCTAAATCATGAAAGTAATTTTTATTTTCTTGAAGAATATCTGAAACGATTTCTACAGGTAGTCTTGTTGGTTTTTCAATTTGATTTGCATTGACATCCATCGTTTCAAGTCGATTTTGCATATCTTCTTTAAAACTTTTAAAAGAATCATTTATTGTCAGTAATGCTTTAGCTATGTTAGGATTTGAACCAATAAAGTCACTTGTGTCGTGATTGGTTATCTTTAAATCATCAAAAACCTCATTGCTTAAAACATCCATTACGTCTGAAAGAAGTCGTTTGCTAGATTCTGTTGAGAAGTCTTTAATTGATAAATCTAATTTATCAGCTGCTTTAATTAGTAAGGAAAGTGGTATTTTTCTTTTTCCACTTTCAATTAAATTTAAATAACTAGGAGATATGCCAATAGTTTTTGATAATTCAGCTTGTGAAAAACCTTTACTTATCCTTTGTTTTTTTAACCTTGGGCCAAAATTTATGTCAGATTCAATATTCATTTACAAAATTTACAAAAATAATAAATTCAAAGTAATTTTCTTTACATTAAAATTAAGAAAAACTCTAGTTTTTTTTTATTTTATTATGTATTTGTAAAATCTGTAAATATGAACAGTAAATTAACAGAAAATATTAATAACCAAAAAGAAAGCCTAGAGCAGAGTTCTATTGAGAAGAAGGTTCTTGAAGGATCTATAGACTCAAATTATGACCTTAATCTTGCTGATGGTATCGAAGCATACTACAGCGAAAGATACGGTTGGACTCTTAGAAGAAAAACGATCTAATTAAATTAGATTTTATCTCTCTAACTAACGGTACTATTAATTTGGTCGTAAACTTTTTCAGCTATCATAATAGTTGTTGCATTTAAGTTAGCACTAACAATATCTGGCATTACAGAAGCATCAACAACTCTTAAATTTTGAATTCCATAAACCCTTAGGTCTTGATCTACAACTGAGGTTTTGTCCTCACCCATTTTATTTGTGCATGACGGATGATACGCAGATTCAGATGTATTTTTAATAACTTCATCTAATTCATTTTGATTAGATACATTCTTCCCAGGCCTAATTTCTGTGCCAACATATTCTTTAAGTGCTTTTTGAGACAAAATTTTTTTAGCAATTCCTACACCTTCTCTCATTTGTTTTAAATCGTCTTCATGCTTAAGATAATTAAATTGTATTTTAGGATCATCTTTATAGTTATTTGTTTTAATTTTTACAAACCCCCTACTTTTTGGTCTATTTGGACAAACATGAAATTGAAAAGCTTCAAAATCAGGATTTTCTAAACCATGATTAATAACTAAGTAGGGAAAAAAATGAAATTGTAGGTTTGGGTGATTATATGATTTGTCAGATTTAACAAAACCTCCTAACTCTAAGTGTGAGTTTGCTAACCTACCTTTTTTAAATAAAAACCATTTTGATCCTTCTATTGCTTGATATAGAAAATTTGTTGCTAAAGAATGTAATGTTTCATTTATTTTAGATTTATATTGAATATACATCTCTAAATGATCTTGTAAATTTTCTCCCACCCCAACTAAATTATTAATCACTTCTATTCCCAAGCTTTTAAGATACGTTTCATCACCTATTCCGGATAATTGAAGAATTTTAGGTGAATTAATTGAACCAGCACAAAGTATAACTTCTTTATTGGCTAAATAATTATTGGTTATATTTTTTTTAATCGTTTCAACACCAATTGCAGTTTTATTTTTAAAAAGAATTTTTTTAACATCAATATTATTTATTATTCTTAGATTTTTTCTATTTTGGATTGGCTCTAAATATGCCTTAGCAACACTTTGTCTTACACCTTTGTTTATTGTTACATCAAAAGTTCCAAAGCCTTCCTTATCAATACTGTTAGAGTCATTAAATATTTTATATCCAGCTTCTTGTGCAGCTTCTAAAACTTTTTTAAATAGAGGGTATTTTTTATCTATGTTTGATTTATTTACTTTTAATGGTCCATCTTTACCTCTTACATTACTATCATGAGACCAAGTTTCTAATTTTTTAAAAAAAGGTAAAACTTTTTCATATGACCAATTAGTTAAACCACTTGAAGACCATCTATCAAAATCCTCTTTATGACCTCTAGCGAAAACCATTCCGTTATGCGAAGAGCACCCACCGATCATTTTACCTCTTGGACAATATAAAGATCTATTATTTAGAAATGGCTCAGGCTCAGTATAATATTTCCAATTATATTTTGGGTCATGCATTGCATATAGAAGTGCACTTGGCATATCAACTTTCCAGGTTTTACTGGATGGGCCAGCTTCTAATAAAATTACAGAATTCTTTGATTGTGAAGACAATCTGTTAGCTAAAACACAACCTGCTGACCCTGCTCCAACAATGATGTAGTCAGCGTTTATATCCACTAATTCATTCTTTCAGTATTTCCATCAACAGTCATGATTTGACCAGATACATTTTCTGAAGCATCGCTCAATAAAAATAATGCCATTGATGCAATATCTTCTTTTTCTACAAATGTTTTTAATGAAACCATTGACTCTAATTCTTTTCTTACTTTTTTATTTGAAGAATTTATTAATTTAGCTTTTGCATTTATTACCCTATCCATTCTATCGCCATTAACAGAACCAGGACAAATTGCATTCACACGTATTTTAAATTTTCCTAATTCAACTGCTAATGTTTTAGTTAATCCAATTACTGCCCATTTACTTGATGCATATGGTGAACGTTGAGCAAAACCATATAATCCTGCAGTTGAAGATAAATTAATAATAGATCCTTTTTTAGCATTTTTTAAAAATGGAATAGCAAATTTTGTGAAATAAAAATGTGAACTTAAATTGGTTTTAATCGTGTTATCCCATTCATCTATCGAAATATTTTGAAGATATTTTGTAGGTCCTGCAATGCCTATATTATTTATTAATCCATGTATTTTTTTTAAGTTAGATAGAGACTTAAAATATTCTTTAATGTCTTTTGGATTTGTGCAGTCTAAGTGTTTTGCAAATATTTTATTACGATATTTTTTGTTTAAATTTATTTTATCAATTTTTGATTTATTTATATCAGATAAATATACTTTTCCACCTGAACTGATTATTTTATTTGCAATAGCAAAACCTAAGCCATCTGCACCAGCAGAAATGATATAATTTTTTTTACTAAGATTAATTTTCATTTATTGAATATTATCTATCTCTTTTTTAGAAATATATCCAATAGTTTTACCTTTATTGTCAGTAACTACTATTGTTAAGTTGTCTTCAAGAATTTTATTTTTAAAATTTTTTAGTTTTATATTTTGATTTACTTTGTAAATAGAACCTAATGTTAAATTATCTTTATTAAAATTGTTCTCAATTATCATTATATTTTTTGCCTCTAGATTATCTATTCTATTTTCTTTGCTAGAAAAAAAATTAAGTAAAAATTTAAATATATTCATTATTTAAAATATAGATTTACTAGGAAGATCTTTTATTCAGAAGATTGGTTAGCCAATCAGGATCCATTTCTGGTACTGAAGACAATAAAAGTTCTGTATAATCAGGATATGGTGGATTTAAAATTTTACTTTTCAAACCCTGTTCCACTACCTCACCTTGATACATAACAACTATTTCATCTGAGATTGCTTTAACTGTTGCTATATCATGAGTAATAAAAATATAAGTTACACCAAGTTCTTTTTGTAATTTTTGGAGTAATTTTAATATTCCTTCTTGAACAATTTGATCTAGCGCTGATGTCACTTCATCACAAATAATTAAATCTGGGTTAGCCGCTAAAGCTCTTGCAATGCATATTCTCTGTTTTTGACCTCCAGATAATTCGGATGGTAATCTATCTAAAAAAGTTTCATCTAGCTCAATCATTTTTAATAATTCAATAACTTTTGCTTCTCTTTCTTTCCCTTTTATACCTTGATAAAATTCTATTGGCCTTCCTATTATTTCATCGACAGTTTGACGAGGGTTCATTGCAGTGTCAGGCATTTGAAAAATTATTTGAATTCTTCTTAATTCTTCTTTTGACCTTTGCTCAAGTTTTGGAGACAATTTTTTTCCATCAAAAATTATTTCTCCTTTTAATTGAGGAAGTAAGCCTGTAATTACTCTTGCTGTTGTTGATTTTCCTGATCCACTTTCTCCAACTATAGCTACTGTTTTACCTTTAGGAATATCTATAGAAACATTGTGTAAGACCTTTGATGAGCCATATGCTGCATCAATATTTTTAATAGACAACATATAATCTTCATTTGTTTCTTCAGGCTTGATCAGTGATCTTACTGACCATAGAGATTTGGTGTATTCTTCTTTTGGGTTTGATAACATATCTCTTGTTTCAGCTTCTTCAACTTCTTCACCGTATCGCAAAACTTTTATTCTATCAGCCATTTGCGCAACTACGGCTAAATCATGAGTAATATAAATTGCTGCTGTATTAAATTTATCTACTATAGATCTCATAGCAGATAATACTTCAACTTGAGTTGTTACATCTAAAGCTGTTGTGGGCTCATCAAATATAATTAACTCTGGTCTTGGGGACATAGCCATTGCAGTCATTATTCTTTGTAGTTGCCCTCCAGATACTTGATGCGGGTATCTATCTCCTATATTTTCCGCATCTGGAAGCTGTAGTGATTCATAAAGTTGAACCGCATCTTTTTTTAATACATCCGTTGGATTTATTTTTAATCTATTAGCAGCACTGATTGTTTGCTCCATTAATCTATGAGCAGGATTAAAAGATGCTGCTGCTGATTGAGCAACATAAGATATTTTAGTTCCCCAAATCTTTCTCTTTTCAAATTCATTTAGTTTAGCGAGGTCTATGCCATTAAAATTAATTTCTCCCTTTATAATCTTACAACCTGGTTGGGTATAGCCCATTGCAGCTTTACCCATAGTAGATTTTCCGGCACCACTCTCTCCAATTAATCCTAGTATTTCTCCTCTGTGTAAAGTCAAATCTACACCTTTTAAAATTTTATGCCATCTCTCATCTGAAAATCCATCAATATGGATATTTTTCATTTCAAGCAGGAGTTCTTTTGATTTATTTAACGTCATCTTTTAATCCACTAGTAATGTAAAGATACCAATCAACAACAAAATTAATTGATACACAAAGTAAAGCAATTGCAGCAGCTGGAATTAATGGTGTTAAACCTGCTGTTATATCATATTGCGCATATTGAATAAGTATTGCATTTTCCCTCACCATTGATGCCCAATCTGCTGAAGGGGGTTGAATGCCAATTCCTAAAAAACTTAAACTAGATATTGTAAAAATTATAAATATGAACCTTAAACCAAACTCAATAATCAAAGGTGAAGCTATATTAGGAAGTATTTCTCTGAAAATAATATATGATAAATTTTCACCTCTTAATCTCGCGACCTCTACATACTCTAGAACAACTTGACCAACAGCAACTGATCTTGATATTCTAAAAAATCTAGTTGACTCCAAAATTCCTAAAATGACAATTAAATTAAAATTAGTAGGTCCAAAAACTGATAAAAGTATAAAAGTAAAAATCATTACAGGTATAGCCATAAGAGTGTCTACTATTCTACTTAATAGCTGATCTAAATACCTTCTATCCAGAGCAGCTATAATTCCAAATACTGTTCCAATTCCTAAAGCAATAAAAGTAGCCAATAAACAAATACCAATTGTATTTCTTGCAGCATAGATAATGCGAGAAAAAATATCTCTTCCAATTTGATCAGTACCAAATATATGACCATCACCCCAAGGAGCATAAGCTACTGGGAATATTTCTGCTTCTCCATGTGGAGCAATTAAGGGAGCAAATATTGCAGCAAAAAAATATATAAATAGTACAATCATACCAAACCAAGCTGAGATTGGAGCTTTTGATAAGGCAATTTTTAATCTTTCTAATCTAGTTCTTCTTTTAATTAAATTTGCAACTTCACTTTTTGCAGAATAAGATAAATTTTCGCTCATTTGGGATATAGTAACCTTGGGTTAGAAATAATTCCGATCAAGTCAGCAATTAAATTTAATATTACATATGTTGATGCAAAAATTAATGCACAAGCTTGAACAACGGGTAAATCTCGATTATAGACTGATCCGACCATCAACCTACCAATACCTTGATAGTTAAAAACATATTCAACAACAACTGAGCCAATCAGCATATAAGCTAAGTTTATTGCAATTACTTGAGAAATAGGTGCCCAAGCATTTGGAAGTGCGTGTTTAACAATTACCTCGTATCTAGAAGCTCCCGATAATTTTGCCATTTCAATATATTCACTTGATAAGATATTTATTATCGCTGACCTTGTCATTCTCATCATGTGACCCATAGTAATTAATGTCAAAGTAAAAACTGGAAGAGCAGTCCTGTAAAATCTTTCAGCCAAAGTTGAAGCTTCATCCACATTAGAAATTGTTGGAAAAACTGGAAACAGTGTCGCTAGTAAAAGAATAAAAATATAGGCTGTAAAAAATTCTGGTGAAGATACGGTTACTAAGCTAACTCCAGTTGCTGACCTATCATAATAAGAGTTTCTGTATAATGCTGCTGAGATACCTAAGATTAAAGATAGAGGAATAGCCAACATGGCGGCAACCCCTGTTAGAAATAATGTATTCTTTAATCTGGGGACAATTAAACCAACAACTTCTCTAGACCTATCACCTTGATCCCCTTGAACTTTAGATCTTCCAGAGAAAGAACTACCAAAATCTCCTTGAAAAACATTTCCTAACCAATCAAAATATCTTGTTACCGGAGGTTTATCTAAACCCAATTCTGCTCTTAGGGCTTTTACTGCAGATTTTGTTGCACTTTGACCTAATATTTCCGTGGCAAAGTCTCCCGGTAAAAAAGAGAATGTACTAAATATTATTACCGAAAATGCAAAAACTGTAACGAGACCGAGGCTAAGCCTTAACAAAATTGTTCTAAATATTGGATGAATTCTACTAATATTACCCTCCTTAAAGATACAATCTTAATTCTTAAAGTTTTGTCTAAATTAGGTCAACATGTAAGCTAAAATTAATAATTTATACGTTGAATTAAAACGTTATATATGTTTTTATATATTAACTTAAGTTTGTTTTTTGTTAAATTTCTAGAAATTATGAACAAAAATCTTAGGTTTTTGTTCAATTATAAGGGAGGACAAATGAAAAATAAGAAAATAGACAAATACATTGAAGAACAGTCTTCAAAGCTAACAAAAGGGCTTATTGATAGAAGACAGTTCATGATGTCTGTCCTTGCTACTGGGGTCACGCTACCAATTGCATTATCATTAGCAGATAAAGCAGTTGCAGCTACACCAAAAAAAGGTGGACATTTAAGATGGGGTAATAGTGCAGCAGATGCAACTGATACTCTTGATCCAGCAACTTATCAGAGCTCATTTATGCAAGCTACTGCTTGGTCATATCAGAACTGTCTAACTGTTGTTGATTCAGATCACACAATTGTTGGAGAGCTTGCTGAGTCAATTGAATCAGACGATGCTCAAACATGGGTATATAATCTTCGCAAAGGTGTTGAATTCCATAATGGTAAATCAATGACAGCAGAAGATGTTGTGCTCAACTATCAGTATCATATGAATCCAGATACTGCTTCGGCAGCAGGTGGGCTTTTATCTCAAATTGAAACAGTTTCTGCTGATGGAAATGACAGAGTTATTTTTAAGCTTAAAGGCGCAAATGCCGATTGGCCTGCAATAACTACTGACTATCATATTATGATTAAACCAACAAAAGATGGAGTTGTTGATGCTCAATCAACGATTGGAACTGGTCCATATATTATGGATGAATTCAATCCTGGTGTTGGTGCAAAATTTGGAAAAAGAAATCCAAATTATTTCAAAGGTGATAGTGTTGCGCACTTTGATTCAGTTGAAGTAATCGGAATTAATGATCCTGCTACTAGACAAGCAGCATTATTAAACGGTGAAATTGACTGGATGAATGGTGTTGATCTTAGAACTGCTAATCTATTGACTAGAAATCCTAGTGTAGAAATTACAGCAGCTTCTGGTTACGCTCACTATACAGCTCCAATGAGATTGAACGTTCCACCGTTTGATAACTTTGATGTGCGTATGGCAATGAAGTTTGCAATCAAAAGACAGGAAATTGTTGATAAGATTATGCTTGGATATGGTACTGTTGGTAATGATCATCCGATCTCTACTGCTCACCCATACCATAATAGCGCTTTAGAGCAGAGAGAGTTCGATGCTGATAAAGCTGCTTATCACTGGAAAAAATCTGGAGTAAGTGGACCAATTGAAATTAGTACTTCTGAGGTTCCTTATGCAGGATGTACAGATGCAACTAACTTGATAGCAGCATCTGCTCAAGAATGTGGTATCGATCTTCGAGTTAAAAAAGAACCTGAAGATGGTTACTGGAGTAACGTATGGAACACTAAAGGTTTCAGTATGAGTTCTTGGGGTGGAAGACCTACAGAAGATATGATGTGGTCTGCTGCATTCACAGATGACACAGAGTGGAACGAAGCTGCCTGGGGTAATCTAGTTCAAACTGATTCAACTGTTCGTTTCAATGAACTAGTTAGATCTGCTAGATCAGAACTTGATGCAGAAAAAAGAAAATCAATGTACTGGGAAGCACAAGCTCTTTGTAACTACGATGGTGGTGCAATTGTTTATGCATTTAACCAATACGTTGGTGCTGGTTCTAAAAAACTTGCTCACGGTGAAGATGTTGCTGGTAACTGGGAAAGTGACGGTAACAAACTTTCTGAACGTTGGTGGTTTGCATAAAATATTAATTTTCTTTGTGGCGCATTTAAATGCGCCACACTATTTCTACTAATCTTCCAAAAAAATGTTTTTAAAAAATAAGAAATACCTCTTTGATGGAGGTTCCGGTCAAACTTTAATGGAAATGGGTTTAGAGACAACAGGTGATCTTTGGTCAGCACAAGCTTTATTAAATGAAAATAATCACCAAATGGTCTTAGAAATGCATAAAAATTTTATAAATGCTGGATCACAATTAATAGTCACTTCAAATTTTAGTGTTAGAAGGAGGCTACTAAAAAAATATAATTTACTTGATAAATTTGAATTTGGAATAAGATCTGCTGGAGCACTTGCATTAAAAGCAAAAAATGAAAGTGAAAAAAAAGTTATTATTGCAGGCTCATTGCCTAATCAAGGTAATACATATTCCCCAATACATTTTGAAACTGATGAAACAATGTTTAATTATTTTCATGAAATTGCAAAAATATTAAAAGATTATGTCGATATATTTTACTTAGATGTTTTGTGTTCTATCAAAGAAATAAAAATTGCTTTAGAAGCTTCAAAAGAATTTAATAAACAAGTTCTTGTAGGTGCACACTTACGTTATGATGGAAAATTACCATCTGGGGAAAGTCTTGATGAACTTTTTGAAACTATTCAAAAATTTAATTGTTGCGGGATAGTATCAGCCTGCGTATCACCTGAAATCGTTAATTTGAGTATTCCGATATTTAATAAACAAAAGCTTCCTTTTGGTTATAAAATGAATTTATTTAAAGAACTGCCTACTAGTAATGAAGAAAAATTTAATTCAGAAGGTTTTGAAGGACATTATGATTATATTGATCCCATTGAGTTACTTGGCACTCGAAATGAAGAATTTGGAGAAGAAAAATATAAAATGTTTGTTTTAAATTCTTTAAATGAAGGTGTTACTCTAGTTGGTGGATGCTGTGAAGTAAAGCCACGACATATTGAAGCTATTAAGAATTTATTTTAAAATTTTTTTTTCAATATTTTATGATAAATTGAATAAATTTTATGCGAGATTTAGTTAGTAATTACAGATTTGTTGTAAAGCCAGTTATTAAAGAAACTGGTAGATCTCTAGATTTGGCTAGACCCATGAAAATACATCCTTTAACTTATCAAGAGTTACCACTTAACCCAGAATATACTAACTACGCCGATGGGAGATTTACGCTTGAAAAATTATCTCATGCTACAGCAGATGAAATGTATTGGAAAGCTAGACAAGAAATAATTTTACGTCATACAGGTGAGCATCCATACGAAATCTCTGGTCCGGATGCTGAAAATTTACTTCAACAAATATTTCCTAGAGATATTTCAAAAGTAAAAATAGGACGATGTTCTTATCAATTTGCTTGTTACCATGATGGAGGAATGATTTCAGATGGATTATTATTAAGATTAGAAAAAAATAAATTTTGGTTTGCACAAGGTGATGGACATTTATACAGTTGGTACAAAGCTCATTCGAAAAATTTAGATGTTGAAATTAAAGATCCAAACGTTTGGGTAAGTCAAATACAAGGCCCTAAATCTCTAAAACTTTTAGAAAAACTAGTTGATATACCATTAAAAAATAATTTTAATTATTTTGATTGGGTTGAAACTTCAATTGATTCAGAAGAAGTGATTATAAGCAGAACAGGGTTTACAAATGAACTTGGCTGGGAAATTTATTTAAGACCAGAAAATGATTCAAAAAAAATTGGAGACTTAATACTCAGTAAAGGCGAAGAAATGGGAATGATTCTAACAGCCTCACCAGGATTTAGATGTAGAAGAATTGAGGCAGGTCTCTTATCTGCAGGGAGAGATTTTACAAGAGACAGATCTCCATTTGCCGTTGGATTAGGAAAGTTTATAGATTTTAATAAAGGAGATTTTATTGGAAGAGATTATTTACTTAATGCAAACAAAGATTGTTTAACATGGGGTATGAGAGTGGAAAATAGCTTTGCGTTGGTTGATTCTGAAATTTCTATTGATAATAAAAAAGTTGGAATTGTAACTTCAAGTACGTGGTCGCCATTTCAAGTTTGTGGTGTTGCTATAGTTCATATGGATAAAGCAGAATTTGGGCCAGACACAATAGTAGATGTTAGATGTGATGATGGTAGTGTGCAAAAAGGTGAAATATGTACTTTACCAATGTATGATGAGAAAGGAGAAATACAAAGAGGTTTAAAAGAAGATATTCCATCTAGTCCAATACCTTGGAAGGGTATTTCAAAAAACTAATATATTTTGTAATAGAATTATAAATTATATTAGAATACAAATATTAAAATGAATGATTTCATTAAACCTAGCACAAAAATTCACACAATTAATGATGCAATAAGACTATCTAAAAAAAGATTACCAAAATTAGTCTTTGACTTTATTGATGGAGCATCAGGAGATGACAAACTTGCAGAAATTAATAGTACAGCATTAGATCAAATTAGACTTGAGCCTAAGGTTTTTAGAAATGTTGAGAATAGAAATTTAAGTAAAAAAATATTTGATTTTCATTTTGATTATCCATTTGGATTTGCACCAATGGGAATGACAAATCTTTCATGGCCTGATGCAGATAAAATGATAGCAAAAGAAAGTGCGTACAATAATATACCAACATGTGTTTCAATGGCTTCTAGTACTACGCTAGAAGATATGTTTACTTTTTCAGAAGGTCATTCGTGGATGCAAATATATATTTTTCAAAGTGAAGAATTTATTATGGAATTATTAAAAAGAGCAGAAAGTATTGGATACAAGGTTTTGATCCTCACTGTTGATGTTCCAATTCTTTCAAGAAGAGCTAGAGATGATAGAAATGGCTTTGGTTATCCATTTAAAATTGGCCCAAAACAATTTTTAGATTTTGCACTACATCCTCAATGGAGTTTAACAACTTTGTTTAAAGGCGCTCCACAACCAATGAATTATGTTACCTCTAAAAGTGGTGATCAAATTTTTAGACGAAAAGAAAGTAGAGGAGCAACTGATTGGAATACTCTAAAAAGAGTTCGAGACGCTTGGAAAGGAAAATTAATAATCAAAGGAGTAATGAATTCTGAAGATGCTTTGAAAATTAAAGAGGCTGGTGCTGATGCAATTCAAGTATCAAATCATGGTGGAAGGCAATTAGATAGTGCTACTGCTTCTATTAATGCTTTGCCATTAATACGAAAAGCTTTAGGAGACGATTTTCCAATACTTTTTGATAGTGGCATTAGAAGTGGTAGTGATATTTTACGCGCATTAGCTCTGGGAGCTAACTTTGTTATGTTTGGCAGACCTTTGATGTATGCTATTGGAGCAGATGGTGCAAGAGGCCTTAGAAGAATCATTAACCTAATTAAAGAAGAGTTAAGTACAAATCTTGGCTTAGTGGGATTAACCGATATAAATGAAGTTGATAAAAAAATTATAGCAGAGAAATTTTTTAAGGATATAAAGTATTAAAATGGGAAATAAAATGATTAGAGGTGGGGCATTAGTTGCAAGAGCTCTTAGAGACAAAGGCATTGATAATGTTTTTACACTTTCTGGAGGTTTTTGTAATCCAGCGCTTGAAGGATTTATGGAGTGTCAAATTAATGTAATTAATTGTCCTCATGAACAAATTGCTGGTCATTTAGCTGATGGTCATACTAGAATATCAAGAAAACCATCTGTTTGTATTGTTGGACCAGAAGGTTTCGCAAATGCAGTACCCTCAATGATGGAAGCATGGGGTGAAAGATCCCCTGTTATTTTTATTACTGGATCTAGTAGCTTAAAAAGACAAGGAGCAGGAGGTTTTAAGGAAATAGATGATGTATCTATTGCTGCACCATTAACAAAATACAGTGCCAGTATAACAGATGGCAATAGAATAAGGGAGTTTGTAGATAAAGCTTATAGAATAGCAACAAATGGATATCCAGGTGCAGTACATTTAAGTGTGCCAGTAGATATAATGTTTTCATCATTTGCAGATGATGCAGGTTTAGAAGAAAGGCCATTTACTCAACAAAAAAAACCTTTAGCAAAAGCTTGGCCGGATCCTGAGAGTTTAAATGAAATATTTGATCTTGCAATTAATGCTAAAAAACCAGTTTTTATTGGAGGGCATGGAGTTTGGTGGTCTAGTGCAGAAAAAAAATTAGAGCATGCTGGGTTTGAATTAAATATTCCAATATTTAATATACCATACCACCAAAAACTTTTAGGTGAAGAGGCAGATACATACATGGGTCTGGCAGATATTCATCAATATCCACCTTCAAAAATGGCTCTCCATGAATCAGATTTGGTTCTTATGATTGGTGCACGTCTTGATAATCAAATGAATTTTGGTAATCCTCCACTTTTTCCAAAAAGCACAAAGCTTGTTTGTATTAATGGATCACATGAAGAAATAGAATTAAATAGAGCTGCAGATATTAATTTACTTTGTGATCCTGGAGTCTTTTTGGATAAACTCGTAGAATTAAAGAAAAATAATAAATGGAAATTAAATAATGATTGGTTTGATAAGAATAAAAAAGAGAAAAAAAATTGGATTGATAAAACATTAGATGAATTAAATGAAGAAACTGAAGAGACGAAAAAAAATGGTGGAAAAATCCATCCTCTTCAATTAGCTTTAGATGTTCAAGAAGTATTAACTGAAAATGATTGGTTGGTTATTGATGGTGGTAACACACATTTCTGGTCCGAGATTGCAATTAATATTGCTGGATCAAAAGGTAAAAAACTTGGAGGAATATTGCATCCAGGTACTTTTAGTATGTTAGGTGTTGGAGTTCCTTTTGCAGTATCAGCGAAAAATCTTAATCCTAAATCTAATGTCGTTTTAATAAGTGGAGATGGGGCATTTTTATCTGGGGGATTATCAATTGAAGCTGCATTTCAAGAAAAAAAACCTATTGTTGTAGTTATCGATAACAATGGAGGTCTTGACTGTATTTCTCAACAACAAGAAAGGTTATTTGAAAGTGGGAAACACTTTGCAACTGATTTTAGAGATATTCCATTTCATTCAATTTTTGAAGGTTTTGGAGGGCATGGAGAATTAGTTACTAAAAGAGAAGATTTAGGACCCGCTTTAAAAAGAGCATTAGAAAGTGGTAAAACTGCATGTGTAAATGTTAAGGCTAAAGGCGTTATAAGTCCAATAGTTGCTGCAGTTAGTGATAAAAGAGATAAAGCGTCTATAGAATAGGTCATGGCAATTTTTTCTACACATTTACTAAACTCAATAGATGGTACGCATGCAAGTGATGTAGAAATTGTTATTTATAAAGTGAATAATAATAACAAAGTTGTATTTCTAGAAGATAAAACAGATAGTTCTGGAAGAATGCTTAAAGAATTTGAATTAACGAAAGAAGATTGTGAAAGTGATTATGAAATGATAATTAATTCTGGTAAATTTTTTAAAAATACAAGCGAAATAATTAATTCAATAAGTGTTAAATTTAAAATGAAAGATCCTCTTAAAAAATACCACATACCTCTTATTATTTCTCCAAATGGATACTCAATATGGTGGTCTAAATAAAATGAGTAATTCAGGATTAAACATGTCTAGACGTATTAGGAGAACTCCCTATACCGAGAAAGTAATCGAGGCTGGTGTAAGTGGTTTTACTGTAGTTAATCATATGCTTCTTCCAAAATCATATAAAGCAACAGTAGAAGAAGATTATTGGCACTTATCTAAAAATACTCAAATTTGGGATGTTTCATGTCAACGACAGGTTCAAATAATAGGAGAAGATGCTACAAAATTAATACAACTCATGTCTCCAAGATCAATAGAAGATATGCCTATTGGTAAATGTTACTATTATCCAATGATTGATGAAAATGCAGGGATGATAAATGATCCCGTACTTTTAAAATTAAGTGAAAACAAATATTGGCTATCAGTTGCAGACTCAGATGTTCTTCTTTGGGCAAAGGGATTGGCTGTAGGAAGAAATTTTAAAGTTGATATTATAGAACCAGATATTTACCCCCTAGCAATTCAAGGTCCAAAATCTGAAGAATTAATGTCATCAATATTTGGAGAAAAAATTAAAAAATTAAAATTCTTTCATTTTTCTTTTTTTGAATTTGAAGGAACAAAGCAGATAATTGCAAGATCAGGATATAGCAAACAAGATGGTTTTGAGATTTATCTTAAAGGTTTTAGTTTAGGAAAAAAACTTTGGGAAACTATTTGGGAAGCAGGAAAAGATTTTAATATTTCACCTGGATGTCCAAATTTGATTGATAGAATAGAAGGTGGCTTATTATCCTATGGTAATGAATTTACTTTAGAAAATAATCCAATTGAATGTGGATTTGATAATTATTGTAACAATTTATCTCATGATTTCATTGGAAAAAATGCACTAAAAAAAATATTAAAACATGGAATAGAAAAAAAAATAAAAGGAATTACATTTGATGGTTCCCCGACTCCTCCGTGCTCAATACCTTTTCCTGTATACTCAAAAAATAGATTTCAAATTGGTAATATCACCTCTGGTATTTATTCACCATTTTTAAAAACTAATATTGGGTTATCAATGGTTGATAGAGATTATTGGAATGATGGGCAGGATGTTATCGTATTAACACCAGACAATATTGAGAGAAAAGGTAAAGTGTGCTCACTACCTTTTAATTATTCTTAAAATGAGTCATTCAATTGAATTAAAGTGGGAGTTAGGAGATCAAAAACTCGAATTTGGAAAATACTTAACTGATCACACTGTAATACTTAACGAAAATGTATCTATTGATGCAGGATCATCTCCAGATTATGGAGGAAGCGAAAGTAATATTAATCCAGAGCAAAAACTAGCTGCGGCAGTAAGTAGTTGTTTTATGATGACGTTTTTAGCTTTAGCTGCAAAAATGAAATGGCCAGTTATTAATTATAAAGATAAAGCAATTTCGTATTTAGGAAAAAATGCAGAGGGAAGAATGTACGTCAACAAAATAGAACTTAATCCAGATATAGTATTTGAAGACAATTTTACTATTTCTGATGAAGAAATGAAAAAGATGAAAGAGAGATCACATAAATATTGTTTCATCGCTAATTCCCTATCCAAAGATGTTGAAATTCAAATCAATTAAATGAATTTTAATCTAATATTAACTGAAAAAAATAATAATATTTTTAATATTATTCTTAATGATCAAAAAAACCAAAATACTTTAAGTGAAAACATGATCAATGAATTAACATCAGCACTAGACATTGCTGATAAAGATAATGAATTAAAAGTAATTATTTTATCATCAAAAGGTAATATTTTTTGCGCTGGACATAATTTAAAAGATTTAAATTCACAAAGATTGCAAAATGACAAAGGTGAAAGCTATTTTAAAAAAATATTTCAAATGTGCTCTCAACTTATGTTGAAGATTAATAAAAATAATAAACCAATTATAGCTATGGTTGATGGTATTGCTACTGCAGCAGGCTGTCAGTTAATTTCTAGCTGTGATTTAGCTTACTCAAGTAGTAGAGCAAAATATGCAACTCCTGGTGTTAATATTGGATTATTTTGCTCTACACCAATGGTTCCATTATCAAGAACTGTAGGTAAAAAGCAAGCAATGGAAATGCTTCTTACTGGAGATCTTATAAATGCAAATAAAGCATTAAGGATTGGTTTAATAAACGATGTTTTTGAAGAAGATAGTTTAAAAGAAAAAGTTTTTCAAATAGCAAAAAAAATATCCTCTAAATCTTCTAATACTATTAAAATTGGTAAAGAAGCTTTTTACAAACAAAAAGATATGAATTTAGAAGACGCATATACTTTTACTTCAAATGTAATGACAGAGAATATGTTACATGATGATTCCAAGGAAGGCATTGATGCTTTTTTAGAAAAACGAGAACCAAATTGGAAAGAATAATTTCTTATTTTTTTGTACCATCATTAAAAGTTCCAAAAAATCTATCCCATGGCATTTCTATAGTTCCATAATTACAATTAAAGTATCGGTGGTGAAGTTGGTGAAAGAAATCACCTGCTTTTAGTCTTTTTTTATCTTTGATCACGATACTATCAAAACCTGAATGGCTAAAAGCTGGATTTAATCCTTGTTGATAAAAATGAAAAAGCACATGTATTGGACTTGAAGGAACAACAAAATGTATAACTACAGTTGAAAAGTATAAAATATGTTCGATAGGATGCATAGATATACCACTCCAAGGTCCTGGACTTATATTTCTATGATGTAAATTGTGAACAGTTTTATAAAGAAAAGTATAATGCAATAATCGATGAATAATATAAAAGTGCGCACTAGACCAAATAGGAATTATAATAAAAAATATTCCATACCAAAAAGGGTTATCATACCAAAACATGATAGGAACGATATCATTACTTGCTGCCCAAAAATAAAAACTTTCAAATATTGTCCAAATAGTAACGCCACTTATAATTGTCCAAAAAATATTATCAAAAAGTTGATTATTGAAAGTAAATTTTTTTACTTTTTCATCTATAAATTTTTTTTCAAATTTTAGTTTTTTGCTTTGTCCTTTTAAGTAATAAAACCAAAAGTGTAGAGAACCGGCAACAAGAGTAATTAGAATACAATTTCTAATCCATAACTGTGAAATCCACGAAAAAGAAAAGTTTTTCATTTCTTCAGCAGATGGGTGAAACAAATAGAATATAAATATAGCAAGTAAAACTTCAATTATAATTGAACTAATGTGAAGCCAATAAGAAGCTAGCCATTTGTAAAGCAATAAAAAGTTTGGTGGCCAATCTAATATTGGTGATAATTCAATTGGTAAAGTTGGTTTCCAATTCCATTCATGACGATTTTTTAAACTCATTTTAAAATGGATCTGGTTGAGAAGGATTAGTTGCTAACCATGTAGATTTGGTCTGCATGTAACTTTGCATTCCCTCCCATCCATTTTCTCGACCGTATCCTGATTGCTTGAAACCTCCAACTGGAGATTGAGTAGAAGCATTAAAATAATTATTTATATAAACAGTTCCAGCCTCTATCTTATCCGCTAAACGTATAGCTTTATTAGTATCCTTAGTCCAAATACCTGCTGCAAGTCCATAAATAGTATCGTTTGCAATTTTAATTACTTCATCTTCATTATCCCAAGATTGTAATGAGGCAACTGGTCCAAATACTTCATTTTGAGCTAAATCATCTTCATTTGGAACATTATCAAAAATAGTTGGCCCAATATAGTACCCTTCAGATTTTTGTTCTTTTCTTCCATCAATTAATAATTTTAAACCTCTTTTTTGAGCCGCTTCTATTTTAGATAAAATAAAATCATATTGCTCTTTATTTGCTATAGGTCCTATTTGTGTTGCAGTATCATTTGGATGACCAACTTTAGCCTTTTTAACAACTTCTAATAAATTTTGAGTAAATTTATCTTTTATATCTTTATGGACTAATATTCTTGATCCCGAAATACAGCTATGACCTGAAACTGGAAAGATACCCGAAACAACTCCATTTACTGATAAAGTTAAATCAGCATCTTTAAATATAATTTGTGGTGATTTTCCTCCTAGCTCCATAATGATTGGTTTAACATTTTTCGATGCACTTAAACTTGCTGCACTCCCACCTTTTGTTCCGCCTGTAAAACTTATCATCCTAACATCTTGATGTTCAATAAGAGTTGCTCCGGTTGTAGGGCCAAAACCAGTAACAACATTAATCAAACCTTCTGGTAGATCGGCTTCTTCTAAAATTTTCATTAACTCTAATGTAGAGCATGATGCTCTTTCTGAAGGTTTAATTACAACAGTATTGCCAGCTGCTATTGCTGGAGCTAATTTCCAGATTAATGTTCCAATTGGTGAGTTCCAAGGAAGAATAAGTGCAACAACTCCAAATGGTTCCCATTTTAAATAATTATGCATATTTGGAACCTCTGAAGGTATCAATCTACCTTCATACTTGTCACACATACCTGCATAATAATAAAAACTCTCAGTCTGCCAGCTGGTTAAAGAAGGAGTGATATTTTTTGGAAGTTTGCCGTTGTCTTTAGTTTCTATTTGACCAATACGTTCTGCATTTTTAGCAATAACATCTCCAATTCTAGTCAACATTCTCCCTCTTTCTGCTGGATGCATTTTGCCATAAGGGCCTTCATAATAAGCCTGTTTAGCAGATGATACTGCAAGATTAATATCTTTTTCATTACAGTCAGGGACCTTTGCCCATACTTTACCTATAGATGGATCTTCACTTTCAAAATATTTTTCAGAAGAAGGTTTATGCCATCTATTTCCTGCATAAAATTTGTAGGTTTGAATTTCAGACATAATTTATTTAAACTTAAATATTTTCATTGGTCAACTTATTTGTGATTAATTAATTTTTTAATATCATATCTGATGCTTTTTCTGCTAACATAATTACAGATGCATTTATATTTCCACTAATCATATCTGGGAAAGAAGAAGCGTCTACTACTCTCAGATTGTCTATTCCTCTGACTTTAAGCTGATTATCAAGTACAGCCATTTTGTTATTACTTGAACCCATTGCGCAAGTAGATGCAGGATGATGGCCAGTTTGTACATGATTTCGAACTGACTCTTTTAAATCCTGGTCGCTTTTAATTTTTTTTCCTGGAAGTAATTCTTCCGAAACAATTTTTGCTAAACTGGGTTTTGACAATACTTCTCTTGTATGCTTTATCCCTTCTATCATATCTTCCATATCAGATGGATCGATGAACCAATTTGGATTTATATTAAGTTCATCATTAGGATTTGAACTTTTAAGTTTTACACTTCCTGTGCTCTTTGGTCTTAATAAATTAATTTGAAAGTGTAATCCTGGAAAAGCTTTTTTACCTCTAGAAAAAAATAATGAACCAAAATTTAATAAATTATCTAAACTCATAGACCAGTTATCTTTTTCTTCTTTAAAACACATAGGTGTCATGAACACTTGTATTTCAGGCATATCTTTTTCTCTTATTGCATGAAATAGATTTGTTGACCAAAAAGGAGCTGCAGCTAATCCTTGTTTAAATAAAATATATTTTAATCCCACAATAATAGCTTTATCGATCCTTTGATATTTAGAGAAACTTAAATTGTTGTTTTGAAAACCCCAATTCATTGGCATAACAGGATGATCGTGAAGGTTTTCACCTACTCCAGGTAAGTTAATTAATAATTCTATATTTTTTTCTTTTAAATGTTCTTCTGGGCCAATTCCTGACAACATTAAACATTTCGGACTACCGAATGCTCCTAAAGATAATATTACCTCTGATGATGCATAAACTTCACCATTTGATAAAAGTAATCCTTTAGCTTTATTTTTCTCAATTAAAATTTTTATTACAGATGTATTTTTATAAATTGTTAAGTTGCTAGGTTTAAATTTTAAATAAGCTTCTGCAGAGGATTGTCTTTTTCCATTCCATACTTTAACATCATATCGGCCTACTCCATTTAGATTGCCATTGTAAAAATCATTATTAATTTCTGCCCCAGCTTCAACACATGCATTAATAAATGCTTTATCGATGGAATTGTAATTACCAGCTGGTGTAAGCTTTAAAGGACCTGAATGAGAGTGATATTCATTTTTTTCTCTATGGAAAGCTGAAGCAGATCTTTTGAAATATGGTAATACATCATTATATGACCAACCCTCTAAGCCCTTTTGTCTCCATCTATTAAAATCACCTGGAGCACCTCTCATGTAAATCATACCGTTTAAAAGAGAGGATCCCCCTAGTCCTTTACCTCTAGGGTATAAAATTTTTCTATTATTTAAAGATGGCTGAGGTGTTGACTCAAAACCCCAATCAAATTTAGGATTTCCAAAAATATATCCGTTACCACCGGGCATTTGAGTGAATAAACTTTTTCCTGACCCTCCTGCTTCTATTAGTAATACCTTTATATCTTTATTTTCAGATAATCTTGATGCTAATGTACAGCCAGCAGAACCTCCTCCTGCTATTATATAGTCAAATGTTTTTTTCATTTTTTAAAAATATAAATTATACTAATTATTAATTTATAAGTAAACTCGAGTATATAAAATATGAATAATTACAAAGATTGGATTGGAAAGAAAATTTCAAGAAGTGATATTATTAGTCCTCGATTAGTTGATCATTTAAAAAAAACAATCGATCAAAAATGTTTAAGTAATCAAAGTGTGCCAGAGGGAGTTTTTTTATGCTTATGCCCAGATGTAGCTTCAATAAATGATCTAGACAAAGATGGAAATACAAAATTAGGAATTTTCTTACCTAAGTTACCTTATAAAATTAGAATGTGGGCTGGTGGTAAAATAAAAATATTTCATGAATTTGAAATTGGATCTGAAATTAAAAAGAATTCAACAATTTCAAGTATTGAATTTAAAGAAGGTAGATCAGGAAATCTATGTTTTGTTAATATTAATCATGAATATTTAAATAAAAATAAATTAATAGTATCAGAGGATCAAACTGCTGTTTATAGAGAAAAAATAAATAAGAACGCCATTACTTATAAAATAAAAGATGAATTAAAGTTAATTGATAAAGTAGAAATTTTTAGTTCATCAACTTTGCTATTTAGATATTCTGCTTTAACTTTTAATGGACATAAGATTCATTATGATAATGATTATACAAAAAATTATGAGGGCCATATGGGATTATTAGTCCATGCACCTCTTCAAGCAACTTATCTTTTAAATCTTGCAAGAAAAAATGAGATTGAGTTCAATTCTTTTGAATATAAAGCCACAGCACCTCTTGTATATAATAATAATTTCTTTGTAGAAATTGGTAAAAATCAAGATGATGAAATTATTGGAAGAATTCTTAATGAAAAACAAGAAATTACAATGATTGCAAAATATAAAAAATGAGTTTTCATAAAAAATTTTGTAATTGGGCATCACAAAAAAAAATTAATATCAATAAGTTAACTTATAAAAGAGCAGAAAATGCATTTATAGATACTTTAGCTTGCATAATATCAGGTGTTAAAGAAAAACAATCAAAGGTTGCCTTAAAGTACTGTTTAGAAAATAATAATTCAGGAAAAATAATGATTTTTGGAGGAGGAAAAAAATTATCTATTTCTGCTGCATGTTTTTTACATGGAGTCAGATCAGCGTCTATAGACTTTGATGATTACGAATATGTAGCAGGATCTCATCCTAGTGCGCCAATTTTTTCAGCTCTAATATCTATTGCTCAAATGAAAAACATCTCAATTGAGGAAACATATCAGGGATGGGTAGTAGGATATGAATTAATAATAAAATTAGGACAAGCACTTAGCTATGATCATTATTATAAAGGATGGCATTCAGCAAATACAATAGGCGTGGTTGGAACTGCTGCAGCAGTATCTAAAGTGTTAAAATTAAATGCAGATCAAATGGCAAATGCAATTTCTATTGCAACAAGTTTTTCATCTGGTTTAAAACAACAATTCGGAAAAGATACAAAAGCTTTTCATATAGGGTTTGCCGCACAAGCAGGGGTACAATCAGCCTTACTAGCAAAAAATGGAGGGACAGCTAATCAAGATATTTGGAATATTGAGAGAGGGTTTATTGAATTGTATGGTAGTAAATTTTCTAAAAAATTAAATGATAATTTTAAAAGATCAGATTTAGGAAATGCAATAATTAAATTTCCAAATTTCATTAAGTTTTGGCCAGTTTGTAGTTATTCACAAAGAGTAATACAAGGAGGATTAATTTTAAATAAAAAAATTTTTATAAAAAAAAATATTAAATCTATTACAATTGAGTTTCCAGAACCTTGGTTCAGAGTATCAAAATTTCATATACCTAAAAATTCTACTGAAGCTAGATTTTCATTGAGTTATTGTTTAGCAACCGCTCTCATTAATGGTAAATTTGATTTAAGTAGTTTAAATATTTACAAAAATAAAAAAAGTTTAAATATGACTAGAAAGATTAAACTAGTCACTTACAAAGTGCCGAATAATTTTGAAGACTATGATCCTAAGTATCCTGAGATAATTAAAGTAATAATGAATGATGGAAGTATATTGATTGAAAAAATATCACATATTAAAGGAGGAAAAAATAACCCTTTAAAAGACGAAGATATAGATAATAAATTTTTAATGTGTGGAGGTAAAAAAAATATTTTAAATAAAATTAGAAATCAAAAATATAAGAAGAAAAATTTAAAAGAAATAATTTTTTAATTTAGCTATTTTTTCTTTCTCTGTAAGCTATAAATATTCCAGTACTAATAATTATTGTTCCCCCTAAATAAATACTTAAAGTTGGAACCTCAGAATAAATTAAATATCCCATTATTCCTACAAATATAAAAGATGAGTATTCAAAGGGAGAAGTTATTGCAACATCTGCGTATTTAGCTGCCTGAGACATAAATAAATGTCCTAATGATCCCATCACACCTAAACTCATAGCTAAAATTAATTGAATTCCATTTGGCATAATAAAATTATCAGGGAAAAATATTATTGACGTAATTAATAATGCAAAAGAATAATAAAAAACAATTGCAACACTTGAGTCAGTGCTCATTACTGATCTAGTTGATAAATAAACAGAAGCCATAAAAGCTGCAGATATTAGAGGATAAAGTGTTTGTAATTTAAACAAATCAGTACCAGGCTTTACAATTATTAAGACACCAATAAAACCAATTAATATTGCAGCAGTTCTAAAAATCCCAATTCTCTCACCAAGTATTGGTACAGCAAGAAAAGCAGCAATAATGGGTGCAGAATGAGCAATAGCAATATTTTCAGATAACATTAAATGATTAATTCCGTAAATATAGAATACAACACAAGCAGAAGCAGAAAGGGCTCGGATAGCATGTCCAACTGGTTTTTTAGTTTTTAACTTATCAAACCCAAAATACATTGCTAAAAAAGTTGCAATAATACTTCCACTTAACGCTCTGAAGAATATAGATTCCCATACAGGAAAATGAAAGCTTAAATATTTATACGTGATATCATTTATACTTAGACAAAACATAGACAACAACATGAAAGAAATTCCCAAGAGATTATTATTTTTCGATTTCATTAATTTGTTAAATATACTAAGATAATTTATTCAGATATAAATATTTTAAAATGAGCAGTAAATATCATGTAAAAAAATTAGAAAAAAAGAATGATCACTTAAGTATTTTGTGGAAAGATAATTTTGAAAGTAAATTCCATTTTATGTGGTTAAGAGATAATTGTCCAACAGCAATACATCCTACTGCAAATATGAGAGTATTCAATATTTTGACTGTAAGTAAAAATATATTTCCTAAAAACTACAAAATTGAAAAAAATAAACTCAATATTGATTGGAGTGAAGGTGATCATACTAGTAAATTTAATTTAAAATGGCTACGAGATCATTGTTATACGGAAATAAATAAACAAAAATATCAATCACCTTATGTTTTTTGGGATGGAAAACTTAAAAAAAATTTAAAGAAAATCATTATTGATCATAATAGTGTAATTAAAAATGATAAATATTTAAGCAAATGGCTAAATTTACTTCATACGTATGGTTTTGCCTTAATTAAAAATGCTCCAACTAGGAAAAAATCAGCATTCAGAATATTAAATAGAATAAGCCATCATAGAGAAACATTTTTTGGTACGCCATTTGAAGTAATTAATATCCCAAACCCCAATAACACTGCTTATACAGCAGATGCACTAAGAAATCATACCGACTTACCTTATTTTGAATATGCTCCTGGTTATCAGTTTCTTCATTGTTTAGTGAATGAAGCTAATGGTGGATTATCATCTGTCGTAGATGGCTTTGCAGTTTCAAATTATTTAAAGAAAAATGAGAAAGATGTTTTTAAAATTTTAACACAAACGTATGTAAAATTTAAAGATACAGATTATACTCAAAAAGCAGTCAGAATTCTTCATTCACCAATAATAACACTTACAAAAGATTATGATTTCAATGATATTAGATTTAGTATGGCTGCAATGGGAGCAGTTGATGTTGATCCAAAAAAAATGAAAAAATTTTATGATGCCTACCAATATTTTGCATCAATGCTTCAAAACAAAAAATTTAAAATTGATTTTAGATTAGAGGCAGGTGATATATTTTGTTTTAACAATAGAAGAGTATTACATGGGAGGACTAAATTTGATCCAAACTCTGGCAATAGGCATCTTCAGGGGTATTATATTGAAAGAGATGAAATCATAGGAAGACTAAATTATTTTAATGATATAAAGGTTTAAATTATTCCCATCCACAAATAGTTTTGATTTCTAAATATTCTTCTAAACCCCAATTACCGCCTTCCCTTCCATTTCCAGATTGCCTATAACCACCAAAAGGAGTTCCTGGATCAGCGCTATTTCCATTTATATAAACACCCCCTGATCTCAATTTTCTTGCAACTCTTTTTGCCTTTTCTTTATCTTGAGTTTGAACGTAGTTTCCCAGACCATAGGGTGTATCGTTAACAATTGATATGGCTTCATCTTCATCTTCAAATGGAATTATAGATAGTACTGGCCCAAAAATCTCCTCTTTTGCAATTCTCATATCATTAGTTACATTGGTAAAAATTGTTGGCTTAACAAAATAACCCTTTTCTAATCCAGCTGGTTTTTCAGAGCCACCAGCAACAAGGGTGGCGCCCTCTTTGATTCCACTATTTATCAAATTTATGATTTTATCATATTGTATCTGAGAAATAACTGGTCCAATATGATTTCCTTTTTTGGAAGCAATATCAACTTTAATTTTATTTGCTTCATCAGCAGCCTCCTCTATTGCTCTTTTATAAATTGATTTTTCAACTAGCATTCTGGTTGGTGCATCACAAGATTGACCAGAATTACTCATTATATTTCTAACACCTTCTCTTACTGCTTCTGGATTTGAATCACTAAAAATAATATTACCTCCTTTGCCACCTAATTCTAGACAAACTCTTTTAATTGTATCTGCAGCATTTTTAGAAATAAGTTTTCCTGCTCTTGTTGATCCTGTAAATGAAATCATATCAATATCACTATGAGACGATAAATCTGTACCTACCCCATCGCCATCTCCATTTATTAAATTAAAAACACCCGGAGGGAATCCTGCTTCATGAATTATTTCAGCAAAGAGCATTCCTGACAAAGGTGCTATTTCGGAAGGTTTCAAAATCATGGTGCAGCCTGCAGCTAATGCAGGTATTACTTTTAATGTAATTTGGTTGATTGGCCAATTCCATGGCGTGATAAGAGCACATACTCCTATAGGTTCATAAACGATATAATTATTTGAGTTTTTATTAAATTTAGCCTCAAATTGAAAATTTTTTAATCTAAAAATAAAATCATTTATATGATCTGCTCCAGAAGCTGTTTGAGCAGAGGATGACCAATCTAATGGTGCACCCATTTCATTAGACATAGTATTAGTTATATCTTGCCATTTATTTTTATAAATATTTAAAAGTTTTTCTAATAAATTTATTCTTTCTTTTTTATCAAATTGACTCCATTCTATTAAAGCTTTTTTAGCATAAGATACGGCTAAATTTACATCATGAGCACCACCTAAAGATATTGTAGCGTATGCTTCTTCATTAGAAGGATTTATAACTGTAAAATCATTTATTTCTTTAGGTCTAATCCATTGTCCGTTAATATAAAAATTGCGTTTATCAAGCATTCTAAAAGTAAAATATTTAATCTAAAATATAAATAATACTAAAAAATATTAATTTTTCCATATAATGATATAATTACCAGTGTGTGTTAAAGGTTTTTCATCTAAAATTTGTAAATTTGGTATATGTACCTTAATTTCTTGTAAAGAAAGGTGATTTTTATATACGGAATTATTTTTTCCAGAATTCATAATCATATAACCATTTTTTGAATTAGTAATAATTGTTTGCAAACAAATTAATTGAAGCTTTCTTGGTAATTCACTAAAAGCGTAATTACTTATAAAAAAATCAAATTTATAATTTTTACTTTGATTTATACTAGAGAGGTAATATTTTGATCTTGTATTAAAAAAATGTAAATATTTTTTTATCAAGTCGTTTACTTCAGGTAAGTCTATTATTGTATATGTTTGAATTTTAAAAATTTTATCAAATAAAATGAATTGCCCTCCATAGCCAGCACCAAGTTCACAAATTTTACCTCCAAAACTATTTCCAAATAAGTTTTTAATATCAGATGCAATTTTTAGATATCTTAAGGTAGTTGGGCTAGCAATTTTATTTATTTGCGGATAATAATACCTTAATGGATTTCCAATTTTATCATTTTCAAGAAAATAATCTATTTTTTTAATTAAATTACTATTATCTTTTTCAACAATTTTTAGATATTGCAAACCTTGAGTATAAAATACATGCTCTAATATTTCTCTGTAAATTGGATTTCTTTTAAAATTTTTAAATTTATTATTATCTAAAGTAATTTCTTTTATATATGTATTATAGAAACCATTATCTGAAACACTTGTTTCATATTTATGAAGAAAATAAATTTTATTTAATTTTTTAAAAATGAAAATATATATTTTTGAATAAATTTCAAAGATAAAACCATAAAAAGTATAATTATATATTTTATTATAAATCTTATTATAAATCATAACATAACATTTATTAAATTGATAATTTTATAGTATTATTGGTTATTTAATATATAATAATTTAAATTTAATAATTATTTTAAGATAAATTGTCATTGGAAAATATTAGCTTAGATATAGATTTTGTAAGATCTCAATTTCCATCATTTGATGACACTATTTGTAAAAATTGGCATTTTTTTGAAAATGCTGGCGGTAGTTATGTGCCAAAAAAAGTCATAGAAAAAATGAATAAATTTTTGACAACTTGTAAAGTCCAACCTTATGCTGAATATGAAATGTCTAGAATAGCTGGTGAAGAAATGGACAAAGCAATTAAATTATTTTCACAAATTATAAATGCTAAACAGAATGAAATTCTAATTGGTGGATCAACATCAATAAATTTATATGTATTATCAAACGCACTTAAAGCTTTTGTTAAACCTGGTGATGAAATCATTGTTACAAATCAAGATCATGAAGCAAATATTAGCCCCTGGATAAGATTAAAAGAGATAGGAGCAAATATAAAAGAATGGAAAATAAACTTAGATAATGCAGAATTAGAAATTGAAGATCTAAAAAAATTAATTACCGATAATACAAAAATTATAGCTGTAACACATTGCTCGAATATTGTTGGTAGTGTTAATAATTTAAAAAAAATATGTAATATTGCGCATGAAAATGACATTTTTGTAATTGGTGATGGGGTATCGTATGCTCCTCATGGATTTCCAAATGTTAAAGATATAGATGTCGATTTCTATACTTTCTCTTTATACAAAACTTATGGACCTCATTTGGCTTTACTTTATGGAAAAGAAGAAATTCTTCAAAAACTTCCTAATCAAAATCATACTTTTTTAGAAGGACAGTATCCATATACTATCAATCCTGGAGGACCTAATCATGAAGAGTTAGCTTCTCTTGTTGGAATTTATGAGTATTTTGAAGATCTTTACAATCATCATTATAAAGATAATAAATTATCTATTTTAGAAAAAATAAAAAAAGTAAATAAATTAATCTCAATACATGAAGAAAATTTAGGAAATCGTATTTTAGAATATTTAAGAAATAGAAAAGATTTAAAATTAATTGGTAAAAGTTATATCAAAGATAAGAATCGTGCGCCAACATTTTCTTTTACTTCAAACAAAATTTCTTCAAAAGAAATATCACAAATTTTAATCTCAAAAAATATTGCAACAAGAAATGATAATTTTTATGCATGGAGATGCTTAGAGGCATTAGGGATTAATACAAATGATGGTGTTGTTAGATTAAGTTTAACACATTATAATTCCGATCATGATGTTAAAAAGCTTATTGAAGCACTAGACTTAATTTAAGTTTTTAATTTGACTTACCCTTATAACTATCGATAAAATTATAAAAATTACAAATAAAATAAAATTTAAAAAATTATTCACATAGAAATCAAGAAAAATTCCAAATGTTGCAAACATTATGGATAGGAAAATCATTATTAATAATACTATATTATTTGAATAACCTTTATAAACAAGAAAATGATGAAAATGATATTTGTCACCAACCATCGGATTTTTTTTATTTATTATACGAATAAAAATTACAGAAAAAAAATCGAAAATAGGAACAGCAACAAACCAGTAAACTATAGTGGGTGAAATAATATTTAAGTTATTTGAAAAATATATCAAATATATTGAAATCAAAAATCCTATTAGCATACTTCCAGAATCACCAAGATAAATTTGTTTTAAATTTGTGATTTTTTTATTAATAAAAATGAAACTAATGATTAAAAGTAAAATTATATCTAATTCATAAAAATAGGTATTACTATCAAATAAAACTGTATAGATTTTTAAAAATAGTATCGCCATAAAGAAAAGGCTCGATGATAAACCATCTACACCATCTATAAAATTGAATGCATTAGTTAAGCCAACTACTGCAAAAGTAGTAAAAATTAATGAAAATACTATAAAACTGTCATTGAGAACAAAAAATCCATAATCTAAAATAAATAAATCAAAATATATTATATACAAAAAAACAAATAAAATTTGAAAAATAAATCTTGATCTAAAACTGATATTTTTTAAATCATCAATTAGACCCATTAAAAACATTCCTACTGAACCTATTGTCATTAAATATAAATACTTGTCTGAACTATAAAATAGAGAAACAGTTATTAGAGATATATAAAAATAAATTCCTCCAGTTAGAGGTATGATATTTTTATTATTCTGAAATTCATTTTTGTCATAAAGTCCATAATATTTAGCAATATTATTTAACAAAAAATAGCATATAAAAAATACTAAAGGGGCAATAAAAATCATTGATGTGAAGCAGTTTTATTAAAATTATAACATAGGAGCATATACGGTAAAAAAATCATTAATGCTAATAAATTTTGCTTATAACGTAATGAAGATCCAAGATTAAAAATTCCTAAAGGATAATGAGTTATTAAAGCTATAATAAAACACAAGAAAAAACCAAAAAAATAAATAAAATAAAAATTTTGTATAAATTTATTTAAGCTTATTAATGATACAAATAAATAAATAATTATTAAATTAATTATTAAAGATTCTATGAAATATATAACAAAAATAGGTCTGTACATAATTTCTTCAATCGTAGGGCCTGAAAAAGAAACAAAAGATCCAAAAACTATATATTTAAAAAAATCATTATAATCATTCCATTGGATATATTTATTTCTCATACTTGTAGAAACATCATCAAATGCATAAAACATATGATAGGAAGTATAAATAATTAATTCAATTTTTTGAATTATATAATTATCCGAAAATCTTAATAAAAAAAATAAAGAAATAATACTCGTTACTAATAATAAAATATAATAATTTTTACTTATTTTAATTTTATACCTTATACAAATTCGATCTAAAAAATAAATTTTTATTATAATAATAGATAAAAAAATAAAATAAGCTAAAAAATAGTTCGGCCGTATATATGCAAAAATTAATGTTACTAGTAGAAATAATAAAAAATTAATCTTTTCTTTAACCAATATTTTTACTAAACAGCTTACCATATAAATTGACAACGTAACTGTAATTAACTCCTTTGATGGTACACTGGTCCATAAAGCAAAACTTGGACTAAAAATAATGATCAAGAATAAATAAAAATTTATTTTACTTGAATTTAAAAAATACACTTTGCACGTATTCCAAATTATGATTATTGATAAAATTGAAAAAATATATGGGGTAATGATATTAGAAAATAAAGTATTAGAAAATGCATAAATAGTTTCTACAAAATGAGATCTATTGGTTAATATGTGTGGAAAGTATGCATTAATATCTAGTACTAAATATCTACGCAAATACCCTCTTGCATCTCCAATTGAAGAAAAATTATCATAAATATTTAAATAGAAAAATGTTAAAAAAATTTTTATTAAAATAAGTGTAGGTAAATAATAATTTGAAAAATCTAACCTTTTTGTATCAACCATAATTAAGATTTTCTAAAAATATTTTATTTATTTTATTTTGATCAAATCTTTCCTCAGCCATTAACCTACTTTCCGTACCCATTCGACTAATAATTTGTTTTTTTTGTATAAATATTTTCATTTTTTCTGCTAAATCATTAGAATCTTGAACCTTAACCAAATAACCATTTATTCCATTTTGTACTGTTTCTCTACAACCTATTGAGTCGCATGTAATTATAGGTCTTCCAATTGCCATAGCTTCCTGAATACTTCTTGAAAGACCTTCTCTATAGGATGGAAGTACAAATACAGATGAATCTTGCAAATATGGTCTAACATCATCTGCAAATCTAACCCATTTTATAATTTTATTTTTTTCCCATTCCTGTATTTTCTTAAGAGGAATAGATCCAGGATTTTTGTCAGTATTTCCAACTATAGTAAATGAGGCATCTAAATTTAATTTTTTAATTTTGATAGCGGCCTCAATAAATTCATAAACACCTTTTTCCCTTAATAACCTTCCCATAAATAAGAAATTAATTGTTTTTTTATCAGTAATTTTTATTTGTTTAGAGAAATATGATAAATCAACTCCAATACCATCTATTAATTGAGTTTGCTTAGAAGATACTAATTTTCTTTTATTAAATTCATTTATATCGCTTTTATTTAAAAAGAAAACTTTACTGTTATAAGGTAATGAAAATTTATACATATTTATAACGATAAACCTAAGCATATTTCTAAAAAAATTATTTTTAAAATTGTTTTTATTTGAATTGAATGTAAAGATATAGCCAAGACCCTCAATCAATGAAAAAGATTTAGGAATTTTTACTAAATATGAAATTAAGGAACCGTAAATAACTGGTTTAATAGAATAAGATAAAATTAAATCTGGTTTGTTTTTTTTTATTAAAAAAAATAAACTGAAAAAGTTCAATAAATTTGTTAAGGGATTTATTGATGATCTATTTAATTTATAATTAATAAAGTTAATATTATTATCCTTTAATTTTTGAAAATGTACTTCATTGTAATCAGGTGCTAATGCATAAACATCCATTTCATTATTATGTAATAATTTCATTAAAGAAATCCTAAAATTAATAAGAGAAAAAGACTGATTGGATATAATGAAAATAGTTTTTCTATTATTTTGATATCTATTATTTAATATTTTATAAATTTGTGAGTTAATTTTATGAACATCAAATCTTTTTTCAGCCATTATCCTACTTTCAAGACCCATTTTATTAATTAGTTCTGGCTTATTTAAAAATATTTTCATCTTATCAATCAAATCATCTACATTTCTCATTTTGACTAAATAACCATTTTTGCTATTTACAACTGTTTCTCTACAACCAACTGAATCACAAGTTATTATTGGACGACCTATGGCCATAGCTTCTTGTATAACTCTTGGCAAACCTTCTCTATAATATGAAGGCAAAACGAAAACAGAAGCTTTTTGAATATATGGACGTACATCCTTTGTAAATTTAATCCATTCTATTATTCCTTCATTTTTCCATTTCTCTATTTGGTAAGAAGGTATTGTACCTGGATTTTTATCTGTATTACCAACAACCATAAATTTAACATTTGGGTAATGTTCCTTAATTTTTCTAGCAGCAGATATAAATTCATAAACACCCTTTTCTTTTAATAATCTGCCTATAAATAAAAAAATAAATTCTTTTTTATTAATTTCTGGTTTTGTGTATTTAAAATAACTTAAATCCAAACCAATTCCATCTAAAAAATATGTTTGATCAATTGATACTAGTTTTTTTGATTGAAACTCATAAATATCACTTTTATTTAAAAAAAAGATTTTTTTATTACATTTTAAAGAGAATTTATATAATTGTACTACTATAAATTTAACAAAAAAATTTGTAGATATTCTATTATCTTTTGTATTTGTAAAAATATATCCAAGCCCCTCAATTAATGAAAAGGTATTTGGAATATTTAAAAAATATGAGATTAAAGATCCATAAATTACTGGCTTAATTGAGTACGAAAATATCAAATCTGGTTTGATTTTTTTAATTAAAAAAAATAAACGTATACAATTTACTAATTCAGTAAATGGATTAATTGAACTTCTATTTAATCTATAATCAATTGGAATACAGCCAATATCTAAAATTTCTTTTTTTAAAATATTATCATAATCAGGGGCAAAACAATAAATTTTTAAATTTTTTGAAACAAGAAGCTTGAGAAGATCACCTCTGAAGTTAATAAGGGAATATGCTTGATTAGAAATTACTATTATTTTTTTCATTTTATATATAACTTGCAATTTTTAATAATGATAAGCTACGTAAATATTTACTATTTCTTCTTGCCCTGAATGGAAACGTTTTAAAAAAATTCTTTGCATCATTTAAATAAATTTTATCAAATTTAATTTCAAGCAGAATTAAATTATCTTTAATGAAATTATTATTAGATTTTAAATTTTTATATTTAATATTATGATCTAGAGTAATTCTAATATTATTATGGATATAATAATTTCTAAGGTATTTGATATGAACAATTGGAAACAATTTAGTATTAGCTAAAAATTTATAATAATATTCTTTATTATTAATAAAATTATTAATTGATAATTTTTTTGTTAAAATATTATAATTCTCTAGTTTACATTTCAGTTTAGAACCAAGAGTTGCCTTTTTTATTTTTATTTCAAAATAAATATTTTCTAAATCGTCATACCATCTTGATCTATGTTTTAATCTTCTCGATATTCCCGCAATATTATCATTAGCATTTTTGTAAAAAGGGGTATCATAGTAACAAGAATTAATTTCTCTTTCAGGATGATGATTTTTTATAAACTTGTTTGAGTCAATCCAATTATTTACCAAATGAATCTGATCTTTCCTAATTGGAAACTTTAATTCATACCTATATTGCATTTTTTATCATTCTTTCAAGTTTATATAGTTCTTTTGGATCAATTGATTGAGTTTCTAACAAATTATCATTAAGGTATATTTTGTTACCATGACCAATTAGAAATATTTTTTCGTTAAATTCATTTATTGTATAAATTATTGCTTCAGAATTTCCAAAAAAATTCTTCTTATTAACAGATAATATATCTGCAATTATAGCATTTTCACTTGAAAAGTTTTTTAAATTTAAATTGGATGAATCTTTTATTGCAACACCAACTCCACTATTAACAACAAATAAACTTTCTGCTCTTACATTACTTTTTTCCCCAATTGATAACCCTTTATCGTAAACATTATTTATTTTAATATTTTTTAGTTTAATTTTAGAGCCAGAAGTATCTATTGCATCACCATTTATATTATTAAAATTAGTGTTTTTAATAATTCCATATGAAAAATCACTATCTATTGAATCTGAATAAGAATTTAGAAAAGTTGAGTTATTAATAATAAAATTAGAATTAATAAAATTTATTTGATCTTCTGAAAAAGAATTATCAATTTTGAGATTATTTATTTCAACATCAGTTTTAAAAAAATTTACCCCACCCATGAGTTTAAATAATTTATGATTAAAACTTTTCGTATCTCTAATTATTGCATTATTAATTATTGATTTTTCATAAAAATTATTATTTTGAACGTATATTCCTAGCCAATCATTATTTACAGATTGTAGAATTGTTAAATTATTTACATTCTTATTTTTATCTTCATTTATTTTCAAATTTCCATTCTTAATATATATAAAACTATTTTCAGTAAAATTAAGTTTTGTATTTCCTTCTATTTTTAAATCTTTATCTTCAATAATTATAGGCTC
>CACGDO010000006.1 GCA_902571865.1 uncultured Alphaproteobacteria bacterium | reverse complement strand
AAGCTTTGATATTAGACCTATATCGAAATAGTAAAATATGAAACAAAAAAATTATCAAAATTCAACAAAAAATACCCTTGGAAAACTACCCATTTGGAATTTAAAGGATTTATATGAATCCCCAAAAGCTAAGAGGCTGAATAATGATTTAAATAATCTCAGAATATCAACTAAAAAATTTGAGAAAAAATACGCTTCGAAAATCACCAAGATTAGTTCTAATCAACTCTTAAAAGCCATTATTGAATTAGAGGATATTGATACTAAAATAGATAAAATTATGTCTTATGCGCATTTATTAGTTGCAGAGGATGGTAATAATGAAAAGAATAAAATCTTTTATCAACAAATGCAGGAGCAAATAACAAATATTGCCTCCTCAATTGTTTTCTTCAGTCTTGAGATAAATGAAATTTCTGAAAAAAATTTAAAAAAAATTTATGCTGATAAAAAACTAAAGATTTACAAAAACTGGATAAAAAATATTCGAAAATTCAAACCTTATCAATTAGATGTTAAAACAGAAAAATTACTTCAAGAAAAAAGTATTACTTCTAGATCAGCCTGGATAAGACTATTTGATGATACAATTGCATCACTAAAATTTCCTTTTAAGGGAAAAAATTTATCTAGTGCTGAAATTTTTAATTTTCTTTCTGACAAAAAAGAATCAAATCGAAAAAAATCAGCTGAGGTAGTATCTGCTGTTTTAAAAGATAACATTAGTTTATTTACATCTATTACTAATAATCTTGCAAAAGATAAATCAATCAATGATAAATGGAGAGGATTGCCAAATCCAGTCAGTTCAAGAAATTTATCTAATGTTGTTGAAGATGAGGTTGTAGAAGCCTTAACTGAGACAATAAAAGAAAATTATTCAAAAATTGCTCATCGTTATTATAAAATAAAATCTAAATGGCTAAAAAAGAAATCCTTAATGTATTGGGACAGAAATGCACCTCTTCCTTTTCAATCACAGAGTATATATTCTTGGAAAGATGCAAGACAAATTGTAACTGATGCTTATTCAAATTTTGATAAGAGGGCAGGAAATATTGTAAATAAATTTTTTGATAATTCATGGATACACGCTCCAGTCATCCCAGGAAAATCTCCTGGTGCGTTCGCTGCTTCTACTGTTCCATCAGCTCATCCATTTATACTTGTTAATTATCAGGGTAAAGCAAGAGATATAGCAACTCTTGCTCATGAATTAGGACACGGCATTCATCAATATTTAGCAGCACGAAAACAAACTTATTTTAATTCTTCAACACCGTTAACGCTTGCTGAAACAGCAAGTGTTTTTGGAGAAATGTTAACTTTTAAATCTCTTTTATCTATTACTACAAAAGAAAATGAACGTAAGGGACTTTTAGCAAACAAAGTCGAAGATATGCTAAACACCGTTGTGAGGCAAATTGCTTTTTTTGAATTTGAAAAACGTATTCATCATCAAAGAAAAACCAAAGAATTAAGTGTTGACGATATTTGTGAAATTTGGATTGATGTTCAAAAGAAAAGCTTAGGACCATCAATAAAGTTTAATGATGATTATAAATATTTTTGGAGCTATATACCCCATTTTATTCATTCACCATTTTATGTTTATGCATATGCTTTTGGTGATTGTCTTGTTAATTCTCTTTTTAATGTTTACGAGAGCAAACTACCTAAATTTGAGGACAAATACATTACTTTATTAGAGAGTGGTGGTAGTGATACATATGATAAACTATTGAAACCTTTTGGGTTAAATCCTAAGAAAAAAGATTTTTGGCAAAAAGGAGTTAATGTTATTGAGAATCTGATTGACCAATTAGATGAATAAAATTGATGAAAGATAAAGAAGCAAAATCCCTAACTAAACAACTTACCAGGTACGCTAAAGTTGGCGGAGTTGTTGGAAAATTAGCCACTAAACTTGCAAGTCAAAGATATTTAGGTGTTAAGTTAGATAAAGAAAAACATGCTTCAGAAATAAGAGCTGCTCTTGGAAGTATTAAAGGGCCTTTGATGAAAGTGGCACAATTATCAGCAACCATACCTGACTTACTTCCTGATGAGTATGCACAAGAGCTTATGCATTTACAGTCTAATGCACCACCGATGGGATGGTTGTTTGTTAAAAGAAGAATGGCTGCAGAATTAAAACAAGATTGGCAAAAAAATTTTATCGAGTTTGATAAAGAAGCAACAAGAGCGGCTTCTCTTGGACAAGTTCATAAAGCTAAAATACAAAATGATGATATAGTCGCATGCAAACTCCAATACCCAGATATGGCTTCAGCAGTTAGTGCGGATCTTTCACAATTAAAAATGATTTTTTCAATTTATCAGTCTTATAATAAAGCAATTAAGACTGATGAAGTATATAAAGAAATTACGGACAGACTTAAAGAGGAGCTAGATTACGAAAGAGAAAAAAAATTAATGGCTGTATTTAGAAATATATTTTCCAATATAAATTTTGTTCATGTTCCAAAAACCTATGATAAATTATCTACAAAAAGATTACTAACCATGAGCTGGTTAGATGGCGAGCCTATTTTGAATTTTAAAAAATCTCCTAAAGAAACAAGAAATACTTTAGCGGCTAATATGTATAAAGCGTGGTACAAACCATTCTTTGAATACGGAGTGCTTCACGGAGATCCACATTTAGGAAATTATTCTGTACAAAAAAAAGACCTTAGTATTAATATATATGACTTTGGTTGTATGAGAATTTTTAATGGTAATTTCATTCAAGGTGTAATTGACTTATATTTTGCTCTTCAAGAAAAAGACAATTCAAAGGCAGTTCATGCGTATGAGCAATGGGGATTTACAGATATTACCAAAGACAAATTAAAAGTATTAAATAAATGGGCAGGGTTTTTATATTCACCTTTAATGGAAGATAAAGTTCAAAAAATACAAGAAAGTGATAGTGGTATATATGGAGCACAAATTGCATCTGAAGTTCATCAAGAACTTAAAAAACTAGGTGGTGTTAAACCTCCTAAAGAATTTGTGTTCATGGATAGAGCAGCAGTAGGACTAGGCTCAGTATTTATGCATTTAAAAGCTGAAGTTAATTGGTACAGAATATTCCATGAGCTCATTGAAGATTTTAACTCAAAAAAATTAATGAAAAACCAACAAAAAGCTTTAAATTTAGCTGACCTATCAATATAAGAACTCATGCTCTTATCTGCCATTAAAGAAAATGATAACAATGAGACAAGAGTCTCTATCTCTCCTGAATCCGTAAAGCTTTTTTCTAGACTAGGTTTTGAAGTTATAATTGAAAATGGAGCGGGACAAACTTCAGGATATCAAAATTCAAATTATGAAGAAGCTGGAGCAAAAATTGTTTCTAGATCTGAATGCTTGAAGGCTGATGTTTGTTTATGTGTTAGAATGCCAAGTACTGATGATCTTAATAATTTAAAAAGTAATTCATTACTTATTGGAATTTTAAATCCTTATGAAAATAAATCAGAATTTTCTAATTTAAACAAAAACAAAATATCATCTTGTTGTATGGAATTAATTCCTAGAATAAGTAGAGCCCAAAGTATGGATGTTTTATCATCACAAGCTAATTTAGCGGGGTATAGAAGTGTAATTGATGCAGCAGAGCAATTTGGAAAAGCTTTTCCAATGATGATGACTGCAGCCGGAAGAGTAAATCCAGCAAAAGTTATGATACTTGGTGTAGGTGTTGCAGGTTTACAAGCAATAGCAACAGCAAAAAGACTTGGGGCAGTAGTATCTGCTACTGATGTAAGGGCAGCAACTAAGGAACAAGTCGAAAGTCTTGGTGGAAAATTCATTATGGTTGAAGATGATGAAGCTCAAAATGCTGAAACTGCAGGCGGTTATGCAAAGGAAATGAGTGAAGATTATAAGAAAAAACAAGCTCAATTGATAGCAGAAACAGTTTCAAAACAAGATATAGTAATTTGTACAGCTCTTATTCCCGGAAAAAAAGCTCCAGTTTTAATCACAGAAGAAATGGTTTCTTCGATGATACCAGGTTCAGTAGTAATTGATTTGGCTGTTGAAGCTGGTGGTAATTGCCCTTTAAGTAAAATGAATGAAATAGTAGTGCATAATGGAGTAAAAATCGTTGGTTATGGAAATGTTCCTGGAAGAGTAGCAAAAGATGCCTCAGCACTTTATGCTAAAAACATTTTTAACTTCTTAAGTTTATTAATAGATAAAGAAAATAAAAAAATAAATTTTGATTTTGATGATGAAATAATTAATTCTGTTTTGCTAACGCATGATGGGGATGTAAGATTGGAGCAATTTAAGTAATATGGAAGCACATTCTTCAGAAGTTTTTGTTATTGGATTAACAGTATTTTTCTTAGCTTGTATTATTGGCTATTATGTAGTTTGGTCAGTTACTCCTGCTTTACATAGTCCATTGATGGGTGTGACAAATGCTATATCAAGTGTAATTATAGTTGGTGCAATATTGGCAGCCGGTCCTCAAGGTTTTGATACTTCAAAAATTTTTGGACTAATTGGTGTTGTATTAGCTTCAGTTAATATTTTTGGAGGTTTCCTAGTAACATATCGAATGCTTTCGATGTTTAAGAAAAAAACTAAAAAAATAAAGGAAAAAGAATAATGTCTTCTAACATGGTTGCGATATTATATTTAATATCTGCGTTATTATTTATCTTTGCTTTAAGAGGTTTATCTCATCCTGAATCTTCAAGAATGGGTAACATTTTTGGTATCATTGGAATGATTATAGCGGTGTTCACAACACTAATGTTTAAATCTGTTCTTAGCTATTACGAAATTGGAGCCGCGATACTTATTGGTGGTGCAATCGGTTCATTTATTGCTCTTAGAATTGAAATGACAGCATTACCTCAATTAGTAGCAGCTTTTCATAGCTTAGTAGGTTTAGCTGCTGTATTTGTTGCTGCTGCTGCTTTCTATGATCCTGTAGCTTTTAGTATTGGAAAAGTTGGATCAATTAAAACTGCTAGTTTAGTTGAAATGAGTATTGGAACATTTATCGGTGCTATTACTTTTTCTGGTTCGGTTTTAGCTTTTGGAAAATTACAAGGAACCATTTCTGGAAAGCCTATTGTATTTAAGTTTCAGCATCTTATTAATGCACTAATTTTCTTACTAATTATTTTCTTAATTGTTTTATTTGTAATTAATCAATCTCCGACAATTTTTTGGACAATAGTCATTGTTTCAATATTACTAGGATTTCTTGTAGTAATTCCTATTGGTGGAGCTGACATGCCAGTTGTCGTTTCTATGTTAAACTCTTATTCTGGATGGGCAGCTTGTGGCATAGGGTTTACACTAAGTAATAATCTCTTAATTATAACTGGTGCACTTGTTGGAGCATCTGGTGCAATATTAAGTTATATAATGAGTAAAGGGATGAATAGATCTATTATTAATGTTGTTCTAGGAGGTTTTGGTGGTGAGCAAGACACTAGTGCTACTAAGGATAACTCAGACAAAATTGTTAAACAAGGTAATGCAGAGGATGCTGCATATATAATGAAAAATGCAGACTCTGTAATTATTGTACCAGGATATGGAATGGCTGTAGCACAAGCTCAACATGCTTTAAGAGAAATGGGTGACATATTAAAAAAAGAAGGAATAGAGGTAAGATATGCAATACATCCAGTTGCTGGTAGAATGCCAGGTCATATGAATGTTTTACTAGCTGAAGCTAATGTTCCTTATGAAGAAGTCTTGGAGCTAGATGAAATTAATCATGATTTTCCTATGACAGAGGTTTCTTTTGTTATTGGAGCAAATGATGTAACAAATCCAGCTGCAAAAACAGATGAGTCATCTCCTATTTTTGGTATGCCTATTTTAGATGTAGAAAAATCTCAGAGTGTTCTATTTGTAAAACGTTCAATGGCAACTGGTTATTCTGGTGTTGATAACGAATTATTTTATAGAGATAATACTACTATGCTATTTGGAGATGCTAAAAAAATGTGTGAGGATATTGTAAAAAGTCTTTCTGCCTAATCATTATTTCTTTTTGCAGATTTTCTAGCCCTTCTAATATTTTCTTCTTTTTCTCTTGCACGTTTCAAACAAGGTTTTTCGTAATGTTTACGTAGTTTCATTTCTTTATACAAACCCTCGCGCTGCATTTTCTTTTTAAGCGTTCTAATTGCTTGTTCTACGTTATTATCTTTTACGTTTACAAAAAGTGTCATTGTGATTGGGCTAGTAACATAAACTCATATTATATGCAAACGGATATATTGAATTAATCTATTGGTATATTAGAAAAAATACTTATATTTATTATGTGTCTATTCTAAAAATATCAAAAATCGGTCATCCCATTTTGCTAAAAGAATGTTCTGAAATAAAAGAATTCTCTTCAGATTCTCTAAAAAAAATAGTTTATGATATGTCCGAAACAATGCTTGACTATAACGGTATAGGTTTAGCAGCACCCCAGGTACATATTTCAAAGCAAATAATAGTATTTCGTAATCCTGATATTGAAGTGAAAGATAAAATTGAGATAACACCATTATTAAATCCGAGTTTTACATCTATAGGGAAAGAAACTGAAGATGATTGGGAAGGCTGTTTATCTATTCCTGGCATGCAAGGCTTGGTTAGAAGATTTAAAAAAATTAAATATTCTGGATTTGATCTTGATGGTAAAGAGATTGAAAATGAAGTTGAAGGCTTACATGCAAGGGTAGTACAACATGAGGTAGATCATTTAAACGGCATTTTGTATACATCGCGCTTAGCACATAAAAATGCTTTTGGCTTTGAAAAAGAAATAACAACTTATTGGAAAAATGAACAAAACAGAAAATAAAAAAAAAGAAGATATTCTCATAAAGGCAAAAAAAGTTGTTTCAATCGAAGGCTGGTCTTCGGAAATATTTTTAAAATTACAAAAACAAAATATAGGAAAAAATGATTTATTCTATTTTTTCCCAGATGGATATAAAGATTTATTAGAATATGCTCTACAAAATATTAATGAAAAACTTGAATATAAATTAAAAAAAATTAATTTAATTAATTTTCCAATTAACAAAAGAATAAAAAAAATATTATTATTACGATTTGATATATTAAATGAAGATAAAGAATTTTATAAAAAAACCTTTAACCATCTTTTGCTACCCACAAATAACAAAATTTCAAAAAAGAGTTTATATCATTCAGTAAATACAATGTGGTATTTAGCTGGAGATAATTCAACAGATTTCAATTTTTATACAAAAAGACTTATTTTATCAGGAGTATATACTAATGCCTTATTCGTTTTTTTTTCAAAAGAAATGAAGCATGTTGAAGAAAATATTGATAAAAATCTTAAGATAATATCAAAAATTCCAAAAATTAAGGAAAGAATATCTTTTATTAAGGATAATGCTCCTAAATTTTTAAAAAGTTTTTTAGCTTAAGCTATACTATCTGGCTCTAATTTATTCTGAATTTCTAATATTTTATCTTTTAGGATTAACTTTCTTTTTTTTAACCTTTGAATTTGTAAAAAATCTACTGTATTTTTTTCTTGAAGCCTAATAAGTATTTCATCAAGATCTCTATGTTCTTGTTCAAAATTTTTTAAAATTTCTATAAGTTTATTTATGTCATCCATGAAAATAAATAAGTAAAAATATAATAATAGTATATAAACGGCCTGTGGTAAAAAAAATAGCAATTTTAACAAGTGGTGGAGATTGCGCAGGTTTAAATGCAGTAATTAGAGCTGTTACATTACGAGCACATAATAAGTACAATTGGGAAGTTTATGGAATAAAGGATGGAACATTAGGATTGTTGAAAGAACCACTGGATGTTATCAAATTAAATCCGCAAAATTTTGAGGGTAGCTTAATGAGAATGGGTGGAACTTTTTTGGGATCAAATAACAAAGGGAATCCTTTTAAAAAAATTATAAGGAATGGAAAAAAAATAGACTCATCTGATTTAGTTATAGAAGGTTTTAAAAAACTAGGAATAGATGCACTAATAGGTATTGGTGGAGATGGAAGTTTAAAAATTCTCCAAAGCATTACAAAAAAAGGTAATATAAATTTTGTTGGTATTCCAAAGACTATAGACAATGATGTAAAGCATAATGAGCTTTCTATAGGATATGATACTGCAGTTGATGTTGCAACAAATGCATTAGATATGCTTCAACCAACAGCTGCTAGTCACAGAAGAGTAATGATTTTAGAAGTTATGGGCAGAGATGCAGGTCACATTGCTTTGAATGCTGGAATAGCTGGAGGAGCAGATGTTATTTTGATTCCGGAGATTCAATATTCTATAAAATCTATTGCTGACCATATTGACAAACTTAGATCTAAAGGAAGAAATCATGCATTAATTGTTGTTGCAGAAGCTGTAAAAAAAGAAAATGGTAAAAAAGCTACAGTAAAATATGTTGATGGAGAGGTGCGCCTTGGCGGGATTGGAAATTATCTTGGTGATGAAATCTATAAAATAACAGACTCTGAAACAAGAGTTACAGTTCTAGGACATGTTCAAAGAGGTGCTCAACCAACTCATAGAGATCGTTTGATTGCAAGTGCATTTGGTGTTTATGCTGTTGATTTAATTGCAAAGAAAAAATTTAATAGAGTAGTTGTATGGAAAGACAGAGGAGTACAAGATTTGATGCTTAGTCAAGTTGCTGGATATTCAAAAACTGTTCAAAAAAATGATCCTTTGATTAAAGTAGCTCAAGGTCTCGGAATTTATATTGGTGAAACAAGCTAAAAATTCCCTAATTTTTTCCATATATAAAAATATATTTTGTAAGGTAATATCCTTGTAAATTTAAAAAAATATACAATCAAATAGGGGAAAATTATTTCAAATTCTTTACCTTTAGTTAATCTATCAAATATTTTTTTTCCTGCATATTTAGCACTTTTTAAAAAAGGCATTTTGAAGCTATTTTTTTTGGTTGCTTCGGTATCAATAAAACCTGGACATATGACTCTAACATTAATGTTTAACTTTTTGAAATCAAAGTACAAGCTTTCACTCAAGCTTAATTGAGCTGCCTTAGAAATACCATACGCCCCTGCTGTTGGCCAACCTCTATATCCCAATGGTGAAGAAATAATAGCAATCGTATTATTTCTATTTTTCATAACATCTTTTAATTTGTTAACACAATACAAAGTGCCTTTGATATTTACATCTACTAGCAATTCGTAGTTTGAAATATCAAATATTTGATTTTTGTTTGGACTATAAGCTGATGCATTTAATAATGCTATATCAATTTTACCAATATTGTTTTCTATAGAATTAATCGTTTCATCAACATTATTTTTTAAAGAAATATCACATACAATAGCATGAACTAAATTTTTATTATTATTTAGTTCTAATTTTTTTTTTGCAGTTTCAAGTTTTATTTTATTACTTGAAGAAATTACAACTTGCCAATTATTATTTATAAACTCTTTTGCTGTAGCAAAACCAATACCTGAAGATCCACCAGTTATCCAAATGGTTTTCAACTATAGACTCCAATCATTACGAATTATTGTTATAATATTTTTCTTATCATTTGGGTTTTTGAATTCCATTTTCATGAGCTCTTTTTCAAAATACCAAAGTGTATACTCAGGAAATGGCCCTTTATCTTTTGGATTTTTTGATGCATTGAAAACATACTTATTAGCTAATATTTCAATGTCATTGATTTTAATTTTTTCATCTTCAAGTTGATTTACTTCTATAGTTCTTACAATACCTTTTTGAGTATCAAATACTTCTTTTTCATTTAACATTTCAAGATTCCAATAATTTAATGGTATTATATTTTTATCTAATTTTAGTTGACCATCCATACCGCTAGCAATAAAAAAATTATCTTCATCATTGCCAATTATTTTATACTCTCGATCATCTTCAAAGTCTGTAAATCCATCTATTGATATAAATTCACCATTTGTCCAAGTTTCTTTTGTTTCTTGAAAAAATTTATATGCTGGAATAAATAAAACTTTAACATTTATCTTTAAAACTGAATGTATAACGACACTATCTTCATTTTCTATAAATTTAGATATTAAACTCCCTATATTTTTCTTCTTTCTAATAACATCAAAGCTTACTTCTTTATCGTCTGGTATTGGAAATGGCTGACTAAAAACGCTAAAAGAAAAAAGAGATAAACAAATTATAAAGATATATTTCACGATTTTATTCTTAATGATGATCTTCCCCCATCTATATGAAATATTTGTCCAGTAATCCAATTATTTTTATCACTTAATAGAAAACTTCCTATGTCAGAGAAATCATCACCAGATCCTATTTTAGGCAGAGGATGCATATTTTCAATTGCTTTCTTAATAGTTTCATTATTAAGTAACTTTTGTGTCATTTTTGCGTCAGTTAAACTTGGCGCTATACAATTTACTTTAATTTTTGGAGCAAATTCTGCGGCCAAGCTCAAAGTAAGACCTTCAATAGCACCTTTTGCAGTCGAGACTATTGCGTGATTAGTAAAACCCTGTTTTACAGCGATAGTTGAATAAAGTAGAATACTACCATTATTTTTAGTTAGAGTTTCTTGATTAACCTTAATTGCATTTATAGCACTAAGTGTATTTATTTTAAAAGAATCAATAAAATCCTCATCTTTAGTCAACTTAAGAGGTTTTAAATTTATAGAACCAACACAAAAAGCAATACCGCATAATTGATCTTTGTATTCTTCTGAAATACTTTTAACTTTATCAAAATCTAAAACATCACAAACTTTATATTCGCAACCAATTTCCTCAGATAATTGTTTTAATTCTGTCGCATTTCTAGAAATAATTATTGGATCATAGTTATTGCTCTTCAGTTTTCTTGATAATGATTTTCCAATAGAACCCGTTCCCCCAAAGACAAATATATTTTTGTTAGACATTTTTAACCTTTCTAATTTTAATTTGATGATAACTAATCAATAAAGTTGATAATAACAAAATTGAATTAGTTTGATGTAAACTTGCGAATGGTAGGTAAACATTACTTAAAAGAGTAATGATACCTAATATTACTTGTAAAGTTAGAAAGAATAAAACCAAATATACAAGAGTACTTGAAACATTTTTATTATCAAATTTAATGAATTTAAAACATATAAATAGGATATAAAAAAAAACAAATATTGATAACCAGCGGTGATTAAAATTTATTGCAACTGTATTTTCAAAAATATTATAAATACCTAAATCATCAATAACGTAATCATCTGGTATAATTTTTCCATTCATAAGTGGAAAAGTATTAAAAGATTGTCCAGAGTTGGTTCCTGCCATAAATCCACCCGTTGCAATTGTGATAAATATTAAGATTACAGCAATTAAAATATAAAATTCAATTGTGTTTGGGTTAGATAAAAAACTTATAGTAGAAGAATACCTGTAATCCATTGCTATCCATAATAGTATAGAGAAAATTATAAGAGCATTTAAAAGATGAAAAGTAAGTCTATAAGGGCTTACGTAAGGATTTTCAGTCAAACCACTCTTTACCATCCACCATCCAATAACTGCTTGAAACAAACCAAACACAAAGACAATACCAAGTCTTATATACAGTGACGATTGAATTTGCTTTTTAAAACTAAAGTAAATTAATGGTATTAAAAAGACAATTCCTATGGCTCTTGCAAATATTCTATGAAACCACTCCCACCAAAAAATATATTTAAACTCATTTAACATCATGTTTTTGTTAACTATTTTGTATTCTGGTGTTTGTTTATACATTTCGAAAACAACCAACCAACTTTCTAAACTCAGTGGAGGTATTACACCTAAGATTGGACGCCAGTCAGTCATAGAAAGTCCAGAGTCGGTTAATCTTGTTAGACCTCCTATTACTATAATTAATAAAACCATTGCGGTTATTGTTAATAGCCATATATAAATCGCAGGATTATAATATTTTGAAGTTTTAGCGTAATTCATTCAGATTATATATAATCCCTAGAAATAATAAAAAAAGTTGTTATTTTTCATATATGACAGAAAAAACTGATGTAGTAATTATAGGAGCAGGTCCGGTAGGCTTATTTGCTGTATTTGAACTAGGTCTTTTAAATATAAAATGTCATTTAGTTGATAATTTAGATAAGGTTGGAGGTCAGTGTGCTGAATTGTATCCAGAAAAACCAATTTATGATATTCCATCAAGACCAGTTGTAACAGGACAACAACTAACTGACGAGTTGATTAAACAGATAAATCCGTTTAACCCTAAATTTCATCTTAACCAACAAGTTGAGAGTATTGCTAAAACAGATGATGGTTGGATTGTACAGACTAATATAGGCACAAAAGTTGAAGCAAAATGTATTGTTGTAGCTGCAGGTGCAGGAAGCTTTGTGCCTCGAAAACCTCCAATTGAGAATATTGAGAATTTTGAAAACAAAAATGTTTTTTACGCAATTCGAGACAAATCAATATTTAAGAATAAAAAAATCTTAATTGCAGGAGGAGGAGACTCTGCTTTGGATTGGACAAATGAACTATCTAAGGATTCCAATGTAACTTTAATACATAGAAGAAAAGAGTTTAGGGCAGCACCTGATTCTGTGTCAAAAATGCAAGAATTAGAAACAAAAGGAAAAATTAAATTTTTAAAAGGTCAAATAAAAAAGATTTCAAAGATTCAAAATAGTAAACTAATGCTAGAATACGAAAATGATGATGAAAGATCAAATATTGAAGTAGATTATCTTTTACCATTTTTTGGTTTAAAAATGGAACTAGGTCCAATCGCAGAATGGGGTCTAAACTTACACGAGAACTTAATTAAAGTGGACACTGAAAAATTTGAAACTTCTACACCTTCAATCTTTGCGATTGGTGACATAAATTGGTATCCAGGAAAACTTAAGCTTATTCTATCAGGATTTCACGAGTCTGCCTTAATGGCTCAAGAAGTATTCAAGTATTGCTTTCCTGATAAGAAAAACATTTTTAGATACACAACATCTTCCAAAGAACTTCAAAAAAAACTAGGCGTTTAATGCCAAAGTTAAGAATCACAGATAGATCAGGTAAAAAGTCTGAAATTGAATATGATAGTAATTTTACATTAATGGAAACCCTTAGAGACAATGGCTACGATATTGAAGCTTCATGTGGAGGATGTTGTGCTTGTGCTACCTGTCATGTTTATATTGATAAAAAATGGATAAATAAGTTGGAAAATATGGATGATGATGAAGAATCTATGCTAGATCAAGCCTTTGATGTTAAAAATAATTCCAGATTATCTTGTCAAATTGACCTTTCTGATGAACTTGATGGCTTAGAGATAGAAATTGCACCAGAATAGTATTGACAAAAACTATTAATTTGCATACAAACAGTTTGTATAAAAACTATGGCAGACACTTCTCTTAATGAGAATAGATTAGCATTATTAATTTGGCAAACATCAAACTTATGGCAATCTAAAGTAAGACAGAAATTAAAAGAGAGTGAAATCACATTAAATGAATATCTTATTCTCGAGACAATTTATTTATTACAGCAAGAAAACATAAATATTACTCAACAGGAAATATGTAAAAATGCATCTATTGATAGATCAGTTGTTAGTTTAAGAGTTTCTAAACTAGAAGAAAAGAGGTTAATATCAAAACAACAACCACAAGATAAAAGATCTGATAGTTTAATTCTAACCACAGAAGGGACTGATTTAATTAATAATATCATTGATAATATTATTGAGCTAGAAAATGAATTATTTAATAAATTAGGATCCGAAATTTTTAATTTCACAAATTCATTAAAGTTGTTATTGGGTAAAAAAATTAGAATTAGAGCAAAATTAAATGATTGATCAAGAATTAGCACAATCCTTAAAAGCTTGGCCTTTTAAAGAAGCATTACAAATAATTAAAAAAAATGGTGGTTTACAAAACTTTAAAATTCCATCTAAAGGATATGTATTACTTGAAACCGGTTATGGCCCCTCAGGTTTACCTCATATTGGAACTTTTGGTGAAGTTGTAAGAACATCAATGGTAAAAAATGCATTTAGCTCTATAATTGATTGCCCAACAAAACTGATCACATTTTCTGATGATATGGACGGATTAAGAAAAGTTCCTGAAAATGTTCCAAATAAAGAAATGTTAGAACAATTTATAGGTAAGCCACTTACTTCCATACCAGATCCATTTGGTAAATTTGAAAGTTTTGGACATCATAACAATGCAAAACTTAGAAGTTTTTTAGATGAATTTAATTTCGACTATGATTTTGTTAGTTCAACAGAAAAATATCAAAATGGAGATTTTAATGAAACAATATTAAGTATATTTGAAAACTATACAAAAATATTAGATATTATTTTGCCTACTTTAAGGGCAGAGAGAAAAGAAACTTATAGTCCCTTTCTCCCAATAAGTGAAAACTCAGGTGAGGTACTTCAAGTAAAAATTGAAGAATATAAAATGGATTCAAAAACAATTATTTACAAGGATCCATCTTTAGACAAGTTAGTTGAAACAGAAGTAATTAATGGAAAATGCAAGTTACAATGGAAAGTAGATTGGGCAATGAGATGGATGTCGTTTGATGTTGATTATGAAATGTGCGGTAAAGATCTTACAGAAAGTGTTGATTTAGGATCAAAGATTTGTACAGCATTAAATAAAAAACCACCTACTAATCTAATTTATGAAATGTTTTTAGATGAAAAGGGTGAAAAAATTTCTAAGTCAGTTGGTAATGGTATTAGTGTTGATGAGTGGCTGCGTTATGCCTCTCCTGAAAGTCTTGCACTCTATATGTTCCAAAAACCAAAATCAGCAAAAAAACTTCACTTTGATGTAATTCCTAAAACTGTAGATGATTATCTTTCTCATTACAATGCATACTCAAGTTTAGATAAAAATAAACAGTATGATAATCCAATTTGGCATATTCACTCAGGAAAACCTAAAGAATTTAAATCAGAAATAAATTTCATTACCCTTACTAACCTAGTAAATGTTTCTAATTCTAAAGATAAAAAAGTAATATGGTCTTTTATCAATAAATATGATGATAAAATTAATGCTGATAACAATCCTGAATTTGATCGTCTCATAGACTTTGCACTAAATTACTATGAAGATTTTATTTTGCCTAAAAAGAAATTTTTAGAGGTCGATAGTAGTAATAAAGAAGTATTTATTGATATTATTAATGTTTTAGAAAATGAGGTTACTGAAAACAGTTCATCTGAAGATATTCAAACATTATTATACGAAGTAGGAAAAAAGCACGAATTTGAAAAGTTAAAAGATTTTTTTAAACTGGTATATCAAGTTATGCTTGGTCAGGATCAAGGACCTAGACTTGGATCGTTTTTTAAATTATTTGGTTTAAGAGAAACTATTGATTATCTAAAAAAATTAATAGATAATTAACTTATTGTACAATAGTTCATTAAAAATATTAAGATTATTACCTCCCGAGTTATCTCATAATATTACAATTAATTTTTTAAAATATTTCAAAATAAGACAAAAAAATATTGAGGATCCTATTCTTTCACAACATTTAATGGGCTTAGATTTTATAAATCCCGTTGGACTTGCTGCAGGTTTTGATAAAAATGCTGAAGTAATGCAATCAATGTTTTCATTTGGTTTTGGTTTTCTTGAAGTTGGTACAATTACACCGCAACCTCAAAGTGGTAATTCTAAACCTAGAGTATTTAGATTAAGTGAAGATAAAGCCATCATTAATAGTTTAGGTTTTAATAATAAGGGTGTTAAAAAAGTAAAAAAAAATTTAATTAAACACCAAAAATCATATTTAAATAATAAAATTGTAGGAGTAAATATTGGGAAAAATAAAAATTCAAGTAAAGCTATTGATGATTATCTAATTGGTTTAGAAGAGTTAGGCCATTTGGCAAGCTATATTACTATAAACATCTCTTCACCAAATACTGAGGGGTTAAGGGATCTACAATTGCGAGGTAAGATAGAAAAATTAATTAAAAAAATTATTGATAAAAGAGATGAAATAAAAAATATTACTAATAAGCCAATATTAATTAAAATTTCACCTGATTTAAATGAAGATCAGCTTAGAGACTTAGCTTTAATTTCCTTAGCCAATAACATAGATGGACTAATACTTACGAATAGTACTATCAAAAGAGATAGTAATTTAATTTCTTTAAATAAAGAAAAAAAAGGCGGTTTAAGTGGCAAGCCCCTATATGATAATTCAAATATAATTTTAAAAAAAATGTTTGAATTAACGAATGGTCAGATACCCTTAATAGGAGTGGGTGGTATATCAAGTGGAAAGGACTGTTACGAAAAAATTAAATCCGGTGCTTCTTTAGTTCAGTTATATACAGCTTTGGTTTACTCTGGTCCAAATTTAATAAATAGTATGAAGGGTGACTTGATTGATCTTATTAAAACTGATGGCTATAAAAATGTATCCGAAGTTATTGGTAAATCGGTATAATAGTGAAAAAAATAAACTCCATTGATGCAATTATTAATGACTATGACAATTTTATAATTGATCAATGGGGCGTAATGCATGATGGAACATTTGGGTATGAGCATGCATTTGACGCAATCAATTTTCTCAAAAATAGTAATAAAAACTTATTTATAATTTCAAATTCTTCTAAAAGATCAAAATCATCCATAGATAGATTGCCAAAGCTTGGTTTTAAAAAAAATTCTTTTTTAAATACAGTGACTAGTGGAGAAATGATCTGGCAATTACTTAAAGAAAAATATTCTAATGTAAATTTTAAAAATAATTGTTTTCATATTTATGATGAAGAAAAAGAGGATGGTATAGATTTTAGAAATGGTTTAAATTTTAATTTTATAGAAAAAATAGAAGAAGCAGATTTAATTTTAGCTTGCACTCCCTTTGTAAAGTTACAACCAATAGACTATATCCCGTTATTAGAAGTAGCTTACAAAAAAGAAATAACATTGTATTGTGCAAACCCTGATTTTGAAACAATTGAAAGTAATAGTACCAATAATATCTTCTGTATGGGCGCCATTGCTGAAATATATAAAAAAATGGGTGGAAACGTTATTATAAAAGGTAAGCCTGATATAAGTATTTATATTGAAACAACAAATCGAATTAATTTAGAAAAAAAAAGAACAGTAGCTATTGGAGACTCATTATTCCATGACATTCAAGGTGCTAATAATTTTAAAATAGATAGTATTTTAGTAAAATCTGGTATTCATAAAGATTTAAATCAAATAAATAATTTAATTAAAAATCATAAAATAATCCCAACTTATATTATAGATAAATTTAGTATTTAGAATACTTGACAAAGTAATATTTATATTTACATGCATCCTCAATATGTCAATGAGATGTGAATTAACCGGAAAATCCTTCCAAACTGGTAATAACGTTAGTCATGCCAAGAATAGAACAAAAAGACGTTTTAAACCAAATCTTCAGAATATTACTTTTGTTAGCGAAGCATTAGGACAAAAATTTCAACTTAAAGTTGCAGTTAGTACTATACGTACAGTAGAAAAAAAAGGTGGATTAGATGAATTCCTTATCAATACACCTAACTCTAAATTGCCCTTAAAGGCTAAAAAATTAAAAAACACTATTCTATCAAAATCTAATTAAATTTTTGTAATGGGTTTTTTCTTTGAATTAACAACAATACTTAATTCCCTTAGCACTGAACTTATGTGGTTCATAATGCTCTTTTTTTGTTTTTTTTCTATTCTTATTTTTTTAAGGATATTTGGATATATAGGAATTTTTATCTATTCTGCACTAGCTGTAATTGCAGGAAATATTCAAGTTTTAAAAACAGTAGACTTTTTTTATTCACCCGAACCGGTAGCATTAGGAACTATTCTTTTTGCATCAACATTTTTATGTACTGATATTTTATCTGAATATTATGGCAAGGAAAAAGCTAGAATTAACATTTTAATTGGTTTCAGTGCATTTTTATTTATGACTTTGTTAATGGTAATTACCATTGGTTTTCAACCATCAGATGCAGATTGGGTACAAGAGAGTTTATCAAATGTATTTACTCCCATGACAAGATTTTTCATAGCTAGTATGATAGCATATTTAATAAGCCAATATTTTGATGTTTGGTTCTTTAACTATTTGAAACAAGCTTTATCAGGTAAGTCTCTATGGTTAAGAAACAATTTATCTACAATTACCTCCTCTTTGGTTGATAACACAGTCTTTAGTATATTTGCTTGGATTTTATTAAATCCTGAACCAGTAAGTGTATATAATGTCATAATGATCTATATTTTAGGCACTTATCTTCTTAGAATATTTATAGCCCTACTTGACACTCCTTTTATTTATATAGCTAAGTTTTTTGTCCCAAAAACTAATGAATAACTTTTCTTGGAAAGTTAAAAAAAAAAATAAAAATAATAAAGCAAGAACAGGAAAAATTTCTACACCACACGGTGATATTGAAACTCCAGCATTTATTTTTTGTGCAACAAAAGCTGCACTAAAATCTTTTACTACTCTTGAAGCAAAAAAAAATAATACACAAATTATACTATCCAATACATACCATTTAATGCTTCAGCCAGGTAGTGAACTAATAGCTCAACATGGAGGTCTTCATAAATTTACGGGTTGGAATGGACCTATGTTAACAGATAGTGGTGGATTTCAAATTTTTTCTCTTGGACATGGCTCGGTTGCTGACGAAATAAAAGGGCGAAAAACAAATTCAAAAAATAAAAAAACCTTAATAAATCTGAATGAAGAGGGCGCATTATTTAAGTCTTATATAGATGGTTCTACTCATATGTTATCTCCTGAAAAATCAATAGAGGTTCAAAGAAATCTTGGTGCAGACTTCATCTTAGTTTTTGATGAATGCACTCCTTATAATGTAGATAAAACGTACACATCTGATTCTATGTTACGAAGTCATAGATGGTCTTTAAGATCAATCAATGCCTATAACTCTAAACTTAATTATAGTCCTAAAAATGGCTCAGCAGGTAGACAAGAAATGTATGGGATCATTCAAGGTGGGATTTACAAAGATTTAAGAGAAGAAAGTATTAAATTTAACACAGAAAAAATCAATACTTTTGGGATTGCTATTGGTGGTAGTTTAGGATCAAATAAAGATCAAATGAAAGATATAGTTCATTTTACTTCTTCTAAATTAGATAATTCTCGTCCAGTACATTTGCTAGGTATTGGCGATCCAAGGGATATATGGGATTTTGTTGCAGATGGAATCGATACATTTGATTGTGTAAGCCCAACTAGAATTGCTAGACATGGATCAGCTTTAGTAAAAGGTAAACAGGGAAAAATAAATTTAAAAAATGTTAAATATAAAAATAATTTAAACCCAATTGATAATGAGTGTAATTGCTATACTTGTAAAAACTTTACACTGGCATATTTATATCATCTTTTCTCTGCACAAGAATTGCTAGGATTACAACTTCTAACTAATCATAATATATATTTTATGAATAATCTTATGAAAGAAGTTAGAAGCTCAATTGATAATAATAATTTTGATAATGCAAAAAAGAAATGGTTAAATTCTTAATTATCTAAATGAAAAGTAGCAGATAATTGATTTAGTAATACCTCGCCTAACTGATCGACATCCATTATTGTTACAGCCTTACTATAATATCTTGAAACATCATGCCCAATTCCTATAGCAATTAATTCAATTTCATCTTTTTTTTCAATTTCACCAATTATATCTCTTAAATTTTTTTCTAAATAATTACCTGGATTTACAGAAAGGGTTGAGTCATCAACTGGAGCACCATCACTTATAACTATAAGAATTTTTCTTTTTTCCTTTCGAAAAGATAATCTATTATAAGCCCACGATAAAGCTTCTCCATCGACATTTTCCTTCAAAATTCCCTCTTTCAATAATAAGCCCAAATTTTTTTTTGATCTCCTCCATGGTGAGTCTGCAGATTTATAGATAATATGTCTTAGATCATTTAACCTGCCAGGATTAGAAGGCTTTCCATTTTTAATCCATTTTTCTCTAGAGTTACCCCCCTTCCAAGCTTTGGTTGTAAATCCTAATATTTCAGATTTAATTAAGCATCTTTCCAATGTTTTTGCTAAAATATCTGAACAAAGGGCTGCAACTGTAATTGGTCTGCCTCTCATTGAACCAGAATTATCAATTAGAAGACTCACAATAGTATCTTTAAATTCAACTTCCTTTTCTATTTTGTAGCTTAATTTATTATTTGGATTAGCAATAATTTTAGCTAATCTTGATGTATCAAGAAAACCCTCTTCCATATTAAAATCCCAATGACGATTTTGCTGAGCTAAAAGTTTTCTTTGCAGTCTATTGGCAATTTTAACAATTAGTGGTTGAAAAGAAAATACTTGTTGATCAAGATTTCTTCTAAGTTTCTCTAATTCTTTGATATCACAAAGTTCTTCAGCATTAATAATTTCATCAAAATTATAATCATAAACTTTATAATTCTCTAAATTCTCTAAAATTTTTCTATCTGGTAAATAATCTAGTTCAGTATCCCCACTTTCTTCCCCCATATCATCATTTTCTTCTAATGAAACTGACTGCTCAACAGCTGTTTCACTTGTTTGCATTTCAATATTTGACTCAGTTTGTTCATCATTTTTTTGCTCATCATTATTTTCATTTTCATTATCTTGATCTTCATCGTTTTGATTAATATCTTCATTCTGAGTATTGTTGACGCTGTTATTAATTAATCCAAGTTCATCTAGTTTTTCAACAATTGTAGATGTATATTTTTCCTGATCATGTAGACAATTCTTTAAATCTAAAAAAAAGTTTGAATAATCTTTTTTTAATTTTTCTTTTACAATATTTTTAAAACTAATATTAATTTCACCTAAATCTACGCCAACAATTTCTTCAAATGCTACGTTTTTAAATGCTTTAATTAATAAATTTTGATCTTTTTTAGTATTTCCAATTTTAAGATCTCTAATATACTTATTCTTTAGATTTTTTTGTATTCCCTTGAATTCACTACTTCCTATAGCTTCTACTCGTGCTTGTTCCAAAACATTAATTATTTCGTTTGATAACTCATCTTGATTTAAAAAGTTTTGGTGTATGTCTCTTGAATGTAATCTTAACTCTAATGCAAAAGAGTCCGCTTCGGCCCTTAAATATTCAAGATTATTTTTGAAATTTTCAATTTTTGGTTCAGTTAGATTTATAGTGTTACCAATAATTGAAGGATTTTCTTTAACAAAATTAATCTCTATATCTTCTTTTTTACCTATTGATTTTATTGTAGCACTTAATGACTTTTTAAAATCTTCAATAATTTCGCTATTCTTTGACATTGGCTACCTTAGCATCAGTAATATCAATTCCAAATGACCTTTGAAAATATTCCTGTAAGATAGACCTCTCCATTTCATCGCATCTATTTAAAAAAGATAGTTTAAAAGAATATTCTATATCATTGAATAGAAGATAATTTTCTGCCCAAGTCAATACAGTTCTTGGACTCATAACAGTTGAAATATCACCATTAATGAATCCTGATCTAGAAAGATCTGCAGTAGCTACCATGCATTTAACGACGTCTTTGCCATCCTTATTATTAAGTTTTTTTATTTTACTTAATATAATATTTATTTCTTGCTCATTACTAAGGTAATTTAATGTAGATACGATATTCCATCTATCCATTTGACCTTGGTTTATTTGTTGAGTACCATGATACAAACCAGATGTATCACCAAGACCAACAGTATTTGCTGTAGCAAACAACCTAAAAAATTTGTGAGGTTTAATTACTCTTGATTGATCCAGTAGAGTTAATTTACCTTCTGACTCCAAAATACGTTGAATTACAAACATTACATCAGGTCTGCCTGCATCATACTCATCAAACACTAAAGCTACAGGATTTTTATATGACCAAGGAAGTATGCCATCCTGAAACTCTGTGACCTGTTTATTATCTTTGAGTACGATAGCATCTTTGCCAATCAAATCTATCCTACTGATGTGACTATCTAAATTAATTCTAATACATGGCCAATTAAGTCTAGCTGCTACTTGTTCGATATGAGTAGATTTACCAGTACCATGATATCCTTGAATCAAAACTCTTCTATTAGAAGAAAATCCTGCCAGTATTGAAAGAGTTGTAGCTGGATCAAAAATATATGCTTGATCTATTTCTGGTACGTGTTCAGTTTTTTCTTTAAACTTATAAACCTCAAACTCACAAGAAACTCCAAATATTTCTTTGGGGTCAATTTTTATATTAGGCGATATTTCTATATTTTTTTTATCAGTCATTTTTAAATTTTTTTAATAGTATTTTGTATGAGTTATTTATTTCCTTAAACTTTTCTTCTGCTTTTTTATCGTTACCATTTACATCAGGGTGAAATATTTTCACTAGTTTTTTGTAAGTTTTTTTAATTTTATCCAATGTCAATGGTAGATCTAGATTGAATAATGATAAAGCTTTACTTTCTTCTTTTGTAAGATTTTCATCAACCAACTTATTTTTGAAGTAATTATTCTCTCGTTCATTTGGATTTAAATCGCTCATTTCTTCGTTAAAAAAATTGTTAATTTGATCCATTACTTTGTGATAATTTCCCTTTAATGGCCAAGATGGTCTGTTCCAAATAATATCCTCTCTCATTGAATTCTCAATTTCATTAACAGATAATCCTTTATAAAAATCCCATGATTTGTTGTATTCCTTAATATGTTCTATGCAAAAATAATAATATTGATTTAACAATACTCTTGATTTTGGTGCTTTAAACTTACCTTCACTATTACAATCTTTGTTATCACATTTTCTAAAAAATGTTTTTTCCCAAGAAAGACTATTTTTATTAATATCTATTTTATGTTTACCCACACCTATTATATAGTTTAAAAATAATGAATCGTAAGCAAAGAATTGATAAAATATTATCAAATAAATTTGATAATTTTTTATTAGAAATTATTGACAATTCAAATTTGCATAAGGGGCATAATAATTTTACCGGTAGTGGTGAAACTCACATAAAGATCATCATGACGAAAAAAGATAACTCTCCAATTAATAGATTAAATATTCATAGGATTATCAATAGTTTACTTGAAGAAGAATTTAAAATTGGATTACATTCATTAGAAATTAAAATTAATTAATTTTTGAAATTTCAATTTTAGATATTTGTTTTTTTGAATGTGATAAAATCTTATATTTAAAAAAATTATCTTTAAAAGATTCACCATATGAAGGTATTTTTTTTGAAATATCTAAAATATATCCAGCTATTGTAGATGATTCAACTTCTGGTGGATCTATATCAAAATTTTTATATAAATCTCTAATATTTTTCTCACCATTAATTATCACCTTACCATAGTTATTTAGTTTAAAATCATTTTCTGGGACATCAATTTCATCTACAATTTCTCCAACTATTTCTTCAATAATATCTTCTAAGGTTATTAATCCAAGTAATTCACCAAACTCATCTACAACAAAAGCTAAATGTTCTTTTCTTTTTTTAAATTCAACTAACTGTTCTAATAGATTTGTTGTTTCAGGAATGAACCATGGATCAGAAATTTTATCAAAAATAATTTCCTTTGACTCATTATGATTTTTTAAATCTATATTTAAGGTCCTTACATTTAATAGTCCAATAATATTTTCAGGATTGCCTTTCCAAAATGGAATGCGAGTATATCGAGAATTATTAATCTTATCTATAATTTCCCTTGTTTTTAGAGATGAATCTATTGAGTAAATATTTTTTCGATGAGTAAAAATTTCTTCAACAGTTATATCATTTAACTGTAATATGCTTTGTAACATATCCTTTTCTTGCTCATAGTCTGGATTTGAAGTTTTATATAGGTCTATTACGCCTTTTAATTCTTCTTCTGATTGAAGATCTATATTTTTTATATCATTATCATTTTTTCTAAAAATTAATTTTACGATTAAATTAATAAAAAAAACAAATATGAATAAAATCTTATTTAAATAATAGATAATTGGAGAAATTAACAATGCAGTTCTATTTGGTCTATTAATCGCATATGTTTTGGGTAGAACTTCAGCGAAGATTACTATTACAACGGTCATTAAAAGTGTTGCGTAAAAAATACCTTCCACTCCAAAAATATCATAAAAAAACGCAGTCGCTAGAGAAGATGCAAGAATATTAACTAAGTTATTTGAAAGTAGTAAAGTGGATATTACGTTGTCTTTTTTATCTAAAAGTTCAAGAACATATGCTGCTCTTTTACTTCCTTTTTTTTTCTTATATAGTATCCTTGCTTTTGAAGTTGCAGTTATTGCAGTTTCAGATCCTGATAAAAAACCAGATAGTACTACTAGGATTATAAGTAATAGAAGAAGAAATGTACTAGGCATTATATATTTTTTAAAATCTTATAAACTTTATTTTTATCTAGTTTTTTGTAAAAAATTGAACTACCTATTTTATTAATTAGTGAAAAATTTATATAATTAAGGTAATTTTTTTTATCTTTTGTTAATTTATTAATCAATAATTTATCCTTTATAATATAATCATATATTTTAAGTCTACATTTTTTAAAATGAGTAATTATTCTTTCTAATTCAACAGATGACAACAAACCAAGATAATTTGATATCTTTGCTTCAGTAATCATTCCTATTGAAATTGATTCACCATGATTATATTTTTTATAATTATAATGACTTTCTATCGCATGACCAATTGTATGTCCAAAATTTAACATTGCTCTAGAATTATTATTTAATAAAATTTCTTTTTCATCTTTATTTACATAAAAAAGCTTAATTTTAATTGATTTATAAATTGCTTTTTCTAAAAAGGATTTATTCAAATTAAGTAATTTATTTGAATTTTTTTCCAGCCAACAAAAAAAAGAATAATCATTAATCAATGCATGTTTGATTATCTCTGCATATCCTGATTTTATTTGTTTTTTTGGCAGGCTATTTAAAACAGAAATATCAATAAGTACTTTTTTAGGCTGATAAAAAGTTCCAATTAAATTTTTACCGAAATTTGTATTAATACCATTTTTACCTCCAATTGAACTGTCTACTTGAGATAATAGTGTTGTTGGAACAAGAAAAAAATCCAAGCCTCTTAATACAGTACTTGCTGCAAATCCAACTAAATCGCCTAATGTACCTCCCCCAATAGCAACAATAATAGATCTTCTATTAACATTGTTTTTAATTAATTTTTCAGTTAGGTCTTTGTATACATTAATAGTTTTTATTTCTTCTCCACATTTAATTGAAAATACTTTTATATTTTTTTGTTTAGTAAATTTAAAGCTATTTTTAACTTTTGAATCAAAAATACAGAATACCCTTTCATTTTTATTTGCAATTTCTTCAATAAATTTAGAAATATAATTTTTTCTAATTATTATTTCAGTTTTTAAATTTTTATTTTTTATTAATAATCTATTTTGCATATATATTAAGGTTAGATTTAATTTTTTCTAATACTTGAAACTTATCATTATCGTTACCTACAATAAAATCAGCATTTTCATAAAATTTTCGTCTTTTATCATAGAGATTTTTAAGTATTTCTCTATTACTATGATTTTTATTTAATAGTGGTCTTTTTTTTGATGACTTGAGCCTATCTACTAAATTGTTTATTTTAACTTGTAGATAAATAGAATAAGAATTTTTTTTAATTTCATTCCTAATTTTTTTATTTATTATACTGCCACCACCTAGAGAAATTACACAATTATTGTAATTTAATAAACTAACACATATTTTTTCTTCAATATCTCTAAAATAAGACTCCCCTTGTTCTTTAAAAATTAAACTTATATTTTTTTTTGTTTTAAGCTCAATTTCTTTATCAGTGTCATAAAATTTAAAATTTAGATATTTGCTCAAATCTTTTCCTATAATTGACTTACCCGAACCCATAAGGCCTATAATACAAATATTTTTCTTTTTAATCATATTCAGATCAATCATAGTAATTATTTCTTATTATTGACAAATTTTTGTTGAAATTAGAAAATACTTAAAAAAATGGTAAAAACCTATATTAGACATTTGTTATAAGCATATATGAAAAACAGGTACATTATATATTTTTTTGCAATACTAACAATAATCGTTTTTGTGTCACTATATATGATAGAAATTCCTTCACCATCAGCAATTATTACAGAGAATTATTCTCTAAATTTAAAATGAAATTTATTTTTATTATTTTATTATATTTATTTTCAACCTCGATTTTCGCAAATGATGAGGGACAAAATGAAGTAGAGGTTATAAATTTACATGAAAGCAAAAGTCTAGACCAGATGGTTTTAGATAATCTTAATGAAGAGGAAGAAACTGATGAAATAGTTGCAGGTTCAAATGAACTCGATGAAGTTGAAATTAATGAAGTAGAAGTAAGTCAAATTGAAAAAAATAAAAATAATTTTATATTTGAAAATGAAACAAAAGATCTAAAAAATTATTTTGACAATCTTAAAAAAATTAATTCTAAAACCTTACAAAACCAAATAATTAAAGTTTTAGAAAATTTTCAATTAAATCTAGAAAATGAAAAAGATAATGAAATATTTTTCTTAATTATTAATTACTTTAAATCTATTGGTCAAATTAATAAGTCTTACGAATTAATTGAAAGATATCAAATTAATGAAAATGAAAATTTGAATTTCTATACTAGTATTAAATTAAATTATCTTTTATCAACTTTTCAATTAAACGAAGCTTGCAATTTTAAAGAAGAATTAAATTCAAATATAAAATTAGATAATTTCTTTTTAGAAAAATTAGATATATTTTGTTTAATTTTAAATGATAATCAGTCAGAGGCTACTTTACTAAATTCAATCTTGTTAGAAACTGAAAAAAATTTAGATAATTATTTTCAAAATTTATTTTTGTTAATATCTAAATCATCAGATCAATTTAATATTGATAAAGAAATTAAAAATCCTGAAATTAATTCAGAATTAATTTTTCTATATAGTGCTATGACTAGAATTGCTGAACTACCTTTTTCACATGAATTTTATGAGCTCGATAAAAAAAATCTATCTATTCCAATAATTCTAAATCAATCTTCACCTATAGATTTAAGAATAAAGGCAGCTAATGAAAGTTTTTTAGAAAACTTAATTACAGTAGATAGCCTGTCTGCTTTATATATGTCAGCAGATTTCAATTCAAATCAATTAAATAATCCAAAAGAAACATTAGTTTCATTTTCAAATAATAATGAGTTGAGCATGGCTTTTTTATTTCAGTTAGTAAACATTCAAATCTTTCCAAATGATAGATTAAATGTCTTAATCGAGTTTTGGGATTATGCTAAAAAACATAATTTAGAAGAAATAGCATATAAATTATCAAATAATATGTTGGCTTCTATTCAAGCTAATTCAGAAAATATAATATATGGGCCGGAAATAGCTTCTGCACATCTCTTTAATAATAATTATGACTCAGCATTTGAGTGGATTGAATTATATGAAAATGCAAAACAAATAGATTCTAAAAGTATTTATGCTAGAATTTTAATAGACTTATATTCCTCTAATGATTTAGAAACATTTATAAATTCTATCAATATAACTTTAAATAATTATACTGACATTGAAGGAAATAAAAATGCAGAATTATTATATGTTCTGAAAGCTGTAATGAAGTTAGAAATAAACTTTAATACAAATCTAAGTTTAGATAAAGTTTTTGATGATAGAATTATGCCGTCAATATTTCTCTTAAATCAGATTCAAAATAGTATTATTGAAAATAATGATGAGAAATTTCTTTTTTATTCACTTATATCTTTGAATGGCAAAGAATGGAATAGTATTCATCCAGAACATCTTAAACTTATACTTAATGGATACTTAAACTATAATAATGGTGATTTATTTAGAAATATAATTTTAGAGGTATTAAAAAATTATAAATTTATTATATGATCAAATATTTTGAATTTGAAAATGAGGTTGAGAAAATCGAAACTTTATTGAATCAACTGAATAATAATAAAGAGTTAAATATTGATAAAATAACAAAATTAAATAAAGAAAAAGATGATCTTTATAAAAAAATTTATTCTAACCTAGATCCCTGGCAAAAAGTTCAAGTATCACGACACAGTGAAAGACCTCATACTTTAGACTACATACAAAGTATATTTAATAATGTAGTACTATTACACGGAGATAAAAAATATGCAGATGATAATGCAATAGTGGGAGGCCTGGCAGAAATTAATGGTAATTCTGTTTTTTTTATAGGAACAGAAAAAGGTAATACGATGGAAAAAAGAATTAAGCATAATTTTGGTATGGCTAAACCAGAAGGATATAGAAAAGTTCAAAGATTATTAAAATTAGCTGAAAAATTTAAATTACCTTTAATTTCATTTGTGGATACTGCAGGAGCATTTCCAGGAAAAGATGCTGAAGAAAGAGGTCAATCTGAGTCTATCGCCTCATCAATTCTTTATTTTTTAAAAACTAAGATTCCTACAATTTCAATAATAATTGGAGAAGGAGGTTCTGGTGGAGCAATTGGAATAGCGACTTCGGATAGAGTTTTAATGTTAGAACATTCAATATACTCAGTTATTTCTCCTGAAGGTTGTGCATCTATTTTATGGAGAAATACTGAATATTCTCAAGAAGCAGCAAAAACTTTAAAATTAACATCAGCTGACTGCAAAAATTTTAAAATTATTGATGAGATAATTCCAGAACCGTATGGAGGAGCTCATAGACATCCCAAAAAACAAGCAGAAATAATAAAAAAAAAGATTATTAGCCTTATCAAAGAGCTTAAACAAATTTCAATAAAAGAACTGGTTCAAATAAGAAAAGAAAAATATTTAAACATAACATCAGATATTTAGTTTCCATGACATTGTTTATATTTTTTACCTGATCCACATGGGCATGGTTCATTTCTACCTATTTTCTTAGTTATTATTCTTCGGGGTTCTTGAGGCTGTTTTCTTAAATTCTCATCATCATTGTTGCTCACTAATTTAACATTAAATAGTGTTTTTAACACTCTTTCATTTTGGTTTGAAAGCATCTCATCAAAATAATCAAAAGATTCTTTTTTATATTCATAAAATGGATCTTTACCTCCCATAGCTCTTAAGTTAACACTTCCACGTAAAGAATCCATTGCAGCTAAATGATCTCTCCAATCTTTATCTATTTGAAATAACATTACTCTTTTTTCCGCAAATTTAAATAATTCAGTTGAATATTGATTTTGTTTTTCTTTATATTTTTGATTTATTTGATCTAATAATCTTTTTTTAATTTCTTCATCATCGACACCTTCTTCATCAAACCAATTTAATATTGGTATATCTATAGAAAAAGTTTCTTTGATTTTTTCTTTTAATAAATTTCCATCCCATTCATGAGAGTATTTTTTTGGAGGAATGGTAAGTTCTATTAAATAATTAACATAGTCAAAAATCATATCTTGAATAATAATAGATTGATCATTTGTGCTGAGAATTTCCCTTCTATTTTGATAGATTATTTTTCTTTGATCGTTCAATATATCGTCAAATTTTAAAATTTGTTTTCTCATATCAAAGTTATGACTTTCTACTTTTTGTTGAGCACGTTCTAAAGATTTAGAAATCATAGAGTGAGTTATAACTTCACCATCTTTAAGGCCTAATTTTGATAAAACATTTTCAAGAGTTTTTGATCCGAATATTCTCATAAGATCGTCTTCTAAAGATAAGAAAAAAATACTTTCTCCAACATCTCCTTGCCTTCCAGATCTTCCTCTTAATTGATTATCTATTCTTCTACTTTCATGTCTTTCTGTTCCAATTACTAGTAGACCGCCTGCTTCAATCGCTTCTTTTTTCAAATTATCATTATTATTTCCTAATTTAATATCAGTTCCTCTTCCAGCCATATTTGTTGATATAGTAATATTACCTGGCATGCCTGCTTCCTCAATAATTTTTGCTTCACTCATGTGATTTTTAGCATTCAAAATGTTGTGCTTTAAATTTTCTTTTTTTAATAAATCAGAAATTTTAATAGAATTCTGTACAGATGTAGTTCCTATAAGAATAGGTTGATTGATACTATTTCTCGATTTTACTAAATCTAATACAGCATTGTATTTTTCTCTTTTTGTCATATAAATTTGATCATTTTTATCAAACCGGTTTACTTTGATGTTAGGTGGAATTTCAACAACCTCTAAATCATATATACTTTCAAATTCTTTTGCTTCTGTTGTTGCTGTTCCTGTCATTCCACTTAGCCGATGATAAGTCCTAAAAAAATTTTGATATGTAACTGATGCAATAGTTTGATTTTCTTTTTGGATTATTAAGTTTTCTTTTGCTTCAATTGCCTGATGCAAACCATCCCCATATCTTCTGCCTTCCATGGCTCTACCGGTTAATTCATCAATAATGACGACATTTTTATCCTTAATTATGTAATCTTTATCTTTGATAAATAAATGATGAGCTCTAAGAGCTTGAATAATATTATGGTTTAAAACCATATTACCTAAATCTTGCAGTGTCCCTTCTTTAATAATTTCATTTTCTTTTAGTAATTTTTCACAAAATTCCATTCCGCTTGTAGTAAGTAAAATACTTTTACTTTCCTCATTTATTTCAAAATCATTATCTCTAAGAATTTTTATAATTTTATCTATTTTAGGAAATAAATCTGTATTTGAGTTAGACTCAGCAGATATTACTAGTGGTGTTCTAGCTTCATCTATTAAAATACTATCCACTTCATCAACAATTGCAAACGCATTTTTTTTGAAACATAAGTTATTGAAATCATTTTTGAGATTATCTCTTAAATAATCGAAACCTATTTCATTGTTAGTTGCATAAACAATGTCACAATCATATTGATTTGATCTTTCTTCATGAGCTGTTTCAGAGGTAACACATCCAACACTAAGACCAAGAAATTTATATATTTGACCCATCCATTCAGCATCTCTTTTGGCTAGATAATCATTAACTGTAATTATGTGTACGGATAAATTTTCAATAGCATTAGCATAAGCAGCTAGAGTAGCTGCTAAGGTTTTTCCCTCTCCTGTTTTCATTTCAGCTATCTTGTTTTCGTATAAGACCATTCCACCTATTATTTGAACATCGTAGTGTCTCATACCTAATGTTCTTTTTGATGTTTCTCTAACTACTGCAAATATTTCTGGCAATAATTTGGATATTGACCCTGTATCTTTAAATTGATTTTTAAAATGCTTAGTTTTATTTTTTAATTCTTGATCAGTAAGCTGTGAAATTTCTTTCTCTATGTTATTTACTTTTTCTACAAAACTTCCATATTTTTTGAACGAATTAGATTTTATAGAACCAAATAATTTATTAACGATATTAATCATTTTATGATAATTGGCAGTTAATATATGAAAAATATTTTTTCTACAAAGGAATTTAAGCTAAAATATGGTCAATAAAATGATTTCAATATTTAAGCCAAAAAAAATCAAAGATTTTAATCCAACCGGCCTTAATATTTATACTTTTAATGCTGGATTTAAAAAAAAAGATAAAGATCTTTTAGTAATAATTTTTGATAAAATTATTAACGTATGTTGCGTTTATTCAAAAACATCAACACCTTCAGCTCCTATAATTTGGGATAAAAAAAATAATTTAGGTAAGGCTAAAGCTTTAATTGTGAATGCTGGTAATGCAAATGCACATACTGGTAAAGATGGTCTTAAAATAATTGATATGTATGTAAAAGCATTAACAAAAAAAATTTCGTGCAAAATAAATGAAGTATTAGTGTCCTCTACAGGCGTAATTGGTCAAAAATTTAATCCTAATTTAATTATTAATAAATTTGAAAAAATAAATCCAAAAAACAAAAATAGTTTACTAGAGAGTGCTAGAGCAATTATGACTACAGATACTTTTCCGAAAGTATCTATTAAAAATATTAACTTAGACAATCAATTATTTAAAATTTATGGAATAGCAAAAGGATCAGGAATGATCCAACCAAACATGGGCACAATGCTGGTGTATATTTTTATAGAATGTAAAGTTTCTAAACAATTCATGTTGAGACTACTTAAAAATAATTTAGACAACACATTTAATTCAATAACTGTCGATAGTGATACATCGACAAGTGATACTTTAATGATGTTTTCTGTCAGTAACAAAATTATAAATTTAAATAAAAAAAATTTTCAAATATTAAATTATAAAATTTATGAGCTGATGCATGATTTATCTCTTCAAGTAATCAAGGATGGAGAGGGTATTTCTAAGTTAATTAAAGTAAATGTATTGAATGCAATATCAAAAAAACAAGCAAAAAAAATAGCATTTAGTATTGCAAATTCTCCATTGGTTAAAACAGCAGTTGCTGGAGAAGATGCAAATTGGGGCAGAGTAATAATGGCAATTGGTAAAACTGAAGAAAACATTAATCAAAATAAAATTAAAGTTTTTTTTGGCAACAATATAGTATGTGAGAATGGTTCAATAAGTAAAAAAATAAATGTTAGAAAACTTGATAATTATATGAAAAACAAAACTATTGAAATTAATGTAAAACTTAACTTAGGTAAGTTTTATCATACTGTTTATGGAAATGATTTAACCCTTGAATATTTAAAGATTAATGCTGATTACAGATCTTAATATTATTTTTTCCAAGCACAAATTGTATTAAAATTTATATCAAGATTGAAATTATCTTTATAATATTTTTTTTTGAATTGTTTCTCCAAATAAACAAAGTATTTTTTATTCTCAAAATATTTTCGTTTATCCTTACCTGCATATGATAAGTTTAACGATTTTACATCATCAAGCAGTTTTTTGAAAACTGAATACTCAATATTAAAATTATTATTATTTATTAAAGGTGCATCAAAGTTATATAATTTAAGTAGCCTAAAAACATCATTAGTATCTAAAGTTGGATTGACTCTCTGATACATTCCTCTATATAAAATATTATCTGTTTCATACATTGAATTTATAAGCTGATATATATTTTCATTACTAGGAATCGTTGCTATAAAAAATCCATTAGAACTTAAGTTTTGATAAATACTTTCTAATAATTTATCAAAATTAGATGTTAATTGACAAAAAAAATTGCTAAAAACTAAATCAAATTTATTATTGTTGATTTGTAAATCTTCCAAGTCAATTTCTATTAATTTTTGATCACTCTCTTTCGTAAAAGCTGATAATTCAATATCAGCGCTTGTAATAGAACAAGTAGGAAATTTTTCTTTAAGATAATTGGCAACCAAGTTATCGTTAATCCCAAGTTGTAATATGTTATCAAAAGGAACTTTTAAAATATCTAGAGAATCAATAATATATTTACTTATTTCATTATAAATAAAGTTTTTTCCAAATATCCTATCTTTTGATCTTAAAATTTTAAGATATTTTTTGTTTATCATTTTTTTATACAGTATAAAAAGTAATTATGGATATTATTCTTAAAGAGTTAGTGGCAATTATTAAAGAAGAAACTGAAAATATTAATAAAAAAATCTATGGAACTACTTTTTTAGAAATATTAAAAGAAAAAATTTTAAACAGACGAGATCAAATTTCTTTTAAAAACCTAGAAATACAAAATTCTAATATTGATTTAGAAGAAAATATAAATGTTCTCGAAAAAAATCTTTTTTTTAAATTATCTCTTTATCAAACTCCCAAATCATTATTGAAATTCGAACTGAAAAAAAATTTTCTACTTATTGTTTTTAAAGAGCTTGTAAAAATTGATATTTTAAATCAAAATACTCAAAAATATATCAATGTTAGCTTAAAACCTTTTATGGGTGTAACATTATCAAAGGGAACAGTATGTAGTTTGAATTTTCCAAAAAATTCACTAATTATGCAAATAGAATCTGATGATGTTAATTTTGATATTGAAAAAAAAATAGATAAAACAATATAAGAGATATGATTGTATTCAATCTTATTTGTTCTCATTGTACCTCCTCTTTCGAAGGATGGTTTGAAAATACTAAGGACTACAATAAGCAAATTAGAAACGGTTTACTCACTTGTCCTTTCTGTAATAGTACTCAAATAAAAAAAGGTTTAATGGCTCCAAATGTATCAAAAAAATCAAATTCAAAAATTTCTAAAAGGAATAAATCAATTGCTTCAAATGTTAAGAAACTAAAAAAGATTATAGAAAAAGAATTTGATTATGTTGGTGATAAATTTACAGAGGAAGCAAAGAAAATTAAATATGGTGAAGTAAAGGAACGTGCAATATATGGCGAAGCTTCTATTGAGCAAACTAAAGAATTAATAGATGAAGATATCGATGTACTACCATTACCTTTTTCAACAAAAAAAACTAATTAATTAAACTAGCAGTACAAAAATAGTTTATCATATAATTTTTTGATAATTTCCATTCCCTGTTTAATGGATTAAAAACAAGACCTTTAATATTATTAAAATTAAATTTTTCTTTTAATAAAATTTTTTTTAATTCTTCAGGTTTAATTAATTTATTATAATCGTGGGTTCCTTTTGGTATCCAATGGAAGATATTTTCTGCTATATTAATTGCAAATAGTTTAGAGAGTAAGTTTCTGTTAATAGTAGAGATAATTATTAAACCATTCTTATTTAAATTTTTTTTTATATTTTTTATTGTTTTTTTCCAATTATCTAAATGTTCCAAAACTTCAAACATTAATATTACATCAAATTTTTCATTGAATTTTGATTTTTCAATATCTTTATAAATATAGTTAATTTTAAGTTTATTTTTTTTAGAATGTATCTTAGCAGCCTTGATATTATTTGGAGCAAAATCTATTCCTGTGACTCTAGCACCTAGTCTTGCTAGTGGTTCACAAATTATTCCTCCACCACAACCTACATCAAGTATTTTTAAATTTCTAATATTTCTATTATTTATTTGATCTAATATATAAGACATTCTATGACTTTTAATTTGATGAAGTATCTTAAATTTACCATTTTCATTCCACCATTCATCTGAAAGTTGATTAAAGAAGGCAAATTCTTCATTTTTTGATTTTATATTCATCATATATCTTGTTTGTTAGAAACAATAATTATAATAGCTGAAATAATTTAAAAAAGATTTAAGTCAATGAAACTTGTAGTAATGAAATTTGGAGGCACTTCAGTTGGTGGTATCGATAAAATCAATAATGTTGCTAACATTGTTGAAAACCAACTAATCAATAAAAAATTGATTGTTGTTCTATCTGCAATGTCAGGTGTAACAAATAAAATGCAAGAATATATAGACGAAATTGGTTCAAATGAGATTATTGAAAACGATTTAATTTTAACATCTGGTGAAGCTGTGTCTGTTGGGCTTCTCTCAGCTATTTTAAAAAAAAGAAATATTAAATCTATCCCTTTGCTCGGGTGGCAAATACCAATTATTACAGATAGCAACCATCAAAAAGCTAAAATCTTAAATATTGATAAAAATAGAATCGATCAATTTCTAAAAGATTATGATGTAATAGTGGTTGCTGGATTTCAGGGTGTCGATATCGATGGAAACATTACATCATTAGGAAGGGGTGGTTCTGATACAACCGCTGTTGCTATTGCTGCAGCTGTTGATGCAGATAGATGTGATATTTATACTGACGTTGATGGAGTTTATACAACTGATCCTAATTTGGAACCTAAGGCTAAAAAAATAAGTAAATTAGCATTTGAAGAGATGTTGGAAATGTCTTCAACTGGAGCAAAAGTACTTCATACTCGCTCTGTTGAATTAGCAATGAAAAATAATCTTACCTTGCAAGTACTTTCTTCAATAACAAAAGAGGATGGGACTTTAGTTGTAGATGAAAATAAATTAATTGAAAAAGAAATAGTAAGTGGAGTAAGCTATAGTAATAATGAATCAAAGTTAACTTTATCTGGTATTGCTGATAAACCTGGAATATCTGCAACAATATTTGGTCTGTTAGCTAATAATAATATTAATGTAGATATGATTGTCCAAAATACATCACAAGATGGTATAACTGCAAATATTACATTCACTGTTCCAAATAGTGAAATCAACAATGCAAAAAAATTACTAGACGAAAATCAAAATTTGATTAATTTTAAATCTATTGAAACTGATACCAATATTTCTAAAATTTCAGTAATTGGTATGGGGATGATGTCTCAATCTGGAGTTGCAAAGAAAATGTTTAAAACTTTGGCAGAAAACTCAATTAATATATTAGCAATTTCAACATCAGAAATAAAGATTAGTGTTTTAATTGATAAAAAATTCACAAAAATTGCTGTAAAATCTCTACATCAAGCATATAATCTAAGTAGTTAAATGAGTACAGTAGGGCAAATTTTATCAATTACAAGAAATTCTAAAAATCTTTCAATTAACGATATATCAATTGAATTAAAGATTTCTAAAACTATCATTTTAGATCTTGAAAATGATAACATTAAAAACAATCCAGATATTATTTTTAATATTGGACATTTAAGGTCTTATTCAAGCTTTCTTGAGCTAGACACTGATACAATTATTGAAAAATTTAAAAACGATTTGTCATTTAATACCAAGATAGAGAAAAAAAATATTACCCCAATATCCGAAAATAGTTTTTTTAAAATAGAAAAATTTTTTGCCGCTTCACTTATTTTAATTATATTTACTTCATTTTATTTTTTATTCATTAATCAAAATGATAATGAAATTAATTTTGCTTTAGTACCAGATATACCTGAAAGTATGGAGCCTATAGTAGAAAAAGCGAATACTTTTAATAATAATCTATTTAAAAGTAGTGATGTAGACAATAATGATTTGATAAATAATTCTAGCGCTATAGCATCTATAGAATTTGAAAAAGATGTAACTGCAGTTGCTACATTAAAAATGTTAAATCCAACTTGGATTCAAATAAGGGATGAATATAATAATATTGTTTTAAGCAAGTTAATGGATAAAGATGAAGAATTTTCATATGAATTAAAATTGAATTATAATATTACAGCAGGTAATGCTGGGAATATTTTAGTACTTATAGACCGAGATGTAAGAGGTAAGATAGGTAAATTTGGAGATATATTAGACTCATTTGTTTTATATAAAGATTTCACTAACTAAATAGATGCTAAGACCGTATCAACAAATTAATAGAAGAAAATCGCGCGTAATAAAAGTTGGTAATGTAAGCATTGGTGGTAATAATCAAATTGCAGTTCAAACAATGACAAATACTCTAACGTCCAATGCAAAAGATACTATTGCTCAAATAGAAAGGTCCGCAAAACTTGGTGTAGATTTGGTTCGTGTATCTGTGCCAGATAAAGAATCATCATATTCTCTAAAAGAAATTGTTAAACATAGTCCAGTTCCTATTATTGCAGATATACATTTTCATTATAAAAGAGGAATTGAAGCGGCTAATAATGGCGCTTCTTGTATTAGAATAAATCCTGGTAATATTGGAAGTATTGAAAGAATAAAAGAGGTTATAAAAGCTGCAAAAGACAATAATTGCTCAATAAGGGTGGGTGTTAATGCAGGAAGTCTAGAAAAACAAATTTTAGAAAAATTTTCTGAACCTAATCCAGAAGCTTTAGTTGAAAGTGCTAAGTTAAATATAAAGATACTTGAAGATAATGATTTCACCAATTTCAAAATAAGTGTGAAATCTTCAGATATATTTATGTCTATAAAAGCATACGAGCAATTAGCTGAATTATGTGATTATCCATTACATTTAGGTATTACAGAAGCAGGAGGGAAAAGAACCGGCTCAATTAAATCTTCTATTGGAGTTGGAAATTTACTTTTGAGAGGAATAGGGGATACAATTAGAATATCATTGTCAGATGAGCCTGAAGAAGAGGTAAGAGTAGGATTTGAAATTTTAAAAAGCTTAGGACTAAGGAATAGAGGTGTAAAAATTATTTCATGCCCTTCATGTGCTAGACAACAATTTGAAGTAATAAAAACTGTAAAAAACTTAGAAAAAAAATTAGATGATATTTCAACCCCTATAACAGTGTCAATAATTGGATGTGTTGTTAATGGTCCAGGTGAAGCAACTATGACAAATATTGGAATAACTGGCGGTGGTAATGATACACACATGATTTATATTGATGGTAAAAAAAATAATGTTGTAAAAAATGTTGATTTAGAAAATTATCTTGAAGATCTAATTAGAAAAAAAACTAAAGAAATAGAACTAAGAAATTAATATGAAATTAAGATCAGTAAGAGGCACACATGATATATTTGGGAAAGAAATAGATAAATTTAACTTTATTTCTAATATTGTTTCTAAAAATGCTAATTTAAAAGAATATAAAGAAATCCAGACACCAATTTTTGAATTTAGTGATTTATTTGCAAAACCTCTTGGTGAACATTCTGATGTTGTATTGAAAGAAATGTATTCCTTTGAAGATCGAAACAATGAATATTTAACACTACGCCCTGAGTACACAACGCCTATGATTAGAGCTGCTATCACTAATAATCTCTTGAATGATCTTCCATTAAAAATTTTTGGTATTGGCCCTATGTTTAGAAGAGAAAGACCACAAAAAGGCAGATATAGACAATTTAATCAAATAAACTTTGAAATACTTGGGACAAAAGATTTTCTTGCAGATGTTGAGTTAATTTCTCTATCAAATAATATTTTAAACGAACTGTTGCCTAAATCTAAAATAAAACTTCATATTAATTCTTTAGGAGATAAGAAAACGTTAACTGATTTTAAAAAAAGTCTTACAAAGTATTTTAATAACCATAAAAAAAAACTATCAGAAGAAAGCATAAAAAAAATTGAAACTAACCCATTAAGAATATTAGATTCAAAAAATGAGCAAGATGTTGAAATTTCACTATCTTCGCCTAAAATATACGAACACTTAACTGATGTAGCTAAAAAGCACTACGAAGATCTTAAAAGATCATTAAAAATACTAGAAATTGATTTTGAAGAAAACGCTAATCTTGTTAGAGGTCTTGATTATTATTGTAATACAGTATTCGAATACAAATCAGATAATTTAGGAAGTCAAGATACATTACTAGGTGGCGGAAGATATGATGGTTTAGTAAAAGTATTAGGTGGGCCTGATATACCTGGTATTGGATGGGCCGCAGGTATTGAAAGGATTGCATTATTAATGGAGTCCGAAAAAAAAATAAATTCAACTATTCATATTGCAGTAACAAATGAAAAATTTACAGATTATTTTCTTTATCTACAAAAATATTTATCTGAAAATAGAATTTCATATTACTGGAATTATAAATATAATTTAAAAAAATCATTTTCAAAAGCAAATACATCTTCAGCATCATATATTATTATTATTGGAGAAAATGAATTTAATGGTGATTTTTTTACTATTAAAAATTTAATGACTGGCGAACAAAAAGAATTAAAGCTTAATCAAATATTTAACCATTTGAATGATAAATCTAGATAAACAATTTTCAATCATTTTAGAAAAATTTAAATTAATTGAAAGTTCATTAAACCATATGAATGATATTGACTCCAATGAATTAATTAAATTAAATAGAGAATATTCAGAGCTCAGACCAATTGTAGAAAAAATTAAAGAATATAACAATTTACAAAAAGATATATTAAATCTTAATGAGTTAGTTAAAGATAATGATTTAGAAATTAGTAAAATAGCTGAATCGGAACTAATTGAAAAAAAAAATCAAATCAAAGATCTTGAACAGGAATTATTGAAGCTACTAATACCAAAAGATGAAAATGACTCTAAAAATTCAATTTTAGAAATCAGAGCTGGTACTGGAGGCGATGAAGCATCTCTTTTTGCTTCTGATTTATTAAATATGTATCAGAGATATGCCGATTTAAATTCTTGGAAATTTGATATTTTATCAATATCAGAAACAGGTTTAAAAGGAGTAAAGGAAGCTATTTGTAATATTTCAGGATTAAATGTTTTTTCAAAACTAAAATTCGAATCTGGTGTTCATAGAGTGCAAAGGGTTCCAACCACTGAAAGTAGTGGAAGAGTGCATACATCAGCTGCTACTGTAGCAGTTCTACCTGAAGCTGAAGAGGTTGATATTGAAGTTCTTGATAAAGATTTAAGAATTGATGTTTTTAGATCAAGTGGACCAGGAGGACAATCTGTCAACACTACTGACAGCGCTGTAAGGATAACACATATTCCAACTGGTATAGTAGTTTCTCAACAAGATGAAAAATCTCAACATAAAAATAAAGCAAAAGCTTTAAAGATTTTACGATCAAGATTACTAGATAACCAAATACAAGAAAAAAATAAAGAAAGATCTGAGCAAAGAAAAAATCAAGTAGGTTCTGGAGATAGATCTGAAAGAATAAGAACTTATAATTTTCCTCAAGGAAGGGTTTCTGATCATAGAATAAATCTTACATTGTATAATCTGTCAGAAATTCTTGAGGGCAAAATAGATGAATTGATAAATCCTTTAATTGCTGAAGAAGAGAGTACTAAGTTAGCTAATATGAAAAATGAATAATTTAATTAAAGAGAGTTTAACTAAATTAAAACAAAAAAATTTAAGTAATCCAGAACTAGATCTAAGAATATTACTTAAGTATGCTTCTAAAAAAAATAATGAAATTATTTTAAGTAACCTAAATCTTGATGATATTGATGTTGTTAAATTTAGATCTTATCTTGAAAAAAGAATTAATAGACAACCAATAGCTAAAATTATTAATAATAAACCTTTTTGGAAAAATGATTTTTATGTAAATAATTTTGTTTTAGATCCTCGTCCTGAAACAGAATTAATAATTGAGGAAGTATTAAATATTTATAGAAACAAAAACCTTAAATTAAAAATATTAGATATTGGTACCGGCTCAGGCTGCATCGCAATATCACTTGCAAAGGAATATAAAAATGCATCGATTACAGCTATAGATATATCTAAAGAGGCATTAGAAGTTGCAGAAAAAAACTTAAAAATACATAATTGTTATAATCAAATTCAACTTAAGATGATTGATATTAAAAATATTAATTCCAAGTTTGATTTGATTGTATCTAATCCACCATACTTAACAGAAGATCAGTTTAATAATACAGATCCAGAAGTTAAAAATTTTGAACCTAAATTAGCATTAGTTGGGGGAGATGATGGGTTGAAATTTTATAGAGAATATTCAAATAATTTAAAAAATTTAATGAATAAAAGTGCTCATTTTATATGTGAAATTGGTATTAATCAGAGACAAGATTGTGAACAAATATTTGAAAATTCTGGATTATATTTGAATAAAATAGTTAATGATCTTCAAGGAATCGAGAGAATCCTTAGTTTTTCAAAGATATAAGTTGAAATAAATCAAATGAAATGTATAGGTAAGAAAAAAGATTAATAATTTAATAAATTTTTAATTTCCTAACATTATGTATAAAAAAAACGGTAGAACCGCTTATAAGAGTAATAGAAGAACCAGTTTTAAGAAACCTGGTGGCTACAAAAATTTCAATAATAGAAATAGAGGTAATGTATCCCAGCAATATAACAAGTACTTAAAGCTAGCTAAAGAAGCATCCAGATCAGGTGATAGAATTCAATCTGAATACTATTATCAATTTACTGATCACTATTACAGAATAATGGTTGAGCTAGGTATTAATGTTGAAGAAAATACTAATTTTGATGACCAAAAACAAAGTACTTCAAATGAACAATCTTCAGAAAATGATAATGAAACTGTCGAAGAAAATGACAATGATAAAGCAGAAGACGATTCCATTGAATCTATTCCATTTATAGCAGAACCATCTAAAGAAAAAAGAACAAGATCAACAAAGTAGTTATTCGTATAACATACTTAAATGATCAGCATATATTATTTTATATTCTGCTTTAAATTTTTCTAATTCCTTGCCCTCAAGTATTTTTCCAGAAGGAAGTTTCAGTTTTAACGGATTTATATGTTTATTTTGATAAATAATCTCATAATGAAGATGAGGCCCTGTAGAATTTCCTGTACTACCTACATAGCCTATAACTTCACCTTGGTTAACTCTTACACCTTTAGAAATACCTTTCTTATAATTTGACAAATGTGCATATGCCGTTTTATATCCATTGTTATGCCTTATACGAATATATTTTCCATATCCTCCATTCCTTCCAACGTATTCAACAATTCCATTTCCTCCAGCATAAATTGGTGTTCCTGTAGGTGCAGCAAAATCAACACCTTTATGCATTTTATTGAAACCTGAGATAGGATGTTTACGCATACCAAAATTTGATGAAATTCTTGCACCGTCTAAAGGTGTCTTTAATATTGATTTTTTAACATTTTTACCCTCTCTGTTAAAATAATCAACATAACCATCATCAGTAATAAACTTAAAGTATTCTAATTGTTTTCCATCTATTGTTATCGAAGCATATTTAATATCATTATATTCTATTGTACCTGTCTCAACTATTTCATCAAATTCATAGGATATTGAAACAACTGTATTGACTCTAATATCTCGTTGAAAATCAAGATCAAAACTAAAAAGACTTATAATTTTAACTAAAATATCTGGTGATACACCATTTTTGATACCGTCTGAAAATAATGATTCTGCAATTGTATATTCTTTTGATTCAATGAACGAGTCCTTAGTTAATTCTCTAATATTTATATTTATTTCTTTATCTAAATTAACTGAGATAATTGTCTCACTGTTCTTAAAAAATTCAATTTTTTTAATTTCTCCAAAACTATTTTCAAAAACACTTATAATTTCTCCAGTTTTGATTTTCTTTAAATCAAAAAAGTTTTCTATCTCACTTATAATTTCGTAAATATTTTCTTGTTCAAAGTTTAAACTTTCTAAAATAGAAACAAAAGTATCACCTTTTAAAATTTTAATTTTATTCTCAACATATTGCACTTTATCAATACTTTTTTTTATATTAGGTGAAGCCACTTCCTCTTTTTTTTCTTGAATAATTTCTTTTTTATTTTCTACTTTTTCGTTTTTAATAATCTCTGTCTCTAAAGAATCTTTTTCTGATAAGTGAAAGTATTCAGAAATAAATAAATAATATCCTGATGATATTAAAGAAATTAAAATTAGATATCTTAAAATTTTAAGCACCTAGAAATATTTTGAATTAAAATATACAAGAGGTTTCAATTTATCATTAGATTGTACTTCTAATATCTTACATATAAATATTATGTGATCACCTTTTTTGATTTTATCTATTAGTTTACATTCAAGATTTGCTATGCAATTTGGTATAATTGCCGTTTTATATTTCCCTTCAATAAATTTTATATTTTCTAATTTAGGTGTAGTTGAGGCAAAATTATCAGATAATTTTTTTTGTTTACTAGATAAAATATTTATTGATAAGAAATTAGTTTTTGAAAACTTTTTTATTGAAGATGAGTAATTGCCTAAAGAAAACAAAACCATAGGAGGGTTTAGAGATAGAGAGTTAAATGAATTAACAGTTTTCCCATATATTGAATTATTATTTTTTACACATACAACAGTAATTCCTGTCGAAAACTTACTAAGTGTTTTTTTAAAATTGTTAGTGTTTACTTTTTTCATAACCTTTTTTGCATATAAATCGAATCAACCCACTTATTTTTTTTAAAACCAGCTTTCTTTATAGTTCCAATATATTGAAATCCATTATTTTTATGTATTTTTATAGAAGCAAAATTATTTTTTCCACCAATCACTGCTATCAAATTTTTAATCTTCGAAATTTTTTTGCATATTTTAATAAGTTCTTTTAGTATTTTATTACCATACCCATTATTAATGAAATCTGGATCAACATAGATTGAATGTTCATATGAAAATCTATATCCACTTTTTTCTCTAAATTTATTTACAAAGGCTAATCCAATAACTTCATTTTCTTCAATTGCTAAAATAAATGGTAATTTATTTTTTTTAATTTTTTTTAATAATAAATTAAATTGTAATTTAGATAATTTTTTTTCTTCAAAATTAGAGAATGAATTTTCAATAAAATAATTATAAATTTTAAGAGCTTTAGAGATTTCATTTTCTGTAAAATTGTTTTTTTTTACTTTCATTTATCTCCTAATATTTATATGCAATCGTATGAATAATTCTAAACTCTGAATATTATTTAATAAAAAATTGATCAATATGTTTATAATTTATTTACTTAATTAATGATTAAAAAAGGTTAAATTAAGTATAATTTAAAAATCTCATATGATCTTTCAATTATTGCTTTACCTTTAAAAGTCATTATATTTCAAAATAATATATTTAAATAAAAAACTACTTGGGTGTGTAGCTCAGCGGTAGAGCACTGCCTCGACACGGCAGGGGTCACAGGTTCAATCCCTGTCACACCCACCATAGAAATTTTAATAAATATTCTTGAAATTTAATAATATGATATATTTATATTATATGCTCAAATGTTTACTAGTAGCCACTCTAATCGCTTCATTGATTTTCTTAATAATAGACGTAATTTGGTTAAGTTTTGCTACAAAGTCTTTTTATAGACCTCTCATAGGTAACTTATTAGCTGATAAGCCTGTAATGTGGGCTGCTGCTCTTTTTTACATTTTATATGTCTTTGGTATGGCTTTGGTTGTAATTCAACCTTGTGTTGATTCTGGTAACTTAATGAAAACATTATACACTGGCTTCATATTTGGTTTAGTTGCGTATGGCACATACAACTTAACAAATATGGCAGTACTTAAAGGTTGGTCACCAACCGTTACTTTCATAGATATGTTCTGGGGTGGTTCATTAACTGCTGTATCAGCTACATCTGGATTATATTTAGCAAAAAAAATTGTACATATTTAATTTAGTCGACCCATTCCAAATTCTAGCATTTTTATTAGTATAGGGTTTTGACTTATTTTATTTTTATATTTTTTTATAAAAGTATTAATTTTATTATTACATAAATCAGTAACTTGTTTTTCACCAATTAATTTTAGTAAAGTACTTTTGCCTTGCTCAACATCTTTACCTGGTGTTTTTCCAATTTTCTTAAAAGTTCCAATTTCATCAATTAAGTCATCTATAATTTGAAATATTAAACCAAATAACATTCCATAATCTTTTGCAAATTGAATATCTATTTTACTTTTATCTTTTAATATAAAAGGTGCAGAAAAAGAGAATTCAAATAACTTGCCAGTTTTTCTAGAATACATATCTAAAATTTTATTTGTAGATAACTTTTTATTTTCATATTCTAAATCTAAAGCTTGACCAAGAGCTAATCCTTTATGCCCAATACACAAAGAAAGATAATTTATTAAATTTAATCTAGAAATAACATTTTTATTTTTAAAATTTCCTGATATCAATTCAAATGCTAAATCATGTAAAGCATCTCCTGCTAATATTGCAGTAGCTTCATTAAATTTTTTATGAGTACTTAATTTACCTCTTCTGTAATCATCATCATCCATTGATGGTAAATCATCGTGAATTAAGGAGTACGAATGTATACATTCAATACATGAGGCTATAATAAAGGCATCATTTGATGAAATTTTTGCTATTTTTGCAGACTCCATTACTAAAAATGGCCTTATTCTTTTTCCTCCATTCATAGAGCCATAAAAGATTGCATTTGATAAACTTGATTTGTCTAGCTTATTTTTTAAAAGCTTTTTAAAATTAATATCAAACTTTCTTTTATTTGCATTTATTAACGTATTTAAGTTCATAGATAACAATTTATATTTGTTTTAATTTCTAAATTATTTAATACAAATATGCGAATGTATTTATGAGAATCGAAGAAGAAATTAAACTTGACTACTCAGATGTCCTTTTTAGACCAAAGAGAAGTACTTTAAAAAGTAGGAAAGATGTTGATTTGAATAGAAAATATACTTTTAAACACTCAAGATTATCATGGAAAGGAATTCCAATAATAGCCTCTAATATGGATGGTGTTGGTGAAATAGATGTTGCAAAAAAACTAAGTTCTCACAAACTAATGACTGCTTTAACAAAACAACATGACATTAATCAAATAGAAACTATTTATAAAAAAAATGTTTTCTTTGATTCAATCGCTCTTAGTTGTGGCACAAGTAAAGACAGTTACAATAGGTTAAATTCAATTCTAAAAAAATATCCAAAATTTAAATTTATCTGTATTGATGTTGCAAATGGTTACTCAGAAAATTTTAGTAATTTTGTTTCAGAAGTAAGAAAAAAATATCCAAAAAAAACTATTATTGCAGGTAATGTTGTTACTGCAGATATGACTCAGGAATTAGTATTAAGTGGGGCAGATATTGTTAAAGTTGGTATCGGTCCTGGAAGTGTCTGTACCACTAGAATACAAACAGGAGTAGGGTATCCACAACTAAGCGCTGTAATGGAATGTGCTGATGCAGCACATGGATTAGGAGCGCATATTATCGCTGATGGAGGCTGTACTTGTCCTGGTGATGTAGCAAAAGGTTTCGGAGCTGGTGCAGACTTTGTTATGCTTGGCGGAATGTTAGCAGGTCATAAGGAAGGCGGTGGTGATATAATTGAGGAAAATGGAACTAAATTTATCGAGTTTTATGGATCAAGTTCTGAAGAAGCAAATGAGAAACATTATGGTGGTCTTGCAAACTATCGATCATCTGAAGGTAAAAAAGTTAAAATACAAATGAAGAATTCGCTAGACAGTACAATTAGAGATATTCTTGGAGGTGTAAGAAGTAGTTGCACTTACGTAGGCGCTTCATCATTAAAGCAGCTTAGTAAGTGTACTACATTTGTAAGAGTAAATAATCAGTATAACGACACTTTTGGGAAAGTTTAGGTTAGTAACCTATCGCCATACCATCCTTTCGTGGATCTGAACCTCCTATAAGTACTCCATTTTTTCTATCTATTTTTATACATTGACCACCACCAATAGCATTTTTATTTATTTTAATTTTATGACCAATATTCTTTAATTTTTTTACAATTTTATCATCTAATGAATTTTCAACATTTAAGATGCCATTAAGAGCAAATGCTCTAGGTAAATCTAAGCCTTCTTGAACTGACAAATTGTAGTCGATTATATTTTGCATCAAATGAGTTTGACCAATTGGTTGATATTGTCCTCCCATAACTCCATAAGAATACAGTGTCTCATCATTCTTATCAGTTATTAACCCAGGGATTATTGTATGAAGTGGTCTTTTATGACTATTAATTGAGTTGGGGTGACCATCTTCTAATCTGAAATTAACACCTCTATTTTGAAAAAGAATTCCTGTTTTATTACTTGTGATTCCGCTTCCAAAACCATGACATATTGAATTAATAAAAGATACTGAATTCAAATCCCTATCCACAACACTTAAGTAAATTGTTTCAGGGTGAGATGTTACATAGCCTTTTTTTGAAGAGTAAATTTTATTTTTATTTATTCTAGAACATAAAGAGCTTATATATTCATTACTTAAATAATCTTTTATATTTATATTATTAAAATTAGGATCGCCAAATATTGTTTCCTTAATCTCAAAACATATTTTTGAAATTTCAGCTTGAAGATGATATCTTTCAAAACTTGAAGGATGGTATTTTTTGATATTTAATTTCTCAGTCATTGCCATCATCATCAAGACAACTAATCCAGGACTATTTAAGGGACATTGATGTATTTTTAAATTTCTATATGAATTTGTTATTGTTTTTGAAAATAGCGTTTTTTGATTATAGAAATCTTCTTCTGTATGTAATCCTCCAAGTTTGTTTAGTGTCTTAACCATATCTTTGGTAATTTCACTTTGATAAAAACCTTTAATTTTATTTTTTGATATGAATCTTAAAGTATTTGCTAAAGGAATATTCTTAAAAACTTCACCAAATCCATAACTAAGATTTTTATTTAAAAACACTCTTTTAGAATTAGGATTTTTTTTAAGTTTTTTTTCATTTTCCTTCCAAGCGATAGCTTCAACTTCATGAATAGGAAATCCATTTCTAGCAAAATTTACTGCACCAGATAAAACTTCTTTAAAATCAATTCTTCCAAATTTTTCATGCATAGAACACCATGCATGGACTGCCCCAGGAATAGTAACTGAATGTGGACTTGTTAAACCAATACTTTTTATTTTATTGTCTTTATAAAATTTTAGATTTGCTTTTTTTGGAGCAATTCCAGAACCGTTTACAGCAATTGGTTTTTTACCATTCATGGAAATAATTGCAAAGCAATCTCCGCCAATTCCTGTTGCGCTAGGACATACTACGGCTTGAACAGCTGAAGCCGCGATAGCAGCATCAACGGCATTTCCACCTTTTTGAAGTATATTAATTGCTACCATAGAGCTTAATGGATTTGATGTTGCCACCATACCATTTTGAGCTAAAACATTAGATCTTCCAGGGTAAGATAACTTTCTCATATTAATTCAGACAATATATGTTTGACAAAACAAATCCCAGAATTTAAAGCGCTTTTTATGAAAGTTAAATGTTCATTAAAAACTGCCAAAACTAGGGATAAGGATTGCAAAGTTGTTCGTAGAAAAGGTAGGATTTATGTAATTAACAAAAAAAATCCCAGAATGAAAGCAAGACAGGGATAATTAATTCTCTGCTATATATTTTTCAGCTTCTAAAGCAGCCATACAACCCATACCAGCAGCAGTAACAGCCTGTCTGTAAATTTTATCTTTTACATCTCCAGCTGCAAAAACTCCTTTAATACTTGTCTCAGTACTATCAGGTTTAGTTATTATATAATTTTCCTCATCCATTTTTAACTTATCAATAAAAAGTGAAGTAGCAGGATCATGTCCTATAGCTATAAATGCGCCATCTACATCTATAGTTGTTTTGCTTCTATCTAATGTGTTCTCTAAAATAATTTTTTTTAATGTATTTGGATTTTCATCTCCAACAAATTCAGAAACTTTACTGTTCCAAATTATTTCAATTTTTTTATTGTTAAATAGTCTCTCTTGCAAAATTTTTTCAGCTCGCAAACTATCTCTTCTATGAATTAAAAATACCTTTGAAGCAAATTTAGTCAAAAACATTGCTTCCTCTACGGCACTATTACCTCCACCTATCACTGCTACTTGCTGATCTTTGAAGAAAAATCCATCGCAAGTTGCACAAGCAGAAATACCAAATCCTTTAAATTTTTTTTCACTTTCCAAATTCAACCATCTAGCTTGAGCACCTGTTGCTATAATAATTGATTTGGATACAAATTCTTTCCCTGACTCAGTTTTGGAAATAAATGGATTATTTTCAAAATCAACTGACGTTACAATATCATTATGAAAAATAGTCCCTACTTTTACAGCTTGTTCTTTCATTTGTTCCATAAGCCAAGGACCCTGAATAACATTTTCAAACCCTGGATAGTTTTCTACATCCGTAGTGATAGTTAGTTGACCTCCTGGTTCTAAACCTGAAACTAAATGTGGTTTTAAATTTGCTCTTGCTGCATAGATTGCAGCAGTATAGCCTGCTGGTCCAGAGCCAATAATTAAGACATCATTTTCTATTTTTTCAGTCATATAATTAAATTAATAATTTAAGCACTTTTTTCAACTGGCCAATCTGTATTAAAAGTAACATAATTTATTTGAATACATCTTCTTTCTTTTTGAATTTCTTTTAATTCAAGTCCATGCCAAGTATCATCCCCTGAAGAAAAAAAATAACCACTATTATGAACATATTTAATTGTTTTAACTAATTTAAAATTTTTATCATATAGGTCTGTACCCAAATTTGACGCTTCATTATATGGGTTTGCCCAAACCATCATAGTCATTAATTTTTCTGAAATATCTTTGTGTGGTTTTAACCAAAATCCTTTTTTATCTCCAATTACCTCTAATCTGACGTATGAATTTGATAAATCTTTATCAATTATTTTTGATATTTTATTTACCATTTCTTTGTTTTGTAAAGACTGAATTAATTTTGTTAGATATGGAAAATTTTGACAATTATTTTTTGTTATAAAAAGTCTTAATTTACCATCAACTCCCTGTCCTGTATAATCTGCAGCTCTTGTCCCATCGTACATTCTGTCTCCTGACGGAATATTACTATAGGAAATTTCATCTAATGCGCCTTCTTCTAAACAATTACTAAATACCCAGTGATTAAAAGGAAAATCTGCATGAGTTAAGTTCTCAAGATTCATTTTTCCTTTCTATAATTCTTTTTTTTATAATTCCAGCAATTCTTTTGCTTTCCTCAAGTTTCGTATATGTCCATATTTCTAATTTATCTAAAGTATTAAAATCTCTTGTTATATTCATTTTTTTAAATTCTTCATGGAATCTTATAAATCTTTTACTTTTTCTCTTCATTGGTAATTGATAAACATAAATTGGCTTACCAGATATACTTGCTTCAGAAATCATAGAGGTTGAGTCAGAAGTAATAATAAAATTACTGGAATTATAAATAGCAAATTCGTATGGATTCTTTCCCTCTCCAAGCCATAATGTAGATATAGTGCTCAATTCTTTTTTCAAAATATGCTTAATTTCTTTATTAGTCCTTCTCGAGGTAAGAACTAAAATTTCATTATTATGAGACTTTAATTTTTTTATTCTTTTACAAAGATCTAAAGTATTTTCTTTTGAGAAATTATAGTGATTATTTTCACCACCAATAATACAAGTAATCAAATTTTTTGTATTAATTCCATAATGATTTTTTAAATTCTTAGTTTTTTTAAAATGATGTATCGCACCTGTTGAATTGATTATATTTCCACCATATAAACCATCATGATTTGGAGCAATAACAAATGAAAAGTATTTTGAAGAAATTTTTGGGTTTTGAATATGAATATTAATTATATTAGGAAATTTTTTTTTAAGATAGATTGAGAGGTAAACACTTTTTCTTCCACAACTGATAACTAAATCAGGTATCTCATCTATTGGTAACTTATTTTTAAATATCCAACTAAAAATAGGAAGTATCCCTGGTTGTAATTTATTCCAAGGAAAAATTATTTCAGTTTTAAATTCTTTTATATTTATACTTAATTCATTTGCCAGGCCTTTAGTTTGACTTATCATTCCCTGTGAACCATCAGTTAATGACCAAATTTTAGGATTGTCCTTATTCAAATGTATTTTACTGATAATATTGTATAACTTTTTAAACCTTTTGGACTGTTGATTTCAACATTTTCTTCTTCTGTTTTACCAATCAAGCCTCTTGCTAAAGGACTAGTAATTGAAAGTTTTTTATTTTCAATATCTGATTCATATTCCCCAACAATTTGATATTGTTGTTTTTCTCCACTTTCATCATCTTCTATTTCAACTGTAGCACCAAATTTAATATCGTTACCTTCAACAGATTTAACATCTATTACCTCTGCTTTACTAATAGCACTCTCTAAATCTATAATTCTTCCTTCAATTAAACTTTGTTGCTCCTTAGCATATTGATATTCTGCATTTTCAGATAAATCACCGTGGCTTCTAGCTTCGGCAATTGCTTCAATTATTTTTGGTCTATCTTCAGAGGTTAATTTTTTTAATTCATCTTGTAATTTTGTATAACCTTCAGCAGTCATAGGAATTTTATTCATAAGCTCATGATGATTTATTTATTTTTTATAGTCAATAAAATTAATTTATAGTTTGAAGACTTTTTATTGTGAACTCTTGATTTTTCATATGTTCAATAGCATCTACAGCAACTTTTGCTCCAGCTATTGTCGTATAATATGGAATATTATACATCAATGATGTCCTTCTAATACTATAGCTATCTTTAATAGATGATTGAGTTTTTGTTGTATTAATTACTAGCTGAATTTCATTATTAATTAATGAGTCAACTACATGAGGATTACCTTCTTTTACTTTATTTATTATTTTTGTCTCGATGTTATTAGTATTTAAGTATTCAGCAGTCCCTTTAGTTGCAAGTAGATTAAAATCTAATTCTTTTAATTTTTGTGCTATCTTAATAATGAATTTTTTATTATCATTATCTATTGAGATAAATACTGTCCCTTTAGATGGAAGAATATTACCAGAGGCTATTTGGCTCTTAATATAGGAAGATAAAAAGGTTTTATCTATTCCCATAACTTCTCCTGTAGATTTCATTTCAGGACCTAATATTAGATCCACTCCATCAAATTTATTGAAAGGAAAAACAGATTCTTTTACATTAAAGTTTTTTAATTCATTAATTTTATAGTTATTCAAAATTGAATTAAGATTTTCGCCGATCATTACTTTTGCTGCAATTTTTGCTACTGGAATACCTTTTGACTTGGCCACAAATGGTACAGTCCTGCTGGCTCTTGGGTTTACTTCTAAAACATATATTTTTTTATCTTTAATTGCTAATTGAGTATTCATTAATCCAACAACATTAATTTCATTGGCAATTTTTGATACCCATTCAATTATTTTATTCTGAGTTTCTATACTAACTGAATAGGGAGGTAAGGAACAAGCACTATCTCCAGAGTGAATGCCTGCCTCTTCGATGTGTTCCATAATCCCAGCTACAAATATTTCTCCATTTTTATCTCTAATTATATCTACATCAATTTCTTTAGCATTCTCAAGATATTCATCAATTAAAATTATATTATTTGAAGAAACTTCAAGAGCCTCATTAGAAAATGATTCTAAATTATCTTTATTGTATGCGATTTGCATAGCTCTTCCACCAAGTACATATGAAGGCCTAACTAAAACAGGATATCCAATTTCTTCAGCTTTTTCTAAAGTTTGAGTTACAGTATTTGCAAATGCATTTTTTGGTTGAGCAATTTTTAGTTTCATCAATATTTCACTAAATCTATCTCTATCTTCAGCTAAATCTATTGCTTCAGTTGAAGTTCCTATAACTTTTATTCCAGCTTCTTCTAATTCTTTTGCAATTTTTAAAGGAGTCTGGCCTCCAAATTGAACTAACACACCTAGAACATTTCCATTACTTTTTTCTTTATTGTAAATTTCAATAACACTTTCAGCTGAAAGTGGTTCAAAATAAAGTCTATCAGCAGTATCATAGTCAGTCGAAACTGTTTCTGGGTTACAATTTATCATTATTGTTTCAATGCCTTTTTCTTTCAGTGCATAGACAGCATGTACACAGCAATAATCAAATTCAATGCCTTGACCTATTCTATTAGGACCACCTCCAAGAATTATTACTTTTTCTTTTGATGTAGGATTTGCTTCACAGAATTTAGTATTTTCAAAATCCCAATCGTAAGTAGAATAAAGATACGGAGTTTTAGAACTAAATTCACCTGCACAAGTATCCACTAGTCTGAAGACTGGATTAATATCGTTATCACTTCTAAATTTTCTTAATTCTTTTTCTTTGATACTTAATATTGATGAGATTTTACTATCTGAAAATCCTATTTTCTTAGCATATAATATTATATCTTTGTTGAGGCCTTTTTCTTTTAAGATTTTTTCAAAATCAATTATTGTTTTAATTTGATTTAAAAACCATTTATCATATTTTGTAGTTTGATTTATTTCATCAACTGTTAATCCAATCCTTATGGCTTCTCCTACAACTAACAAGCGTTGCGAAGATTGTATTTTAAGTTCATCCAAGATTGCATTTTTATTATTTGAGCTAAGTTTTGGTTTATCAAAACCAGTTAAACCATACTCAAGAGAATTAAAACCCTTTTGGATTGATTCATTAAAAGATCTACCTATACTCATTGCCTCACCAACTGATTTCATAGATGTCGTTAAGTCAGAATTTGCACCAACAAATTTTTCAAAAGTAAATCTTGGAATTTTAGTTACAACATAATCAATAGTTGGCTCAAAACTTGCTGGTGTTGTTGTAGTAATATCATTTTCAAGTTCATCTAAAGTATAACCTACGGCTAATTTTGCAGCAATTTTTGCTATTGGAAAACCTGTAGCTTTTGATGCTAATGCAGAAGATCTACTAACTCTTGGATTCATTTCAATTACATTAATTTCTCCATCTTCAGGATTTATTGCAAATTGAACATTTGAGCCACCAGTATCTACACCTATTTTTCTGAGAACCTTAATGCTAGCATTCCTTAAAATTTGATATTCTTTATCAGTTAATGTCAATGATGGAGCCACTGTAATGCTATCTCCAGTATGAACACCCATTGGATCAACATTTTCAATTGAACAAACAATAATACAATTATCTTTATTATCTCTAACAACTTCCATCTCGAATTCTTTCCAACCTGAAACAGATTTTTCAATGAGTATCTGATTTGTTGGGCTAGCATTTAAACCTCTATTACATAAATCAATAAACCCCTCATCATCATAGGCAACACCACCTCCGGTACCTCCAAGTGTAAAACTCGGTCTTATAACAAGAGGTAAATTTAATTCATTTTTTACCCTTTTTGAATCTTCAATAGTGTTAACTACGTAACTTTTAGGGCAGCTTAGACCAATTTCTTTCATAGCATCTTTAAATTTTTGTCTATCCTCAGCTAATTCTATTGCTGTTGGGTTTGCTCCAATCATTTTTACTCCGTGTTTTTCAAGTATTCGATTATTAAAAAGTTCCATCGAAACGTTTAAAGCAGTTTGCCCTCCCATAGTTGGCAGGAGAGCATCTGGTTTTTCTATTTCTATTATTTTTTCTACAAATTCTTTAGTTATAGGCTCAATATAAGTTTGATCAGCTAATTCTGGATCAGTCATTATTGTTGCAGGATTTGAATTAATTAATACAATTTTATAACCTTCATCTTTTAGAGACTTACATGCTTGAGCACCTGAGTAATCAAATTCACAAGCCTGACCTATAACTATAGGGCCTGCACCTACTATTAATATTTTATTTATATCAGTTCTTTTTGGCATTATTCTCAATAAGTTTATAAAATTCTTCAAATAAATAATGACTATCGTGTGGACCAGGTGACGCCTCTGGATGATACTGAACGCTAAATACTGGCAGATGCTTATGTTTTAACCCTTCATTAGTCCTGTCAAATAGTGAAACATGTGTTTCAATTATATCTTTACTAAAACTATCTCTATCAACTTCAAAACCATGATTTTGTGAAGTAATTTCAACAATGCCTGTTGTGAGATTTTTGACGGGATGGTTTGAACCTCTGTGACCTTGAAACATTTTTTTAGTCTTTGCATTTAGAGCCAATCCTAATATTTGATGACCTAAACATATTCCAAATATTGGAATATTATCATCAATTAATTTTTTAATTACATCTACTATTTTACTTCCTGTGGCATATGGATCACCGGGACCGTTCGATAAAAAAATTCCTGAGGGATTAGTTTCTATTATTTCTTCGTAGCTAGAAAATAAGTTTAATACAGTTGGATTAAGATTAAATTCGTTTAGATTTCTTAAAATGTTATTTTTTATTCCAAAGTCCAAACAAGTAACATTATATTTAAATTGTTTTTTAATTGATTTATCACTTTTCCATATTCCCTTTTTCCAATTGTAGTTTTGCTCTGTCGACACTATCCCAGCCAAATCTAAATTTTGAAGACCTTTCCACTCATTTATTTGAGTTTTAAGTTTTTCAATTTTATTTTCACCTTCTCCAAAGTAAATTATTGCAGCCTTCTTAGCTCCCTCAACAGATAATTTCTTAGTTAAGTATCTAGTGTCAATTCCGAAAATGCATGGAATTTTATTTTTTAAAAAATATGAATTTAAGTCATTTTCTGCTCTCCAATTTGAATATTCTGATAATGGTTGATTTATTACGCAACCATCAGCATAGATTTTTTTTGACTCTTGATCTTCTTGATTTGTTCCTACAATTCCAACATGTGGAAAAGTAAATGTTATGATTTGTTTTGTATATGAAGGATCCGATAATGCTTCTTGATAGCCTGTTTGTGAAGTATTAAAACAAAGCTCACCTACCGCAGCCTTTTTCTGTCCTAATCCATAACCCCATAAGATTTCACCATTTTCTAATACAAGAGCCGCGGTTTTAATGTGTATATGTGGTATTTTTTTTGAAACTTCCATTATATTTTGATGAAGCAAAATGATAGTTAGTATGCATTTATAACAATGTAGTCAAGGATTAGTTGAAATTAAAAAGAAGAATTATATTATTAAATTAAATTTATTAGAAAGTGAAAAAATATGAGCTTGAAGGATAAAATTGAAAGTCATTATAACAATTCTATCAAAGAAAAAGACTTTAATTCAGTAAATACCTTACGATTAATTAAGAGTTCAATTAAAGATAAAGAAATCTCTCTAAGAGGTAAGCAAGACGCTTTAACCGATTCTGATATTTTAAGTTTACTTCAAAGTTTAGTAAAACAAAGAAAAGATTCAATAGAAGCTTTTAAAAAAGCGAATCGGAATGATCTTATTGAAAATGAACTAAATGAAATCAAAATAATAGAAATGTTTTTACCCAAACAAATGGATGAAGATGAAGCAATATTGATCATAAAGAATATAATTCAAGAAAATAATTATACTTCACTCAAAGAAATGGGCGCACTTATGAAAATTATTAAGGAAAAATATACTGGAAAAATAGATATGGGTTTAGTTGGAAAAATTGCTAAATCTTTACTGGGCAATTGATGTCATTTTCAAAAAATGATCTTGAATTAATAAAATCAAAAATTATTCTTTCACAAGAAATAGAAAAAAAAACAAAAGTCATAAAAAAAGGAAAAGATAGTTGGTGTTGTTGTCCTTTTCATGATGAAAAAACTCCATCTTGCAAAATAAATGATGAGTTAGGTTCATATTACTGTTTTGGATGTGGGGCTAAAGGAGATATATTTACAATATACACAGACCTTTATAATTTTTCTTTCCCTGAGGCAGTAAAAGAATTAGCTCAAAGAGTTGGTATTAGAATAGTTGATAATTTTGATTCAAATATTAATAAAAAAAATGATAAAATTTATAAAATTTTAGAAATTTCGACAAAATGGTTTCAAGATAATCTAAAGGAAAATAAAGATTGTCAAAGATATTTAAATAAAAGAAATTTATCAGACGAGACTATTAAATATTTTAAGTTAGGATTTTCTTCCAACTCAAAACAAACTCTATATCAATTTCTAAAAGAACAAGGTTTTCAAGATACAGAACTACTTGAAAGTAATGTAGTAAAACTAGATAAAAATAATAAGATACGTGATTTTTTTTACAACAGACTTATATTTCCAATTACAAATGAATATGGAAAAATTGTTGGATTTGGCGGAAGAGTATTAGATAACTCAAATCCTAAATATATTAATTCACCTGAAAGTGATTTTTTTAAAAAAAGAAATATTTTGTATAATCTTTTTAACGCTAAACAAAATATAAGATCAAAAAAAAATATGTTAATTTGTGAGGGTTATATGGATGTAATAAGTTTATATGATAAAAATATTAAAACAGCCGTAGCGCCACTTGGAACTGCTTTAACTGATAGTCATCTTTTATTATCATGGAAATATGTAAATAAACCAACATTGATGTTCGATGGAGACACATCAGGTTTAAAGGCTTCTTTTAAAAGTGCTATAATGTCATTACCTTATTTAACTCCTTCAAAATTATTACAATTTGTTATTTTGCCAAATGAATACGACCCAGATACTTTTATAAATGAATATTCTCTAAGTAAGTTTGCAACATACTTAAAAAATCCACTGTCAATTGTAGATTTTATTTTTCAGGAATCATCAAAATCAATTGATCTACAAAAATCCGATAATAAAGTTATATTTGATAATTATATTGATGAATTAGTTAGCAATATAAAAGATAGTAAAATAAAATATTTTTACAAAAATGAATTTAAATCTTTATTTTTTCAAAAACTAAAATCATTTTCTAGTAAAAAGAAACCTATTAAAATTACTCCAAAAACGATTTCATTAAAAGAGAAACAAATTTACTCATTTCTTACAGCCTATCTAAATCATACGAAATTAAGACAGGAGATCTATTCCTTGTTGACAACTTCAGAATTATTAAATGATGATCAGACTGAATTCTTAAATTTTATTCATAAATCAGAGTTTTTTGAGGTTGATATAGATAATATTTACACAGCTAAATTTTCCAATAAACTATCTGAAATTTACGAAAAAACTAAGGATAATAGTATAATTCAACTTTTCCCTTATGTACGCTTAGATTATGATTCTAAGGAAGTTATAAATGAAATTAAAGAATCCATAAATAATTTAAATACAAGACTTTCAAATTTGAAAAAAATAAATAAAAGCCTAAATGATATACATAATAATTCGTCTTCAATGACATGGGATGAGTTAAAAAATATCACTTTTAATCTTAATAACAACGAAGAATTATTAAAATAAAGTTATGGCAAAAAAGAAGAAAAAAACTGCTAATAAAAAAACTACTGCTGTTAAAAACAAAACTTCTATTAAAAAAAAATTAACTAAGAAAAAATTAGTTTCCAGGACTGCCAAAGCTAAACCAAAAATTTTAAAAAAAACAATAAAAACTATTTCAAAACCAGTATCCAAAAAGAATTTAATTAAATCTTCAAAAGAAGATAAACCAAAAAAAATTCCAAAAGCAATCTCAGGTTTTGAAGAGAAAATAAAAGAAATATTTGCTAAGTTAATCAACAAACATAAAATTGATGGAATATATACAAAAAAAATAATTGAAAAAGCTATTCCTAAAAAATTCAGACTTGAAGAAAATATTAAAAAATTTAGCGATCTATTATTATCTAATAATATCAAAATTCATTCTGAGGAAGAGGCAAAAGAATTAATAACTCTAGCAAAAGAGCAAACTGCAAAATCTGAAGAGAGCAGTGATGAACAAGAAAAAAAACAAACAGGTAAAACAGATGATCCAGTAAGACTATACCTAAGAGACATGGGTGCAGTTGAGCTTTTAAGCAGAGAGGGTGAAATAGCTATTGCTAAAAGAATTGAAGCAGGAAGAGAAAAAATGATTGGAGCAATTTGTGAAAGTCCAATGACGATTAGATCAATTATTAATTGGAAAGATTCAATTAAAGATGGGACTATGCTTTTAAGAGATATAGTAGATTTGGAAGCTACTTATGATATGTCAGATATTTCTGACTCAAAACTAGAAGACACACTTAAGCTCATTGAAAGTGGTGGAAGTGATAAAGAGGATGATAAAAAAAAGAAAGAAAATGAAAAAAACACTGAAGAAAATAATGAAGAAGAACAACAACAGGATGACGATGATGACGATAGCTTAAATGTTTCACTGGCAGCTATGGAAGAAAAGCTTAAACCAAAAGTATTAAACGATTTTAATGATATAACAAAGTTATTCAAAAAACTTCAAAAACACAGCCAAGAACTAATTAATGCAGATAAAAAAAATGAAAAAAATTACATTTCTTTGGAAAAAAAATACTTGAAAATTCAAAAAGAAATGGTTGCTGCTATGAAAGCTGTTCATTTTAACTCAACAACAATTGAAGCGTTAATGGAAGCTTTGTATGAACTTAATAAAAAACTTCTTTTACGAGAAGGTAAGATGCTTCGCATGGCTACTAACGCTGGGGTAAAAAGGGAAGATTTTATCTCTCAATATTTAAATTTTAATTTTGAAAAAAATTGGATCCAAAGTTTGCTATCTACAAAAGATAAAAATTGGGAAAAATTTATAAATAGGAATCATATAGAAATTAATAAAAATATTGAAGAAATTAAAGAAATACAAACAGCTTCTGAACTTCCATTATCAGAATTCAGAAGAATAGTCGGAACTGTTCAGCAAGGAGAAAGATCAGCAAATAGGGCCAAAAAAGAAATGATTGAATCTAATTTAAGACTTGTCATATCTATTGCAAAAAAATACACAAATAGAGGTCTGCAATTTTTAGATCTTATCCAAGAGGGTAATATTGGTCTTATGAAAGCAGTTGATAAATTTGAATATCGTAGAGGTTATAAATTTTCTACGTACGCTACATGGTGGATTAGACAAGCAATAACAAGATCAATTGCTGATCAAGCTAGAACAATTAGAATTCCAGTTCATATGATAGAAACAATAAATAAAATTGTTAGAACAACAAGACAAATCATGTCCGAGATCGGCAGAGAGCCAACACCTAATGAATTAGCAGATAGACTGCACATGCCTTTAGATAAAGTTAAAAAAGTTCTTAAAATTGCAAAAGAACCTATAAGTTTAGAAACACCTGTTGGTGATGAAGAAGATAGTTCATTGGGAGATTTTATAGAGGATAAAAATGCTCTTATACCAATTGAAGCAGCTGTAAAAAGTTCATTACGGGATACTACTACAAGAATTTTGTCTTCTTTGACACCTAGAGAAGAAAGAGTCTTAAGAATGCGATTTGGTATTGGTATGAATAGTGATCATACATTAGAAGAAGTTGGTCAGCAATTTAGTGTTACAAGAGAAAGAATAAGACAAATAGAAGCAAAAGCCCTAAGAAAATTAAAGCACCCTACTAGAGCAAGAAAGTTAAAAACATTTCTTGACGAATAATGAAGCTAACGCTTCTTGGAACTGGATGCCCATCAATTGATTACAAAAGGTGTGGTGCATCAAACTTTGTATCAACAAAAAAAACTAAAATCCTAATTGATTGTGGTTCTGGTGTAACACAAAGATTAAATCAAAGTGGATATTCTTCAGCAGATATTGATGCTTTATTGATTACGCATTTGCACACTGATCATGTAATTGATTTATATCAACTCATTATATCATCTTGGCACTCGGATAGAGATTCAATTTGGAAAATATATGGACCAAAAGGAACAAAGAAATTTGTTGATAAAATATTTTCAGCTTGGAAAATTGAACGTGAATTAAGAATTTCATATGAAAAAAGAAAATCAACAAAAGGTTTGAAATATAAAGTTTATGAATTTAATAAAAAAGGCTCAATAAGTATAAATGATATTAAAATTAAATACTTTGAAGTTGATCATAAACCAGTGCCATATGCATATGGATTTTCATTTTATAATAATAATAAGAAATTAACTATAAGTGGAGATACAAGACCGTGTGAAAGTTTAATGCAAAATGCTCAGAACTCAGATGTTTTACTTCATGAGGTTTTTATAGAATATGAAATGAATAAAACATCAAAACTAAGAACTAAAAAAACATTACATAATGTTAAAGAATATCACACTCCAAGTAATCTTGTAGGTAAAGTAGCTAAACTAACAAACTGTAAAAAACTTGTTTTAACACATTTTGTTCCAACAAGATTTAATGTTTCAAAATTAAAGAAAATTGTAAAAAAAGATTTTGGCAAAGATCCAATAATTGGAAAAGATTTATTAATAGTAAATATCTAACCAATCTTATTTAAAAATTTTTCAAACTCATCATCTTTTATTTCAACTATATTTGATGGAGTTGGAAATTTTTTAGTGTTTACGTCTTCAATAAAACTCTTAAGTCCTTCAATAGTGTCATCAACAAGCTTTTCGTAAGATTTATTTGTATCCTTAAAAACTTTAGCATGACGAGGCACTCTATCAGTATTGGTACCTATAACATCTTGAATAAATAAAAACTCAACATCACATTTAGGGCCACTTCCCATAGATAATGTTAATAAATTAACTTTTTTTGTAATAACTTCCGCAACTCTATCAGGCACACATTCTACTTCAAGACCAATTGCACCTGCTTGATCGTATGCCAAAGCATCTTGATAAACGTTGTAGGCAGATATAGCATCTTTTCCTACTGCTTTAAAACCACCAGTCCATGTACTTTTATAAGGTATTAAGCCTATATGACTGACGGCTGGCAATCCTTCATTTCGAAGAGCTTCTATATATTTTGGACTATTACCACAATAAACTGCATCGGCCCCATTTTCTCTTGCAATAAGAGCAGCATCAATTGCTTTTTCTGGAGAAGATAATTGACCAAGACCATAAATCATAAAAGTGTTTGGAGCGGCATCACGAATATCTTTTATATGTGCATCTCTAAACCATTTATTTGTTGGCACTCCTGTTCTTAATGTATCTTTTTTAAATGATACAATCTGTATATCTATTCCAGCTTGTTCAGCTGCATACGCTTCTAAAGCATTTGTTACATACAGTTCTGTTAATTTAACTTTTCCTTTTTTGTCAAATAAATCTTTAACTGTAAGTTTCGACATTAATGATATTTTGGTAAATATTTCCCGTGTGCTGCAATTAACTTATCAACCATTGCATATATTTCATCAATTGATAAATTAGCTCCAGTAAGGGGATCAAGCATTGCAGCATGATAGATATGCTCTTTTTTATTTGTTAATGCCGCTTCTGCAGTCAATATTTGAACATTTATATTTGTTCTCATTAATGCTGCTAAATGTTCAGGTAGGCGACCGGTCTTTTGAGGTTCATTACCATTTGAATTAATTAAACAGGGAACTTCAACACAACAATTTGATGGTAAATTATCTATATATCCATCATTCATTACATTACCGTTAATCGTTACTTCATTATTATTTGTTACAGCGTCCATAATGTATGATGCATATTCCTTTCCTCTTTTTAGAGGTTGATTATGTATGGGTGTCATATCTTTTTCTAAATCGTCCCATAACTTGATATTATTTTCACACCTATCAATATACTCTTCAATTGGAATTTTATATTGATCAATTAAATCTTGTCTGTTTTGTTTAATAAACCATGGAACATACTCAGCAAAATGTTCACTAGACTCTGTAACAAAATAACCAAATCGTCTTAAAATTTCATATCTTACTTTTTCATGTAGAACTTTATCTGATTCACTATCCCTACCTATACTTCTAGTAGATGTTATTTTATCTCTAACAATATCATCAGCTAACTTTTTCAATCTTGGATAAAGATCCTCTCCCCCATTACCATTTTTTTTTGAAAACTTTTTATAGAAAGCCATATGATTAATCCCAGCACATAGATAATCAATATCTTCAATTTTTTCATTTAAATCTCTAGCAAGCATTTCTGCAGTTCCTTGCACTGAATGACATAGTCCTATAGAATTAATTCCAGGACATGCGTTATTTATCGCTATCATATTTGAACACATTGGATTTACATATTGCAACCATAATGAATTTGGACAGAGATCCATTATATCTTTACCAATATCCACTAAAACAGGAATTGTTCTGAGACCTCGCATAATTCCTCCAATGCCTAGGGTATCAGCAATTGTTTGTTTTAACCCAAATTGATTTGGAATATCAAAATCTATTACTGTTGATGGTTTATATCCTCCCACTTGGATAGTTGATTGTACAAAATCAGAACCTGCTAAAGCTTCTTTTCTATTTGTATATGATTTTATATTAGGAGAAGCATCCAACTTTTTTGCAATTACATCTAGTAACTCATGAGAAATTTTTAATCTTTTCTCATCGATGTCTACCAGCGCAATGTCCATTTTTTTAAAATCATCAATAAACATTAAATCTGTAAAAATATTTTTGGTAAATACTGCGCTACCAGCACCAATGATTGTGAGTTTAGTCAATTTTATACTCCATAATTGAATTATGATTTGCTACTTTTAACTGGTTATAAGAAGCATGTCCAATTTCTTTATAAGGATTATTGGATTTAGTATTAAAGCACACTATTAATGTTCTTCTAGAATTTTTTGATTTATTTGCATCAGAAGAGTGCAATAGATTTGAATGAAAGAATAATGCATCTCCTGGTTCTGCTTCAATATAAACAGACTCATGTCTTTTTTCTAATTCTCTTATTCTTTCATTATCTGCTGTTTGTTCAGGTGTGTCTGATCGTTCATGGCTAATTCTTCCAACACGATGAGAGCCTCTCAATACTTTGAGACAGCCATTTTCTTTATTTGCTTTATCTAGCATTATAAAACATGATGCCATATCTGGATAAAGACAGGCGTTGTGATACCAATAACCATAATCTTGATGCCAATCAAATCCACCATCACCTGGATTTTTCCAAATAATTTTGGAATGATAATGATAAACTTCATCATTTAAGAAAATTTCCATTGGTTTGACTATTCTTTCATTAGTAGAGAATTTTCCAAATAAATCTTCTGAAGGATGATTCCACATCGTCATTGTTAATTTCCCAGTTGAAGTTGTTGTTTCTCTAGCACTTTGCTCTTTGTCTTGTCGAATAGAGATGTATTGATTTAACTTATCAATCTCCTCTTTAGAAAAAAGACTTTTCTTTAGAACAAATCCATTTTTTATAAAATTCTGTAATTCAGTCATCTTTAATATTTTTTAATGATGTATAAAAATAAAACATTGTCAATTAATTTACTCAGTGTAAAAATAAAAATATGAAAATTAGTTTTATTGGTGCAGGCAGTATAGGGTTTACACAAACCTTAGTAAGAGATTTGCTAAAAGTTCCTGAATTTCAAGATATCACTTTTTCATTTCATGATATTTCAAAAAAAAATTTAGAATTAGTTTCTCGTTTAATTCAAAAAGATATTGATCAAAATAAGCTCCCAGCAAAGATAGAACAATCAACTGATAGAAAAAAATCACTAGATGGGGCAAAATATATTATTAATTGTACTAGAATAGGTGGGTTAGAAGCATTTGAACATGATATTAATATCCCCCTTCAATATGGAGTAGATCAATGTGTAGGAGATACAATTTGTGCTGGAGGAATTTTATATGGACAAAGAAATATTCCTCAAACTTTAAAATTTTGTGATGATATAAAATCTTTTTCTCATAAAGATGCATTATTTTTAAATTATTCTAATCCTATGGCTATGAACACATGGGCAGCTATATCTGAAGCAAAAGTAAATACGGTCGGTTTGTGCCACGGTGTTCAAGGTGGTGCCAAATTAATTTCTAAGGCTTTAGGTTCTGAAAACGATACTGATCTTGAGTATATGTGCAGTGGAATTAATCATATGACATGGTACATTGATTTAAAATTTAAAGGCGAAAAGGTCTCAAAAGATGTGCTTGTCGAAGCTTTAGAAAATCATCCTGAAATATCAAAACAAGAAAAAGTTAGAATTGATATTCTAAAGAGATTTGGCTTATTCTCAACTGAAAGTAATGGTCATTTAAGTGAATATCTTCCATGGTATAGAAAGAGGGTAGAAGAAATACCAAATTGGATTGATCTATCAAATTGGATACATGGTGAAACAGGTGGATATTTAAGAGTTACTTCAGAAAAAAGAAATTGGTTTGTAGAAGATTTTTCAAAATTTTTAAATGAATCTGGAATTGATATATCAACTCACAAAAGATCAACTGAGCATGGAAGTTATATAATTGAAGCTATAGAAACTAACAGACCTTATAGAGGTCATTTTAATGTTGTAAACAATGGTACTATAAAAAATTTACCAGATGATTGTGTAATTGAAAGTACTGGCATAGTTGATAAGGACGGTATTAAAATGATTAAGGGTATAGAATTACCAATGGCTTGTGCCTCATTATGCCGAACTTCAATTGATGTGCAAAGAATGGCTGTTAAAGCAGCAATTGATGGAGATATTAATCTTTTAAAATTAGCTGTTCTACAAGATCCATTAGTAAGTGCAGTTTGTTCACCTGATGAAGTTTGGGCAATGGTAGATGAAATGTTAGTAGCTCAATCTAAGTGGTTACCACAATACCAAAATGAAATGGATCAAGCATTAGAAAGAATAAAAAAATCAACTGTTAAAAAGAAAAATTTTAAAGGCGCTGCTCGAATGAAAACAAGATCACCTGAAGAACTAAAAAACGACAAAGAATCATCTCTGCTTGTAGAAGCACAAGCTTTTGAATTTGATAAATAACTTATGAAAGAAATTAAAAATGTTGTTATTTTAGGTGGTGGAACTGCTGGATGGTTAGCTGCTTATATTATGAGTGATTTTTTTTACTCTAATAAATTAAATGCAAATGTAAAAGTAATTGAATCATCAAAAATTCCAACAATTGGTGTTGGAGAAGGAACAACAAGTATTTTTTATGAGTTTTTAAAAAAATATAATTTAGATGAGACAGATTTTTTAAAAGAAACTAAAGCTACTTTAAAGTTTGGTATCGTTCATAAAGACTGGAAAGAATTGGGGTATACTTATTATGGACCAATTGATGACCCTCAATTAATAGCACCAAAAAGTAAGCCAGAAAATTTTGAATACTTAAAAGCTTATGCCGTCGCTGCTGGGAGACCTGTTTCAGAAATTCACCTACATACGTTACTTATGCAAAATAAAAAAGTTCCCTATGTTTATAAAGATAATAATTTAGAACTTATTAGTCCATTTTATTATGCGTATCATTTTGATAATTCACTAGTAGCTAGTTATTTAAAGAAAAGATCTCAGAATATAGAAATAATCGATGATGTTTATACATCTTGTAAAGTTAATGATGATGGAACAATAGAATCTTTACATTTTGAGAGTGGGTTAGAATTAGATATTGATCTCGTTGTTGATTGTAGTGGATTTAGGAAATTAATTATTGGAGATCAGTACAAAACAAAATGGAAATCCTATCAAGACAATTTACCTGTTAATAGAGCAATGCCTTTCTTTCTAGATATTAATGAAGAAAATTATATTAATTATACTTTAGCTTGGGCACAAAAATTTGGGTGGATGTGGCAAATACCAACTCAAGAAAGAATAGGTGCTGGCTATGTATATAGTGATCAATTTATTTCACCTGATCAAGCACAAGAAGAAATAGAAAAAGTTTTTGGACATAAAATTGAACCAAGAAGAGATATAAAATTTAATAGTGGTCGACTTGAAAAGTATTGGGTAAAAAATTGTTTGGCAATAGGTTTATCATCAGGTTTTCTTGAACCATTGGAGGCCACTTCCATTCATAGTACTTTGGTACAATTAATTTTATTTGCTTCTGAATATTTAAAAAAAGAAATGGATTTCAATGATGATAATAAAATATCAGATTTTAATAATCGTATTGGTCGACAGTTTGATGATTTTAAAACTTTCTTGAATATGCATTATGTTTCTAAGAGAAGAGATTCACAATTTTGGGAATATGTTGCTGATGAATGTATTAGTGAAGAAACAAAAAAACTTATATCACTTTGGCAAGATGAACTTCCAAGTTTGGATCACTTTGATGATTACTTATCTGGCCTACCTCATGTACAATCACAGCTTTATTACCCAGTTGTAGACGGTCTTGGGCTATTAAATAAGGAATCTGCAAGACAACAAATGCAAAAGTATGATTTAAGGTCTAGTTCTAGACAATATTATAATGATTTTTCTCAAAAATTTAATCAAATTATTAAGGAATCTCTTACTCACAACCAATTTATCAATATTTCTACAAACTCATAAAATTATTAAAAAATAATTTATTTTTGATATTGATTTTGTAGAAAAAAAATACTCTATTTATGTAAATATTTTTTCTAAGGGAGGAAAGATGGGTATTGAAAATAAATTCAAATTTAAAAGCAAGGCAGCAAGCTTACTTGTTGGAGTTAGTATTTTTGCTATGACTTCAACTGTAAGTGGTTTAGAAACTTTGCCTAAAGACAAGAGTATGTCCGGTATGGATATTGAACTTGTGGGAAGAGATGATTTATGGACTTATCAAAGTTGTGATAGTTATAATGAATCACCTCTAACAAAATCTTATGTTGATGCTGGAAAGTTACCACCTGTAAACGAAAGAATGCCTAAAGAACCATGGATGGCAAAAAAAGATCAAATGGTTGATGGTATTGGTGAGTATGGTGGAACATTTCGACATGTTATTGGTGGAAGACCAGAAGGTTTCAACTGGTTAGCTGGACAAAGTCAAGGATGGGGTGGAATTAATATTCAACTAATGGAATCATTGACTAGACTTGGACCTCTATGGCAAGTTAAAGCAGAAGAAGCTAATCCACTTCCAAACTTGGCAAAAGATTGGGAATTCAGTTCTGATAGAAAATCACTAACGATGTATCTTTTAGAGGGAGCTAGATGGTCAGATGGAGATATATTTGACACTGAAGACATAGATTTTTGGTGGAACGATAATGTTCAAGACGCCAATGTAAATTCTAGATTACCTAAAGATGCATTAGGAGCAGGAACAACTCTCGAAATACTTGGACCATATTCATTCAAATTTAATTTTGATGAACCAAAAGGTAATGCTGTATTAGCACAGCTTGCATATATGGGAGGCGCTCCTGGACCATCTCATGTAATGAAACCATTACACCCTGCGCATAATAGTGATGCAACTTACGAGTCATACGCTAATGGAATGCCAGCAAGTGTTTTACCTATTGTTACAATGGGAGCTTTTGTTCCAGTAGTTCATAAAGTAGATGAGTTAATGGTTATGAAGCGTAACCCGTATTACTGGAAAGTAGATGAAGAATGTAATCAACTTCCTTACTATAATGAAACTATCTACAAGTTAACATCTTGGGATGATAGAACTACTCAGGCCTTAGCTGGTACTGGAGATTTTTCCAATATGGAAAATCCAGGAAACTATGTTGAAGCATTAAAACAAAACAAAGATCCTAATTCTCCAGTTAAATCAGTATTTGGTACAAGGTTGATTGCTTGGGACTTAATGCTGAATCTATCTTCAGAATTTGGTGTAAGCAGTGATTATGAAAGAGAGCTTAGAAAATTATTTAGAAATGTGGAATTTAGAAAAGCAATGTCACATGCAATGGATAGAGACACTATGGGTCAATCAGTTGCTAGAGGACCTTTTTTTCATCCACATGCTGGTGGTTTTGTAGCAGGTTCTCCTTTTCATAATTTTGATGACTCAATTTACTATGCATATAATGTATCTGGAGCTAATTCAATTTTGGATGGTCTTGGTTTAGAAGACTCAGACGGCAATGGTATAAGAAATCTTCCTAATGGAGGAGATGACCTTGTTATTGATGTTCTTTATAATAGTTTAAGATCTACTGATAATAAATTAGCTGATGCTTCTGTAAGTATGTTTGAAGCAATTGGTATTAAACCAGTTTTAAAACCTTCTGATAATACTGATGCATTCACTGATAGTGGAAATTGGAGCATGTATATTGCAAGAGAGCACTGGGTTGTTGCGACGAAGAATATTGGTGATAGATTGCCAACAACATCTCAAAATCCAGCATGGCATAGAGACAATGAAGGCGATCTACTTGCATTTGAAGAAACACTGGTTGATAAGGCTCAAGGCATATTATCAACTAATGATCTTTCAGAAGTTGCAAGTCTTGCTAGAGATATCCAGAGAGTTAGAACTGAAAATGTATATACCGTGGGCTTAATTCAAGCTCCAGCTGCACTTTTAATCAATAAAAGGATAAAAAATAATCATCCTGGTGCACCTGTGTATATGTATGAGTGGGCAGAAGATGGAGTTATGAGGTCTAGACTTTATACTCCAAAAGCTGATCAACTTGATGAGTTCTTACCTGGTGTATTAGCAGAGTATTAATAATATATATTTTCTATGGCCCGTAAAAGGGCCATAGAATTAACTTAAATTTCAAATATGGGTTTTCTAATTTTCTTTTTAAAAAGGCTAATAGCAACTATTCCTCTGCTAATAGCAATTACTCTTGTAGCATTCATTCTTGTTCAAGCAATGCCTGGAGATTACGCAGATCAATGGAAAAGACAAACAATGATGCTTGGCGGAATAAGTGAAGATGAAGCAGAAATTCAAGCTCAAGATTTAAGAAAAAAACTTGGTTTAGATAAACCTGTATACATACAATATTTAACTTGGGTTAAAGATGTAACTTTATATTGGGATTTAGGAGATTCATTTGTTCAAAAAAGACCAGTAAATGATGTTGTTGGAGATAGGATTCCGCGGACATTACTACTGGCATTTATTTGTTATTTTAATGCAGTAACGATTGGTATTCTTGCGGGCGTATATGCCGCTACTCATCAATATCAAATTGGAGATCAGATAGCCACGGTCTTAACATTCTTAGCTTTCTCCATTCCTAAGTTTATAATAGCAATTTTCATTTTATATTTTTGGGCAATTAAGTTTCATTCTCCCTATTACGGATCGTTATTTTCACAGGAATACGTATTGCAAGAAGGTTGGTGGAGTTTAGCTAAAACTTGGGATTTTTTCCTACATACTTGGCCAATTATTGCGGTTGGAAGTTTTGTTGGGGCTGGCTATCAAATGAGGATGATGAGGGGAAATTTATTAGATGTTTTAAAAATGCAATTTATTGAAACAGCTAGAGCAAAAGGATTAAAGGAAAGTAAAATAGTTTGGAAGCATGGTGTTCCAAATGCATTGCATCCAATCATTATGAACCAAGGTAGAAGTGTATCCTACCTTATAGAGGGTGAAATAGAAGTTGCTATTGTTTTAGCAATACCAACAGTAGGTCCATTAGTGCTCAGTTCTGTATCTTCAATGGATATATATGTTGCCTCCTCAATCTTCATGATTTTATCACTAGTATTAGTAATTGGTAATTTTGTTGCAGATTGTTTTTTAGCACTCTTAGATCCTAGAATTAGAGATATGGCGGGAGGCGCAGCATAGTGGATAGTAATAATATTCAAACATTAAATGCAGAGACTGATAATTATATAAAAGTTAACTCCCATTGGCACCTCTCTTACTTAAGACTTAAAAAAAATAGATATGGGATGTTTGGTTTTTATGGAGTTATATTTATTTTATTTTTAGCAGTATTTGCAGAATTTTTATCACCACATAATTATAAAAAAGTTGTTCAAGATGAATTATATCATCCTCCCCAACTAATACATTTTTTTGATAATAATGGTAACTTTCATTTTCGTCCTTTTGTTTATAAAACTATTGAAGAAATGGACATGGAAACTTTTGAGTTTACTTTTTCTGAGTCTGAAGAAATGATTCCTATAAAATTTTTTATACAAGGTGATGAATATACAATTTTTGGAATGAATTTTAATCTTCGATTATTTGGAAACAATGATGGAAATATACATCTTTTAGGTACTGATAATATGGGAAGGGATATGTTATCACGAATGTTAGTTGGAACACAAATAACATTATTATTTGCTCTCATTGCAGTTGGTGCATCATTAATTATTGGTTTAATGATAGGCATAAGTTCTGGTTATTTTGGGGGAACTTATGATTTAGTTGCTCAAAGAGTTACAGAATTTGCTCTTTCTTTTCCAGCTTATCCATTATATTTTGCATTAGTTGCACTTTTACCGAGAAGAGCAGATGAAACAGTTGTCTTTATTTTATTTGCTGCAATTATTGTATTATTAAACTGGGCATCAATTGCAAGAGAGATTAGGGGTAAAACTTTTTTAGTAAGAAATCTAGAGTTTGTAAGAGCTGCTAGAGCTCTTGGTGCTTCAAGATCTCGAATAATGATTCAACATATTTTTCCAAATACATTATCTCATGTAATTGTATGGACTTCCTTTACTATTCCTTCAATTATTTTAGTTGAAACATTTTTAAGTTTTTTAGGTGTAGGTGTTCAGCATCCTATGGTTTCATGGGGTGTTATGTTAAATCAGGTTTTAGATATACAAAGTTTTGCCTATGCTCCTTGGATGATGGCTCCAGTAGGTATGATTATTTTTACAGTTTTAGCATTTAACGCTTTTGGCGATGGTATAAGAGATGCGGTAGATCCATATGCAGTCTCAAAATAATACAAAACTTTTAGATCTAAAAAATGCTGAAATTAAATTCAGTGTTGAAGGAGGTGTAGTAAACGCCGTAAACGATATTTCATTTGATATTATGAAAGGTGAGACACTTGCAATAGTTGGTGAGTCAGGTTCTGGTAAATCTGTTACTGCAAGAACCATCATGAAGATGTTACCAAAAAATTCAACAGTTGGACCAAAAACTAATATTTTTTTTAAAGGTGTTGAGACAGGTAAATTCACTGATGAGCAAATGAGACAAATCAGAGGGGATGGTATAACAATGATTTTTCAAGAACCCTTAACTAGTTTAAATCCTTTACATAAGATAGGAAGTCAAATTATAGAAGTTCTTCGTGAACATAGTAACATAAGTAAATTTCAAGCTCAAAAAAGGGCTTTAGAGTTATTAAATGAAGTTCAGATTCCACAACCCGAAGAAAGATTAAATCAATATCCACACCAGTTATCAGGGGGTCAAAGACAAAGAATCATGATCGCGATTGCGATTGCAAATAAACCTGATTTACTTATTGCAGATGAACCAACAACAGCTTTAGATGTAACGATACAATCACAAATTTTAAAATTATTAAAAAATCTTCAAAAAAAATACGGCATGGCAATAATGCTTATTACTCATGATTTAACAGTTGTGCGTAAAACCAGTGATCGCATTTGTGTAATGCGATACGGTAAGATAGTAGAAAAAGGGTATACAGAAGATGTTTTTTCTAATCCTAAACATGAATATACAAAACATCTAATTAACTCTGAGCCAAGTGGTGAGCCAGATCCATTTGATGAGGAAAATAAAAATTATATTATAGAAGGTCAAAAATGTACTGTTAAATTTGTATTAAAAAAAGGAAATTTTTTTAATCAAAAAACATCAGAGCTCATTGCTGTTAATAATGTTGATATAAAAGCTAGATACGGAGAGACAATAGGTATTGTTGGAGAGAGCGGTTCAGGAAAAAGTACTTTAGGAATGTCATTAATTAAGCTTCAAGAAATTAATTCTGGTAAAATTTTTTTTGAGGATCAAGAAATTCAAAATTATAATACTCAAAAAATGAAAGAACTTAGAGAACACATGCAAATAGTATTTCAAGATCCTTTTTCTTCATTAAACCCAAGACATACTGTTAAACAAATTATAGGAGAAGGTTTAGAAATTAATAGAAAAGATTTATCTAGTGAAGAAAAAGATAATTTAGTAATAAAAACGCTTGAAGAAGTTAATTTAGATGAAAGCGTCTTACATAGATTTCCGCATGAATTTTCTGGAGGTCAAAGACAAAGAATAGCTATAGCTAGAGCAATAATCTTAAATCCTGAATTTATATTATTGGATGAACCAACATCAGCGTTAGATTTATCAATTCAAGCACAAATAATAGATTTACTAAGATCCTTAAGAAGAAATCATAATTTATCTTACATATTTATTAGCCATAATTTAAAAGTAATTAGATCCTTATGTCATTACACTTTAGTGATGAAAGATGGTAAAGTAATTGAAGAGGGAATTACAAAAGATGTTCTTGATAATCCAATTAATGAGTATACCAAGCAACTTGTTCAATCAGCATTTGAGGTTGTGGGTGAGTAAGGAGGGTTTTATCATAAAAAGTGATGATGGTAGAAAATATGCCATTCCAGATATAAATATTTTTTTTAAACATCTCACAGACTTTCATACAGTAAATGGAAACGGTAATAATTCTTTACATGAAGAAAATGGCTTTTATTTTACTGTTACTGATGAATTTTATCATTCAGTAAAAAAAATGCTAAATTCTAAAAAATAAATATTATTAAAATTTTGATAATCATCTATAAGGGATTTTGAGGGCTCTTAGCTCAGTTGGTTAGAGCGCCCCGCTCATAACGGGGTGGTCCGGGGTTCAAGTCCCTGAGGGCCCACCATCTTTTATTTGATTATAATTAAATAGTAAGACTATTAAGATGTATAAAAAAACAAATATTAAAAAGAAATAATTAATATTTATATTAATGATATTACCAATTAAATTAGGACCAAGAAAACTTCCGATATTTTCACTGATATAGTGACCAGCTATTCCAAAAACTATTACTCCCCCTTCAAGTTTTTTACCTACAATATTAAATGTAATTAAGAAAACTGTTCCAATGGTGTAATAATAAAATGCTACACAAATTATATAAACATAAAAATCACTGATAAAATAAAGAATAAATAAATTAATAAAATTTATAAAACAAAAAGTATTAAAAATAATAGTCTTATTATAATTATCTACTAACTTGCCCATAAAGGGATAAAAAACTAAAGCAATTAATCCAGCTAAAAAATTTATTCTTCCAACTTGCTTATCACTATATGATTCTTCTAATAAATATGATGGAAATAATGAGCTAAATCCAGCATCACATGCACCAAATAATATTACACAAAAAAGTAAATATTTTATTTTACTTAAAACATTTTTAGATAATCTAAGACTCAGGTTTTCAATGGCAATTTTACTAATAGATGAGCGAAATAAATAAATTGGAATAAAATGCATAAGAAAAAATAAAGCTGCTACATAATAAGTTAAATTATTTATACCATTTATTGCTATAAATAGACTTCCAGTAATTGCGCCTAATCCAGCAGATGACCAAAATAAAGATATATAGAAACCAGATGTTTTCTTAAATTTAGAGCTGATGTGTGATTCAAGCGTTAATGAATTAATTGCACTAGTTATACCCATAACAAATTGCATTAAAGCTACTAGAAAAGTATTTTGATCAATTAAAAAAATTAAAGAAAAACTTAACTGAATTATTGAACCATATAAAATTGTAGAAAATAAATTTAATTTTTTTCTTATTAAATTATGTAATAATGCCCCTAAAATAACTCCGATACCCCAGAATGATAATGATAGACCTATGTAACGTTCTTCATAACCTTTTATTTTTAAATCAATTGCAAAACATGTTGCTAAATAACTATGTGACAAAGCATATAAAAAAATTAGACAAGAATATTTTAAAATTTCTTTCACTGTTTAGTTGAATTAATTATTATTATGTTTAATAGAGTCCACATATGTCATTAATTTCGCTTCGACAACTATTAGATCATGCAGCTGAAAATAATTATGGTGTACCTGCATTTAATGTAAATAACTTGGAAGCAATAAGAGCCATAATGGAAGGGGCTAAAGAATTAAATAGCCCTGTAATTCTGCAAGCATCTGGCGCTGCAAGAAAATATGCCGGCCCCATTTTTGTTAAAAAATTAGTTGAAGCAGCAATGGATGAGTTTTCAGACATTCCAACTGTTCTACATCAAGATCATGGAGGATCTCCGAGTGATTGTAAAAACTGTATTGAATTAGGTTTTACTTCCGTAATGATGGATGGCTCCTTAATGGATGATCAAAAAACACCTTCAGACTTTGATTACAATGTTAGAGTTACCAAAGAAACAACTGATATGGCGCATGCTTTAGGTGTCTCCGTTGAAGGAGAAATTGGATGTTTAGGTTCTTTGGAAACTGGAACTGGGGAAAAAGAAGACGGTGTAGGTGCAGAAGGTAAACTTGATCATGATCAATTACTAACGGATCCTAATGAAGCTTCAGATTTTGTAAAAGCAACTAATGTTGACGCATTAGCTATTGCAATTGGAACGAGTCATGGTGCTTATAAATTTTCACGACCACCGACAGGAGATATATTAGCAATAGACAGAATAAAAGAAATTCACTCAAGACTTCCGAATACACATTTGGTTATGCACGGATCATCATCAGTGCCACAAGATTTAATAAAAACTATTAATGAGTATGGTGGAAAAATAAAAGAGACATACGGCGTACCTGTTTCAGAAATTCAAGAAGGCATTAAACATGGCGTGAGAAAAGTTAATGTTGATACGGATCTGAGATTAGCTGCTACAGCGGCTGTTAGAAAATATTTTCATGAAAATCCATCTCAATTTGATCCCCGTAAATATTTACTACTTTCTAAAGATGCAATGAAGGAAGTTGTAAAAAATAGATTACAAGAATTTGGCACTGCCGGTAATGCATCTTCAATAAATTCAATGTCTTTAGGTGAAATGGCTATCAAATACAAATCTGGTGATTTTAAAGCAGTCATAAATTAGACTTTTATTCTTGAAAAGAATAAATTTTTACTTCAAAATATAATTGTGAAAAAAGTTTCAAAGCTTGATGAATATTTATTTGATCTAAATGGATACTTAGTAATTGAAAATGCTTTAAATAAAAAAGAATTAAAAAATCTTAATAATATTTTAGATAAATTAAAAAATGTAAAAAATGATGAATGGGCAGGACATGTTCATGGTCACAACTATGGTGGAAAAGAAGGTCTTAATCTTCAGCAAATTTACGAAGCAGGTAAGCCATTCGAAAAATTAATTGATCATCCATCTTGGATTAATCATATGCTTCATTTTGTTGGAGGCAAAGATACTTTTGATCAACATCATGGTCCGTTATTTATTGATGAAAATTTTGCTAATATAAGAGGACCGGGGGAAGCTATTGGCATTCACTCTGGCCATCACGAAGCTCTTCAAAGAAATCATTATAGATTTCAAGAAGGAAAGTTTCATTGTGGTCAAGTAAATATCCTATTAGCGTTAAAAGATATTGGTCCTGGTGATGGTGGTACTGTAATTATACCTTCATCTCATAAATCAAATATACGTCATCCCGAATTTGAAAAACATTCTATGAAAAAAGGGAAAGTTACATCTGCTGATAATATGACTGCTTCAAAAGAAATTTATTTAAAAGCTGGTGATGGACTACTATTCGTTGATTCACTCTGTCATGGGTCTGCAAAAAGAACAAATAAGGGAGAAAGAAGAATTGTTGTTTATAGATATGGACCTTCTTGGGGTTTTTTCAGACACCCGTATAGACCTTCAAAAAAACTACTATCAAATCTTACTGAATTTCAAAAAAAAATAGTAATGCCACACGAACAAGTTATTTCACCAAATAAATAAAAAATAATATTAATATAAATTATTATTTTTAACTTGCTTTTTTGATCAATATAATTTTTATAATACCTATTAAAGGGAGGAAAAGATGAAATTAATTAAATCCTTAATTTTATCTCTTGCAGTTTTAGTTGGTTTTTCATCGGCTTCTAATGCTAGAGATGTAACTTTATCAATGTGGACTCATAACCAACTCTATGTTGATTATTTTAATACTTACTTAGAAGAAGTGCAGGCTGCATTTCCAGATGATAACATTACTTTTGACTTTCAAGTTACTCCTGACATGGCAACAAACAGTTTAACAGCTATAGCCTCAGGTTCAGAACATACAGATCTTCTTGGAATAGAAATCAGTGGTTTCGGATTATTTATGGTAGATGATATCATTTCAGATAATTTTGTTCCATTAACAGATATGTACGGAGATATGTCTCAATGGAATCCTGGTAAGGTTGCTGCTTGGACTCATACTAATGGTGAAATCTATGGTATTGAGAGTGAAGGTTGTTATATGGTTTATTACTATAACCCAAGTATTCTTGAAAGTTATGGTAAATCAGTTCCTAAAACTTGGGATGAGTTTATGGAAACAGGAAAGATCTTAGCTAAAGATGGTATTTCAATGATGCTTTCTGAATTAAGATTTATTGGTATGTACCAACAAGCTGGTGGTAAATTCTTTAATGAAGATGGCGAATTCGAAATGAATGAAGATCTCTTCATGGACATTTTGAAATACCAAGAAGAAGCTTTTGCGAGTGGTGTTATAAATTATACAACTGATTATTGGGGTCAAACTCCTGGTGTTTTATATAATTCTAAGCAAACAGTTGGAACAATGGCACCAGATTGGTACAATAATTGCTGTTTACAACCTACTGTGAAAGATACGCAAGCAGGTGAATGGAGAGTTGCTCCACTTCCTACTTGGGGAGATGATGGTTATAAAACTTTTCACTGGGGTGGAACTGGTTTTGCGATTCATAAATCTTCAGAAGCAGTTGATGTAGCAAAAAAACTTCTTGAACTTGCATATTTTTCTTATGAAGGTCAAATTGCAAAGTATGACTTCTTTGGAGGTATGCCTACTTTATTATCAGCTCTAGAGGATCCTAGAATTGCTGACAAAAAGTTTGATTTTTATGGAGGTCAAAAATTTGCTGAACCATTCATTTCTGTTGCAGGTTCAAGCGCTGATGACTATCAGCACGTTGGAAGAGCTATTATTGATACTGTTTCTCGTGACTTAACTACGTTACTAGCTAATGGAGAAATCACGGCTGAAGAAGCACATGAAAGGTTCATTTCACAAGTTCAGGATGAACTTGACTTTTTATAGACTATAATTTTTAAAGCAGGGTTTTTACCCTGCTTTTTTAAAATTGAATTAAAATAATAATATGTCAGTTGTGAGTAATAGTCGAAGATTTAGACCTGAAAAGGTTGCGCCATATTTTTTTATATCGCCATTTTATATTATTTTTACAATTTTTTTTCTTTTACCTACTATAGCATCTTTTATTTTAGCTTTTTATAAATGGAAAGGTGTAAAAGCTCCTAAACCTAGAGGATGGGGAAATTTTGAATATTTATTTTTTAAAGACCAAAATTTTTGGGAAACTTTCCAAAATACAGTATTTTATTCTGCTGGAAGTGTATTTATAACCATTCCTCTTGCACTTTTATTAGCTCTAGCTCTTAATAGTCATAGTCTAAAACTAAAACCTTTTTGGCGCTTAGTATTTTTTTCACCTATAGTTACATCAGTCGTTGCAGCAGCATTAACTTTTAAAATGATATTAAATAGCGATTTTGGACTACTTAATTATATAATTGGTTTTATTGGGATAGAACCAATCAATTGGGTTGAATCATCTTCAACTTCAAAGTGGTCTGTTATGATGTTGATAATATGGAGGTGGACAGGCTTAACCTGTATTTATTTTTTAGCAGGACTACAATTTATAGATAGAACATTATATGAAGCTGCAAAAATAGATGGAGCAACTGCATGGCATCAATTTTGGTATGTGACTCTTCCTCAGCTAGCACCTGTAACATTATTTGTTTGTATAATTGTTTCTATTGGTTCATTTCAAATATTTGAAGATGTATTTGTTATGTATAGTGGAAACGATGTTCCAACTCATGCTAAATCAATGGTTGTTTACATGATGGAAAGGGGCTTTAATCAGCTCAAATTAGGGTTTGGATCATCTATTGGTGTATTTATGTTTATCTGTATTTTAGCTATATCATTATTTCAATTTAGATCATTTGCGTCAAATTTAGATCAGGATGCAAAAAAAAGTTTTATTGAGAGAATTTTATCTCCTGTCATAGATTTTATTGCTAATATTTTTCCAATTGAGTCTTCTAGTTCTAATAAAAAATCTTTATCGCCAACAATTGGAAAATATTCATTAAATTTAATAATAACAATTATAGGTTTGATAACACTAATCCCTTATTTTTTTATGCTTACCTCATCAATTAAATCAACAGCAGAAATAATGGCATGGCCACCAATAGTTTTATCTAAAAGTCCTAATTGGGAAAATGTAACAAAATTGTTTACTGAGTTTCCTGCAAGTTTATGGATATTCAATTCCTTCTTTGTTGCTATAGCTGTAACAATTCTAACGATTTTTTTATGTACTTTAGCCGGGTATGCATTTGCAAAATATAACTTTAAAGGAAAAAACAAACTCTTCATTTTTATGGTAGCAACTGCAATGATACCTTTCCCAATTATAATGATTCCTCTTTACGTCTTAGTTGGAAGAATGGGATTGAATGACACTTTAACGGGGCTAATAATTCCTTTTGTTGCACCTGCGATAGGAATTTTTATGATGAGACAATTTATAACTTCTGTTCCAGATGAATTAATTCAAGCAGCAAGATCAGATGGAGCTGGTGAGTTTAGAATATTTTGGCAAATAGTTGTCCCACTTGTTTGGCCTGGAATAGCTACTCTCGCAATAATTACATTTGTTAATTCTTGGAATAGTTTCCTATGGCCACTTATAATTTTAAGAGATGATCTTAACTATACCATTCCTCTTGGTATGACGGAAGTTTTTGCACTAAGTGTAGGTCAGGAACCGCAGTATGGACAAGCTATGGCTTTTGCAACTTTAACAACAATTCCAATTATAGTAATTTTTTCTTTTGTTCAAAAATATTATATTGCCGGCTTATCGGCTGGTGCTGTAAAAGGGTAGTATGGAAAAAATTAAATGGGGAATTATTGGACCAGGTAATATAGCTAATAATTTTGCAGATGGATTAAAAGACTCTTACTCGGGTCAACTCGTAAGTATAGCTAGTAAAAATGAAGACCGTCGAAAAACCTTTGGTGATAAATATGATATTCATCCTGATTTTAGATTTGATAATTATGAAGATATTATAAATTCAGAACATATTGATGCTATTTATATTTCTACACCACATACTTTGCATGCTGAATGGACAATCAAAGCTGCAGGTAAAGGAAAGCATGTTCTTTGTGAAAAACCAGGAGCTGTAAATTTAAACCAAGGTAAAAAAATTATAGAGGCAGTAAAAGAAGCTGGAGTTTTTTATATGGAAGGCTTTATGTATCGTTGTCATCCTCAAATTCCAAAACTATTAGAAGTAATTAAAAATAAAACAATAGGGGATATAACATCTATTGAAGCTTCTTTTGGTTTTGATATGGGTAAAACAATACCTGATCACAGATTGTTTAATAAAAACCTTGCAGGCGGTGGTATATTGGATGTTGGTTTATATCCTATTTCTTTTTCTAGGTTAATTGCAGGTGTTGCAACAGGAGAAAAGTTTTTAGAGCCTACTTTTATAGATGCTGAAGCAAGAATAGGGGAAACAGGAGTTGATGAAGTTGCTCATGCCAATTTAGAATTTAAAAATGGAATTAAAGCCAAAGTCTCAACTGCAATTAGAGAAAGCATGAAAAATAATGCTATTATTACAGGCTCTGAAGGTACTATCGAATTACCCGATCCATGGATGCCAGGAAGACAAGGAGGTCCTTATCATGCAAAAATCATTATTAGTAAAAATGGTAATGAAGAAGTAACTGATGTTAAAGGACCAGAACATTTATTTTTCTTTGAAGGAGAACTTGCAAGCCAGTGTATTGCAAAGGAAAAAATACAACCACCTCACCCAGCAATGACTTGGGAAGATACATTAGGCAATCTTCAAGCTCTTGATACATGGAGAGAAAAAGTAAATTATAAATTACCACAGGATGAAATATGAAATACGATAGAATAGAAGGAATAGATAAAGACATTTCTAAACTTGTTATGGGATGTGATAACCAAGATGATATTAATGAAGCTTCAAAGTTATGGGATCATTGGATTGAAGTTGGTGGCAATATGTTTGATACTGCATTTATTTATGGCGGTGGTAATCATGAAAAAGTTTTTGGTGAATGGTTAAAAAATAATAATAATAGAAAAGATGTCTTAATACTTGGCAAGGGAGCACATACCCCTGATTGCAATCCTGAAGCTATTTCAAAACAATTAACAATCTCTCTTGAAAGAATGAATACCGATTATGTTGATATCTATATTATGCACCGAGATAATCCTGATTATCCTGTAGAAGAATTTATGGATATTTTAAATCAAGAAAAAGAAAAGGGGAGAATAAAAATATTTGGTGGTTCAAACTGGACTATTGAAAGATTTAAAGAAGGAAATGAATGGGCACAAAAAAATAATAAACAAGAAATGTCTATCCTTAATAATAATTTAGCTCTTGCTAAAATGATTAATCCACTTTGGAATGGTTGTTTGTCATCTAATGTTAATGAAACATTAGAGTATCTACATTCTACTCAAAAATCTCACATGTCTTGGTCTAGTCAGGCAAGAGGTTATTTTTTACCTGATGCTATTACAAAAGAAATTGAAGATAAAATTACTAAAGCAGAAACTTATAGAGCACCAGGTGAGAACTCAAGTGGTCCTATTAGTTGTTATGATAGCGAAGATAATAGAGAAAGAAAAAAAAGAGCAATGGAACTAGCTGAAAAAAAAGGATGTACTGCACATAATATTGCAGCAAGCTGGACCATCAATCAATCTTTTCCATCATTTGCATTAATTGGACCACGAACAATTGATGAGCTTGACACAACACTACCTTGCTTAGATATAGAATTAACAAAAGAAGAAATTAATTGGTTAAATTTATCTTAATTTAGTTTTTTTAATTTTGTGACTTGTTCCTTCATTTAATATTGGGTTAATCAAAGTGGATACTTTTTTTATTGATATATCTTGTTCTAGGTTCTGTAAAATTTTTACCGATTGTTTTCCCATTTCCATTAATGGGTGTGAAATATATGTAAGATTTTGAGAGCTTAAATAACTATCTTGATCATTAAATCCTACCACAGAAATATCTTTTCCAATTTCTAATTTCATATCCTGACATTTCAATAAACATCCTGTAAAAAAACGAAGATGAGAACAAATTATAGCAGTAGGAGGTTTTTTTAAACTTAATAAATACTTTGTTATGGCTGATCCTGACTCAACAGTTTCGATTAAACTATCTTGATAATATTCATTTGAATATTGTAGTTGTAAATTTTTCATCGAACTTTCATAAGCGGCTTTTCGTTGTGCACCATAATTAAAACTGCGATGAACATTGATAAAAGCAATTCTTTTATGACCATTATTTGAAAGCTTATCCATTAACAGTTCAATACTTTTCTTATTATCCAGATCAATCCAAGCATGCTCTGTTTGTTTGTTAGTTCTACCCCAAGTCACAAATTTGATTCCTCTTTGGTTTAAGAAATGAACTCTTTCGTCATTTTTTTTAATTTTATAAAATATAAATTTATCTGCTTGACCTGTGCTAATGAGTTTTTTGAAATAATTCATTTCTTCATCTTCATTTAAGCAAAATTTTGTTATTAATTCAGTATTTGTATTTTTTATCCCAAGAGTAATTCCTGCAAGAAACTGTAAAACAACGTGATCTGGTGCGTCAGGATCTATGGATGATATAAAAGCAATCGTATCCGTTTTTTTGGAAGCTAATCTTTTGGCATTTAAATCGGGAAAATAGTTATATTTTTTAGCTGTTTTAAAAATTTTATCTTTTGTTTTCTGTGATATATTGTCATATCCATTCAGTGCTCTTGATACTGAACTCACTGATAAACCTAATTTTTGAGATAAAGCAACAATATTTATTTTCTTGTTTTTCTTCATAATACTAAAATCTATTAATTAAATTAAATAATACTATTTGGCTTGACAAGTAAAACGTTTTACTAAATTGTCAAATTATTTAAAAAAGGGAGGAAAATAATGAAAAAATTTTTTTCAATATTATTAACTATATTTGTACCCCTATCTTTTACTAACGCTTCCAAGGCAGCTGGCCACATGGAAGCTGAAGTTATTCACTGGTGGACATCTGGTGGAGAACAAGCTGCTATTTCTCAGTTTGCAGAAGCTTGGCAAGAGATGGGTAATACTTGGATTGATACTGCTATTACTGGTGGAGACAATGCAAGAGGAACAACTGTAAACAGAATTATAGGTGGTAACCCACCAACTGCAGCACAGTTTAATATTTCAAAACAATTTGTAGACTTAGTCGAGCAAGGCTTACTTCAATCACTTGAAGAAGTTGCATCTGCTGAAGGATGGAGAGATTTTATTTATCCACCTGAATTAATTGAAACTTGCGAATTTGAAGGTGAATTTTATTGTGTTCCAGTAAATATCCATAGTTGGCAATGGATGTGGATTAACAACGACGTATACAAACAAGTTGGTCTTCCAGTTCCTCAAACATTTGAAGAATTTTTAGCTGGTGCTCCAAAAATACAAGAAGCGGGAATTATTCCTTTAGCTCTTGGTGGACAAGGTTGGCAAGAATCAGGAATGTTTGATGTTGTTGCATCTTCAATAATGGGCTTTCCATTAATGCGTTCAGTTTATAGAGATAAAGATGTTGATGCATTTAGAGATGGTAGGTTTGAATCAGTTTTAAATACTTACAGAGAATTAAATCAATTTACCGATGAGGGTTCTCCAGGAAGATTATGGAATGATACAACTGCAATGGTCATCGAAGGTAAAGCTGCTATGCAGGTAATGGGAGATTGGGCAAGAGGTGAATTCGCTGTTGCTGGAATGGAAGCAATGAAAGATTATTCATGTGTAATCCCTGGAAAAGAAAAATATGTTGCACTTGGTGGTGACGTATTTGTTTTTCCTAAACATGACGATCCAAAAGTAAAAGATACTCAACTAGCAATGGCAAGTATGATGGTTAATCCAACTGTACAAGCTAAATTCAATAATGCTAAAGGTTCTTTACCTATGAGACTTGATGTTGATACTTCTGCTGCTGATGCTTGTATGCAAATGGGTTTAGATTTAATTCAAAATCCTGATGCAATTATGAGAGAAAGTGATGATTGGAATACACCAGCATTTACTGCTGCGTGGAGCGATATTATCTCTGAATTTAGAAATGACCCTAATTATACTGTTGCACAAGCAATGGATGATCTAGAAGGTGTTCTAACAAGCGGACTATAACAATATTAACTAAGAGCGGGTTAAAACCCGCTCTAATAAATTTAATTAATTTAGATATGCCTCTATTTAGAAATATTGCATCAATGATAGCTTTGCTTCCAATGATTGTAATATCATTAACGGTCTTTGTTGGATGTATTATTTATTCATTTGTTTATTCTTTAACTAACTCCAAATTAGTTCCTGTCATGAACTATGTTGGTTTTGATCAGTATGAAAGATTATTTAAACAAAGAAAATGGGATGTAGCAGTCGAAAATATTTTTATCTATGGTTTTGTATTTACAATTGGATGTCTAGTAATAGGTTTTCTACTCGCAGTATTGATTGATCAAAAAATTAGAGGAGAAAGTTTATTTAGAACTATATTTTTATATCCTTATGCAATGTCATTTGTCGTAACAGGCTTAGTTTGGAAATGGGTTCTAAACCCTACCTTTGGATTAGAAAACTCGATGCATATGTGGGGATTTGGTTGGTTTGAGCTTGACTGGTTAGTTAATAGAGATTTAGCAATTTATGCAGTTTGTATTGCCGCTGTTTGGCAAGGTGCAGGATTTGTGATGGTTCTAATGTTAGCAGGTCTCAGAGGTATCGATGAAGATATTTGGAAATCATTAAGTATTGAAGGAGTAGCAAAATGGAAATCTTATTTATTTGTAATTCTACCAATGCTTAGGCCAATGGTTGTTACAGCTATAGTTTTAATTGCTGCTGGAGTAGTTAAAGTTTATGATTTAATTTTGGCATTAACATCTGGCGGCCCCGGTTATGCAACAACTACACCCGCTATGTACGTTATGGAAAATTTTTTTAGTAGAGCAAATTTAGGACAGGCATTTGCAGCATCGATAATCATGTTTATTTCAGTTGTATGTATACTTGCACCATGGGCATTTTATGAATTTTATTTAAGAAATAAATACGCGGCAAACTAATGAGTGCTATACCTTCAGGACCTCGTCCAAAACATTTAACTATCGGAAGAATTGGGATGTATTGTTTTATTTTAACATGCGCTTTGTTTTTTTTAATGCCGTTATATGTAATGATTATCACATCCTTAAAAGATATGGATGAAATCAGAGCTGCAAATATTTTAAATTTGCCAAAAGAACTAAGTTTTTATTCTTGGCCTAAAGCCTGGTCTCAGGCTTGTACTGGATTTGTTTGTGAAGGTTTAAAACCAGGTTTTTTTAATTCAATTAAAATTACTGTACCAAGTGTTATTGTCTCTGTTGGTCTAAGTGCAATAAATGGCTATGCTTTAGCTTTTTGGCGTTTTAAGGGTGCTTATTTCTTTTTTGGTCTATGTATGTTTGGTGCTTTTATTCCTTATCAAGTAATGGTTTATCCTCTGCTTAAAATAGAAGATGCACTTGGTATTTATTCAACTCTACCAGGAATAATTTTAGTTCATACAATTTTTGGTATGCCTATACTAACACTAATATTTAGGAATTTTTATACGAGTCTACCAATAGATCTTTTTAAAGCCGCAAGAATTGATGGAGGTAATTTTATAAAAATATTTTTATATGTTATTATCCCAATGTCTGCCCCTATAACTATTGTAGCCGTCATTCTTCAAGTTACTGGAATTTGGAATGATTTTCTTCTAGGATTAGTTTTTGCAGGAAGAGACAATCAACCAATGACAGTTCAATTAAATAATATTGTGCAAGTTGACTATGGAGTTGCAGAATATAATGTAGATATGTCTGCAACTATTTTAACATCACTTGTTCCACTTTTTGTTTATTTTATATCAGGAAGATGGTTTGTAAGAGGAATAGCAGCTGGAGCAATTAAGGGGTAATAATGAAAAATAATGTAGAAGTTAAAAATATCTCATTCAGTTATGGTAAAACTGAAATTTTAAAAGATTTAAGCCTTGATATAAGAGAGGGTGAATTTATGGTTTTACTTGGCCCTTCAGGTTGTGGAAAAACAACTCTTTTAAATTGTATTGCAGGACTTCTAGATTTAACTGATGGACAGATTTGGATTGAAGATGATAACGTAACATGGAAAGAACCAAAAGATAGACATATAGGAATGGTATTCCAATCATACGCATTGTACCCGAGTATGACTGTTGAGAAAAATTTATCATTTGGTTTGAGAATGATGGGTACAGCGAAAAATTTAATTAATGAAAAAATTAAAAAAGCTGCAAATCTCCTTCAAATAAATGAATTACTTAAAAGAAAACCTTCTCAACTCTCTGGAGGTCAAAGGCAGCGTGTTGCTATTGGTAGAGCTTTGGTTAGAGATGCAAAAGTTTTTTTATTTGACGAACCTTTAAGTAATCTTGATGCAAAATTAAGAGCTGAACTACGCTATGAAATTAAAAAACTTCATAGAGATTTATCAAATACTATGATTTACGTTACTCATGATCAAATAGAAGCTATGACGCTTGCGGACCGTATATCTGTTATGAAAGATGGATTAATACAGCAATTAGATACACCTAAACAAATTTATAACAAACCAGCTAATTTATTTGTGGCCGGGTTTATTGGATCTCCAAGCATGAATTTTTTAAATGCTAAATTTGATAAATCAAATCAAAATATAATTGTTAGAAAAAAACAAATTGATATCTCTAAATATGAAAACATAAATAATTTGATGAATGATCAAGAGGTTGTGTTTGGGATTAGACCAGAAAACATAAATATAGAACAAAATGAAAATTCTATTCAATGTAAAGTTGAATTAGTGGAGCCTATGGGGGCAGATACTCTTGTTTGGACTAGTGTTGAGGGTAATCCAATATCTATTAGACTAGAAGGAAGCTCAAATTTTAATTTAAATGATGAAATAAGTATCTCTTTTGATATAAATAAATCTTCTATATTTGATAGTAAGTCTGAGGAGAGAATTTAATATGAATAAACAAGATGTTACAATGCAGCTTTATACCACTAGACATTTTCAGCCATATGAACCAATACTAAAATTTTTATCAAACTCAGGTATTGTTAATATCGAACTTTTTGGCTTAGAATCAATGAATATTGATGAGTTTAAATCAATGATGGATCAATCAAATATTACATCAAAGTCTACTCATGTTGGTTTTGAATCTCTAAGTGATTCTAACAATATCATTAATCGTGCAAATACAATGAACATCAAACATATTATTGTACCGGCTCCTCCAGCTAGAAAAGATGCTGAGTTTAAAAATACATTTGATATGGATGAGGAAGAGTGGATGGATTTTGGAAAAAAATTATCTTCTCATGTTAGTACCTTTGAAGATGCTGGATTAACACTTGGTTATCATAATCATTCTTATGAATTTAAAGCACTTCCAAGTGGAAAATTGCCAATTGAATGTATGATGGATCATAATGAAAAATTAAAATTAGAAATTGATCTTGGCTGGACAATAGCGGGCGGTGCAGATCCTATTCCTTGGATACAAAAATATTCAAATAAAATCATTGGATGTCACTTAAAAGATTTTTATGATCAAAGTAAAAACCTATTAGAACACAGTGAACAGTCTGCTGTAGGAGAAGGTTTTATTGATTGGCCTAAACTAATTTCTGAAGTTAAAAAAACACCATGTGAAGTTTTTGTCTTGGAACACGATGATCCAAAAGATTATAAAGAATACACAACCAAATCTTTAGAATATTTAGAAACAATTTAATGAATATTGGTATTGTTGGCTGTGGAAATATTTCTGAAACTTATTTTGAGTGTCAAAAAATATTTAATAATTTTAAAATAGTTGCTTGTGCCGATATTAATAATGAAGCTGCATCTAATGCTGCATCTAAATATAATGTTAAAGCGTTATCAGTTGATGAAATTTTAGAAAATAATGAAATTGATTTAATTATTAATTTAACAATTCCATCTGCCCATAAAGAAATTATTGCAAAATCACTACAAAATGGAAAGCACTGTTTTAGTGAAAAGCCATTAGCAATGAATTTTCAAGAAGGTTTAGAGATACAAAAATTAGCAAATGAAAAGGGTTTATATGTTGGATGCGCACCCGATACTTTTCTTGGAGCGGCAGGTCAAAAAGCTAGAAAATTAATTGAAGACAATAAGATAGGTAAAATTGTTTTAGGTACATTTAATTTGATGTCTCATGGAATGGAGCATTGGCACCCTAATCCAGATTTTTTCTTTAAACCTGGAGCTGGACCAGTTTTTGATGTTGGTGTTTATTATATTACTCAATTAGTTAACTTAATTGGACCAGTTAAACAAATAAACGCAATCAGTGGAACTGCTACAAATGAAAGAATAATAACTAGTAAACCTAGATATGGAGATAAAATTAAAGTTGAAACACCAACAACTCTGATGGGTTCTTTAGAGTTTCAAAATGGCGCAAAAGTACAGTTTTTTTGTACTTGGGATGTCTGGAAAAATAACCATTCAACAATTGAACTTTATGGACTTGATGGTTCAATGATAGTCCCCGATCCAAATTTTTTTAGTGGTGATTTGTTAATTTCCCAAAAAGATAGTGATTGGGAAACTATAAATAATGATAACATGTTGTTAGGTATTCCTAACAAGAGTGACGGAGAGGGTAACAAAAAAGCAAATTATAGAGGAATAGGACTCTCAGAAATGATTGATTCCATATCTAATAATCGAAAAGCAAGATGTTCTCTTGAATTATCTCTACATGTTCTAGAAATTATGGATGGAATTATAAAATCGGCTGAGGAAAGCAAATCTTACCAACTATCAACCAACCCTAATCAACCTGCAATATTAACCGAAGAAGAAATAAAAAATTTAAAAATTTAATTATTGAGAATTTTATTAGGTATTATTCAGTAATCTTCTGATAACTTTCTAGGTTTTGATCAAATAAAACTTCATTAAATTTTGAAAGATCATAATCAACTTTTTTTAACATAGAATTAAATTCTGATCTTTTTGTTACTACTAAAGAAATATCTGCAACAATTAAATCAATAATATAAAATCGATCTTTTGATTCTTTTACTCGCCATGTTACAACAACTGATCCAGTATCTGAAAAAATCTCCATATCAATTAAAGTAACTTGGTTTTTGTTGTCATATTTTGATTTTGTTAACTCATATGTTTGATCTGAATAACCTTGCATCATTGAAGCTATATTTAGAGCTAAATGGCGTTTAAAATTATCAATGTAGATTTTTTTTGTATTTTTATCGGATTTTTTCCAAGCTTCTCCTGCAACAAATTTAGCAATACCAGTCCCAGCAAAATTATCATTAATTGTTTTTTCAACTAAAAGAAATCTATTTTCATTTGATAGATTTTCATTTTTATAAGCTTCAAGAATAATGTCTATTTCTCTTTTAAGCCATTCTGAGGTTTCATTAGAATATAGGTTTTTTGAAATAAAGATTATAAAAAAAATAATAATAAATTTAAACTTCATTATTCAAATTCAATACTAATTAGAGGTAGAGGGGTTAATTCTGAGTCATCCACATTGTTAATTGCTGCCTTTCGGTTTTGATAGTAAGAGCTTCTTACTGCAGCATAGTAATCCACTGAATTATTTCTTAATGCATTAACTTCATCAATTATTTGTGATCTTGTATCAATTGCATTAACTGCCGTTCTCATTGGTACTAACCAAGCTTCCCCCTCACTTACTGCATATGCATTAATTGGATCAGTTAACATAGTTAACACCATACCTGATGTGTCTCTTAGATTTGAAGGTCCAAATAGGGGCAGTACGATATAAAAACCATCTCCAACACCCCAAGTTGCAAGGGTTTGACCATAATCTTCCTCTTTTTCTTCAAGTCCAATTTTTTCAGCTACATCAATTAACCCAAATAAACCTACTGTGCTATTAACTATAAATCTCCCTGATGATTGAACAGCGTTTTCACCCTGTCCTTGTAATAGTTGATTAACAACAACCAAGGGAGCTCTTAAATTGCTTAAAAAATTATTTATTCCACTTTGTAAAGGAGAAGGTAATTTTTTGTAGCCTTTTGCAATTGGCTCTAAAACAATTCTATCAGCTACATTATTAAAACTAAATATAGCTCTATTTACTGTTTCAAAAGGATCATATATTTCATCTTCTACCTTGGTTGTATCAAAATCCTCTGAGTCAGTATTAACTTGATCAGCATCACTAGCAATTACTTTATAAGAAAGTAAACTGAAAAACAGAAAAAATAGAATTATAATTTTTTTACTCATAGACTAATCACTAATATCTAAACTATTATTTAATATAGTTTATAAATTACATTATATATATCTCTAATATAGCAAAAAAATGACAGAAAATTCGCAAAATTATCTTGATTTATTAAATAAAGAGCAAAGAAATGCTGTACAGCAAACTGATGGTTCATTACTTGTTTTAGCTGGTGCTGGCAGTGGAAAAACTAGGGTATTAACCTTCAGAATCTTAAATATATTAATTAAAAAACTAGCCACTCCTAGGCAAATTTTGGCAGTCACTTTTACAAATAAAGCTGCGAGCGAAATGAAGTCACGAATCGGAGATGCATTAAATTTTCCTATAGATAATATGTGGGTAGGAACATTTCACTCTTTATCTCTAAGAATACTAAGACAACATTATGAGGAAGTAGGATTAAGAAAAAATTTTTTAATTATTGATGTAGATGATCAGTTAAAATTGATTAAAAATATTTGTGAGGTAGAAAAAATAGATACAAAAGAAACTTCGCCTAAATATTATTTATCAGCAATAGATAATTTAAAAAACAAAGGAATAAGCCCCAATGAATTGAGTGAAAATAAATATCGTAAAAATGATAAAGAAATTCGAAAAATCTATAGCATTTATCAGTCTGAACTTCTTCGATTAAATAGTGTTGATTTTGGTGACTTAATTTTATTTTGTATAAAAATTTTTCAAAAAAATAATAATGTATTATCAAAATATCAAAACATTTTTAAATATATTCATGTAGATGAATATCAAGATATTAATCCGATACAACAACAATGGATTCATTTTTTATATAAAGGAAATAAAAATATATGTTGTGTTGGTGATGATGATCAATCAATATACTCTTGGAGAGGTGCTGATGTTACTAATTTACTAAATTTTGAAAAAAATTTTGAGAATGTAACAATTGTAAGATTGGAACAAAATTATCGATCTACAAGAAATATATTAAGTTGTGCATCAACTCTTATTTCTAAAAATAAAGGAAGATATGGAAAAGAATTGTGGAGTAAAAATCAGATTGGTGAAAAAATTACAATAAATGGATTTTGGGAAACAAAAGAGGAGTCTGTATTCGTAACAGACAAAATAGAAAATATAATAAAAGACAAAATAAACTTGAGTGAGATCTCTATCTTATTTCGAGTTGCTGCGCATACGAGATCGTTTGAAGAAAGACTAATCAATCTTGGATTACCTTATAAAATTATTGGAGGATTACGATTTTACGAAAGAAAAGAAATTAAAGATATTATTGCGTATTTAAGATTAACAAATAATTTATCTGATGATTTGGCTTTTGAAAGAATTATTAATGTACCTAAAAGAGGAATAGGAAAATCAACAGTTAGCAAAATTAGTAGCTATGCAAGAATGAATAATATTTCTCTATTTGAATCTGCTCAACAATTGACATTTAAAAGTAATTCAAAAGCTAAGGGTGAATTATATAATTTTACTGACAACATTTTAAAATGGCAAAAGGTTAAGAAAAAATTTGACCATATTGAATTAGCTAAAGTAATAATAGAAGACTCGGGTTATTTAGATTATTTAAAAAAAGAGGAAGAGAGCTCAAATAAACCAGACAGCCTATCAAGAATAGACAATTTAAATGAATTTATAGAAAGTTTAAAAGAATTTGAAAACATAGAGGGTTTTTTGGAACATGTATCTTTGGTCATGGAAAATATAACAAATACTTCAGAAGAAACACTAACTCTCATGACAATGCATGCAGCTAAAGGATTGGAGTTTGATTATGTATTTTTAGCTGGCTGGGAGGAAGGCGTTTTCCCAAGTCAAAGATCAATAGAGGAATCAGGTAATCAAGGATTAGAAGAAGAAAGAAGGTTGGCCTATGTTGCACTAACTAGAGCAAGAAAAAAAATTTATATTACTTATGTAAATCAAAATAGATACTCTTTTGCATCACATGATTATAATTTACCATCTAGATTTATAAGTGAGCTTCCAGAAGATAAAGTAGAGATAAATGACTCCAAATATATTCAAGATAATAACTTTTTAGATAATTTTTTAGAAACTGATTCATTTAGTGAAGAAATAATTACACCGGGAAGAAGAAGACTATTAGAAAACTCAAAAAAAAATAATATCGATTGGGATTTTAATCAAGATTTCGAATATGATGTCGATATTTCTAAAGGGAAAAATGTTTATCATCAAAAATTTGGTAACGGAAAAATTATCAAATTAGATGGTGATAAAGCTTTAATTGATTTTGAGAATTTTTCTTCAAAAAAAGTATATTTAAAATTCTTGAAAATTATAGATTGATTTTTTTTAGGAATTCTTTTTCATTTAAAATTTTAACTCCTAATTGTGTTGCCTTATCTATTTTTGAACCTGCTTTTTCTCCAGCAATTAGAAAATCTGTTTTTTTACTAATACTAGATAATATTTTCGCTCCTTTAGTTTTTGCTAAGTATTTAGCTTCATCTCTTGATAATTCAGATAAAGTACCTGTAAAAACTAAATGTTTATTTGAAAAAAAATTATCTATTGTTTCATTTTCTATAAATATAATAGTTAAATGATTTTTTAAATTTTTAATAGTTTCCCTATTTATTTCTTTAGAAAAAAAATCTATGATTGAAGATATTGCTTTTGGTCCTAAACCATCAATATTTTCTAAAACGCTTATATTACTTGAAGATGAAATCAATATATTAAGATCTTTAAACTCGTTTGCTAAAATTTCAGCATTTACTTCTCCAATAAATCTAATTCCAAGAGAATAAATAAATTTATCCAATGATATTTTTTTAGAATTATTAATAGAATTAATTAAATTAGAAAAAGATAATTCACCCCAGCCATCTAATTCAACTATTTCTGATCTAAATTTTTCAAGATTAAATATATCTTCTACCTTATTTATATATTTTAGATTAAATAATTGTTTAACTTGTTTCTCACCAAATCCATCTATGTTTAAACTTTTCTTACTGACAAAATGAATTATCCTTCCTATTTTTTGAGAATTACAACCATATGTATTTGAACATCTTAGTACTGCTTCATCTTTTTCTTTTAAAACACTACTCATACAAATAGGGCAATTCCTAGGAGGTTTTATCTTAGTATTTAATTTACTATTTTTTTTTACTAATCTAGTAACATAAGGAATAACATCTCCTGCTCTTTCAATTTCAACAAGATCTAAAACATTTATATTTTTTTTATTTATTTCATCAAAATTATGTAAAGAAGCATTGGATATAATTACACCTCCCAAATTAATAGGTTTCAATCTAGCTACAGGAGTGATTGCGCCAGTTCTCCCAACTTGGTAATCAACAGATTGAATTATAGTATTAGCTTTTTCAGCAGAAAACTTTATTGCAATTGCCCATCGTGGGTTTTTTCCTACATAACCTAATCTTTCTTGCAGTTTAAAATTATTTATTTTTACAACTAATCCATCAATATCGTAATCTATGTCTGATCTTTTTTGATCTATTTGATTATAAAATTTAATAATTTCTTCAACTGAATTACATTTTTTGCTTAGATTATTAGGAGTAATTTTCCATTTTTGTAATTTATCATAATAATTTTCAATTTTATCAAAACTATAAGAACATTTACCAATACCATGAGGTATAAATTTTAGTGGCCTACTATGACTAATAGAAATATCAAGTTGTCTTAGGCTACCAGCTGCTGCATTTCTTGGATTTGCAAATTTAGATTTATTTTCTAACTTAGAATTAAGTTTATCAAAATCACTCTTATTTAAGAATACTTCTCCTCTAATTTCAATAAAATCTGGAAAATCTTTATTTAATTTTGATGGAATATTTTTAATATTTAAAATATTTTGAGTAACATCTTCCCCAATAAATCCATCTCCTCGTGTACCAGCAGAAACTAAATTTCCATTTTTATAGACAAGATTTAAAGATAGTCCATCAATTTTTGGTTCACAGATATATTGAAAATCATCATCATTATCTAAATTCAAAAATTTTACTGAACGTTTTATAAACTCTTTTATATCATTATTATTAAAAGCATTTGCTAGTGAGTACATTTGAGAATCATGTTTTATTTTTTTGAAATTATCTTTTATTTTACTGCCATAATTTTTATTCGGACTATCATTTAATATTAAATTTGGATATTTTTTTTCTAAAGCATCATTTTCTCTAACTAATTTATCGAATTCTTTATCAGATATTTTAGGTTTATCTAATGTGTGGTAATTATAATTATGTTTTTTGATTAAATCGGAAAGCTCTTTTAATCTATTTAAAATTATCTTTTCTTTATCCATTAAAAAAATTTCTAATTTTTTTTAAGAATGTTTCTTTATCATCAATTTGTTCAACTAAATTATAACTATATTTATACCATTTAGATTCAGGGTAATTATATCCTAGTAATGCAGCCGTATTATAGCTTTCTTCATACATACCCATTTCATAATATGCCTCAACCATTCTATGTAAAGCTTCAGGAGTAAATTTAGTTATAGAAAATTTATCTACTACAATTTTAAATCTATTTAATGCTGCAATATATTTTTGATTATTTAAATAAAATCTACCTATTTCCATATGTTTAGCTGCTATGTTAGATTTTACTAAAATAATTTTTTGTCGGCTATCTTTTGAATACTTACTATTTGGAAATCTCTTAACAACTTGATCAAAAGCATCTAAAGCGAGATCATTATAATATCCATCTAATGCTTCATTTTGTAGTTGTTCATAATTACACATTGCAATCATATAATAAACATAATCCAAATCTTTGTGAGATGGATATTTATTTATTATTTTTTTAAAATTTAAAATAGATTTATCATAATTCATTTGCACATAATCAATAAATGCAACCATTATTTCAGACTGTATAGCTTCATTTGAAAGTGGAAAAAGTTTTTTTATTTCTAAGAACTGATTTCTAGCTAATTCAAAATTTTGTTGATCAAAATTTAATTTAGCAGATTTGTAAAGGTTTTCAGGCTTAACCATTAAATCTTTTTTATCTTTATCAATGTCTAAACTAGTATTACTATTTGAACAACAAATACAAAAAGACAATAACATTAGACAGACAAATTTTTTTATCATATTTTAATTATATATTTAAATTTTAAAATTTGAATGAAATATATAACAAAATACAAGTCTCCAAATTATAATTCAAGAAACAATTCAAAAATAAAGCTGATTATAATTCATTATACAGCATTAAAAAATACTGAAGAGGCTATCTCTCATTTATGCAAAAAAGAAAAGAAAGTAAGTTCACATTACTTAATTTCTCAAAAAGGAAAAGTCTACAAAATGGTGGATGATAAATTTAGAGCTTGGCATGCTGGAATAGCTTTTTGGCAAGATTATAATGACATTAATTCAATCTCAATAGGAATAGAGCTCGATTACAGCCCACGGGGAAAGAATAATAAATTTACATCTAAAATGATTTCTTCATTACAAAAACTTATAATTAGAATACAAAAAAAATATAAAATTTGTAAAAACAATATTTTAGCACATTCTGATATTGCCCCTTTTAGAAAAAAAGATCCAGGAAAAAATTTTCCTTGGAAATCACTTTCTGAATCACAAATTATTTTAAATTTTAAAAATTTAAAGAAAAGCGATAAACAAATAATAGAACATTGGTTCAATAAATATAACTTTAAAACAAAAAAACAGGTTATAATTTTTATATTATCTTTTATTGGATATGATACCCGTAAAGTAAATAAAAATTTTAAACTATATAATGATCTTATTAAATCTTATGGATTTAGATATTTAAATGAAAAAGATAAGGTAAATAACAAATTGATTTATAATGCTTTAATCAAACATCTATTTAATTTTTTGTTGACGAAAAATTAAATGAATTTAATAGAAAATTAGATGGTGCGATGATCGCTTGAGAAATCAAGAGGAAAGTCCGGGCTCCACTGGGAAAAAAACCAGGTAACACCTGGCAAGTGAAAGCTTAGGGAAAGTGCAACAGAAAATATACCGCCTGTAAAGGTAAGGGTGAAAAGGTAAGGTAAGAGCTTACCGCTTTTTTGGTAACAAAAAAGGCTTTGCAAACCCTTTTTGGAGCAAGGTCAAATAGGAATGGCAATCAGTTCCAGCTGAGCTGTTCGGGTAGACTGCTTGAAACAAATGGTGACATTTGTTCTAGATTAATGATCATCAATTTTTATTAAATTACAGAACCCGGCTTATGCACCATCTGTTTGTTTGTTGAGAACATACAAAGAACATTTATCATAATTACACATACCCATTGACGCCCATATATTCCCATGATAACCCATAAATAATGGATTTATTTGTATCAAAATATATTAATAAAATAGATAAGAAGGGAAGAGTTTCTCTTCCTTCAAGTTTTAGAAATATCCTTCCAAAAGCTAATAGAAATGAAATTATTTTATACAAATCTATTAAAACACCTTCTATTGAAGGTTGTGGTGTTGGAAGATTAAAAGAGATTGCAAAAAGAATTAATAATTTAGATTTTTTTTCCGAAGATTATGATGATTTTTCAACATCAATATTTTCAGAAATAATTACAACTAATATTGATAAAGAAGGAAGGTTTTTAATTCCTGAAGAATTAAAATTATACGCTGAAATTAAAACTGAAGCTGCCTTTTTTGGTCAAGGTCATTATTTTCAAATTTGGGAGCCAAAAAAAGGTCTAAAAAATACTGAAGATTCAAGAAGACGTCTTTTAAAAGAAAAAAAATCATTACGAACGATGTTAACACAACAAAAATAATATGGAAAATTTACATAAATCAGTAATGATAAAAGAAATAATATCTTTTCTGCCATTAACAAAATCAATAAATGTAATAGATGCAACTTTTGGTGGCGGTGGCTATTCAAAAACTATACTTGAAAAATTTAATGTTAATCAATTGTTAGCAATAGACAGGGATCCAATTTCAAAGATATTTGCAAAAGAAATAGAATCTAAATTTTCAAATTTTACTCTAATAAATGATAAATTTAGCAGGATTGAAGAAATAGTAAATAATACAAATTTTAAAAATAAAAAATTTGACATAATTCTTTTTGATATAGGCACAAGTTCAAATCAAATAGACAATGCGCAAAGAGGTTTTTCATTAAAGAAATCTGGACCACTTGACATGCGAATGGGTTCTTCAGATAAAAATGCTTATGACATAATTAACAAGTATGAAGAAAAAAATTTAGCTGATATAATTTATCAATATGGAGAAGAACGTTATTCAAGAGTTATTGCAAAAGAAATAGTAAAAAATAGAAAAATAAAATTTATAAATGATACTATAGAATTATCAAACATTATTAAAAAATGTTTACCAAAAAAGAATCTATTAAAAAACAAGATTCATCCAGCAACAAAAACTTTTCAGGCAATTAGAATTTATGTGAATGATGAGTTAAATGAACTAAAGACTAGTTTAGAAAAAACTTTAAAAATTTTAAATAAAGATGGTTTAATTTTAGTAGTTTCTTTCCAAAGTCTAGAAGATAGAATTGTGAAAGATTTTTTTAACCACAACAGTGGTAAACGATGGCGTTCCTCCCGCCACTACCCGGAGTTACCTGATATACTGGCAACTCAACTTAAAATAATCACCAAAAAACCAATATTGCCGTCAGCTTCTGAGATTTTAGAAAATCCCAGATCTAGATCAGCAAAACTTCGGGTAGCTCAGAAAATTTAATCATGAAGTATACTAGATCAATTATATTTTTTTTAATTCTTAATTTAATACTGGTTTTTTCGATGATTTTTATTGCCAACCATTCAAGAGAAATCGAAAAAAATAATCATAATCTGAAAATGAAAATATCTAAAATTTCAGAAAATTTAAAAATTAATAAGATTGAATTAGCTGCCCATCAAAATAGTTCATATTTAAAAACACTATATGAATTATATTTCTATGAAACACAAAACAATAATGTTCCTCTTATTGTAAAAATAGAAGAACTTTCAAATCAAGAAAAAAATATAAAGCTTGTTAGTTCAAAAAATTAATTAATGTTAAGTAAACTGAAATTATTTGATAGTGATTCATTAAAATTACTTCATAGAAGAGTTTTTTTTTCAATTACAATTTTTATCTTTATCTATTTTATTTCTATTTATAGAATCTCATCAATTATGCTCTTTCCTAATTTGACTGATGATACTACTAATTATATAAAAAAAGATATTAGGGGAACTATATATGATAGGAATGGAAATATAATTGCTACCTCAATTGAAAGTATCTCATTATCAATTAATCCTCATAAGATAAGAAATAAAAAAGATCTATCAAATAAATTGGGATCAATTCTTGATTTAGATATAAAAAAAATAGAGAAAAAATTAATATCAACAAGTAAATTTGTTTGGATAAAAAGAAATATATCTCCAATTGAATATCAAAAAATAATTAATCTAGGTGAAATAAATATCAAAGCTCACAAAGAATTTAAAAGAATATATCCCTATAAGAATACTTTATCGCATATTCTTGGATATGTAGATATTGATCAGAATGGACAGAGTGGAATTGAGAGGTATTTTGATAATGAACTCTCAAAATCACAAGATATAACTATTAGTATTGATACTAATTTACAGCAGTTGGTTAGAGAAAATCTCTTAAAAACAATAAATAATTATAAAGCTGAATCAGGTTTAGCTATAGTTATGGATATTACTAGCGGACAAATCCTATCATCGGTAAGTCTCCCTGATTATAATCCTGAGGACAAATCTTCATTTAATGATTATAATTTAATAAATAGAGTTTTTCAGTCTAATTATGAAATGGGATCAACATTCAAACCAATAACTGCAACTATTGGATTTGATTTAGATATTCTAAATCCTCAGATGACTTTTGATGTTTCAAAAAAATATTTAAATATTGGTGATCATGATAAATACAAAGATAATGGTATTTATGATGTTGAAAAAATAATTATTGAATCATCCAATATTGGTACAGCTCAAATAGCAACATTAATTGGTAAAAAAAACCAAAAAGAATTTTTTGAAAAAATAGGTTTCAATAAAAAAATAAGTATAGAAAATAAAGAAAGCTCAGCCCCTTTAGGAAATAAAAATAATTGGGGTAAGTTAGAAACAGCAACTATTGGTTTTGGTCATGGATTTGCAATTACACCTCTTCATTTAGTTAAAGCTTATGCCTCATTTGCAAATAATGGGAATGAAGTTTTTCCTACGCTTCAATTAAACAAACAATTTGTAAAGAAACAAATTTTTAATAATAAAGAATCATCTAAATTCTTTATCAATTTATTAAATTCCGTTGTTCTCAAAACCGAATACACTGGTCCAAGAGTAAAAATAGATGGTTATTCTGTAGGAGGTAAAACAGGGACATCAGAATTACTTAATCCAAATGGCGGATATTATAAAGATAGAAACTTAACGTCCTTTATTGGAATATTCCCAACAAATAATCCAAAATATGTAGTTTACACTGCTATTGAGTATCCAAAAAAGGATAAAGGCACTAAACAAAGAATGACTGGAGCAAGAGTAAATGCACCCTTGGTAAAAGATATTATTATTAATATTATAAACCTCTTTAATATTTCAAAAGATAAAAATGATGAACTTCTAAAAGTAGACACAAATTTTTTATATAGAAAATTAAATGCTACTGTCTAATTTATCAAAAGTTATTAATGTAAATAAAACGTACAATTTTAATAAAAATAAACATTTCTCTGCAATTACCTCCAACTCAAAATTTACTAACAACAAAACGTTGTTTGTTTATGATAAAAATACAAAGGTAAAAAAGATTTATTTAGATCAAGTACTTAAAAATAAAACTCCTGCTATAATTTCAAATAAATTCATTAAAAATTTAAAAATCCCTCAATTTGTTGTATCTAATATTAATTTTGAGACCTATTTTTTATTAAATAAACTTTATAATAATTTTCCATTTAAAACGATAGCAGTTACAGGCACAAATGGAAAGACATCAGTTGTTTGGTATATTTCAAAAATTCTTAATTTACTAAAATACAACAATACAACGGTTGGTACTTTAGGTCATTTTATAAACGGAAAAAAAATAAATGAATTAAATTTAACAACTCCTGCTTATGAAGAGCTTTTTAAATATGGTTCTTCTAATAAAAAAGAAAAAAATATTTTCATTTTTGAAGCTTCAAGTCATGCTTTAGAACAAAACAGGCTAAGAAATTATCCTATAAATATTGCAGCTATTACAAATATTACCAAAGATCATCTTGATTACCATAAAACATTCTCAAATTATAAAAAATCTAAAATTAAACTTTTTACTAATCATTTAGAAAATAGTGGATTTGCTATAATTAATTCAAGAATAAAAATATCATCAGAATTAAAAAAAAAATTGATAAAAAAAAATATCAAATTAAAATATTTTGGAAATAAAAGTATAAAATTAATAAAAATCAATGATTTTGTATATGTGAATATCAATAATAAAAAATATGAATTAGAAAATTTAAAACTTAAAACAAATATAGAATTAGAAAATTTAGAATGTGCCATTACTTGCTGTTTGGCACTTAATATTAGTCAAAATAAAATTTTAAGAGTATTATCAAAAGTTACTAATCCCTCTGGCCGTTTAGAAACAATTGAATATAAGAAAAAAAAATCAAAAATTATTATTGATTATGCACATACACCAGATGCTTTAAAAAAAATACTACTTGCTTATAAAATCAAAAAAATGAAACCAGCAATTTTATTTGGTTGTGGTGGCGATAGAGATAAAAGTAAGCGAAAATCCATGGCATTAATTGCAAATAAATATGCTAGTAAAATTTATATAACAGATGATAATCCTAGAAATGAAAATCCATCTAAAATAAGAAAAAATCTTTTAAAGTATTGTCCTAGAGCTATTGAAATATCAGATAGAAGAAATGCAATTAAATTAGCTATTAAAGAGTTAAAAATGAATGAAATTTTAATAGTAGCGGGTAAAGGGCACGAAAAATTTCAAATTTTAAAAAATAAAATAATTAGGTTTGATGATTTTAAAGTTGTGAAACAATTATTAAATTAATGAACGAATTAAATAAATTAGAGAAATATATTATATCTAGAAAAGATAAAATTCAAATATCAAGTCTAGACATTAAAAGTGGTGATATCTTCCTTGCTTTAAAAGGTAAAAGATTTCATGGAAACAAATTCATAAATGAAGCAATAAATAAAGGTGCAAGATTTTGTTTAACTGATAAGAAAAATTTTAAAGAGAATAAAAAAATTTTATATGTAAAAAATATTTATAAATATCTTATAGAAATAGCAAAAAAAAAACGAAATTTATACAAAGGTAAAGTAATAGGTATTACTGGCAGTGCTGGAAAAACAACTTTAAAAGAAACTTTAGCATTTTTCTTAAAAAAAGATCATACTATTTCTTACTCAAAGAAAAGTTATAATAATCAGTTAGGAGTATTAGTATCTATACTAAATTTAAACTTAAAGTCAAATTTTGCAATTTTCGAGATTGGAACAAACAATTTTGGTGAGATAAAATTTCTTAGTAATTTAGTTAGACCATCAGAGGTATTTATTACAAATATACAATCTACACATCTTGAAAATTTCCAATCTAAAAATAATATTGCAAAAGAAAAAGCTGATATATTTATTTCAAAACATAATAATAATAGACAAAAGCTATATTTAAATGTTTCATCTAAATCTGAAAATATTTTAATTACAAAGGCAAAAAAAGAAAAAAATCTTAAAATAATTCGTATTGATAATTCTTCAAAAAAATATTTTATTAAAAAAATATCTCCTTTAGAAAAAGTTAATAGAGTAACTTTTTCGATTAATAAAAAACAAATTAATATTATTACTGATACAGTAGTAATGCATAGATTAAATAACTTATTATTTTGTCTTGCATTTTATAATGAAAATTCTTTAAATATTAAATCAGTTATAAATCGTTTCAAGTTTTTAAAACCAGTTGAAGGCAGGGGGTTAGTTCATAAAATTTCTTTTAATAAGAAAAAAATAAATATTATTGATGAATCTTATAATGCTAACCCAGATACAATGATGCAGAGTGTACAAAACTTAAAAAATATAAAAGTAAACAATAATAAAAAAATAGTAATTCTTGGAACAATGAATGAATTGGGAATTAATTCTTATAAAATTCATTATAAATTACTAAAACAATTAGATGACACTACTTATAAATTTGTAATTTTATCTGGCGAATTCTTTGAATTATCTATAAAAAATTTTTTAAATCCAAATAATGAATTTATCTATTTTAAAAACACAAATAAAATCATGAGATTTTTAGAAGAGAAAGTACATAATAATGACATTATTTTAATTAAATGTTCTAACTCAACAAAACTAAATAAGTTTGCAAAAAAATTATTACAGAAGGTATCGATTTGATTAAATATTTGGCCTTTGAATACCAATCTTTATTTAGTTTTCTAAATATTTTTAGTTATATAACATTTAGAGCTGGCGCCTCTATACTTACTGGATTATTTTTTTCTCTCATATTTGGAAATTATATTATTAATCAATTATCATATATTCAACCAACTGGTCAGCCGATAAGAGATGACGGTCCGGAATCACATATAATTGCAAAAAAAGGTACCCCTACAATGGGTGGATTATTGATTATTCTTAGTGTTTTAATATCTACGATTATTTGGGCTGATTTAAAAAATATTTTTATATGGATTTTACTTTTAACTATTTTAATTTTTGGATCTATTGGTTTTGCGGATGATTACAAAAAAATAAAATCAAATACAAGTGAGGGTATTTCATCAAAAATAAGAATTATATTTCAAATTATTTTTTCATTTTTTATTACATATTTAATTCTTATCAACTTAGACCCAAGTATAAGCAAATCCATGACATTTCCTTTCTTTAAAAATTTAATTATAGATTTTGGAATATTTTATTTTCTAATTTCCATATTTATAATTATTGGATCGGCTAATGCAGTAAACCTAACTGATGGACTTGATGGTTTAGCAATTGTCCCTGTAATGATAGTTGCTATGTCTTTTGCTTTCATAGCTTATGTTTCAGGTAATATAGTTTTTTCTAATTATTTACTTATTCAATATATTCCTGGAACTGGTGAGTTAGCAGTTTTTTGTGGTTCATTAATTGGAGCTGCTTTAGGGTTTCTATGGTTTAACGCACCACCTGCTAAAGTTTTTATGGGTGATACTGGGTCTTTAGCATTAGGAGGATCTTTAGGCTCAATAGCAATAATATGTAAACATGAAATTCTTCTTGCAATAATAGGAGGTTTATTTGTTCTAGAAACCCTGTCTGTAGTAATCCAAGTATTCATTTTTAAAATGACAGGAAAAAGAGTTTTTTTAATGGCTCCATTACATCATCATTTTGAAAAAAAGGGATGGCCTGAGTCAACAATAGTTATTCGTTTTTGGATAATTACTATTGTATTAGCTTTGATTGGTCTTGCAACTTTAAGAATTAGATAATGTATTTAATTTACGGAATTCAAAAATCAGGACTTTCTATTGTAAATTATTTTAAAACTAAAAAAATAAAATTTAAGATGTGGGATGATAATCCAACAGTAAGAAAAGCTATAAAAAAAAATTATAATGAAGATTATTTTTTTAATATTAAGAAAGATAATTTGAATGATTTTAAAAAAATTTTCGTTAGCCCTGGTATATCTTTAAGACAAAAAAAATTTCAAAAAAAAAATATATCTAAAAAAGTATATAGAGACTTAAATCTATATATTTCAAATTTAAAAAATCAAAAAATCATAGCTATAACTGGTACAAATGGGAAATCAACAACAACCAAATTAATAGGAGACATTTTAAAAAAAAATAAGATTAACACATTTGTTGGTGGAAATATTGGTGAATCATTATGCAATGCTTTTCTTTTGAAGAAAAAATATAATGCACATGTTATTGAATTAAGTTCTTTTCAATTAGAAACGGTTAAGTCAATTGATAGTAGAATATCAGTAATAACAAATTTATCTGGCGATCATTTGGATAGATACAAAGGTATTAGCGATTATATTAATCAAAAAAAAAATATTATTTCTAAAAATGGAATTAATTTATTATCCATTGATGATATTTATTCAAGAAAGATATTTAATCAAAAAAAAATTAAAAATAAAATTAGTTTTTCTTTAGTCGATAAATCAGCAGATTGTTTCGCCAATGATGATTATATTTTGGATAATTACTTCAAAAAAGGTAGGAAATTATCAATAAGAAAAATTTCAAAAGACTTAGAAGGTCATTTTAATATCCAAAATATTTTAATAGCTTACATATGTAGCAAAATATTTAAACTACCAGAGTCTAACTTTCTTAAGGTTATTAAAACATTTAAGGGTCTTCCATTTAGATCATCTACAATTTTTACAAATAATAAATTAAAAATAGTAAATAATAGTAAATCGACAAATTTAAATTCAACAATTAATTCAGTTGTAAACTACAATAATATTTACCTAATCTTAGGAGGTATAGCTAAAGAAAAAAATTTTGAAATTCTTCTAAAATATAAAAGTAAAATTAGCTGTGTATATACCTACGGAAAATCTGGATCTTTAATTGAAAAAAAATTAAAAAAAGAATTAGTTGTAAAAAGGGCACCAAACCTAACATCAGTTATCAAAAAAACTCTAAAGGATATAAAAAATAATTCAAATAAAACAACTATTTTGTTCGCTCCTGCTTGTGCCTCCTATGATCAATACAAAAATTTTGAAGAAAGAGGCATGCATTTTAATAACTTAATTAAATATTATTTAAATTAACCATGGGATATTTTAAGAATTGGTGGAGTTCAATTGATAGAATCAACATAATATTAATATTATCATTGGGTTTTACGGGATTAATACTTTCATTTTCCATAGATGAAAATTTATCCATAAATAGACACTCTATTTTTTTTATTTTTTCGATTTTCTTACTTGTTGCACTGTCAGACTTAAATAGTAAAAATATAAGAAGAATTTCATTATTTTTATTTATTATTTTATTATTAATAATACTGATAATACTTTTTTTAGATTACGAAGTTAAAGGGGCTAAGAGGTGGTTCCAATTATTTAACTTTACACTACAACCTTCAGAGTTAATTAAGCCTATATTTGTCATATTGACGGCATGGTGTATAAGTAAATCTATAGAAGATAAAAAATTTTATTTACCTTTACTGTTTGTTTTTTTCTTTTTGCTTTTATCTTTAATACTTATGCAACCTGATTTGGGAATGACAGTTTTACTTTCAGCAACTTTTTTTTGCCAGTTATTTGTTGCTGGTTTATCAATATTTTTAGTTATTATTGCATTTCTATTTATATTAGGAATTTCAATTTTTTCTTATTTTATTTTTGATCATGTTCAATCAAGAATTAATTCATTTCTTGGCGGGTTAGATGGGACTGATACATACCAAATAGATTTAAGTATTCAAGCTTTCAAAAATGGTGGTCTGCTTGGAAAGGGGCCAGGGCAAGGTATTTTAAAAGAAAAAATTCCCGATGCTAACACAGATTTTATTTTTGCTGTTGCTGGAGAAGAATTAGGATTTATTTTTTGTCTGGTCATAATTTTTATAATTCTATCAATTATAATAAGAAGCTTATTAAAAGTTTTACAACTTGAAGATCCATATAAAATTATAGCAATCAGTGGTTTAATTTGCTCATTTGGATTACAATGCTTAATTAATATCTTTAGCTCGCTAGGCCTCATACCAACAAAAGGTATGACACTGCCATTTGTAAGTTATGGAGGTTCTTCCATGATATCAATAGCAATTTTATTTGGTTTTTTATTGTCTCTTACAAACAAAAAAAATGAAGAATTATGATAGAAAATTTTTTACTAATTACAGGAGGAACAGGTGGGCATGTTATACCAGCAAAAAATTTTGCTAATTATTTATCTATCAAAAAAATAAATTGCACAATTATTACTGACAAAAGAGGCTATAAATACTTTGATAATTATAGTGGAAAAATTTATGTAATTAGTTCGTCAAATTTAAATGGGAATATAATATTAAAAATCTTTGGTATATTTCAAATTTTATTAGGATTAATTCAATCATTTATTATTATATTTTTACTAAAACCATCCCACACTATTTCTTTTGGAAGTTATGCTTCATTTTCTCCAATGTTATCATGTATGGTGTTTAAACCATTCTATAAAGTTAAGCTTTATATACACGAACAAAATTCAATAATAGGCAGAACGAATAAATTTTTTCTTAATTTTATAAATAAGTTATTTTTAAATTTTGATATTAAATCTAAAATCAATTCTAAGTTTAAAGATAAAATATTCGTAGTAGGGTCTCCAGAAAATAGTTTTAAAAAAAATTTTAATATAAGCAATAAAAATGCTGAGAGTAACTTTACAATTTTTATTTCTGGAGGAAGCCAGGGATCAGAATTTGTATCAAACTTTGCAACAAACCTAATCAAAATTATAGATAACGAACAAATTATAAAAGCTAGATTTATATTTCAGTGTTCTAAAAATTTGATAAAAAAACAAGAAGAAAAATTAAGAAATATTAAATCACCAATCATTTTAAAAGATTTTTTTATAAATATAGATGAAATACTAGCTAATGCTAATTTAGCCATATGTAGAGCTGGAGCAGGCACAATTGTTGATTTAATTAACTTTAAGCTTCCCTCAATATTAATTCCCTTACCTTCTTCAAAAGACAATCACCAATTTTTTAATGCTAAAATATTAGCTAAACATGACTTAGCAATAATTATTGATCAAAATAACGATGATTTAGATAAAGCAAAAAGACATATTTATGAAACATATAGTAATGCAATAAAATTAGAATCTATGAATAAAAAATTTGATATGATTCAAGTTAAAAACTCTAATACTTTAATTTATAAATTAATAATAAATGAAAATTAACAGTAAAATACATTTTATAGGTATTTCAGGAATAGGAATGTCTGGTATTGCAGAATTGATGTTAGATAAAGGATATTCGATTCAGGGTAGTGATTTATCAGTAAACGAGAACACAAAAAGATTAAAGAAAAAAGGTATAAAATTTTTTTTAGGACATAATCAAAAAAATATTAAAAATGCCCATGCCGTTGTATATTCATCAGCTATAAAAAAAAATAATCCTGAAATAAAAGAGGCATATATTAAAAAAATCCCTGTCCTTTCTCGAGCGGATATGCTTTCAGAATTAATGAAAAATAAAAAATCTATTGCCATAGCCGGATCTCATGGAAAAACTACTACTACTAGTTTAGTTGGAAACATTTTTAATGAAGCAGGTTTAGATCCTACTATTGTTAATGGTGGTATTATAAATTCTTTTTCCAACAATAATCGCTATGGAAAAGGGGAGTGGATGATTGTTGAAGCCGACGAAAGTGATGGCACCTTTTTAAAACTCCCACATCAAATATCAATTATTACCAATTTAGATATTGAACACATGGATTTTTATAAATCAAAGAAAAATTTAATTAATGCTTTTGAAAAATTTATAAATTTGCTTCCGTTTTATGGAACTACAATAATGTGTTATGATGATAAGAACCTTAAATTACTAATTAACAAAATAAAAACTAGAAATATTTTAACTTATTCAATAAAAAATAAAAAAGCAGATGTATTAATCTTTGACATTATACAAAACAAACTAAAAACTTCCTTTAAATTAAAAATTAATAATAAAATTACTCATTCTTCTAATTATAAATTTACTATCAATACAATTGGCAATCACAATATTTTAAATGCAACTGCAAGTATTGTTGCAGCTAAACTAAATGGAATAAAAAATAAAGATATTAATAACGCATTGACTAATTATGTAGGTGTAAAAAGAAGATTCTCATTTTTAGGAAAAAAAAATATGGCCTATGTGTACGATGATTATGCACATCATCCAACAGAAATTGCAGCTACATTAAGCGCAGCTAAAAGTCTAAAAAATAAAGTAATAGTTGTTTTTCAGCCACACAGATACACTAGAACTAAAATACTAATTAGAGAATTTATAAATGTTTTATCTAAAGTTGATTATTTAATTTTATTAGAAACTTATTCAGCTGGAGAGAAGATTATCAAGGGTACAACTTCAAAAGATATATTTTCTAAAATATTAAAAAAAAATAAAAATACTACATATTTAAAGAATATAGGTGATTTAAATAAATTAATGAAACCTCATACATTGAACCAAAATACTATTGTTTTTATGGGAGCGGGTTCAATATCAAGTATTGCAAAAAAATTTTTTAATAACTAATGTCGAAAAAAATTCTAGAATTAGCTGATAAACTTAAAAGTAAATTTTACGCAGATTATAATGTTGGTAAGCATACTTGGTTCAGAACAGGAGGTAATGCTAAAATATTTGCTATAGTTGAAAATAATTTAGAATTAGAAATTATATTAAATGAAATAAATAATGAAAATTTTTACATAATAGGTTCAGGTTCAAATCTTTTAATTAGAGATAACGGTTATAATGGAACTCTTATAAAATTGGGTAAAGGTTTTAATAATATTAATATTAATGATAACAAACTTGAAGTTGGCGCTAGTATTTTAGATATTAATTTATCAAATTATGCATTAAGACAAAATATAGAAGGTTTTGAATTTTATAGCGGTATTCCAGGATCAATAGGCGGAGCAGTTAAAATGAATGCTGGTTGCTATGGTTCGGAAACTGTAGATGTTATAAATAGTATAGAAATTTGTGATAATTTTGGTCAAAGGAAAACAATTACAAAAGATAAACTAAATCTAAAATATAGATCTTCAAGAATAAATAATACAGATATTGTTACAAAAGCTATTTTTAATTTTAATTATGGAGATCAAAATTTAATAAAAGATAAAATTAATGAAATAAAGAATAAACGTTTAGACTCTCAGCCAATTAAAAATAAAACTTCTGGTAGTACGTTCAAAAATCCTAAAAATTTTCATGCAGCAAAACTAATTGAGGAAGCAGGATGTAAAGGCACCAATTATGGAGATGCATTTGTGAGTGATAAACATGCAAATTTTTTAATAAATAGAGGAAGTGCTTCAGCAACAGATATAGAAAACCTAGGTGAAAGAATTGTTGAAAAAGTATATGCTAAATTCAACGTGAAATTGGAGTGGGAGGTAAAAATAATAGGTGAGAAATAAAAAAATTTTAATTTTAGAAGGTGGTAATAATGAAGAGCATGATGTATCTTTAGTAACCTCTAGAGAAATTCAAAAAATTCTTAATCAAAATAAATTTAAGTTTAAGACATTAAGAGTTAATCCTAAAAACTTTCATAAAAAAATAATTAAATATAAAAATTTTGTTTGTATTAATGCTTTACATGGACCTTTTGGTGAAGATGGACAAACTCAAAAAATTTTAAAAAAAAATAAAATTCCTTTTTCTCATTCAAATATAAAATCATCTAATTTATGTTTTAATAAATCTGCATCTAAGAAAGTAATTATTAAAAATAAATTAATGTCTCCAAAATATTTTCTCTTAAATATAAAAGATCTTAATGAGAAGAAATTAATTACTATCAAAGGAAAGTTAAAAAAATTTGTTATTAAACCCAATAGAAGTGGTTCAAGTTTTGGTATAAAAATAATTAAAAATCAAAAAGAATTTGATAATCTAATTTCTAATTTAGAAGAATTTAAAATAAAACTTAACAATCACAAAGAAATTTTAATAGAAGAGTATATATCTGGAAGGGAACTTACAGTTTCAACTATTAAATTGGAAAAAAAAATTCATGCACTTGCTGTTACAGAAATAAAATCAAAAAATAATTTCTTTGATTATAAAGCAAAATATTCAAAAGGTTACGCAAAACATATTTTACCAGCTAAGTTAAATAAAATAAATTATACAAAATGTCTTAAATTTGCTACTAAAGCTCATAAACTCTTAGGTTGTAATTCACTTGCAAGAACTGACTTTATTTTTGATATAAAAAAGAATAAAATTTTCTTTTTAGAAACAAATACTCAACCTGGACTTACTCCTATATCTCTATTACCCGAACAAGCTAATTATAAGGGTTTTACTTTTTCACAAATAATTCTTATTTTGATAAAAAATTTAAATTATTAGTATGAATAATATTAATAGAAGAAGATATGTTTTAAGTTTCAGATCATTTACTTATTTTTGTATTTTCTTATTTTTAATTATTTTTTCTTTTTTAATATATTTTTACAAAAATAATTTAATTGAGACTTCAAAAAATATAATTCATAATTTTTCAGAAAACTTCCAATATCAATTTACAAAATTTGATATTTCAGGTTTGGAAAAAATTGAATTAAAATTTGTAGAGGATAAACTCAAAAATTATATAGGATCTTCAATTTTTTTATTACCATTAGATCAAATTAATAATTCAATCAAAGATAATAATTGGGTCAAAGAAATATATTTAAATACAAATTACAAAGATACTCTATTTATTAGAATTGAAGAATATAAACCAAAAGGAATTTATTTTTTTAACGAGAAATACTTTGTTTTTGATGAAAATGGAAAAATTATAGATCAAATTTATATTTCAGATATCACAAATCAGTCATTATTAATTTTTAAAGGTAATTCTTCAAACTTAAAAGCTAATTCAATAATTAATATCTTAAAAAATAATGATTTTAAAAAAAAATATAAAATTGAGAATTTAGAATTTGTCAATAAAAGAAGATGGGATATAAATTTATACGGTGATGTAAAATTATTACTTTCAGAAGAAAGCCCAAATAAATCTATACAGAATTTTATTAAGATACAAAATAAACTTAGCGAAACAGATATTAATAATATAAAAACATATGATTTAAGAAATTTAAAAAAAACAATCTTAATTAATTTAAATGATTAAAGCTGGTCTAGATATTGGTTATTCAAAAATATCATGTGTAATTGCTGATTATAAGAATACCGAAAATATTAATATTCTATCCATTGCGAGTGTTCCTAATAATAATATAAAAAAAAATATTATTTTAAATTTTGAAAATTTACATGATCAAATTAAATCTTTAGTTATAGATGCAGAAAAACAATCTCAAACTAAATTAAACTCTATTAATCTTAATTTATCTCTATTGAATTCTAATTCTCATTATTACAGCTCAGCAATAGAATTAAAAAATGAGAAAATTTCAGAATTACATATTAAAAAAATTATTAATCAATCAGAATATTTTAATAATCATTTTGAAAAATTCGAAATATTTAATAATATAATCTCATACGATATCGATAATAACCTGTATTTTAATGCTCCAATAGGAAATTACTCAGATAATATAAAAATTAACTTTTATAAAATAAATATACAAAAAAAATATTCAGATAATATTTCCAGTGTTATCAAAAAATTGAAACTTAATATCGATAATTATATTCCTTCTCCATTATCCTCCTCTTTAGCATCACTGACAAAAGATGAAAAAGAACTTGGAACTATTTGCATTGATTTAGGTCATTCAACATCTTCTATATCAGTTTTTGAAAATAATAAATTTGTGTATGGAGACGCAATAGGTGTTGGCAGTAATAATGTTACGTTAGATATTGCTCGAGGTTTATCAACTAATATCTCCAGTGCTGAAAGATTAAAAACTTTATACGGTTCTCTAGTTTCATCTCCTAGCGATGATCATGAAATAATAGAGATTCCAATTGTTTCAGGTGATAAAAATACATTTAAACAAATAACAAGGTCAAGCTTAAATGCTATTATTAGACCGCGTATTGAAGAAACTTTAGAGATGATATGGCAAAAAATTAAAGACAATAATTTAAACAATAAAAAATTAAATAATGTAGTTCTTACCGGAGGTGGGGCAATGATGGATAATATTGAAAAATATGTAGAAACTATCTTTGCAAGTGGCGTGAGAGTATCCAGTCCCTTAGAACAATTAAATTTGGATAATAATTTTAAAAAACCCAATTTTTGCGACATTATTGGATCTATAATGTATGACCAAGACTTATTTAAAATTGATTTTTTAGCAAATCATTCAAAAACTTCAAAAAAACGAGGAATTTCAGGCTTTTTTACTTGGCTTGATCAGTATATTTAGATAATACTATATCTAGTAAATTATATTGACGATTTCGAACATAAATCGTTAAAAACTATTTAAAACGGCGGAGATTACAATGACTATCAATATTTCAATACAAGATGTAGCGCAAAACTTACATCCTAAAATAACTGTTTTAGGAGTAGGTGGATCTGGCGGAAATGCAGTTAACAACATGATTAATGCTAATTTAGAAGGTGTAGATTTTTTAATAGCTAATACAGATGCACAAGCTTTACAAATTTCAAGTTGTCCAAATAAAATTCAATTAGGATTAAACAGCACTAAAGGTTTAGGTGCGGGAATGAGACCTGATATTGGCAGACAGGCAGCAGAAGAAGCAATTCAAGATCTAAGTGAAAAGTTTGAAGGTAGTCATATGCTTTTTATAGCAGCTGGAATGGGTGGTGGTACTGGTACAGGAGCTGCACCAGTAATTGCTAAACTAGCAAGAGAAAAAGGAATACTAACTGTAGGTGTAGTAACTAAACCTTTTCATTTTGAAGGCACTCAAAGGATGAAGTTAGCTGAGAAAGGAATTGAAGAACTGCAACAGTATGTTGACACATTACTAACAATACCTAATCAAAATTTATTTAGAATTGCTAATGAAAAAACTACTTTTTCTGATGCTTTTAAGATGGCAGACGATGTTTTATATGCAGGTGTTAGAGGTGTCACTGATCTTATGGTTCAGCCTGGAATGATAAATTTAGATTTCTCAGATATCAAAACTGTTATGTCTGAAATGGGTAAAGCTATGATGGGTACTGGTGAAGCACAAGGTGAAGGAAGAGCAATTGCAGCTGCTGAAGCAGCTATTGCAAACCCATTAATTGATGACGTTTCTCTTAAAGGTGCAAAAGGTCTAATTATTAATATTACTGGTGGTAAAGACATTACATTGTATGAAGTTGATGAAGCAGCAAATAGAATCAAACAAGAAGTTGATGAAGAAGCAAACATTATTTATGGAACGACATGTGATGATAGACTTGAAGGTGTTGTAAGAGTTAGTATTGTAGCTACTGGCATTGATGCAAACAACAATATATCAGCTAAACCAATTGAAAACTTTGCTCCAATAAATATAAATAATGATATTTACAAACAAGATATAGAAAAGCCCGTGTCTTTGAGTGAAAGTTCAGCACTAAATGAATATTCATTACAAGATGGTAGCAGCTTAGATGAAGATATTAATGCGATTTCAAATGAAAAACTTTATAATAATGAAAATTCTGAAAATATTGATCTAAATGAGCAATCAAATATTAATCAAATAGAGACTTCAAGTTTAGAAGAAAGTATTGATGGGATTGATGATAGAGTATTTGAGCAAAATGAAGTTTCAGAAGCCTCAGAACAAATTGAAACTGATGATATTTCTGAGAAAGTATCAATTTCATCTTCAGATATTGAAAAACCAAATGAAACTAGTGTAAGAAAGTTGAGCTTATTTGATACTCTTTCCACTGAAAATATATCTGAAGATATTACTTCAGAAAATGAGATCCTAGTGAAGACTGAACCTGTTTTTGCATCTTCAGAAGAAAAGATTGAAGAAAATCAATCAGAAGATAATAATTTAAGCACAGATGAAAAAGAGGAGTTTAGTGCTGAAGAGACTGAAACTTCTGAAAATGATGATGAGTTTAACCAGGAAACAGAAGAAGAACTTCTGGATATACCCACTTTTCTTAGAAGACAAGCTAACTAGTAATTAGAGCATAATTTGAAATGTTTTGAAATATTAGGTTAGTTGTTAAGATCGCCAAAAAAATATATTAAAAAAGTGCTGATTTCAGCACTTTTTTTGTAAAATGATAGACATTACGAAGACATCTAACAATCAACAACAGACAATTGGTAAACCAGTTTCAATAAGTGGAATAGGACTACATACTGGAACTGAAGTAACTATGAAATTATATCCCGCTAAAGTTGATTATGGAATTAAATTTATTCGAAAAGATATCAAAGATTATAATGTGATTGAGGCTTTATGGTCAAATGTAAGCAGTACAAAACTAAGTACAACTATTAGCAATCAAAATGGTACTAGTGTATCAACAATAGAGCATTTAATGAGTGCTTTATCAGGATTGCATATAGATAATATTAAAATTGAGATTGATGGACCAGAGGTACCAATCATGGATGGTAGTTCAATAAAGTTTGTTGATCTTATAAATCAAACTTCTACTCAAAGTTTAAATAAAAAAAGAAAAATTTTAAAAGTTAAAAAAAATATTAAAGTAGAAAATAATGATTCATCTGTAGAATTAAAACCTAATGACCAGTTTTCAATAGATTTCGAAATCGATTTTCCTAGTAAACTAGTAAGTAAACAAAGCTGTCATTTACAATTAGTAAATGGAAATTATAAAACTGATATTGCATCAGCCCGTACATTTGGGTTTGAAAGAGATGTCGATATGTTAAGATCAAATGGTTTGGCACTTGGTGGTTCTTTGGATAATGCAGTTGTTGTTGGAGAGAGTAAAATACTCAATTCAGATGGTTTACGTTTTAAAGATGAGTTTGTGAGACATAAAATTCTTGATTCAATTGGAGATTTGTATTTAGCAGGAGCACCTATCCAAGGTTATTTTTTAGGCAACAAATCAGGGCATCATTTGAATAACTTATTATTGAGATCTTTATTTGCTGATAAAGATAATTACGAATATATTTAGTTAAACCATTTTTTTTGGATCAACAATCTTATCGAATTCTTTTCCAGAAATTATTTTTAATTTTAAAGCTGCCTCCTTAAGTGTCAAATTTTCATCAAAAGCTTTTTTAGCAATTTTTGCTGCATTATCATATCCAATACTTTTATTTAAAGCAGTAACAAGCATTAAGGAATTATTTAAATGATTATCAATAATTTCTTTATTTGCTTTTAATCCCTTTAAGCAATTATTATTAAAACTATTAATTGCATCACTGAGAAGGTTAACTGACTGAATAATGTTATAGGCTATAACTGGTTTATAAGCATTTAATTGAAAGTGACCATTATATCCTGCAAGATCTACAGTTGTACTATTTCCAATTACTTGAACACATACCATGCTTAATGCTTCAATTTGTGTAGGGTTAACTTTTCCAGGCATAATTGATGATCCAGGTTCATTAGCAGGCAAAATTAATTCCCCTAAACCAGATCTAGGTCCAGATGCTAAAAATCGAATGTCATTTATAATTTTTAATAATGATATTGATAAAGTTTTTAATGAATTTGAAAAATTCACCAGTGAGTCGTGAGATGATAAGGCTTCAAATTTATTTTGTGATGGCTTGTAGTTGTCTTTAGTAAGTTTATTCAAAAATTTACAAAACACTTTATCAAATTTTTTTGGGGCGTTAATTCCTGATCCTACTGCAGTACCCCCTTGAGCAAGATATTTTAATTCTGATATTGAAATTTCAATTCTTTTTAAGCTAGCTTGTAATTGAGAGCAAAATGCAGAAAATTCATCCCCAAGAGTAATAGGTGTTGCATCTTGTGTATGTGTTCTTCCTATTTTTATTATTTTTCGAAATACCCTCTCTTTTTTTTGAAATTCTGTGATTAAATTTTTTAAACTTGGAATTAAGCTTTTTATTGATAATTCATTTATTGCAACATGCATAATCGTAGGAAAAGTATCATTTGATGATTGAGATAAGTTCACATGGTCATTTGGATGAATAGGATTTTTACTTCCAATTTTCCCTCTTAATTTTTTAATAATATAATTACTAATTACTTCGTTAGCATTCATGTTTGTTTGAGTTCCAGAACCTGTTTGCCATACTAACAGGGGAAATTCTCTAATAAGTTTTAAATTAATTATATCATTGCAAGCGTTTATAATTAATGATCCTAACTTTTTATTTAACACGCCCAGTTCAATATTAGCTTGTGCAGCTGCTTTCTTTTGTTGGCCTAATGCAACAATTAATTCCACAGGTATTTTTTCACTACCAATTTTGAAATTTTCTAATGATCTTTGAGTTTGTGCGCCCCAAAGTTTATTTTTATCAATTTTTCTGGAACCTAGACTATCAAATTCTATTCTTTTTTTATTTATCATTATTATTAACAAACTGATTATAACATATTATATCTAACTTATGAATAAACTTGTTTTACTTAGACACGGACAAAGTCAGTGGAATTTAGAAAATAGATTTACCGGTTGGAAAGATGTTCCATTGACTGAAAAAGGTATTAATGAAGCAAATAATGCAGGTTTATTGTTAAAAAAAAATAATATAAAAATCGATAAAATTTTTAGTAGTGTTTTAGAAAGAGCAAATAAGACAGCAGAAATAGCGATAAAGGCTTCAGAAATGCAAAACTTATATAAAAATGAAATACTTATTTATGAAAAAGATCAGAGATTGAACGAAAGAGATTATGGGGATTTAGTTGGATTAAATAAAGCTGAAACTGCTGATAAATTTGGTAAAGAGCAAGTGCATATTTGGAGAAGATCTTATGATACACCCCCTCCTAATGGTGAAAGTCTTAAAGATGTTGTAGATCGAGTGTCTCCATACTTTACTGAAATTATCCAACCGTTTATTTTAGAAAATAAAAATGTTTTAATTGCAGCTCATGGTAATTCATTAAGAGCAATAATGATTAAAGTAGGTATGTACAAACCAGAAGAAATTTCTTCAATAGAGCTACCAACAGGAAAACCACTTTGTATTGATTATGAAAAAGGTAAGTTAGTCAAATATTATTATCTGACATAAATTTGTACAAAATTATTTAAGACAGAATTAACTTTATATAGTACAAATAATTAACAGTTATTAAATACAAACTTTATTATGTTTATAAAAATAGATAGACTCATATCTTATTCATTATCATT
>CACGDO010000005.1 GCA_902571865.1 uncultured Alphaproteobacteria bacterium | reverse complement strand
TGATATTTGGAAGCAAGATAAGGCTTCAATAAATGCTTGGTTATCGATACCAAATTCTTTTACTGCTGAAGCCTTTGGTAAAATGGGCTGGGATTCAGTAACTATCGATATGCAGCATGGTCAAAATGATTATTCAAGTTCAATCGCGATGATCCAAGGATTAACAAATAGTGATACTGTTCCTATGACAAGAGTTCCATGGAACGAGCCAGGCATTATTATGAAAATGTTAGATTTAGGTATTCAAGGAATTATTGCCCCAATGATTAATACTAAAGAGGATTGTGAAAAGTTTGTTTCATATTGCTATTATCCTCCAATAGGTCAAAGAAGTTTTGGTCCAATGAGGGCTCAAGTAGTTTATGGTTCAAATTACTATCAACACGCAAATGATAATATTGTAAGTTTGGCAATGATCGAAACGAAACAAGCAGTTGAAAATTTAGATGCCATTCTTTCCGTTCCGCATTTAACTGGTATCTATATTGGTCCTGCAGATATGAGTTCTTCTTATGGTTTGCCACCTAAATTTGATGTTCGTGAAGATCCGGTATTTTCGAACATTAAAATGATAGCAAAAAAAGCAAGAGAGAAAGGAAAGATTGCAGGTATTCATAATGGATCAGTTAAGTATATGAAAGAAATGATGGAATACGGTTTTCAATTTACCACTTTACTTTCTGATTTTAGAATGATGACATCACATGCTGAAAGTTTATTAAAAGAATTGAAAGATGTTGATACTAAATCTGATAATACTAGCGCTTATTAATTGTCGCTTAATTACTAACTAGATCCTCTTCCATTTTAGTTAATTCAAACCATCTATTCTCTTTTGTATTGAGATCGCTATTAAGAACTTCCATTTTGGTAGTGATTTCTTGATAACGTTCAAAATTTTCCAAATATAGATTTGTATCCTTTAATTCATTTTTAATATCTTCTAATTCTTGTTGAATATTTTTTATTTGGTTTGGTAATTGCTCTAATTCATATTGAAACTTATATGATAGTTTAGCTTTAGAATTCTTAACTTTGTTGTTTTCTGAATGTGATTTTTTTGTTTCTTTATTTTTAGCAACTTGTTGATTTTCAGATTTTAAAAAATCACTATATCCTCCAAAAAACAATGATACATTCCCATCCTCTTTGAAATGTAGAATTTTATTTACAGTTTGATCTAAAAAATCTCGATCATGCGATACTATTAGTAATGTTCCATTATAATTGGATAGCATTTCAGTTAATAGATCTAGCGTTTCTAAATCTAGATCATTTGTTGGCTCATCTAAAATAAGTCCAGTCTTTGGGTTAGCTAATACTTTTGCTAAAAGTAATCTATTTTGCTCACCTCCTGATAATGTTTGTATCGTATGATTGACATTTTTAGGATCAAACTGAAAATCTTTCACATAGCTACAGACATGCCTATCTCTTCCCTGAACTTTTAAATAGTCTCCTCCAGAGGGAACTAAAATATCTTTAATAGATTTTCTACCATTAAGATCATTACGCATTTGATCAAAATAAGAAAATTCTAAATTTTTTTTCAGCTTGATTTTACCTTTAGAAATTTTTATTTCATTCAGAATGGTGCGAAGAAAAGTTGATTTACCACTTCCATTATTTCCTAACAGACCGATACGATCATTTTTTGAAATTTTAATTGAGAGATTTTTAAAAACAAATTCACTTTGATTAGGATATTTTACAAATACTTCTTGAAGTTCAGCAATAAATTTTGATTGATCAGTAGATTTTTTAGAAACTTGAGGTCTTAGAGATTTAATTGCACTTCTATAAGATGCTTCATCCTTTTCTAATTGTGCTTTTAATTCTTTCGCTCTTTTTAATCGTTTTTCATTTCGCTTAACTCGCGCCTTTACTCCTTTATTTGCCCACTCAAGTTCAATATTAACAAATTGCTTTCTATTTCTTAATTCTCTATATTCTTGATCGAGTAACTCCTCTGACCATTTATCAAAATCTTTAAATCCTCTTGGGCTTACGCGTAATTTTCCTCTATCTATCCAAAAAACTTTATTCGTAAAATTACTGAGAAAAGTTCTATCATGGCTGACACATATAATTGTCTTATTTAAATTGCGTAAATAACTTTCTAGCCATTCGATGCATTGCAAATCTAGATGATTAGTTGGCTCATCTAATAACAAAACATCGGAGTCTTTTAATAAAGATCGAATTAAATAAACTTTTCTTTTTTGCCCTCCTGAAAGATCTTCAACATTAGCAAATTTGTCTAAATTTAGTTTATTGCAAAATATATCAACAAAATGTTTATTTTGTTCGTTAATTAAATCTGAAAAATTTTCTTCAATAGTTTTGTTATTTAATTTTTCAAATTTCTGATTAAAATATCCAACTTTTAGATTTGGATAATTCCATAATTCTCCTGCATCTAAATCTTGATCGCCATAAATAGTCTTCATTAAAGTAGTTTTGCCAACACCATTTTTGCCAACAAGCGCAATCATATCACCCTTATGTAAATTTAAGTTTAGATCTTGGAAAATAACTTTTTTGCCAAATTTGATTTCTACATCTCTTAGAGAAAATAATAAATCACTAGCCACTAATTTAAGTCTTATATAATTTTGTAATAAACAACAATAAAATCAAGAATCATAAATATCAGAAATAGTATTGCCACTCTAGTTAATGACCATTGACCTTTTGGAAAAATAAAATTTAGGAACTTCATATTAATTTACTTACCCTTTAACCTAATCCATTTAATGCAATCTTCAAGTCTGTCATCTCCCCAAAATACTTCTTTGCCATCATATACAAATGTAGGACTTCCAAAAACTCCTTTTTTGTAGGCATATTCAGTATTGCTTAGATATTTATCTTTTATTTCCTGCTCATTAGCTTTCTTTATAGTTTCTTCTGAATCTAGGTTAAGCTCTTTAAATATTTCATTTAAGTTTGGCTGTGTGGCTGGTTCTTTTCCTTGCTGAAACCACCTTTGATATGTTTTGTAAACATAATCGACACCCCACCCTTCATTCATTCCAAGAATTGCAATTTGATTTGCTAAATCAAATTCTTTTAATGGATATGGAGCTGGTACCTTAGCTTCGAAGCCATAAAATTTTGCGCGTCTTTCAATATCTCTCCACATGTAATCTGATTTTATTTTCTTAGCTGGTGGAGTGAATGGAATGTTGTCCATATCCATCATAATTTTTCTTACACTAAAAGGATGCCAATTAAATTTAATGTTTTCTTTTTCTGCAACCTTATGCAACCTATTGACTGTTAAATAAGTATAAGTACTTCCTATTGAAAACCAAAAATTTACTTCTTCCATAACATTACTTTATAAATTTTATATTTTTATTCAACAATTATTTCATCTGGTGTTGTGTCAGTATCAATACTTGGGTTCCACGTAATACCACTTTTACCTGATCCAAATTTAGCTCCTTTATTTGTAAATGGAAGTTTGTATAATTCAGATGCAAAATATTTTTGCATTTTGGGAAGTTGCTTAAAGTTATTAAAAAAATCTGAAATCAGAGGATATTCCAGCAAAGCAAAAACATTATTATTGTCTGCATTTTCCACAAAATTATAATAAAGTAAAAACTCACAATAAAGATCTAAAGTGTCAAAAAGGTTGAAGTCTGGAGAAGAAATTTTATTACCTACTAAAAATAATTTAGTTTTGCTTTTATCTTTTGAGGAGAGCCAGTGTTCGAATTTCTGAAGTTTACCAGAGTTAGAATTTTCAAATGCTGTATTGTAAACTTCTTTAGCTGCTAATAATTCTTCATCTTTAGAATTAAAATGAGTGTAAGCAAATCTTGTTACAATTGATCTTAAATCTACAGTTTCTTGCAGTAACTGTTCACACTCTATCTCTTCCTCTTGCGTCTCACCAAACATACCAAATTCTTTACCCAAAAAAGTTAGACAGGTATTGGAATGAGATATTATGAATTCTTTATCATCCTTAAAATATTTTAAGTATGGTAAATTAATTAAACTATTTTTTTTCTTTAAATCAATTTTATCATTATCATGCCATGAACTTCCCTCATATATAATCTGATTATTTTCTTCTTTAGGAAGTACTTTATAAATTTTTGCTATTAGAGGAACACCGGCATAAATAATCATTTGTCTTGATGCAGAGCCAAGTCCTTTTGTACTCCAGTATCCTAGTGTAATTTTATTCACATCCATATGAAATTATAATTTAAATTAAATATTATTTTATAATCATTCTAAATTAAATTTATAACAAAAGCATAATAATTCTTTTTTTTTAGAGCTTTCTTGGAACAAAATACATCACAAATATTATTAAAAAAAAATATTTTTAATCTCTATGAAATAAATTCATAATAATCATCTTATTCCAATTAACAAAGGAGGTAAATATGTTTGCAACATGGAAAATAAGAACTGACTACGCAAATGCTGTAGATATTTTTGATAAAGTTTCACCTTGGTTTAAAGAAAGTGGAGCTCGAATGACTAATGTAACGCATAATATTGGTGGTGATGATAATACATTCACTATGGTAGCAGGATTTGACAGTTATGAAGCATTTGGAAAAAATGATGATGCTTGGGCTTCATCTCCAGAATGGTGGCAAAAAATGCAACCAAATTTTGTAAACAATCAATTAGTTGAAGCTGTTTATTTAACTGAATTGATTGGAAATATTAAAGGTGCTACTGAGGAAATGCCTGTATGGGCACATTTTGTTTTTAGTCATCCAGATGTGGATGCTATAAAAAAAAGTTTTGAAATTGATGAAAAACACTACATGTCAAATGGTTCATCAGGAATTGCAATTCATAGAATGTTTGGTGATAGAAATAATCAATATTTATTTGCTGCAAGATTTAAAAGTATGCAAGAGTTAGGCAAGTGTATGGATGCTAACCAAAATTCTCCAGATTATTGGGATAGTCATAAAGATTATTATGCAAACTTAACTATTCATCTAAATTATAATGCTAGAGTAATTAGAAGAGATATTTATTAAAAAAGGAGGAAATATGATTGTAGGAAGTTGGACATACAGTATATCTAATGCGAATGCTATTAAAGCATACAAAACTGCAGCGGAATATTTTAAAAAATATGGTGCTGTTGGATCATCACTTGCAAGCCATCTTGGAAGAGATAATGGTTTGTACACAACAACCATTGGATATGAAAATTATGCTCATTTTGGAGAGGTAGATGATAAATTATCTAATGATGAAAATTGGGCAAAGGATATGGATCCATTTTTTTCTGACACTAAATGGGAAACAAATAATTTTTACGAACCATTGGTTCATAATATGCCTTCAGATGCTGGCATTAAACCTGTTTTTGCACAGTGGATGTTTTATCATAAAGATATCAACTTAATTCAAGATAAAGGTGATATTTTTATTAAAGCTTGGATGGATAATGGTGCTACAGGAGGATCTGTTGGTAGGATGAATGGAAAAGATAATGGCTCCTTCGGATTTGGTGTTCGTTTTAATACTATGAAAGAATATGGTTTAGCTCAAGACAAACTAAATGGTGATAATTTTTGGTCGGATCATAAAGATTTTCTAGATGAAGTAGAGCCAAGAGGTATGAGTCTTGTAAGAATCTTAGAAACAAATTGGGAATAATTTTATAGCAGGAATTTTATTCCTGCTATTTAAATAGAATTTAATATGGAAATTTCATTTCGAAGAGAAATAGTAACATGCTTTGGTGGAGCATTTTTAATAATGTTTATGATAGGAATATATTTTGTATATATTCCCTGGAATATAGGTAGACTAAATATTTCTGAGTCCCAACTTGGTATTTCAATTTTTGCTTTTGGCATAGCGAATTTATTTGCTAATCAATTTGGTGCAAGAGTTCTAGTTCCAAGAATAGGAAGTACATATACAATTATTTTAGGAACATTTATATTTTCGTACTTACCTTTGGCGATTGCAAGTGCGCCAAACTATTTTTATTTTACTCTTTTTTTTATTCCAATTGGTGTTGGTGCTGGTTTTATCTTCCCAGTAATTAATGCACAAATTGCCATCATTGAACAAAAGACAAATAAAATTTTACTTCCTGTAACTCAGGCATTTTTCTCTGCAGGTTCTTTATTTGGTGCTCTTGGAGCTGCTTTATTTATTAAATTAATTCCAGATCCAAGAATTACATTCCTTATAGTTGGAACAATGTTTCTTCTCTATGCAATAATTTTTTATTTTTTTGGATTAAAAAAAATTTATGAAGAAGATGAAAAAGTCGAAAAATTTAAAATACCAGAAAGAAATATTCTTATTTATGGATTTTTATTAATGATGAATTTTGCTACGTTAGGAATTATTATTGATTGGTCACCAGTTTGGTTAACAAAAGATTTAGGAGCTCCTCTTTTCTTAGGGGGTTTAGCAATTATGTTTTTTAATGCAGGTGAGATAGTTGCAAGAATAAGTGCAAGTAAATTAATAAATAGATTTGGTGAAATAACCATTGGTTCATATTTCAGCATAATTTCATGCATTTTATTATTTATTACAATATTAAGTATGAACTTAAATATAATATTATTTGGTGTATTAATTTTTGGATTTGGAACAGCCAATTTTGTTGCTATTGTTCTCAGACAAGCAATAAGTGAATCAAATGAGGGTATTAGTTTGACTGTATCAAATTTGATTACCTTAGGTTTTGGTGGATTTATTTTTGGACCAGTAGTAGTGGGATATCTTGCCGAATATATAAGTTTAACTTTTAATATGTATTTATTATCAGTTATCTGGGGTTTTAATGGTTTGGCTTTAATTTACTTAATTAAAAAAAATCAAAATTCATAATAATTATTTTTAATGTGGATAATATGCTCAAATAATTAAAATTTTTTTTGGCAAAAAAAGGCAATTCTTTGCTAAATCCCCAATCAAAATAGATAGGCATAACCCATAAGTTATTAATATTTAATAATAATTTTTAGAAACTTTTATGTCATATTCTTTAAATATTTATTTAAAAAAATGGGGGTAAAAATGAAAATTATATCAATTTTTATTAGCTTCTTGTTTTTATCATTTTCGTTAAATGCTGACACTATCAAGTATTGGACTACTGAAGAACAGCCTGCAAGAATGATGAAGCAAGTTCAAATGGCTGTGGACTTTAATAAGGCGTCTGGCCATAATGTTACTGTTATACCAATTTCAGAGAGTGAAATGGGTAAAAGAGCTGTAGCTGGTTTTGCTGCAGATGATTTGCCGGATGTAATCTATACTACTTTGCAGTATATTTTACCATGGGCTGAAGAAGGTATAATTGATGTAGATGCTACAAACGAAGTAGTTAATATGTTAGGTGCTTCTACTTTTGGGGAAAAAGCTCTAGGCATGGCAAGTTACGATAGTAAATTTGCTGGTGTGCCAGTTGATGGTTGGACTCAAATGGTAGTATACAGAAAAGATCTTTTTGAAGAAAAAGGTTTAGCTGCACCAAATACTTTTGATAACATTCTAAAAGCAATTGATGCACTACACAATCCACCAAATATGTATGGATTTGTGGCAGCAACAAAAACTGATGAAAATTTTATGAGTCAGGTATTGGAACACGTGCTTTTAGCAAATGGATGTTCACCTGTTGATTCTGCAGGAATTGCTGAAATGGGTAGTGCTTGTGTTGAAGCAATTGATTTTTATGAAGAATTAGCGAAAGCAAGTCCTCCAGGTGATTTATTCTGGCAACAATCTCGTGAATTATATTTTGCTGGTAAAGCGGCTATGATTATTTGGTCACCTTTTATTATGGATGAATTAGCTGGTCTTAGAGACTCAGCACCTCCAACAATAAATGATGATCCAACTTCACCAGAATTAGCAAGTAAAACTGGTTTCATTACTAACTTTGCTGGTCCAAGTAACCCAAGTGGTGCTGCATGGGCAGACGTTAGATTTATGATTATTACAGATTCTGCGAACACTGAAGTTGCACAGGAATGGATTAAATATGCTGTTGGCGATGGTTATGTTCAAACTTTAAGTATCGCTCCTGAAGGTAAATTTCCTGTTCGTAGAGGAGATGCTTCAGATTCAGATAAATTTGTCCAAGCTTGGAGTAGCTTACCTGTAGGTGTAGATCGAAAAGCACCACTTAAAGATTTATATGATGCATCAGTTATTAATGACATTGTTGCAGGACTAGACGTTGCTGAAAGATGGGGAGTCAAAGAAGGCCAGCTATCTGCAGCTTCAAAAGTAATTAATAGTCAAATTATAAATCGTGAGGTTAGAGAAGTTATAGATGGTAACAAATCTGCTAGTGATGCAGTAGCTGCTATCAATAGCCAAATTAGCGATATAGACTAAATTTTTTTTTTATCGTATTAAAGGCGACATATATTGTCGCCTTTTCATTAATGTTTAACTTAAATAAAGAAGCAAAATTAGCATACACAATGCTAATTCCTACAATTAGTATCGTTTTTTTAATTATATTATTTCCTATTTTTGGAAATTTTTGGTTAAGCTTTAAAGAAGTTAAGCTTGGAGATTTAAGAGCGCCACAACCTATTATAAAAGAAAAACTTAAGACTAAGGATATAGAACCTGGAGATGATATTTTAATTGAATATAGATTCAAAAATAGTTCACAAAAAAAACCAATATTTAATATAGAAATTACTGATAAAATTTCAAAATTTATTTCACCTGTAGAAATTGCGGAGGGATGTTCAGTAAATAATAATTTATTGAGTTGTTATTTTGAAGAGTGGAAACCAAAATATAATGAAAAAATAATTTTTAAATTTAAAGCGAATGATAATTTTGAAATAGATAATTTCAATCCAAAAGAAAGCAAACCAAGAGGTGTTGCTGATGCAGATAATATTTTAACAAACTTAAAATTTTCTCTTAAAAATTTTCAAAAAATATTACAAAAAAATGAAACAATAGAAAATATAAAGGTAACTTTTTTATATTCTTTTTTTGCTACTATCGGAGCATTATTATTAGGTATAAGTGCTGCTTTATTACTTGAAAAAAATTTTTTAGGAAAAGGATTTTTTAGAGGTTTATTTTTATTTCCATTTGTTTCTCCTGTAATAGCAGTAGCATTTACCTGGGTTTACATTTTAGATCCTTTTAAGGGCTTTCTTAATAATTATTTATTAAACAACGAATTTATAAGTGAGCCAATTTTTTTCTTAGGACTAAAAAAAGTTGATTTTCTTGGGTTTGATTTTCCATTTACTCTATTTATTGTAATTCTTTTTGAGAGCTGGAGATATTTTCCATTAGCTTTTTTATTTATACTAGCAAGATTACAAGCTATTCCAAAAGATCTTTACGAAGCATCGGATATTGATGGAGCAACAAGAATACAACAGTTTTTTTACATTACATTACCGCAATTACTTGGAGTTATTTCCCTGCTTTTCATTTTACGTTTCATTTGGAACTTTAATAAGTTTGAGGATATATTTTTATTAACGGGGGGTAATGCTGGAACTAGAACATTAACGGTTCAGGTGTACGATGAAGCTTTTGCACTTTCAAATATGGGCACTGCATCTTCAGTAGCTGTACTTATATTTATTCTTCTGGCAATTTTTGTTTTCATTCATCAAAAAATAGCACCTAAGGATATAGAAGAATGACAAATAATATTTATCAGTTTTTTTTCATTTATTTATATTCAATAATTACGCTATTTTTATTAGCTGTAATTGGAGATTTTGTTTCAATATCAATTTTTCTCTCAAAAAATATATTTATTTATAAAAATATTTTTCTATATTGTTTCCTCTATGCTGTTTGTTTTTTTGCAATACGAATTATAATTACCACTCAAGTCTCTAACATTTTTATTTTTATAATATCTTTAACTTTATCGTATTTTTTTCTTATTAATAAAGAAATTAATGCCTATCAAATATTAATTATTATATCAGTGTTTATAGCTTTTAATCTACTGTTACAAAAATATTTTACAGCTAAAAATTTTAGTAATTTTTTATTTGAAGTTTCTTTTTTAAAATTTCTTAAAACAAATAGTTTAATATTTTTTTCTTTTATAATTATTTTTCCTTTTTATTTAATGTTTGTATCAAGCTTAAAAAGTCAAATGGTTTTGTTACAAAACCCAACTGATTTAAGTATTCCATTTTTTTATTCAATATCAGATTTTTTTTCTAGTTATATTGCGGTTATCACTCAATACAACTTTTTAAATTTTGCTTTAAACAGCACTATTGTCTCATTTGTAACTGTTTTCGTCAGTTTGTTTTTTTCTATTCCAGGTGCATATGCAGTTGCACGCTTAAGATTTACAGGAAGATCGAAAATATCATCATCTATTTTAATTATATATATGGTTCCAGCTATAGTACTTGTAATTCCACTTTATGTTATATTCAGTCAGCTTGGGTTTAGAAATAGTTTGTTTAGTCTAATGATTGTTTATCCGGCAACAACTATTCCTGTTGCACTTTACATGTTGCAAGGATATTTCAAAGGTATCCCATATGAACTAGAAGAGTCTGCTCTTATTGATGGATGTTCTCGCATTGGGGTCATCTTAAGAATTACATTACCGTTAAGTGTGCCAGCTATTTTATCTGTTTCATTGTACGTATTTATGATTGCGTGGAATGAATTCTTATTTGCTTTTATGTTTTTTAGATAATCAAGAATATTTTACTATACCAAGAGGTCTTTATACTCAACTTGATGATCAAGAAGTGCCAAGACAATATTTGATGGCTGGGTCTGTGATGATAACTGTGCCTGTACTATTGTTATTTTTTATTTTTGAAAGATATTTGGTAGGAGGCTTAACTGCAGGAAGCGTTAAAGGCTAATCAAGTCAATTATGAATGATTTGAGTAAATATTTTGCTTATGCTAATATTACATAAATGCTGATATAGTATAATGGTTATTACAGGCCGTTGGTAACGGTCAGATTCAAGTTCGATTCTCGGTATCAGCACCATAGAAATGAAATATGCAATTATAATTCTAATTTTATTTATAAATTTTGAAATAATGGCCAAGAAAATATCGGATTTTAATTGGGAAAAAAGAATAGTTATAGTTTCCTTTGAAAAAAAAGAAGATCAAATATTTCTTCTTACTCAAAAATTTGTTTCTGAAAATAAATGTTCAATAAACGATAGAAATTTAAAATTTATATACTTTGAAAAATTCAAAAATAAGGAATTTGAAGCACCAACTTTTCTAAATAAGTATGGAATATGGGTAATCGGATACGACGGCTTAATTAAAGATTATGGTATAAATGAAAAAATTTTTATACGCTTATTTAAATTAATTGATTCTATGCCTATGAGAAAAAATGAAATGATAAATGATCAATGTTAAATTTTTTTGAAATTTCGAAAAATAAAAAATAAATTTAAAATACTCAATATAGAAAAGAAAATTGCATTAGTTGCAATAATGTTTAGACTTGTTTCACCAGGACTATTCGTAAAAACATATCTCCAGAAATTTAATGATACTAAAACTTGAAAAAAAAATATTAAAAAAATAAATGGTAGTTGTTTTTCTATCCCTCTAAACATAATTATTATGTAAGCTAATACAAAAGTAACAAATATTATTCCTACAATCTCTGATAAACCTGCTACTGCATGATTAAAAAAACCTAAATTGTTCATAGCAAATTCATCAGTAAATATTAAAAGTTGAATAGCGTAGTAAGAAAAGAAAATAATATTTAGAATAATGATTAAATTATCTATATTTTTTTTGAACATATCTGTGTATCATGTAAAAAAATTAAATAATCAATATGGAAATTACATTATACTATTTTAAAATCCCTTTTTGGAGAGCAGAAGTTACGAGATTAGCTTTATTTATAGGGGGTATTCCATTCAATGATTATCGTGTTGAGGGAAAAGAAATAGATGACCTGAAGGCAACGGGATTATTACCAAACAAAAAAATAGCTCCTTTCAAACAATTACCTGTATTGGATGTTGATGGCAAAATAGTTGCGCAGACAGGAGCAATTGCCAGATTTTGTGGAAAGTTAGCAGGTTTATATCCAAAAGATAATGATTTTGAAGCAGCTCAAATTGATCAAATTATTGATACGGCACAAGACATAAACTATCTGGTAACTCTATCTAGTAGAGATAAAGAGAAGGAACGATTAGAATTGGCTAGAAAAATTTTAGCAACAAAACATCTGCCAAAATGGTTTCAGTTTCTTGACAATTTACTTGAGAAAAATAATGAATCTAATTTTTTTGTTGGTAAAAAGATTTCTATTGCTGATTTGGCAATATGGAGACTACTTGGCTGGCTAACCTCCGGACTTTTAGATGGTGTACCAACTGATATATTAGAACCTTATGAAAGGTTAAAAAAATTGAGAGAAGAAGTATATAATCATCCTAAAGTTCATGAATGGATGATTAAAACATATGGGAAAGTTATATAATTTATAAACATGACAGCCTTAAGTGTTAATGTAAACAAGTTTGCTTTAGTAAGAAATGCTAGAGGAGCAGATTTACCAAACTTAATTGATATTAGTGATAAATGCTTAAACTATGGTGCTGATGGAATTACAGTACATCCGCGTCCTGATGAAAGACATGCAAAATTTTCTGACCTAGAACCTTTGAAAAACTTATTATCAAAATTTGAAAATAAAGAATTTAATGTAGAGGGATACCCATCAGATTTTTTTGTCAAAAAAGTAATTGAAGTTAAACCAGATCAAGTAACTTTAGTTCCAGATCCACCTGGTGCTCTTACCTCTTCTTTTGGCTGGGACTGTGAAACTAACAAAAATTTATTATCAGATATAGTTAGTGAATTTAAGAGTAAGAATATTCGTGTTTCAATATTTATTAACCCATCTATAAAAACACTGGAAAATTTAGAAGTAATAAAAACTGATAGAGTAGAACTTTATACTTTTGATTATGCTCATAACTTTAATGAAAATAAGGAAAAAGCAATTAGAGATTATATCGAAGTAACAAACTATCTAAAAAAAGAGTTTCCAAAAATTGAATTAAATGCTGGTCATGATTTAAATTTAGAAAATTTAAAGTTTTTTTTAGATAAAATAAATAATGTTAAAGAAGTATCTATTGGTCATGCTCTCATCTGTGATACTTTTGAATTTGGCTTACAAGAAACAATAAAAAAATATTTAACCCTAACAAGTAATTAAGTGACTTTTATATTTTGGCTTCAGTTTGCTACTGTTTGTGTTGCAGGAGCAATGTCACCAGGTCCAAGTTTAGCGTTAATTATAAGAAATAGTATTACAATTAATCGATTTGCTGGCTTTATGACTGCAGTTGGTCATGGATTAGGAATGGGTGTTTATGCTGTATTTGCGGTTACTGGATTATCAATAATTTTAACAGCAAACGAATTATTATTTCAATTAATTCAAATAATTGGAATTCTTTTTTTATTATATTTAGGTTTTCAATTTATATTTAAAAAAAATGAGGAAATAGATAAAATTAACGAACAAAAAAGTATTAATTCTTTTCTACAAGGATTTTTGATAGCGATTTTTAATCCCAAAATTCTTATATGGTTTTCAGCTGTCTTTTCTCAATTTGTAAAAATTGATGCCTCATTTTATTCTCATTCAATTCTTGTTGTAACTGCTTCCGTTATTGATGGGATTTGGTACATTATTGTTTGCCTTGTTGTGACAAGTTATGGAATGAATGATTTTTTCCAAAAAAGGCAAGGTATAATTCAAAAAATATCAGGATTTATTTTAGTTTTAATTGGTATTTTGCTAATTGTAGATTTCTTCTAAAACTCTTAAAATATTTTTTCCCATAATTTTTTCAATTTCTAAAAATTTATAACCTCTTTTTTCTAAAGACTCTTGAATTATCATATGGTCTAAACAATCATTCCATGAATGAGGCAAGCAATCAAGTCCATCGTAGTCACTGCCTATACCTACATAATCAATTCCTATTTGATTAATTATATATTCAATATGATCAACAAATACTTCTATACTTGGGCATATGTCTGCTAATTTTTTTTGTAGAAAATGTTGTTTTGCTATCCATTGAGAAGTTTTATTAGAATATTTTCTTTCAATAGAATTTAATTCATCGAGATATTTATTCCTTTCTTTTGATTCTCTTTCTTTAAAAGATTTATCAATAAAAAAAGGATATGGATTTAGGCCAATTAATCCTTTTGATTTTTTGATAGCTTCAATTTGATCATCTTTTAAATTACGAAAATGTGGACACAAATTATACACGCTAGAATGTGAGGCAATAAAAGGTTTGGTACTTATTGATGCAATATCCCAAAAACTTTTCTCTCCAATGTGCGAAACATCAATTAGCACATTATTATCTTGGCAAATAGAAATAACTTCTTTCCCAAATTCGTTTAAACCATGACTTTTAAGTTTTGAAGAATTGTATGTCTCATCATAATTTGATGAAACCCATTCCAAAGAATGATTCCAAGTTGGGCCGAAATAGAAAAGACCTCTTTCTATAAAATGATATAAATTATTAATATCATTTTCTAAACCTTCTCCACCTTCCATTGAAATTGGAAGCATTAACTTATTATTATTAATCGCCTCATTTATGTCTGAAAGTTTTTTTGGAATGACAATTTCTTCGTGTGATGAAATTCTTTCAATCTCATCATACATTTTATCAGCTCTTTTAAAAAAATTTGGTTCTTTAGAATTACTTGAAACCCAAATAATTAAAATTTCTAAATCAATTTCAGATTTTAATAATCTTGGTATGTCCGTATGCCCATGGGATGTAAGTTTTGTAACATCTTCACCTTCGATAACTCTTTGCACAAGATCATTATGCAAGTCAGCTACAAACATTTAATTATTTAATAATCTCCATTTTAATTATTTTATCTGGATCTGCAGGTGGTTCACCTCTTGTGATATTATCTACATATTCCATACCTTCGGTAACTTGAGCCCAAACAGTATATTGACCATCTAGAAAAGAGCAGTCATTAAAACAAATAAAAAATTGACTGTTAGCACTATTTGGGTTTTGTGCTCTTGCCATTGACACGGCTCCTCTTCCGTGGTTTTCTGACGAAAATTCAGCCTCTATATCAGGAAGTTTTGATCCACCTGTACCAGCCCTTGATAAGTTAAAACTATCATTACTTGAATTCCCAAATTCTACATCTCCTGTCTGAGCCATAAACCCATCTATAACTCTATGAAAAACAACCCCATCATACTGTCCTTCTTCTATAAGTTGCTTGATTTGTTTAACATGTTTTGGTGCTACATTTGGTTTTGTCTCTATTACAACAATACCATCTTTAAGTGTCATATGGATAATATCTTTTTTTTCATCAGCCATTAAAATCTCTCCTTTTAAAAATATTGAGAAAATGAAGATGAAAATAAATAGTTTTTTAAATTTAATCATATTTGTTTTCTTTACCTTCACCCAAATTGTTTTATATATATATGTGTAATGCACATCTTTGAAGAAAATATCAAGAAATTAGATTTAAATATTCCTGATATGCCAACACCACTTGCAAATTACGTTCCTTATAAAGTTTCAGATAGTACCGTTTATGTATCAGGTCAAGGACCTGTAATAGATGGTAAAATTTTATATAGTGGAAAAGTTGGTGTGGATATTTCTGAAGAAGAAGGAATAAAGGCTGCTGAAATTTGCTGCATTAACATTATCGCAGCTTTAAAAACATCAATAAAAGGAGATTGGGATAAATTAGACACCTTTTTGAAACTTGGGGGTTTTGTTAATTGTAATGACAACTTTACTGATCAACCTAAAATTATAAATGGAGCATCAGATTTATTAGTTAATATTTTTGGTGATAAAGGAAGACATGCACGGTTCGCAGTTGGATCAAATGCTCTTCCACTTAATATTTCTGTTGAAATAGACGCAATAATTAAAATTAAATAGCATACTCAAAATGAGTGAACATTTTTTTTGCTCTTCGCTCAGTAACATCAAAAGTTCTGAATGGAATGAATGTGTTGGAAATGATCATCCGTTCTTACAATATGAATTTCTTCACGCTTTAGAAAAAAGTAATAGTGCAAATACCAAAACAGGTTGGCAGCCATATCATTATATTGAACAAAAAAATGATAAAATTATCTCATTATGTCCTCTTTATATAAAGAACCATTCTTTTGGAGAATATATTTTTGATCATTCTTGGGCTGATGCTTTTCATCGATATGGAATAAACTATTATCCAAAACTTCAATCTGCAATACCGTTTACACCAGTAACTGGTGGCAGAATTGTTTTAAACAAATCAGTAAAAGATAAAAAGGGAAAGCAAGTTCAGGTAATTAATAATATTATACAAGAGGCAAAAAAAATAAATGTTTCTTCTCTCCATTTTAATTTTATCAATGATGTATCAAATTGGAATGGTATTGATAATATTATGGTTAGATCAGGAATACAATTTCATTGGAAAAATAATGAATACAAAAATTTTAATGAATTCTTAAATGACTTATCCTCAAGAAAAAGAAAAATTATTAGGCGAGAAAGACAATGTATTGAAAATAATAATTTAACTGTAAAATTACTTAATGGAGATGATATTAAAGAAGAGCATATAAATTTTTTTTACGATTGTTATTTAGATACAACAGGAAGAAAATGGGGTTCTACTTATTTAACTAAAGAATTTTTCTTTGAGATATTACAGAATTTTAAAAATAAAATATTGCTTATAATGGCTTATCAAGAAAATCAAATGGTTGCTTCTGCAATTAATTTTCTAAGTAAATCTCATTTGTATGGACGATTATGGGGATCAAAATATGAAGTGCCATTTTTACATTTTGAACTCTGTTATTATCAAGCAATTGAATACGCAATTCAAAATAAGATTCAAATTGTAGAAGCAGGCGCTCAAGGTGAGCATAAATTACAAAGAGGTTATGCACCGACAAAAACATGGAGTACTCACTGGATTAAAGATCAAGAATTTAGTAAAGCTATTCAAAATTTTCTTGATAAAGAAAGTCAGCTTATTGATAACCAAAAAGAAAAATTAGAAGATTATCTTCCTTTCAAAAATTAGGCTAATTCTTTTTTTACTTCTTGTTTATTAGAAAATTCAAAGTTAATTTTTTTATCTTTACATGTAATTTCAACATGTCCACCTTTAGCTAGTTTACCAAAGATAAGTTCTTCAGCCATCGGTTTTTTAACTTTTTCTTGTATTACTCTACCTAATTCTCTCGCACCGTAAACTTCATCATAACCCTCTTCAGCTAAAAATTCTTTTGCTTCTTTATTAATTGATAATGAAACTCCTTTATCTTCGAGTTGTGCTTCAATTTCTATAATAAATTTATCTACTATCGAAAGTACAATATTTTTAGATAAATGATTAAAATGAATAATTGAGTCGATACGATTTCTAAATTCTGGTGAAAAAATTCTATTTATTGCATCACTACTATCATCGTTAGATCTTTTTGCATTAAAACCAATTTTGTTTTTAGATACATCAATTGCACCAGCATTAGTTGTCATAATTAATATAACGTTTCTGAAATCTATCGTCTTACCATTATGATCTGTTAGTTTTCCATAATCCATTACTTGTAAAAGAATATTGAATAAATCATAGTGGGCTTTTTCAATTTCATCCAATAACAGTACACAATGAGGATTTTGATCAACGCCATCGGTTAATAAACCGCCTTGGTCAAAACCTACATAACCAGGAGGAGCTCCAATAAGTCTGCTCACAGTATGACGCTCCATATATTCTGACATATCAAATCTAAGCAGTTTAATTCCAAGGGTATTACTTAACTGTTTAGCTACCTCAGTCTTCCCTACCCCTGTAGGCCCAGAAAATAGATATGAGCCAATTGGTTTTCCATCTTCTCTTAATCCTGCTCTTGCCAACTTAATGGAAGATGATAATTCTTCGATGGCTTTGTCTTGACCAAAGACGAAATTTTTCAAATCTCTCTCTAAATTTTTTAAACTGTTCTTATCGCTTTGATTAACGGATTTTGTTGGAATTCTTGCCATTAAAGCAACTACTGCTTCGATATCTTTAGAAAGAATAATTTTTTTTCTCTTTTCTTCTGGTAATAAATATTGAGATGCTCCTGCTTCATCGATAACATCAATAGCTTTATCTGGTAACTTTCTATCACCTATATATTTATTTGATAACTCAACCGCGCTAATAATTGCTTCTGGTGAATATTTAATATTATGGTGTTCTTCATAGTACGTTTTTAAACCTTCAAGAATTTTAACAGTTTCATCTTTTGATGGTTCCTTAACATCAATTTTTTGGAACCTTCTAACTAAAGCTCTATCTTTTTCGAAATAATTTTTAAATTCCTTATATGTTGTTGATCCAATACATTTGAGGCTGCCATTTCCTAAGGATGGTTTTAATAAATTACTTGCATCCATTGAGCCTCCACTCGTTGCCCCTGCCCCAATAACTGTGTGGATTTCATCAATAAATAAAACGGCTTTGTCTTTTTTTTGTAATTCTTTAAGAACGGCTTTCAATCTTTCTTCAAAATCACCTCTGTATCTTGTGCCTGCTAGTAATGCACCCATATCTAAAGAATAAATTACTGCATCCTCCATAATTTTAGGAACTTTTTTTTCTGTAATTCTTTTTGCTAAACCTTCAGCAATCGCTGTTTTTCCAACGCCAGGATCTCCAACAAATAAAGGATTATTTTTTTGTCTTCTACATAAAATTTGAATTGTTCTATCTAATTCTTTGCTTCTTCCGATTAGCTTATCAATTTTACCATCTTTTGATTTTTCATTAAGATTTATACAAAATTGACCTAAAGCACTTTTAGGCTCTTGTTGTGAATTATTGTCATTTGTTTGACTATCTACAAATTCTTCATTTTCAAAACTTTCGTTAGCTTTTGAAATACCATGTGAAATATATTGAACAGCATCTAATCTACTCATATTTTGTTGATGAAGAAAATATACAGCATGACTTTCTTTCTCAGAAAATAAAGCTACAATCATGTTAGCTCCTGTAACACTTTCTCTTCCACTCGATTGCACGTGTATAGCAGCTCTTTGTAAAACTCTTTGAAAACCATTTGTTAATTTTGGCTCGCCTGTAAAATTTTCTTTAAGATTTTCTAAATCATTAATGATAAATTTTTCAACATTTTCTTTTAAATTTGAAATATCAACAGCACACGCTTTAAGTACACTAATAGCATCTTGATCTTCCAAAAGAGAATATAAAAGATGCTCTAGAGTGACATACTCATGCTTATAGTTAGTTGCTAATTGATATGCTTCTCTTAATGTTTTTTCTAAATTTTGTGACAGCATTAACTTTTTTCCATTGTACATTGTAAAGGATGTTCATTTTTTTTTGCCATATCCATTACCGATTTACATTTAGACTCCGCTACCTCATAAGTAAATGTTCCACACACTCCAATACCATTTTTATGAACATGTAACATAATTTGCGTTGCCTCTTCTTGTTTTTTATTAAATATTTTTTCTAAAACCATCACAACAAATTCCATTGGAGTATAATCATCATTTAATAATAATACATTATACATAGACGGTTTTTTTGTTTTTGGTTTAGTATCTAATAATAGACCTCTTTGAAAATCCTCATTATTATTGTTATTTTGACCCTCATTTGCCATATTTATTAAATAATATGTTTTGAAATATTTTAAAGTATTTTTATGTTTGAAAGCATCGAAAATCTTATGTTAAGCAAAGAAAAATGAAAAAAAATTTATTATTAATCATAATTTTAAATAGTTTTTTCATATTAAGTTTTTCATCAAATATATTTGCCAAAAAAGCAGCTATAGTAATCGATTTTGATACTGAAGAAGTTTTATTTGAAGTCAATGCTGATACAAGAAATTACCCAGCATCCTTAACAAAAATAATGACTCTCTACATAGTGTTTGATTATATTAATAAAGGAAAGCTTACTTATGATAGTCAATTAAGTGTATCAAATATTGCCGCTTCAAGATCACCAAGCAAACTTTATTTAGAAGCGGGATCAAATATAAAAGTTAAAGATGCAATTAATGCCCTTATAATTAAATCAGCAAATGATGTAGCAACTGTAGTTTCTGAAAATATATCGGGTAGTGAAAAAGAGTTTGCTAAACTTATGACAAGCTATGCAAAAAATTTAGGTATGAATAATACAACATTTAAAAATGCATCAGGTCTTCCCAATAGAGCGCAATTAACAACTGCAAGAGATATAGCAAAACTTTCACATGCACTAATTTCAAATTTTCCAGAAGAGTATAAGTTGTTTAGAAAAACAAAATTTACTTATAAGGGTAAGACTTACAAAACGCATAATAAATTAATGTTAAGCTACGATGGTGCTGATGGAATTAAAACTGGATATATAAAAGCATCTGGTTTTCAATTAGCCTTTTCAGCAGTTAGAGATGATAAGAGATTAATAGGAATTATTTTTGGGGGTGATACGGGAAGTCAACGCAATCAATCTTTGAAAATAATAATGGATAAAGAATTTGCTGAATTAAATATTAAGACAAAAAGTAGTAATAAAAAAATAGTTAAAAAAGAAGAGACTGCAAAGAAAAAAATTGAAAAGAAAAAAAATGCTTATTCCATTGTTGTTGGAACATTTAAGTATAGAAATAATGCAGAAAAACAAATTAAATTAATTAAAAGTAAATATCCAGTTTCTACAAAAGATAAAATATCGAATATAGTGCTGATAAAAGTTAGCGGTAAACAACTTTATGAATCTAGATTTGAAAATTTTTCTAAAAAAGAAGCATATACAGCTTGTAAAAGATTGAAAAAATATAATCGTGATTGTTTTGTTAGACTGTAAACTTATAATTTACACCGCTTTGAGATAACTGATTTTCGATAATTGCTATCAAAGACTTAAGGCCTTCTTGGGAAGTAGACTCTGCTCTACAAGTTAGTTGGTTTTGGGTATTACTAGCTCTCATTAGAAACCATCCATCATCATTTTCAACTCTTATTCCGTCAATATCTATTATTTTACCTTCTGTATTTTTTATTCTGTCTTTAATTTCGTCAACAATTAAAAATTTTTTTGTTTCATCTACATCAAACCTTGTTTCAGGAGTTGAATAAGTTTTTGGATATACATTAATTAACTCATTCAAGGATTTTTCTTGATTACATAGTATTCTAAGTAGTCGTAATGCAACGTACATAGCATCATCGTAACCATAAAAATCATCTGCATAACATACATGACCACTCATTTCTCCTGATAAAGGCGATTTTAATTCTTTCATTTTTTCTTTTATTGGAGAGTGACCAGTTTTAGACATAATAGGATCACAATTAAGTTTTTTTGCTTCATCAAAAAAAACTTTACTACATTTAACATCCATAATTATTTTTGGGTTATCATATAAGTGAGCAATTTCAGTGCATAGTAATAACATGTACTGATCCGCCCAAACTAAATGTCCTAAGTTGTCTACAACACCTAAACGATCTCCATCTCCATCAAAAGCCAGACCTATGTCACAACTGTTATCTTTGACTGACTTTATCAATTGCTCCATATTTTTTGGAACAGTTGGATCTGGATGATGGTTAGGGAAATTGCCATCAACTTCTTCATTAATTAATATGTTTTCAGAATTATTTAAATTATTTGTAACTTCCTTAATGACAGCTCCCATAGCACCATTACCAATATCCCAAGCAATTTTTATTTTTTTATTGAGATTAATATTTTGCAATAATCTTTCGGTATAATCTTTTTTAATATCTTTATTAATGATCTCACCATCTTTTAATTTTAAATCATTTTGATCAATTAATTTTTGAAGGCTTTTAATGTCTTCAGCATAAAAAGAATGCTTATTTAAAACCATTTTAAAGCCATTGTATTCTGAAGGATTATGAGAGCCTGTTACCATAATAGCTGCATCTGCATTAAGATGGTAATGAGCAAAGTAAGTCATTGGCGTAGGACCCATACCAATATTAATAACTTTAGCACCTGAGTCTATTAAGCCTTCACAAAGTGCTGAATGTAAATCTGGTGATGTTAATCTTCCATCAAAACCAGTAGCAATTATATTAGATTTTAATCGATTAATAACTGTGTAAGCAAATGTCCTTCCAATAGTATAGGCGGTATTTTGATTGATATTGTTACCGACCACTCCTCGGATATCATACTCTCTCAAAACCTCTTTATCAAAATTTTCAATTTCCAACTTATTTACCTGTTCCATAATATTCAAATCCCATTTCTTTTAAATCTTCTGGAATATAAATATTTCTTAAATCAAAAATTATTTTTTCTTGTAACAAGTTTGATATTTTTTTAAAATTTAAAGCTCTGAATTCATTCCATTCTGTTCCTATTATTATTGCAGAAGATCCTTCACAAGCTTCGTAGGCAGAATTAAAAAAAATGAGATTAGTATTTTCTCTTTTTGCACTATCCATTGCTTCTGGGTCATAACACTGTATTTTAAATCCTTGGTCAAAAAGATTTGATGCAATTTTCATTGATGTGGAATCTCTTACATCATCTGTATTAGGTTTAAAACTTAAACCAAGAAAAGTAATTGTAGAATTATTTTTTATTTTTGAAGTAATTTTATTAGAAATTTTAATTATACGATCTTGATTAGATTTATTCACCGCATTAATTATTGATAAATCAATATTTTTCTTTTTAGCTGTTGAATAAAATGCTTTTACATCTTTTGGAAAACATGATCCTCCAAATCCCGGTCCAGCATTTAAAAATTTAGAACCAATACGTTTATCTATCCCCATTGCATGTGCTACTTGCTGAACGTCAGCTCCCACTACTTCACATAAATCAGCAACTTCATTGATAAAGGCTATTTTAGTTGCTAAAAAACTATTGGATGCATATTTAATTATTTCTGAAGTTTCTATTGATGTGGACACAATTGGAGTTTCTTTGAGAAATAATGGTCTATAAAGTTCTTTCATTATATTTTCAGATTTTTGATTATCTGTTCCTATCACAACTCTATCCGGTCTAATGAAATCATCAATTGCAGATCCTTCACGCAAAAATTCAGGATTAGAAACTACATCAAAAAATTTTTTATCAACTTTATTTGAAATAATTTTTTTTACTTCTCTTGTTGTTCCAACTGGTACTGTGGATTTAGTTACAACTAAACAATATTTTTTTATGTTTTCTGATATTTCTTCTGCAACTTGCCATACAAAACTTAGATCAGCTTCATCCTCCAATCTTCTTGTAGGTGTTCCAACAGTAATAAATATAATATCTGTATTATCTAATTTATTTTTTACACTAGAAGCAAAGGATAATAATTTTGTTTTATTAATGTGCTTGTCTAAAAGTTCATCCATTCCAGGTTCAAAAAATGGGCACTTTCCAGATTTAAGCTTCTCGAGACGATCATTATCTTTATCGATACATGTTACAGAGTAACCAAATTCAGCAAAACATGCTCCTGTTACCAAACCAACGTAACCAGTACCAACGATTGTAAGATTCATCATATTTCAGGATTTATTAAAATTTCTGTCTCAATAACCTAAATATTTATCATTTGTTATAAAATAAATTAGAGATTTTTACTGGAAAAAACTCAAATTTTTATTATTTATATCTTAATTATGTCAGAAACTAAAAAAAATCAAACAGGTATAAACAATATATCAGACGAATGGTTTAGGGCTAATATAGATAGAAAAACTCTAAAAAAACTTTCTAAAAGATCAGATTTTGAGGGCTGGAAACATATAATTATTTATACAATATCTTTAACTGCTCTATGCGTATTATCGGTTTATACATGGCAAACTTTATGGTTTGTGCCTGTCTACCTTGCTTATTGTACCGTTTGGAGTGGAGCTGATGCTATTTGGCATGAGTGTGGTCATGGAACTGCTTTCAAAAATAGAAGATTAAATAAATTCTTCTATAACATTGCTAGTTTTATGAATAATTTTGAACCTGTTAGATGGAAGTGGAGTCACTCTCTTCATCATAGCTATACTGCTTCAGTTGATCCTCATGACTACGAAGTTGATGGGAGTATTTTTGCCAAACATACATTTTTAAGTTTTATCTTAAATTTCATTCCTGGAATTGGTTTTTTTACAATTCATAAATCTCTTTATGTAGAAATTATTAAACATGCTTTAGGCATTAAAACTGATGTAATGAAAGATTGCATTCCTGAAGATAAAATTAAGGATTGTATAAATAGCTCTAGAATTTTTGTTCTTCTATGGATTACAATAATAGCTTTCTCAATTTACTTTTCTACTTTTTTACCAATATTTTTATTTTTAATACCAAAGTTCTTTGGCATTAATGGTATTTGGGGTTTAACTCAACATATGGGTCTAAAAGAAAGCGCCAAAGATCACCGACTATCAACAAGATCAGTTAGACTTAATCCGATTTTTAGTTTTATATATTGGAAAATGGAATACCATATTGAGCATCATATGTTTCCTATGGTGCCTTCATATAACCTTCCTAAATTGTACGAAGTAATAAAAGATCAAATGCCAGAACCTCAAACCCTATACCAAGCTTATAAAGAAATTTTTCCTGCAGTTATAAAAAAATCTAAAAACCCTGACTATTTTATTCCTGTTCAAGTTCCAAATAATTAAACTATACTTGACACATCTTCAGCTTTAGTTTTATCTATATCTTTATATGGAGTTAAGAAATTTTATTGATGGTTCATTCATTGATTCACTCTCAAAGAAAAATATTCCTGTTTTAAATCCGGCTAATCAAAAAATTGTTGGTAATATTGATGAAGCGTTAGATGAAGAAATAGATTTAGCTTTCAACGCTGCAAAAAGAGCATTCGATAAAAGAATTTTAGTAGACATGGATGCAAAAGATAAATCGAATATGATGAGAGCTATTGCTCAAAAATTAAGAGAGCGCAAAGAAGAAGGAGGAAAACTCCTTAGCCAAGAAAATGGCAAAACGATTAAACAATGTATTGATGAATTTAAAGGTGCTGCCGATACTTTTGATTTTTATGCTGGACTAACAGATAAAATAGAAAATAAACTTATACCCTCAGGACATGATACTTTAAATTTTGTTGTGCTTGAGCCTTTTGGTGTGGCTCTTCAAATTGTTCCGTGGAACTATCCTGTTTCTATTTTTTCAGGAATGGTTGCACAAAACTGGATTGTTGGAAATACAATAGTTATAAAACCTCCTGAATTGTGTCCCATATCATCTAATTTTTATGGTCAAATTTTTAAAGATGTAGGCGTGCCAGATGGAATTATAAATATTGTTCATGGTTATGGTGAAACAACTGGTCGAAAACTAGTTCAACATCCTGGAAGTGATTATATTGTTTTTACAGGATCGCCTGAAGTTGCCTCAGAAATTCTAAAAGAAACAGCAGATAGAATTATTCCTACTCATTTTGAATTAGGTGGAAAGTCTGCAGCTATAATCTATCCTGATGCCGATATTGACAAAGCTGTTGATAGTACAGTTAAAGGAATTTTTAAACCTAATGCTGGTCAAATATGTGTTGCAATGTCCAGGGTAATTGTTCATCCAAAAATAAAAGATGAATATATGACAAAGTTAGTTGCCAAAACGCAAAAACTAAAAATTGGTGCTGGGGACGAAGATGGAACTGAAGTGACACCTTTAATATCAACTGATCAAATGCAAAGAGTATCAAATTATGTGAAATCAGGAATACAATCTGGAGCTACTTTAACAATAGGTGGAGATAAAGCTGAAAGAGATGATGGAAATTTCTATCAACCAACTATTTTTGATAATGTTAAAGTTGATGCTACAATTGCTCAAGAAGAAATTTTTGGTCCTGTAACATCAGTATTTGATTTTGAAGATGAAGAAGAAGCAATAAGTATAGCCAACTCAACGAAGTATGGTCTAGCTTCGGGTGTATTTACTGCGGATGATCAAAAAGCTAAATGGACAGCGGATCGAATTCAAGCTGGAATTATTTGGCAAAATGATTGGTTTGTTGATGGAAATAATCTTCCTGGAGGCGGTTACAAAAGATCTGGTTATGGAAGAGATGGCGGAGTTGACGGTGTTTATAGCCATGGTCAAACAAAGCGAATAAGTAAAAGACTGTACTAGTTGACATTCACAAATATTATCTTAACAATATTCTAATAATACTTTTAAATTAATTCATGGGAGGAATTATGAAATTTATTAAATTATTTTTAATCACAGTATTTCTTCTTCCAGTTTCTATGCATGCATATGCTGCTCCAACTGGACAAGATCTTGGTGATAAATGGTGCTCAGATGTAAAAATGCATTTCTATGCTGGCGGTCCTGAGGCTGGTGGCTTTGCTGGAATAGTTGCAGCAGGAGCAATGAATGCAATAAGAGATACGGGCGCAGATGCTGAAATTATTTACTCAGAATGGGATTTTGAAAAAATGGTCCGTCAACTTAGAGAATCAGTTGGACTTGGAGTAGATGCAATTGCAATGATGGGGCATCCGGGAGATGAAGCTCTAATGCCTTTAGCAAAACAAGCTGCAGAAAAAGGTATTCTAATGACATATCAAAACGTTGATCCATCAGGTGTAAGAGCAAAATTTGGTGGCGGATACGTAGGAGCAAATTTAGCAACTCAAGGTAAAGCTCTTGCGAGAGAAGCAATTAGGCAATTTGGTTTCAAAGCTGGAGATCACGCTATAGTAATGGTTCCTATTGGAGATTACGCTAGAGCTCAAAGAGAAGATGGTGCAAGAATCATATTTGAAGAACACGGAATGACAGTTACTGTTCTTGATGGGCAACCAGCTTATGCTTCAGATCCAAATATGACTATCCCAGTTTTCTCAGCAGCGTTAAATGCAAATCCTGAAACAAAAGTAATTGTTCACTCTGGAAGTGATGTAATGAATGTTGCAGAAGGTATTGCCAAAGCTGCTGGTTATGGACCAGGAGAGTTACTTCAAATTGGATTTGATACAAGTCCACAAATTATGTCGGCGTTTGAAAAAGGATATGTTCATCTAACATCTGATCAACAACCTTTCCTTCAAGGGTATCTTCCAGTGTTATCACTTTGTCAAACAGCTGTACTTGGTACTGGTGCAATAAACCAAGATACTGGTGCAGGGTTTGTTGATACAAATAATTATCAAGCTGTTAAAGCTCTTGCTGATGCAGGCTTAAGATAAGTAAATATACTGCTAACCCATTTTAATGGGTTAGCATTTCAAAATTTATGGAAAATATCATTGAATTAGATAATGTTACAAAAAGATTTGGCGGTATTACCGCTCTAAACAAAGCATCATTAAAAGTAACCAGGGGTGAAGTGGTAGGTTTAATTGGTGATAACGGTGCAGGTAAATCAACTTTAATTAAGACACTAGTAGGCGTTTATAGTCCTGACGAAGGTGACATACTTATAAGGGGGAAAAAAGTAAACACTTGGAATGCACTCAAGGCTAGAGAGTCTGGTATAGAAACTGTTTTTCAAGATAGAGCTTTAACACCACAACAATCGATAGTTAAAAATATTTTTATGGGTAAGGAACTTCGATATCCATTTGGTTTTATAAAAGAAAAAGAACAAATTTTTGAAGCTAATAGATTAATAAGAGAAATAGGTTTTACATCAAAATTAATTAATGCTGAATCTCCAGTTGGAAATTTATCTGGAGGTGAAAGACAAGGCGTAGCAATTGCAAGAGCAATTTACAATAAAGCAGAATTAATTGTTCTTGATGAGCCAACAAATAACTTATCTCTTAATGAAACACAGAAAGTTTTTGATTTTGTCTTAAATGTGAAAAAATCAAATAGATCTGTTCTATTTATTGGTCATAATATTTATCATGTATACGACATTTCAGATAGATTTGTAATTTTAGATAGAGGAGAAGTCGTTCATCAACTCAATAAGAATGACATATCTACTCCTGAAGAACTCATGAAAATAATGAGAGACACTATAGGGGCGCACTAATGAGCAATAAAAATTCATATTTAAGTAATTACTTTCACAGAAATGGAAGAGCTTTAGGAAGCATTGGATACTTTGTCCTATTAATGGTAATTTTTTTAATAGGTGCGCCAGAAGCTTGGATAAGACCCAACCTTCATCAATCAGTATTTGTAATGATGCCAACTTTGATATTTTTAACTATACCATTAGTTTTTCTAGTTGCATCTGGTGAAATAGATCTTTCTTTTGCCTCTACTTACGCAGTAGCAGCTTATGTTTTTGCATTATTAGTTAAGAACGGCGTTGATCCGGCTATTTGTTTAGTTCTTGGTATTTTTACTGGAGCAGCTATTGGTGCTCTCGTTGGAACATTAATTGTTGTATTTAGACTTTCCTCTCTTGTTGCGTCACTTGGAGTATTATTTTTATTGAGAGGTGTAATTCTCTTATTATCTAACAGCAGATCCATTACGATTATGGAAATAGATAACCACTGGATCTACCCTCTTTTAGTTGGAAATTTTTATGGCTTCCCAATGCAAATTTTTTGGGCAGCAATATTTGTAATTTTTTGTTACTATTTTTTTAATAAACATGTTTTTGGTATTCATATTCAGCATGTAGGAGATAATTCTGTTAGTGCAGAACAGATGGGTATTAATGTAAATGCCGTAAAGATTAAAGCATTCATGTTTGTAGGTATTGGCTCTGCTATTGGTGGAATTTTTACAACGATGATTACTTATACATTTTTTCCAACTCAAGGATTTGGTTATTTATTGCTTGCACTAGCAGCTGTTTTTGTTGGAGGCACTCCTTACTGGGGAGGGTTAGGAACTATTATTGGAGCAGTATTTGGAGTTGGTATAATTGCCTATATGGAAATAGGAATCATTGCCATTGGTTGGAGTGGAGAGTGGAGACAATTTTTTAACGGCTTAATTATATTGTTAGCATTATTAGGACATCGTCTTCATGGAGAAAGAGTTAGATAATGATAAATTTAGTAATCTGGAATGAATTTCTTCATGAAAAAGAAAACGATCAAGTTAAATCTATTTACCCAAAAGGTATACATGAATGCATAAAGGAATTTTTATCAAAAGATAAAGAACTTAGTATATCCACTGCAACGCTTGAAGAAAAAGATCATGGCTTGTCAGAAGAGTTATTAGAAAAAACAGATGTATTAATTTGGTGGGGTCATAAAGCACACAAATTGGTTGAAGATAAAATAGTAGATAGAATTCAACAACGAGTATTAGAAGGTATGGGACTTTTAGTATTGCATTCAGGTCATCATTCTAAAATATTTAAAAGAATGATGGGAACAACAGCTAATCTTCGCTGGGCAGAAAGAGGAGAAAAAGAAAGAATTTGGGTCTGCAATCCAGGTCATCCAATTGCAGATGGTTTAGATGAATACTTTGAAATAGAAATGACTGAAATGTATGGGGAACCCTTTCAGGTTCCAGCGCCTGATGAAACGGTATTTGTAAGTTGGTTTGAAGGTGGTGAAGTCTTTCGATCTGGTTTATGCTACAAAAGAGGGAATGGCAAAATTTTTTATTTCCGACCTGGTCATGAAGCATATCCTGTTTATCATAATAAAGATGTACAAAGAGTAATTAAAAATGCGGTTCATTGGGTAAGCCCAGAAAAAACCTCTGGTAAATGGATTGATTACTTTGGTAGAGGTATAAATAATATGGAAAGAAAAGAGCCAGTAGAACCAATTGAAATTAAAGGGCCACAGACAGATCATACTTATAAAAAATGATTAAAATTGCTATTGTTGGAACAGGTGGTATTGCCGAATGGCATGCATCTGCTTTTAAAAATCACAAGGACTCTGAAGTTATAGCTGCATGCGATGTTAATGATGATAGACTAAATGAATTTTGTAATAAATTTCAAATAGAAAACAGATACAATAGTGTTGATGAACTTCTTGAAAATAATGAAATAGATGCAGTTACAAATACAACACCAGATGCATTTCATAAAGAAATATCAATAAAGGCAATAAAAAAAAATAAGCATATTTTTTGCGAAAAACCTCTTGCAGAAAATTTTGAAGATGCAAAATTAATGTGCAAAGCACTTGAAGGAAAAAATTTAATTAATATGGTTAATTTTAGTTACCGCAATTCATCAGGTTACCAAGAATTATGTAAAATAGTAAAATCTGGAAAGATTGGAAATGTGTTTCATATGGATGCTAATTATTATCAATCATGGTTAACATCTAATTACTGGGGTAATTGGAAAGAAGAGGACAAATGGCTGTGGAGATTATCTACTAAGCATGGAAGCAAGGGAACTCTAGGTGATATTGGCGTTCATATATTTGATTTTGCTTCATTTCCAATTGGTAAATTAAAAAAATTAAATGCTCATTTAAAAACATTTAAATCTAAAGGTGATAAAATTAAAGATTATATTTTAGATGCTAATGACACTTTTATTTCTATGGTTGAGTTTGAAAATGGTGCTATTGGGACTGTTAATGCAACTAGATTTGCTACAGGTTATAAAAATAGATTAGAATTAAGAATATTTGGCGATAAGGGAGCGGTAAAAATTGAATTTGATGACGCAATAACTGAAGGTAATAAGTTTATGTTTACTAAGGACACTCAAAGACAATTATCTGGTAAAGAAGATAATTTAAAATGGGAAGAGATCCAATGTGAGCCTTCTCAAACTAATTTTGAGAAATTTATAGAAGCTATAAAAAATAATAAGAATAGTGAACCTGATTTTTATAGAGGAGCTGAAATTCAAAATATACTTGATAAATGCTATGAAAGTAGTGAAAATGGTAAGTGGGTTGATATTTAATGAGACAATATAGTTGAATATTTAACTTTAAATATATTTACTTTTTTTTTATAAATAGCTTCATGAATGAAAAATTAGATAATGTTGATGAAAAATGGTTTAGAGCTGAAATAAGCAAAAAAGACTTAAAACAATTATCTAAAAAAAGTGATCTTAAAGGATTGCGACACGTAACTTTGTATTTCATATTATTATTTTTCTTAGGTTATATGTCAGTTGCAACATGGGGAACATGGTGGACAATATTATGGTTATGGTTATACGGAGTTCTTTTTTATTCCAGCAATCCCATTTGGCATGAGTGCGGTCATAGAACTGCATTTAAATCAAAATATTTAAACGAAATCTTTTATCAGATAGGTTCTTTTATGACGGACTTCGAACCTACAAGATGGACTTGGAGTCATTTTAGGCATCATAGTAATACATCATCAGTTAATGATCCTCATGATTTTGAAGCTGCATTATTTCATGAGTACCCAAGTTTAAAAAGTTTTTTATTTAGTTTTGTACCATTTTATGAACTCATATATTTTAAAAACTCATTTAAATTTGAAACAATTAAGCATGCACTTGGATATACGACACCTGTTATGAGAGACTGCATACCTGAAAATGAAATATCAAAATGCCGTCTTATATCTAGAATACATGTTTTATTATGGATTGCATCTTTTGCTTTATCATTTTATCTAATGAATCCACTTCCTGCACTTTTAATATTCTTCCCAAGATACTGGGGTAACATAATTAATATATTTAATATGACTCAACATCTTGGACTGCCAGAAGATATCAAAGATCACCGATATACAACTAGATCAGTACGATTTAATCCAATTTTTAGTTTTTTATATTGGCATATGGAATATCATGTTGAGCATCATATGTTTCCTTCTGTACCATCCTATAACTTACCTAAATTGAGTAATTTAATTAAAGATCAATTACCTAAAGCTAACACTAGTTTGTATGACGCTTATAAAGAAATATTACCAGCTATAGTCAAACAGCATAAAGATAATAGTTATCACATATTAAAAGAAGTGCCTTCCAGAAGTTAAATACTATTAGATTTTAATAGTTTTTTAACTTTCACTCCAATTTGTTCACTTTGAATTATTTAGCCAATTGACATTAATATAATGATGGTGAATAGGTGGTTTATATTTGTACAGTAAATGTACAATTACATTTAAGTAGGAGGAAATATGAAATTATCTCTAAAATTAATCGCTACTTTTTTTGTTGCATTAATGATGTCATTCAACGTTTTTGCTGCAAAAATTACCATTACAATGGGTGGCGATGACGAAAGAGCTATGAGAGAGCATTATAGATTTGCTCTTGATTGGGCTGAAGAAAATGGTCACGAAATTGGTTATGTTTACAGACCAGCTAGTGCAACTGATACTCTAAATTTGTATCAACAAATTTGTAGTTCAGGATCAAGTGATATCGATATTTTTATGATTGATGTTATTTGGCCAGGAATTTTTGCTGATTGTGCATATGATTTAAATAATATTTTTGATGATGCTCACAAAGCAGATTTCTTTGAAGGTATTGTAGGTAATAACACTGTTGGTGGTAAATATGTTGCTGTTCCTTATTTCACGGATGCAGGTCTTTTATACTACAGAACAGACTTACTTGATAAATATGGCAAAAGCCCGCCTTCAACATGGAGTGAATTAGCAGAAACTGCTCAGTTCATTCAAGACAAAGAAAGAGCTGCAGGAAATGCTAAAATGCAAGGTTTTGTATGGCAAGGTGCTGCTTACGAAGGTTTAACTTGTGATGGTATTGAATGGGTAAACTCATTTGGTGGTGGAAATATCATTGAAGCAGACGGTACGGTTTCAATAAATAATCCAAATGCCATTGCTGCACTTAAAACTGCTGCTTCTTGGGTAGGAACAATTTCTCCTGAAGATGTTGTTACTTACAAAGAAGAAGATGCAAGAGGTGTATGGCAAACTGGTAATGCAGTGTTTATGAGAAACTGGCCATATGCATGGAGTCGTTCACAAGCTGATGATAGTCCAATCAAAGATAAAGTTGGAGCTATGGCACTACCTGGTGGTGGATCAGATGGAAAAATGACTGGTGCATTAGGAGGCTGGCAATTAATGGTGAATAAAAATTCTAAGAACCCAGAAATTGCAGCTGATTTAATTAAACACATGACAAGTGTTGAAGTTATGAAGACTAAAGCAATTGATACTTCAAATCTTCCAACAAGACCTGTGTTATATGATGACCTAGATGTAAAAGCAGCAAACCCTTTCTTTGGTATGCTATTTGATACATTTAATAACGCTGTTGCGAGACCATCAACTGTATCTCATAAGTATTATGGACAAGTTAGTAACGTATTCTTTAATGAAGTACATTCAGTATTAACTGGTTCAAAAAGTGCTGAAGATGCAGCTGCTGCAATGGAAAAGGACTTAAAAGCACTGTCTAGAAAGTTCTAATTATATATTTTTATTACTGGCGCTTAATGCGCCAGTAATCTAATTAGATTATCATATGGCAAAAATTCAAAGAACAAAACTTTCAAAAGAAAGAATTAGATCCGCATGGATATTTTTAACACCCATGTTTATCTGTCTTGCAGTCGTTGCCATATACCCTCTTATAACAACAATAAATTATAGTTTTACAGATGCTAGATTAGGAGATTTATATAATTATAATTATGTTGGATGGTTTCATTACGAAACTCTGTTTTTTTATGATGAGTGGTGGTGGGTTTCAGTTAAAAATACTTTTATCTTTTCTTTTTTTTCTGTTTTTTTTGAAACCATAATTGGTGTCACCTTTGCTCTAATTTTAAATAACAATATGCCAGCAAGAGGTATTGTAAGGGCTGCAATTTTAATACCTTGGGCAATACCAACAATTGTTAATGCAAAAATGTTTCAATGGATGTTTAATCAACAATTTGGTGTTTTTAATGAAATTTTAATGGACTTAAGCATAATCTCAGAACCTATAGCTTTTTTAGCTTATCCAGATAGCTCTATGGCAGCTGCTATTATTGTAGACGTATGGAAAACTACTCCCTTTATAACATTATTAACCTTAGCAGCTTTGCAAATGATCCCAACAGATATTTACGAATCAACAAGAATTGATGGTGTTAGTTCATGGAAAGTATTTTGGAATATCACTTTACCATTAATTAAACCAACTTTAGTTATAGCAATTATATTTAGAACATTAGATGCTTTGAGAGTCTTTGATCTATTATATGTACTCACTACAAATTCTAGAGAAACAGCTTCAATGTCCGTATACGCCAGACAATGGTTAGTTGATTTCATGGAAGTAGGACAAGGATCTGCTGCATCAACTCTATTGTTTGCATTTTTGACGATTGCCACAATTCTTTACTTAATTATCACGAAAACAAGTTTTGATAGACAGGGAGTTTATTAATGAGTTGGAAAAAAATATCTCTGGTATTCTTATTGTTAATAATTTTAGTTTATACATGCTTTCCTTTTTATTGGGCAATCGTATCGGCATTAAAAAAAGCTGGTACGGGGACTTTTATTGTAGAATATTGGCCTAGTGAACCTGTTCTTAAAAATTTTATTTATGTTCTTAATAGACCAGCATTTGGTTCCACATTTTTTAACTCATTTTTAGTCTCAACATTAACTGTTTTATTTTGTCTTCTAATTGCATTGACAGCTTCTTATGCTTTAGGAAGAATTCAATTTAAAGGGAGGACAGTTTTACTCCTTGGAATTCTAGGCACATCAATGTTCCCTCAAGTAGCAATATTATCAGGAATGTTTGAATTAGTAAGAAGTCTTGGTGTTTATAATACATATCAAGGTCTTATAATGTCTTATGTTGTTTTTTCTTTACCATTCACTGTATGGATATTGACTGCATTCATAAGAGATTTACCTATTGAAATTGAAGAAGCAGCAATGGTTGATGGCGCAAATTCTTACGTGATTTTATTTAAAGTTTTTTTACCTTTAATGTGGCCAGCAATGGTAACAACAGGAATATTAGCTTTTATAGGAGCATGGAATGAATTCTTATTTGCATTAACATTAACAATATCACCAGAGGTTACAACCCTTCCCGTATTCATGGCTAGTTTTCGAGGAGAAAGTGAATTTGAAATTCCATGGCCAAATATTATGGCAGCTTCGGTTCTTGTTACTATACCTGTTTTAATTGTGGTATTAATTTTCCAAAATAGAATTGTTAAAGGACTTACAGCTGGTGCGGTAAAAGGATAAAAAACCTTTTAGCTATTGATTTTTATATTAAATTATCGTTAAATGCTTTTATATTTGTATGATGAGTTTTCATACACTTGAAAGATCGCTCAAAGGAGGATGAAGTGGCAGATATAAATATAAATACTGTTAACAAATATTTTGGAGACGTCCATGTAATTAAGGATGTATCCCTAGATATCAAAAGTCAATCGTTCACAGTTCTAGTTGGACCTAGTGGTTGTGGAAAATCAACTATGTTAAGAATGATAGCAGGACTTGAAGATATTAATTCAGGTACAATTTCAATTGATGGTCAGGTAGTTAATGATTTACCACCAAAGCAAAGAAATATTGCAATGGTATTTCAATCTTATGCATTATACCCTCACATGACTGTATTTGATAACATGGCTTTTGGTTTGAAATTAGAAAAAAGATCAAAAGATGAGATTAATGAAAGAGTTAATGAGGCAGCAAGAATTCTTCAAATAGAAGATTATCTTCAAAGAAAACCAAAACAACTTTCAGGTGGTCAAAGACAACGTGTTGCTATTGGAAGAGCAATTACAAGAAAACCAAAAGTTTTCTTATTTGATGAACCGCTTTCAAACCTTGATGCTGCATTAAGGGTTCAAATGAGAGTTGAATTAGCAAAACTTCATAATGAACTAGAAGCAACAATGATCTATGTTACACATGATCAGACAGAAGCTATGACTTTAGCTGACGATATTGTTGTTCTAGATACAGGTATCGTTTCACAAAAAGGATCCCCATTAGAACTTTATGATAGACCAAATAATATGTTCGTAGGTGGATTTATTGGTTCACCAAAAATGAACTTTATTTCAAGTAAGATATTAAGCAAAAGTTCTGATGCTACAGAAGTTGATATTATGGGAATGTCAAAAATATCAGTCTCTAAAATGTCAGCATCCTCCTCAGAGGGTGATTCAGTAACTCTAGGTATTAGACCTGAACACTTAGTAGTAAATGGTGATGCAGATGGATCTTGGGAGAGTAAAGTATTTGTTGTGGAAAAACTTGGTGACGTTACTTACCTATACCTTGAAAAAGATGGAGAGCCATTAGTTGCTGAAACTGAAGGACATTCAGAAATTAAAGTTGGTGATACTGTAAAAGTTGGTTTTCCTGCTGGAAGATGCCAGTTATTTGACAGTTCAGGACAAGCATTTAAATAATAGAATCGTATTGAATATTGCCCCTAATATAAGGGGCAATACATCCCTTTTTTAAAAATTTTCAATAAATATCATAAATTTAAACTAAAATAATGATGGGCAGAGAGTTCATATTATTTCCTCCTATAAGAAGTATTCCTCTTATAAAACTTTTCTGCCCACCAAATTTGAAAAGTTATTTAAGAGGGATACCAATTATAGTTTTTGTTTAGCAGTCCAAGAACTTTCCTTATTTATTGGAATATGTTTATTAAGAGTTAAAAGAACATTTTCAGCTAATTTTCTATAAGTCGTTAGTTTTCCTCCATAGATGTTTAATAATGGTGCCTGTGAACCATCCTCATTTAAGTCGAATATATAGTCTCTAGTAACTTTTGAAGCTTCTTTGAAATCTTCAATAAGTGGTCTAATTCCAGAATAAGAACTTACCACATCATCTCTCGATATTTGTTTAATGAAATATTTATTTACTGAATTTAATAAATAATCAATTTCACTTTCATCAATTTTTGGATTTTCTGGTGAAAAAACTTCTGTTTCGGTGGTGCCAATAAGGGAATATTCATCTTTATAAGGTATAACAAAAATTATTCTGTTATCTTCATTTTGTAAAGTGAAAGCTTTTTTCTGACGGTAAAGACTTTTAGTTATTATGTGACTACCTTTTACAAGTCGAATTGATTTATTTGAATTTAATTTAATAACATTACTTAAAACTTCATTTATCCAAGGTCCAGCAGCATTAATAAGAATTTTAGATTTAAGTATAGTATTATCATCTAAAGCTATATCCCAAATATTTTTATTTCGTTTTGCATCTATAACTTTTCTATTTTGAATAATAATAGCACCTTTTTTCTTTGCGTCTTCAACATTTAACTGAACAAGTTTTTTATCATCAACTTGTAAATCATAATATTGGAAACCAATTTTAAATTGATCTTTTAAAATGCTAGGAATTTCCTTTTTAATATTTATAGTTGAAGATTTTGGTATAGTCATTTTGCCACCAATATTATCATATAAAAATAATCCTAATTTAATTAACCATTTAGGTCTTAAAGATTTTTGATAAGGTATAATAAAAGGTAATGGTGTTGTTATATTACTGGCAATTTTTTTAATTACCTCTCTTTCCTTGAGAGATTCACGTACAAGGCGAAATTCATAATTTTCAAGATACCTTAATCCGCCGTGTATTAATTTTGTAGACCAAGATGAAGTGGCTGAGCCAACTGTGTTTTTTTCAACTAAACAAACTTTTAAATTTCTGCCTGATGCATCTCTAACAATTCCAGCACCATTAATACCTCCACCAATAACTAAAATATCAAAAGTTTCATTCATGCTTAAATTTAATAAATCTATTAATTTCGTGAATTATTATTTCAGGGTCAGTTAAATGTATAGTTAAAAAACCAAGTTTCTTTGCAGCCTCAATATTCTCTTTTTTATCATCAATAAATACAGTTTCCTCTGGAATTAGATTAAAACGACTTGTAGCTAATTTATATATTTCAGCATTAGGTTTAACCAATTTTTCTTTTCCAGATATTATTAGGCCATCAAATTTATTTAAGAATGGATATTTTAAATCCATACCTTTAAATGTTTCCCAAGACCAATTTGACAAAACATAACACTCATATTTTTTATTTTTTAAATGATCTAAAACATCCACTGAATATTGAAAAATTTTTCTGAACATTTTATGATGATTTTTATAATATAATTTAATTTTATCTTCATAATCAGGATAAGTTTTGATTAGATCAGTTTCAGCATCTTTTATAAGTCTTCCAGCATCTTGTTGGACATTCCATTCATCATTGCAAATATTATTGAGAAAATTGTCTCTTTCTTTTTTGTCTTTAATTACATCTTTATAAAAATAATGAGGGTCCCAATCAAAAAAACACCACCTAAATCAAAAAGAAATTTCATGTATAAGTATTTTGTTTATAAATAAATATTAAATGAGTGCATTAATAGACTATATTCAAATAGAAATACATAAAACATATAATAAAGAATATTCCAAAAAGTATATAGAAGATAAATTAATTCCAATCATTAATTATATTTGCTCTAGTAAATCAAAAAAATTCCTATTTGGAGGCTCTCAGGGTATTGGAAAATCATCATTTATTAATATTATCTCTAAAACTATTGAAAAGTTTTATAATAAGAAAATACTTTTGCTTAGTTTAGATAATTATTATTTATCAAGAAAACAACGATCTCAATTATCAAATAAAATACATCAATTGTTAATAACTCGAGGTGTTCCTGGAACACATGATATTGAAAAATTAATTAAAAATATAAAACAATTCAATAAAAGTAAATACCCTATCACATCCCCTCTATTTGATAAGTTGATTGATGATACGACTAAATCAACAAAAATAACTAAAACTAAATGTGATATTCTTTTCTTAGAAGGTTGGTGTTGTGGAAGTTCAGAAATTCCAAAAAAAATTCTTCATAAAAATATAAATAATTTAGAAAAAATTAAAGATCCAAAATATCAATGGAGAAATTTCTATAATAATAAATTAAAATTAGAATATAAAAAATTATTTAAATTATTTGATGAACTTATTTTTTTGAAAACATCCTCTTTTGATAATGTTTTCAAATGGAGGTTAAAGCAGGAAAAAACTAATCAATCAAAAAACAAAAAATCAAAAAGAATGACTCCAAATGAAATTGAATATTTTGTTCAACATTATGAGAAAATAACTAAATGGATGATGAAGGATCTAAATAAAAAAGCTCAGATCGTTATTAAATTTGAAAAAAATCATAAAATTTCTTCAATAAATTTTAACTAGAAAAAAATCCATCTTTTAACCGAATTACAATATCTTTCAAATTCATCCCCAAATTTATCTTTTAAATATTTTTCCTCTTCATATATTACAAAATTATTTAACCAAAAAAATAATCCTATAGAACAAATAAAATACATAATATTTTCAAAAGTAAGAAACATACCAAAATGAAATAAAACAAAACATAGATAAATTGGATTTCTAGAGTAAGAGTAAATTCCAGTTTTTATAATTCTATTTGTTTCAGTTTGAGGAGGTAATTTTTCTTCATGTGCATTAAATGCATTTCTTGAAGAAAAAAATACAATTGGCATTAAAATTATAATTAAAAATCCAAAAAGATTAAGAATATATAGCAGTGGATATTTAGGAAAAATAAATTCACCTAAAATATAGGAGACTATCAAAAGATAGACTGAAATATAAAGTGGATTTCCTTTTACATCTGGCCCCATTTAAAGCTCCTCTATTGCCTTACCTAAACTTTCATAATCACTAAATACATTCAAAGCACCATTGTCAAATAATTCATTTGTATCTCTATCTGAATGCCAATGTTTTCCTGCAGTAAGACCAAATACCCTTACTCCTGCTGCAGTTGCTGCTTTAACACCTACGCTACTATCTTCAATAATGACTGACTCTTCTCTAATAAGTGAATTATCATTTAAAACCTTTAAGTATATATCTGGATCAGGTTTTGGTCTTTTTACCATATCGAATGAATAAACCTGATCACTTAAAAAAAATTTATCTAACCCAACAAGCTTCAATCCATCGAGAATTCTATCCTTATTACTGTTAGATCCAATAAAGTGATTTCTATCTGATTTACTAATATAATCTTTTGCTCCATCAACTAGTTTTAAATCCTTGGAATAAACTTCTGACACAATATCAAATATTTCATTTGTAAATTTTTCTTTGTTTTCAATCTTATATTTATCAGATAATAAATCTATTACTTCGACTGTTTTTTTTCCAGCATATTTATAAAATTGCTCCTCTTTAATTGATTGATCAAATTTACTAAAATATTTGGAAAATGCCTTAGAAGCTAAGACCTCACTATCAACTATTACTCCATCAAAATCAAAAATTATATTTTTAATCATTATTTTATATTTCTGTCTTTTTATATTCTGATTTCTCTAACCAATCAGGATTAATCTCTATACCCCAACCAGGAGTATCTTCAATTTTAACCATTCCATCAGATATTTTAAAAGGATCGCCTAAAAATAAATTCTGTTGCCATGGATAATAATCTTTACCTTCAATTGAAAATTCAAGATAGGGACCTGAATTATTTATTGCTTTTAAAAAATGCATTGTACAAATTGTTACTAAAGATAAGTTAGCTGTATGTGGAGTACATATAAAACCACCCTTTTCAATAATTTTCGCAACCTTCAAAGCTTTTGTTAATCCTCCCACGTACATAACATCTGGCTGAAAAATATTTACAATTTTTCTTTTAACCATATCTCTCCAAATTCTGAGATCACAATCTTGTTCTCCCCCAGTAACATCTATCTTCAAACTATCAGTAACTTTTTTAGTTTCTTCTGGTTTCCAGTAAGGACAAGGTTCTTCAAAATGAGTAACATTATTATCTTCTAAAAGTTTCCCAATTTCTATTGCTTGCATAGAACTATAACAACTGTTTGCGTCGACCATCTTAATTACACTTTTATCTAGAGTCGAATTTATTGTTTTTACTATACTAGAGGTTCTTCCTTCCCATTCATCGATCCCTCTTCCACATTCAGAACCAATTCTAAATTTAAATGCGTCAACACCATTTTCATCAAAAAGTTTTTTAAATCTATTTGCTTCATCATTTGGTGTAATATCTCTTTTCATTGATGAACCATATATTCTTAAATTTCCTGGAGATCCTCCTATCAATGAGACTACAGGTTTACTTTCGATTTTACCTTTCAAATCCCACAAGGCTGTATCTAAACCAGCAATTGCACGTAAAAGATAAGATCCTGGAAATTTATGCTCTCTCTCAAAGATAAAATCTTCTAAATCATCGAAATCAAAATATTCTTTTCCTACAACCCAAGGCGCTACTTGTTTATGAAAAATTTGAGCTGTGATATCTGCATGATAAGTTGACATTTGACCATAACCGATTGAACCATCCTCAACTGTTATTTTTACAAAACTTACATATGGTTTTGTGAACGTTTCAAGTTTAACTATTTTCATAAATTAAATCTTATTTAAATCCTCAATAATAAATTTACTTCCAAGATTAGCAAGCATCATTACAGGGGCATTTATATTGCCAGAAGTAATATTTGGAAAAACAGATGCATCAGCAATCCAAAGATTCTCCATTCCATGAACTTTTAATCTTTCAGAAACAACTCCCTTTTTAGGATCTTCATCCATTTTACAAGTACCACAAGGGTGATATATAGAAACTGCATTAGATTTAAAGTGATCAATCATTTCTTCTTCAGTAGCATTTAAAAGATCATGCTTAACACTTTCATTTCTTATTTTTTTTATACTATTTGTATTCGCCAAAACTTGAGAAAAATTAATTGCGCATTTAACATCATATATATCTTCTTCATGTGATAGAAAATTTGGATCAATTAATGGAGCATCTTCAAAATTTGGAGAGTTCAATGCAACCCTACCCAAACTTTTTGGTCGACAAGAATTATAACCAATAATAAAACCATTAAATTTGTCAGTTTTTAGAAGAGGTCTTTTATTTTTATGAGTGATAGAATAAGTCAACGGATTGAAATATATCTGCAAGTTGGGATAATGATGTTTTGAATTCCAATTTACATATCCCCCAGACTGATTAATACTTAGTGATAATGGTCCTTTCCTATTATAAATATATTTTAATACGGAAGTAATTCTGCCTGGCCAAGTTCCTAACGATTTATTTAGTGAATGATGATGAGTTTTAAATAAATAATCTAACCCAAGATGATCCTGAAGATTGCTTCCAACATTAGAATTATCAATTATTATTTCTTTATCAAATTTTTTTAAATGTTCTTTATCACCAATACCAGAATGCATTAACAAATAAGGTGTCATTATAGAACCAGAACATAAAATTGCTCCATGAGATAAGTGTATGATTTGTTCTATTGATTTATTTTGAATTTTAATACCAGTAATTTTTTTATCTTTAATTATTAAATTTTTAACTTGAGTATTGTCTAATATTGTAAGTCTTGGATTTTTTATTACAGGCTTTAAAAATACTTTTGATGATGAATGTCTAGTACCGTTGTAAGTATTAATATTATAATGACCTACTTGATTTTCGATTGATGTAGTTAAATTTGTATTTTTTTTAATACCAATTTCATTACTAGCATTAAAAAAATATTCTAAAATTGAATGATGATGCTTACTTACATTATTTACTGGAATCTTTTCTTTTGTAAGAAATTCTTTATCATGATTTATTTGTTGCTCCATAGAACTGTATACTTTTTTTATATTTTCAAAACTCCATTCCTTATTGCTACCCCAATTTTCATAATCTGTTTCTAATCCTCTTGCATAGACCATTGCATTTATTGAGCCAGAGCCACCTAAAACTTTACCTCTCGGATAATATATTTGCCTATTGAATAAATTATCTTGTTTTTCCGAGTAGAAGTTCCAATTAATTTTTTTATTATAAAATGTCATTCCATAACCAAGAGGAACGTCAATGATAGGATTGTTATCTTTAGGCCCAGCCTCAATAAGAATTATATTAAAATTAGTTTTACTCAGAAGTTTATTTGCTATTATACTTCCTGCAGAACCTGCTCCAATAATTGCTATATCAATATTATTCAAATTAGAATGTTTGTGTTACTTTAGTTAAATATCTAGGATTATCTGGGTTTAATCCTTTTTCAAATGAGTAATTAATTATCCATGGATAAAATTTTGATAGTACTATTATTGGATCTAACTCTATCATTTCACTAGTGTTATATTTAAATTTTGTATTCGATTTTTCATCATAGGTAATTTCATAGTGAAGATTAGTTAGTGAGATAATTTGAGTAGAATCTTTTGCCACTATCATCCCACTTTTATCTCTAAGCGATAAAGTAAATAACTTAAATGAGTTTTCTATAAGGCTTTTCGGTCCATGCATTACCTCAGCACTACTAAAAGGTTCTATCATTTCTTGACATAATTCTTTAAACTTTAGAGATATTTCATTAGAAATTGCATATCCAACACCCCTACTAATTATATATCCATTACTTATAGTTTTATCTAATATATTTGGATTCCATTGATTTTGATTATCCAAAATTAAATGATCACTTAGTTTTTCAATATGTTTATTAATATCTTTTTTATTAAGAGTGTTAAAAACAAGTTTTAAAATTATCAATAAAGACAAGACAAAAGTTTTTGTTGCTGCAACACTTTTTTCTTCCCCAGCATTTATATCAAAAAAATAATTGGATGTTTTTATAATAGGGCTATTTAAATTATTACTTATTAATATCGTCTTTGCTCCCATTTTTTGTACCATTTTATGACATTCAACTAAATCTTCACTTTTTCCAGATTGAGAAATAATGAAAACTAATGCTCTAGAAAAATCAAATTTTGATTCTTCTAAAGTTATAATAGATGGAGGCATGCTGTATGTTGGTAAGCCTAAATATTTTGCAAACATATAAGATAAATAAAGAGCAGCACAATCTGAAGTACCTCTTGCCACAGTTACTACATAATCAATTTTTTTTAATGATATTAAATTTGATATTTCTTGATATTTATTGTTATCATTTAAAATAAATTTATTTATTTTTTCTGGTATTGATAATGCTTCAGATAAAACAAGTGAATTAGGCATCAATTTTTTTCCCATTTAAATATACTTCTTTAAGGTTGAATTTTTTATCTAAGACCACGAAATTGCTAATATAATTTTTATCGATTACACCAACATTATTCAATTCAAGATATCTTGATGCATTGTAACTTGTTAAACTTACTGCTTCTTCTAATGAAAAGTCCATTGATATTAAATTTTTAAAAGTTTGATCCATAGTTACAATACTACCTGCTAAAGTTCCATCAGATATAATTTTAACTGAATTTTTTTCTTTTTTAATTTTATTGTTGGCAAAATTATATTCTCCATCATTTAGGCCGCTAGCACTAATTGAATCAGTAATTGCATATAAACCAGAAATGCATTTATGCGCTATTTTTATTGCCTGTTTACTTACATGGATATTATCACAAATTATTTCAGCAAAATTTCCCTTTGAAAGAGCAGCTGATAATACTCCTGGGGATCTGTGATCATTTCCAGACATAGCATTATAAAGGTGTGTAAAACCTATTTCATAATCTTTCATAATTTTTTCACAGCAAGTAAAATCTGCTAAAGTGTGACCAAATTGAACCTTAATATTTAGACTTACTAAGTCATTTATAAATTTTTGCATCCCATCAACTTCTGGAGCTAATGTCATAATTTTAACATCAGCAACCTCAATAATTTTATTGATAAATTCTAAAGATGGCATTTGTGTTAAGTTGGGCTGTGCACCAAGTTTTTTTGGATTAATAAAAGGACCCTCTAAATGAACACCCAGAATATGTGGATTATCACTTTTTATATTATTAAAATTTTCTAAAGCAGAAATAGTATTTTCTAGTGTATTGGTCCAAGTGGTTGGCATAATTGATGTAGTTCCATGTTTTAAATGGTATTTTGACATTTCTACTATTGAGCTTGATCCTTCCATAATATCAAAACCATTCCCACCATGGCAATGCAGATCAATGAAGCCAGGCACTATGATGTTTTCAAAATCATCAGATTTATTTTTTTTTATATCAATAATATTTTCATCAAAATAAATTTCACCTATAAAAGATGAGTTATGATTTATTATCTTACCAGTAATTTTATTTTTATTATTCATTAATGAATTAAATATTAGATTTCTTTAAAAAAAGTTTTTTATGTATGTATATAAAACATCCATATAATTCAGCTTTAGATTTTAATTTAGCTTTTTGAATTTTTACTGGAGGTATAGATTTTGTTAAATTATTTTTTATCGAATTATAAAAAAATGGATTAAGACCAACACTCCCCCCAATAATAAAAAAATTAATTCTAAGCAATAAATTAATATTCAAAATACTTTGAGCAATCATTGATGTAGCCTCATTTACTATTCTTTTTGTTTGCAAATTGTTTTTATATTTTGTTAAAAGATCTCTCGTATTATAACATTTTTTAATTTTGTTCTGCTTGATTAGAGCAGTCCCTGATGAATACGCTTCTAAACACCCCTTTTTACCACAACCACAAAGTTTTCCATTATATTTTATCACATTATGACCAATAGACCCAATATCTGATATTTTGTTATCAAATAGATTTTGATTATAAATGATACTACCTCCTATTCCAGTGGATACTGTTAAGTAAAAGAAATTTTGCAAATTTTTACCATTACCATAATGCATTTCTCCCAAAGCAGCTGCTTGGGTATCGCCTAGTGCATAAACTGGAATACTAAATCTTTTTTTTAAAACTTTAACTACTGGGTAATTTTTAAAATTCCCAAGTACTTTCTTATTAATAGGATTCCATAAGCCTTTACTGGTAACTAAACCAGTAAGTGACAGACAAATTGAAGAAATATTTTTTTTTGAATTAATCAAAATTTCAGAAATTATATCAATATTATCAGGGCCATATTTTTGTGTCAGGAGTTTAGTATTTTGAACTAATTTTCCATTTCTAAAAAAGCCAATATTTGTTTTAGTTCCACCTAAATCTATAGTTACAATATATTTTTTAATAATTTTCATCTAAAAATATTTAGTTAGTTGTTAAACTTTTTATATATCAATTTTTTTTCTTAAATATATTTCGTTATTTTATAAATGAGGATTAATCTTACTAAATTTTTTTTCTAATTTATCGTTATTTTTTTTAGCATTTGGCATATTTACACTGATGTAGAATGGAAATACTTTTTCATTTTTTAATATATTGGCAACTTCAATTAAAATTGAATTTAAAATAAAAGATCCTGTGATTGTTGAAGCTGGACCAACCATATTATCTTTAATATTAATAATCGCATCACCAGGTGGAATTTTATTATCAATGAATATATCTGTTATTTCAAATAATCGTTTATTCAATTTAGATAAAGGAGCCTGTTTAGAATACTTTACAGATGTTAGTGAAATAGTTTTTATTTTCTTTTTCTTAGCAATCAAAGCTGCTTCAACTGGTGCGTGATTCACACCTGAATTAGATACAATCATCAAAATATCTTTGCTAGTAATTTTATATTTAGCTAGAGCTTTTTTTGCAATATTTGGAGTTCTTTCTAAAGCCGTAGCTTTTCGTGCTCCTTTTTTAAAACTAAGATCATCATCTCTTATTGGGCATGCTGCAGCAAAACCTCCTGCTCTGTGAAATGACTCTTCTCCAAGTAATCTAGAGTGTCCAGTTCCAAAAATATATAACTGCCCACCCTTTTTATATGATTTACTAATTAACTTAGCACACTGTAAGAATTTTTTTTCTTCTTCTTTTAAAATCTTCTTTAAAATAGAATTAATTTTTGAGGAATAAGATCTTGTTAATTTACTCATTTGAATTTTTACTGAGTACTGGGGCAATGTTTGCCCCAGTAATAAATTATGATTATTTGTATTCTTCTAGCTCTTCAGCAGCTTCAGCTACTAAATCTGCAGCATCTCCTTCACCAAGAATTGCGCCTTGGATCATAGAGTTCATAACAGTTTGAAAAGCTTTGTAGTCTACAAATAGTGGCTCTGGTCCACCATCGCCAATAGAATCAATAAACATCATCCAATAATCTTCATTGTATGGAGCTTCATTTCCAATTTGAGGATATTGCATAATTGGTGTTAAACCCCAATCAGTATCAAGACTGTATTGAGAATCACCTGATGTGATTATGCTAGCTAATTCCATTGCTTCTTTTTCAACACCTGTGTTTGAGAAAACTGCAACACTATCAGTAATTAAAAGTGTACCTTGGCTTCCTTGTGGTCCAGCTGGAATTCTAACTGTTTTAACATCTAGACCTTCCTTATGCTGACCTCTACCCCAAGGTCCATTAATATACATAGCAATTTTTTCGTCATTAAATAGTTCTGTTAACTGAGATCTCTCCCAAGCTAAAGGACCTTCCTGAGCAACGTTTGCTAACTTTCCATAAAACTCTAATGTTTCAACAGTATTAGATGAATTTAAAGTTATTTCGTTTGTCATTGGATCAATAACTTGTCCCCCATTACTGTATAGGTAGTTTAAGAATTGGTGCATAGTATTATCAAAATCTTTACCAGCTAGTCCAATTCCTGCCGCTCCATCAACATTTTTTGTTACAGCTTCAGCCATTGAGTATAATTCATCCCAACTTTGAGGACCTTCACATGCAACGCCTGCTTTTTCTAAAAGACCACAATTCATGAAAAGAGCTTTAGTTGAAAATGCATGAGGGAAGCCCCAAGTTTTACCCATGTGTGTAACTGTGTTTAGGATACCTGGTTGATACATTGCTTTTTGTGAAGCAGGAATATTTGTTTCTAAAATATGTCCGTTTTCTGCAAGACCTTTTAGAGTTCTTGATCCAACATATGAAAATGCAACGGGATCACCTGCAATTGCAAGATTGATTACTTTATCCTGACATGTTCCCCAGGGAACAGCTTCTAGAGTTACAGTAACTCCAGGATTGTCTTCCATGTACTTATCAGCTATTTCAACATAGTTTGGTCGAAGCTCACCGCCACAGAATACTCCGTGTACTTCAGCAGCATAAGTTTTAAAACCAACTAGTGAAAGTATAGCTATTGTAAGAAATGAAGATAGTTTTTTGAAAGTCATATTTCCTCCATTTAAATATAGAAAAGAGATAACATTAACAGGCTCTATGAAGCAAGTTAGTTTTTGGATATTTCTCTAGTTTTTTACTGCCCCGGAAGTCAATCCAGCAACGATATATTTCTGTAAAAAAAGAAAAATAATTAAGACAGGTGCTATCCCAACAAGAGAAGCTGCCATCATTTCATTCCATTTGACTGTTGTGTATCCTATAAATTCATAAAGTCCCGAAGGGATAGGCATATATTCTTTTTTCTGGTTAAATGTGATCGCAAATAAGAATTGTTGAGCGTAAGATCCTATAAAAGCATATATCCCAACAACTACCAGACCGGGCGTACTAAGAGGAGCTATGATATGTCTGAGTATTTGTACTCTTGAAGCCCCGTCAACAAAAGCCGCCTCCTCTAAATCTATTGGTATTTTTTCAAAGTAAGACTTTAGCAGCCAAATTGCAGTTGGTATTAAAAAAGCAACACCAGGAACTATCATAGCTTGATACGTATTTAGCAAACCAAATGTTCTTAATACTTTATAAAGAGGTATTAATAAAACTGCGCCTGAAAACATATTAATTGCTAATAAAATATAGAGTGAAGAATTTTTAAAAGGAAATTTAAAACGTGCGTAAGAGTAAGCTGCTGGAATTACAAAAAGCAAAGTAATTATAGAAGTTACTGAGGCAAGAAAAAAACTGTTAAAAATATATCGTGGAAGCATTGGTACTGTATTCCACATTTCTCGATAAGCCCAAAAAGATAAATCATCTGAATAAAATTGATAAGGAGATCTAAATAAATGATCTAAAGGTCGAAGCGATGCATAAAACATTTCGACAAAAGGCAAAAGAATAAAAATCATAAAGACTAGTATTCCTGAATATAATAATATCTTTTCGTATATATTATATTTATCCAATTTAGTTTTTTACCGCACCAGCAGTAAGCCCCTCTACAATATACTTTTGTAAAAATACAAATAATAATAAAACAGGCAACATCCCTACTAAGGCTGCTGCCATCATTTCATTCCATTTAACGCTTTGATATCCTATAAATTCATATAACCCTGTTGGAATTGGCATGTATTCTTTTTTCTGATTAAATGTAATCGCAAATAAGAATTGTTGAGCATATGCGCCTATGAATGCATAAATACCAACTACAACTAAGCCAGGTGTACTTAAAGGAGCTATGATATGTCTGAGTATTTGTACTCTTGAAGCCCCGTCAACAAAAGCTGCCTCTTCTAAATCTATTGGTATTTTCTCAAAGTAAGATTTTAGCAACCAAATTGCAGTTGGTATTAAAAAAGCAACACCAGGAATTATCATAGATTGATAACTATTTAATAAACCTAAAGTCCTTAACAATTTGTATAAAGGTATTAAAATTACTGCTCCTGAAAACATATTAATTGCTAAGAGTATGTATAAGCTCGTATTCTTAGCTGGAAATTTAAAACGTGCGTATGCGTAAGCTGCAGGAATAACAAATATAAGAGTTAGTATAGCAACGCAGGAAGCCAGAAAAAAACTATTAAAGATATATCTTCCTAGCATTGGTACCGTATTCCACATTTCTTGATAAGCCCAAAAAGATAAATCATCTGAATAAAATTGGTATGGAGATCTAAATAAATGATCTAAGGGACGAAGCGATGCATAAAACATTTCAATAAAAGGCAAAAGAATAAAAGTCATGAAGACAAAGATGCCAAAATAGATCAATATTTTTTCAAAAGGATTATATTTATTCATGAGAAATTTTCTTATTAATTCTAGCAAGTAAAGCTAAGTAAAATCCTGCAAATAACATTAGTAAAATCATTACGACTACGGCTCTAGCAGCACCTCTTCCAAATTTATAATTTCCTAATGCTTGTTTATAGGTGTCGATAATTAATGTAGTTGTAGAACCTCTTGGCCCACCTTCAGTCAATATCCAAATTATTTCAAATGAGTTGAATGTCCAAATAGCAGATAATAATGACATTGTAATAATTACTGGAGTGATTTGAGGTAATGTAATTTTAAAAAATCTATCCCATCTTGAAGCGCCATCACAATAAGCAGCTTCATATAAATCTCTTGGCACACCCTGCATTGCAGCTAGAAAGAAAACGGTTACCATTGGTGTTCCAACCCAAACATCGGCAATGATTGTAGAAATAAAGGCACTTTGTTTGTAAGCAAGAAATCCAAAAGGACCGTCCAAAATACCAGTTCGCATACCTACACCTGCGATAATTCCAAAATACCCGTTATATAACCATAACCAGCCAAGCATACCAATTGCAATTGGAACTACCCATGGAGGCATTACAAGTACCCTGAAAATTGATCTTCCTTTTAAATTAGCATTAAGTAAAACAGCTCCAATTAAACCAATGATAAGTTTTAAAGAGACTGAAAAAAACATCCAAACAAATGTTCTGGTCACTATTCCATTAAATTTTTTACTAGAAAACATTTTTTGATAATTTTCTAACCCAACATAATCTTCTCCTGCTAAACTAGAATTTGTAAAAGATAATCTAATTGTTTCTAATAATGGCCAAGCAACAATAAGAATTATATAAATAGCAGCAGGAGCAATTAGTGCATATGCTATATATGTTTGGGCGGTATATGATTTTAATTTTTGATTCATAATTACTAATTTAATAGGGAGTCGAATTTATCCCAAGTGCTTGTTAAGTCAATTACTTTACCAGTATTTCTAGCTTCATCAATTTTCATAGCAACAATTCCTGCCTCCATACATTCTACTACACCAACTGGTAATTCTTTATTATTTTTTAATAAATAATTGTTAATGTCTTGAGCCATCATGCTATCTGCGCCATAATGACCTTTAATTTCTTTTCCAAAAGCTGCTCCATAATCTTCATCAATAAGTACATTATTATTTTCATCATGAGCTTTCATAAATCCTTTAACAAAATCTCCCTCAATCATTCCCGCAGATCCTATGACTGCAAATCTTCGAAATTCGTCTGGAACTTTCATATTAGTATGAAAAGATAGTACTGCTTTATTTGCATATTCTATTATTGCTACTTGATGATCGACAATATCAGCATCACTATCAAAAACATTTGATTTTGACTCCCAACCTTTCAGTCTGTCTTTTGTATATTGTTCATGAGAACCCTCTGGAAGATTTTCGGGTATAAAAGATCTTCTTGAACCAAAACTAGCAACTTTAATAGGTCTGCTCTTCGTAATCATTGAATAAAAGTCAATGTCATGACAACATTTTTCCAGCATAAAGCCTCCAGAATATTTTTGTTTTCTTCTCCAGTTTCTCATAAAAAAAGCACCGTGCGAAGGTACGATATGTTCTGAAGCTTCAATCGATATTATATTTCCAATAGCATTTTGATCTAATAATTTTCTCACAGATCTTGCTTGCTGTGAATATCTTAAAACTAAGCCAACAATAATTCTTTCTTTGCCATATTCTTTTATTAATTTTGCTAACTCAAAAGTTTCTTGTTCGCTTATTACTATAGGTTTCTCAGCAAATATTTGTAATCCTGCTCTTAATCCAAGCTTAATATGATCTAAATGTAAATGATTGGGGGACCCAATCATTAACATATCTAGTTTCTCTCGATCCAACATTTCGTTTAAACTTGAATATGATTTATTTGGAAAAAAATTATTTTTCTCAGCAAAATCTTTACCTATTGGCTGAGGATCTACATAAGCAACCATTTCAAAATTTGGATTAACTTTTGAAAATTCATTATAAACACCTGCTGTCCTACTCCCAAAACCGACTGCGCCTATTTTCATATTTGTTTTACTTTAACATTAAAAATTGTGATATCGCCAGCCTAATTTTCTTAAAAAATCCATAGAATGTAGAAGTGCTGAACGAAATTCTATCCATTTTCTTGAAATTTTTCCTCTCCATGCAACTTCTGATAAAGTTGCTAATCTTGGATTGATCATTTGATCAAAAAATTTTTTATCTGTAATTGTCTCTGACCACAGTTGACCTTGTAACCCTTTTATCAATTCTGATTTATTTAAATCTTTTATTGGGTCCCACTCATAAATATCTTTTACTTCTATAGTTGCAGCCCAACAAATACCTCTCTCTTCAGTTGAGTTATTATAAGCCATATCAAAATATGTTTTTTGACCAGGACAAAGTATTGTTTCAAATCCCTTATTTGTAGTTTCTTTTGCAACATCTGAATGCTCCCATGAAAAGATCAAACATGATTTATCAATTTTTCCAGCACTTCCACCCACACCATGATCGATATGAGGAGACACTGCTGCCTCATTCCATGCAGCTGTTCTTTTATTTTTTGATTTTAGAAAATCTATTAAAAAATTCATATAGTAATCTTGATATTCCTCTTGAGATTTAATATTATTTTTTTTCATAAACTCGATAATTGCCGGAGAACCTTCCCACGCATTACTTGGTCTTTCATCAACGCCAACATGAATTACATCATATGAGAAAATATCACTTACTTCATTCAACATATCTTTTAAAAAAGTTACAGTTTTTTCTAAGGAAGGATTTATAGTATTATTCTTATACGAACCAACATCTTCACTAACTATATTTGAAGACTGTTCTCTAAGTTCTGGCATGATTTCTAGTAATGCCCAAGAATGTGCTGGTAAATCAATTTCAGGCATAATCTCGATATTTAATTTTTTTGCATATATAATTAAATCTTTGATATCTTCCTGTGAGTAATATCCGCCGTATTTTTCATAACCACTTCCGTACAATGGTGGTATTTTAAAATTATATCCTCTGTATCCCCCATTTAATGCTAGATCTGGATATTTTTTAATTTCAATTCTCCACGCTTCGTTATCTGTTAAATGCCAATGAAATCTATTAAGCTTAAATAATGCCATGTAATTAAATAAACGTTTGATTTCATCAATAGTATAGAATTGTCTTGCACAATCGAGATGCATTCCTCTCCATTGATATTTTGGATTATCGTGAATTGTACAAATTGGAAGCTTTGTTTGATAGAAATCAATTAAATGAACTAAAGATATAAGACCATATAGCTTTCCACCATAAGTATTGTATTTAATCTCAATATTATCTTTTGTTATCTGCATAAAATATTGATCGTTTAATAACTGATCATCTTTTTTAAAAAAAATTGGAAATCCTTTTTCAGAAGTAAAATTAATATCCAATTTGTAAATAATATTTTGCAAATTAGAAATAATTTCAATTTCCGTATTTAGATTAAATGTTTTATTTTCAATATTTACAAATTCATTTTGTAAATAAATTTTTTCTGGCTCAGGTATAATAGGTATAAAATTTTTTGTTTTTAAATCTTCATAAGTTTTCTTTTTAATTGGTTTTTCAAATATCAAATCTGAAACATTTATATTTAATTTACTATTGTTTAATGTATCAATAATGAAAATACCTTCCGGACCACACGAAAGGTTGAAGTTACCAATTTTAGGAATTTGTAAATCTAATAAAATTGTATTTTTTTTTATAGATAACTCGTAATAACGCCCAATTTGCTTTGTTATTTCACCTCCTGATATAGATTTTATTGAATAAACTAATGAGAAACACAGTTTCAAATTTGAAACTACTAATTTATCATCAAGAATAATTTTTAATTTATTTTCATTTGTAAAAGATATATTAATTTGATTAGTCATAACTAGTAATTATATGAGTTTTAAAGATATATTTAATATAGACGCAGAAGTAAAGGAAAGTGCTCATGCAAGAGTAAATTTAATTGGTGAACATACCGATTATACTGGTGGATATGTCATGCCTACACTTTTATCTTTTAAAAATACCATTGAGATATCTCAAAATAATTCTAATGAATTCACAGTTTATTCTCAACATTTTAAAGAAAAAAAAACATTCAATGATTTCAAAAAATCAATAAACAATGAGTGGGTTGATTATATAAAAGGTTGTTTGCATATTTTTTTTGATGAAAATAAGATTTCATCTAGATTTTTAAACATTTTTATTTCATCTGATATACCTTTAGAAAGAGGTATTTCGTCATCTTCAGCATTGTGTGTTGCTACACTAAAAGCACTTAATACTTTTTTTGAAACAAAAATCAAAGATCCAGAAATTGCAAAATTAGCAAAGAAAGTAGAATTCAACTATATAGATGTTTCTGGTGGAATAATGGATCAAATGGTCTCTTCTATTGGTATTCATGGCAAAGCATTTTTTATGAATTGTAAGAATTTAGGATACGAACTTATTAATTTTCCAGAAAATTGGAAATTTTGTTTGATTGACTCTGAAGTACAACGAAATTTAAGAGATAGCTCTTATAATGAAAGATTTGCTGAACTCCAAGAGGCTGAAAAAAAACTTGGTGTAGAATATTTAGGTGAAGTTAAAAAAGAAAATTTTCAAACAAATAAATTTGACAATAATACTATAGCAAAAAGAGCAAAGCATGTAGTTTTTGAAAATGATAGAGTGATTAATGCGAAAAAAAATTTAATAGAAAATAATATTCAGGAGTTTGGAAAATTAATGAATGAAAGTCACGTATCATATTCTAAAGATTTTGAAGCATCTACTTTAGATGTTGATTTAATTGTTCAGAGATCGGTTGAATGTGGTGCTTTAGGCGCCAGATTGACTGGTGGTGGATTTGGTGGTTTTACAGTTTCATTAATTGAAAGAAATAATTATAGTAATTGGTATAGTAAAATATTAAATTTTTATCCTGCTGAAAAGATCTTCGAAGTCAATTAGGGTTTTAGTAACCTTCTAAGCTTACCCTCAGTGACATCATGATCAATATAACATCCTTGTAGATGTCTAAAACCAGTATTTGGATCAAATTTAGTTCTTCCATGTAATAATCTCAGGTTATCAAACATTGCAATCATTCCTCTAGATAATCTAAATTTAATTTTGAAATCATCAGAGTTACAAAGTTTGAACATATATTTTCTAGCATTATAAAAGAGATCAAGATTGTTTTCCTCTAATAATGGAACATAATCAAGTCTTCCACTAAATCGTATTTGTCTAAAGTTATTATTATGGTCTAGTTCAATTAATTTTGCTTCATCAACTAAAATAGTATCAATATCTGTAAATTTAAAAGTAACATTAGTTTCAGTTAATACTTTATAAAATTCAGGTTGGTTATGTTTTAAAAAATTTGCAACACTAAAACCATCAACTAAACTTGAGTCTCCTCCTGTAGATTCATTAGCAATACAATGAAGTAATTGAATTCCAGGAACAGGCTTTCTATATGGGTTATCAGAATGCGAAGTTAACTCTAATGCAGTATAGGCAAGATCATTTGGATGTGGTTTTGAGACAACGTTAAATAATTTTCCAAAATTTGTTGCTCGAACTGGGCCTAATTTTTCAGCAAAATTTATAACTTCATCTTCTTCTGCTTTTGTATTTTCAATTATTACATAACCATATTGATAAAATACTTTAAGCATATTGATAAGTTCCTTTTTATTCTCAAAGATTTTATTATTATCAAAAATTTCCAAATTTTGTTCACTGACATTCCATATTTTTTTTTCAGGTATGACATCAATATTATTGATTTCATTATAAAGATCATCAATATTAAAAGATCCTTTTGCTCCATCACTAAATTCAACATTTAATATATTTTCGTTAACATTATGAGAATTTATAAATAGATTATCATCTAAAAGGCTTGGTTCATATAAACGTTGTAAATTATTTTGGTCTACAAATTCACTCCCATTTAATCTTTCACGAAGCCAAATACTATGAAGTTTAAACTCTGATAATTTTCCTTCATTAATAGAAATTATTTTTTTTCCCATTTTTAGTTTATTAATTAATATTTAAATTTGTGTAAATTATAAATTATAGTTAAAAATTAAAAAATGGTTGAGAAATAAGTGATAAATTATTCTCCTAGTAGAGAATCATCCAAAACTCTAGTTTCATATGCTGAGTAAGAGTGCCAGCCATGTACTGTTTGATCAAAATCAATTACACTACCTGTCATTAATCCAGATTCTTCTGAGCACATAAAAGCTAATCCCTTTGCTACATCGATAGGCTTAATCAATCTGTTAAAAGGAACTTTTTTTTCTTCATCTTGCAACCAATTAGGATTTTTTTTATGAACTCTTGTTTGAATATCATGTTCAGCAGGAGTATCTGTCCATCCAATATTTAAGGCATTTACTCTTATTTGATAACTAGCGACAGAATTTGCAATATTTTTTGTCATTGTAGCTAAAGCAGCTTTTGAACCACTATAAGCAACAATAAATGGCATACCACTATACATCGCCATAGATAATACATTTGCAATTGTTCCTTTGTTCTTATCTCTAATCATTATTTTAATTGTCTCTTGCATTAATATGAAAGGTGCACGGGTATTAATATTATAATTATTTTCATAATTTTCTAGAGTAGCACTTAGTATTGTTCCTCTTTCTGTGTATCCTGCAACATTAATTAAAGAATTTATTGTTCCAAATTTTTTATCAGTCTCTAAAACAATTTTTTTGCAATCATCAACATTTTTAAGGTCTGCTTTTATATACAAACACTCAGTACCTAATTTTTCAATCTGATTTTTAACTTCAAGACCTTTATTTTCTTGTCTCCCACAAATTGTAATAGCTTTAGCACCTCTGCTAGCTAATAATCTCGCTGTTTCAGCACCACTACCTTGTGTACTACCTGTAACTATAATGACCTTATCTTTAAATTGTTCATTCATAGAATTTATCTATAACTAAAATTTTGGTTTTACAACTTTATTTAATTTTGCTGATTTAGTAGCTGAATTAGCAAGAATTAAAGCATTCTTTCCATCCTCAAAAGTGACTGATATATTTTTTTTATTTTTTATTGATTTAATAAATTGATCTAATTGTATTTGATAAGCATCTTTGTATCTTTCAATAAAAAAATTTTTAATAGGTTTTTTTGCAAATGATAAATTTTGATTATAGTAATTGATATCATTATTTGGAACATTATCAGAAATTAACATTCCATTACTTCCAAATACTTCGAGTCTTTGATCATAACCATAGACGGCTCTTCTTGAATTATTTATATGAACTAAAACACCTTTTTTTGATTTCATAAAACACATAGTTGTGTCATAATCATTGGTAACCTTAAAATCATTTGAGACATTTACAGAACCTTGTGCAAAAACTTCTACAATTGGATCATTATTAAGAATAAATCGTGCCAAATCAAAATCATGAATTGAACAATCTCTAAAAATTCCACCCGATTGTTTTAAATAATCAATACCAGGTGGAGAAGGATCTCTACTTGTGATTACAATCATTTCAATTTTACCAATCTTTCCTGATAGAACCTCACTTTGTACTTTATTATGATTAGGATCAAATCTACGATTAAAACCAATTTGTATAGTTGGTTTATATTTTTTAATTTTTTGCCAACATTTATTTACTTTATTTATATCTAAATCAATTGGCTTTTCACATAATATAGCTTTATTACATTCTGCTCCTAGAGAAATATAATCTGTATGAGTAGGTGTGGCAGAAGCAATTAAAATAGCATTTATTTGATCTGAAGAAATTGCTTCCTTTGCAGTCTTTGCAATTTCACAACTATATTTTTTTGCAATTTTTTTAGCAGAGCTTGTATCAATGTCATAAACATATTTGAGGCTCGCTTCTGGATGATCATTTATGATTGACGCATGTAATTTCCCAATTCTTCCTGTTCCTAATAAGGTAAAATTAATCATTTTAGATTTTTATCCACTTTGAATTTAAATTAGAAGATTTTTTTGCTGCATAAATAAATTTAATACCAGCGACACCATCATCAATTGTTGGAAATGAATATTTTTTATTTTTATTATGAATCTGATCAGCAAATTCTGAATAAATATTTGCAAAAGCTTCAAAGAAACCTTCTGGGTGACCAGCAGCAATTCTTGAAGATGATAGTGAAAATTTAGATACTAATTTACTTGCTCTTGTTATAACTTTCATTGGTTTATCTAGTTCTGTAAACTTTAGATTATTTGGATCATCCTGTAACCATTCTATTGAACCTTTTGTTCCATACACTCTAATTTTTAGACCATTTTCTCCACCAGTAGCAGCAGACGATACCCAGATTATACCTCTTGCCTTATTTCGCATTCTTAATAATACAAAAGCATTATCATCAACTGAAATTTCTGAGGATAATGAATTTACTTCTGCTGATATTTCATTTGCTTCTAATCCAGTCACATATCTCAACAAATGATACGCGTGAGTTCCAATTTCAGATAATATCATTGAGGGCCCAGATTGTTTTTTATCTAGTCTCCATTTTAACGTTCTTTTTTCATCTTTCTTTTTTACTCCGACTGTATAACCTTGGGGGTACTCAACATTTATTAAATTGATTTTTCCTAATTTATGATTTGAAATAATATTTTTTGCCTCTCGTAGCATTGGATAGCTTGAGTAATTGTGTGTTAATGCAAATACAATTTTATTTTTTAAAATTACTTTTTTTAATTTAACAGCATCCTCAACCGTTGCGGTTAAAGGTTTGTCACAAATAATATGTATTCCTTTTTCAATAAATACTTTTGCTATCTTATAATGATCACCCGATGGAGTCATTATTCCAAGCGCTTGAATACCATCATTTCTTTTTGACTCAGCGGATGCCATAGACTTATAATCACTGTAACAACGATCATCAGCTAATCCTAATGAAGAACCAAAAGATTTAGATTTTTTTTTATCTTTTGAAAATATTCCAGCAACAAATTCAAATTTATTATCAAATCTTGCTGATAACCTATGAGTGTATCCAATAAATGAATTAGGACCTCCACCAATAAAACCAATTCTAATTTTATTTTTATTATTTAAAGTATCATTTCTAAGTAAGTCTAATCTACCAAAAGCAATTTTGGATTTTTTTTTCATTAATTAACTATGCCACCATCAATTACATAATTTTGTGCGGTACAACCAGAACTTTGATCGGATGCAAAAAACAAAACTGGCTTTGATATATCTTCAGGCATAAGCATTCTCTTAATACATTGTCTCTCAAGTTGAGTTTTTTTAATTTCTGGAGTAAGCCATAATTTTTTTTGCCTCTCCGTAATGATCCAACCAGGAACAATACAATTTACTCTAATGTTATAGACACCTAAATCTCTTGCTAAAGTTCTTGTTAATCCCATAATAGCAGATTTTGCAGTGGTATATCCAGGCATACCGCCTTGAGAAATCATCCATGAAAAACTACCTATATTTACAACAGAACCTTTTCCTAAATCTTTCATGTCTTTATAGACAGCTTGGGTTGCAAAAAAATAATGTCTTAAATTAATATTCATTCTATCATCCCAATATTCAGGGGTGACACTATCTAGATCATGTCTCTCATCATTTGCTGCATTATTTACCAGAATTGAAATTGGCCCAATTTCTTTTTTTACTTTCTCTAATGAACTTTTAAGTTGTTCTATATTTTTTAAATCACATTTTACAAATAGACTATCAATATCATATTTGTTTTTAATTTTTTTTGATAATTCGTTACCTAACTCATCATTTACATCTAAAAATGCAACTTTTGATTTTTGAGAAGCAAATTGTTCGACAATACTTTCCCCAATTCCTGAGGCACCTCCTGTAATAAGCACTACTCTATCTTTTAGTGATGGATAAGTTGCGATTTCGTTCATGATTATTTATGATATATTAATCTAAGTTATGTTTAACATAATCAAATTAAATGAAAAAGATAATATTGGAATTGCTCCAATGGATATTCCTCAGAATATTAATATAAATTATGGAATTAAATCTATAAATAATATTCCTTATGGCCATAAAATTTCTTTAAAAAAAATTAAAAGTGGTGATTTTATTTTTAAGTATGGTCAGATAATAGGAATATCAAATAAAAATATAGAACCTGGTGAACATGTACATTCCCATAATATGGGATATAGTGAATTCAAAAGAGAATATATCCGTAAAGATATTAGAAATGATATTAATAAAAGTGAAAAAACAGAATACTTTAAAGGCTTTAAAAGGAATAATGGATCATCAGGTACTAGGAATTATATAGGTTTAATTAGTACAGTTAATTGTTCGGCAACAGTTGTTAAAAAAATATCTGATAAAATAAATAATTATTTAAAAGATAATAATTTTGATAACATTGATGGGGCAGTTTGTTTAAAACATTCATCAGGTTGTGGGATGAATACTTCTGGATATGCCATGAATGTATTTAACAGAACTATTGAAGGTTTTAAAATTCATCCTAATTTTGGAAAAGTTTTTGTTATTGGACTTGGATGCGAATGTGCCCAAATAAGTTTGTACAACAATGATCAGGAAAAAAGAAATATTGAATATTTGAATATTCAAGATGAAGGTGGAACAAATGAAATAATAACGAAAGTAACTTCAAAAATTTTTATTCAACTAAATGAAATTAATAGTATTTCTAGAACAAATATACCCATTTCAGAACTAACAGTTGCTTTGCAATGTGGTGGTTCAGATTCGTATTCTGGGATAACTGCAAATCCTGCACTAGGCTTTGCTTCAGATATGATTATTGATCATGGTGGAACAACATTACTATCAGAGACTCCAGAAATATATGGAGCCGAACATTTATTATTTGAAAAATCATTAAATGAAAAAAATATAGAAAAACTAAATAAACAAATTGAATGGTGGAAAAAATATGTTGCTAGCAACGATAGCACATTAGATAATAATCCAAGTCCTGGTAATAAAAAAGGAGGTTTAACTACAATTCTGGAAAAGTCATTAGGTGCAGTATCCAAAGCTGGAAATAGAAATATGGTTGATGTTCTCGATTATGCTGAACAGGTAAAAACCAAAGGTTTTAACTTTATGAATTCTCCAGGTTATGATCCTGTATCTGTAACTGGTCAAGTTGCTTCTGGCGCTAATGTTATTTGTTTTACTACTGGTCGAGGTTCGTGCTTTGGATTTAAACCCACTCCAAGTATTAAAATAGCAACAAATACAAATATGTATAATAAACTTAGTGAAGATATGGACATCAATGCTGGTACTATTATGGATAATGTTGCAAGCGTTAATGAAGTTGGCAAAGAAATATTTGATAAAATAATTTCAGTTGCATCGGGTGAAAAATCAAAGAGTGAAATAAATGATTATGGTGACGATGAATTTAATCCTTGGATAATTGGAGCAACGCTATAAATTTATAAATCACCTTTAAAGGCGTTAATATACATTTTTAAAAAATCTTCTGCGTTAACTGGTATAGGATTTGTACTTGTTGATGGATCATTAAAAGCCATTAAACTCATTTTTTCTAAATTTTTTTCATCATCAATTATTTCACTTAAAGTATGAGGAATATTTAGATTAGATCTAAGCTCTAAAATCCAATCCATAAAATTATTAAATGTTGCTGATTTTAAATTTATATATCTTGAAATATCAATAATTTTTTCTTCAATTCCTTTTTTATTATATTGTAAAACATATGGCATAAATACTGCATTGGTTAATCCATGATGTGTATTATAAATTGCACCAACAGGATGACTTAAAGAATGGATAGCACCTAAACCCTTTTGAAAAGCTATTGAGCCCATAGATGAAGATGCTAGCATATGCGATCTAGCTTCTAGATTTGATCCATCATTAAAAGCAAGAACAAGATTATTTTTTACTAATCTAATGCCCTCTAATGCAATACCTTGAGAATAAGGATGAAAAATATTTGACAAATATGCTTCTAAACAATGAGCTAGCGCATCCATTCCTGTAAAGGCTGTTAGATTTGCAGGAAGTGGAATTGTCAAATTTGGATCAAGGATCACAATTGATGGAAGCATTTTTGGATGGAAAATTATTTTTTTTTCTTGTGTTTGTTCGTTAGTAAAGACTGACGCTCTTCCAGTTTCAGAACCTGTTCCAGCTGTAGTTGGTAGAGCAATTATAGGAAAAATTGAATCTGCATTAGCTCTAGTCCACCAGTCACCAATATCTTCAAAATCCCAGATTGGTCTTTCTTGCTTGGCCATGAATGCAATTGCCTTTCCTGTATCCATACCCGAGCCTCCACCAACAGCTATTACTCCATCATGTTTATTTTCATTAAATGCTTTAACACCATCTTCAACATTCTTACCTGTAGGATTTGATTTAACATCACTATAAACAATTGCCTGTTTATCTAAACAATCATTTAACTTATTAATAATGTTTGTTTTTAAAATTCCATTATCAGTAACAATTAATGGTTTTTGAATATTTAATTCTTTACAGGCTTTTTGTATTTCTTTTATTCTATCAACACCAAACCAGATTGTAGTAGGATAATTCCAATTAATATTTTCCATAATCTTAAATATTTCTTATATGATAGCTTTTTGCTCTTGTTAAATGATCAAATCCTAGAACAGATAAAGTAACGCCAATTCCAGTATCTTTTACACCGGTCCATGCTAAGCCAGGATCTAAGTAATCACATCTATTCATAAAAAAAGTTCCTGTCTCAACATTTTTTCCAAAATTTTCCGCAAAAGACTTATCATTTGTCCAAATACTTGCTGTTAACCCATAAGAACTATCATTCATTAGAGATAAAGCTTCATTTTCATTTTCTACTTTCATTATTCCAACTGAAGGACCAAATATTTCTTCCATCATATATTTCATCGAATGATCGACATTAATGAGTGCACTTGGGCTTACATAACAATTATTACCATCATCTAAATTAAATTTTTTGTTATCTATAATATTCTTTCCACCTTGACTAATTGCGTTGTTAACTTCAGATCTAATATAATTTGCAGCAGATTGCTTCACTACTGGACCTAAATTTGTCTCCATCTCTAGTGGATTTCCTAAAATATATTTCTCAGTTACATCTTTAAATTTTTCAACAAATGTATTGTATATTTTTTTATCAACATAAATTCTTTCGATACCACAACAAGATTGACCAGAATTGAAGTATGATCCATCAACTAAATTTTCAACAGCATGATCTAAGTCACAATCAGCTCTAACATAAGCAGGATCTTTTCCACCTAACTCTAGACCGGCTCCAATAAATCTAGTGCCTATAGATTTTTTTATTTGTTTTCCACCACTTACAGAACCTGTAAATAAAACATGATTAATTCTTGAATCTGAAATTATTCTTGATGTTTGATCATGATCTAAATGTAAATACTGAAAAATATTTTTTGGTAATGAAGATTGTTTAGCTGCCTCATATAATTCTTCAGCACAGAGTGGAGTTTGAGAAGAATGTTTTAATATAACTGCATTACCTGCAAGTAAACTTGGTACAATTGAATTAACAGAAGTGTTGAAAGGGTAATTCCATGGTGCAATTACAAATATAGTTCCTAGTGGTTCTTTGTTTATATAATTATCAAATTCATCATTTTTAATTGATACAACTCTTGATAGTGCTCTATCAGCATTTTCAATCATATAACGAGCTCTTTCTTCAAAACCTCGCATCTCTCCTGGGCACTGTGCTATAGGTCTGCCTATTTGCTTACATAAATTACTAGAAACATCCTTATTTTTTAAAAATATTTCTACAAAATTTAAAACTGACTTTTTTCTTTCTTCTAGAGATATTTTTTTCCAATGCTCTCTTACAGCATAGGAATTGCTGAGACTTTTTTCAATATCTTCTTCTGTTGCATATTCTCTTTTAACTAAGACGGAGTTGTCTATTGGAGTAATAGTCTCAAACATTTAGTAAAATTAGCCTCGTTCGAAATATCTTCGTAATTGCCAATCATTAACTGAACCATCATAATCTTTTTGCTCCCATTCAGCAGCATGGATATAATGATCAAGTACATCTTGTGGAAATATCTCTTTTAAAAATTTAGATTTTTTAGCAAGTTGGATTGCTTCGTTAAGTGTTTTAGGAACTTCATTTACTTTTTTCTCATAAATATTCCCTGAATAAGGTTTATCTAATTTAAGTTTATTTTTAATACCGTATAACCCAGCACCAACTAAAGCAGCAAAAGAAAGATAAGGATTAACATCCGCTCCTGGGACTCGACATTCAATTCTTATGGATGATCCATGACCAGCTAGTCTAAACCCAGCAGTACGATTATCAATGCCCCAAACAGATTTTGTAGGGGCAAATGATCCATCTTGAAATCTTTTATAAGAATTAATATTTGGTGCTAAAAAAATTGAAATATCTGGTAATAATTTAATTTGTCCCGCAAGATAACTTTTAAAAATATCAGACATTCCATATTTATCCTTAGGGTTATAAAAAATATTTTTCTTTGTTTTCTTATCGAATAAAGAGTTATGAATATGACATGAACTTCCACAAACTTCTTTGTTATATTTAGCCATAAAGGTTACGGCTTTGTTATGTTTATAAGCAATTTCTTTTGTCGCATTTTTAATTAAAATATGATTGTCAGCCATGTTTAATGCATCGGAAAAAACAACATTGATTTCTTCTTGTCCTGGAGCTGCTTCACCCTTTGAACATTCTACATAAATTCCACTATCTAGAAGAGAATTCCTTAATTCCTGCATCACATCCTCTTCTTTCGTAGTTTGGAAAATCATATAATCTTCAATATACCAAGAAGACTCTTTAAGTTTTGTATAATTATTATTATGAATTTCTTCATAAGTTTGATTAAAAAGAAAAAATTCTAATTCTGAACCAACCATTGATTGAAATCCCATTTTGTCTGCCTTAGCTAAAACATCTTTTAATATCTGTCTTGTTGAATGAATAAGTGGTTTTTTTCCTGAATGGTCTAAACAATCACATATTACTATAGCTGTTTTATTTAACCAATTTGCTATCTTTATCGTTTTGAGATCTGGAATTACAGTCATATCTCCATAGCCAGTTTCCCAAGAAGAGGATTTATATCCGGGTACAGTAAACATATCCATATCAACAGTATAGAGATAGTCGCACATATGCGTTTCCTTATACACATAATCGAGAAAAGCTTTTCCAGTAACTCTTTTGCCATTTAGTCGACCTTGCATATCTGATACACAAACTAAAACTGTATCTATTTCTTTTTTTGTTATTAGTTTTTTTAACTGATTAAATGTAATACTCATGTTTCTTAAAATTATATTTGTATCAATTTCATATCCTAAATGATAAAGAATGAAACAAAAATAATTAATTAAAAAACGCAGAAAATGGAAAAATATAAGAATTTTATAAATAATAAATGGATTGAAAGTGAGTCCAAAGAAACAATAAAGGTTGATGATCCTTCAAATGGTAAAATCATTGGTGAAATTTCATGTGCAAAAAAAAATGAAGTTGATCTTGCAGTAGAAGCAGCTAAGAATTCATACCATAGCAGAGTTCTTGTTGATATGCCTTTACTTTCAAGAGCAAAGCTAATGAGAAAAATTGCCGAAGAGACGAGAAAGGTTTCAAAAGAAGGTGGTGAACTTCTTTGTTATGAAAATGGAAAAAATATCGCTTCTGCAATTAAAGAATTCAATGATGTAGCAGATATGTTTGATTACTATGCAGGCTTAACTGATAAACTTGAAGGTAAAACAATACCTGTTGCAAAAAATGTTTTTGACTACACAGTTTTAGAGCCATTTGGTGTATCGGCACATGTTGTACCTTGGAATTTTCCATTATCTATGATTGGAAGATCACTATCTTGCTCTTTTGCTACAGGAAATTCAACAATTATTAAAACTGCAGAATTAACTCCTTTGTCTGCAACAATTTTAGCTAAAGCAATACTAAATGCTGATGTGCCAGAAGGATTAATCAACATAATTTGTGGTTATGGAAATGAAGCAGGATCTTATCTTGTATCTCATGAAGATGTAAATCACGTAGTATTTACGGGTTCAGTCGCAACTGGAAAAAAGATACTTCATGCTTGTGCTGACAAAGCTATACCTGCTGTAGTTGAATTAGGTGGTAAGTCAGCTGGTATAGTGTACCCTGACGCAGATCTAAATGAAGTTTTGGAAAGTGCACGTTCAGGAATATTTAGTGTTGCTGGACAAATTTGTACAGCGATGTCTAGATTGGTAGTTCATAAATCAATCAAGGATGAATTAGTAGATAAGCTAGTTGATATGAGTAAATCTTTAAAAATTGGACCTGGTATAGAAAAAGATACAGATCTAACTCCAGTTATATCAGAAAATCAGCTTCAAAAAGTTGAAGGTTATGCAAGATCAGGAATCCAAGAAGGAGCAGAAGCAGCATATGGTGGAAAAAGATTAGAACGTGAAGGATATTTTATGGAACCAACAGTTCTAAACAATGTTAAACAAAGTATGACTGTAGCTAGAGAAGAAATTTTTGGTCCAGTACTCTCAGTTCTTGAATATGAAGATCAAGAGGAAGCAATTGATATTGCGAATGATACTGAGTATGGTTTAGGTGCTGGTGTTTTTACAAAAGATCTAAAAAAAGCATCTTGGACCGCAAGTAAATTAGAAGCTGGTCAAGTATATGTAAATAAATGGTTCACTGGAAATCATGCAACACCTTTTGGAGGTTATAAACAATCAGGATATAGCCGTGAAAAAGGAGTGGATGGACTTAAATCTTATCTTCAAGTCAAAAATGTTGGAATTAGTTTAGGTTAAAATCGGCCAGGAGAATAAGCGCTAATATCTATATTCGGCAGTTGATCTTTTGATAAACTATCAATAATTTTTCCTGTAACAGCTCCTAAAGTCCAGCCAATATGTTGATGTCCAAATGCATAAATGACATTATTATTTTTGCGAGACTTTCCAATAACAGGTAATGAGTCTGGTAATGTAGGCCTTCTACCCATCCATGTTGATCTTACCTCTTTCAATTGGGGTAAAACCTTTCTTGATTGTCTCTCTATCATTTCAAGACGTTTTTTATTAGGTGGTTTATTTAAACCTGCTATTTCAACTGTCCCAGCAGCTCTTATACCATCATGAATTTGTATTAAGTAAAATCCAGATTCAGACCAAGCAACGGGACGATTTATTAATTTCTCTTCAGTTTTAAATAAAAGGTGATACCCTCTTTCGGTATCAAGAGGGAATTTATCTCCAAGCTTATTTGCAATTTGATTTGACCAAGCACCAGCACTTACAATTATTTTATCAAAATTAAGTTTTTTATTTTCTAAAAATAATTCTATATTTGTTTCTTTCTGTGTTAAATTTTTTATATTTTGATTTATATAAACACCGCCTAGTTCTAAAAACTTTTTAAAAATCTTAGTACTTATTGCTAATGGATTTGTTGTGTGTCTTGATCCAGTAAAGACTTGCCCAGAATAATAAACATCAGCTAAATTTGGTTCTAATTCTTTAACTTCATCTTTATTTAAATTTCTTACCTTAACGTTATTATTTTTTCTAATAATGTTTGCGTATTCATAATTTTCATAAGATTTTTTTGTATTAAAAAGATAGAGATTTTCTTCATAGCTAATATATTCTTTTACATTTACATCTTGAAAAATTTCATCGTAAGATATTTGTGAGTGTTTTAATAGGTTGGTGAGAGAGTTTGCTATTTCATTAACTTTTTCTTTTTTACAGTTTTTTAAAAAACTTATTGCCCAAGGCAAGTTTTTTAGAATATAAAAAAAATCAACTGCCAAAGGTCCATCTTTTCTTAAAAGCATTGAAGGTATATCCCAAATCAATCCAGGATAATTAACAGGAACATTTGCATAGTCTGCAAAAGTACAAGCATGCCCAAAACTTGTCATTGAGCCAGGCTGCTCCCTATCAATTAAAGTTACATTAAATCCAGATTTTTTTAAAAAATATGCGCTGCATATACCAACTATACCAGCACCAATAACAGCAATGTTCTTCACTGTTCTATCGAGCTTTAATACCTCTGAGTTTTTCAGACCTTCTTCTAAGTAGCTCAACCGTAGTTAATAAAAATATAGAAAGAAGCACTAAACACGTAGCCATACATAAAATAACAGGGCTAATTTCTTGTCGTATGCCGGCCCACATTTGTTTAGGAATAGTTAACTGATCAATACTTGCCATAAACATAACAATAACAACTTCATCAAAAGATGTAATAAAAGCAAATAAAGCTCCTGATATAATACCTGGTAAAATCAAAGGCATAATGACTTTAAAAAATGTTCTCATTGGTTTAGCGCCTAAACTTTGTGCAGCTTTTACCATATTCATATCGAAACCAACTAATGTTGCCGTTACAGTGATTACTACAAAAGGTGTAGCAAGAGCAACGTGTGCAAGAATTACACCTGTGAAAGTATAAACAAGATTTATTCTTGCATAGAAGAAAAACATTCCTGCAGCTGTTATAATTAGTGGAACAATCATTGGTGAAATTAATATTGCCATTATCAAACCTTTATATGGCATATGTGGTCTACTTAAACCAAGAGCTGCCAGTGTTCCTAAAGCTGTAGCAATAACAGTTGCTATAATACCAATATAAAAACTATTTACTGTACCAACCATCCACTTTGTTGAACATGGAACGGTAGAAGAAACAACATCAGCACTACAATCACCAATCATATTTTTATACCATCTTATCGACCAAGCTTCTGGATCAGGAGGCCATGCCAACATTCCTTCTGTAAAAACCATAAACGGAGAAACACTGAAAGAAATTGGAATAATTGCAAACAGTGGTGCTATTAAAAAGAAGAAAACTACAGCACAAAAAAATAAATATAAATAATAGTATGTTCTTTGTACTGGTGTTGCGTAACTTGGAAGAGCCATGTTTTATCCTAGCTTAATGTTATCTATTCCAACAATTTTATTGTAGAGCCAGTAGAATATTAGCATTATACCAAGTAAAATACCACCTAGAGCAGCACATAATCCCCAATTGAGCGTTGTTCTTAAATGGTAAGCTATCCAACTACCAATTAATTTACCATCTTTTCCACCAACTAGTTCAGGTGTTATAAAATATCCAATAGCAAGAACAAATACTAATAAACCGCCTGCACTTATACCAGGTATAGTTTGGGGTAGATAAACTCGCCAAAACGCCATTGCTGGTTTAGCGCCTAAGTTTTGAGCAGCTCTCATATGACTTTTGGGAATTACTCTCATTACACTGTACAAAGGTAAAATCATAAATGGGAGTAAAATTTGCGTCATTGCAATTAAAGTACCTGCTTCATTGTAAACCATTTGTATTCTCCCATCATCAGATATGACGCCTAACCAAACTAAAATTCCATTAATCACCCCGTTTTGTTGAAGCATTACTATCCATGCAGTTGTTCTCACTAGTAAAGAAGTCCAAAAAGGAAGTAATACGAAAATCATCAAAAGATTACTGTATCTAAGTGGTAAGTTAGCTAATAAATGAGCAACGGGAAAACCTAGAATTAAACAAAAAATTGTAACATATATACTCACCTTAAATGTTCTAATCCAAGTATTCATATACATTCTTCTTTTCTCATCTTGCAAAACAACATCACCATCTTTATCAAATGTTCTATCAATAGCGTTCCAATAGTAAATTGAAGATCTTTCACTGACCATTTGATTAAATGAGTACCAGTAAGTTGGATCTGCCCAGAGCTTATTTATTTTAATAAATGTATCTTTATACGAAACTGGTTCTTCACCCTTTTTAACAATTTTTTTTATTTCTCTTGTAGTTTTTTTTATTAAACTTTTCCAACCAGATTTAGCATAATTCATTCTTGTTAAGGCTTTACCTATCTGCCTCTTATCTCCATTTGCTAATTCAAAAAAAAGACTTTTGTAAACTTCTTCAGGCGGCAGTTCATCAGCTTCTTTATCCCAGTTTTTATATTCATCAAAAGTATTAGAAAATACTGAATTAATTTGACTATCATCAACGCTTCTTAGAAGCATGTCACCAATAGGCATTACAAATGTTACAATAATAAAAAGAAGTAAAGGAAATACTAGTAGAAAGGCACGAAGTTTATTTCTTCTTTCAGCTTTTCGAAGGCTTTGTTTGAGTGGAATGCCGTCTGTAGTTAATAATTCAGCCGTAGAAATGGTAACCTCCAAATAAAAAGGCGAGATAATTCTCGCCTTTAGATTAAATTACAAAGTTTAATTTATCAAGCTTAGTTAGCCATCCACGCAGCATAACGCTCATTAATTTCTGCACCGTAATCTGACCACCATTGTGGATCACTTACGATTGAAACTGCTAAACGATCTGGAGTATTAGGCATATGAGGCATAATTTCAACGCCACCTGGTCCAAAAGGCTCACCTGCTTTAATGATTGGAATACCAGATGCTCTCATTGGTCCATATGTAATATATTTAGCTTGTTCAGCTTGTGCTTCAGGAGTTGAAGCATGCCACATGAAATCAAGTGCTGCTTCTCTGTTAGGAGCACCAGCAGTTAGACAAAGATACTCTTGGTCTAGAACTTGACCTTCCCAAATATATTCAAAGTTTTCTCCTTCAGCTAGGTTAGCTGCACCAACACGGCCGTTATATGCAACTGACATTATAACTTCTCCACTTTTTACTAACTCAAGAGGTTGAGAACCAGCTGACCAGAATACTACATCATCTTTAATTCTGTCCATAACTTCAAATGCTCTATCAATAGCACCTGTTTGGTTAGCTAAAACTGTTGGAACTGCATTTGGTTTTACACCATCTGCTACCATAGCTTTTTCTATAATACCTGTTGCCCAAGTATGAATACCTCTTTTACCAGGGAACTTTTCTGTATCAAAGAAGTCAGCCATACTATTTGGTTTTTCACCAGGGAAAGCATCTGGGTCATAGAATACAACGTATGTCCAGAAAATTTGTGGAACACAACAATCCCAACCTGAGTGATACTCAAGTCCATTGTTTTCCATATCTTCTGCCATTGATTCACCGTCTGGTCCAGGAACAGCATTAGCTGCAATTTCAGATGAAATATCTTCGAAAAGACCCTCATCACAACCCGTGATTGCATCAGATGGTAAAACGTCTACTAAATCCCAAGTAACACTTCCACTTTCTACTTGAGCTCTTACTTCACCTAAACCTCCGTTGTAGTTTTCAAAAACAATTGAGCTAGGATCAGAATATGTGTCAGCATAAGCTTTTTGTTGACTTTCTGTATAAGCACCACCCCATGAAGCTACTGTTACAGCGCTAGCTGTAAAAGGAGCGAACACTAATGACGCAAATAAGAAGGTTTTTAAAAATTTAGACATATATATCCTCCTATTTTTTATTAATTAATCTTAAGATTATGTCCGTAATGGTGGTTTAATAACATGTCATTAAATGAAAAAAAAGAGGTAAAAATAAAAAATTTTGGCCAAATACCGATAAAAAAATAGATTTAAATATCTAGAGCTCTAACATCCTCGGAATCCCAGCTTAAATTAAGTTGATCTCCTTCTTTATGACTAAAACTTCCTTCATTAGGGACTTTTACTATAAACTCATTATTTCCACAAACATCAAGCCTAGCTCTAATATGATCACCTAGGTAAATTAATTCTTCAATTTTTCCTGAAAAATTGTTTGAGCCAGAAGTAGAACTGTCTATTGAAACACGTTCTGGTCTAATAGATAGTTGAGTTTTTTCTCCAACTTCATTCACATTAATTTTTAACGCTTTCACCATTCCAAAACCACCATCTAATTCAACAGTACATGACGAACCATTTACTTCTTTAACAACACCATTTAATGTATTATTTTCACCTATAAATTTAGCAACAAAAGAATTTTCAGGTTTTTCATACAAAATATCAGGAGTAGATAATTGTTGTACTACACCATCATTGAATACTGCAATTCTGTTGGACATTGTTAATGCTTCACTTTGATCATGTGTAACATAGACAACTGTTATACCAATCCTATCATGAATATGTTTGATTTCGTATTGCATCTGTTCACGCAAATTCTTATCAAGTGCACCTAAAGGCTCATCCATTAATACAAGGCGTGGTTCAAATACAAGTGCTCTAGCCAAAGCAACTCTTTGTTGTTGTCCACCAGATAATTGAGCAGGAAATCTAGTACCAAAATTTCCTAACTCAACCATATCAAGAGCTTTCTGCACTTTTTCTTTAATATCTGGTTTTGAAATTTTTCTTACTTCTAGAGGGAATGATAAATTTTCTGCAACAGTCATGTGGGGAAATAAAGCATAGTTTTGAAATACCATTCCAATTTCTCTTTCATAAGGAGGTATTTTACTTATTGGTTTAGTATCTAAAAATATTTCACCGTTTGTAGGTGTTTCAAAACCAGCTAACATCATCAAAGTTGTTGTTTTACCTGATCCTGATGGACCCAACATTGTTACAAACTCACCCTTAGCAATATCCAAGTTTAAGTTTTTTACTACTAGTACTTCTCCATCATAACTTTTATCAATCTTTTCAAATTTAACGAAACTTTGAGATGTGTCATTCATAATATATTTTGTAATGAAGCTTGAATAACTGCATGAAAACAAATAGTCAAAAGTTAATTTAAAAAATGTTCATATTTGGAGTTATTTTTGCTTTAGTTGCTGGAATTTTGTTTGGCCTAATTGGCCCTACTACAAAAATAGCATATAATTCAGGCGCCTCTGTAGCATTAACTATTTTTTTACGTTACGCAGTTGCCGCGATAATTATATTACCTTTTATCCCTTATCAAAAGAATCTATTAGAAATTTTTAAAAAGAACCTAAAATACTTTTTATCTATTTCAGCGGGTTCAATATTATTAACGCTTGGATTATTGACTTCAGTTATATTTATTGAAGTTAGTTTAACAATTCTTATTTTTTGCCTCTATCCAATATATGTTCTTTTATTTTCTATTATTGTCGATAAAGAAAAAATTTCATTAACTGTAAAGATTCTCTTTTTTGTTACATTTTTAGGAATTGTTTTAGTTATAGGACCATCTTTTAAAGTCATAAATATAGTAGGTATTCTTTTAGCTTTTCTTGCCTCACTTGGATCAACTAGTATGATTATAGTAAATCAAAAAATGTCTATTAAAGGTATTTCACCAATACCAATTAATATCTTTATAAATGTTTTTAATACTTTTTTCTTCTTTGTAATATTAAAAATATTTTTTTCATTAAATTTTAATTTTGATTTCAATATTTATCTTTTAATTATAATTCCTTCGGTATGTTATAGCTTTGCACTTTTATCACAATTAATTGCTATCCCAAAGATTGGACAATCATATACTGCTTTATTTTTGTATTTAGAACCAGTGGTAGGTGTTCTTGGAGCTGTTTTTTTATTAAAAGAAAATTTAGAAACTTATCAAATGATTGGTGCTTCGATTGTAATTATAAGTTTGCTATCAGCTTCTTTTATTAGTCGTAGAAACTAAAATTGATTTTTCATGAAGTTAAACCAATTCTGACCTATTATTTTTGTAGAAACTTTTTCTGGAATATTATTTTCACACATTAAATAAAAAAAATTATTTAAGTCACTTGGTTGTTTATACCAACTTGGTAACTTAGGCCATTTTGGATTTTTATCTTTAGATTCTCCATAGTCGATATTTTTGGTCCAGTTTCCATTTCTCATCCACATAACTACATCATCAGGCCAATTTAAACAAAGATCAGACCCTATTCCAATATTGTCTTCACCAATTAGGTTTACTAGCTCCTTAATCATTTCACAAAAATCTTCTATGGTACAATCACCTAAATTTTTAAGATGGTAAGGATATAAACTTAACCCAATAAAACCATTTTTTTTAACAAGTTTTTGTAAAATATCAGTATCAATGTTTCTTTTAGATTTATGAAAGAAATTTGGGTTAGCATGAGAAATTGCCACAGGTTTATTTGAGACTTCAATAGCGTCAAGACAAGTTTGCTTTCCTGCATGACTTAAATCTACAATCATGCCAAGTCTATTCATTTCTTCAATAACAGCTTTTCCAAATCGTGAAACACCTGAGTCTTTAGGTTCAAAACATCCTCCAGCGAGTGGGGTTTGATTATTATAGGTGAGTTGCATAAATCTTACACCTGCTTCAAAAAATTTTTCAATTAAAAATATATCATTCGCAATAGGAGCAGAATTTTGAAAACCAAAAATAATTGCAACTTTATTATTTTTTTTAGCATCCAAAATATCTTCGGTAGTTTTTGCGTGAGCAATAATATCATGATGCTCTTTAAAAAGACGGTGCCAATAATTTATTTTTTCAAAAGACTCTTCAGTATTTTCCCAATACACTAATGTCGCATGAATTGCAGTTAATCCAGATTGGTGGGCATTTTCAAATAATTCCCTATTCCAGTTACAATATTCCAATCCATCAATTAGAAGTATATCTTCACTTATTTTTGACATAGATTAATACTTCTATTAATGAAAAAACCAAAATTAACTACAGATATTTAATAAATGTTACAAAAAGTAAGAGAAAACGATAACTACATGAAACTATCAAGAATGGGTTCACGCTATCCTTCTCGCCTTAGTTTTTCTAGAAGTATGTTAAGAAGATTGATCAATGACAACTGGGAAATACATAAATCAAAATTTGATTTAGATAAATATGGTTTCGGCACTGTTGTTTATGAAATAATTATTAATAAGCAAACTTATTCACTTGTATGTTTCTCTGCTTTTCTAGATGATAAGGATAGAAGTGATAGAGTTATTGCTAGTAAATGGGATACAGCCTATACGTTACATGTAGGTAAATTATCTGATCAAGATCTAAATAGATTAAAAAAAACAATTCCTCTTCAAGAATCAGGTCGCAATTCTCCAGATGAGTTAATTCTTAGCAGAGCAAATAAAAGTGTAAGATTGTTTCAGTATGTTGTCGATTGTCTTTCAAATGGTAATCAGCCAGATATTTATGAAATAAATAAAGTTGGGTATTTACTGAGAACTACTGCTGTTTATGGTAGTGGTAAATTTGGATTATCAGATTTTACTAACACAAAAAATACAACTGTTTTCAATCAACCCTTTAGAGCAGAAATGTTATCAGTTTATTTAATTAGAGAATTTAGTATTGAATTAGTCGAGCATGTTGCAAGGCAAATTAATCCAAAAAAAGCAGTAAAGTTAGATAGAAAAATTAAACAACATTTAGGTATTGGTAATTCAACAGGTTTAGGTATGGCACCTTTTATCATTAAGCATCCAAAGTTGATTAATAAGTGGATGAAACAGTACACAAAGACATTAGAAGCAATTTCTCAAATTGAGTTAGATAGTATAATTTTTGAAAAATATAAAAAACTGTTGAATAAAGCTCTTAATTATCTTGAGGAAGTAAACACAAGTGATGAATTCCAAATTAATAAAAATAAATTAACTACTGAAGATTTAAAAAAATATATTTTCTATATTAATGACTTAGATCTCTCTCAAAAATTTAAATGGTTAGATATTCTAGATTATTGTGATTCAAATTTTAATAATGATACTCAAGAAATTGCAAGAGTACAACTAATTGAATTGTATCCTCAAATATCAGAAGAGTTAGCAGAAGATATGGCAGATGAGGAGATAATGGAAATTGATGGAAATCAATCTATCGGAGATTTAAAACAAATAATCAATGATAAATATTCTTGGATAAAAGATATTGATTTTAATAACAATGATAGCAATTATTTATTTTGGTATGTTTCAGCAGCAAAGTTAGAACCTAGGCTGGGTGAAAGATATAATGAGCAAGGAAGTGAATTGGAGCAAAATTTAGGAATTGCAAAAATGGTCAGTGACTTATTTAAGCAAATAAAAAATGTAGATGAAAATCAATTAATTTGTGAATTTTTATTAACACATCCCGAATACAGAGGAATTATTAAAAGAATACAATCTTTAAAAAATTATCCTTATTCGGAAGTTCAAGATAATGTTCTCGATAAAAAAACAATACCAATTGATATGTTAAGATTTAAATTATCTTTTTTTGGTGCCAATCGATATGATCCTAAGTCAGATAGATGGTTAAGAGTAAGTTTTTTTTCTGGAGCTCCTTATCTATCAGATCTAAATAATAAAAATGTTGATGAATGGGGTTTTGCAACAATGAATTCATATTAATATCTGTGAGTTACTCTTATTATGAAGTCTACACTAATTCACAGCGAGCTTTTTCAGGATTAGGGTTCACATATGGATCAGATGAAGACGCTGCATTTATTACAACTTGGCTTGAAATACTTGGTTTAGATGGAATCAAATTATTAACATTAAAAATTAAAGAATTAGATAACACTTTTAATGCTAGCATAGATCCATCAAATATAAATGATGAGTTTGATTGTAAAAATAAATCTTTTTTGATGATAGGGCCAGGATTAATTGATTATTTGATATCAAAAGTAGATAAAAAAGAAAATTTAATATTAACTATAAAAAATTGCAATGATCCCATATTCCTAATACCTTTGCTTTATAAGTATGCAAAAAAAAATATCAATTCACAGTTTTTGTTAGATCAAAAAGTTAATGCACAAATAACAAATAAAAATATTAGTATTAATAGAGATATTATCTCTACAAATTATCAAAGAAATTTTGATCTTTTACTTACAAAAAATATTTTAAATGAACAAAAGTTAGATATTAATATTCCATCATCAAATATAAATAATTTGCTATCTGAAGGCATAAATCCTGATAAAAAATCTTGGGATCAAATATCTAAGATAGCTTTTAGAACTTTTGTACCTGAGTCAGAGGAATCTAGAGCCAAAGGTGCTGGAGGTGGTGATGCAAATGATTAATTTACTATATGCAAATTGCTAAATACATTAGTAATTAGTTTATAACCAGTTTCCGTTACCCCAAGATAACTTATCTATCTCTCTAATACTTCGTATCCAAACTGATCCGCTGTTTCAAGAAGGATCTCCCAAATTGATAAAGCAAAACCTCTTGGTATATATAGACAGTAGTTATTGGAAGTTATTTTAAATAGCTTAACACTGACATGATGAATAGCTGTGCTAGCAGAAGATAGATCTGGAAAATTCCTAGCTCTTAAATCAATTGGAAGATGTCTATTTAAAAATAATGATGAATTATCTCCTGTAATTTCAATACCTGTAAAAGCATGAGACATGTCTAAAATTGTTGCGATTTGCTCACTTATTTCAATTTCTTTATTAAATAGCCACCATTTCAAAGGTTCCATTCTCCATAATGATTTATTTTCAAAAATTATCCCTTTATTAAAACTAGGAATATTTTTAATTTTTAGTTCTTTTGATATTAAATTATTCATTTCATCAATTTTGTCAGGCCAACAAGCAATTTGCAAAATTTCTAAACTTTTTAATTCTTTAAATGTTAGAGATTGTTTCTCGCTTGATGAATATTTTCCAACCTTATAAATTGTTTCTAGTGCAGAATGTCTATGCATACATTCGTTCTCCTTTAGGATCAATCATATGTGGTGAAACAACTTTTAAATTCATTTGTTTATTTCTTACAGGGTCTGCGCCTACTAAAGTGGTATCTTTCCATTTATCTAAACCACCTTTTACAAAACCTATTCCAATCCAATGTCCAAGTTCTGGAGAATAAGTGACTGAGGTGATTCTTCCGATACCCTGTCCTTTAATATTATTTTTTTCACACACAATAGTTCCAGCATTAAAAGTTTCTTTTAGATTTGTAGGAAAGAAGCCTACTAGAATTTCACGATCATTATTTTTTAAAACTCCTCGTTTTCTCATTGCGCTTCCAATATATGATTTTTTTGTAGATGCCATTTTGCTTAAACCTGCATCATCAATTGTTACCCTCCCATCAAGCTCAGCAGCTGTTACATGACCTTTTTCAACTCTAAGCGCACCTAAAGCTTCTAATCCATATAAACATCCATCATATTTTTTTGCATTTTCCCAAAGTAAGTCCATCATTGTATTGGCAAAATCTGATTTGACATAAACTTCAAAAGCTAATTCGCCGGAAAAACTAATTCTTGCAATCCTACAAGGAATATTACCTTTAAGAAATGTTGAAGTAACACCCATAAAAGGTAAGTTATTATTAGTTATAACCAAAGAATCATCGACACAATTATTGAGAACTTCTCTAGATTTAGGTCCTGCAATTGATACGCCTGCCCATTGTTCAGAAACACTAGTCACATTAACATTAAGATCTGTCCATCTAGTTTGAAGTAATTCTTCTAACCATGACATCACTTTTGCAGCTTCACCTGTAGACGTCGTCATAAAATATTCATTTTCTGCTAATCTCCAAGATGTGCCATCATCCATTACAATACCGTCATCACGTAACATGATACCGTATCTAGCTTTTCCAACTTGTAGTTTTGAAAAACCATTCGAATAAATTCTATTTAAAAATTCGGTAGAGTCTGGTCCTTGAATAGCTATTTTGCCTAATGATGTTACATCACAAATTCCAACTGTTTTTCTTACTGTTGATGCTTCTCTTATATAAGAGTCACTTAAAGTTTCATTTTCTTTGGGATAATACCAAGGTCTTTGATACAATCCAACTTCAATCATTTTTGCACCATGATCAATATTCCATTGATGCATTGGCGTTACTCTTAACGGCCTAAAATGTTTTCCAACATTTCTTCCGCTTAAGGCACCTATAGATACAGGAGTATAAGGAGGTCTAAAAACAGTAGTTCCAACTTCTGAAATTTCTTTATTTAAAAGTTCTGCCATTAAAGACAATCCAATGATATTTCCCATTTTTCCTTGATCGTTTGCCATACCTAAAGTTGTGTATCTTTTAAGATGCTCTACCGAAATGAAACCTTCACGATGTGCGAGTCTTACGTCATCTGTTGTTACATCATGTTGATAATCTACAAAACTTTTTGATCTAGATTTTTTATATTTTACTTCATAAAGTGGTTGTATGGGATTTTTCCATCCACCAGGTTTTGGGAAAAAATAATTTGTTTTAGAAATACCTAAACGGTTCAACGCATCAGTAGTTCCTGCTATCCCAGAAGCAATACAATCATTTTTATTCCATAAACCTCTAGAAGAACCTACCATTGTAATATTTTCTTTTGTGTCACTTGGTAAAAAACAAGCATTGTTATAATCCCATTTAGGCTTTACGCCTCTGTGAGATAACAAATGTACAGCAGGTGACCAGCCACCTGATAATAGAACCTGATCACAATTTATAGTTTCAGATTTATTAATAGTTACACTTTTTGATATATCTAAACTATTAATTTTTTTTGAACCATTAATATTATAAGGTACATACCCTTTTCTTATTTCAAAACTTTTATTTGTCTCAATTTCAAAATTAGTTCGTGAATCAAGAACAGTTACATTGGCCCCAGCTTCTGATAATTGATGTGCTGTTTCATAAACAGAATCATTATTTGTAGCTATCACAATTCTTTTTCCGGTGAGTACACCATATCTATTCAAATAATGCTTTGATGCATTTACGGTCATTACACCAGGAATATCATTATTATTAAATGCAATGTGTCTTTCAATTGCTCCAGCACCAACAATTATATGCTTTGCTCTAATGGTCCAAAATCTTTGGCGTGGAATGTTTACATTTGATGCTGATATATGGTCTGTTACTCTCTCTAATAAACCAACAACACAATTATCATATAATCCGAATGCAGTAGTTCTAGTCATTATTTTTATGCCTAGATTTTCAAGTTGATTTTTAATTTGTGAGTTATCAAAATCATTTTCTGCAAGTTGATTTCCTCCAATAAGACTATCTTGCTCAACTAAAATAACATCTAATTTTTTTTCTGCTGCCTCTATTGCAGCTGCAACACCAGCAGGTCCTGATCCTACAACAATTAAATCACAAAAATCATGAGCATGCTCATAAGTATCTGGATCAGGTAACCCAGAAGCACTTCCCATTCCCGCAGCTTTTCTAATAAACTTTTCAAAAAACATCCATATGGCTGTTCCTTTACCCCATTCAAGTGGAGGTATTCCCATAAAAGTTTTATAATAAAAACCAGCTGCAAAAAACCTACCTAAGTAATTATTTATTCCAGCTAGATCAAAATTTACATTTGGAAATGCATTTTGACCACTTGCTTCCAAACCATTATATAATTCTTGCGTTGTTGCTCTTACATTTGGATCTCTTCTATCTTTTGAACCAATAGTAACTAAAGCACCGGACTCCTCGACTCCACTAGAAAATATTCCCCTTGGTCTATGATATTTAAAACTTCTACCAACTATACCAATATTATTTGCAAGTAATGCTGATGCTAGAGTATCTCCTTCAAAACCTTTGTAATTTTTTTTATCCCACCTAAAGGATAAAATTTTATCTCTATTAATTTTTCCATAGTTATCTATTCTTCTTGTCTTCATTTATTATTTTCTACAATCTTCTGTAAATCCGGATGGGATGGTTTGACACTTTTTATTTCATGAGTGACAGTAGAACGTTCAACTACCAACCACATTCTACATCCATTAGAATGATGCCATGTTTCAAATTGAAAACCTTTTATATTTTTTCTGAAAAATATAGCTTCAGTCCATTCTTTCTCTGATGCATCTAACGAAGGATAATTGATTGTTGCATCTCCTCCATAACTAAATTCACTATGATCTCTTTCACCACAATAAGGACAATTAATTCTAATCATTTAACCGTGCAATTTCGGATCAGGTCCTGCACCACGTTCATCTATATTGATACCTTTTTCAAATCTTTCTAAATTATGATTTTGCACGTAGTTATGCGGGCTTTCATTTGCAATTAAGTCGGCAAAATACCAACCTGATGCTGGACTTGCTTTAAAACCCCCATAGTTCCAACCAGCATTTAAATAGAGATTAGATATCGGTGTTTTACAAATAAAAAATGATCCGTCCATTGTCATGTCCATAACACCTGCCCAATGACGAAGTAATCTTATTCTCCCAAGTGAAGGAAATATTGCCATGGCCGCTTCAGCAACATCTTGAACCATAGGAAGATTTCCTCTTTGAGCATATGATTTATACCAGTCAAGATCACCACCAAACACCATACTTCCTTTGTCTGACTGCGATATATAGAAATGTGCACCACCTACACCGTAAACAACAACCTGATCTAGGAGTGGCTTAACAGCCTCAGATACAAATGCTTGTAGTTTATGAGACTCAATTGGCAGGTTGCCTAATTCTGCCATTTGCCATAATACTGAAGTATTACCTGCAACAGCAAATCCTATTTTCTTTCCTTTTATAATTCCTCTTGAAGTTTGAATACTTTCAATATTTCCATTCTTTCTTGTAAAACCTGTAACTTCACAATTTTGCAAAATGTCTACACCTAATGTATCTGCAGCCCTTGCATAACCCCATGCAACTGCATCGTGTCTTGCATTGCCTGCTCTTTTTTGAACTGCAGCTCCAAGTATTGGAAATCTAGAATTATGATAATTTAAATGCGGAATTTTTTTCTTTAAAGTTTTTAAATCCCAAAGTTCTGCATCAGTTCCGTGGAGTCGCATAATATTATAAATCCGTGAAACTGAATCTTTAGCACCAGGGCTATGAAATAACGAGACATGAGCTCGTTGGCTAAACATTACATTATAATTTAATTCGTGACTTAAATTTTCCCATAACTTTAAAGAATGTTCATAAAATTCGTGGTTGCCTGGCATCATATAATTTGATCTTACAATAGTGGTATTACGTCCAGCGTTTCCTCCACCAATCCAGCCTTTTTCTAAGACAGCTACATTTTTTATATTATGATTCTTTGCTAAATAATATGCTGTGGCAAGACCGTGCAAACCTCCCCCAATTATTACAACGTCATAACTACTTTTTGGTTCTGGATCACGCCATTGTCTAGTCCAATAAGACTGACCATTTAAACCGTTTTTAATTACATTCCAGGCATTAAATTTTGTCATTTGTTTTATTAATTATTAGAATAGTTGATGAAAGTAAAATAAATTAACTCGCCATACTAGTGTTATTTAATCACAGTTAACTTAATGAATCTGGCCATGTGTCATTTAATCTATAACCTTCTGGAAAAGGATCATCCTTATCGATATATAAACTTTGTTTTCCAGTAATAAATGCACTACCTGTTATTTTTGGAATAATACAATTTTTGTTATTAATTTTAATTTCCTTTTCAATACTTGCGTTAAATGAAGATCCTATAATAGACTTTGATATAAATTCTTCATTTATTTGTATTTCATTTTTTTCTTTCATTACTGCTAATCTTGCTGAAGTGCCTGTGCCGCAAGGTGAACGATCAAGTTTCCCAGGTCGTATAACAACTGTATTTAATCCTGTAAGTAATGATTGATTATTTTTTTTTAAGGGTTCAATAAATTGGCAAAAGGAAAGATAGTCTAATCCATTAATAGTAGGATGCTCAAATCCTATAGATGCGTTTGCTTCTTTTAATAATTCTTTTGCAACATTTACAAATTTATTTGCATTCTTTGGTTCAATTTTAAGATTAAAATCACTAGCATTACAAATTAAAAAACTGTCACCTCCAAAAGCAGTACTTACTTTAATTGTACCATAATTTTTAGTCTTTAAATCTACATCTATTTTATCTGCAAAGCAGGCAAGATTAGTTAAAGTGACACTTTTAACTTTCTTATTTTCACAATCAGCAACAACTTTTATTAAACCACCTGGAGCTTCAAGTGTAAGCATGGTTTTAGGATATTTCATTTGAACAATATTTTTTTCTAATAAGACTGTCGTTACACAAATTGCATTTGACCCACTCATTGGAGGATTATCTTCTGGTTCCATAATTACAAATCCAGCATCTGCATTTTTATTTGAAGGTTCTAAAATAATATTACAATGTTTAAAGACCCCTCCTCGAGGTTCATTTAGAAAAAAATTTCTCCATTTTTTATCTAAAAAAAGTTTTTTAGAAGCTTCTTCAGGTGATTTAAAATTCAAGCCTTTAATTCCAGTTACAACATCCCCAATTTCACCACAGCAATGTGTGTTAAATACTGTGATTTCATCCATGTGGAATTATTAGATCATCAATATTTTTAGAATGATGTGTTATTTGTTCGTATCCTTCTTCTGTTATAATAAAACTATCACCAACTTGTGATCTAAAATTATTTGCACTTGCCCCGCCATCAACGGCAAATACCATTCCAGGCTCCAGTACTGTTTTATTACCAACTACTAATTGTGGTTCCTCTAAAAAGCTAAAGCCTGTACCTCTTCCACATCGAAATGTAGGATAAGGGTATCCCTCAGACTGTATAGTATCTGCATAAGCAGCATGAACTTCTTCAGCTGTTACTCCAGGGCCAAGAATTTCAAGAGCAGCTTTTTGAGATTTAACTGCAGTCTCAAAAGCTTTTATTTGTTCATCGGATTGAATTTCTTCTACCCAAAATATTCTGTCAAAACCTAATTTAAACCTATGGAAATTTGTAGAACCACAATAACATACGAATACTGGATCACCTTTTTTTATAATTTTGGTTGAAGCACGATGGTGAGTTTTAGGTAAATCATGACCCGATGTCATAACAGGTAAAAAGTGAATATTTGGAGACATATTGATATTATCAGGATAAAATTCTTTTAAAAGATCTGCAGCTTTTCTTGTTCCAGCTTGTGATTGTGCAAGTGCAACCTCATACTCAGGAACATTATGGCCAATTGTTTTTTTTGCTGCCTCCATCATAGCCATACCAACTTCGCCGGCATGACGAGCTATATTCAATTCATGATTAGATTTAATCATTCTTATATTATCTATTAATTTGGTTAAATCCCCAGGATGGTCTTTAAGTAATTCGTCTAAATAACTCTTAACCATTGGGTTAATTTTAAATTTTTCAATAAAAATATTTTTATGCTGATTGATGATTTGAGGTAATAATTCTCTCCATTCATTTCCAATACCATCATTCCATGTTTCAACCATATCTACAGGACAAGATTCTGGTACTAATAAAACATCAAGAAGAGGTGTAATTAAATAAGTTTTATGATCATTTGAAACAACTAATAATGTTGGTCGATAAAAATCCATATGAAGGAAGTCATGGTATCCTGTGAAATAATATATCGAGTCATCATCAGTTATAATTGAGAGATCAATATTGTTCTCAGACATTTTTTTCTTTAGTTTATTTAAGTTTTCAGAAAACATTTATTTTAATTGTTGTTCTACCAATTCAGTCCAATATGAAGAACCTATGACTAATAATTCGTCATTAAAATCATAATTATCAGCATGTAAAGGTCTGGAATGCTGCTCTGATGTTCCGTTACCCATTAAAACAAAGCAGCCAGGTTTTTCATTTGCCATAACAGAAAAATCTTCTGAGAATAAACGAGGTTCTATATTACCATTACATTTATCATTACCAAGTAAAGAAACTGCAGCTTTTGTTGCAGACTCAGTTTGATTTTTTGAATTAAAAGTTACAGGACAGGCTGTTTCATATTTAACACTACCATTAACACCATGTGCATTGCAAATCCCTTCGACAATTTGTAACATTTTTGAAGCAATTTTTTCATTTGTTTCTTTTGATAAAGCTCTCGCGTCACCAGTCATTTTTACCATACCTGGCAGAACATTTTTTTTACCATCGGTTATAAATTCAGTAATAGACACTATACCATTGTCTGCTGGATTTAATTTCCTAGACACTATCGATTGAAGTGCTACAGCTATTTGAGAACCAACAGTTATTGCATCTACCCCCATATGAGGTAATGCAGCGTGCCCACCTTTAGTTTTTATTTCAATTTCAAATAAATTTTCACTGGCTGTAATAGCTCCATTTCTTGTACCAAATGTTCCAATTTCCATGTTAGGAATATTGTGCATAGCGTAAACTTCATCAATGTTAAATTTATCAAACAATCCTTCATCTATCATTGTTCTTGCACCAAATGTATTCTCTTCATCAGGTTGAAAAATAAAATATACCGTACCGTTAAAGTTACCTTTTTCTGATAAATATTTTGCTGCACCTAATAACATTGTTGTGTGACCATCATGTCCACATGCATGCATTCTGTTATCAAACTTGGACTTATAACTAAACTTATTAGTTTCATGTATAGGAAGAGCATCCATGTCAGCTCTTATACCTATTGAATTTGAACTATTTCCTTTTTTTAAAATTCCAACTACTCCAGTTCTGGCAATACCAGAATGAACTTCTATTCCAAATTCTTTTAGAAGTGTTGATACTTTTGCTGCAGCATACTCTTCTTCAAAACTTAATTGTGGGTGCATATGAAGATCATGACGCCATTCTACTAATTGGTTATGTAATGACTGAGTTTTCATAACCTACATATTATTAAATTCTTTAATCTTATTGTCTAGAGAAAGCATATATTCATAATGTGAATTCCAAAATTTTTGATCTTTTCTTTTTTCAAATTCTTCAAGACTTACACCTTGTTGCTCTACCCAAGTAAAGTAACCTAAATTAAATATTCTTTTCTTGTCCAGGTAAGAAAGTTCTAGCATATTATCAGTAGATATTCCTGATAGGTGTTTTCCAAATAGTTCAGCACAAACTATTTCATCATAATTATTTTTAAAATCAGCAATGGTCTTATTTAATTCTGACATGTATAAATCTGCACCATCTGTAGCGACCGTTATAATTGCGTCATCACTATTTAAATCCATATATTTAGCTAGTTTTATTGATGCCAATATATTTGCTATTGCTGAAAAGCCAAATTCAGGAAGTCGTGAAACAAAATCAGGCTCAAAATTTTTTTTCTCAATTAAAAACTTTTTTCCTATTTCAGTATTAAAAATCATATTTAGATTATTGGTAGCTTGATCAGTGACATCTACGACAAAATCTGTATTCATTACATTATGAATAAGGGGAACATGTTTGTCACCAATTCCTTGTATATTATGTTCACCATAACCGCCATGAAGCAAAGTTGGGCACTCCAAAGCTTCAACAACTGCAATCTTCGTCTGTAATTTATCTTTAAGATAATCTCCTGCTGCTAGAGTACCACTTGATCCTGAAGCACTTACGTAAAACCTAGGAGTTAAATTACTGTTACCTTTAACTTTAAGAAATGATTTTTCAAAAGATGGACCGGTTACGGAACGATGAATGCCATAGTTATAATACTCATCAAATTGATTTATGATATCATTTTGATTATCTTTTTTTAATTCATTACAAGCATCGTAAATTTCTTTAACATTACTTTCTGTGCCTTTTGTCTTTATGATATTTTTTTTATCTTCAACCCAATTATTCAACCATTCAAATCTCTCATTACTCATTCCTTCAGGAAGTATTGCAATACTATTAAGACCCATTATCCGAGATATTGCTACTCCACCCCGGCAATAATTTCCTGTTGAAGGCCAAACTGCTTTATGTTTTTCATAATCAAAAGTACCATTCAATATTCTTGGAAGCAAACAACCATAAGCTGCCAAAACTTTATGAGCTGTTATTAAGGGAAAATATCGTCCCATATTTACAATTATCTTTGCCTTAACACCTGTAAATTCTGTTGGAAGCACAATATATTCAGGCTCATTTCCAAAACCTGATTGATCTCTTTTATTAAACCAATGAACTCTAAAGAGGTTAAGAGGATTGATATCATTATTATTTATTTTTTTTAGAGAATTTTTAATATCATCATTAATAATTTGAGGGTCTTGAAGTTCACTAATACTTGGCAAGACAACTCCTTTTGATTTGAAGTAATCAGACGTTTTTTTTATTATTGCTTGACTCATAAATTAAATATTGATGCCTAAATTATTTGTTTTACAAAGATTATAAGCAAATCTTGCTATTGCAGTATCTTGTACGCCAGTTCCTGTCAAATCACATATTGTTATATCTTCTTTATTTTTTCTTCCTAAGCTTGGATCGTTAATAATATCGCCAAGTTCATTAAATTTTTCTTTAGAAGAAATTATATTTTGTTTTAAAGCATGATGTAATTCACCCAAAACACTTGTTTGTAATTGATTGTCAGGTACATATTGATCGCAATGTTTTAACAACTGAGGATCTAATTCGTTTTTTTGTTCTGCATCTGATCCCATTGCTGTTATGTGAGTTCCTTTAATTATCCAATCAAATTGCAAAAGCGGTTTTTTACTAGGAGTTGTTGTAACGATTATTTCTGATAAGCTTGCCAACTCCTTGCAAGAAGAAGCTACATGCAAATCTAAATCTAAATCTTTAAAACCTTCGATAAATTGGTTTGCTTTTGTCTCATCTCTTGTCCAGACTGTTATTTTTTTTATTTTTCTAACTAACATTATTGCTTGAAGTTGTAATTTGGCTTGAATTCCAGCTCCGATAATACCAACAGAATTAGCATTTTGATTTGATAAATATTTTGTAGCTATTGCTCCTGCTATAGCTGTTCTAGTATCTGTAAGATAACCTTCATCCAATAAAACAGATTTTACAACTCCAGTCTTTGAATCTAATAAAACCATCAGTCCATTACTAGATGGCAAACCAAGTTTTGGATTATCAAAAAAACCTGAAGCGATTTTTATTGCAAAACTGTCAAAACCCTCAATGTATGCAGCTTTAACATCTGATTCACCATGATATTTTTCAATATCAATTCTCATTATAGGTGGCATCATTACCAATCCCTTTGATAAACTTATGAAAGCCTCCTCTATTATTGGTATGAGATTTTTATTCAAATTTACATGTTGAATAATATCATTTTTATTAAGGATGAGCATGGCTTAAAACTTTATTAAATAGTTCCGAGTCAATATTTCCACCACAAATTAAACAAATTATATTTTTTCCTAAGTGCGATGTTAATTTTTCTTTAACAACCATAACACTTGTTGCTGCAGCACCTTCAGATACAATTTTATGTTCTAAAAAGTTTATTCTAATTCCCTCAGCTATTTTTTCTTCACTTACTAAAACAAAGTCATCAACGTATTTTTGTACAATATTAAATGTAAATTTATTATCTAAACCAATACTACCCCCTAAACAATCAGCTAAAGTTTCAGTTTCCTCTACATCAACAGGCTTACCTTCTTTTAGACTTTCATACATTGAGGGGCCTCTTTCCATAGATACGGCAATAATTTTTGTGTTAGGTTTTTGAAGTTTAATAGCCTGAGCAATTCCAGATATAAGACCGCCACCAGATGTTGGTATAATTACTGTATCAACTTCGGGAAATTCAGTAAGCATTTCAAGTCCAACTGTACCTTGCCCTATTATAATATCTTCATCATCAAAAGGATGAATTAGTGGGATATTTTTTTCTTTCGCAATTTGTTTAGCATACAAATCAGCTTCATCACTATTCTTTCCAATAATTTCTACTTTAGCCCCTAATTTTTGAATAGCCTCTTTTCTATATTCTGGAACCATTGAAGACATATATATTGTTGATTGAATGCCCAATACTTTTGAAGCATAAGCAACGCCTTTGCCGTGATTCCCTGTAGAAACTGCAATGACTCCTTTGTTTTTGTCATCTTCACTTAAAGAAAGAAGTTTATTAACAGCGCCTCTTAACTTAAATGAACCAGTGATTTGAAAATTTTCTAACTTTAGTTTTACTGTAGTATTTTTTGATAAGAAATTAGAATTAATTAATGGTGTATAATTAACATAAGGTAAAATTTTCTTATGTGCATCTTGTATTTGTTGAAGTGTAATCAATTTAAACCCTATTTAATGTAATTTAAATAGGTTACCAAAACCATCAATTTTTTGATTAATATTAGATAATCTTAATGAATCCCAAATAATAGCTTGATTACTTGAAATGATATCTGTGCTTAATTTTGACTCTAATGTTTCGATAATATCAATTACTTTTAATGCAGTACAAGATACAAAAATACTATCAACATCTATTAAATTAATTGAAGAAATTGTTCGCATTAAACTATCATGAGTAACTTTGGCAATTTCCGAATCATAATTTAAATTAAATGAACTAAATGATTTAATTTCAAATCCACTTTCAATTAAATATTTGTAAACTTTAACATTAACATCTTTTGGATAAGGAGTAAGGACAGCAATTTTTTTATGGTTTAACAATTTAAGTGCTTTGACAGCTGCTGTAATAGGTGTAGTAATTAAAGCATCAGGTTTAGCCTTGAAAATTTCAGATCTTATTCTTTTTTCACCAATTTCAATAGTACCCGAAGTACATCCATACGCTACAACTTGTATTTTTTCATTGGGTAGTATTTGGTTTGTTGTTTCTGTAAGATGATCAGCCATTCTCATATAATTTTCATGAGTTAGAGGATTTAAAAAAGGTATCCTATTAAAAAATAGATCAACTGGTAAATTATGGCAAATTTTTCTAAAATCCTGCTCTATGGTAAAATCCGTTGATAGTGTAATTATACCAATTCTAGAAAAGTTTGTGTCATTTAAATTGGCTTTAAAATTATTTTGATTAAAACTATTCATTATTGACTTGGAAAATAATCCTCACACTCACCCTCTCTATGAACATCAGTTGTGGCACAATGTAGACTACCCCCAAATGCATAAACGTCTCTAAAAGGAACAGGAATAACATCCAATCCAAAACTTTCCATTTGTTTAATCATTTTTTCTTCTGTTGCTTCGACACATATAGTTTTAGGATCAATTATCAAAACATTCATTGACAACCAGATTGATGAATAACACATAGGTGGTGGACTATTATGAATAGAAGGTGCTGCTTCATGAATTTCCCATTTATTATCATCAAAAATTTTTCTTTGCTCTGATGATATTTTTCTATTCGGATTAATAATTATAACTCCTGGTTTAATGGGAGTAAAACATGCATCAATGTGAGTTGGAATTAAATCACCTGGTAAATTAATTTGATGAACACGATGATTTGGATAATGCCTTCTTAACCAATCTAAACCACTTAAATTTGATGTAAAATTGTTATGATAAAAAAGATCTTTTCCAAAACGTAAAATTTCTGCTGCATCAAAAAGTGGTTCTTTTTCAGTCAATATCATGTCTCTATTTTCGATTTTTTTATATCGTTCTTCTTCCGTTATACCTTTAGGAAGATAATTAGACTTATAAGATTGATTTGTTAATCTTGGTTTAGGTGCCGACTCCCATCTCATATTTTTATCTTCTGAATAATATTTTTCAAGTAGTGGCCTATAAGCAAGGTACTCAAACCATCTACATCTGTAAGACATTGGCGCCTCTAGCATTTCATTTCCTACAGTAAGAATAACATCTCTTGGAGGCATACAACCAAACATACCATCATTAGACCAATCGGGTGTCTTGATAATCTGAGAAAAGTCAATAGGTGTTGGTCTATCAACTTTTATATTTAGGGAATTTAATATTTTAACAAAGTTTTCTAATTGTATATTTGCTTTATCAATTGACTCCTGTGAACGTGGTCCGTGAGATCCTGCCATACCACTATCTTTACTTATTTTTGGTTCAAGCGCCGGTTCCATTGGAGGTATGTTGGCATTTTCAACTGCTCCAACTATAACATGTCTTAATGGATCCCATTCATTCCAAGAATTAACTATTGTCATTATATTTTCCTTAATTTAAAACTATGCATTATAATTAAAACATATGGAATTAAATAACAAATCACTCTTTAAACAAAAATGTTTTATAAATGGGGAATGGGTTAACAGTTCTTCAGGTGAAACTCTTGAGGTAAATAATCCAGCCTCTCTTGAAATTATTGGCAACGTCCCAAAATGCTCAATTTCAGAAACTAAAAAAGCTGTAGATGATGCCAATACTGCTTTCCAAACCTGGAAAGAAACTACTGCGAAAGAAAGATCAGTTATTCTTAAAAAATGGGGTGAGTTAATTACAGAAAATGCAGATGATTTAGCTAAAATAATGACTATTGAGCAAGGTAAACCTCTAGCTGAAGCAAAGGGTGAAATACTAATGGGTGCTTCTTACATTGAGTTCTATGCTGAAGAAGCAAAAAGAGTGTATGGTGATATAGTTCCTGATCCAAGACCTGGAAAAAGAATTGTAATAATTAAACAACCTGTTGGTGTTGTGGGAGCAATAACTCCATGGAATTTTCCAAATTCAATGATCACAAGAAAATGTGCAGCCGCTCTAGCTGTTGGTTGTACTACTGTTGTTAAACCAGCAAGCCAAACACCCTATTCAGCACTAGCTGTAGCAGTGCTTGCTAAAGAAGCTGGTTTTCCAGATGGTGTATTTAATGTAATCACTGGATCGGCAAGTGAGATTGGTAAAGAGCTAACAAGTAACCCAATTGTAAGAAAAATTTCTTTTACAGGATCTACGGAGGTTGGAAAAATACTTTTAGAGCAAAGTGCCTCAACAGTAAAAAAAGTTTCTATGGAACTTGGTGGTCATGCACCCTTTATTGTTTTCGATGATGCAGATATGGATGAAGCTGTTGCAGGCGCACTTCAAAGTAAATTTAGAAATAGTGGTCAAACATGTATTTGTTCAAATAGAATTTTTGTCCATGAAAATATTTATGATGAATTCCTAGAAAAATTTACAAATGAAGTCAGTAAAATAACAGTGGGTAATGGACTTGAAGATGGAATTGTATCTGGTCCTTTAATTGATCAATCCTCTTTAGAAAAAGTAATTGATCATGTTCAAGATGCAGTAAATACCGGAGCTAAAATAGCAATTGGTGGAGATGTGCATTCGCTTGGTGGTAATTTCTATCAACCAACTGTTCTCTCAAATGTATCTACAAAGGCAAAAATAACTTTTGAAGAAACATTTGGACCTGTTGCACCTCTTTATAAATTTTCTAGTGATGATGAGGTGATTAAAATGGCTAATGATACACCATATGGATTAGCTTCATATTTCTATTCAAGAGACATAGGAAGAATTTGGAGAGTAGCTGAAGCACTTGAATATGGGATTGTATCTATCAATAATGGACTACCAACAATTGCAGAAGTGCCTTTTGGAGGTGTAAAAGAATCAGGAATGGGAAGAGAAGGTTCTCGTTATGGCCTTGATGACTATTTAACTATAAAATATATTTCAATGGGTGGTATTTAAGAAAGCCAAGCAGCTCCTCTTACGCCACTTGAATCACCATGAATATTTTTTACAACTTTTGTGTGAAGCGTATCTGTAAAAACATATTTTTTTAGAGCATCATTTATATTTTCATAAATAAAATCGATGTTTGACATACCTCCACCCAAAACTATCACATCTGGATCAAGAATATTACAAACTAAAGACAATCCTCTTGCTAAATGATCGACATATTGATTTAGTGCAAAGATACTATCTTTTTCTTTATTATTATAACCATCTAATATTTGATGTGAATTATAATTTTTATTGAAACGTAAATTATAAACAGATGAAAACCCTGGTCCAGATATATAGGTTTCTAAGCACCCATCTTTTCCACAATAACATTTTTTAACATATTTTTTTTCATCTTCTGTTCTGCTAGGCAAAACTATATGTCCCCATTCTCCACTTATGCTATTACGACCTCTTATAACTTTTTGATTGATACTGATACCACCGCCTACACCAGTTCCTATAATAACACCGAAAACAACTTCAAACCCTTTACCAGCTCCATCTACTGCTTCAGAAAGAGTAAAACAATTAGCATCATTTTCCAAATTCACATTTCTATTTAGAATTTTATCTAAATCTTGCTTAAAAGGTTTGCCGTTTAACCATATAGAATTGGCATTTTTAATTAAAGCTGTATCATTTGATATGGCTCCTGGCATTCCCATACCAACAGTTTCTGCTTTGCCGTGTTTATCTTCAAAATGTTTTATAATGGACAGTATTCCCTTAATTGTTCCATCATAACTTTTTTCAGTATTAATTCTTTTTCTATCTATTTCAATTCCATTTGGATCTAAAAGAATACCCTCAGTTTTGGTACCACCTACATCAATACCAATTTTCATTAATTACTATTTTGTAATAATTTTGTGTAAAGTTGGTATCAAAGCAACTGCTAATGCAATTTTAAATAATTCACTTGGAATAAATGGTAAAAGACCAGCAGCTACTGCTTTTTCGAAACCAATAATATAACCAAGATAGATGATGCCAAATAAAAATATAATAGTAGAACCAGTTAACAGAGATAATGTAGCTTTAAAATATGTTTTGCTAAAACCTAAATTTGCTAAATAACTTATAAAAATAGATGCAAATAACATTCCATAAAGGTATCCTGCAGTTGGACCAACTAAATAAGCAATTCCACCACCAGCTGCAAACACGGGAAGTCCTATAGCTCCTTGAAAAATGTAAAATGCAACTGTGGCAAAAGATAACCTGACACTATATGTCATTCCTATTAAGAATATCACAAACGTCTGCATTGTCATTGGCACTGGCCAAAATGGAACTTGAACTTTGGCAGAAATCGCTAGTAAAATTGAACCAAATAACATCAATGTTATTATAAGAAAATTTGAATTAATATTTTCAAAATTTTTTAATTTGTTAATTAAAATTCTATCTTCGTGCATATGTTTTCCTTTAATTATTGTAATTAAACTAATTTATATTTTGCTTCAAGCTTATCCCAAAAATCTTTTTCTAAATTTACATTATTTAATGCATTAATTTGCTTCAATCCTGTAGGTGAAGTTACGTTTATTTCTGTTAGATAATTTCCAATTATATCAATTCCAACAAAAAAAAGATTGTGTTCTTTGAGTTTTGGCCCCAATGTCTTAATAATTTCTTCATCTCTATAAACAAGATCCGTTTTGCTTGCTACACCGCCCGCATGAAAATTTGCCTTTACATTACCTTCTTGGGGTATTCTAGCAACTGAACCAAAATATTCACCATCGAAAAAAATGATTCTCCTGTCACCATGCTCTATCTCATTGATAAATTTTTGGACCATTATAGGTAAATGTAAATATTCTTCTAATATTTTAGAATTGAAATTACTTTTATTAAATCTATGTATACCCTCTCCACCATTACCATAAAGTGGTTTGGTTATGATATCTTCTTCTCTATTTAAAAAATCTTCAATAATTTTTAAATCTTTTGTTACCAAAGTAGGTGGCATGAATTCTTTAAAATTAAATGTAAATAACTTTTCAGTAGAGTTTCTAACTGCCGTTGGATTATTTACAACAATTGTTGAGGAGGGAAGTAAATCTAAAATATAAGTCGATGTGATATAATTCATATCAAAAGGAGGGTCTTGTCTTAAAAAAACAAATTGAAAATCTTCTAATTTGGCAATTATTTTATTAGATTTAAAATTGAAATAATTTTTTTCATCAAGTAATAACTCTAAATAATATCCAGATGCTTGAATAGTATTTTCTTTTATAAATAAATTTTTTGGATTGTAATAAAAAATATCATAAGATCTTTCCTGTGCCTCATAACCAATTAAAAAAGATGTATCGAATTCATAATCAATTTTTTCAATATTATCCATCTGGATTGCTATACTTTTTTTCATTAGAAAATCTCTTCTTCATATATTATTTCAATATTTTGCTTCCATTCACCATTATATTTACTGATTAATAAATCAGCTGGTGAATGACCATTCGATAGATTTTGCTCTAAATCTTTTAGATAAAATGTTTCATTATATTTTTCATTTTTTACTAGAACATTTCTTTTCTCTAAACCTGATTTTGAAATTTCGAACAATTTTTGTGCAACGTCTAACAGATCACCATTTTTAAATTTTGTTTGTAACCCCTCTAGTGGGGCTAAATTATTTATTAAATTCCTATCATTTTGAGTCCAACCCTCGACAATTTCATTCGTTTTATCAATAGCTTCATCATTATATAAAATACCAGTCCAAAAAGCAGGTTGAGAACATATTAAATCCCATGAACATGCATCCATGGAACGAATTTCTAAGAATTGCTTTAATCTAACTTGAGGAAATAAAGTTGATAAATGATTTATCCAATCTTCAATGGTGGTTTCAATGTGCAAATCTTTAGAGATTTTATTATTCATAAAATCTCTAAAAGTATAATTGGTCATATTTATATATTTATGATTTCTAATTACAAAATACATTGGCACATCAAGAGCATACTCAGCATATTTTTCAAAATTAAAATCTTTATCAAAAACAAATGGTAATAAACCTGTTCTATCTTTATCTGTGTGATGCCAAAAATGAGATCTTAAACTCTTATATTTAGAAACTTTTTTTTGATCAAATGGTGAGTTAGCAAATATTGCAGTTGCAATTCCTTCAAGATTCAACATTAATCTATACTTAGCAATCATATCTGCTTCAGAATGATAATCCAAATTTACTTGGTTTGTACAAGTACGTTTCATCATATGATGTCCTAAAGTACCTACTTTGTGCATATATTTTTTCATTATGGAGTATCTTTGTTTTGGTATCCAAGGTAATTCATCTATGGATAAACTGGGTTCCACGCCTAAGCCCAATAATATAAAATTAAATTCTTCACCAATTTCTTTTAACTCTTTTAAATGTCTATTTGTTTCTGTGCAGGTTTGATGAATATTTTTTAATTGAGCTCCAGATAATTCGATCTGACCACCTGGTTCTAAAGTTATACTTTCACCAAATCTTTCTAGAGCAATTATAGTAGTATTTTTATCATCATACTTTGGTTTCCATCCCTTTTTTACAAATTTTAAAAGAATATCTTTTATACCGTTTGACTCTTCATAAGATAATTGGTGTAAACTGTCTTTTTTTAGAACAAATTTCTCATGTTCTACGCCTATGCGCATATCATTTTTATCTTTAATTCCTTTATAAAAGTAATCTATTAGATCATTTTTTTCTAGCATTGCTTTTTATCTAAATAGGCCAAATCATATTAAAAATAAAGTTGCTAATCCAAGAAAAGATAGAAAACCAAATACATCTGTTATTGTAGTCAAAATTACTGCTGATGCTAAAGCAGGATCAATTTTCAGCTTATCTAAAACTAGTGGAATTACAATTCCTGAAAAACCAGCAATTAGTAAGTTCAGTATCATAGCAAGACCTATTATCAAGCCTAATAGCAAATTATCAAACCAATAAATAGAAATCAAAGATATTATAATAGCGAATATGATACCATTTATACCACCAATTAGAGTTTCTTTGATTATTATTTTTAACGCGTTACTAGTTGTTAATTCTTTCACTGCAATAGCTCGCACTGCCACAGTTAAAGTTTGAGTGCCAGCATTGGCACCCATAGAAGCTACAATTGGCATTAAAATAGCTAAGGCCACTACTTTTTCGATTGCTGCTTCAAACAAACCTATTACTATGGAAGCTACGACTGCTGTCATTAAATTAACAATTAACCATGAAATTCTAGATTTTGTTGTGCCAATAACTGACTCGTATAAATCTGTATGATCTACGCCTCCAAGTTTTAAAATATCTTCTTCTCTTTCTTCTTCAATGACTTCAACAACATCATCAACTGTAATAGATCCAATAATTTTTTTTTGGGTATCAATAACAGGGGCGCTAACCAATCCATATTTATTAAATAATAAAGCTACATCTTCTTGATCAGCATTCACATCAATTAACCGTAACTCTTTATTTGATATTGAATTTAATTTTATTTCTCTTTTTGAGCCCATTAATCTTCCTAATGGAACTATCCCTTTTGCTTCTTTGGTTTGATTAATTAAATAAATATCGTAGAAATCTTCAGGTAAATTTCCTTTATTATTTCTCAAATAATCAATTGCTTGACCAACATTCCATGATTGATCAATAGCAACAAATTCTCTTTGCATTAATCTTCCAGCAGAATCTTCAGGGTAATTTAAACCTTCTTTAACTAAAGTTCTTTCTTCTTTGTCTAAGTTTTCTAAAAAAATATTTTGATTTTTTTCTTCTAAATCTTCAGCTAAATCTACGGCATCATCTATGTCTAAACTTTTTGCGTTATTAGCTAACTGTTTTATATCTAAAGTTTCAATTATTTCTTCTCTAAGAGTATCATTCAAATAAGTTAAGATTTCAGGATCAAAATTTTTATCCATTATATTTAGAAGACTTAATCTTAAAACTGGATCTAAATTTTGAAGAATTTCTGCTATGTCTGCATTATGAAAGTCTTTTAAAAAAGATAAAATTTTATCATATTTATAATTTTCTAGATAATCAGTTACTAATCGAATTGATTCATTAGAATTGTCATCATCTTTTTTAATTATAATTTCTTCCATATTAATTGGTGCGGCTGAGAAGACTTGAACTTCCACAGGATAAATCCCACAGCGACCTCAACGCTGCGCGTATACCAATTCCGCCACAGCCGCATATATACTAGAATTAAATATCAGATAGGATATTAACTATCAATAAAGTATATGAATGACATGAATCAGATTGAAATTAAAATATCTAATGAAGAAATAAATTATAAGGAGGCTGTTTTATTTATGGAGTCTAAGGTAAGAGATATAAGTGAAAATCATTCAAAAGAATTACTATGGTTTCTTAGTCATAATCATATATTTACTCAAGGCACAAGTGCTTCAGATGATGAAATATTAAATTCAGATGTTATAGAAGTATTAAAGACAAATCGTGGTGGAAAAACGACTTATCATGGACCAGGCCAAAGAATTGTTTATTTTATGTTAAACTTAAATAATAAAAAAAAGGATATAAGAAAGTTTATTTCTGTAATTGAAAATTCTGTAATTGATTTTTTAAAGAGCTACAATGTTGAAGCAAGAGCATTTAAAGATAGAGTCGGTATTTGGGTAATTAAGAATAATAAAATGACATTTGATAAAGAAAAAAAAATTAGTGCTATTGGTCTTAGAGTTAAAAAATGGATTACTTATCATGGAATGAGTTTTAATATTAATCCTGATTTAAAATATTATAATTCTATTCATTCATGTGGATTAAAAGAGTATGCAAATACTTCATTGAATGAGTTAGGTATTAAAATAGATCAAAAAGAATTTGATGAAGGTTTTAAAAAAATTTTTTTAAACAAATTAAAAACTATTTAATTCTTTTTCTAAATTTTCTTTAAATTTTAATTTATTTTTTTTAATAAAAGTAAGAAAATATTCGGGTAATTCTGAAATAAAACTAAATTTTTCTTCATAAATTGTAAATTTCAAAGCAAAGGCATGTAACATTAGTTTTTCATTATTGTACTTAGAATTAATATTATATTTTTGATCACCTATTATTGAGCAACCAAGATTTTTAGAAACTTTTCTTAATTGATGAGTTTTGCCAGTTTCAGGGTTATATAGAATTTGTGTTATATTATTTTTATTACTAATAACACTGTAATTAGTTATAGTTTTTTCAATTTCCTGATTTTTGTTTTTTATATTTAAAAGAACTTTAGAATTTTTGTTTTTTGGACTTCCCTCACATAAAGCAATGTAAAACTTTGTAATTAAATGTTGTTTAAAAAGTGTTGAAAAAGATCTTGCATATTTTAAATTTTTCGAAATCAAAAGCAAACCTGATGTCTCTTTATCAAGTCTGTGCACGAGTCTATAATTGGGGTTAATATTTTTTATTATATGGTCAATCGAAACATTTACTTTACTGCCTCCTTGTGTTGCAATATCTGACCACTTATTGATAACTAAAAAATTGTTATTTTGAAAAATAATTGATTTATTAAACTTTTTTAAATCATTATCTGATATATTAATATTTTTCTTATAAATTATTTTATTTTTGTAAAGTTCTTCATGGAAATTTAATATAATTAAATTATCATTTAATTTGACAACATAATTTGCTTTTGTGCGAGAGTTATTAATTAAAATATTTTTCTTTCTTATATTTTTTTCAATAAAACTTTGCGTAAGAGAGGTAAATAAGTTCTTTAAATACTTATCAAGCCTAACTTCGTAATCTTTCTTAATTTGTATTTTTTTTATCAAATTAAAACTTATTAATTAACATTCCAAAGTATGCAAATAAAATGCAGACGAATATTGAAATAGAAATATATATAAATGCTATAAGGATTTTTTTAGAAATAATTAAATTAACAACTTCATAGGAAAATGCTGAAAAAGTAGTAAATGATCCAAGTAAACCTATAATTAAAAAAAATTTAACAAAATTTTCATTTATGTTTTTTGAGAAATCTGAAGTTACAAGATATCCAATCAAAAAACAGCCTATAATATTTACTGAAAGAGTTCCATAAATACTTGAGGTAAATATAGTTTTGCTTAAGTTTGTTAGAATATATCTTAGTATTGCTCCAGTTGCTCCGCCTGTGGCTACAAGGATTATATTAAACAATAGTTTCTAAATTTGAGGTTGTTGCTCTACTTCTTCTTCCGTAGATTTTTTTTCAATAACAGGACCACTATCTTGCCCTTTTGCATTTTCATCTCTGTCAACAAATTCTATTACTGCTGTAGGAGCGTTGTCACCAAACCTGTTACCAAGTTTGATTATTCTTGTATATCCACCACTTCTATTTTTATATCGATCAGCCAGCACATCAAAGACTTTCTTTGACATTTTTTGATCTTGTAAAATGGAAATAGTTTTTCTTTTTGATAACAGATCACCTTTTTTACCCAAAGTTACTATTTTTTCTACAAATCTTCTGAGCTCTTTAGCTTTAGCTAGGGTTGTGGAAATTTGTTCATGTTTTATAAGTGCGTTTGACATATTCATGAACATTGCTTTCCTATGAGATGATGTTTTATTAAGTTTTTTGTTTTTAATATTATGCTTCATATATGTTTATTTATTGAAAGGATCTTCATATTTCTTTGCAAGATCGTCGATATTTTCAGGTGGCCAATCTGGGACAGACATTCCTAAGTTTAACTCCATTTGTTGTAGCACTTCTTTAATTTCATTAAGAGATTTTCTTCCAAAATTTGGTGTTCTTAGCATTTCAGATTCGGATTTTTGAACTAAATCACCAATATAGATGATATTATCATTTTTAAGGCAGTTTGCTGATCTTACTGACAGTTCCAACTCCTCAACTTTTTTAAGTAAATTAGAGTTAAAAGATAAAGCCTCTGCTTGTGATTGATCAGGTAAAACTTCGGGTTCATCAAAATTAATGAAGGGTTGTAATTGATCCTGTAATATTCGAGCAGCAAGAGCAATCGCATCATCAGGACTTATTGCACCGTTAGTTTCAACTTCAAAAATTAGTTTATCAAAATCTGTAACTTGACCTACTCTACTATTTTCAACTTTGTATGTAGCTTTTATAACTGGACTGAACATAGCATCAAGCTTAATCTCTCCAATTAATTTATTTTCATCTTCAGCTACTTCAGCTGAAACATAACCTTTACCCGTTTCAACGTTTGCTTCAATTTCAATATCTGCATTGGAGTCTAACGTCATAATTAGCTGGTCTGGATTCATTATTTCAGTTTCAGAATCAGTTTCAAAATTCCCAGCGCGTAATTCTCCAGATCCACTTGACTTAAGATACATTTTCTTTAAACCAGGCGAATGGACCTTTACTCCTACTGATTTTAAGTTAAGAAGAATGTCAGTCAAATCTTCTTTAACTCCAGAAATAGTAGAAAATTCATGAACAACACCTTTAATTTTTACTGATGTAATTGCAGCACCTTGTAAAGATGAAAGAAGTATTCTTCTTATTGAATTTCCTAATGTTAAACCGAAACCTCTCTCTAAAGGTTCAGCAGTAAGTTTACCAATTCTTCCATTATTTTCATTAACATTAACTTCCATTTTTGTTGGTTTAATTAATTCACTCCAGTTTTTTTGTAACACTTATTGCTCCTTTATTTAAACTCTTCTTCTTTTTCTTGGTCTGCAGCCATTGTGAGGTATAGGCGTAACGTCTTTAATAGATGTAATTACATAACCAATAGATTGTAAAGATCTTAAGGCAGACTCTCTTCCAGAACCAGGGCCAGAAACTTCTACTTTAAGGTTTTTTAAACCAAACTCTTTAGCTTTATTTCCTACATCCTCAGCAGCTATTTGAGCAGCATATGGTGTAGATTTTCTAGAACCTTTAAAACCTTTATGACCCGAAGAAGACCAAGCAACTGCATTACCTTTTTCATCTGTTATGGTTATTATTGTATTATTAAAAGAAGAAACGATATGTGCTATACCGGAAGAAAATTTTTTTTTAAACTTTGATTTTTTTTTATCAACCATACTAGCCTTTTGTAACTTTTTTCTTACCAGCGATTGCAACAGCCTTGCCTTTTCTTGTTCTTGCATTGGTATGGGTTCTCTGTCCTCTTACTGGAAGTTTTTTTCTATGTCTTAGACCTCTATAGCAACCAAGGTCATTTAGTCTTTTAATATCTAAAGATATTTTTCTTCTTAAATCACCTTCAACGGAATAATCCTTATCTATTAAATCCCTTATTTTATTAACTTCCTCTTCATTTAGTTCACTAACTCTTTTAGTAAGATCTATAGAAGCTTCTTTGCAAATATCTAAGGCTATTTTATTTCCAATACCAAAAATGTAGGTAAGAGCTATATTTACTTTTTTGTTAGTAGGGATGTTGACACCTGATATTCTAGCCATAAAGATTTCCAAAAAAAATGAATGAGGGTGAATACATGATAATTATGTGTTTAGTCAAGAAGAGATATCTTAAAATTTGGCTGATTTTCATCATTTTTTTAATATTTGAGTTATTTTCATAGTTATTTCTTCAATTTGCAAAGATCCATCAATTTCAAAATAAATATCTGGTTGTGACTCTCTATAAAATTTAGATACATTTTCAGTAGTATTTAAATATTCTTTATATCTAGTCTCTAAAACTTCGAATTTATCATCTTCTCTACTTTCTTCTGTAGAACGTTTTAAAATTCTATCTTTTAAAATAGAAAAATTAATTTGAATATCAAATATATAATTAATTTTTTCAGATATTCTTTTTAAATAATTGTTTAAAAATTCTGATTGCGGTAATGATCTTGGATACCCATCCAAAATAAACCCATTCTCTTGATTACTTTCTAATCGTGATGCAACTATGGAATTTAATATATCGTCTGATACTAGTTTTCCAGATGACATTATTTCATTCAATTTTTTTGCTAGGTCGTCTTTTTCATTAATTTTTTTCCTTAGTATGTCACCTGTCGAAAGGTGCGGTAAATTTAAATGATTTGAAATAATTTTTGCTTGTGTTCCTTTACCGGCCCCAGGTGGTCCAAAAAAGATTATGTTATTCAATTTATCTTCTACCTTTTAACTTAGTTTTTTTGAGCAAACCTTCATATTGATGTTGAAACAGGTAGGATTGAACCTGTGTAATAAAATCTATCATAACGACTACAACGATTAATAAAGCAGTTCCGCCTAAATAGAATGGAATGGAAGTTCTTGAAAGTAGAAATTCTGGTAACAGAGCAACAAAGGTTAAATATATAGTTCCTATTGTTGTTAATCTTATTAATACAAACTCAATATATTTAGCTGTATTTTCTCCTGGCCTTATTCCAGGAATAAACCCTCCATATTTACGTAAGTTTTCAGCCTGCTCATCTGGATTAAAAACAATAGATGTATAGAAAAATCCAAAAAAGATTATCATTGCTGCATACAATGCTAAATATAGTGGTTGACCTCTACCTAAATAGCTGGAGATTAGTATAAATATATCACTTGAGGATCCTGCTCCAAAACCAGACATAGTATTTGGAAGTAACAGAATTGATGAAGCAAATATAACAGGTATAACACCTGCTGTATTGATTTTAAGAGGTAAATGTGAACTCTGACCTCCATATATTTTATTACCGACTTGTCTTTTTGGATATTGAACTGGAAGACGTCTCTGTGCTTTTTCAACAAACACTATAAAAATTATTAAAAATAATATTAAGATTAATATACTTAAAATGAAACCTATACTTAATTCACCAGTTCTACCTAATTGAAGTGTACTTACAAATGCACCTGGTAAATTTGCAATAATACCTGCTGTAATAATTAATGAAATTCCATTGCCTACACCTCTTGATGAAATTTGTTCTCCTAACCACATCAAAAATATAGTTCCTCCCACAAGAGTAATAACAGTAGTAAGTCGAAAAAATAACCCTGGATCAAAAACAATATTTCCGTAAGTAGTTTGCATTGATTCTAAACCAATTGAAACACCGTAACCTTGAATAGCAGCAATCAAAACTGTTACATATCTTGTATATTGAAGTAGCTGCCTCCTTCCCTTAGAGCCCTGTTCTTTTAAAGATTTTAGAAAGGGTATCGCAGACTGCATTAAGGTCATAATAATTGATGAGGAAATATAAGGCATTACTCCTAATGCAAATATACCCATTCTTCCTAACGCTCCGCCAGAAAAAGTATCAAAAATACCCAATATACCAGAAGATTGTTGCTCAAAAAATTGCTGAAGTGCAAGAGGATTAATTCCAGGAATTGGTAAAAAAGTTCCTAATCTAAAAACAATGAGAGCACCTAAAGTAAAAAGAAGTCTTTGTCTTAATTCAGTTGCTTTGCCAAGAGCTCCAAAATTTAAATTATTTGCCAATCTATCTGCAGCTGTTGCCATTTATTTCTTAGTTAATTTGATTTTGCCACCGTTTTTTTCTAATACTTCAATTGCTTTTTTTGAAGCATAAGAAATCTCTAAATTAGTGTTATTTTCTGGTTTACCTACATTGAGTAATTTTAAACTTCCATTTGATTTTTTAAAGATATTTTTATTAAAAAGATCTTCCTCTTTAATATCCTCAGGATTTAGTTTGTATTTTTTTATTAAATTATTAATAATATTAAAATTAATTCTTTGAATTTTTGTTTTAAAATAATTTTTAAATCCTCTTTTAGGTAAACGTCGATAAAGTGGCATTTGACCGCCCTCAAAACCGTTTATTGATACTCCAGATCTTGATTTTTGACCTTTAACACCTCTACCAGCTGTCTTTCCAAGACCAGAGCCCGAACCTCTACCTCTTCTTTTAGGTTTTTTACTGGATGTTAATGTAGATTTAAGTTCGTTAATTTTCATATCTAACTATTTTTATTGTTATTTATTTCATTAATTTTTTTTGATCTTTTTGCAGCAACAGATTTAGGAGATTCAGAAACTTTAAAAGCATTCATAGTTGCTTTTAGCATATTATGTGGATTTGAAGTTCCAGTAGATTTTGCTACAACGTCTTTAATTCCAAGAGATTCAAATAGTGCTCTCATTGGACCCCCTGCTATAATACCTGTTCCTGGAGAAGCAGCACGAAGTATAACTTTTCCAGCCCCAAAACGCCCAATAGTATCATGATGAATAGTTCTATTTTCTTTTAAATGAACTCTGATCATTTTATTTTTTGCATTTTCAGTTGCTTTTCTAACAGCTTCTGGGACTTCTTTTGCTTTGCCTGTTCCTATACCAACCCTACCTTTATTATCACCAACTATCATGATTGCAGCAAAACCAAATCTTCTTCCACCTTTAACAACTTTTGCAACTCTATTTATTGTTACTAGATGTTCACTAAATTCATTTTTTTCATTATCAAACATAAATACCTCTAAAAATTAAGTCCTTCCACTCTTGCAGCTTCAGCTAGTATCTTTATTAAACCATGATATTTGTATTTTCCTCTATCAAAAGCTACCTTATCAATACCTTTCGATATTATTTTTTTAGCTATATTTTTACCAATTAGTTCAGCCAATTCTTTTCGAGAAAGTTTCATATCTTTTATTGATTTTTCCATTGAAGATGAACTAGCTAGTGTCACTCCTTTGGCATCGTCTATTAATTGAGCATAGATATGGTTATTAGATCTATATACTGATAATCTTTTTCTATCAGATACTTTTTTTGTTTTATACCTAATTCTTTCTTGTCTAGTTTTCATGGTTATTTCTTTTTTCCTTCTTTTCTAAAAATATATTCATCTGAGTATTTAATTCCTTTACCTTTGAAGGGTTCTGGTTTTCTATATGATCTAATCTTGGCAGCAGTAGCACCAAGTTTTTCTTTATCAATACTTGTCAACTTTATTATGTTTTGTTTTGAGCATTCAATCTTAACATCACTAGGTATATCAAAGTTAATATCATGACTGTAACCAAGTTCTAATTTTAGCTTTGAACCCGTAACGCTAGCTCTGTATCCAGTACCATTTAATTCTAATGTTTTAGAAAAGCCACTTGTAACACCATTAATAATATTTGATATTATCGCTCTGGTAGTTCCCCAGTTAGGATCTTTATCAAATTCACCTTTTGGAATCACCTTAATCTCATCATCATTTATATCGATTTTAAAATTTGCATTAACATTTGTTTGCATTTCTCCCAATTTTCCTTTAGCTGAAAAAACACCATCAATAAAAGTACATTGAATTTCTTTTGAAATTTTAATTGGATTCTTAGCTATTCTGGACATTAAAAAACCTCGCACAATACTTCGCCGCCAACATTATTCTTCTTTGCTTCATGATCTGACATAACTCCTTTAGGAGTAGATAAAATTGAAATTCCTAAACCCCCATATGGTTTATTAAGTTCACTTATTTTTGAGTATTTTCTAATTCCAGGCTTTGATATTCTTTTTATTTTTTTTATTACAGGACTACCATTAAAATACTTCAAATCAATTTTAATAGAATTGACACCTTTTCTTTCTTCTATATTTTTAAAGTCTCTAATATAACCTTCATCTTTAAGAACAGTAAGAACATTTAAGTTTAGTTTGGAATTTAGACATAAAGTTGATACTTTATTTGCTTGATGTGCATTTTTAATTCTGGCAAGCATGTCTGAGAGTGAGTCATTAAAAGCCATAATATCCTCCTACCAACTTGATTTTACAACACCTGGCAAATCTCCAGACATTGAAAGTTCCCTAAGTTTAATTCTTGATAAACCAAATTTTCTATAGTTGCCTCTTGGCCTTCCTGTAATTTCACATCTATTTCTATGTCTAATTGCTGAACCATTTCTAGGAAGATCATTTAATTTATTTTGATATGAAATTCTCTCTTCTATAGAAATTTCTTTATTTTTTATCATAGATTTAAGTGTCTTTCTCTTAATTTTAAATTTACTAATTAATTTTTGCCTAAATAAATTTTTTTGTACTGAACTAAGCTTAGCCATTTTACTCCTTAATTTACCTTGTTGTCATTAAAAGGCATATTAAAACTCTTTAATAATTCTAAAGCCTCATTATTGTTTTTTGCTGAGGTACAAATTGTAATATCCATACCTCTTATTTTATCTACTTTATCAAAATTGATTTCTGGAAAAATTACATGTTCTTTTATTCCCATAGAAAAGTTTCCATTACCATCAAAACTTTTAAGATTTAATCCTCTAAAATCTCTAATTCTTGGGATTGCAATATTTACTAATCTATCAAGAAATTCGTACATAATTTTATTTCTTAAAGTTACTTTTACTCCTAAAGGCATACCTGCTCTAATTTTAAATCCTGAAATAGCCTTTTTGGATTTAGTTTTTACAGCCTTTTGTCCAGATATTAGAGTTAGATCCTCAAGAGCTTTATCAATTAACTTTGAATCTTCTTTAGCCTCCCCAACTCCTATATTTAGAATTATTTTTTTTAATTTTGGAACTTCAAAAATATTATTTAAACCAAGCTTAGACTTTAAATTTTTTTTAATCTGATTATTATATTCTTCTAAAAGCCTGCTCATTTAAATTTCCTTACCGCTAGATTTATTTATTCTAACCTTTTTATCATTATTTAATTTATAGCCAATTTTAACTCCTTTTTTTAATTCTGGATCGTAAAAAGAAAGATTAGAAATATCGATTGGCATATCTTTATTAACTATTCCACCTGGTTGATTATTGTCAGGTTTCTGATTTTTTTTAGCTGTATTAATTTCTGAAACTATGGCCTTCATTCTTTTTGGCAACATTTGAACTATCTTACCAGTTTTACCTTTATCTTTACCTGTAAGAACGATTACTTCATCACCTTTTTTTAATTTAAACTTAATACTCATTAAATTACCTCAGGAGCTAAACTAATTATTTTCATAAATTTTTTACTTCTTAATTCTCTTGTCACCGGTCCAAATATCCTAGTAGCTATAGGTTCTTCTTGCTTATCTAATATAACTGCAGCATTTTTATCAAATCTGATTGCGGTTCCATCAGGCCTTTTAAAATCTTTGGAAGTTCTCACAACAACAGCTTTATAAACGTCACCTTTTTTTACTTTAGCTCTTGGCAAAGCATCTTTTATTGAAACTACTATTATGTCTCCAATTGAAGCGGATCTTCTTTTTGAACCACCTAAAACCTTGATACATTGTATCTTCCTTGCTCCAGAGTTGTCTGCTACAAAAAGATTAGATTGCATTTGTATCATGAATTTTCCCCTAAATTAGAAATCACTTTCCATTTTTTTAGTTTGGAAATGGGCTTTGATTCTATAATGGAAACTGTATCTCCAACTTTAAATTGATTATTCTCATCATGAACATGATATTTTTTAGTCTGTCTAATTATTTTTTTATAAAGTTTATGTTTTATTCTTCTAGTAACATCTACTGTTATAGTTTTGTTAGAATTTGAAGAAACAACAACCCCAGATAATATTCTTTTAGGCATTTTCATCACCTTTAATCATAGATAATTTAGTTTTCAGTCTAGCTATTTGTTTTCTAGCATTTTTAATTTGCGAAGTTTTTTCAAGTTGACCAGAACTTTTTTGGAATCTTAAATTTAACAGTATTTTCTTGTTATCTAAGACTTCTTCAGATAATTTTTTATAGTCTAAATTAATTTTTTTATTCATTATATATTTCTTTCAACAAATTTGCATTTAATAGGTAGTTTTGCTGCAGCTAATGTCATAGCCTTTCTTGCATCATTAATATTTACTCCATCTACCTCAAACATAATTCTTCCTGGTTTTACTCTGCAAGCCCAGTACTCAATTGACCCTTTGCCTTTACCCATTCTAACTTCAGCAGGTTTTTTTGAAACAGGAACATCAGGAAATATTCTAATCCACATACGACCAGCTCTTTTTAAGTATCTTGTTATTGCTTTTCTTGCAGCTTCTATTTGCCTGGATGTAACTCTCTCTGGTTCTAGTGCTTTAAGTCCAAAACTTCCGTAATTTAGTGCATAATTGCCTTTTGAATTTCCATGAATTCTTCCTTTGAATTGTTTTCTAAATTTAGTTTTTTTTGGTGAAAGCATATTCATTATCTTACGCTCCCTTGGTCAAATTGTTTTTTTTCACTAGCATATGGGTCTTTCAATAATATTTCACCTTTGTTAATCCAAACTTTAATTCCACAAATTCCATATGTAGTTTCAGCTTCTGCTGTAGAATAATCAATATCACCTCTAAGAGTATGTAATGGAACACTACCCTCATGATATTTCTCAGTTCTGGCAATTTCTGCACCACCCAATCTTCCACTGCATACAACTTTTACACCTTTTGCTCCTAATCTCATTGCTGACTGCACTGCCTTTTTCATCGCCCTTCTAAAAGATATTCTCTTTTCAAGTTGCGAAGCAATATTTTCTGCAACTAATTTTGCCTCAACTTCAGGTTTTCTTACTTCTTTAATATCTAAAAATACTTCTAGATTAGACATTTTTGAAAGATCATTTTTTAAAGTTTCAATATCAGCTCCCTTTTTTCCAATTATGATTCCTGGTCTTGAACTATAAATAGAAAGTCTTAATTTCTTTGCAGCTCTTTCAATATTAATTTTTGATATGCTAGCATTTTTTAATTTTTTTTGAACATAACTTTTAATTTTCAAATCCTGATGTAGCAATTTGGTATATTCGTTTTTTGAAAACCATCTTGACGACCAAGTTTTGTTTATTCCAAGTCTAATACCGTACGGATTTACTTTTTGTCCCATTATGCTTTTCCTTTTTTGTTTTCTAATCTTTCTTCAACAATAATAGTTACTTTACTAAATGGTTTTATTATTGATGATGCTCTACCTTTAGCTCTGGGCCTCCATCTTTTCATTCTTAAACTTTTACCAACAAAGGCTTCTTTAATAAAAAGCTTATCTATATCCATTTGATTATTATTTTCTGCATTTGCAATAGCAGCATTCAAAACCTTAAGTATAGTTCTAGATATTCTTTTTGAAGAAAATTGCAATTGATTAACAGCTATACTAACTTTCATATTTACTATGCTGTTTACTAATATTGATAACTTGGTAGGACTTATTCTAACCATGTTATCTTTTGCTATAGCTAATGGATTATCACTCATTTTTGTTCCGCTTTCTTATCAGCCGCAGTATGACCTTTAAAATTCCTGGTAGGAGAAAACTCTCCAAATTTATGTCCAACCATTTGTTCGTTTACCGTTACAGGTACAAATTTTTGTCCATTATAAACACCGAATGTTAAACCAACAAATTGCGGTAGTATAGTAGATCTTCTTGACCAAGTTTTTATAACTTCTTTTCTAGCAGATTGAGCTGATTTTTCTGCTTTCTTCATAAGCGTAATATCAACAAACGGTCCTTTCCATACAGATCTAGTCATTATTTTTTCTTCCTCTTTAAGATAAATACGTTAGTTTTTTTGTTATTCCTTGTTTTTTTTCCTTTGGTAGAAACTCCCCATGGAGTTACAGGATCTCTACCTCCAGAAGTTCTACCTTCTCCACCACCATGAGGATGATCTACTGGATTCATGACAACACCTCTTACTTTTGGTCTGAAACCTAAATATCTTTTTCTGCCAGCTTTACCTAGCTTAATATTTTTTTGATCAGAGTTAGATACTTCACCGATTGTAGCTCTACAATATTTGTTGATATGTCTAATTTCTCCAGAAATTAACTTAATTTGAACATATGGTTGTTCTTTAGAGACTATTTGTGCAGAAGATCCAGCTGATCTTATTAATTGAGCGCCTGCTCCAGGTTTTAGTTCAATATTATGAATATTAGTTCCCACCGGAATATTATTTATAGGAAGACAATTACCATTCTTGATCGCAACATTTTCGCCAGAGATAATTTTTTCACCTATTTTAATATTTTTTGGTGAAATGATATAGCTATGCTCACCATCTTCATACTTAACAAGTGATATAAAAGCTGATCTATTTGGATCATATTCATTTCTTATAATCTCAGCTGAAACATCAGTTTTAGATCTTTTAAAATCTATGATTCTAAATTTTCTTTTTACACCACCTCCCATTCTCCTTGAAGTGATTCTGCCCTGGTTATTTCTTCCTCCTGTAGAATTTAGTTTTGTTGTAAGTGATTTGTAAGGTTTTTCTTTTGAAAGTTCTTTTTTTGAAACTAAAACTGTTCCCCTTAAACCTGGAGTTGTTGGTTTAAACTTTATTAACATTATTTAATCTCCAATGATGAATCAATAGTGTTGCCTTCTTCTAATGTAACTATAGCTCTTTTAGTATCTTTCCTAAAACCGTATTGACCTTTAAATGTTTTACCTTTACCTCTAAGTATTGAGGTATTAATTTTATTAACTTTTACTTTAAAAATTACTTCAATAGCTTTTTTAATTTCAAATGAGTTTGAATCCTTGGATACAACAAATGAATACTGGTTGAATTGTTGTAAATTTGTAGATTTTTCTGTTGTAATTGGTTTTTTTACAATATCATAAGCTCTTTCTAAAGAAATATTAAGTTTGTTTTTTTTCATGAGAGCCTCTTAACTATTTCATTAATAGATTTTTGTTCTATAAATATTTTATCATAACTTATTAGATCTTTTACATTTATACCCTTTTGATTTAGAGTTGATATTTTTGGTATATTTGAAGAAGCAAGCTTAAAGTTTTTATTTAAACCTTGTTCTGAATATATAAAAAGAGCTGTTTCATATTCAAAAAGTTTTAAGTCAGAATAAAGATCCTTAGTTTTAAAACTTTGAATTTCAAAACTATCAATAATTATTAACTTATCTTGAGAGTTTTTTACAGACAGAGCTGACACTAGTGCAAGTTTCTTTTCTTTTTTATTTAAATTAAATGAGTGATCTCTATTCACAGGACCCATTGATACTGCACCACCTCTAAAATTAGGTGGTTTATTACTACCTTGTCTAGCATTACCTGTACCTTTTTGGGAGAAAGGTTTTTTACTTCTACCACTTACTTCTGACCTTGTCTTTGTTTTATGTGAACCTTGTCTTGATTTAGCATTTTGAAATCTTATATATTGGTGAATTAAATCAGGAAGTTTCCTAAAACCAAATATATTTGAATCAAGATCAATATCTCCAACTGATTTATTTTTAAGGTTTAAAACTTTTCTCTTCATTTAGGACCTTTTAACTGAATCTTTCAAATAAATAATTGAGTTTTTTTTACCAGGCACTGAACCTTTTACTATTATTAGATTATTAACTTTATCTATTTCGATAATTTTTAAGTTTTGTTTAGTTACCTTTGTATTTCCCATTCTTCCTGCCATTTTTTTTCCTTTAAAAACTCTTCCAGGATCTTGATTTTGTCCAGTTGAGCCATGAGAACGATGTGAGATTGAAACTCCATGTGATGCTCTAAGTCCACCAAAGTTGTGCCTTTTCATTACACCAGCAAAACCTTTACCAATTGAAAAACTACTAGCATCAATAAATTGATCAACTTTAAAATGATCTGCATTAAGTGTAGTTCCAATTTCCAATAAATTATTATTATCAACTTTAAACTCTTTAATAATTTTTTTAGGATTTATTTTAATCGAAGAAAATATTTTTCTTTGAGGCTTTTTAACATGTTTTATATCTTTTCCAGTATCTATGGATGCAAGTTGTACTGCATTATATCCATTTTTTTCTAAAGTTTTAATGTTAGAGACAATACAATCATTTACTTTCAAAACAGTTACATGAATATTAGAACCATTATTGTGAAAAAACGAACTGTTTCCCAATTTAGTTGCTATTAAACCAGACCGTAACATGTTAAATTTTAATATCCACTTCTACACCAGCAGATAAGTCTAATTTCATTAATGCATCAACTGTCTGTGGTGTTGGATCAATTATGTCTAAAAGACGATTATGTGTCCTTATTTCTAACTGATCTCTACTTTTTTTATCGATATGAGGCGATTTATTTACGGTAAATCTCTCAAATCTTGTTGGTAAAGGAATTGGACCTTTTACTTTAGCTCCTGTTCTCTTAGCTGTATTTATTATATCTTGAGTACTAGTATCCAAAAGGGAGTTATCATATCCTCTTAATCTAATTCTTATATTTTGATTGTCCATTATGCTAATTTAGCCTTTACTTCTTCAGCAACATTAGATGGTACCTCTTCATAGTGATCAAATTGCATTGTATAGTTGGCTCTTCCTTGTGATAAAGATCTTAAATTATTTACATAACCAAACATGTTTGCAAGTGGCACCATTGCATCAACTACATTTGCATTCCCTCTTGTTGACATTTCTTGAACTTGTCCACGTCTACTATTTAAATCACCAATCACATCGCCCATATATTCTTCAGGAGTAACAACTTCTACTTTCATCATTGGCTCGAGTAATACTGGACTTGCCTTAGCAATACCTTCCCTAAAAGCTGCACGAGCAGCAATTTCAAAAGCTAGAACACTTGAGTCAACATCATGATATGCTCCATCATATAAGGTTGCTTTAAAATCAATACATGGAAAACCAGCTATAACCCCTGTTTGTTGTTGAGCAATTAACCCTTTCTCAACGCCTGGGATATGCTCCGTAGGAATATTACCACCCTTAATTTGATTAATAAATTGATAACCACTGCCAGCATCGCCGGGCTGAAATTTTATTTTTACTCTTGCAAATTGCCCAGCACCACCTGATTGTTTCTTATGGGTATAATCAACATCAAATGACTTAGAAATTGTTTCTCTATATGCAACTTGTGGCGCACCAACGTTTGCTTCTACTTTAAATTCTCTCTTCATTCTATCTACAAGAATTTCTAGATGAAGTTCTCCCATACCTTTGATTATTGTTTGACCACTTTCATGGTCTGTTGTAACTCTAAAACTAGGATCTTCTTGGGCTAGTCTTCCCAAAGCCTGGCCCATTTTTTCATGGTCTACTTTAGTTTTAGGTTCAACTGCAACTTCAATGACTGGATCAGGAAAATCCATTTTTTCTAGGACTATAGGTTTATCAGATGCACATAAAGTTTCTCCAGTAGTAACATCTTTTAATCCCACTAAAGCAACAATATCTCCAGCATTAGCTGTTTTTATTTCTTCTCTATTATTAGCGTGCATTAATAGCATTCTACCGATATTTTCTTTTTTACCAGAATTAGAGTTAAGAACTGAGTCTTTAGTATTTATTGAGCCAGAGTAGATTCTAGCAAAAGTTAAGCTTCCAACGAAAGGGTCTGTCATTATTTTAAATGCTAAAGCGCTAAATGGTTCATTGTCTTCACATTTTCTAGTTAATTCTATAGTATCATCGTTAACATCTACTCCCCTTACACTTGATACGTCAGTAGGTGATGGCATATAATCGATAACAGCATCTAAAAGTGGTTGAACACCCTTATTCTTAAAAGCTGATCCTGTTAAAACAGGAACAAACGATCCTTTAATAGTCCCTTTTCTAATACATAATTTCAATTCTTCTAAAGTTGGTTCATTACCATCAAGATATTTTTCCATAATTGAGTCATCCTCTTCTACAGCTTTCTCAATTAATTTTAATCTGTATTCATCAGACTGTTCCTTTAAATCTTCAGGTATATCTACAATGTCAAATTTAGCTCCTAGACTTTCGTCCTGCCAAACTATTGCTTTGTAAGCAACTAAATCAACAACACCCTTTAAATTGCTCTCAATGCCTATTGGTAATTGGGTGACAAGCGGATACGAACCTAAACGCTCAGAAATCATATCTACGCACATAAAAAAGTTTGCTCCAGTTCTATCAAGTTTATTAACGAAACACATTCGGGGGACTTTATATTTGTCTGCTTGTCTCCATACAGTTTCAGATTGAGGCTCAACACCTGCAACACCGTCAAAAACAGCAACCGCACCGTCTAAAACCTTCAATGATCTTTCTACTTCAATTGTAAAGTCTACATGACCAGGGGTATCAATAATATTTATACGATGGTCTTTCCAAAAACATGTTGTTGCTGCTGATGTAATAGTGATACCTCTTTCTTGCTCTTGCTCCATCCAATCCATAGTTGCAGCGCCATCATGAACTTCTCCAATCTTATGTGATTTACCAGTGTAATATAATATTCTTTCTGTAGTGGTTGTTTTGCCAGCATCTATATGAGCCATTATTCCAATGTTTCTATATTGATTTAATGAATGCGATCTTGACATATATCTTACCACCTAAAATGAGAGAAAGCTCTATTAGCATCAGCCATTTTGTGAGTCTCTTCTCGTTTCTTTACTGCGTTTCCTTTGTTATTAAATGCATCTATAATTTCATTTGCAACTCTTTCCCTCATTGTTTTTTCATTTCTTTTTGTTGCAGAGTCCACAATCCATTTCATTGCAAGGGTTTGTGCTCTTTTAGGCCTTACTTCCATAGGAACTTGGTAAGTTGCTCCTCCTACTCTTCTAGATCTAACTTCTAATGTAGGCTTAACATTGTTTAATGCTTCGTGAAAAAATTCAATTGGTGTTTTGTCAGTTTTTTTTGAAACAATATCAAAAGCTCCGTATACAATTTTTTCTGATGTTGATTTCATTCCATTCATCATGATTCTATTCATGAACTTAGCCAAAACTAAATCTTTATATTTATGATCTGGTAGTATAGTTCTTTTTTCTGCTGCTCTTCTTCTAGACATAACTATTTAGGGCGCTTAGCTCCATAAAGGGATCTTCTTTGCTTTCTTGTTGAAACACCTTGAGTGTCAAGTGTTCCTCTTAAGATATGATATCTTACACCTGGTAAATCTTTAACACGACCACCCCTGATAAGTACTACAGAGTGTTCTTGTAGGTTGTGACCCTCTCCTGGGATATAGGCTGAAACTTCCTGTCCATTTGTAAGTTTAACTCTAGCAACTTTTCTTAAAGCGGAGTTTGGTTTTTTTGGAGTTGTTGTATATACTCTCGTACATACTCCACGTTTTTGAGGGCTTTTATCTAAAGCAGGAACCTTATTCCTTTTTTTTACAGCAGATCTACCTTTTCTAACAAGTTGGTTTATTGTTGGCATTGTTATCCTCTAGTTAAGTGTTTGGAATTAAATCCACGACCTTTAACAAATCGTAGGGGTCTTTATAAATTGATTGCATTAAAGTCAAGAAGATATGCTAAAAAATTACTAATTTTCTATATTTTCAGGCTGATTTTTTTCAATTATTTCCTTGTCTTTTTCATAAGCTATATTCTCATAATCTGAAGTCAATTTACCAGTGCCTGCTGGAATGAGTCTTCCAACAATTACATTCTCTTTCAGTCCATTTAAGGTATCCACCTTTCCAAGTGTAGCTGCATCAGTTAATACTTTTGTAGTTTCTTGAAAAGAAGCCGCTGAAATAAATGAGCTAGTTTGTAAACTTGCTTTTGTTATGCCAAGTAATACTGGCTCAGAAGAAACTTCTTTTTTTCCTTCATTTTTTAATATTTTATTAAGTTTTACTAGGTCTCTTCTTTGAATTTGCTCTCCCACAATAAGATTAGAGTCGCCTGGTTCTTTAATTAGAACCTTTTGAAGCATCTGTCTTGCGATAGTCTCAATATGTTTATCATTTATATATACGCCTTGGAGTTTGTAAACTGATTGAACTTCTCTTACAAGGTATCTCGCTAATTCTTCTACTCCCAAAATTCTAAGAATATCATGAGGTACAGGAGTTCCTTCAACAAGTATATCTCCTTTTTTAACAAAGTCATCTTCTTGAACATTCAAGTATTTTGATCTTGGGATTAAGATTTCAAATGTATCTTTCTCATCTAAAGATGTAATAATCACTCTTCGTTTATTTTTATAATCTTTGCCAAATGAAATTTTTCCATCAATTTCACACATTATTGCAGGATCTTTTGGTTTTCTTGCTTCGAAAAGTTCTGCGACCCTTGGAAGACCTCCTGTTATATCTTTAGTTTTAGATGATTCCTTTGGAATTCTAGCTATTACTTGACCAGCGGTTACTTCTTGACCATCTTCAACACTTAAAATTGAATCAATAGACATAGGATAGTTTAAAAAGTTTTCTGACTCAACATTATCGCTAGATAAATTTTCAGTTATATTAATAGCAGGTTTGAAATTTTTGCTCTTTTGATTTTGGCTCCAGTCAATTACTATTTTACTTGATATACCTGTTGTGTCATCAATCGACTCTCTAAAGGATGAACCTTGTTTTAAATCCACGTATTTAACAAATCCATTCTTTTCAGCAATTATTGGTAAAGTATATGGGTCCCACTCTGCAAGTATAAAATTATTTTCAACCTTATCACCATTATTTACAAGAAGTTTAGATCCAAATGGTATGTTAGAAGAATATTTTTCTGTACTTTTATCTAGTATTTTTATTTTTCCATTTCTGCTTAATACTATTTTGTTACCAAACTTATCTTCAATGATATTAATATTTTCTAGTTGCACAATACCTGATACTGGAGCAGTTGCATTTGACTGTTCAACAGATGAACTGGCTGCACCACCTATATGAAATGTTCTCATTGTTAATTGTGTTCCAGGTTCACCAATTGATTGTGCTGCTATTATACCTACCGCTTCTCCAAGGTTAACTGGAGTTCCTCTAGCAAGATCTCTACCATAACATATTGAGCAGATACCATCCTCAGTTTCACAAGTTAAAACTGATCTAATTTTTAATGATCTGATACCTAGTTTTGTAATTGGATCCAAATGTTTTTCAGAAATTATTTCACCAGCATTAACAATAACGTTGTTATTTTCATCAATTATTTCACTGACAGGAGTTCTACCTAATACTCTTTCAGTAAGCGATGATGTAATATTTCCAGACTCAACTATTTCTTCAACAATAACACCATTAGATGTATTGCAGTCTAATTCTCTAATAACAGCATCTTGAGCAACATCAACTAATCTACGGGTTAAATAACCACTACTTGCAGTTTTTAATGCAGTATCAGCTAGACCTTTACGCGCTCCATGGGTAGAGGTAAAGTATTCAAGAACTGATAAACCTTCTTTAAAATTTGATTTAATTGGGTTCTCAATGATCTCTCCAGAAGGTTTAGCCATCAAACCTCTCATTCCAGAAAGTTGTTTTAATTGTGCAGCTGACCCCCTTGCTCCAGAGTGGGCCATCATATATACAGAATTTATTGGTTGTTCATCTGAAGGTGAAGATATAACATCAAGCATTTTATCAGCAACTTTATTTGTGCATTCAGACCATGCGTCCACTACTTTGTTGTACTTCTCACCTTGAGTAATTAATCCATCTTGGTATTGATTTTCATACTCTTGAACTTTTTCTTGAGTTGCGTTTAGAAGATTATCTTTATCAGATGGTATAATTAAATCATCTTTTCCAAAAGAAATACCTGCAATTGCTGCATACTTAAACCCTATTTGCATAATATGATCTGCAAATAAAACAGTCTCTTTTTGTCCACAAAATCTATAAACAGTGTCGATAATATTACTAACTTCTTTTTTAGTTAATATTTTGTTTATCATCTCATAATTAATGTTTTTATTGTCTGGTAAAATGTTTCCTAAAATCATTCTTCCTGGAGTGGTTATTACTTTTAAAATATCGCCATCACTATTTTTAACTCTGGCATTAATTTTTGTATGAAGACTTATATCGTTATTTTCTAATGCTTTTAATATTTCATTCAAATCTACAAAACTTCGACCTTCTCCAATTTGTTTTTCTCTCATTATTGACAAATAATAAATACCTAAAATAATATCTTGAGAAGGAACAATAATTGGTTTGCCACTTGCTGGATGTAGAATGTTATTTGTACTCATCATCAGTACTCTTGCTTCAAGCTGAGCTTCCAGACTAAGAGGAACATGAACAGCCATTTGATCACCATCAAAATCAGCATTAAAAGCTGTACAAACTAAAGGATGGAGTTGTATTGATTTTCCTTCTATTAAAATAGGTTCAAAAGCCTGAATACCTAGCCTATGAAGAGTGGGAGCTCTATTCAGAAGAACTGGGTGTTCTCTTATTACCTCCTCTAAAATGTCCCAAACTCTTGAGTCTTCTTTTTCGACAAGTTTTTTTGCTGCCTTTATTGTGTTTGCCCAACCATATACATCGAGTTTATGAAATATGAATGGCTTAAATAGCTCGAGTGCCATCTTTTTGGGTATTCCACATTGATGGAGTTTTAAATTTGGACCTACAACAATTACTGATCTACCAGAGTAATCAACCCTTTTACCTAGAAGGTTTTGTCTAAATCTACCTTGTTTTCCTTTTAACATATCTGAAAGGGATTTAAGTGGTCTCTTATTTGTTGATGTAATTACCCTTCCTCTTCTGCCATTATCAAATAACGCATCAACAGATTCTTGAAGCATTCTTTTTTCATTTCTGATAATAATGTCTGGCGCTCTCAGATCAATTAATCTTTTTAAACGATTATTTCTATTTATGACTCTTCTATAAAGGTCATTTAAATCGGATGTTGCAAATCTACCCCCATCTAGTGGTACTAAAGGTCTTAACTCAGGTGGAATTACAGGTAGAACTTTCATGATCATCCATTCAGGTTTGTTTTTTGATAAAATGAAAGACTCAATTAATTTTAGTCTTTTTGTAATTTTAGTTTTCTTCAGTTCAGATTTGGTTTCTGTTAAATCAATTTTTAATTGATTGAAATCACTTTCCAAATCAATACTAATAAGCATCTGCTCAATTGCTTCTGCTCCTATTGAGGCGTTAAAAGAATCTTCACCATATTCATCTTGATACTCAATATATTGTTCTTCAGTAATTATGTCTCCTTTTTTTAAATCAGTTAAGCCAGGTTCAACAACAATGAATTGCTCAAAATAAAGAACTTTTTCTAAATTTTTAATTGTCATATCTAATAAGGTAGCAATCCTACTTGGTAAGGATTTCATAAACCATATATGAGATACCGGTGCCGCTAATTCTATATGGCCCATCCTATCCCTTCTTACTTTTGAAAGTGTTACTTCTACTCCACATTTTTCACAAATTATTCCTCTAAATTTCATTCTTTTATATTTACCACAAAGACATTCATAATCTTTAACTGGACCAAATATTCTAGAACAAAAAAGGCCGTCCTTTTCTGGTTTAAAAGTTCTATAATTTATAGTTTCAGGTTTTTTAATTTCACCAAAAGACCAAGATCGAATATCATCTGGACTAGCAATAGATATTTTAAGACTATTAAAATTCTGAACACCTAAGTTTTGATTAAAAATATTTGTTAGTTCTTTATTCATTTGTACCTATCAAGTTTGTTAAGTTATTTTCTTTTAAGTTTTCTTTAAAATCTAAATTTAAACCAAGAGACCTAAGTTCTTTTACCATAACATTAAATGACTCAGGTGTTCCAGACTCAAAATTATTATCACCTTTAACTATTGACTCATAAACTTTAGTTCTTCCTGCAACATCATCAGATTTAATAGTCAAGATTTCTTGAAGGGTGTATGCTGCACCATAAGCCTCAAGCGCCCAAACTTCCATCTCTCCAAATCTTTGTCCTCCAAATTGTGCTTTTCCTCCTAAAGGTTGTTGGGTAACTAAGCTGTAAGGACCAATTGATCTAGCATGAATCTTTTCATCTACCAAATGATGAAGTTTTAGCATATACATATATCCAACTGTAACAGGTCTCTCAAATTTCTTACCAGTTATACCATCATATAGGACTTCTTGACCTGTGTTAGAAACACCAGATTTTGATAGTAAGTTTGTTATATCTTTTTCTTTTGCGCCATCAAAAACTGGAGTTGCAAATGGAATACCATCTTTAAGGTTATTTCCTAGCTCGAGAATTTCATCATCATTCATATTATTTATCAATTTCTGATGGCTATCTAGATCATATATTTCTAAAAGCTGTTTTCTTAGATCATCAGTTTGTCCTGTAGACTGTATTTTTTTTAACATTTCATTAACTTGTCTTCCTAAAGAAGCGGAAGCCCAACCAAGATGCGTTTCTAAAATTTGGCCTATATTCATTCTACTTGGAACTCCTAACGGATTCAAAACTATATCAACTGGTGTTCCATCTTCCAGATAAGGCATATCTTCAACTGGACAGATTTTGGAAATTACACCCTTATTCCCGTGTCGTCCAGCCATCTTATCACCTGGTTGTAATTTACGTTTTACAGAAATAAAGACTTTTATTAACTTTAAAACCCCAGGTAGTAACTCATCACCACTTTGTATTTTATCTATTTTGTTTTCAAACTTTTGATTAATATTACCTAATTGATTTTCATAATTACTGACCAAAGCTTCAATTTGATCACTTCTCTTTTCATCAGAGATATTAATTTTTAATAAATCATTTAAGGACAGACTCTCGATTTGTTCATACTTTATATTTGAATTTTTAGTTAGGGCATCAATTCCAGAGATGAATACTTGATTATTGAGAAGTTCTCTTAGATGATTCCCGAAACTCTTTTCAAGAATTTTTAATTCATCATCTCTGTCTCTAGCAATAACTTCAATTTGATTGTTTTCTATACTAATTGCACGTTCATCTTTTTCTATTCCCCTTCTTGAAAAAACTCTTATTTCAACAATTGTTCCTTTTACTCCTGGTGGAACTCGTAAACTTGTATCTTTGACATCTGCCGCTTTTTCTCCAAAAATTGCTCTAAGTAGTTTTTCTTCTGGTGTCATCGGTGACTCACCCTTCGGAGTTACCTTACCTACTAAAATGTCACCAGAATTTACTTCTGCTCCAACATAAACAATTCCAGTCTCATCAAGATTTATAAGCATTTCTTCACTTGCGTTAGGTATATCTCTAGTTATTTCTTCAGGTCCTAACTTTGTATCCCTTGACATAACTTCAAACTCTTCAACATGAATAGATGTAAAGACATCATCTTGAACAACTTTTTCTGATATTAGAATTGAATCTTCAAAATTATATCCATTCCATGGCATGAATGCAGCAAGAACATTTCTTCCAAGTGCGAGTTCGCCAAGTTCGGTTGCTGGACCATCTGCAATAACTTGATTTTTTAAAATTTTATCACCAACATTTACTAAAGGTCTTTGAGTAATACATGTGTTTTGATTTGATCTCTGAAATTTAGCAAGATTGTAAATATCAATTTTGTTAAGTGACTTATCATTTTTATCAGTTATTCTAATTACAATTCTATTTGCATCAAGTTGATCTACTATACCTTCCCTTTTTGCAACTATTGTTGAGCCACTATCATTGGCAACAGTGTACTCCATACCTGTACCAACTAAAGGAGCTTTAGGTTTTATTAGAGGAACTGCTTGTCTCATCATATTGGAACCCATAAGAGCTCTATTTGCATCATCATTCTCTAGAAATGGAATAAGAGAGGAAGCAACAGATACTAATTGCTGAGGGGATACATCCATTAAGTCTATTGAGTCTATATCTACATTTATGAATTCACCATTTTTCCTACAACTAACAATTTGATTACTAAATTTGCCTTTAGTATCCACTTCTGAATTAGCTTGAGCTATTACAAAATCTTCTTCATCGATTGCGCTGAGGTATATTACTTTATCTGAAACCTTACCAGAATTTACTATTCTATATGGAGTTTCAATAAATCCATATTTATTAATTCTTGAGTAAGAGGCTAGGCTATTAATAAGTCCAATATTAGCACCTTCTGGAGTTTCAATTGGGCAGATCCTTCCATAATGTGTTTGGTGAACATCTCTTACTTCAAATCCAGCTCTTTCTCTATTTAAACCACCTGGACCCAATGCTGATACCCTTCGTTTATGAGTAATTTCACTTAGAGGATTAGTCTGATCCATAAACTGACTAAGCTGACTAAGACCAAAAAATTCCTTTATAGAAGCTACAACGGGTTTTGCATTCACAATATCCTGTGGCATAATATTATCAACTTCTAAAGAGCTTAATCTCTCTTTGATTGCTCTATCCATTTTTAAAAGACCAATTCTGTATTGATTTTCTAGCAATTCACCTACAGATCTTACTCTTCTATTAGCCAAGTGATCAATATCATCTATTTCACCTTTGCCATCGATTAAATTATGCATGTGTTTAACAACATCTATAATATCGCTTTTATCTAAAACTCTTTGTTCAATAGAGGTATTTTTTTTAAATTTTGCGTTTATTTTTAATCTTCCAACTGAAGATAAATCGTACCTATCAGCATTAAAGAAAAGATTATTAAATAAATTTTCAGCTGTTTCAATTGTGGGCGGCTCACCAGGTCTTAAGATTTTGAAAACTTCAAATAGAGCTTCCTCTCTTGATCTTGCTTTATCCAATTGTAAGGTGTTTCTGATGTAAGAACCAATTTCAATATTATCAGCTTTTAAAATATCGATTTTGTTAATTTTATTTACATTTATAAAATCAATAAATATTTCATCAATTTCATATCCAGCTTCAAAGAATATTTTACCTGTCTTTTCATCAATAAGATCTGATGCTAAAAAAAATCCAAGAAGTGATTCTTCAGTTATTGAGAAATTATTACTATTTTTCTTTTTTAAATCGTTGATTATTTTTTGATTTACTTTTGTGCCTTTAGTCAAAATTGTTTTCCCTGATTTGGAATCGAGTAGATTGTAGTTTAGAATTTTACCTTTGAAGAAAGATAGATCCTGTTTAAACGACCAACCAAATTCATTTTTTTTGTAAGTAAGATTATCATAGAATAAAGATAATATTTCTTCTCCGGTCATTCCTAATATTCTTTTAGGATCAGGCTCTATTTTATTTTTTTCACATTCTTTAATATAATTGTTGGAGACTTCACTAAGTAAACATTTAAATAATGTTGTTACGGGAAACTTTCTTTTTCTATCAATTCTTGCGTGAATATTGTTTTTTGCATCATGTTCAAAATCTAGCCAAGATCCTCTGTAGGGAATAATTCTTGCATTAAATAGATATTTACCACTTGTGTGAGTTTTCCCAAAATCATGATCAAAAAATACACCAGGAGATCTATGCATTTGACTTACCACAACCCTCTCTGTACCATTAATTACAAAAGTTGCGTTTTTTGTCATAAGTGGAATATCACCCATGTAGACTTCTTGTTCTTTAATATCTCTTACAGATTTTGTCCCAGCAATTTCATCAATGTCCCATATTATTAGACGAAAGTTAACTAAAAGAGGCGTTCCATAAGTCATTCCTCTTTGAGAACATTCTTCGACATCATATTTTGGAACACCAAGATTATAGCTAACATAATCTACTGTAGCCCTTTCAGTATAATCATGAATTGGAAATACAGATTTAAAAATTGAATGAAGGCCAGTATTCTCTCTTTGTTCAGGATCAGTTTTTAGTTGAAGAAAACTATCAAAAGATCTTTTTTGAACTTCTACAAGATTGGGTAAAGAAGTTACAAGAGGGATTTTACCAAAAGATTTTCTTATCTTTTTTATATTAATATGATCTAAGCTCACTTTTACTCCTTCATTTACAAGTTCAAAATTGTAGGCCTATTTAAGGCCCACAATTTTATTTTATTTATTTTAATGTTACTTTAGCGCCTGCTGCTTCTAATGTTTTTTTCATTTCTTCAGCTTCTTCTTTTTTAACCCCTTGTTTAAGCGGTTTTGGTGCTCCTTCTACAAGATCTTTAGCTTCTTTTAGTCCAAGTCCTGTAATTGTTCTAACTTCTTTGATTACTGCGATTTTGTTAGAACCGGATTCAGATAACTCAACATCAAATTCTGTTTTCTCCTCTGCTGCAGTTTCTCCTCCACCAGCAGCTGGAGCTGCAGCTACTGCTACAGGTGCAGAGGCAGAAACACCCCATTTTTCTTCTAATAATTTACTTAATTCAGCCGCTTCAAGAACGGTTAGTGAAGAAAGATCTTCTACTATTTTATTTAAATCAGCCATTTATTACTCCTTATTTACCTAGTTCGACTCTTGTTTATTGCTACTATGAGAATTAATTAATCTTGCAATTTGAGCTCCAGGCTCGATAGTTATCGATGCTATTTTTTGAGCAGGTGCAGATATTAGTCCTAATATTTTTCCTCTTAACTCATCTAAAGAAGGTAATTTTGCAAGAAAATCAATTTTATCTCTATCAATTTTCTCTCCATTATAACCTCCTCCAAGAATCTTAAATTTTTCAAATTTCTTTTCAAAATTTACTGCTACTTTTGCTGGTGCAACAGCATCTTCAGAATATGCAATTGCTGTAGGACCTTTAAAAAGATCAGATATTTCTTTAAATTGAGTCTCAGAGATAGCAAGTTTTGTGAGTCTGTTCTTAGTTACTTTAAATTTCGCACCATTATCTCTCATTTCTTTTCTAAGTTGCTCAGTTTCATTAACTGTAAGACCAGAATACTCTGCTACAATTACTGAAGTGGAATTAGAAAAATCTTCTTTAAGATTAGTTACAAAATCTTTTTTTTCAGAACGTTTCACGTCAACCTCGGTTTCTACTAGATCATTAAGATCTAATGTTAGCTAAAATTAGTTTGCCCACCAAACTAACTTTAAGCCTGTCAAGAAGCAAATTAATAACTCGCTTCAGTCTATGCAGGGTATTAAGCACAAAGCTCCTGCAGTCTTTGACAGGTGATGATCAAAGATCATCTATTGGATTAATTAACGCAAGCTAGCTTGATTAATATTTAATCCAATTCCCATAGTTGAAGCTATGGTAACTTTTTTTATAAAAGAACCCTTAACAGCATCAGGTTTACTTTTAACTACTGAAGAAAAAAATGTTTTAATATTTTCCAACAAGTCTTCTTCACTAAAATCTATTTTACCTACACCAGCATGAACGATACCAGATTTATCATTTTTAAACTTAACCTGACCTGATTTGGCATCTTTTACTGATTTAGAAATTTCGTTTGTAACTGTTCCAAGTTTTGGATTTGGCATTAAACCTTTTGGGCCTAGTATTTTTGCAACTTTTCCAAGTTTTGGCATCATATCTGGGGTTGCAATAAGAATGTCAAAATCTATTTTCGATTTAGAAATTTTTTCTATTAAATCATCATTACCTACTATATCAGCTCCGTTGGTTTTGGCATCATTTTGTTTATCTTCGTTAGCAACTACAGCAACTTTAACCGCTTTACCTGATCCCTTAGGAAGATTAACAACACCCTTAATATTTTGATCTGTTTTATTACTATCAATTCCTAAGTTAATTGAAATATCAATTGTTTCATTAAATTTTACATATGATTTTTCTTTTAATATTTTTATCGCTTCGAGTGGTTCATACACTTTTAAAAAATCAAAATTATCAAGCATTTTTTTTCTATTTTTTGAAGTTTTCATTAACTTACAACCTCCATACCCATTGAAACAGCAGATCCTTTAACCATATTAACTGCTCCATTTAAATCAATTGCATTTAAATCTTGCATTTTTTCTTTTGCAATTTTTTCAATATCTTGAATTGATACTTTACCAACAAGTGATCTACCAGGAGTTGAGTTTCCTTTTTTTATTTTGGCAGCTTTTTTTAAATAGTAGCTTACTGGTGGTAATTTTGTAGTGAAATCAAAACTTCTATCTTTATATGCAGTTATAATAACTGGTATTGGCGCTCCTTTTTCTAAATCTTTTGTCTTATCATTAAAAGCTTTACAAAAATCCATGATATTAAGACCTCTTTGTCCAAGTGCTGGACCAACGGGTGGGGAAGGATTTGCTCCTCCAGCAGGAATTTGTAATTTAATTAATCCTAAAATTTCTTTAGCCATATTTTATACCTTTTCTACCTGAGAATATTCTAAATCAACGGGTGTTGATCTACCAAATATTGAAACAGCTACTCTGAGTCTAGCTTTATCTTCATCTATTTGCTCAACTTCACCATTAAATGATGCAAATGGTCCATCAATAACCTTAACCTGTTCACCAACATCATACATTATTGCAGGTCTGGATTTTTCTACACCATCAATAACTTGTTCAGATATTCTTTTTGCTTCAGCATTACTAATTGGAATTGGATTTCCTTTGTTACCTAGAAAACCACTTAACTTTGGAGTAGTTTTAATTATATGCCAAGTGTCATCATTTAAATTCATTTTAATAAGAATGTAGCCAGGATAAATTTTCCTTTCAGTATTGACTCTTACACCTCTTTTTACTTCAACAATATTTTGAACTGGAACCGATATTTCTTCGATGTGTTCTTTAACACCTAGTTTTGTTGCTTGATCTAAAATACTGTCAGCAACTTTTTTTTCATATCCAGAATAGGCATGAAGAACGTACCATCTTGCTTTATTCATTAGAAACCAGACCCAATCTCAATTATCTTTCTTATTGAAAAAGACCAAATCTGATCTGTTAGTAAAAAAAATAATGAAAATAATATTATTAATAATATGACAATTGCAGATGATAAAAAAGTATCTCTTCTTTGTGGCCAAGTAACCTTCTGTAATTCTTGCCTTACTTGTCTTACAAAAAGAGCCGGTGATGTTTTCTTTTTTTCAATATTCATATTTTTATTTTTTTTGGCAGGAGTGGCAGGACTTGAACCCGCAGCCCCCGGTTTTGGAGACCGGTGCTCTACCAGTTGAGCTACACTCCTAATAAGTATTGGCTAACTGATAGAGCGGTCTCTAAAACTATTCAATAATTTCAGCAACGACTCCAGCGCCAACTGTTCTTCCACCTTCTCTAATTGCAAATTTTAAACCTTTATCCATTGCAATTGGAGACAAAAGAGTAACTTCCATAGCAATATTATCACCAGGCATTACCATTTCGGTACCTTCTGGTAATTTAATTGTTCCAGTTACATCAGTTGTTCTAAAGTAGAATTGAGGTCTGTAGTTTGAAAAGAATGGGGTATGTCTTCCACCCTCTTCTTTTTTTAATACATATGCTTCTGCTTTAAATTTTGTATGTGGTTTTATTGAACCAGGTTTTGCTAATACTTGACCGCGTTCAACTTCTTCTCTTTTCGTTCCACGAAGAAGAACACCAACGTTGTCTCCGGCCTCACCAGAGTCTAGAAGTTTTCTAAACATCTCTACACCAGTACAAGTAGTTTTTTGAGGATCTCTTATTCCTAAAATTTCGATTTCCTCTCCAACTTTAACTTGACCTTGTTCAATTCTTCCAGTTACAACTGTACCTCTACCAGAAATCGAAAATACATCCTCAACTGGCATTAAGAAAGGCTGATCTACAGGTCGGCTAGGTTGTGGTATATGTTCATCAACTGCTTTCATTAATTCCATAATTGAATTTTTTCCAATTTCATCATCTCTACCTTCAAGAGCTGCTAAAGCTGAACCCTTAATGATTGGGATAGTATCACCTGGGAATTCATATGAAGTAAGAAGTTCTCTAATTTCCATTTCAACTAGATCAATTAGTTCTTTGTCATCAACTTGATCGACTTTATTCATGTATACGACAAGTGCAGGTACACCTACCTGTCTAGCTAAAAGTATGTGTTCTCTTGTTTGAGGCATTGGTCCGTCAGCTGCATTAACAACTAAGATACCACCATCCATTTGAGCTGCACCAGTAATCATGTTCTTAACATAATCTGCGTGTCCAGGACAATCTACGTGAGCATAATGCCTTGCTTCAGTTTCGTATTCTACGTGTGCAGTAGATATTGTAATACCACGTTCTCTTTCTTCAGGTGCTTTGTCAATGTTTGCGTAATCTGTAAATTCTGCTCCACCTGACTCTGCTAATATTTTTGTTATAGCAGCAGTTAATGTTGTTTTACCATGGTCAACGTGACCAACAGTACCTATGTTACAATGCGGTTTGTTTCTTTCGAATTTTGCTTTAGCCATTTTTTTACCCCAATAATATTTTGTTATGGAGCGGGTGAAGGGAATCGAACCCTCGTAGCCAGCTTGGAAGGCTGGAGCTTTACCACTAAGCTACACCCGCAACTAAACTGACTGCTTCACACACTCACTTTAATGCTTTTATTCCATTACCTCCATAATGGTGGAGGGGGTAGGATTCGAACCTACGTACGCTCACGCGGGCGGATTTACAGTCCGCTGCCTTTAACCACTCGACCACCCCTCCGTTTGAAGAAATTGGCCAATACTAATAAATTAGTATATATGTCAATCTAAAACAGCAGCTTCACCTTTGCAAAATACGTATACTCGTAAAAGCAACGGCCTTTTAGACAAAAAATGCCTTTTTGTACATATCTAGATTGTATTAATTAGACAAATCTGTGATATTAAATCATGAGTAAGTTTAGAAATAATAAACCTAATAAAAACCAAGGAATTCATACAATTTTTGGTCAACATTCTGTTAAGGCAGCCCTTCAAAATGATAAAAGAGAGAATATTGAGCTTATAATTAGTAAAAATCAGACAAATTTTGCCAAAAAATATGAATCTAATATACAAAAAATTACAATTCTTCCTCAAAATGAATTCACAAGAAGATTTGGAAATGAAAACACAACGCAGGGATTAGTTCTAAAAACAAAAGATCTTACTTGGCCAGGTTTAGAAGAATTTGTAAAAGTAGAAAGTCAAAAATCAAAATCAGTAATATTAATTTTAGATCAAGTAACTGACCCTCAAAATATTGGCTCAATAATGAGATCATGTGCATTATTTGGTTGTGCAGGAATTATAGTTGGCAAAGATAATTCACCAGAACTGACTTCATCACTTTATAAATCAGCTTCCGGTGCTGCAGAAATTGTAAATTATATTAGAGTGACAAATATTAGAAGAGCTATTTCTTTTCTTAAAAAAAATAATTATTGGATTTATGGATTTGATAGTTCGCAAAATAAAAATTCAAAATTAAATTTTTCACAAAAATCAGTATTAGTTTTTGGCTCTGAAGGTAAAGGTATTAGAGAATTAGTAAAAAAGGAATGTGATGAAATAATTCAGATAAAAATGAAAAATAATTTAAAATTTGAAATTGATAGTTTGAATGTTTCTAATGCAACATCGATTGCTTTATATCAGTTCTACTCAACTTAAATATTATAAAGGTGGTGCCGCGTGTCGGAATCGAACTGACTACCTGATGATTACAAATCAACTGCTCTACCAAATGAGCTAACGCGGCATCAATCTTTGCATTTATATTAAATTATAAAATCGACAAGAATTTTATAAATTAAATTCCAGGAATATAAGGAACCCCATCACCCTTTACTCTTTCATTTAATTCACTCAATGTAGAGCATGCTGTGATTGGACTAAATACAACAAATAAAATTATTAATATTTTTTTAATCATAAAATATTTATAACTTCTCAATTTTTGCTGCACAATATTTAAATTCAGGAATTTTTCCATATGGATCTAAAGCTGGATTAGTTAAAAGATTAGCGGCAGACTCATTATAACAAAAAGGGATAAAAATAACTCCATCAGGAATCGCCCTGTCTTGCCTTACTCTGATATCTATTGAGCCTCTTCTAGTTGTGACTTTTATTTTATCACCAGCTTTCATATTATTTTTAATTATATCTTTAGGTGATATTGAAACTGAAGGTTCCGGCTCAATTGCATCTAAATTTGATGCCTTTCTAGTCATAGCTCCAGTATGCCAATGTTCTAATTGCCTTCCTGTAGTGAGTATCATTGCAAATTCTTTATCAGGTATTTCATCTGGAGCAGTAACACTAGCTGGAACAAACTTACCTTTACCATTTTCGTTTGGAAATTTATCACCAAAAACAATTTCATCTCCTGGTGTAGTTGGAGACTTACTTGGATAAGTTACAGAGTTTTCATTTTCTAATCTTTCCCAAGATATATTATTTAATGAAGGCATTGTAAGTGACATTTCTTCATAAATTTCTTTTGGATGTTTATATTTCCAATTTAAACCCATTCTTTTTCCAAGTTCGTTTGTTATCCACCAATCTTCTTTTGCTTGACCTGGGGAGTCTAAAGCTTTTCTTCCCATCTGTACTTGTCTATTAGTATTAGTAACTGTTCCATTTTTTTCAGGCCATGCTGAAGCGGGGAAAATAACATCAGCATATGTTGCTGTTTCAGTTAAAAAAATATCTTGAACAACTAAATGCTCTAACATTTGTAGAGCTTCTCTTGCATGATTTAGATCAGGGTCGGACATTGCTGGATTTTCACCAAGTATATACATACCTTTAATTGTATTCTCATGAATAGCATCCATAATTTCTACAACAGTTAGACCTTTTTTATCATCTAAAGGAGTGTTCCAAAGTTTTTCAAAAAAATCTTTATTATTATCTTCATCAACTAATTGGTAATCGGGGTACATCATTGGTATAAGACCAGCATCAGATGCGCCTTGAACATTATTCTGTCCTCTTAAAGGATGCAGACCAGATCCTCTTTTTCCAACATTTCCTGTCATTAAAGCTAGAGAAATTAAACATCTAGCATTGTCGGTACCATGTGTATGTTGAGAAATACCCATCCCCCAGAAAATTATTCCTTTATTTGTACTTGCATACAAACGAGCTACTTCTCTTATAAGTTCTGGATCAATACCTGTTTCTTTTTCCATTATATCAGGTGAGTAATTCATTAAATGTTTTCTTAATTTTTCAAATCCTTCAGTTTGTTTTTTAATATATTCGGAATTAAATAAATTTTCTTCTACAATGACATTCATTATTGAGTTTAAGAGAGCGACATCAGATCCTGGTTTAAATTGCAACATATGAGTTGCATGTTTTTTTAAGGAATGACCTCTAGGATCCATCACAATTAATTTGGAACCTTTTTTTGCGGCATTTTTAAAAAAAGTTGCTGCAACAGGATGGTTTTCAGTTGGATTTGCTCCAATGACTATTATCACATCAGAATGTTCAACTTCATAGAATGGAGCAGTGACAGCTCCTGAACCAATAGTTTCCAATAAAGCAGCTACAGAAGACGCATGACAAAGTCTTGTACAATGATCAACATTATTTGTATTAAAACCAGTTCGTATTAATTTTTGAAATAAATAAGCTTCTTCATTTGAACATTTGGCTGATCCAAAACCTGCAAGATTACTCTTACCATTTCTTTGTTTATTAAGTTTTAAAAATCCTTGTGCAGCATAATCTAGAGCTTCATCCCAAGATGCTTCTTTAAAATATTCATGAATATTCGAAAAATTAATACTTGGGTGTAAGTCTTTTTGTCTATCTTTAATTCTAATCAATGGCTTTGTAAGTCTTTCTGGATTATTTACATAATCAAAACCAAACCTTCCTTTTACGCATAATCTATTCTTATTTGCGGGACCATCAACACCATTAACATATTTAATTTTGTTATCTTTTATATTGTATTCTATCTGACAACCCACACCACAATAAGGACAAACGCTATCAATTTTTTTATCTACCTTACTATGACCAACACCATCTTTATCTACAATGGATGCTGGCATTAATGCTCCAGTTGGGCAAGCCTGTACACATTCACCACATGCCACACATGTGCTATCACCCATTGGATCATCAAAATCGAATACAATTTTAGAATTTTCTCCTCGATATGCCATTCCAATCACATCGTTGACCTGAACTTCTCTACATGCTCTTACACAAAGATTGCATTGGATGCATGCATCTAGATTTACAGCCATACTAGGATGAGAAACATCTGCCTGACATGAAGTTTTTTTTGGAAATCTACTTTCTTTAACTTCAACTTTGTCTATCCATTTCCAAAAGTCAGAATTATTATCATGAGCAATTTCTTTTTTTGGCTGGTCTGCTAGAAGTAATTCAAAAACTAACTCTCTAGATTTTTTAGCCTTATCTGAAGAAGTTTTTACTTTTATACTATCAGTTGGCTTTCTAATACAAGATGCTGCCAACACACGCTCTCCTTCAATCTCAACCATACATGCTCTACAATTTCCATCTGCTCTGTATCCAGGTTTATCGGAATAACATAAATGTGGAATTTCTATTCCAAGTCTATTTGCAACTTGCCAAATAGTTTCATCAGCATTTGCTTCAACTAACTTATTGTTTAAATAAAATTTTGTTTTCTTTTTAGTCATAAGTTATTTCATTGCTAAAATATTTTAAAACAGAATTTAATGGGTTTGTTGCAGCTTGTCCTAAACCACATATCGATGCTTGAGCCATAACTTCACTTAAATCTTTTAATTTTTCCTTATTCCAATTTTTTTCTTGCATTAATTTTACAGTTTTCTCGGTACCGGAACGGCATGGTGTACATTGACCACAACTTTCCTCTTCAAAAAATTTTAGTAAATTAAGCGCAACATCTTTCATATTATCATGATCCGATAATACAATTACTGCTGCCGAACCTAAAAAACATCCAGCATCCATTAATTCTTTCGATCCATAATCAAGTGGAATATCATTCATAGCAGCGGGTAGGATACCTCCAGATGCACCTCCCGGAAGATATCCTTTAAAAGTATGTCCATCTGCCATACCATCACAATACTCATCAATTAATTGTTGAATTGTTATACCGGCTGGGGCAACTTTTACTCCTGGGTTCTTTACTCTTCCAGATACTGAGAAACTATGAAAACCTTTATTTCCATTGGACCCCTTTTCAGCAAACCACTTTGCTCCTTTTTCAATTATATCTCTTACCCAAAAAAGAGTTTCTAAATTATTTGTTAAAGTAGGACATCCAAATAAACCAATTTCAGCCACATAAGGTGGTCTATGCCTTGGCAGTCCTCTTTTGCCTTCAATACTTTCTATCATTGCTGACTCTTCTCCACAAATATAGGCTCCTGCCCCTCTTCTTACTATAAAAAAGTCTTTTGGAATTATTTCTTCATTTTCCATTTTATTTATTTCATCAAGTAAAATTTTTATAACTGCTGGATATTCATCTCTCATATAAATGTAAACTTTTTGAGCATTTATAAAATAGGAAGCAATTAAAGCTCCTTCTAAAAATCTATGTGGATCACTTTCTAAATATGACCTATCTTTAAATGTACCTGGTTCACCTTCATCACCATTAACAGCAACATATTTTTTACCATTATAATTTGAAACAATTTCCCATTTTTTTCCTGTAGGAAATCCGGCACCACCCTTACCTTTTAATCCACTTTCATTTAATGAATCCAAAACTTGTTTTTTTGATATCACACTATTTTTTATTTTGTTCGCTATTTCATAACCGCCATTTTTTTTATAAGAAGATAAATTTATATAATCTGGAATGAAGGGTTCAAATGTTTTTTCATCGATTATTTTTTTAACTTTATCAAAATTAGCCACATCTACATAATTTTTTCCTACGCAGACAGTAGGAGCAACATTGCATCTTCCCATGCATGGCCCAGGTACGACTTTTATATTTTTACTTTCTAATTTTTTTATATCGTGAAGTAATTTGTGTGCGCCGAATAATTCACAAGTTAGACTTTCACAAACCCTTACAACATTCACTGGGTTATAATCTTTACTATCTTTGACAATATTAAAGTGAGCATAAAAAGTTGCAACTTCATAAATTTCAGAAAGTGGTAAGTTAATAATTGTAGATAAAGCTACCAGATGTTTATCGTACAAAACACCAAATTTATCTTGTAATATATGCAAATATTCTATTAATTCATCTCTCTTAAATATTAATCCTGAAAATAATTTAGAAACTTCATCTAAATATTTATCTTCGACTTGTCTTCCTTTAGGAGTCCAACGTCTTTTCTTCTTTTTTAAAGAAGTTTCTGTTTGAGAAACAAATTTATCCATTCCAATTAATATTATACTATATATTAAGTATCAGAAAACTATGAAAGATTCAGTTGAAAATGAGGAATTAGTTCTTGATACTAGTGGTACAGAATGTCCTATACCAGTGCTTAAGGCTAGGAAACTTGCTTCACAATTAAACAAAGATACAATTATTAAAATTATTGCAACAGATCCCCTGGCTGAAGCAGACTTTGAACATTATTGTGATCAGTCCAAATATGAATATTTAAGTTGTGAAAAAATTAAAGATAAGATTATAATTCGTTATAGATTTAAAATTAAAAATTAAAATAAACTTTCATAATTATAAAAATCAAATATATCTCCTTTTTTTACTTGAGAAACATTTTCATCAATTTCAATTATACCATCTGAATAGGATATAGAACTAATCATACCTGAACCTTGTTTAGGAAATTTATTCGCAATATTTTTATTATTTATTGCTTCTTTATTTACACGTAACCACTCCATTCTTTTTGTTTTTTTCTTCATAGAAAAATTTGCTGTAATTTTACTTGAAGATGGTAACTTAAAATTTCCACCAGATAGTTTTTCTATTAATGGTTTTACTAACATTGCATATAATAGTTGAACAGAAACTGGATTACCAGGTAAACAAATTATGTAGCACTTATTTATTTTTCCAACTGCAATTGGTCTTCCTGGTTTTATTGCTGCCCTCCAAAAATATACCTTACCTAATTCAGATAAAACTTTAATTAAATGATCTTCATCGCCAACAGATGCACCACCGGCAGTTATTATCACATTAAATTTTTTTGAAGTTTTATAAATTTTATTTTTAATAGATTTAAAATTATCTTTAAGATTTCCACAATATTTTTTTTCTATAAAATTCTTATCAAGTAAATTATTTAAACTATAATAATTTGAATTATTAATTTCAGAATTTTTTAAATTTTTAGTTGGTTTCCGTAATTCATTACCACTTGTAAAAAAGCCAATTTTAATTTTTTTAAATACTTTTATTGTACTAATGCCGGTAGCGGCAATTAAATTTATATTTTGTTGATTTAATTTAGACCCCTTTTCCAATATTTTTTGGTTTTTTTTTATATCTTCACCCTTTAATCTATAATTTTCTCCAAATTTTGGTGTTTTAATTAAATGAATTTTATTTCCTTTCTTGTATGTATTTTCCTGCATAACTATTGTTGATGAATTTGTAGGCATTTTTGCACCAGTAAAAATCCTAACAGCTTCACCAGATTTTACTTTTATATTTTTGT
>CACGDO010000004.1 GCA_902571865.1 uncultured Alphaproteobacteria bacterium | reverse complement strand
AGCAATTAAACAGAAGAATGATTTTGCAAAAAATGTTGATTTTAAAATGTATTTAGCAACACAATTTTTTTTTGAAGCTAAATCTTTAATCGACTGGGAAAAACACTTAGTAAAAATTGGAAATAAATTACCTATCCATGCTGGAATACCAGGTCCTGCCTCTATTAAAACATTAGTAAATTATGCAAGGTCTTGCGGTATTGGAAATTCTTTAAGATTTATTACAAAACAGGCTTTTAACTTAACTAAACTTGCAACATTGAGTACTCCTGACAAATTAATTTATGATCTTGCTGAACATATCGAAATAAACAAAGACTCTAAACTTGAAAAAATACACTTCTATGCATTTGGTGGTATGAAAAAAACATCAGAGTGGTTAAATCAATTTAATAACTCAGATTTTTCTTATAATAACAAACAGAAATTCGAGTTAAATTAGCTTCTTCACAATTTTTTTATCTTTTAATGAAACAAAAGTTGTTTGATATTTAAGTTAATTTATAGGTTAAGAATCTAATAATTAAGGAGTCTCATGTCAGATATTGAAATAGCAAGAAAAGCTAAAATGAAGCCTATTAGTGAAATTCTAAAAGGGCTTGATGTACCAGACACACCTGAAGCCTTCAGTCCTATGGGTCGTCATATAGCAAAAATAAACTTGGAGTACATAGAGTCACTTAATAAAAATAAAGATGGTAAACTTGTTCTAGTCTCAGCAATAACTCCAACACCAGCAGGAGAAGGTAAAACAACAACTTCTGTTGGATTAAGTGATGGTCTTAATAAACTAGGAAAAAAATCAATAGTTTGTTTAAGAGAGCCGAGTCTTGGACCATCATTCGGTATGAAAGGTGGTGCAGCTGGTGGTGGCTATGCTCAAGTAGTACCAATGGAGCAAATTAATTTACATTTTACTGGAGATTTTCATGCAATTACATCCGCTCATAATTTACTTTCTGCATTAATTGATAATCATATCTACTGGGGAAATAAATTAAATATTGATGTTAGAAGGGTTGTTTGGAAGAGAGTAATGGATATGAATGATAGATCACTTAGATCTATTGTTGTTGATTTAGGAGGAGTTGCAAATGGATATCCTAGACAAGATGGTTTTGATATTACTGTTGCATCGGAGATAATGGCAATTTTCTGCTTAGCAAAAGATTTAAAAGATCTTGAAGAGAGAATTGGAAATATAACTATTGCTTATACACGAGACAAAAAAGCTATTTATGCAAAAGATTTAAAGGCAGAAGGACCAATGACAGTATTATTAAAAGATGCCATTAGGCCAAACATAACACAAACGTTAGAAAATAATCCTGCTATAATTCATGGTGGGCCATTTGCAAATATTGCTCATGGTTGCAATTCTGTAATTGCGACTAAAGCTAGTTTAAAATTAAGTGATTACGTTGTAACTGAAGCAGGCTTTGGAGCTGATCTAGGAGCAGAAAAATTCCTTGATATAAAATGTAGAAAATCAAATCTAAAACCTGATTGTGTGGTTTTGGTAGCTACAATTAGAGCACTAAAAATGCATGGCGATGTTTCAAAAGAAGATTTAAAAAATGAAAATGTAAATGCTCTTAAAAAAGGTTTAGTAAATCTAGAAAGACATATAAATAATGTTAGAAAATTTGGATTACCAGTAACTGTTGCTATTAATCATTTTGTCACTGATTCTAAAGCTGAAGTTAATGCCGTTCTTAGCTTTTGTACAACTCAAGGAGTCAAGGCTTCTATGTGCACTCACTGGTCCAACGGTGGTGATGGTGCAACTGAATTAGCTCAAAATGTAATAGATATTTGTGAAGATAATAAGAATACATTTAAATTTTTATATGAAGATGATTTAACTCTATTCAAAAAAATAGAAAAAATTGCACAAGAGATTTATCACGCAAGTGAAGTTGTGGCAGATACGAAAGTACGTCAACAATTGAAGGATTTTGAAACTAAAGGATTTGGCAAATTACCTGTTTGCATTGCAAAAACTCAATATAGTTTTTCAACTGACCCCAATTTAAAAGGTGCGCCTACAGGCCACGTTTTGCCTATAAGAGAGGTAAGATTGTCATCAGGAGCAGAATTCATAGTAGTTGTCTGCGGCGATATTATGACCATGCCAGGTCTGCCAAGTGTTCCTGCGGCAAATTCGATAAAGCTAAATGATCAAGGAGAAATTGAAGGTCTTTTTTAAAACTGCTATATAGAATAATAATGTTTAGTAAAAATAAATATTCATTTTTGTCTATTGCTCGAAACGCTTTTAGTCATCATGAGAATTGGCAAAAGACATGGAATAGTCCTGAACCAAAAAAAAATTATGATGCTATAATAGTCGGTGGTGGTGGACACGGCTTAACTACTGCGTACTATTTAGCAAAAAACCATGGAATTAATAATATTGCAGTAATTGAAAAAGGTTGGATAGGCGGAGGGAATACAGGGCGAAATACCACTATAATTAGATCAAACTATTTATGGGATCAAAGTGCAGCTTTATACGAGCATGCATTAAAACTTTGGGAAGGTATGTCTCAAGAATTAAATTACAACGTAATGTTTTCTCAAAGGGGAGTTTTGAATGTTGCTCATAATCTTCATGATGTAAGAGAATTAAAAAGACGTTGGCATGCAAACAGACTAAATGATATTGATTGTGAATGGCTTGATACAAAGAAAGTTAAAGAATTTTGTCCAATAATAAATACTTCACCAAATATTAGATATCCTGTTTTAGGAGCAACACTACAAAGAAGAGCAGGAACTGCAAGACATGATGCTGTTGCATGGGGTTATGCAAGAGGAGCTGATGAGATGGGGGTTGATATAATTCAAAATTGTGAAGTAACTGGTATTAATGTAAAAAATGGAAATGTAACTGGTATTGAGACAACAAAAGGAACTATTAATTCAAATAAAATTGGAATAGCCGCAGCAGGTCATACCAGTGTTATTGCCAATATGGCTGGAATTAAATTACCTTTAGAGAGCAAGCCATTGCAAGCTCTAGTTTCAGAACCAGTAAAACCAGTTATTGATACTGTAGTAATGTCCAATACAATTCATGCCTATGTATCTCAATCAGATAAAGGAGAATTAGTTATTGGTGCTGGAACAGATGGATATACATCATATACTCAAAGAGGTGGCTTTAACATTGTTGAAGATACTTTAATGGCGATCGTTGAATTGTTTCCAATATTTTCTAGAATGAAAATGCTTCGTCATTGGGGAGGGATTGTAGATATATGTCCTGATGCAAGCCCCATTATAAGTAAAACTCACATAAACGGACTATATTTTAATTGTGGCTGGGGAACAGGTGGTTTCAAAGCAACACCAGGTTCTGGTTGGGTATTTGCTCACACTATAGCTAATGATCAAGCCCATGAATTAAATGCTCCTTTTACAATAAATAGATTTTCTAGCGGTGAATTAGTTGATGAACATGGTGCAGCTGCCGTAGCACATTAAATCATGTTTTTAATAAATTGCCCATACTGTGGAGAAAGAGATCAAGCTGAATTTTCTTGCGGAGGTGAGGCTCATATTGCAAGACCAAAAAATCCTCCTGAACTCTCTGATGATCAATGGGCAGAATATTTATTCTTGCGAAAGAACGAAAAAGGTATTCATTATGAAAGATGGAACCATGAATATGGATGCAGACAATGGTTTAATTTAGCAAGAAATACCTCAACCGATGAAATTCTAGCAGTATATAAGATGGGAGAAGCTCCTCCTAAATTAAAAGCAAATATTCCAGCTACTCCTTCAGGTGAGCCCAGTATTGGATCTGGGAATTTATCAACATCAAAAAAAGATAGAATTTAAAAATAAAGATGCGATACAAAAATAATAAAAATCTCGAAAATAATAAGTCTGTTAGGTTTTATTTTGATAATAAAGAATATTTTGGATTTGAAGGCGACACCCTAGCTTCAGCACTTCTTGCAAATGATGTTCACTTAGTAGGAAGAGGTTTTAAATATCATCGACCGCGGGGTATTTATACCGCAGGTAGTGAAGAACCTAATGGAATAGTTCAGCTTGAGACTAAAGAATATACCGAACCTAATAGAAGAGTGACTGAAGTCCAGATATATGAGGGGTTAAAAGCTTTTAGTCAAAATAATTGGCCGTCAGTAAAATTTGATGCAGGGGCTATAAATGATTTACTATCACCATTTTTTCCTGCAGGGTTCTATTACAAGACCTTTATGTGGCCACCAAAGTTTTGGAAGGCATATGAGTTTTTTATAAGACATGCTGCAGGACTTGGTAAATCTCCAAAAAAAAATGATCCGCACAAATACGAACATTTTCATTATCATTGTGATGTTCTAGTTGTTGGAGCAGGAGTGAGTGGGTTAATTTCAGCTGAAATTGCTGCAAATAAAAATCATAAAGTATTACTTATTGAGCAAGAAAACGATCTTGGAGGTGAAATTTTATCTACAAGAAATCAAGATATTAAAATAGATAATTTGTCTATTAATGAATGGAAAAATAAAATAGTTGATAAACTTTCTAAAAATTCAAATATAAAAATAGTAAAAAATACAACTTGTTTTGCCTATTTAAATTATAATTTATTATTAGCTGTCCAAGAAATTAATCCAGAAAAAGGATTAGATAAAAAAAACGGTATTAAAGAAAGAATTTGGAAAATTAGATCAAAGAAAGTTATTTTAGCAACAGGCACAATAGAAAGACCAATAATTTTTAACAATAATGATAGGCCTGGTATTATGCTTTCTAACAGTGCAAAAAAATACTTAAATAAGTATGGAGTTGCACCTGGAAAAAATTTAGTTTTTTTTACAAACAATGATAGTGCTTATGAAACTGCAATAGATTTTTTTGAACAAGGTATAAAAGTAGAGGCTATTGTCGATACAAGAGATGGTAGTGATGGATATTACCCTAAAAAAGCAAATAAATTAGGTATTACTATTCTAAAAGGGTATGAAATTAGCGATACTATTGGAAGATTAAAAATTAGAGAAGTTAAATTAAGAAAAATAAAAACTAAAAACAATAATGAAAAATCTTCTATTAATATTAAATGTGATCTTTTAGCAATTGCTGGTGGCTGGACCCCTACTGTTCATTTATTTACTCAATCAAAAGGAAAACTCAAATTTAGAGATGTAGATGGAAGTTTTATTCCTAATGAAGTTTATCAAGATACATTGTGTGTTGGAAGTTGCAATGGTGACTATAATTTAAATGAAATATTAATAAAAACTCAAGAAGATACATATAAATATTTAAATGATAATCAGCAAAATGAACTTGGTGAAGTAAATTACAAATCAGATAATGTGAGGCATGGCAAACACGAAAATGTTTGGATTACATCAAAGCACAATATCTCACGAACAAAAATGTTTGTAGATTTTCAAAACGATGTAACAGCAAAAGATATTAAATTAGCATTAAAAGAGGGTTTTCAATCCATTGAACATGTCAAACGATATACAACTACAGGAATGGCAACTGATCAAGGCAAGACCAGTAATGTTAATGCACTTGGAATAATATCAGAGTTAACAAATACTGAAATCTCTGAATTAGGTACAACGACATTTCGTTTACCTTATAAACCAGTAACATTTGGAGCAATTGCTGGACGTCACGTTAAAGAATTTTTTGATTTAGAGAGAACAAGCCCAATGCATCAATGGCATATTGATAATAAAGCTTTATTTGAGGACGTAGGCCAATGGAAAAGAGCGTGGTATTATCCTCAAAAGAATGAAAGTTTTCAATCTGCTTTAAATAGAGAGGTAAAAGCGACTAGAGATAGTCTAGGAATATTAGATGCATCAACTCTTGGTAAAATAGATATTAAGGGTAGAGATGTAAGTGAATTTTTAAATAGAGTTTACACAAATTCATGGTCAAAATTAGAAATTGGAAAATGTCGATATGGTGTAATGTTAGGTGACGATGGAATGGTTATTGATGATGGTGTAACAACTAGATTAGATGAGTATCATTATCTTATGTCAACAACTACAGGAAATGCGGCATCAGTAATGTCAAAATTAGAAGATTGGTTACAAACAGAATGGCCAGAGTTAGAAGTATATTTAACATCAGTAACAGAAAATTATGGAACGATAGGCTTGAATGGCCCAAATTCAAAAAAATTAATGCAAAAACTAGTTCCAGATTTTGATTTTTCAAAAGAAAATTTTCCTCATATGAGTTTTAAGAATATTAATATTGACGGAATGAAGTGTAGAGTCATGCGTATAAGTTTTACAGGGGAAATGTGTTACGAAATAAATGTTCCATCTGGCTATGCTAAAAATCTTTGGGAACTTTGTATAGATAAAGGTAAAGAATTTAATATTACACCATATGGTACTGAAGCGATGCATGTACTTCGTGCTGAAAAAGGATTTATTATTGTTGGTCAAGAAACAGATGGATCAGTGACACCAATAGATCTGGATATGGACTGGATAGTTAGTAAAAAGAAATATGATTTTATTGGTAAAAGGGCATTATATAGAAGTGATACTATTAAAAAAGATAGGAAACAATTGGTTGGATTAAAAACTAAAGATCCAAATAAAGTTCTTGAAGAAGGATCTCAATTAGTTGAAGAAATAACTGCATTACCTATGAAAATGGTTGGTCACGTAACCTCTAGTTACTATTCACCAAATTTAAAAAGTTCTTTTGCTTTAGCTTTAATTAAAGGTGGTCTTGAAAAAAAAGGAAGTGTTTTAATTGCTCCAATGGAAAATGAAAATATTGAGGTAGAAATAACTAGTCCAATATTTATTGATCCTGAGAATCAAAGGGTTGACCAATGAGTTTAACTTACAGTGATGTTTTGAATATAAATAAAAAAAATTATAATGGAGTAAAAATAGAAGAAAGAGCTTTATCAGGTAAAATAAATATACGAGGCAAAAGTTCAGATAAAGAATTTATGAAAAATATAGGCTCAGTATTAAACCTGGTTTTACCAATTGAGCCAAATGTAAGAATTTTTAATAATAATATTAGTATTATGTGGCTTGGTCCTAATGAATGGTTAGTTGAAACACCGGAAAATGAGAAAGATGAAATTATTTCTCAATTAGAATCTAAGCTTAATCCAGAAAAAACAGCAATAACTGATGTTTCATTTAATAAAACTGTTTTACGGCTTGAAGGAGAAAAAGTATTTATTTTACTTTCTAAATTTCTTGTAGCCAACTTAGAGAAAATTTTGGAAACTAATTTTTCTGTAGCTCAAACTATATTTGTAAAAATACCAGTACTTTTTATCAGAAATAATAATGATAAAGAAGAGGCTTCCCTAGATTTACATTTAAACAGATCACATGCAAAATATGTTTATGATTTATTAGTTGATGGTAGTAAAAATCTTAATATTTAATTTATTTTTTATCTTAATTTCTTTTAGCACAGAATCATCTGGCAAAACTATATTTGGAAAAGCAAAAGTAATTGATGGCGATACTATACATATAAATAAAAATAAAATAAGACTGCATGCTATTGATGCCCCTGAGACAAATCAAACATGTGATAAAAATAGTAAAGTCTGGAATTGTGGTGTGGAATCAACAAAGTTCTTAAAGGAATTAATTGGTAATAATAAGATTGAATGCATAACACAAGGTAAGGATCGATATAATAGATTTATTGGAATCTGTTACAAAGATAATTTAGATTTAAATAGTGAAATGGTTCTGAATGGATGGGCGATAGCTTATCGATATTATTCAACAGATTATATTGAAGAAGAAGAAGAAGCAAAACAAAAGAAAAAGGGAATTTGGATTGGAGATTTTGAGGAGCCTTATTTATTTAGAAAAAAAAATAAATAATTAACCATGATGTTGTAAATCTTTTAAATAAATTAAATCTTCTATTTCCTGATCTTTTTTTTCAATTTCCAAATCTTTATTTTCGATTGTTGTTTTTAATTTATTTAATTCTTTTTTAAAATTAAGATTTTTTTCTTTAATTTGGTTAATTTCTGATTTTAATATTGAATTTTCAATATTTACTTCTTCTATATTTTCAGAAGATGTAGAATTAGCTAATTTAGTTTCTAATTTAAGAACTAGATTTTCATACTTTGATAATTGTTTTTTTAATTCAGTAATTTGATTTTCAAGCAAACTTATTTGCTCAATATTTTGTGAATAGTTTTCTACAGAGTTATTCTTTAAATCTGAGATGTTGCTAAGGGATTGCTCATAATCATTTTTAACAGTGTTAAACAATTTATTTAAATCATTTATTTCTTCGCGAAGATTTTTAATTTGATCATCTCTAAATTTTAACCTTTGATTTTTTTGGAATACTTCAAGTTTTAACTCTTCTATTTCTGTTTTTAGGCTTGATTCATCAATAACATTACTTGGGATAATTTCATCCAAAGGTTGTTTTTCTTCTGTTGTAAAATCTATAGAGGGCAAATAGAAAAAAATACCAAATATTGTTAAAATAAATATTATAAATAAATATCTGTTTCTTCTTCTTTTTCTTGCACGTGCCCCAATATAACCTACCATAAGAGCTCTATAAGGCGCTAGTTATAAAAAATAAATATTTAATTTTTGTTAAATTGTGGATCCAACGAGTACGTGGTTAATCTAAGATATTCGGTAATTTGTTTAATATCTCCTATATTTTTTAAAGTTTCATAGGGAATTAAAGATCCAAAATACATATAAATATTATCGCCAATTTTTCTTTTTAGTTCATACATACACAAAGAATATCTAAAGGTTTGTCCTATTTTATTAGCAATATGGTATAGCTGACTATTTTGACCATCAAAAAAAATTGGTAACACAGGGCTTTTAGTTTTAAGAACTAATTTTGATACCCATTGTTTCCACTCACCATCATTAGCTTTTGTATTCTTTTTTAAATTTTGTTTAGTTGCTATCGTTCCAGAAGGGAAAAGCACCAAAACACCTTCATTATATAAAATTTTTTCAGCTTCTTTACGCGTATTAATGTTAGTTAATAGAGCTTCTCTATTTTCGTTAAAATCAATAGGCAATATTTTATCTTTTACTGCCTCTGCTTGTCTTAAGACTTTATGTGTAACCATTTTATAATCTTGTCTTACTTTTGAAATTGCTGAACATATAGATACACCATCTGCAACTCCAAAAGCATGATTTGCTATAACAATTAATTTTCCTTTTTTTGGTATATAACTGCCATCCTTAAAATTAGTTATTAAATTAAGATTTAATTTATCTACTGCATCATCCCAAAAAAGCTCAGGCGGTCTATCTTCAGATAAATATTCATCGTATAATTTTTTTAATTTTAATTTTCCTGTTAATAATTCAGTAATCTTGATAAATATTTGACCAATAAAATTTACTTCCGCTGTAGCAAAAGTAAATACAATTTTATTTTTATTCATAATGAAAATTAGTCAATTTAATTAACATAAGTATTTTACATATGTATTACATATTTGCATAATTTGGCCCCCCACTACCTTCAGGTACAACCCAATTTATGTTTTGTGATGGCTCTTTAATATCACATGTTTTACAATGAATACAGTTTTGCGAATTAATTACAAATTTAGGATTTTGAATATCTGTCTTATCAATCTCATATACACCAGCAGGACAATATCTTTGAGATGGTTCATCATAGGCGTTTAAAGTAAATTTTATTGGTAATTCCTTATCCTTTAATTGTAAATGCACTGGCTGATCAGCTTCATGGTTAGTTCCAGTCAAATAAACAGAACTGGTTTTATCAAACGTAAATATTCCATCGTATTTTGGATAGTCTATTTTTTTTGAATCTTTTGCTAAGTGTAAAGCTTCATGATCAGCATGTTCGTGTTGTAGTGTAAAAGGAAGCCTGCCTCTAAATATTATTTGATCAATTCCAGTAAATATTATTGCAGGTATTAGCCCCCAATTAAAACTAGGTTTCACATTCCTTGCTGCAAATAATTCTTTATAAAGCCATGAACGTTTAAATTTATTTTCATATTCTGAAAGAGGTATAGATTTACTTAAATAATCATTAATTGTTTCAGCAGCTATAATTCCACTTTTCATAGCAGTATGTGATCCTTTGATCTTTGGCATATTTAAAGTACCTGCATCACATCCAACTAGTAATGCACCTGGCATATACATTTTAGGTAAACTTTGAATACCACCTTCAATAAGTGCCCTTGCTCCATAAGCGATACGTTTTCCATTAGTGAGAATTTTCTTTATTGCTGGGTGAGTTTTAAATTTTTGAAATTCATCATAAGGAGATAAATAAGGATTTTTATAATCAAGACCAATTACATATCCTAAAAATATTTGTTTATTTTCAGCATGATAACAAAAACTGCCACCATAAGTTGCATTATCTAATGGCCATCCAGCAGTATGCATGACAAGACCTTCTTCATGCTGACTTTCGTCTACTTCCCATATTTCTTTAAATCCAATTCCGTATTGTTGTGGTGACTTATCTTTTGATAAATTGTATTTTTTAATTAATTCTTTACCCAAATGACCTCTACAACCCTCAGCAAATACTGTTACTTTAGCTTTAATATTAATACCTGGTTCAAAACTATCTTTTTTGTTACCATCTTTATCAATACCCATATCACCAGTTTGAACACCAATTACATGATTATCGTCTGAATATAATATTTTAGACGCTGCAAATCCTGGAAAAATTTCTACTCCTAAACTTTCGGCCTCATTTGCCAGCCATCTGCATAAATTTGCAAGACTAATTATGTAATTCTTATGATTTTTTTGAACACTAGGAAGAAGCCATGTAGGCCAATTTAACGAACCTTTCGAAGATAAGAATAAAAACTTTTCTTTTGTTACTTTAGTTTTAATTGGTGAGTCTTTACTTTTCCACTCAGGTATTAATTCATCGAGTGCTCTTGTTTCAAAGACATTACCACTTAAAATATGTGCCCCTACTTCTGATCCCTTTTCTAATATACAAATATTAATTTCAGGGTTTAGCTGTTTTAGTTTGATTGCAGTTGATAGGCCTGATGGACCAGCACCTACTACAACAACATCATAGTCCATTGACTCGCGTTCTACTTCCATTTTATTTATTGTAATAAATTAATTTATTGTTGAATAGTATTTAATTTATCTAGTTCAGAAGATAATTGAGGCAATGCTTCAAATAAGTCAGCATTTAATCCATAATCAGCAACATTAAATATCGGCGCTTCTTCATCCTTATTGATTGCGACAATTACCTTACTTTCTTTCATACCTGCTAAGTGCTGTATTGCACCAGAAATACCAACAGCTATATACAAATCTGGAACAACTACTTTTCCAGTTTGACCAACTTGATAATCATTAGAAACATAACCAGCATCTACAGCAGCACGAGAAGCACCAACTGCAGCATTAAGCTTATCTGCTATTTCATTTAGAAGTTTAAAATTTTCGGCACTTTGTAATCCTCTGCCCCCAGATATCACGACTCGAGCAGTACTCAACTCTGGTCTTTCAGATTGAGATTCTTCTCTATCTATAAATTCAACACTGCCACTATCATTATCAAAAGAAATATTTTCGACCTCTTCTTTTCCACCGCTAGTTTCTACAGGATCAAATGATGTTGGTCGTACCGTTACTACTTTAATCTTATCATTTGATTTAACTGTAGCTATAGCGTTCCCAGCATAAATTGGTCTCATAAAAGTATCGGAACTTAATATTTTTATAACATCGCTAACTTGAGCAATATCTAATTTAACAGCAATTCTAGGAAAAATATTTTTTCCAAATGTTGTTGCAGGCGCCATAATGTGCGAATAATTATTGGCTAAAGATACAACTATAGGTTCAATATTTTCAGCAATTGGATTTTTAAGTTTTTCATTATTGGCTAAATATACTTTTGAAACTTTTTCACATTTAGAGATATTTTTAGCTAGCTCTTCACATTCATAACCTGTTACCAAAACATGAATGTCTTGGTCTATTTGCGATGCTGCAGATATAGTATTTAATGTTGAAGACTTAATATCTGTATTGTTATGTTCTGCTAATACTAATATTGTCATATTACTTTTGCCTCATGTTTGAGTTTTTGAACCAGTTCAGCAACATCACTTACCATAATTCCTTTTTGTCTAACAGGCGGCTCTTCTACCTTTATCTGTTCAATCCTAGGTTCTATATTTATACCAAGTGAAGATGCTTCTTTTGTATCAATTGGTTTTTTCTTTGCTTTCATTATATTTGGTAAAGAAGCATACCTTGGTTCATTAAGTCGAAGATCACATGATGCTACAAATGGTATAGAAACTTTTATCCTTTCCAAACCTTCATCAATCTCTCTTGTAACTATTGCATTTTGTCCCTCAATTTCAATTTTAGACGCAAATGTAGCCTGAGGCCAATTAAGTAAAGCGGATGTCATTTGGCCGGTTTGATTAGAGTCATCATCAATTGCTTGTTTTCCCATTAAAATAATTGAAGGTTTTTCTTCTTCAGCAACTTTAGAAATTATTTTAGAAATAGCTAGAGGCTCTAAATCATTGTCCGTTTTAACATGTATACCCCTATCAGCTCCCATTGCTAATGCAGTTCGGATGGTTTCTTGAGCCTTATCATTACCTACGGAAAGAATTATAATCTCATCTGCTTTACCAGCTTCTTTTATTCGTAGAGCTTCCTCTACAGCATTTTCATCAGGAGGATTCATGGACATTTTTACATTATCTTTTTCAACTCCTGAACCATCAGCTTTAACCCTGATTTGAACATTATAATCTATGACTCTTTTTACAGTAACAAGTAGCTTCATACTATTGCTTTAGTTTTTCATTTTTAGGATCATAAGGACTATCCTCTATAACTGTTACATTGTATTTTTTATCTAATATATCCATTTCTAACTTTTGACCAACATCTGCAAATTGAGGTTCCACCATACCAATAGCTAATGATTTTTTCACTCTAAAACCATAGTTACCTCCTGTCGCACGACCTATAACTTTTCCATTGTTATAAATAGGATTATTACCCAAAGCATCTGCATCTTCAACATCATGAACCTCTAAAGTTACCATTTTGTTTTTAAAACCATTTTGCTGCCATTTAACAAGAGAATCTCTTCCAATAAAATTCCCTTTATTTAAATGTACAAATCTATCTAATCCAGACTCAAAGGCTGCATATTCTATAGACATTTCGGTACCAACTAATTTGTAGGTTTTTTCAACACGTAAGCTTTCCATTGCTCTAATACCAAATGGTTTAAGCCCGTGAACTTTACCTGCTTCCATCAATTTATCAAAAATATGGTTTTGATATTCAATTGGATGATGTAATTCCCATCCGAGTTCTCCAACAAAATTCATTCGCATAGCAATACTAGGGGCTAAACCAACATTGATTTTTTTTGAGGATAACCATGGGAAATTTTCATTAGATAAATCAGTCTTTGTAATTTTGGAAAGAATATCTCTTGATTTAGGTCCTGCTAAAACAAGAACACCCATACTGTTAGTTAGATTTTCATAAATTACTGTTCCATCTTTGGGCATCCATTTATGAATCCAATCATGATCTAATCGTTGATATGCTCCTGCTGAAACTAAATAAAAGGAATTTTCTTTTTCTTTTGCAATTGTGAATTCTGAGTGAACTCCTCCAGCAGTATTTAGTGCATGACAAAGATTAACTCTTCCAATTTTTTTAGGAATTTTGTTTGCGACTAAGTAGTCTAGAAATTCTTCTGCACCAGGTCCTGAAATCCGACATTTAGCAAAGGCAGTCATATCTAGAAGGCCAGCATTATTCTGAACATTCAAGCACTCGTTGCCAACATGTTCAAACCATTTTGATCTTCTAAATGACCAATCATCTTTTTGTAATTCTTTTGAAGGTGCAAACCAGTTAGCACGCTCCCAACCAAACTTTTGACCAAAAACTGCGCCAAGATTTTTTAATCTATCATAACATGGAGCTTGTCTTAATGGACGTCCCTCTTCTCTTTCTTCATCAGGATAGTGTACTGTAAAGACATTTGCGTAAGCTTCTTCATTCTTTTTAATCAAATATGCCTCTGTTGCATAATCACCAAATCTTCTAGGATCTACACCTAACATATCAATTGTAGGTTCACCGTCTACTATCCACTCGGCAATTTGCCATCCTGCTCCACCAGCCGCAGTAATTCCAAAACTATGACCTTCATTTAACCAGAAATTTTTAAGTCCCCATGCCGGTCCAACAATTGGACTTCCATCTGGTGTATAACAAATAGCACCATTGTAAACTTTCTTAACTCCAACTTCTCCAAAAATAGGAACACGGTGCATTGCTGATTCAATGTGAGGCTCTAAACGCTCCAGGTCTTCTTGAAATAATTCAAATTCAGATTCTTTGTCAGGTCCATCTACATAACAAACGGGAGCTCCTTTTTCATAAGGCCCTAATATCAATCCCCCTCTTTCTTCACGCATATACCAAGAACTATCAGAATCTCGTAAGACTCCCATTTCAGGAAGTCCTTGTTCTTTTCTTTTTAATATTTCAGGATGATCGTCAGTCACGATGTATTGGTGTTCAACAGGTATAACTGGAATATCAAGTCCGACCATCTTTCCAGTTTGTCTTGCAAAATTACCACTACATGACACTACATGCTCACATTCAATAGAACCTTTATTAGTTTCTACAATCCATAAATCATCTTTATTTTTTTTAATACCGGTTACAGAAGTATTTCTATAAATTTCTGCACCTTTATCTCTTGCTCCTTTTGCTAGAGCTTGAGTTAGATCGGCTGGTTGAATGTATCCATCTTCAGGATGTTGAATTGCACCTATCAATCCAACTGTATTACAAAGGGGCCAAATTTCCTTTACTTGTTCAGGTGTTAAAAATTTAACATCTACACCTATTGTTTTTGCAACTCCTGAATATTGATAATACTCATCCATTCTATCTTGAGTAGTTGCTAAACGGATATTTGAAACTACACTAAAACCAACTTTTTGTCCTGTTTCTTCTTCAAGAGTTTTGTAAAGTTTGACTGCGTATTTATGCAATTGACCTACTGAATAACTCATATTGAATAATGGAAGTAAACCTGCTGCATGCCATGTTGATCCTGAAGTTAATTCTTTTCTTTCAACCAGGACTACATCTGACCAACCCTTTTTGGCTAAATGATAGAGAGTGCTAACGCCTACAGCACCTCCACCGATGACAACTACTTTTGACTTTGATTTCATTATTACTATTTAATACTGTACTTCATTAATCATATTAAATAAGGTGGGTCAATCATGAGATACTTTAAAAAAATAATTTTGGTGGTTATAATGAGTGCGTTTATTTGTCTTCCCATAAAGGCTGAAATAACTCTTAAAGAATTGTTTTTTGATGGGTCTAAGCCTTTTCATTTAAAAATTTTAGATGTTATTCCTGAAGATGGAATTGTTCAAATTGGTGATGAAAATGCAAACAATACCATTATTGAATTTATGGATTATTTTTGCGGATATTGTAAAAAAGTTCATCCTGAATTACTTCAGATTGCAAGTGAAAGAAAAGATACAAGAATAGTATTCTTACAACATCCAATTTTAAGTGAGTCTTCTAAATTACTTGCAAATATGGTTATAGCTGCAAACATGCAGAACAAAGGTATCGATTTTCATAATGCATTGTTTGAAGTTGAAGGAAATTTAAATAATGCAAAACTAAAACAAATAATTGAAAATCTTGAGTTAAATGATGCTAAATTAAATATCGATATGACAAAAGAAAGTGTTAATAATATCGTGAGACTGAGTTCTTTTTTAGCTAATGGATCAGGTGCTCGAGGTACTCCTACTTTTTTTGTTAATGAAGAACTTGTTGTTGGTTATATCTCTATTGATAGAATAAAAGCTTTATTAAAATAAAGAAGCTCTATTAATTAAATAGAGCTTCTAAAAAGTTTTATTTATCTACTACTTCTCTCGTATTAGAGTTGTGTGATTCAGTAAAAGGAATTGGCACAACTTCTGCATCTACTGGTACACCAGGTGAGTCTGCATATATATCAGGTAGGTGAACCTTGAATTTACGACCATAATTTCCAATAGGAAAACCATTGTTATTTAGAGTTCCATCAAATGGTACATAGCCCATGGCAATGTTTCTTCCTTGCTCAGGATGATACCATGGAGATGTTATGAAACCACAAGGCTCATTGCCATCTTCTGAAACAAGCCAAAAATCAGGAGCATATTCTTCAATAGGTTTTCCACCTAAACTTAATCCAACTAATTGAAGTTTATAAGGTTTTTTTCCATCTTTTAAATCTGCCTTCATTTTTTCAAGAACAGTCTTACCAACATAATCAGAAGTTTTATTCCACTCGCCTTTACCTGATAAAGATACCTGATACCCTAGATTACATTGAAAAGGATTATGCTGATTATCCATATCTTGACCCCAAGATAGAATACCCGCTTGAATTCTACGGTGATGAGCTGGAGCTATAACCATAAGATTATGTTTTTTTCCTGCTTCTAAAACAGCATTCCACATATCATCAGCATATTTGGTTGAGTCATATAAATATATTTCAAATCCTGCTTCTCCAGAAAAACCTGTTTGTGATATTATACAATCTCTTCCACCAACTTTAGCAGCAGCAAGTCCATAGAATGGCATTTCATCAACTTTAACTTGATCACCTATTAAATCATTCATCAAAGCGTGAGCTTTTGGGCCTTGAATTTGAACTGGGCTTACATCAATTTCGTCAATATGAACATTGAATCTATTATCATGATTTACACCTTGCAAATACAAACCGATATCTGAGTCAGATAAAGAAAACCAAAACTCATCCTTAGAAATTCTTAGAAGAATAGGATCGTTCAAAACACCCCCATACTGATTACAAAGAATTACATATCTTCCTCTCATTGGAGATATTTTTGTAGCATCTCTTGTTATAACATAATCGACAAAAGCCTCAGCATCAGGCCCTTTAACTTGAATTTGTCTTTCAACTGCAACATTCCACATGGTAACGTGATTTTTAATTGCCTCATACTCAACCATTGCTCCACCATCTTCTGGTTTTACATAACCCCTCGGATGATAAATCCTATTATAAACTGTTGCTCTCCAACATCCCGCCTCCATTGACAAATGCCAATAAGGTGATTTTCTCACTCTTGTTGAAATAAGCATTTGAACTGGTGTAGGACCACTTTGTCTTAAATTGTAGGGAACCTTTCTGTCCGATTGATCCACTGACGTAGAATGTTTAATCATCATAAACTCCTTAAATAAATATGATAATTCTGTATTTAATCTTTAAATACTCCGCAATAATAAAATGTGTGTGATACAAAGAAAATGGTGGACCTTAATTCGGTCAAAATTTAGTCTTAGTTTTGACAGCAAAATTTGATAATGGAAATCTATGAAATTTAAATATTTAATATCAATTATCTCTATTCTAATTTTTTTAACGGGTTGCTCTGCTAGCTATAAAGAACTATCTACTATGGAAACTAATAAACCAAGAAACTTTCAAGAACACTTATTGTCCGAATACAAAAAAAGAGCTACTTTTGAAGCAGAAGAGATGCATGATTGGAATTCAGCAAAATTATATTCTGAAAAAGCTCTCAAGAGTTTAGAAACTGATGAAATATATCCTGAAGAAATTTCATATTGGAAGTTGCCAGAGGAAAATATTAACGAAATAAGAATTGCATATGATAACCTTATGACAATTTATAAAGATGCTAAAAAAATTGATCCTTTTAATTTAGCAAAAGCAATCTCATCATTAGACTGCTGGTCAGAGCAACAGGAGGAAAATTGGCAAGCATGGGATATTAATAGTTGCAAGAATGATTTCTTGAACGCCATGCATAATATTTATGAAAAAATATCTACTCAAGAAAATGAACAGGAAAATACAAATAAAAATAATAATTTAGAAAATGAATCGAAAGATGAAGTAACAATTGTTACTAAAAATGAAAATAAAGAATTAATGCAAATAATATATTTTGATTTTGATAAATTCAATTTATCTGAAGTAAGTAAAGATAAAATAAAAAAATTTTTAAATAATTATGGAAGTCTTATTAATGAGTATCTAGTCGTTGGACATACTGATACTAAAGGAACAAATAAATATAATTTATCATTATCTATTAAAAGAGCTGAAGTTGTAAAAGAAATTTTAATTAATTATGGAATTAATCAAAATAGTATTAAAATTTTAGGCAAAGGTGAAGAATCTTTAGCTGTACATACTCCGGATGACACTAAACAACCGGCAAATAGAAGAGTAGAAATAAAAAAAACAAATTAACTTTTGTTTATAATAATTTTGGTATATTGAGCTTTCTTCAATGTATTCTAAAACAACAAAAAAAATTAACATTACTGTAAAACCATATTATCTAGAAGATCAATCTGAACCAGAAGATCAGCATTATGTATGGGCATATAAGGTAACAATTGATAATCAAGGCAAAGAAAAAGTACAACTTGTAAACAGACACTGGAAAATTATTGATGCTAATGGCACATTACAAGAAGTACGCGGAAAAGGTGTTGTTGGAGAACAGCCTGTACTTAATCCTGGTGAAAAATTTGAATACACAAGTGGAACTCCTTTAACTACTTCATCTGGTTTTATGGAAGGAACTTACGAGATGCAAAATGATAATGGGAATACTTTTGATGTTCAAATTCCTCAATTTTCATTAGATACACCATTTGAAAATAACGAATTAAATTAATTTATAAAAAAGAATGAGAGACTTTAGGTCGATATTAAACATAATCGGTTTACTAATATGTATTGAAGCATTGGCAATGCTAATACCAATGTGCTTTGATCTGTATTATGGCAATTATGAATGGTTACAGTTTTTTTATTCTAGTTTAATCACATTTTTTATAGGTATAATTTTATATTTTTCATTTAGAAAAAAAAATATTAAGCTTGGAATTAGACAGGCATTTTTGTTAACAATTTCATCTTGGTTAGTAATATCTCTTTTTGGTGCAATTCCATTTGTGTATTCATCGTCTTCACTCTCATATACAGATGCTTTTTTTGAATCTGTGAGTGGAATTACTACAACTGGCGCAACGGTTATTAATAATTTAGAAAACTTATCAGAAGGTATATTAATTTGGAGATCTCTTCTTCAATGGTTTGGAGGAATAGGAATAATCGTTCTTGCAATGGCTATATTGCCAACTTTACAAATTGGTGGCATGCAGCTGCTACATATGGAACATGATGATCCTTATGAAAAAACAATTCCCAAAGTTAATCGGTTTGTAATTGAATTATTTCTACTTTATGTATTTTTGTCAGTTATTTGTGCCTTTTTGTATTTTGTAAATGGAATGAAAGGTTTTGATTCAATTATTCATGCAATGACTACGATTTCAACTGGTGGATTTTCAAATTACAATGAATCTTTTTTATATTTTAATTCTTTTCAAATTGAGATTATAAGCATCATTTTTATGTTGGTTGGCAGTTTGCCATTTGTCTTATATTTGCAATTTCTTCACAATCAAAAAAGGTTAATTTTTAAAGATGATCAAATAAAATTATTCTTTCTAATTTTATTTATAATTATTTTGTTAACGACAATTTGGCTAACTACTAATCAATCTATAGATATAATTTCAGCTTTAAGAATTGCTTTATTCAATATTACATCAATTTTGACTGGAACTGGTTATTCTAGTAGTGACTTTTCTAATTGGGGAAGTTTTGGTATTGTAATAATGATGATTATTATGTTTGTTGGTGGTTGTGCAGGATCTACCACTGGTGGAATTAAAATATTTAGATTACAAATTTTGTTTAGAGGAGCAATTACACAAATTAGAAAGTTAACTCAGCCTCATGCAGTATTGGTTATGCGATTTAATGGCAAAACAGTTAATGAAAATACTTATAACTCAATAATGGGCTTTTTCTTTATGTATATATTTTTATTTATTTTATCAGCAGTAAGTTTAAGCTTATTCAATTTAGATTTTTTAACTGCTTTTTCAGCAGCAGCTTCTGCTATATCAAACGTTGGCCCCGGTTTAGGCGAAATAATTGGGCCTAGCGGAAATTATTTTTTATTAGATAATGGAGCTAAATGGATATTATCAATTACTATGATTATTGGAAGACTAGAAATTTTTACAGTTTTGGTTTTATTATCTATGAATTTTTGGAGAAGTTAATAACTTAAATAATCTCCCATATAAATAGATAATTGGTTTATTGTTTCATTTATATAATCTCTCATTGCTAAAATTAATAAATCATTAATAATTACTTCAGTTTCATTTAAAGAAATATATTTTTGAGAAGTTGTAGATCTTGAAGTCTCTACTGTTGTATTAGCTATTAAATAATTACCACTATCATAAAGTTCATATTCAACTAAATAAAATACTTCATAGTTAAATATAGTTTTTTCTTCATATTTTTTAGCATCAACATTCATTATTTCAGTTTTTTTAATAGATGCATCTAAAATGTTTACAACTAACTTGTTTTCATTTCCAAGTTTAAGAATATTTTGACTATTCCATTCAGCCATTAAATTAATTGGAGATTTTTGTATTTGATCTTCAATATTAGATTTAGAAAATATTGAATTGTATTTCTTATTAACTTCAATTATTTTTGCATTTATGGATATTTTTTCAAATCTAGTTATATCGATTTCAATTGGTTTTAATATTTCAACTGGTTGACAAGATAAAATTATAAATAAAATTAAAATAAAACTATTTTTTAAGTACATAAATTAATATCGCTTGTTGAATATACATTCTATTTTTTGCTTGCTTTAATACAACAGATTTTTTACCATCAAGAACATCTGAAGTTACTTCTTTACCTCTTTTTGCTGGTAAACAATGCATAAAAATCGCATTATTTGATGCATTACTCATAATTTTATTATTCACAGTAAAATTTTTAAAATATTTTGTTTTATTATTTTTTTCACCCATTGAAACCCACACATCAGTCATCACACAATTTGATTTTTTTACACCTTCAAAAGGATCATCAAAGTATTTCATATTTTTGTTATTAGATTTTAGAAATTCATTTTTATAATTTTTAAAAATCTGGTTTGGTACAACTACATTAAGTTTAAAATTATAAATATTTTGTAAATGAATAAGTGAACGTAAAACATTGTTGTAGTCACCTATCCAAACAATGCTTAAATTTTTATATGTTTTAAAGTTCTCTAGCAGAGTCAAAAAGTCACCAAGTATTTGACACGGATGACTAAATTCAGTTAGACCATTTATTATTGGAAGAATATTTTCCTTGCTTAATTTGACTATTTGTTTGTGATTATTATTTCTTATCATTATACAATCAATATATTGACTTAATACATTTAGAACATCTTTAGATTTTTCTCTTTTATTATCAAAGCCAATATCTTTACTTTGCAATTCTAATACAGAACCCCCTAGTTTTTGCATTCCTATATTAAAACTTAATCTCGTTCTTAGTGATTGTTTTTCAAAAATTAAACCAAGAGTTTTATCCTTGCAATATGAAGAATATTTTTTTGGGTTTTTTTTAATTTTTTTAGCAAGTAAAATTATTTCATCAATTTCTTTTTTTTTAAAATTATTGATATCAATAAAATGTTTCATGTTGATAATTCTTTTAAAGTCTTTTTAATTATTGTAATTGATTGATCAATCTCTTTGTTAGATACAATCAGTGGTGGAGCTAATCTTACTGTATTATCTGCAGCTGGTACATTTAGTAATTTATTTTTTTTTAATTGTTCAGAAAAATCTATATTACTAATATTAGTTTTTATTCCCAATAAAAGTCCTGCACCTCTAACCTCTGAAATAATATTAGATGTACTCTCCAATTTTTTCAAATTTTTCCAAAAATATCTAGCAGTTTTATCAATCTTTGAAAGAAATATTTTACTAGAAATAAGTTTTAAAACTTCTAAACCTACACTCATAGCTAACGGATTACCACCATAGGTTGATCCATGACTGCCCTTAGTCATTGCAACACATGCTTTGTTTGTTGACATACAAGCTCCAAGTGGAAAACCCGATCCTATACCTTTTGCAACAGACATAATATCAGGTTTAATTTTTGCCCATTCATGGGAAAATAATTTACCAGATCTGCCAAAACCGCATTGAACTTCATCAAAAAATAGTAAAATACCATTTTCATTACAAATTTTCCTTAATGATTTTAAAAAACTTAAATTGGCAGGACGAATACCTCCTTCTCCTTGAATTGGTTCAATAATAATACCAGCTGTTTTTTTATTTACTGCTGACATTAATTTTTTTTTATTATTAAATTCAATTTGTTTAAAACCCTTAAGCATAGGACCAAAGCCGTTAGAGTATTTTTTATTTTTTTGCGCTGAAAGTGCGCCGTAAGTTCTTCCATGAAAAGCACCATCAAAAGTTATAATCTCTGTTTTTTTTGTCTTGTGATATGAATGATACCCCCTGATTATTTTAATTCCGCATTCAATAGATTCAGTTCCTGAATTAGTAAAAAAAACTTTGTCTGCAAAAGAATTTTTACAAAGTAATTTTGCAAATTGTTCTTGTTTTTTTATTTTATATAAGTTTGAAACATGCCAGAGTTGTTTTGATTGTTTATTCAGTGCTTCTATTAGCTTTGGATGACAATGGCCAAGAGAGTTTACAGCTATTCCACTTGCAAAATCTAAATATTTTTTGTTTTGACTAGTGTATAAATAACACCCTTTACCTTTTACAAATTCAAGAGATTTATTGCCATAAGTTGGCATAACATTTGATAAATATTTGCTAACCATATCTAAAATTTAATTTTATATCCTTTGAGAAACATAAAATAGCATATTAAAATTAATATAATATTAATAATTATTAAGAATATTGAGCCATGCATTAACGAGCTATCAGAAATACCTGTAAAAGCATATCTGAAACCATCAATATTATAAAAGAATGGATTAAATGAGGAAACTTTCTGCCAAAAATCAGGTAGTCTTGAAATTGAATAAAATGTTCCTGATAAAAAAGTAAGAGGTAAAACAATAAAGTTAGTTATACCTTGTTGCTGATCCCATTTGTCTGCCCAAATTCCAACAATTGTACCTAAAGTTCCCATCATTGTGCATCCCATCAGTGTGAAAAATAATAATGCTGTATAAGAATAAACCTGAAGAGGTACAAATATCATAACTCCTAAAGTTGTTACTATACCGCACACAACACCCCTGCAAACTGAGCCAATTATAAATCCGAATGCTAATTCAACATTATTTAATGGAGCCATTAATATGTCAACAATATTACCTTGAAATTTTGATTGACCGATACTTGATGCAGAATTAGCAAAAGAGTTTTGAAGCATCGTCATCATTATCAAACCAGGTGCAATAAAATAAGAAAGATCAATACCATTTATTGAATTAACTGATCTACCTAAAGCTAGGCTAAAAACAGCTAAAAATAATAAAGAGCTAATAGCTGGTCCAATCACAGTTTGAATGCCAACTTTTAAGAACCGAAAGACTTCTTTTTTTACTAATGTAAGAAAACAAAGATAATTATAGTAAATCATATTAGGAGTTTTCTTTTAATATATTTAAATTATTTGTATATTAATTTAGTGGACGAAAAAAAACTCTTAAAATACGCGGTTGATTACTTAAGTAAATACGATTCCTCAAAGAATAATTTAGTCAATGTACTTAAAAGAAAAATTTTAAGATTAAATATAACAAATTTTGAGAAAAAAAAACTTATAGATATTATTGAAAGTATAATTTTAAAATTAGAAAAAAATAAATTTATTGATGACGATAGATATAGTGCAACAAAAATTCTATCTTTATCAAATTCTGGAAAATCTAAGAATTTCATTTTCAATTACTTGATAAAAAAAGGAGTAAGTAAATCCCAAATTCAAAATAATTTAAACTTAATGAAACAAGATAATGAAAATTGGGAGTTAGAGTCAGCAAGAATATTTACTAAGAAAAAAAAATTGTTAGAAAAAAATGAAAGCTATGAAAAAAAATTGGCAAAAATGGCGAGAGCTGGATTTAGTTACGATATATGTAAAAAAATATTAGGTTAATCTTGCTTAATATGAATCTTACCTTCTAATAATCTTGCAAATTGTTTGGTAGTTTCAAATCTTTCAAATGTAATTCTGATGATTGCAGTTAAAGGTGCTGCAAGAAGAACTCCAATAAAACCCCAAATCATTCCCCAGAAAATTAAGGATAAGATAATCGTAATTGGATGTAATCCAAAACTATCACCAAATATTTTAGGTTCTACAAAATTTCCTACTATTTGATGAATAATCGTAGGCAAAATTATTATTAATACAACTAGTGTAGGATCGTTATATTGAAGGAAAGCAATTGGTAATGGAAGTAAAACAGCAATTACAGAACCAATAACTGGAATAAAATTTAAAATAAATGTTAAGCTGCCAAAAATAAAAGCTAATTCTAAGCCTAAAAACCAATAAATTAATCCTGCAGCTATGCCTGTAAAAGCTGATGTTAAAAATTTTGTAAATATATATTTTTTTACTAATCTAATAATGTCGTTCCACTCATCAGAAGTATTCTTAGGAGGAGTGCCAAGCAATAAAAAAAGGGTGATTATTACAACTAGGAGAAACTTTGAAATAAAATTCGCACTATTACTTAATATAGCTCCAGCCCAATTAGTAATGGGTAACTCTGAAATTGTATTTCTAATTGTTTCTCTATCAATATCAATTTCAAATTGTTGAAGTTGTATTATGACTGCCTCAATTAAAATTATTACTTTTTGATTATAGTCATCTGCAGACTCCAAGAATGTTGCCACAGAAGAAACAATAAAAGGAACTATAATTGAGAATAAAAGTACAATTAAACAAATACTAATAAAAACTGCTATAAATCTATGTACACGAAGATTTATAGTCTGAAAATCAATTATTGGATCAATTAATATCCTTAAAAGAAGTGCTAAAACAAATGGGACCATTATAGGTTGAGAGAAATTTAAAATGAATGCAACAGCGATACTGGCCAATATAAAAAGAGAGCCAGAAATTACACGATTATTTTCGTTCATTATTTCTTAGTAGATTGAGGATTAAAAATTTCTGTTTTTTCATCTGATAATTTTTCAACATAAAGGGATTGACTCGGAAAAGCAAAACCAGCTTCATTATTTTCAACTATTTCTATTATTTTGACAGCAAGATTTTCTTTTATTTTTAAAAATTCTGCCCATTCATTCGTAACAGTAAATGTTTGTACTAGCATATCGATAGAACTATCAGAAAAACTATCTATTCTAACGTAGAAACTTGCGTTTTGATTTTTTGCAAAGTTATCATCTTTTTCAATTAAATTATTTATCTCATCTCTGATATTTTTTAATTGATCAATAGTAGTTCTATATTCTAGTCCAATTAACCATCTTATACGTCTATGATGTCTTCTTGTGTAATTAGTTACAGACTGCTCTGCAAATTTATAATTTGGAACCATTACTGGAGTTGAATCAAATCTTCTAACAAGGGTTGATCTAAATCCAATTTGTTCAACAACTCCCTCTACTTCACCTGAAACTAATATAACATCGCCAACAGTAAACCTCTTTTCCATCAGTATCATGATACCACTAATTAAATTTTTAAATAAATCTTGAGCACCTAGTGCAACTGCTACACCAAATAAACCTAATCCTGCAATTACTGGTCCCACTCTTATACCCCACAATTCTAAAATTGCTACAGCTCCCAGAACAATAACAAGAATTTTTAAACCTTTAAGTGTCCAATCAACTAAAGGTTTGGAAATTTTTGACTCAAAGTTTTTTATTACGAATGAAAATGGTATAATCAATTGATGAAGTAACCAGAATATAAAAATTGTAATTAAAGATCTGTTTAGTAAATCTAAAAAATCTTGATTATTATCAGAAACATCCAAGTACGAGGAAGCTATAAAGAAACCTAAAACAACAGGAAGAAATTTTAATGGTCCATCAAGTACTTCAATTACAGCATCGTCAATTTGATTAGAAGTTTTTGAAACAATTCTTGATAATCGATTAATAATAAATCTAGCTATAAGTCTTCTAAGTAAATAAAAAAGTAGGAAAATTACAAGGCTTACTATGATATCTGAAGCATTTATGCCAAATACACCATTATTCCAAACATCTAAAAAAAGGTCGGTAAAGCTATTGAATGTTTCCATAAGCGATATATTTATTACTCACTAACATGAAATTTAAATTTTTACTTGTTTTTTTGATTATGCTTAACTTAAAGAATACATTATTAGCTAATGAGACAGTGAATTTATATGACTTTTCATTTGAAGATATAGACGGTAATCAAGTAAATTTAGAGAAGTTTGATGGTAAGCCAATTTTAATTGTGAACACGGCTTCTAGGTGTGGTTTCACTCCTCAGTATGCTGACCTCCAAAATTTATTTTTGAACTATAAAAATAGCGATTTAACAATAATAGCAACAACAAGCAATTCCTTCAACCAAGAGTACTTAGATACCGAAGATATTAAACAAATTTGTTTAGTTAATTACGGTGTAGGTTTTGTTACTTCTTCACCAATGAATGTGAAAGGAAGCAATGCTCATCCAATTTATGCATGGATTGAGGAGGAGTTTAACGAAAAACCAAAGTGGAATTTCTACAAATATTTATTTGATAGAAATGGAAAGCTTATTAAATCTTGGTCTTCTATGACAAAGCCAGACAGTTTGAAAATTACTAATCAAATTGATCGTTTAATCTAAAAAAAAAGGGCAAATAAATTTGCCCCTTTCCTCATATACTATTTTATAATTACATCATGCCGCCCATGCCGCCCATACCGCCCATGCCGCCCATGCCGCCGCCCATATCAGGCATTGCAGGTGTTGCAGATTTATCTTCAGGAGCATCAGCTACCATAGCTTCAGTTGTAATTAATAAACCAGCTACAGATGCTGCATCTTGTAGTGCAGTTCTTACAACTTTAGTTGGATCAATTATACCAGCATTTACCATGTTGGTGTATTTGTCCATTTGAGCATCATAACCAATATTATGATCTTTACTTTCACGAATTTTACCCGCTACTACTGCACCATCAACACCAGCATTTTCTGCAATTTGTCTCATTGGGTTAAAAAGCGCTCTTCTTACTATATCAACACCAATCTTTTGATCATCATTAGCAGTTTTAACTGATTTCAATGAATTTGTAGCATATGCAAGAGCTGAACCACCGCCAGGGACTATACCTTCTTCAACAGCTGCTCTTGTTGCGTGCATTGCATCTTCGACTCTATCTTTTTTCTCTTTAACTTCAACTTCAGTAGCGCCACCAACTCTGATAACTGCTACACCACCTGCTAATTTTGCAAGCCTTTCTTGAAGTTTTTCTCTATCATAGTCTGAAGTTGTTTCTTCAATTTGTGCTCTGATTTGATTACATCTACCTTCAATGTCTTTCTTTTTGCCAGCGCCCTGAACGATAGTGGTATTTTCTTTGTCAACAACTACTCGTTTAGCAGTACCTAGCATTTCTAGATTAACATTTTCTAGCTTTATACCAAGATCTTCACTTATCACTTGGCCACCAGTTAGAATTGCAATGTCTTCTAACATAGCTTTTCTTCTGTCTCCAAAACCTGGAGCTTTAACTGCAGCTATTTTTAAGCCACCTCTTAGTTTGTTTACAACTAAAGTAGCTAAAGCTTCACCTTCAATATCTTCAGCTATAATTAATAGTGGCTTAGTAGATTGAACAATAGATTCAAGTAAAGGTAACATTGGTTGTAAACTAGATAATTTTTTCTCATGAAGTAATACATAGCAATCACCAAGTTCGGTGATCATTTTTTCTGCATTAGTTACAAAATATGGTGAGAGATAGCCTCTATCAAACATCATACCTTCAACAACATCAAGTTCAGTATCTAAGCTTTTTGCTTCCTCTACGGTAATCACACCTTCTTTACCAACTTTTTGCATTGCACTTGAAATCATTTTACCTACTTCAGCATCACCATTTGAAGCAATGGTGCCTACTTGTGCAACTTCCTTATCGGTTTTAATTACTTTAGATTTTTTTCTGATTTCATTAACAACAGTTTCTACAGCAAGATCAACTCCTCTTTTAAGATCCATAGGGTTCATTCCAGCTGCAACAGCTTTCATTCCTTCAGTTGCAATTGCTTGTGTTAATACAGTAGCAGTAGTCGTTCCATCACCAGCAATATCATTAGTTTTACTGGCAACGTCTCTAACCATTTGAGCGCCCATATTTTCAAATTTATCTTTTAATTCTATTTCTTTAGCAACACTTACACCATCCTTGGTAATTCTAGGTGCGCCAAAGGATTTATCCATAACTACATTTCTACCTTTAGGTCCTAATGTAACCTTTACTGCATCAGCTAGTTTGTTAACACCAGTTAACATTTTTGATCTAGCATCTGATCCAAAAAATATATTTTTTGCAGACATTTTTTTATCCTCTCTTAATTACTATTTCTTTTTTTTACCTGAAGTTATAATTCCCATGATATCAGACTCTTTCATTATTAAAAAATCATCACCATTCATTTTTACCTCAGTACCAGACCATTTTCCAAAAAGTATTTTATCTCCTTTTCTGACATCCAAAGGTACTAGTTTTCCTGTTTCGTCTCTTGCTCCAGAACCAACTTCTAATACTTCACCTTCCATTGGTTTTTCTTGGGCAGTATCAGGGATAATTATTCCCCCTGCTGTTTTTTGATCAGAGTCTACTCTTTTAACTAAGACTCTGTCATGTAAAGGTCTAAAATTCATATTTCCTCTTTTGTTAACTAATTGAAATTAAATCATTTTTTATTAGCACTCTCATTATGAGAGTGCTAGTTATTTAAGCATTATTAAAGTCTATTCAAGAAGAAAACAAAAAAAAATTCGAATTAGCCAAAGTTATGATATTTTGAAAAAAAATGATATTTTTCACTGTTTTTTTTAGAACTCTTGGTTTTTTGAGCGCATTATTAATTTTTATAATAATTATTAATTTGTTACTTAGTTTTTCGAATGAACTAGAAAAAAAACAGTTTGTAATGACTGAAGGTATAGATAGTTCAAATAACATTATAGCTAATATTAATTTAAATGGACCAATTTTTAATAATAACAGCAATGTTTTAGGAAATAATCTTTACGATTACATCAATCCGTCGCAGGTAAAATCTTATTTAGAAGAATTAAAAGAACTTGAAATCAAAGCTCTAATTATAAACATTAATTCTCCAGGTGGAACAGTAAGTGCTACAGCTGAGTTGGAACAAATTATTTATGAATTTAAGAAAAACACAGATACTAAAATATATTTTTATACAAAAGAAATTTTAGCGTCTGGAGGATATTGGGTTGCAACGACAGCTGATAAGATATTCGCGTCATATGGATCTATTATTGGAAGTATAGGAGTCAGTGGGCCAAGTTGGTTTTACTATAATACACCGACAAGTCTATCTTCAGGAATTTTTGGTCAGACAATTGAAACTAAAGAAGGAATAGAAGTTTTTAATCAGAGTGCAGGAGAAGGAAAAGATTTGTTTAATCCATTTAGACGACCTAGCAGTAATGAAATCAAACACTTACAAAATATCATTGATGATGTTTATAATGATTTTATAACAAAAGTTTCAAAAAGTCGTAAAATTGAAATTTCAAATTTAAAAAATGATATTGGAGCTTTAATCTATAGTAGTAATCAGGCAAAAAATAATTTTTTGATTGACGATATTTTGAATTACGAAACACTTATCAAATTAATTGCTAAGGAAAATAAATTTGACGATTACAAAATTTATGAAAATAAAGTTAGCAATTCAATATTAACAAATCTATTAGTTAAGTATGAAAATCAAACTGATCATAAATATTCTCTTGAAAACATTTGCAGAAATCTAGAAACTAATATTAATGTTGTAATTCCAGTTTATTTAAAAGAATGTTAAATTAAATTATTTCACTTAGCTCTTGAATTTTAACAATTAGATTTTTATAATAATTGCTTTGTGATAGTACATTTTTGTGAATATATTTTTTAGCCAAAGCAGAATGATTTTCAACATCAACTGTGTCAGACACGATTTTATTATGCTTAAGTTTATTAATTAAACATAAATTTAGATATCTGTCTTCAAGAATTTTTTCATTATCTTTAAAAGAAGGTGTAATCTCAAAAATTTCAGTTCCAGGTTTGCAAAAAATTATATTTGCTAAATTAGAGCCATGTGGCGCAATAATTTTTTCAGCATTTGAGAAGATTTCTATTTGCTCATCTATTTCATATAATTGAGGATTAATAACCTTATACCCCCTTTCTCTCAAAATAGTAACAACATCACCTTCATTTAAAATTTTTCTATAATTAGAATCTTCTCTAGTTACATATATTTTTTTACTAATTTCCACATTAGTTTTTGGATTTATAAATCTTTTTAATATCTCAATTGAATCATTCATGCTCAAAAACTGTGGAAATTCAGAATCTGTAAAATGATAAAAATCGTCGTCTAGAAACACGAATGTAAATTCAATATTTAGAGATTTTAAGATTTTTCCAATAAAGTTTCTATATTTGTTTGATGAGTTCCTATGAATTGCTAGTTTTAAATTTGTTTTTTTATTAAAAAAAATCCTTGGAAGAAATTGTAGTAAATTTGAATAATAATTATTACCCGCATTTGATCCAAGAATAAAAAGTTCTTTAAAATTTTTCAATGAATTCTTATTTTCTTTGAAATTATCAAAAAATTTTTGTGAATAAAAATGAGAAATATTGTTAAAATCTCTATTAAATAAAGATGAAAATGTTTCATTATTTTCTGTAATTGGAAAATAGTAAAATGAATCAGAAAAAAAATTACCTTTAAGTGTATTGCAATTAATTGATAAATTACTGAAATTTGCATTAATAAATAAATTTAATAAATTATTATCACTTTTTATTTTGTTAGTATTTATATCAATAATCATTTATTTTACTTAACTAATACAGATTTAACAAAATTTGTATAATAACATTTAATTTTTGGCGCGCCTGAGAAGAGTCGAACTCCTAACCTTATGATCCGTAGTCATACGCTCTATCCAATTGAGCTACAGGCGCTCATAATATTATACACTTTATATAAATCGTATTCTACTTTATAAAATATTAGTATGAAAATTATAATCGCATTCATTACAATTATAATTTTTTCCCAAGTGTGCATTGCAGATATTGGTAAAGAAACTGGTCTAGAAATTCCTAGGTATATATCTTTAAAATCTGATGAAGCAAATATTCGTGTTGGTCCAAGTATGAATTATCCAATAGTAGTTAGATATATAATTAAAAATTATCCTTTAAAAGTCTTAGAAGAGTATAATGAATGGAGAAAAGTAGAAGATTTTAAAAAAAATGTTGGATGGATACATAAAAGTTTAATATCTGGTACTAGAACTGGTATTGTCTTATCAAACGATAATGAAAATATACAATTATTAAATACTTTGGATGGCAATGTTATTGGAGAAATAGGGAATGGCAATATTATTAATTTAGAAAAATGTAAAATTAATTGGTGTTTAGTTTCAGCAAATAATTTCAAAGGCTGGATTGATAAAAAATATATTTGGGGTGTCAAAAAAAGAGAAATTATTAAAATCAGTTTTGTTCAAAGATTTGTCGATTTATATTGGAAAAGTATTAATTTTCTGAACAGAATTCAAATACAATAACCTAACTTTGGTGGGGCGGTAGGATTCGAACCTACGAATGCCGACTCCAAAAAGCGTTGAGATGACAATTGGGCTATAAATTTGTTAGATAACTTAGATTATTTTTTTCCTAATTTTGAAAAATATCTTTGCGAGTGTGACCATAGTGTGACCAAATAATTTACTCTTTGTTGCTATAAAAATTAAAATGTCTAATATTACCTAATGGCTGATGATTATTTTACAAAAGCAGAGAAAATTAAACAGAAAGTAAGAAATCTTGATTGGGAAAAAAAGATAAAATTACTTGAAAAAGATTTTGAAGACAAAAAATTTTCTAAAGAAGAATTTATAGAGAAGAAAAGACAAGTTTACATCGATGTTCTTGATCAAATGAGTGCAATTAATCAAGAAAAAATGAAGCTAAATAAAGATCACTCGGCAGAACCAGAAGATTTTGAAGATGATGTTTTAAGTGATGAAGAGTTAGAACAATTACAAGAAACACTTACACCTTTTCAATATATGAGTCTCAATCAAGAATACTTGGTAGATTTTGATTCACAAGATATAGATTTTTTTGATGATTTTAGAAAATTTAAGAATTTAGAGAATTTTGTTCATTGGGAATGTGTAAAAAAAATAGAAAAATTACGTATACATAGCAATTACTTTTCTAGTGAATTTATGGATAAAGATGAACTTCTGATAAAAGATATTGCTTGTTTGAATAAATTAAATAATCTTGAAGAATTAATATTTGATAATGATAGTGGATTACATTCATTTAAAATAGATTATTTTAGTTCTGCTAAACTTCCAAATATTAAAAAATTAGTAATATACGATTTATGGGATTTTGGATTTCTTCAAAATTTTGAGAATTTAACAGATTTAACTTTATATCTTTTAGATGACTCACATTTAGTAATTAAAAATGCCGATTTGACCTCTCTAAAAAACTTAAAAACATTAAAGTTAGGCAACCTTGAAGAACAAACAAATTTAGAAATGATCGATACGCTTATAAACGTTGAAGAATTAACTCTTCATTCTTACTTAATGGAAGACTTTATTAATCTTAAACCTATTCTTAAGTTAAAGAAATTAAAATCTTTAAAAATAGATGGATATGTAAATATTAAACAAGAAGATATTCAGCTAATTAGTGCAATGGGAGTAAAAATTATTCAATAATAGCTTCTTCTTTAACTTTTTTTATTTTTTAAATTATATTTTGTACAAAAGTTTATCAAAGAAGTTATTAATTCTGTCTAGAAGATTAATTTTATTATCTACTTTTTGGTCACTATGAATTTTTTTCAATTTTTCTTTAATATCTCCCCTAATCATTTTACACTCACCTTCAGCGTAATTTAGATTTGTGTCATATGGCATATTTATTGATAAATCTTTTCTATTAATTATTTCATCAATTTTGTTGTTTCTTAGGTAAACTTCAATTTTATCGGTAGTTAATTGATAGTTTCTTTTTACTTCATGTAGATTAAGACCTTTATCAAACCACATTGATATTTTTATTAATATATCATCAGACATAAATTCATAAGCACGAGCATGATCACCAATTTTAGATTGATAATCAAATTTTTGACATAAAATTTTTTTTCCTACTATATTGTCAGAAAAGCATGAATTTAAAAATAAAAGTGAAAGTAAAATTAATAAAAATTTATAAATCATATTAAAATTATTTTATCAGCAATAAGATTAAAAGTAGATTAAAAATAGTTTTGATAGTGTGACCAATGAGTGACCACCTCGAAAAAAGAAACTCTAAACACGGAAATATTGGCTGGGGCGGTAGGATTCGAACCTACGAATGCCGACTCCAAAAACCGGTGCCTTACCGCTTGGCGACGCATTTTACCCAGAATTCATTGAATATTTTTTTTTAAAAATTAAAAAATGCAGTACAAAAAGTGTCAAGAGAGTGTCAAAAAAATCTATTCTATGCTACCTTGTTATTCTACCAAAAACCAATCATATACTTCATCTGTATAAATATAAGTCCCATAAAAATCCCTATTATCGGTTTCTGTTTGAACAGATTTATCAAAATCAGAACACTCAATATCAATAGTTAAGTTATCACTTTGAATGACGCTAATGAAAGAATATGACTTGTTGAAACTTTTTCCAGAAGGATCGATTGGATGTTCACCATAATAGGAATCCCAAAGGATCACTCTAAACTCTTTTGTTATTCTTTTATTTTCTGACTCTAATAATTCTAAACATTTTGTAAATTTATCTGGATATTCTTTTATTCCTCCAATACCATAAATTATAAATGCAGGGTCTTTAGGCTTAATATAAAATGCAAAGGCATCGTATAAGAAAATATTTGACTTAAAAAATACTTCGACAAAAGTACTATCCATTCCATAAATTGAATAAAAGTCTAAATTTCTTTTTACTTGTAAATTAATATTTTTCTCAGAATACTGCTTTAGTAGACTATCACCAATTTTTAATTTGTCGTGTATCTCATATTGAGAAATTGACTTAGAGCTTGATGCAAAACTAAATAATATTGCTATAAAAAATAAAATAATTTTACTCATAAAATTATACAAGAAAATAATGAAGTGCTAGAACAAATCCTAATACTGCTATTATGATAAGTATAGATTGAACTATATTTCCCCATAACTCAGTATTGAAATTTTTAAATTTATCACTTTTTTTTCCATATTCGTCGTTTGCTATTATTTTTAAATAATCAATTATTACTTGAAGAAGCGTACGTATGTTGACTCCAAAAATAAAAATAGTGATTAGAATAGTAATCAATATTATTTCGTTAAATTGCATAATCTATTATTCCATATTTTACATCTAGCTAAATAATTATTTATTTTATAGATTTTTATAAAATATCAAACTTAATAGGTCTATTGGAGTGCCAAGAGAGTGCCAAAAATATAATTTAAAAAAATATTATCAGAAAATTTGGCTGGGGCGGTAGGATTCGAACCTACGAATGCCGACTCCAAAAACCGGTGCCTTACCGCTTGGCGACGCCCCAAATTATGATTACTCTCTAGTATTTAGCACAAAATAAGTCAAATTCTTCGAGTGCGACATTAGCATAAAAAGGAATAAAAAGCAGAAAAAGTGATCAGTATTGATTCAAGATAAGGGATTTACATTTTTAAAGCTAAACCTATTTAATTTTTATGAGAAAATTAATTACTATAATTTTATTCTTATCAATATTTTTACCAATTTCTCTGGTCAATGCTAACACAGAAAAGTTGTACGAAAGACTTGTTAATGATTGGTCAACTATTTTTCCTGATGGAAATAGAAATGCAGCAGGACCAAGATTTTTTAAATATATTTTAGATCAAAACTTAGAATATGAAGAGTTTATACAATTTAACAAGTTATACTGTGCTGTTTCAGGTTCTATAATTCCTCCAGATGCTCAACCAGATGAAATTTTTCTTATTAATTTAGAAAATGATGAAAGAATTTGTGGTCAATATTATAAATGTTGTTGGCCTTGCTTATGCGATGTAATGAAATATTCAGAAACAAAAAAAATCAACATTGATTTTAAAGATCAATCAAAAGAAATCTATACAATCGTTATTGATAATCCATGCAATAAAAATGATTTTCCCGAACTTGTTAATAGAGATTATTTTTGTGAAGGTAATGAATTAAACAAAGAATATACATACTCAGTAGATAACAAACTTGTTATTGGCGTATTGCATAATGCAAAAATATGTGATGCTTACGATATAGATTATATAAAAAATGACCAAATAACAGGTCCTATGTGTGAAGCTAGAAATAGCATGCCTCTTGAAGAACTAAATTTCGGAATGGGCGACATTTTTATTAGATTGGCAAATTGAAAAAACTTGAAATGAGTAAGTTAGTTTTTATTTTTATCTTATTAATATCTAGTATGGCCAAAGCAGAATTTTTTTCCAATATTTCAAATATAATTGAAAATAATAACGATCGATTAAGTTATGGGATTTCAGTAACTGACTTTGATAAAGACGGAAGTTATGAATTTATCGTTGCAGGTTTTGGTTACTCTAATCTAGCTCTTAGTTATAATAATGGAAAACTAATTAATACAATACAAGATCCTTTATTCATTGATGAAGATAGGAATACTATTGGAGTGTCAGCTTGTGATATAGACCAGGATGGTTTCGAAGAAATTTATTTCTTAAATACTGATACGTATAGTGGAGAAAAAAAATACTCTGATAGATTATTAGATAACAATAATAATATTTTCGATTATTTTGAGTTAGAAAGAAACTTAGAAAATTTGAATTTAACTGCAGGTAGATCAGTTGTTTGTGTAGACAGAAATGGATCAGGGAAATACGGTATATATGTTGCTAATTATGGTGGACCTACTAGATTTTATGAAATTGAAGAAAATGAAGTTAAAGACTTAGCACCAATTCTTGGAATTAATCAAATAACTGGAGGAAGAGCTGTAATTTCAGGACATATAGTTTCTAATAATATGGATATATTCGCAGCTAATGAGAGAGGTCCAAATTTTTTATATAAAAATTTAAATGGTAATTTTAAAGATATTGCAACTGAAAAAAATGTCCAAGATACTTTTCAAAACGGTCGAGGAACTGCTTTAACAGATTTTTTGTATAGAGGCGAACTTGATATTATAACAAGTAACTGGGAAGGTTATCATCGTATTTTTGTAAAACAAAAAGAATCTTTTCTCGATATGTCTTCATTAGATTTTAGATCACCAAGTAGAATACGAACAGTTATATCTGCTGATTTTGATAATGATGGTTATGATGAAATTTTTTTAAATAATATAGGTCAACCAAATAAACTCTTTCGTATTATTGATGAAGGAAACCTAGAAGAAATTAAATTAGATGCAGCACTTGAAGCACAAGGTTTAGGAACTGGCGCTGCTGTTGCTGATATTGATGGAGATGGAATTTTAGAATTACTTATTTCTCATGGTGAATCTGGTGCTCAGCCACTAAGTTTATTTAAAGCAAATGTATTAAATACCAATTATGTTAGAATCAAACCTCTCAACGCCTTTGGTGCTCCAGCTAGAGGTGCAACAGTCACATTACATACAAATTTAAGAAATCATGCAAAGACTATTGATGCAGGCTCAGGATATTTATGTCAAATGGAACCAGTAGCACATTACGGTTTACGTGAAGGTGAAATCATTAAAAATATAACAATCAAATGGACGAATGGTAAAATTGATAGTTATGAAATTAATGATATAAATAATACATTTGAATTTAAACAAGGAATATAATTTAATGTCTATTGCTGAAACATTAAAAAAACCAGCTCCACGTTTTCATTGGAAATGTAAACATACATGGAGGAGAAGTGCTAAAAATACTGCTTGGTGTTTGCTAGGATGCAGTATTGGCGATTTTGGAACCATACTCTATTTCCAATTAACTGGCATTCCTTGGCCTACTATTTATATTATGATCCTGGCAATCATTAATGGTATTATTACTAGCATCATTTTAGAGACTGTCGTTTTATCAAGACAAATGATTATCATCAAAGCTTTTAAAACAGCCATAGGAATGAGTTTAATTTCAATGGTGTCTATGGAAATAGCTATGAATGCAGTTGACTGGATCATTATGGGTGGCGCTAAACTTGTATGGTGGGTAATACCTATAATGCTTCTTGCAGGCTTTCTAACGCCGTGGCCATATAATTATTACAGATTAAAAAAATATAATATTGCCTGCCATTAAATAAATTAATTCACAAACGAATATTGAAATTAGTTTAAACACACATATCTGATTTTGATGATTAGAATATTACTTACATTGTTATTTATTAGCTCTGGTGTATTTGCTGCTGCAAGTTCAGACGACAGTAGCTCAAGTATGTCTGCAGGTGAACAAGTTATTAAGCTTTACGATAAAGCTTACGAATTAGTCTACTACAAGAAATTTGATAAATCGATCAAATTGCTTGAAAAAATGGCTAAGCGTAAAGATCTTGGTGATAAAAAAGCTGATGTGTATAATTTGCTTGGATTTAGTTACAGAAAACATAGTGAGCCAAATTTAGACAAAGCTTTCGATGCATATCAAATTGCATTAGAAGCAAACCCCAAACATTTAGGAGCACACGAATATCTAGGTGAGCTTTACATCACACTTGGAAAGATGAATAAAGCAAATGAAATGTTGTTAAAGTTAGAAACTTTAGCGGGCACTAATTCTATGGAATATAGAAAATTAAAATCAGCAATTGATAATTCATAACTATTACAATTGCTCTTTATGAAGAGCAATTTAACCTATGATAATTTATACTCTTAATTTTTTGTTAGCAGTCTTAATAGGATCTATGATTTTCTTTATGGCTGTTGTCTCACCCTCAGTCTTTGCCACTTTAAGTACTAATGCTAGCAGTAAATTGTTGAGAACAATTTTTCCTCGAATGTTTTTATTTGGATTTATAATAGCCATTTTATCTTTGGTCCTTTGTTATATTTCAAGTAATATTTTAAATTCTATTTTATTAATAATAGTGGCTATGAGTTTTATGATTAATAGAAATTATTTAACACCTAAAATTAATGATTTTAGAGATAAAGAATTAGAAGGTGATAAAAAAGCTTCTTCAAGTTTTAAATATATGCATTTGCTTTCAGTTTTATTATTTGTCTTGAATTTTATTATTTTAATTGGGATCGTGATTAATAACTACTTTAATTATAATTTATAAACTTTATCCTGTCCCACAGGATAAATACTCAAATTATTCTTACCTAATACATCACTTATTTGTTTAGAATGGATATCCAATCCACCCGTTAAAATTCCAAAACTTGGTAAAATGAATATTTTTTCATTATGTACAAAACATGTTTTAAAAATAGTTTTACCTCTGTGTGAAATTTTTACCTTTGGATGATAATGACCACAAATTTGAAATAAAGATGTTTCGATAGGTATGTGTGTAAATAAAAATTTATCAATTTTGTAATTTGTTAAGTTTTTAAAACCTTCAATTTGTATATTTTCATCATGATTACCCTTTATCCATATGAAATCAGTATTTTTCATGTATTGAATAAGATTTTTATGATCTTGATATTTTAAACTCAAAGTTGAAAATACATCGTGTAATAAATCACCAACTATAATTAAATTACTTGGTTTAATCTTATCTAAACTAACAAAAATTTTGTTTAATATTTCTTTTGTATCATACGGAGGTAAGAATTGCTTATTTTTTGCATAACTAATAGATTTTCCTATATGTAAATCTGATACTATAAGGGTATTTAGTCTTTTCCAATAAAGAGATTTATCTGGGTAAGCATGAAATTCTTCATTACCAAAATTAATTAATTGATAGTACATTAGCCTCTTTTAATATTTCATTTTCTAAATCCTCTAAAATATATTCATCAGTTTCTTTTTTTGATAAATTTTCTCTATTTATTTCAAGAATAATAGGAACTGCCAATGGTGATATACTTTTGAGTCTCTTTAATATAATTTTCTTATCAATTTTTTTTAAGATTTCTCTTAGTCTATCATAATCTATCATATTCTTTTTTGCGTCTTCATATGAAGATTTTAGAAGAATGTGATCTGGTTCATTTTTTTTGAGAACTGTATAAATTAGATCAGAACTAAATAAAACTTGCTTTCCAGTTTTTTCCATCCCTGGCAACCTTCTTTCTATTAAACAAGATATAATTGCATTATCTCTAAACAATCTTTTGACTATTGAAGTTTCTTCAAGATAATTGTCTAAATGTTTATCTAATAATCCTAAATGTAGAATTGTTTTAATTTCTTTAGCTTCTTTTAAAGACCATAAAACAATAGCATAATCATTTGCGACAAAGCCTAGAGGTTTATAGTTAAATTCCTTAAATCCTCTGAGCAATAAAAATCCTAGTGTTTGATTGGCATGCCATCCTGCAAAAGTATAGATAACAGTATAAAAATTTTTTTTTCGAGGGAATTGTTCCACTAGATATTCATCTTTTTTAGGAATATTAGATATATTTTTTTGTCTTTTTAACCATGCAGTAATTTGCTCTGGATATGAATCCCACATATTACTTTTTGCCAATAAAGTCCTGACTGAATTAGCCAAATTTGTTGATAATGGCATTCTGCCTCCGGAGTACGATGGAATTTTTGAAATTAAAGATTTACTTCTTTTAACTTGAACTAAATTATTTTTCATTGATTGAAATTCTAGTACTTGACCGGCAAATATAAATGAATCGCCTTGAGAAAGATTTTGAATAAAAACTTCTTCAATATTGCCTAACGTTTTTGTTCCAAGTTTTATTTTTAACATCGGATTTTCAATTATTGTTCCAACATTCATGCGGTATTTTCGTGTTTCTCTTCTATTTACTAGCTTATAAATATTTTTATTTTCTCTTAATTGGAAGATTCTCTTAAATTGATCATAATTTTTTAAAACATATCCACCATCTTGTATGAGATTAATCAATTGTCTAAAATCATTAAGTTTTAATTTTTTGTATGGATATGCTTTGATAATTTCTTTGTAGAGATCGTTAATATCAAATTGCCCTGCACAAGCCGTTGCAAAAATATGTTGAGCTACAACATCAAAACTTCCTTCTTTTAAATCTATTTTATCTAAGTTATTTTTTTTTATTTCTTCAATAGCAGCTTTTGCTTCGATAAATTCAAAACGATTAGTGGGTACTAAAATTGCTTTTGAAGGTGTATTTAAATTATGATTTGATCTTCCTACACGCTGTAATAATCTATTAATTCCTTTAGGTGCTCCAATTTGAATAATTTTTTCTACATCTCCATAATCTAACCCAAGCTCTAGAGAAGAGGTTGCAACAACACAGTCAACTAATCCCTTGCTAAGATTATTTTCTACTTTTAAACGTAGGTTTTTTTCTAATGAACCGTGGTGAACAGCAATTTTTAATTTTTTCTTATTTATAAGCCAAAGGTTTTTAAACATATACTCAGCTTGTGCCCTCGTATTAACAAAAATAATAGTTAATTTTGATTTCATTATTTCTTTATAGATTTCATTAATAGAATACGTAGCCATATGACCAGACCAAGGAATACGTTCTTTTGATTCTAAAATTTTAATCTTAGGTAAAACTGAATTTTCATAAGAAACTATTTTTGGTTTTTTGCGGCAAAGCCATTTTTTGGCGTCTTGTTTATTCTTGAGAGTTGCTGACAACCCTATTCGTTGCAAATTTGGAGAGAAAGTTTGTAGTCTTTCAATATTTAAACTTAGAAGATCAGCTCTCTTATTATCTAAAAAAGTGTGTATCTCATCAATAATTATATATTTTAAATTGTGAAAAAATTCTTTTGCATTCTCATACGAATTTAATAATGCAAGTGACTCTGGAGTTGTAATAAGGATATTAGGAGGTTTTTGTTTTTGTTTTTGTTTTTTATATGGTGTTGTGTCTCCTGTTCTTACTTGAAATGAAATATTTAAATCAAGCTCTTTAATAGGTTTCTCTAAATTTCTCACAATATCATTTGCAAGAGATTTTAATGGAGAAATATAGAGAGTATGAAGACCTTTAAATTTTTTTAATTTTATTAAATCATCTATTGGATTAATAAACCCTGTTAATGTTTTGCCAGCACCAGTTGGAGCAAATACAACAACATCAGATCCAGTTCGAACATGCCGAAAAGTTTCAATTTGATGAGGAAACCAGGACCATTTTTTTTTCTTCATCCACTTGTTTAGGGGGTGTAATAATAAGGGATTCGATTTATTTATATACATATGGATTTCATTAACCATCAACTATTTATCAAAGATATAAATGTACATATAGATCCAATATTGCCGAAAAAAACAGCAATTATTACACATGGTCACGCAGATCACGCTCGATTTGGACATGATCATGTGATTGCTACTAGGCAGACAATAGACATAATGAAAATTCGCTACGGAGATAAATGTGCGAAGAAATTTACTCCTCTTAGATACGGACAAAAATACTCAATTAAAAACTATGATTTTACTCTTCACCCTGCGGGACATATTTTAGGTAGCTCTCAAGTTTTAATTGAAAAAAATAATCATCGTTTAGTCATCACAGGTGATTATAAAGTAGGAAAAGACGAAACATGTAAAAATTTCAAAGTGGTTAAATGTGATACTTTAATTACCGAAGCAACATTTGGATTACCCATATTTCAACATCCAGATCCCAAAGATGAAATTCAAAAACTCATACAATCTGTAAAAATAAATAGAAATAATTGTCATATTGTTGGTGCTTATGCACTTGGTAAAGCACAAAGAGTAATGAACCTTTTACGCCAGCAGAAATATAATGAGACAATTTATATTCATGGCTCTCTAGAAAAGTTATGCCAATATTATTCAAAAGAAAAAATTAATATTGGAAAGTTTGAAAAAGTTTCTTCCAAGGATAAAAGCTTTTATGAGGGTAAAATAATTATTGCCCCTCCTTCCGCATTAAAGGATCGTTGGTCAAGACGATTTCCTAATCCTATTATTTGCATGGCAAGTGGATGGATGACAGTTAAGCAAAGAGCAAAACAACAAGGTATTGAATTACCATTAGTTATTAGTGATCATAGCGATTGGAATGAATTATTAGATACAATTAAAAAATCAAAAGCCAAAAATATTCTTATTACGCATGGTCAGGAAGATGCATTGGTTTATTATTGTAAGAAACAAAATCTTGTTTCAAAACCCCTTTCCATCCAAGGAAGAAGTGATGAGGAAATAGAATGAAAAAATTTTCTTCCTTACTTCATAATTTGATTTTAACACCAAGTCGAAATACCAAAATTAAATTACTTCAAGATTATTTTAAAATACTTGATATCAACCGTGCATATGCGCTTGCAATTTTATCTAACCAACTCTCATTTCAATTTATTAAAGCATCTAAACTTAGAGAGCTTGTCTATGAACAAGTAGATCAACATCTATTTGATTACTCATATGACTATGTTGGGGATTTAGCAGAGACAATATCGTTGATTTGGCCAACAAATAAAGAGGGTAAATCACAAAATTTATCTACCTTAATTGAAAATATAAAAAAAATTAAAAAGTCTGAAATTAATACAGAGTTTAGTAAAGTTTTGAGCGAACTATCTAATAACGAAAGATGGACTTTAATTAAAATTTGCACGGGTGGATTGCGAATTGGAGTCTCAGAAAGATTAGTAAAAACGGCCTTAGCTGATCTTTATAACAAATCTGTAAATGAGATTGAAGAAATTTGGCATGGTCTAGAATTTCCATATGAAAATTTATTTCAATGGTTAAAAAATGAAACATCAAAACCAAAAATAGATTTTAAAAAATTATTTCATCCTATGATGCTTGCTAATCCTATTGACGAGGAAAAAGATTTTAAAAGATTAGATGCGAATGAATTTCAAGCAGAATACAAATGGGATGGGATTAGAGTTCAGCTTATGGTTTCATCAAAAAGTGTTTCACTATACTCAAGAACAGGTGATAATATATCATCTGCATTCCCAGAAATAATTGAATCTACTAAAGGTGATGCAGTTATTGACGGGGAATTACTTGTGGGGAGAAATTTTAAGCCCTCTGGTTTTAATGATCTACAACAAAGGTTAAATAGAAAAAAAGCATCAAAAGATCTTCAAAAAAAATTTCCTATTTTCATACGAGCTTATGATATCCTTTTTTATAAAGGAAAAGATTTAAGAAAATTATCTCTCGTTAAAAGAAGAAAATATTTAGAAAAATTTCAAAAAGAAAATAAAACTAATCTAATTGATTTATCTTTTATCATTAATTTTTCATCATGGGACGAATTAACTAAATATAAAAATAACTTTCATGATGATTTGAACGAAGGAGTTATGATTAAACTCAAAAATAGTGAATATTTACCAGGGAGAAAAAAGGGGTATTGGTACAAATGGAAAAAAAATCCAAAACTAGTTGATGCTATTTTAATGTATGCTCAACGAGGACACGGAAAAAGATCATCGTATTATTCAGATTTTACTTTTGGCGTTTGGAAAGAAAGTGAATTAGTTCCAATAGGAAAAGCGTATTCAGGTTACACTGACAAAGAACTATTAGTATTAGATAAATTTATTAGGAATAATACGATCAATAAATTTGGTCCCGTGAGAGAAGTAAAAAAAGAGATTATATTAGAAGTAGCCTTCGATGATGTGTTTCCGAGTACTAGACATAAGTCAGGTGTAGCTATGAGATTCCCAAGAATACACCGTATTCGTTGGGACAAACCAGTTAATGAGGTATTAACAATTAGTGAATTCAAAAAAGAATTTAAGCTGAGTTAAAATGGTGTTATCAAAATATTGCATTAAATATTATATATAGTAAAAAAATTAAATAAGATGATTGAAGAAGAAAATTTTGGATTTAGAGATAAAAGAGGCCACTTCGTTCCTAAAGAAGCAGCTGATAAAAATCCCATATGGATACTTCCTTTTAATTTAAAAAAAATTTTAGATTGGTTTATCTTTTCGTATATTTTTTCTTGGAATCTTGTTTATTTAGCTGTTGCATTTATTGCTTACTATTTTTTTACACCTGCGCTTTCCGAAATGAAGAATCTTTCATCAGGTTGGATTTCTGAAATTTTAATTCGAAACTATGTAATTGGTACAATTTTTTTTAGTTTAATACATATACCTCTTTACGTAAAAAAATCTCAGGGAATTAAATTTAAATTTAATCCAAACTGGCCAGAAAAAATTCAAAAGATTTTTACATTTAATAAACAAATATTTGATAATTTATTTTGGAGTTTGTTTTGGGGTGTTCCAATTTGGACAGCTTACGAGGTTTTATCTTTTTGGTTTTATGCATCTGGTTTGGTACCTTTTGTTCAATTCAGTGAAGCTCCTATTTATTTCTTTATTATTCTTTTACTAATTCCAGCATTTAGAGATGCTCACTTTTATTTAATTCATCGTTTCTTACACTTTAAATTTATGTACAAAATTGCTCATTCTGTTCATCATCGAAATGTTAATCCTGGACCTTGGTCTAGCCTATCAATGCATCCTATTGAACATTTATTATATTTTTCTGGCGTTATCATTCATTGGATTATTCTCTCACATCCACTACATGCCACTTATCATTTATTTCATGCAGGCTTAGGATCAGCAAATGGTCACATAGGTTTTAAGCAAATGATGATCAATGATAAGAGAGCAATAGATCTCAGTAATTATAATCATTATCTTCATCATAAATATTTTGAGGTAAATTACGGAAATCTTATGATTCCTTTTGATCAATGGTTTGGAACTTATCATGATGGATCAAAAGAAATGCATGAAAAAATGCTTAAAAGAGTTAGTGTAAAAAACTAACTTAAATCAATATTTTCAATAACTTATTTATCTTTAATTTAGAGTATATTATACCTTGTCTATATCTCTACATTATGTTTATATGCATCATATATGCTAGCTAGTAGCGTATTTTACTCAATAGGAGGAAATATGAAAAAACTATATGTGGTTATAGTTGCAGTGTTAGCTCATCTGATGTTCATTTCATCAGCTTCAGCTCAACCTACAAACAGTAACCAATTATCCGATCCTCGTGTTAGACAAGCTTTGTGTATGGCTATTGACATGAAAACAATCGGTGAAACATTATTTGAAGATCAAATCATAATGGCGGATAGTTTATTACCAAACGGTCCAATGAAGTCTCCAAATCTACCTGATTACAGTTACAATCCTGAAAAGGCCCGTCAACTGTTAGCAGAAGCAAATTGGGACTCTAATAGAGAACTTGATATGGTTTTCTATTATGGAGATCAGCTAACAGCTGACTTCATGGCAGCAATTCAAGCATACTTTGCTGATGTTGGTGTAAAAATGTCTTACCGTCTATTACAAGGTGATGTTGGTGCACAACTTAACTCAGTTCCCGATGATGGTGTGAACGGACCAGCTGCTGTTGACTATGACTTAGGTTATGGTGCTCGTGCAGCAATTGCAATGCAAGAGTATTACAATACTTTTAAAACAGGTCTAAACCCACAAACTCCTGGTGATCCAAAAATGGATGCGCTAATTGAAAAAATCAATTCAAGTGCAGACCCAGAAGTTCTAAAACCTGCTTTCTTTGAAATACAAGAATATCAAATGGAGCAAGTTAACATTTGTCCATTGTACTATCAAAAATTATTCATCTATGAGAGTAATAAAGTTGATAGAAATGGTGGATCATATGGTAACGCTCAGTATAACTATAACTGGGGAATTACTGATTGGAACGTAAGTGGTGGTACATTACAAACTAACACTGGTCCTGTTGAATTCTTTGAACAACCTTGGTACAACCTTGGTTTATGGATACACAACAAAGTTGTATTCGATAGACTATTAGTTGCTGATGGTGCGTTACAACCAGTTGGATGTTCAGCTTGTGAAAGTTATGAGTTAGCTGCTGATGGTTTAAGTCTAACATTTAAACTAAAAGATGGTCTTACTTTCCATGATGGAAACGATGTAACTGTTGAGGATGTAGCATGGAGTATTCGTACTGCTATGAAAGCACCTCAAATGCACGCTCTAATTGGAAACACAGTTGGATCAATCAAAGGTGCTGATGCATTTAAAGACGGCTCAACTGATGATGTTTCTGGTATTAAATACAATATTGCAGACAGAGTTATTACGTTAGAATTAACAAAAATTGATCCTAACATCTTAACTACGTTCACTCAATTTGCTATTTTACCTAAGCACTTATTAGGTGATGTTGATCCTTTGAAATTCCAACAAAGTGATTTCTGGCAAATGCCAATAGGATCTGGAGCATTCAAAATTACTGAAGTTAAAATGAACGACTTTGCGAAGTTCGAACCTTTTGACGGCTATCATGGCGGTAAAGCTGGTTTTGATATCATTGCTTACCCAAGTTATGATGGTGATGGTAACTTAATTAAGAATGCTGCTGCAGGAAAAATGGACTACGGATTTACTAAAAACGTAGCCGATGTTGCTGCACTAGATGCTATGGACAACATGGGAACTAAAGCTGTTGATATCCCTTATACTCGTATGATGTGGATTATGCAGTATCCAAAACCATAGTTAATTTAATCATTAAAGCTGAGGCATACGCCTCAGCTTTCTTTTTTTAATAATAACGGAAAGTAAAAGTGACCACTTATATTATTCAACGTTTATTTATTTTCTTTCCGATGTTGCTTGTCATAAGTTTTCTTGTTTATTCAGGATTAGAATTATCACCAGGCGATGCTGTTTCACATATGATCAGTCCTGAACTCGCATCAACAATTACTGCGGAACAACTTGATGCAATGCGTGAAGCGTATGGGCTAAATCAAAGTTTCCTTACACGATACTGGATTTGGTTAACTAGCATGGTTCAAGGAGACATGGGTTATTCCATGGCAGGTGGTGTTGCTATTTCTGAAATAATGGTAAAAACAGTTCCTGCAACTTTAGAGCTATCTATGGTAGCATTATTTTTCTCAACAATTTTAGGATGTTCTTTAGGAGTTATTAGTGCTCTTAAAAGAGGTTCCGGTACTGATAATTCTCTTACGGTTGCTGGAATGGCTGGAGTTTCTATACCTGAATTTTTTTTTGGACTTGTAGCTATTCTTTTATTTGCAATCGAATTAAAGTGGCTTCCCGTTGGAGGTAGATTACTACCTCATTATGAAACACTTTGGGATCGCATACCAAATATTGTTCTCCCCTCATTAGTATTGGCATTAATGATGACTGCAGGAGCTATGCGTTATGCACGTTCATCAATGTTAGATGTTTTAGCACGAGAATTTATTACTACTGCTCGATCAAAAGGAATGCCTGAGTGGAGAGTAAATATATTACACGGATTTAGAGTAGCCCTAACACCAGTTGTTGTACTAATTGGTTTTCGTCTACCTTTACTTATAGGGGGATCAACTATTATCGAACAAGTTTACCAATGGCCAGGAATTGGGAGTATGTTTATTCGCTCTGTGCGTGCTTCTGATTATCCTTTAGTTATGACAATTTCACTAATGTATGTTTTTGTTGTTCTTACAGCAAGTTTAATAATAGATGTTTTAACAGCGTTAATTGACCCAAGAGTTAGGTTAGGAAAAGAATAATGGCAAAGTCTTCACTAGATAAGAAATTTGATCAAATAAGAAAACGTGAAGAGGAAAAAACTTTTTCTACAAAAAAAAGAAGTAGAATAGTTAATAAATTTTTAAATAACCGTTTAGCGGTTTTAGGTTTAATCATTTTTACAATAATTATTTTAGCTTCTATTTTTGCTCCTCTTCTCTCACCATATGATCCCATGCGAGTAGATTTACGTTCTATGAGACAACCGCCATCGCTTGATCATTGGTTTGGAACAGATAGTACAGGACGAGATGTGTTTACAAGGGTGTTATTTGGAGGCAGAGTTTCAATATTTATCGGTTTAGGAAGTGCTATTCTATCAGCTGTTGTGGGAATAGCGGTTGGTTGTTACGCTGGATATAAAGGTGGTTGGATTGATGTTATTGCTCTTAGAATTTCTGAAATATTTATGTCTTTCCCTCAAATTATTTTAGTTTTATTACTCGTATCCATCACAGGTCAAAGTTTATTTAATTTAATGGCCATATTTATCCTTACAGGTTGGGGAGGTATGTACAGGCTTGCTCGAGCTAGAATGTTGTCTTTAAGAGAGGAAGAATATGTTCAAGCGCTAAGAAGTTTTGGCTTATCTACATTTACGATATGCTACAAACATATGTTGCCGAATGCATTAAGTCCCATAATGGTCAATATTACTCTATCAACGGCAATGTTTATTTTAACAGAAGCAGGACTAAGTTTTCTAGGTTTAGGGGTACCGTTAAATATTCCTACATGGGGAAATATTTTAAATGTTGCACAAGATATTTTAATTTTACAAAACTATTGGTGGATGTGGGGACCAGTTGGAATTGTTATTTCAGTTTTTGTTCTTTGTGTTAATTTTATAGGAGATGGTCTACGAGATTCAACAGATCCATCACAGCAAGGTTAGTAATGGAAGATAAAAATAATATAGCGCTTTCAGTTAGAGATCTTAAAACTTTTTTTTATACGAATAATCGATGCAACAAAGCAGTTAATGGAGTTTCCTTTGATGTTGAAAAAGGTAAAACACTTTGTATCGTTGGTGAAAGTGGTTGTGGTAAAAGTGTTACCGCAGCTACAATTATGCAATTACTTCCAACACTATCAAGAATTGAAGAGGGTGAAATTAAATTTCAAAAAGATGATAAAATTATCAATATTGAAAAATTAGAAAAAAATGGAAAAGAGATGCGAGAAATTAGGGGCTCAGATATTGCAATGATATTCCAAGATCCCATGACAGCACTTAATCCTGTGTACACAGTCGGATTTCAAATAAGTGAAAATCTTAAGTATCATACTAATCTCAATAAAAAAGAAATAAGGGAAAAGTGTATTTCTCTTCTCAATGACATGGGCATACCACTTCCAGAAAAAAGAGTTGATGAATATCCTCACAGTTATTCTGGCGGAATGAGGCAAAGAGCAATGATAGCAATGGCCATGGCTTGTAATCCAAAAATATTAATTGCAGATGAGCCAACAACAGCTCTAGATGTTACAATTCAAGCACAAATATTTGAGCTAATGGATAAATTAAAAAAAGAAAATGATACGGCTATTATTCTTATAACGCATGATATGGGAGTTGTAGCAGAATTAGCTGATAATGTTGCAGTCATGTATATGGGAAACATTGTTGAAGCTGGAACAGCAGACGACGTTTTAAGACGACCAACACACCCATATACTAAAGCTCTATTGGAGTCAGTACCTGTACTTGGAAGAGGGAAGAATCAAGATATTAATCCTATTAAAGGATCAACACCTGATCCCTATAACAGACCTATTGGTTGTCAATTTGCTCCAAGGTGTAATTGGCAAACAGAAAGTTGTGACGTGATGCCAGAAATCACACAAATAAATGAAACTCACCAAGTAAGATGTCACAAGTACGAACAATTTTTTGAGAAATATAAATGAAAAAAGAGATACTTAAATTACGCGGTGTAAAAGTACATTTTCCAGTACAAGCAGGTGTGTTTAATCGTGTTGTAGGACATGTTTTGGCTGTTGACGGTGTAGATTTAGCTATTTTTAGAGGTGAAGTTTTAGGTCTAGCTGGAGAAAGTGGTTGTGGAAAGACAACTCTTGGTAAGGCCATCCTAAGATTGGTAGAACCTACAGATGGAGAAGTAAAATATATTTCACAAGATGATGATGAGACAGAATTAACATCTTTAGAAAAAAAAGATATGGATCCATTTCGAAAGAAGTTACAAATAGTCTTTCAAGATCCTCATTCCTCTCTTAATCCTTCATTTACAATTTTTGGCTCGCTGCAAGATCCATTAAAAAAATTTGGTATAAAATCAAAAGAGGAAAGAAGAAAAATTATTGGTGATCTCCTAGAAGCAGTAAATATGCGCAGAGAATATATGGATAGATATCCTCACGAATTTTCAGGAGGACAAAGACAAAGAATTGGTATTGTCAGAGCTTTATGTCTTGAGCCGGAACTTATAGTTTGTGATGAAGCGGTTAGTGCTCTTGATGTATCAATTCAGGCACAAGTACTAAAATTATTAATGCAACTTAAGAAAGAAAAAAATCTAACCTACCTTTTCATTACTCATGATTTGAGTGTAACAGAATATCTATGTGATCGAATTGCTGTTATGTATCTTGGGAGAATTGTTGAACTTTGTGATTCTGAAGATCTATATAATAATACTCTTCACCCCTACTCTGAAGCTTTGATTTCAGCTATCCCAGTTGCAGATCTAGACAAACAAACGAAAAGAATTGTTTTGGAAGGAGATGTACCAAGTCCAGTTAATCCACCTAAAGGCTGTCCTTTTCATCCTCGGTGTCCTAAAGCAACTGACATTTGTAAAACTGAGGTACCAACATTAAAAAAATATTCAACAAATGGTAATGAACACTATGCATCTTGCCACTTAATTGATTTACCCGAAATTAGCTAAATGTCTAAATATGATCCAAAAGATCTAAATGGTGTTATGCCTGCTATGATCACATCGATTAATAAAGATGAAACTATAAACAAGGAAGGTTTAAGAAGAATAATCAATCATTTAATAGCCGAAAATGTTAATGGCTTGTACGTAACTGGTAGTACAGGTGAAACTTTTTTAATGTCACCAGAAGAAAAAAAAGAAGTGCTTGATATTATTGTTGAAGAAGTAAATGGCAGAGTTCCTGTTATTGCGCATGTTGGATCTATTGGAACTAAAATTACAACTGATCTAGCAAAATATGCCACTCATGCTGGAGTCGATGCATTATCAGCATTGCCACCTTTTTATTACAATTTTTCTAATGAAGAGATTTATAATTATTATAGTGACATAGCTCAATCCTCACATTTGCCAATTATTATATATAACATTAGTCATGCAAATTTGATGGACATTGATATGCTAAAAAGATTGGCTGTTATAGATAATATTAAAGGAGTGAAATATACAGCAGCAACTCATTTTAATTTTGAGAAAATAAAAAAAGAAATTGGAGCATATTTTAAAATTTATTCTGGTATGGATGAAATGGCTATCTCTGGTCTAATATCAGGTGCTGATGGTATGATTGGATCGTTTTATAATTTAATGCCAGAAATGTTTGTAGGAATTTTTGAAAATATGAAAAATGGGGATGTTGTTGAAGCAAAAAAATTACAAGACAAAGTCAATATGATCATTTTGTATGCTTTAAAAAAATCAGGTTATCCATTTATTAAAATGGGATTAAGTTGGATGGGAATTGATTCAGGGTATGTAAGGAAACCTTTTTCAAGTATTGTCAATACAGAGATGGAAAAGGGAATAAAAGATGATTTAAAAAAATTAAAGTCGGAAAATGATCTTTCAGAAATAAAATTTTTAAAAGCATTATAGTTAACTTTGTGAAAAAAAATATTTTAGAAAAATTAAAAAATAAAATCATTGTATCATGTCAGCCTAATGAGGGTGGGCCTCAAGACAAGACGTCTATTGTTGTTTCAATGGCAGAAGCTGCAATTATAGGAGGTTGTGGTGGCGTGCGAATTGAAGGAGAAAAAAATATACGAGCAGTTAAAAAAAATATTTCTTTACCAATCATTGGCATAATAAAAAATGACTTAGATAACTATAAAATTAGAATTACGCCTCTCTTAAAGGATGTCGATAAAATTATTAATAGTGGTGCAGATATAATAGCTTATGATGCCACAAATAGGAAAAGGCCTTTTCCAACAAAAGAAATTATTTTAAAAATTAAAAAAGCAAATCGTTTAGCTATGGCAGATTGCTCAAATTTAGATGATGCTAAAAATGCTATTCTGGAGGGTGCAGATATTATTGGAACAACACTTGCTGGTTACGTTGGTAAACAAGTGAAAGATTCAGATAAGCCAAATATAAGATTAGTTACAGAATTTAAAAAACTTAATTGCTTTGTAATGGCTGAAGGGCGTTATAATTCTCCTGAGCTTGCAAAGAAAGCTATAAAAGCAGGAGCAGATGCAGTTACAGTAGGAAGTGCAATTACTCGCATTGATAATATTACAAGCTGGTTCGTAAAAAAAATAAAAAAATAAGAATAAACTTAAATTATTTCATTAAAGAGTGGTAAAATTATACCTTGATGTAAAAGCAGTAAAAAGAAATGATTTGTTATAAATGCAAGAAACTGATTGTGCTTTTAAAGAAAATTGCATAGGTTAATAAAATGGGAAAAGGACAAAAATTATATTCAAAAGCAAAGCAAATAGTTGCAGGTGGCAATATGCTTCTATCAAAAAGACCTGAAATGTTTTTACCAGAATATTGGCCAGCTTATTTCAGTAAAACTAAAGGTTGTGAAGTATGGGATCTTGATGGAAAAAAATATATTGACACGTTAATGACTCCAGGCACTAATTCACTTGGATATAGTCATCCAGAAGTTGATGAAGCTGTAAAAGAGGTAATTGGAAATGGAAATATGTCTTCTCTTAATGCGCCTGAAGAAGTTGAGCTAACTGAAAGATTAGTTGAGTTGCACCCTTGGGCAGATATGGCAAGATTTGCTAGATCTGGTGGTGAAGCAAATTCTGTTGCAATTCGTCTTGCTAGAGCAGCATCTGGAAAAGATAACGTGGCCTTTTGTGGATATCATGGATGGCACGATTGGTATTTAGCATCTAATTTATCTGACTCTAAGGGTTTGGATGGTCATCTATTACCAGGTTTAGATCCTCATGGAGTTCCAAAAAATCTTAAAGGAAGTGTATATCCATTTGAATACAATAATTTTGATAAACTAGATAATTTAATCAAAACAAAAAACATAGGTGTTATTAAAATGGAAGTTTTTCGAAACAAAGAGCCTGAAAATGGTTTTTTACATCGAGTGAGAAAGTTGGCCAACGATAATAATATTGTATTAGTTTTTGATGAATGCACATCAGGTTTCCGAAAAAATTATGGAGGTCTGCATAAACTTTATAATGTTGAACCTGATGTAGCAATGTTTGGTAAAGCTCTTGGTAATGGTTACGCAGTAACTGCTGTTCTGGGTAAAAGAGAGGTTATGCAAGCAGCAGAAAAATCTTTTATAAGCAGCACTTTTTGGACTGAAAGAATTGGATCTACAGCTGGAGTGGCGACACTTAAAGTTATGGAAAAAGAAAAATCATGGGAACAAATTACAAAAAATGGTGAGTACATAAATAGTGAGTGGATGAAATTATCAAAAGAATTTGATTTACCTTTAGTTATTAGTGGCCTATCAGCACTTACGAAATTTTCTTTTAAAAGCAAAAATGAATTAGCTTATAAAACATTCATTACTCAAGAAATGCTTAAAAAGGGTTATCTTGCTGCAACTGCAGTCTATGTTTGTACTGCACACACAAAAGATATCATTGATGGTTACATTGAAAATATACGCCCTATTTTCCAAACGATAAAAGAGTGTGAGGATGGAAAAAATATTATGGATTTATTAGAGGGCCCTATTGCACATAACGGTTTTAAACGATTAAACTAATCTAAAGATATAATTTTATTTCCAATTTTTTTAAAAGGTAATCTTTTTAAATTACTTGTACAAAGACCTTGGCTATCAATATAAAAACTCTGAGATGCAATTGGATCATAAGCATCTTTATGAGACACAGCTGCTTTAATTATTATTAATTTTGCATCTCTAGGATTAATACCTTGTGATGTTAGTTGACCTAAATCCATTGGTGGTGTTTTAATTGATGTTAACAATAAGGTTAATTGATCATTTTTTAATACAGCTGAAGGGCCCATATTAATTTTTGTTCCCATCATTGAAGCTAAGTGAGATTGTTTATTTTCAAGTTCAAATCTTCCGTCAGAAATTCTTTCTAAATTTGCTTTAATAAAAATAGGTTTGCCATGAAATGCATCAAATTTTGCACCTATATGTAGCTGAACTTCATTATTAATATGAGCTTTATGACAAGCATCTGCAGCTTCAGGATCATTAATGATAGCAACGATCCCGTTATGATTAGTTTGTAATAATCGATCTAATAAATCAGTAGCATCTCCTGGTGTTCCTCCACCAATATTATCAGCTGGTTCAATTAGTAAAATAGGTTTTTTAATTTCTGTAATATTATCAATCACATTTAGAGCCTCATCCAGAGAATTTTCTTTTGGATAACCATCTTTAATTTTTGCTTCTAGTATATTGACCAATTTATCTAGGTAATTTTTTGCATCACTAATTTTTCCTCTGGTACAACAATTTATACTAAAACCACAAGCTGGAATATCGGCGTATGAATATCCTGCCATAACATTAATGCATATGATCTCTGGATCTTTCTTCTCAATTTTTAATGCTTCTTCTAAAATTGTTTTCATTGGATCATTTGCTGTACCGACACCTGTTGGAGGTAAAATATATTTTGTATCCAGATGTACTTGTTTTACATTAGGATCTAGAAAAAGGTCATTTAATATTGATGCAGCTTTTACTGCTGTTTCTCTAGAATCACTGTGAGGGTTTTTTCTATATGCATAAACACATGTACTATAATTAATCATATTTTCTGAAACATTGGCGTGCAAATCTAAAACTGCAACAATAGGAATAGATATATTTTCTTTTGATAAAAAACTTTGAATATCTCTGAGAAAATCTCCCTCAAAATCATCATGGTTAGTGCTTACCATAGCTCCATGTAAAACTAAGAAAATGGCATCTATGTTGTGACAAGAATCTTTTAATTTTTCAAAGAAATTTTTTTTAAAATAGTTTTCTGATTCTTCATCAACAGTACCTGAAGGTCGGGCTGACATTTGAATTCCTGGAATTATATTCCAATTTTGACTAGAAGCATATTCTATAAAACCATCTGTTGGAGATCCATTACCAGTGTTTTCATTAATTATTTCTTCATCATGAAAAATAATAAAATCTTTTAAAGTAGTTGGTTCACCTAAAAATGTATGCGTTTCATGATATATACCTGAGAGAAAAATATTTTTAGACATTTAGTATTTCTTCTAATTCATTATTTGCATGTATTTTTATTTTTTTTACATCTTCTGCAGTTGCTCCATCATAAGGCCAGAGAACTTTTTCGGAAACTGGTCCCCATCCACCAACAGAAGCAAGTAATTTATCTAAACCAGTATTTGATAGTTTATTAGCAAAAGGTAAAATATATTGTTTCATAAAGTTTAGGACTTTTGCTTCTAGTTCTTGTGCTTTTTTATAATCTTTCTCTATCAAATCCCAAATTTTAACAGCGCCATTTGGGCTTAAACATGCAACATTGGAATAAGATCCATTTGCTCCTAAAGGTTTTCCATATACAACTGTATGTCCAGGCACAAATACCGAGAAATCATCTAATAATTCTCTTCTTTGAGAGTACCATTGCTCATCACCCCCTGCACATTTAATTCCTATAAGATTTTGAACAGATTGTTTTAATAATCTAATCTCTTCAAGAGAAAGCAGGACTTTTGCATGAGGAGGATTGTATAAAATCATATAAATATCCTCAACCACCTCTTGCATACCTAAAATAAAATTCTTTGACTCATTAAAAGTTGGAGGCCACCAATCTGGTAAGGTAATTTGAAATCCATTTGGTTTTAAACTTACCATCCGCTTTGCTCTTTCTTGGCAAATTCTTGGATTAGTATGACTTAAACCAAGTTGAAATTTTTTATTCTTTTTTAATGCAATTGTTGAAACTATTTCCGATAATTTATCAAATTCTTGTTCTGTTTGATTATGACATTCTGCAGCGGTACCGTTAGTATAGATACCAGAAACTTTGGAGTCACATAAAATATGAATCTGTTCTTCAAATGCAACCCAGTCAATTTGATTATTATTAATTGGCAAAAGAATAGTTCCCCAAATTCCATTTGGTTTCTCTAGTGTTTTCATTTTAATGTTTATGTAATTGATCTTCTGCTTGCTTAATAATATCTACGCCCACTCTATCGCTCCATCCTTGAATCAATTTTTTAGTTACTGGACCAACATTTCCATCGGCAATTGGCATTCCATTAAACTTTGTTGCAGGCATTATTGAGTATGGCGTACTAGTAATAAACATTTCGTCAGAAGTTGCTAAGTCATAAGATTGAATAACAGCTTCAATCACTTCAATGTCTAAAGATCGGGCTATTTCCATTGTTGAATTTCTTGTAAGCCCCTCCAAACAATTAGCAGTGGTTGGTGTAATTAACTTTCCATCTTTGATCATAAATATATTACCACCTTTATTTTCTGCAACATTTCCATGAATATCAAGAATGACACTTTGTGCATCAGGATCAACTAATTTAGCTTCAATTTCAGCTAAAGTGTAAAAAAGACGACTTCTATTTTTAATTCTTGCATCTAAGGATTGTGAGGGTACCATTCTAGTAGGAGGAGTTACTGCATGACAACCTTTAGTATAAAAAGGAGCCCACAAAACAAGATTCATAGGTTGAGTATAAATCATAACAGTTGGCTTAGAGACTTGCAAAGCTGGATTACCTCCAGTGATTGAATGTCCTCGAGAAATATTGTGCACAAGCCAACAATCCTCATTAGCCTTGTAATTATCTTTATTAATTTCTAATAATTCAAGACTAACCTTTTTCATTTCCTCTATTGTCATTTTAGGGTCGATACGTGTTAATTTAAATGATTTATATAATCTTTTTAAATGTTCATCTAATTTGAATGGTTTGAAATTAAATGTTCTAGTAGATTCAGTAACTGTATCACCTAAAAGTACAGCGCTATCAAATATTGAAATTTTAGCATCTACTTCTGGTACAATATCACCAGAAATATAAACTTTTCTATTGTTCATTTTATAATTTGTTTTTTGATTTTAATTCTGCTTTTAATTGTTCTTGTTCCATTTTCTCTTTCTGCTTGTCGTGTTTTGCAGAAACACCATGATAAACAAAACCAAAAGCTCTTCGTGATCGAGTTTTAGATTTATTGGGATCAGCAAAATGAATAATTTTAGCATGGTGCATTAAAAACATTCCAGCTTTACCTTCAAACTTTACAGTATTTTTTTTATCCTCTTCAGTTCCAAAATCAGTTACCCCTTTTGAAAAACCTAAAATTTCTGATTTGCCATGTGGTCTGTATCCTTCATATTTATGTGAACCTTTAACATAATGGATACATCCATTTTCATCATCAACATCTTCAAGTGCAAGCCAACCAGTAACAGCTTTATCATTATCTAAATTAAAATAATAACCATCTTGATGAGGTGGAGTAGGATTGCTTTTACCAGGAGGTTTATTAAAGTATTCCATTGCTCTAGGTATAACATCCTCACCTAAAGCGTTCGCAGCTAATTCTTTTATTTTACTATTGTGAAATAGATCATGAAAGAAAGAATCGTATTCTTCTAACTTTTGCATTTGCATTAAAGTATCTTTGTTTTCTTTATCAACGTAATACACTTCACCTTCTTTCATTTTAGGAACACAATCTTTAATATATCTATCAAACTCATTATTTATAAGTTCCATATCAGACTTCGAAAAAAGTTCAGGAATATGATTATAACCATTCTCATCATAAATTTTTTTTAAATCACTTAATTCAGGGGTGTTGGTATTAAAATTCATATTAAATTTTTCTCCTTCATTTCTTTTCGAAGTTTTTCTTGATAAGCATCATGTGCTTCTTGATTTATTTCTGCGCTTTCTCCATAATAAATAAATCCCAGTGCTTTTCTAGTTCTTGTTTGAGATTTATTTCCTTCAGCCCAGTGTATTGTTTTAGCATTGTGAATTAAAAAGGTTCCTGGTTCTCCAGGAAAAGAAACTGTATTCTTTTTATCTTCCTCATTTCCAAAATCAGTAATACCTTGAGAAAAACCTAATACATTGGATCTACCATGTGGCCTGTATTCAGATTTATGAGAACCTTTGACATAATGAATACATCCATTCTCTTCATCTACTTTTTCTAGAGCTAACCAACAAGTAACAGCATTATGTTTTTTTAACATGAAGTAATAACCGTCCTGATGAGGCGGTGTTGGCTTTCCAATTCCTGGTGGTTTATTAAAAAATTGTAAATTTTTTGGCTCAGCTTTTTCTCGTAAAACTATCTCTGCTACCTCTCGTATAGATGAGTTTTCTATTAATTCTTTAAAGTAATCATCGTACGTAAACATTTGCTGAAGTTGTTTTATAGTAGTTTTATCATCTTTATTTTCATAAAAAATATGATGATCAGGAACATTAGGAGCAACCTCTTTGATATATCGAGTTAGTTCATTTTTAATTTCTTCAACTTTTCCGAAAGAAAATAATGGACTGATAGAAATATAACCATCTCTATCAAAGCTAGTCTGTAAATTCTGATTATTTAAAGTTACCATATTTTATTTTATTATGGTAACTTAAATTAAGAAGATATCTAGTAAAAATTTATACCTTAGCTTGTAAGCCAGTTTTTATCAAATTTTGTAACTCTGATATATTTATCATCACAGATTCTTTCTACAATCTCACATTCATAAATACATATAAATTCACCTGATCTTAATTGAGCTACATCGCTATATCCAGATGGCCCCTCTTCAATAACTTTATTTACGGGCCATGTCTTTGCATCATCAAAACTTAACTTTGCAGATAATCTTTTTCTATCGTGGCGCAAGTTGTGTCCTTCAGGTATCATTGTATTTTCTAAATTATCAGGATTTATAAAAATTATATCCTTGAATTCATTTTCTGATGGTTGATTACTTTTTAAAATACTAGCCATACAGACTGGTTCTAATAAAGCATTATCAAATCCTCTAATTTTCCAATTTGAAGATCCATCAGGACTTATAGCTATCAAGCGTCTATCAATTTCCGACTCACTTCTGATGTTTAACATTACTGAGGAATCTTCTAATTGAACAGGGATAGTTTCACTTGGATTGATAAGAATGGTACCATCAATATTATCATCATGGCGACAAACAATATCTCCTCTTTCCCAAGTAATACCATTATCGTCGCTATGAATAGAAGTGATAATAGAAGGTCTATGACCTAAATGACCTTTACCCATTTCAGTTCCAGAGCCATCAGATAACCATACAGGTATTATCATTCTACCGTTATTTAATTGTATTCCATGTCCTGGACCAGTAGCACAAACTTTCCAATCATAATCATTGTGGAATCTATTAAATGTCTCTGTAATTTCTTCTGGATCACTCCAGGTTGCCCCATCGTCATCACTATACTTTCGAAATACTCTTGAATACTTCCAACAAAAAACAGCGATAATTCTTCCAGTATTCATATCTGGTATCATTACGAAATTACTTATAGGGCCATCACCTATATCTTTATGATTAGCTACAAGCTGTCTCTCAAGAAAAGTTTCAGCTTGATCTAAACTCCTTCTCATAAATACATCATTGAAATCCCAATCACCTCCTGAAATAGGTCTGCTTTCAGCAGTTGCTAAAACTACATCATTTTTTGAAACTGTTATCCCGGGTACTCTGTATGTTTTGTAACCCTCTTTTCTAGCTTCAAAAATATCAACACTTTTAAACATGTTTCCTCCTCACGTTGATTAACCTTTAACTCCACCAATCATAATTCCTTTTACAAAATATCTTTGTATAAATGGATAAACGACTAAAATTGGAACTGTACTAAAAATAATTAAAGCCGCTCTTAAAGAAGCGCCTGGTGGTGGCTGTTCCATAAAAGAAATATTTTCCATTCCCTCCATCGTAGCTTGGTTGAGTAAACCGCGTAAAATAATTTGCATTGGTTTTAGCTCATTATCCGTAATATATATTGAAGCATAAAACCATTCATTCCAATGATATACCGCGTAAAACAACCCTATTGTCGCCATGACAGGCATAGAGAGTGGTAGTACAACACTTATTAAAATTCTCACTGGTGAAGCACCATCAATTATAGCCGCATCAATTAAATCTTTTGGAATATTCATAAAAAAGTTTCGCATAATTAAAAAATACCAACCATTAATTAAAGTTGGAACGAACAAGGCAAAAATTGTATTTCGCAAGTTTAAAAAATCAACAAGTAAAAATTGTGGGATTAAACCTCCATTGAAAACCATTGTGAAAAAAACAAAAAAAGTAAGTGGTATTCTATAGGGTAAATCTCTTTGAGCTAAAGCATATGCTAAAGTTGTCGTAAATAATAAATTACAAAATGTACCAAGCGTCACTCTTAAAAAAGTAATTTGATAGGCATTAAATAAAACATAACTTTTGCCAAATAGAATATCGTAAGCAACAAAACTTATTTTTTTTGGATACAAAACATGACCACCTCTCGCCGCCCATTCAGCTTCACTTATTAGTGATGTTGATAAAACTACAATAAAAGGCAGTAGAAACGAAAGAGTTAGAATTAATAGTATACCTATAATTATATAGTTATAAAATATTTCTGTTTTATACTGGCTCTTCATACTTTTATTACCATAATCCAGTTTGACCGAGTCTATTAGCTAATCTATTTGCTGTATAAAGAAGAACGAAAGCTATCACTGCTTTAAATAAACCAACAGCAGCGGCAAAAGAATATTTCAATGCAAGTAAACCCTCTCGGTAAACAAATGTATCTATGATATCAGCAACTTTATAAACAGATGGAGAATATAACAAAAGGATTTGTTCAAAACCTGCTTCCAACAAATTACCAATTTCAAGAAGAAACATAATAACTATTACAAACATAATACTTGGAAGTGTAATGTGCCATGCCATTTGCAATCTGTTAGCACCATCAATTCTCGCTGACTCATAAAGTGCTGGATCAATAGAGCTCATAGCAGCTAAATAAATTATACTACTCCACCCAATTGTTTTCCAAACATGAGATGTTACCAGTATTCCAACAAAATAATCTTTGTTCCCTAAGAAATTTATATTTGAGCCAGTAAAATCATTTATGGTTTCAGTTAATAATCCACCACTTGTCGCTAAAAGAGCAGTAATCATCCCTGCTGTAACCACCCATGAAATAAAATGAGGTAAATAAGAAATTGTTTGCATGATTCTTTTTAAACTCATTCGTAAAACTTCGTTCAAGAGTAATGCTAATATAATTGGTGCAGGGAAACCAAATAAAATTTTTAATCCACTTATTATAAGTGTATTTTCAATTACATCTAAAAAATATACAGATGAGGTAAAACGTTCAAAGTGTTTAAAGCCGACCCATGGTGCATCAAAAAAACCTCTTAACCCATCAAAAGGAGAAATATCTTTAAAGGCAATTAAAGCACCTCCCATTGGAACATAATGAAAAATAATAAAATAAATTAGACCTGGTAGTGCTAAGTAATAATAAAAACGATATTTCCAGATTTTTTTCATTTATATTTTTTTATGAAGACGGGAGTTGTCCCGTCTTCATTTATAGATAAATTTAATTAGCCCAAGATTCTTGCATTTGTGCAGTCATAGCATTAATCCAATCTTGCATTCCCGCATCATCTAGTTCTGCTAAGAAATCATCGTATTCATCAATTGATCTTTCACCAGTGTAAAAAGCTGTGAAATTTTCAGCGATCATTCGATGAATATCTCCAAGAGTTGGAGTTTCATCAGCAATTCTTCCCTTATCCCAAGCCATATACAAATCGATAGGTTGGTGAGAATCATCAAGCTTAGTTAAACCACTTCCAAGATAATTGAAATGTGTTGCCCATAAACTATCATTTGGCTGCATATTTCCTTCATAAGGAAAGTTTGGTAAACCAAAATCACCAACATATTTAGTTTCAGCTTTATCTTTAGTATTAACTACTGCAGGCATTCCTTTACTTTCATAAGACCAATGCTCTCCTTCAATTCCATTAACACCAGTTGCATATCCATCAACAGACTGATCATTCCACATCCAATTTAGATATTGCATAATCGCTTCCGGATTTTTTGCTTTTTTGTTAATGACATAAGCTTGCGTACCGCTCGCTCTAGTAGTAGCCATCCAGCCTTTAGGTCCCATAATCGGCGCTCTTACATATTCCATACCAGGACAATTTGATACGACTTTAGGAACAATAATTGTAACACGTGAATACCATCCACTCCACATTGCCATATTACATGTTCTAAATACTTCAGACTCATCAAATTTTGACCAGTTATCAGGATACCAATAACCCTTATTATGCCAATCATTCATAAAGTGAAGATAATCTTTGATACCATCAGCAAGTGGAACAGGCTTTACTCTTCCATCACTTGGATCAATGAATGCTGCATTACCTGACATAGCACCAGTGAAAGCTGCAGCAAATCCCATTGCTGGTTCTTCCCATTTATTTCCTGACCAAGCTCTAGTACCTGCTTTAAAATCAGGATTTATCTTTTGAGCTGCAGCCATATAAGCTGTTAATTCTTCAACTGTTTTAGGAACATCAAGACCAGCTTGATCTAATATGTCTTGTCTTACCCAAGTCATAAAAGGACTCGTAGCAGCTGTTCTTGGGATACCCATGATGTTGCCGTCTGAATCAGTCATGTACTTCCATGAAGTTTCAGGGATCGATCTAAGAAGAGCATCACCATGCTTTGCTAAAAGATCATTAAGTGGCATCAATGTTGATTTATATACATCCCAATTTGCTTGAAACAAATCAGGAGGATTACTACCAGCAAGTAATAAGTTTAATTGCTCAGTAGTATCCTGCATATTAGGTACTATAACCTTAGGTGTTACACCTGATAGTTTTTTAACGTGTGCAGCAACTTTCGCTAAAACTTCTGGATCACTTCCACCGCCGTCAAATTGTAGCATTCCAGAGTTATTAAAAATTGTAAAATCATGACCATCAGCTTTCAAAGAAGTTGTAAATAAACTTACAACCAATGAAAGGAAGATAGTTGATAATAATTTTTTCATAATTCCTCCTTATTAATAGGATTAATGAACCACATTTTTATTGAAAATTCTATTATTTTTAGATTACAAATATTAGCAGAAAACAAAGGTTTTTTAAACCAGTGGAAAAATAAATATATAGATTTTTATTAATTTAATGATTTAATGTAACGCTGTAACAAAAATGAAAAAAAAATATAAAAGAGTATTTTCAATTAATAATGATTTAGGTTTAAGAAATTATACAGTTAGAGATATTATTAATTTAAAAGGTAAGCAAAAACTAACACAAGTAAGAGTTACAACAGTAGAAGAAGCTGCAGCAGCTGAAGAAGCTGGCATTGATTTACTATTAACTGGACCAGGAAAAGATTTTCCAAATATTAGAAAAGCAGCTTCAAAAACTTTTATGACTGTTGGTGTACCTTTTATTGAGAACCCATCAAAAAGAGAAGCAACAAAAAAAGCATTTGAAATAATTGAGGCCGGTGCTGATTCACTAATGTGTCAAAATTGGAATCTTGAATGGATGGCACATTTAAGTAAATTTAGAATTCCCTTTCAAAGTCATGTTGGATTTATTCCGAGAAGAACGACATGGATAGGTGGCATTAGATCTTTTGGAAAGACAGCAAATGAAGCTGCAGAATTATTTAGAGATATAAAGGATATTGAGAAAACTGGTGCATGGGGAATAGAAGTAGAACTCGTTCCAGAAAATATTTTAGAAGTTATTACAAAGCACACATCACTTGTTACTATTTCAATTGGTTCGGGAATAGCTGCAGATGCTCAATTTTTATTTGCTGAAGATATATTAGGACAGAGTAAAATAAGATTTCCAAGACATGCCAAAAAATATAAAAATTTTGATAAAATATTAAGTGATATTCAAAAAGAAAGAATTGATGCTTTCAAAAAGTATAAAATAGAAGTTCAAAAAAATAAATTTCCAACAAAAAAACATACTATTTCAATTAAAAAAATAGAATTAAATAAATTTAGAAAGTTTCTGCAACAACATTAATTATGAAAAATAAATATAAAAAAGTATACTCTCTTGCACATGAAGCTGGTTATAGGAACTATACCGTTAAAGATTTAATAGATTTAAAAGGTAAGAAGAAATTAACACAGATAAATGTTGTATCTCCTGAAGAAGCTGCAGCTGCAGAAGCTGCGAGTATCGATATGATTATTTGTGGGGTAGATCAGTTAAAAGAAATACGCGAAGCTGCACCCAATACATTTTTAACGTGTGGAATAAAATATACTGAGCATGCTTCGAAAGAAAGTATGATGAAGAATGTATTTGAGTTAATAGAAATTGGTGTAGACTCTATACACACCAATTCTTGGAACATAAATTTTATTAAATATTTAAGTGATTTTAATATCCCTTTTCAAGGGCACGTAGGTTTTGTTCCAATGAAATCAACGTGGACAGGGGGTGTGAAACCAGTTGGGAAAAGTTCAGCTGAGGCTATTAAAGTTTATCATGATATAAAAGAATTAGAAAAAATTGGTGCTTGGGCTGTAGAAGTTGAATGTGTACCGGAGGATGTTTTAAAAGAAATAACAAAAGACACCAAAGCTTTGACTATTTCAATAGGATCAGGCAGATATGCGGATATTCAATTTTTGTTCGGTGAAGATATTTTAGGATATCACTTCAATTCAACTAAAACACCAAGACATGCAAAAAAATATAAAGATTTAAATAAGACATACGAAAAGTTACAAAAGGATAGGATAGATGCTTTTAAGGAATATCAGAAGGATGTAGTAAATAAGAAATTTCCATTAAAAAATAATGTTGTTTTTGCTGAAAAAAAAGAACTAGAAAAATTTAAAAAATTAATAAAAAAAATCTAAATGAAAATTAGTAAATTAGTTAGAAGATTAAATGATAATGAAATAGCGCAGTATGAAGATAAGGGTTATATAAAAGGTCTGCCTGTATTTTCTCAAGGTGGTGTTAAAGATCTTCAAAAACTTTTTTTAGATTTAAGTAATAGACTGCCCACAGGCGTTAACATAAACAAAACTAATATGTGGCATAAAGCAAGTAAAAAGTTTTATGACTTAGCACATACGCCGGCTATTCTTGATTATGTGGAGGATCTTTTAGGGCCAAATTTCTTCCTTTGGGGTGGACAATTTTTTTACAAAGCAGCTAAAAGTAAAGGTGTTGTTCCTTGGCATCAAGATTCTCAATATTGGCCTTTAAATCCATCAAACTCTGTTACAGTTTGGTTAGCTGTATATGATACAGATAAATCTAATTCAGCAATGAAAATAGTATCAGAAAGCCACAAAACAAAAAGATTTTTACATAAAATTAATGACGATAAAAATTATGATTTAAATCAAGAAGTATCTAATGATCAAATTGATAAAGAAAAAATAGTATATATGAATTTAAAAGCTGGTGAGATTTCTCTTCATTCAGATGCTCTTTTACATGGTTCTGATGCAAACCATTCAAATAATCCTAGATGTGGAATTACTTTAAGATATTCTCCTTCAAATGTTAAAGCAGATTTATCAGAGTGGCCTTTTTTTTCTGTTCAAATAGCTAGAGGTGAAACAAATCACTCTTTAAATCCTATTGCTCCTATGCCGAGAGGTGAAGCAACTCCTGTTAAGGGCTTTCAATTTCATCATGAATTTGAAAGTGAGTGGTGAAGAAATAAAATTTTAATTAGTATAAAATAAATGAAAATAATTGATGAAATAATTCTATACGAAAACCCTGATCCTTTACTAGTTAGTAAACAAGGTATTTTCCCGGGTATAGTAAAATTACAGGATAATTCCTTACTTGCATTATTTACTATTGGGCAAGCTTTTGATTCTGCTGATCAAAGAACATTTGTTTCAAAAAGTTTTGATGATGGAAGAAGTTGGTCTAAACCAAAACCTTTACATAATCATAAATATAAAAATAAGGAAGAATCAGAATCTCTTAAACCCCTGTTATTACAAAATAATAAATTACTGGCAATAGGTTATGCTTTTGTAAGACCAGATAGTTTAACACCAATTGTTAATCCTAATACATTTGAAATACTGCCGCTCAATAATAAAATAAGTATTTCTAACGATAATGGTGAAAGTTGGTCTATGCCAAAAAATTTTAACGTCAATGAAACACCGCTTGAAATATCAGGGCCGTGTATTCAGTTAAAATCAGGTAGAATATTAGGAGCAGCACCACCTTTCCATTTAAAAGAGTCAGATCATTCAGGATGGATAATTTATAGTGATGATGAAGGAGAAAATTGGAGTAAACTATCTGAATTTTATAAATCCAAGGAAGGCCATATTTCAACTTGGGAATGTCGATTATGTGAAACGAACAGCAAAATTATTGTTATTTTTTGGGCTTATGACAATAAAAATAAAAAAAATCTTAGCAACCATGTTGTAATTTCCGATGATAATGGAAAAACATTTAATACTGTAATTGATACTAAAATTAGAGGACAAGCGTCTAATGTAATGTTTTATAAAGATGATATAGTTTTTACCATTCATTGTCACAGAGAAAACCCAACGGGATTAATTTTAAGAAAAGTTGATGTCAGAGATAGTAAGTTTTCAATTTTAGATGAAATCAATTTGTTTTCTAAAGATGGTTTATCAAGTGATGATACTAACATAAGTAAACAGTTTGGCTCGCTTAAGTTTGGTCAACCATCAATACTTCTTTTAAATAATAATGAATTACTAATTTGTTTTTGGTGCATTCATGATAACCAACATATTGTTAAAACATATATCGTAAATATATAGTCACCAGTATGTTCAATCTAATATCTAATGAAAAAGAAAAAATGAAAGTAATTAATTATTATCATTTTTCAACTGCACTACAAATGTGTGCTGTTATAGGAACAGTTGCGGCACCTTTAACATTATATTCTGTAGAATTAGGATTAGATCCAGATAGAATTGGTATTTTAGGTAGTCTCATGGCTTTTTGCCAAGTTTTAGCTTTAATTAGTATCCCTTTAACTCTTTATTTTGGTAGTAAAATTTTATCTATTTGGACTTTATTTAGTAGGTATATCTTTCTTCTAATTTTTTTGATTGCCCCATTTTATCAAGAAAATTTGACACTTGTTTTCTACTTATTGTTTTTTGCAATGCTCATGTTTTCAATATTAAGATCATTATCTGAAGCTGCATTTGTTCCTTGGATGCAAGAATTTATACCCAGAGATGTAAGAGGCAGAGTTATTGGTATTAATGGCATTGTGTGTACACCCTTTGCTTTAGTTGCATCATATGGAATAAAAATCTGGCTAGATACTAGAGAAGGGTTAGAGAGATTTTACCCAGTTTTTTTCATAGCAATAATTCTTGGACTAATATCAGCTCTATTACTTTTAAAATTAAAAGGAGGAGAAAAAATTAAAGGAAGAGATGATGATCAGGGTTATTTAAAAAATTTGCTTAAAGCAACAAAAGATAAAAATTTTAATTTATTTTTAGTTTCATCAGGAACACAATATTTAGTTATTACAATACTAGCTATTTTCTTAACTCTCTATTTTAAAATTAGAATGAATATTCCAAGTGGAGAATTAATTTTTTCATCAACGTTAATTTTAATTGGAGGGACGTGTAGTGGTTTAGTAGTTGGAAGAGTTACAGATAGTTATGGCTGTCGGGGTATAAGGGTATTATTCCAAAGTTTACAAATTTTATTATTACTTACACTACCATTTATAAATTCTGATACTCCTTACTTGAGTTATGTAATTGGAATAATTTTCTTTCTATTTGGATTTTTAATGTGGGGCAGTGCATCAATAGGTTATATTTTCATGCTAAACTATGTACCAAGTAATAACAAAGAATCATTCATGTCACTTGCTTATAGCTTAGATGGAATAACAGCAGGCATAACAACAGTGCTAGCTGGTTATCTAGTTGTTTGGTTAGATAATAATGAGATTATTTTTTTTGACAAATTACTTGGAAGCTATGAAGTTTTATTTGTTATTTGTGCTTTTATTATAGCAATATCTATGAATGCTTTTATTCTTATAAGAGAAGAAGGAGCTATTGGAGTTAGGACTTTTTTGAGACAATTAATTTTTTACAGAAAGCAATTACCATAAAATATTATTCAAATTTTAAACGTATCCAATGTAGATCCATTTTTTTATCATTACCAGCATAATAAAAAACTAAAACTTTCCCACTCTGTAAAACATCGGCATAGGGCAATCCAAAACTCCATATATTCATGTCAGCTAATAACCCTCCTAGCTCTTTACTATTTTGTTTAATTTTTTTTTGATTAAAAATTGTTACCTCAGAAATTTCATCAAAATGAGCATTGAGATTATCTGATACTCTTACTTTTATGCTTTGATTTTTAAATCTATCAACCCATGCTAACACTACCTTACCATTCTTTAATAATGCAGGATGAGAAGGTTGATCGGAAATATTTAAATCTTTTGGCTGAGACCATGTTTTACCTTCATCATTACTTATTCTTTGATGAATATTAAGGAAAGTTTTTTTTGCCGAATCATATGTCCATGCAAAAGAAGTAATAGTTCCATTTTTATTTACACCACATCTTAAATCCCAATTAAAAATTCTTCCAGTTTCATCACCTGCTGCTAAATAAGGTTTAGACCATGTTTTTCCATTATCAGAAGAACATATGAAAATATTTTTTTGATACCATTTTGATTCATCATAATAATCTTTATTATTTTCAATACTCATAATTAATTTTCCATTTGGTAATTTCATAATAGGATTGGTAAGACTTGGTGGACCAATGTCTTTAGGTAGCTGAACTTTTCTAAGTTTTGACCACGTATTCCCATTATCATAAGAATCTGCAATTAGGATTTTCATTGGAAGACAGCCTTCAGTATCAGCATTAAATAATTCTTTTCCTGGAATAGAAGTTCGATCAATCCACAAAAATGATGCAATAATATGAGAATGAGAAATTTCAGTTAAATAACAAAGTTTTAGACTGCCTTTAAGATTATCTATTTTAACATTTTTAAAAGGCTCCCAAGGTTCTGACCATTTCTCACCTTCATCATCTGATCGGAAAAACTCTATTCCCTCTAATTCAGAATCTTTATTATTTCCACCTCTTGCAGTGGCAAGAATAGATCCATTACTAAGAGAAACAAATGATGAAAAAGTATAGCATGCTTTATTTGAATCAATTTTTGCAGAACATAAGATGCCTGAAGAATCTATTTTCATTTAATAAAATTTTATTTTTTTTTCTTAGGCCATCCCATTAAAAGTTTGGCATTTTTTTCTTCTTCAATAGCTTTTTCTTTATCTTTAAAAATTTTCACTACGCATTGAGGTTTATTACGATCAATTACATCATAAACTAGATGGTGATCTACTTTATCAATAAGTGGGCCTATCCAACCAGCACAATGATCGCAGTATCTTTTCATAGGCTCTGCATCATTATCCAAAACTTTACTAAGACTTGGACAAACATTCATTCTTAATTCTAATTTTTCGTCATCTAATTTTAAATCCATATCACAGTTTTCTTCAATTCTAATATGGTCCCAGTATTCATACATCCCCTTCAAACCTTTTTCTTTGAATAATTCTAAAGTATGTTTTTCTTGGTTTTTACTGATTTCCAACCAGTAAGCCTCTAGATGCTCTTCTCCTTGATCTTCGAGAAACTTAAAAACTTCATTATAGAAACGGGTGAAATGATCACTAGGTATCATGCTCTTTTCCTTATAGTTTGTCTGCATGCTGCTTCTCCTAAAATTTCAGTTTTAATTTCGTATGGAGTATCTTCAGCCAGTGCTTCATTTGTTTTAATAGTTTGATCACAAAAGTTAGGTGAAACATTTCCAACCAACTTTCTTACATGTTCATATGCTGTACAACGATTAACTGTTAAAATAATTTCTTCATCATTAATAGAAATATTATAATCAGCATTTTCCCGATCAAAAAAATGCTGCCAATGTTTAGCTAACATTTCGATATTCCCTTTTTTAATATGATCTTTGATGTTCTTATAAACATTATTACCAACTTTTTTGAAAATATCATTCATGGTATCGATACCATATTTATCAATGATAAACTTAATTGTGGTATTTGTAGCACCATGAAAATCCATGTGAACATTGCCACCATCATTGTAACGAAGTTTTTGATCTAAATTATTTTTATTCACTTTTATATACAGATTTTCCTGCAATATAGGTTTCACTAATCTCCAAGTTATCTTTTCGTAAAAGAATAAAATCAGCTAATTTATTTTTTTCAATACTTCCCATAATATTATCTAACCCAATAACTCTTGATGGGACTAAGCTTGCAGCAATAGCAACTTGGGATAAAGTTTTTTTTGAAAACTTGAAATAATTTTGCAATGCTTCAATAGAAGTTAATGATGATCCAGCTAATAAGCCATTATAAGTAGAAGCTTTCCCTTTTTCTACTGTACACCATCTTCCAGGAAAAAATTCAAACTTAACAGGAACTGGAGAACCGGCTCCCTTAACAGAGTCTGTTTCTAAGAATACTCTATCAGTTGGCAAGTGAGATAATAGTTCAACTAATTGAGGGTGAACATGAATACCATCACATATAACTCCAAGAGCAATTCGTGTTTCAGCAATTAAAGCATCAGTTAGAGATAATACATGAACACCTGTGTCATCTGGTGGATAAGTTGGAAGTGCATCATACATATGTGTTACAGCATCAACCCCCCAATCTGCAAATTTAGGAACATCAATTGGATTGGCTCCACTGTGACCTAAATGAATTGATATTTTTTCTTTTTTAAGTCTCTTTATAAATTCTTCTGAACCATTCATTTCTGGCGCTAATGTCAGAGCTTTTAGTTTACCCTGGCATGCATCTAATAATTCTTCAGCTAAAGATACAGAAGGATTTCGAAGATTTTTAGGATCATGAGCCCCAGGTAATGCAAAACAAGGTCCCTCTGAATGAATTCCTAAAACACGCGCTCCCTCTTTAGCTTTATCAATATCATTTGATAATGCGTTTAATAAAGTTTTAGTTTTTTCAGGTGGCAGACATGGTGTCGAAGGTAAAAAACCTGTCACTCCTACTGATGGTAGTATTTTAGAATTATCAACAGTACAATTTTCTTCCGCATGACCATACAAATAATTTAAAAAACCATGTTGCAGAACATCAATCATTCCAGGAAAGATAAAGTTATTCTGACCATCGATTTTTTTCCAGTCATCAGAAATATTTTCATTCGAATTTAAAATATCAACAATTTTATCGCCATCAATGAGAAGATCTTTATCTTCTTCTCCATATGGAGTTACCAAAGTAACATTTGTAAATCTTTGTTTGTGTTGCATATATTTAATTTAATATTAAGGTAAAACCTAAAACAACTATAGAAAAAAAACAAGAACTAGGAAAAATAAGATGAAAGACCAATGTGTATGTATAACTGGATCTACGCATGGTATAGGATTTGGAATTGCAGAGGCATTTGCTAAAAAAGGAGCAAAAATTGTCATTAATTCTCATGAAAAAGATAATGGTGCTTTAGAAAAACTCAAAAAATTGACTGAGTGTTATTTTGTACAATCAGATCTATCAACAATTGATGGAAATAAAAAACTAATTCAAGAAGCAAAAGTTAAACTTGGAAAAATAGATACTCTTATAAATAATGCAGGCACGTTTCAGGATACTGATTTTGAGAATATAAATGAAGAAAAATTTGATAAAACATTTAATCTGAATGTTAGAGGTTATATGTTTACATCTCAAGAATTTGTAAAACAAATTTCAAATGATCAAAATAATAGTAGTATTATTTGTATTGGTTCCTCTAACTCCTTAGCAGCTGAAAAAAATAGCGTCATGTATGATACTTCCAAAGGAGCAGTATTAATGATGGTTAAATCAATGGCTGTAAGTTTAGCATCAAAGAACATTCGTGTTAATGGTATTGGTCCAGGCATACTTGAAACACCATTAACTAGTGCAGGTCTAAATAAAGGAAATAATAAAAAAGTAATAAGTGCACAAATTCCACTTGGAAGGATTGGGAAGCCATCGGATATTGGTGGAGCAGCTGTATTTTTAGCATCTGAAGATGCAAAATATATTACAGGACAAATGTTATACGTCGATGGTGGAATTTTAGCTAATCAATTAAATTGGGATGAGTCACTTTTATAAAAAATTTAAAAAAGGAGATAATATGATTAAAATAATAACCACTGGTGCAAAATCAGTTTTACCTTTTAGCCCAGCTATCAAAGCAGGAGATTTTGTATATGTTTCAGGCCAAGCATCTGTTGATCGAGAAAATGGGTCAGTCATTGAAGGAACATTTGAAGAAGAAATGAGACGTTCAATTGAAAATTTAGAAGTAATTTTAAAAGAAGCAGGTCTGACCTTGGATCATGTTATTAATGTGAAAGGTTACGTAGCTGATCAAAAAGATTTAAAAGAATATAATAAAATTTATCCTGAATATTTTACAAATCCACTACCAACAAGAAGTACAATTGTAAAAGTGTTGCCTACTTTCTTAAAATTTGAGCTTGATTGTGTTGCTTATGCACCAAATACCAGACAAGAAGGATAATTAAAAATAAGTTAATATTCCATCAAGAACATTATAGTCATCATCAACAACTGGAATAAACTTCCATTTATCAAATGCTGTGCATGGATGTGAAATACCAGAACAAATCATATCCCCTACCTGCCATTCATGATTATCAGCAAGTTTAACAAAGGCATGCTGATCATTTGTGCTAAATATTTCTGCTTCACCAATATCTAAGAAACCTTCACCAGGTCTAAATCTTTTTATTGGTTTTGGTAAACGTGAATCATATGGAGCATCTCGTTTTCCCATAGTTAGAAAAGCAAGATTATTTTCAGGAATGGATTGTACATAGGACCAAATTTCAAGAGCTGGTTGCAGAGATTGATCCCATTGTCTATTGGAATCACTTTTAGCTGTCTCAAGTGCATCCAAATAAGGTCCATGATCATGTGTAATATAACATCCGCTGCGTAATAGTACTTTAATTGGAACACTGAGTTTAATTTTTGAAAATCTTTCCCCCACAATATCAAAATGAGTTGATCCACCAGCAGTAATTAATAATTCATTTAGATGAGAGTAATAATTTGAAGGAATATCATTAATAATATCTTCAATCTTTGAACAAAAATCATGCACAGCATCTGATCCTTTCATTGCTACAGCTGCTATACCCTCGTATGAAGAAATACCTGCGAAAGTAAAATTCTTTGATGAATCTTCTCCAATTATATTAACAAGTTTTAAAAAATCTTCTTTTTTACGTATACCGGTCCGTCCATTTTCCGCACCTACTTCGGGCAATAAATTTATTGGGTTGGTTAAATTTTGATCACCAAGATTTTTTTTTATATTTAAAAACTGCTCAATAGAATCAACAAAACAATAGAAAGAAAAATTTTTATTTTGATTAATATATGATGCTATTGTTTCTAAATGTGATTTACCTAAAAGTTGATTAGCAAGTAAAACTTTTTTTATACCAAAATCAAACATAACTTGAATTTGATTAATAGCACCAGCTGTAATGCCCCATGCACCATGTTTTATCTGCTCAGAAAAAATCTGAGGGGCCATGGTAGTTTTACCATGAGGAGCAATATCTAAATTGTGTTTTTCTAAATAATTAGAGAAAGTTTTCAAGTTATGAAGATAATTTTTTTGTTTTAATACCATTAACGGCATAGGCATATCTTCCTTCAAAATATTCCATTTTTTATTTTTTAATTCTTTTAGTGGAAATGGTTCACTTGAACCTGGAATACCTTTGGTACGCCTATCTAAAATAGTATTTTGAATTTCACTTAAATCCATTAAGAATTAATTTCTTCAAACTGACTAACTAAATTCTCTGCATAATCAGATAATGCAATTACATCAGCACCAATATTTAGAAGATTATATCCCATATCAATATAATTTTTTGCAACTCCGGGTCCACCTGGAGTAGCTGCAATTTTATTATTTTTTCTTGCTACTTCTGCAACTCTTTTTCTTGCACTTACAACATCAGGATGATCCATTTGACCTGGAACACCTAGTGAAAGAGAATAATCTCCAGGCCCAAAAAATAGTGCATCTACGCCTTCCATTTCAGCAATGGCTTCGACATCATTAATTACTTCAGGTGTTTCAATCTGATAGATTACTAATCTTTCTTGATTAGCTTGTTTAATATACTCTGCCATATCAAGCTTTGTATATTTTCCATCATTGTTACCACCATCAACTCCTCTTTTGCCAATAGGAGGAAATTTTGTAAACTCCTCAATCTCTTTAGCATCTGCTAAGCTTTTTATTTGAGGTATGATTAATCCCGTACAATCAACTTCTAAACCTCTAATATAATTACTGTAGCTACCTCTATTAACACGAAGAAGAGAGTCAACATCATATATCTTAGCGGCATTACTTTGATTTTCAGCTTGATTGTAATCAAGTGATCCATGTTCCATACAAAGCCAGATGGCATCTGGTTGTGCTAAGGCAAAAATTTCTGCTACTTTAATATCAACTGTGTTGCATTTTAATATTGTTGCAACTTTCCCTGCACTAGTCGTTCTTTTTACTCTGCTCTTTCGAAAAGTATTAAATGGTTTTTTTCCATTATTTGTTGTTGTTTCATCATATTTAGTCATATTATTTATCCTTTGTTATTTTGCAGTATATCCACCATCAACAGCAATAATTGTTCCAGTCAAATAAGCTGATGATTCTGATGCTAAAAAAATTATTGGGCCTTTTAAATCAGTACTATTAGCCATTCGTCCTAGCTGGGTTCTTTTACTATAATTTTCAACAAATCTGTCTGGATGAGAAGGAACTTTAAATCCTCCTGGAGCTAAACAATTAACTCGAATATTAAAAGGACCTAACATACTTGCTGCCCATCTTGTAAAATTGTGCATACCTCCCTTTTCATAAAAATATAAAGGAGAAGTAGCAGGTGTGAAATCTGTACCTTCATAATTGCCATTTTCCACACCAACAGTACCCATCATTGATCCAATATTTATAATGGATCCAGATTTATTTTTTTTCATTCCTTCAGCAAACATATTTGTAATTTTAAATAATGCTGATGCATTTATTCTTAAACTTTTATCAAAATCATCTAGACTATTGTCCCAGCCAAGGCTGCCGTATTCTCTAGAGACTGCATTATTAATCAAGACATCACATTTTCCACTTTTCTCAATAATGTCATTGTATAATTTTTCGATTGAGTCATCCTGAGATAAATCTAATTGTAATGCAGTAACTTTATAGCCTCGTTTTGTTTCTTCTTCTGCTACTTGTTGTAAACTTTCAATATTTCGTGAAGCTATATATGTATCTGCTCCAGCTTCAGCTAATGCTTCCACTATTTGTCTCCCATAAAGTCCAGCACCTCCAGTAACAAGTGCAACTTTACCATTTAAAGAAAAACTTTCTAAAACTTTCATCTAACTAACCTCACTTAAATTAATTTTAATTCCACCTTCTTCTCTACTCTTAATGCCAGCAGCAACAAGTTGCATTAGTTCTTTGGTTTCCTCCCATGGAACTGGTTTTACACCTGTTCGTAAATAATGAACGTATGACTCTAATTGTTTTTTAAATGCATAAAAAGTATCATTTGATTTTATTTGTATTCCACTTTTAGTTCCTACTAATGAAATAAGTCCAAAACCTCCATACATATCATCAATGTTTGCAATATTTATATCTATGCCTTTTGAATGATGTAAATGGATAATATTTCTATCCCTATCTCCAAGATTTTGTATTGAAGTAAAGCCTGGACCAACAATTGGATATAATGTTTCTAAAGCGTGTATCCCATACTTCTCCCAACTTTTTGCCATTGTTACATTGATATATCTTAAATCACCTAGTTCATAAGTTGATTGATGATATGGCTCGTATTCTTTAAAGTATCGCATTGCAGAAGAACTAATTATAGGCTTTCCCTCATCAATCCACTGTTGAAAAATTTTTAGATCATTAAAACTATCGCATAATGGTTTATCAACAAAGATTGGTACATTTGCCTCAACGAATGGTTTACACCTCTCAACATGCTCTGAACCAATATCAGTTGCAACTAAAACTGCATCGACTTGACCAATCACATCTTTTGGATCTTCAACAATATTTTCAATTTCTGCAACTTTAGCGACAAGTTTTGCATCTTCAGAATTATCTGTCCATACATGTGAAACTTCTACATTTTTTATACCCAGGGTATTTTTTGGTTGCTTTGAAATGTAATCAATAATTGCTGCATAAGGACATTTTGCTAAAGCTTCTGCATTAAATCTACCGTTAATAATTATGCTCCATGAGTAAGGATGTCCATTTCCTTCCGTCATTCCTAGCATTGCTAATTTGATTTTTTTATTTTCTATGGGAAACTGAATCATTAATTAATATCACTTACCACGCTGTCCAACCACCATCAACTATTAGTGAATGACCCGTCATATAACTTGATGCATCAGATAAGAGAAAAATTGTTGGTTTTGCAGTTTCGATAGGTTTACCAAAACGTTTTAACATTGTAGAATTTTTTAAATTATTCAAAAATTTTTTATTATTGTTTGCAGCCTTAGTTATGTTTGGAAAAGGTCCAGGCACAATTGCATTGATACGAATATTATTTTTACCATAATAAGAGGATAAATATCTTACCATTTGGTTTAAACCAGCTTTTCCTGCACCATATTCTACAGGATTAGGATTTATATTTTTTGGATACATTTCCATTTTTGGCGATACTAATCCATACATAGATGCAAACATTACGATACTTCCACCTTTTTTCATTTTATTTGCAATACCTCTCATAAGTAAAAAAGACCCTGTTAAGTTAATTTGATTAGCTTTATTAAATTTTTCAGCAGTCAATTGAGATAATTTATCAGAAGTTGATCCAAATGTTGCATTAACTAATCCATCTATATATTTTAATTTTTGATAAGCTAATTTAATATTTTTAGAAATAGAATCAGGCTCAATCATATTTAATTGAGAAAATTTAATTTTACTTTTCGGATATTTTTTTAATAATTTTTTAATTACTAATTCTGATCTTTTAATGTCTTGATCAGCTAAAAATATATTTCCCTCTAGTTTCAATATTTCTTCACATAAAACTGAACCAAGATATCCACTACCTCCAGCTATAAAAATATTTTTATTTTTCAAACTAATCATATTAACTGATTTTGATAATTTTTTTATCTTTCCAAGACAATTTAGCCGCTAATACAACTTTTAAATTTAAATAAGCTTCTTCTAAGGTTGCTAAGTCACAATCCTTACCTTCATAACCATCTAAAAATCTATTTGCCTGTAATAAAAAATTATTTTGATGTACTTCCATTGGATTTTGCCCTTTCATATAATCTTTTTGATCTTTCCAAACACCACTATCATCATCAGCAAACATTAATTTAGAATGATCAATTTTTAAATTACCTTTAGTGCCAACAAACTCATAGGTATTAATATTTGGTTTTTGAAATTGATTAACAGTAATATTAGCTAAACACCCATTAGAAAATTTAATATTAATAAGACAAGTATCTTCTGTTTCTGTTCCCTCTAATACTAATCTATCGTACATACAACTTACCTGCTCAGGATTTCCTAATATCCAAATTAATTGATCAATCATATGCGTAGAAGCATCGAGTATAGCGCCTCCTCCTGTTTCTTCTTTTGCATAATAAATAGTTTGATAATCTGGCCTATATTTAGGGAACTCTTGTGAAGAATTAATGTAAACTAATTTTACATCTCCAATTTTTTTATTCTTAATTTGATCTTTTAAGGCTCTAGAGACTATGCTATTTCTTCTTGTATATCCTACACGAACAAATAATTTTTTTTCTCTTACCTCTTCTATAATTTTTTCCAAACCATCAATTTTTGTAGAAAGAGGTTTTTCTACCATAAATGATAGATTATTTTTTACACAAAACTGCATATGTTCCAAATGCCAATTAGCTGGCGAACATATTATTGCTAGATCAAATTTTTGATTAACTTCATCAAGAGAATTAAATGTATGTTGAATTTCAAATTCATTATTTAAGTTTTTTTGTTTATTAGCATCTGGTTCAACAATAGAAATTTTAGCTCTGCTAGTTCCCAAATAACCTTTAATATGTCTTTTACCAATTCCACCTGCTCCAATTATTAAAATATTATAAATCATTATTTATATAAAACTAACTTGACCACTTTAAAATAGTATGATGTTATACGAATAACTAAATTGATAATATAAATAAATTCAAAAAAAATGAATCTTAATTTTGAAGAATATAAAACAAAACTTTATTCAGCTGTATTAGCTGATACGTTAGATAGTTTGGGTTATCATAAACAAACATTAACACCTGGTATCAAATCAATAAAACCAGATGTAATTATATGTGGGCTTGCGAGAGTTGGTTTGTATATGCCCATTTATCACGATGATGAAAATACAAATGTTTACGAACATGAAATAGCTTTAATTGATAGTTTAAAAGAAAATGAAATTGCTGTTTTATGTTGTCATGGAAATGAAAAGATCGCTCCTTGGGGGGAATTATTATCAACTCGAGCAACTTATTTAAAATCAGCAGGTTGTTTAACAGATGGCTGTGTTCGTGATACAAAAATGATTAATGAAATTGGTTTTCCAGTTTTTGCAAAAGGCACTAATCCTGTTGATACAAAATTTAGAGGTAAAATGATGATGGCAGATGTGCCAGGCGAAATAGCAAATGTCTATGTTGAAAGTCGAGATTTGGTATTTGGCGATAATGATGGTGTTGTTATTGTACCATCTAAAGTTATTGATGAGGTAATAAGTAAAGCTCTAGAAAAAGTAAGTAGTGAAAATACTGTTAGAGATGAATTAAAAAAAGGGGATAGTTTAACTGCCGTATTCGAGAAACATAAAATTTTATAATTTTATATTATTATTTTCAGCAACAGCTACCCACAAATTTGGATAAGTTTTAAGAAAAGAATTTTTTGCATTTTCAGCTTTAAGTTTATTTTCAAAAACTGAAAAAATACAAGATCCACTACCTGTTAGTCTTGTAAAAATAGTATCTTCTAAATTATCCATTTTATTATAAATAGATTTAAAATCAGGCTCGAGTTTTTTAATTACTTTTTCAAAATCATTCCCGTTATCGTTATCATTAATTTCTTCAATATCTTCCTCGACATTATAATCAAAATCAGAAGGAATGAATGTGTCGTACATTTTTTTTGTGGAGCAATTAAAATTTGGTTTTGTTATTAAGAAAAAATATTTTGGAAAAACAATGTTTGAGATTAAATCTCCTCTTCCTCTTACCAAACTATCGTGTTGATTAAGAAAGAAAGGAATGTCAGAACCTAAATTTGTATAGTCAAAAATATTTTTTTTATTAATAATTTCTAGATTTTCTAGGATCTTTATTACCGTTGCTGCATTTGAAGATGCAGAACCCAATCCAGCTTGATAAGGAAAATTTTTTGTAATTGAAAATGAAATGTTGGGGGGTGAAATATTCAAAAAACTAAATATTTTTTTTACAATACAATCATCAAATTTATTATTTTCTGGAGCAAATACTCCCTTGTATTCGACATAGAATTGATTGCTTGGTTTTACTTCTATTTCATCACACAAATTAATACTGGTTATTCCTGTTCTAATATTATGATAGTTATCTTCTCTTCGATTTAAAATTTTAAGAAATAAATTTATTTTTGCAGGTGACTTCTCAGTAATACTATTATCCATTAAATTTTTCTAATTTAATTTTAACATGTTCTTCAATTTCATCTTCAGGTTCAGCTAATTCTAGAGCTTGTTGCCAGAAATGAATAGCTTCTCTTTTTCTATTCATAGCATAATAAATATCTCCTAGGTGGTCTAGAGATATTGCTTCACCTGGAGCAATATCTATTACCATTTCCATTAAACGTGCAGCTTCTGAAAGATTATTTTTTTTAAAATGCGCCCAAGCAAGACTGTCAATAATATAGAAACTTTCAGGGTTAGCCTCATACGCTTCTTCTAACATTTGCAAAGAACGATCTAATTTCATTTCTCTTTCAACCCAGCCATAAGCAAGATAATTTAAAACATTTGGACTATCAGGTTTTATTTCAAGTGATTTTAAAAAATCTTTTTCTGCTAAATCCCAATCACCTAATTGTTCAAAACATATACCTCTCATATAATATATATTCCAAACGTCACCGCGGTTTTCTTTAATCATCTGGTTGTATATTGGTAAAGCTAAATCATATTTTTTGTTGTACCGATAGAAATCACCAAGAATTTTTTTTAGAGAATAATTGTTTTTGTTATTTTGTAGAATAGATAAAATTTTATTTTCAGCATCCTCATACGAACTATTATATAAATAATTAATTGCTAAACTGCTTTGTGCATCTAAATAATATGGACTTTCCTTCCCTATCTTCTCAAAAGTATCTCTTGCCACTTCGAATTGACCAACTTGATCAAATAGTTCGGCCTTAATAATTATTGCTCTTTCATTATTTGGATCAATTAATTTGGCAAGTGAAGTATAAAATAACAAAAAATTATAATTTAAACGTCTTTGCTCATTGTTTGAAAAAGATGATGCCACAATTTCAACAAGTGAACGACTAATGGTAGTACCATCCTTAAGTCTATTATTTGTGAAGAAAATAAAATTTAGTAATTCATTTGGTTGGTCTAAATTATCTCGTAAATCTTTTATCTGATTAAATTTTTTGTCTAAAAATAAGGATGAAATTTTAATTATATATGCTTCTTGATTATTTTTGTTTTTTTCCAAAATTTTATTAGCAATATCTTTGGCTAAATTAATGTCTTCGGTAATAATCGCCGCAATTGCTTTATCAAGTAGTTGGTCTTGAGATAGTTTTATTTTATTGGCATTAAAATTCAATAATGTTGCAGGATAATCATAATTTTTAAAGGCTAGTTGTGAGATTAAAAAGTTAGAACTACTTGTTGCAAAAACACTAGTATTGAAGGAGATGAGAAGACAAATAAAAAACCATTTTTTAATCAAATTAATCATTTTAAATATACTAGAGTTGCACTATGAATAGATAATTGTAATTTTGCATGAATCAATCAAATAAAAAAAATTTAGAATTCATAGTTAATTCTGGAGTAAACTATTTTCTTCAAGATTCTCCAAGAAACTGGTTTGAAAATGAGAAAAAATCTGAATTACCTGATCCCAATATCAATGCTGGGGATAAAAAAAAGAAAATAGATGATGTGATTAAAGACCTTAAAGATCACAAATCGAATCTTCAAAAAACTGCAAAAAATTTAGTAGTCTATGATGGAAATTTAAATGCTAAAGTTATGTTAATTGGTGAGGCTCCAGGAAGAGACGAGGATCAGCAAGGTATTCCATTTGTTGGGAGAGCTGGGCAACTATTAAATAAAATGCTTTTAGCAATTAATTTACAAAGAGAAGACGTCTACATTACAAATGTCGTTAATTGGCGCCCGCCTGATAATAGAACACCTAATGATGAAGAAATTTTAGAATTTTTACCATTTTTACAAAGACAAATTGATATTATTAAACCAAAATTTATCTTTCTATTAGGAGGCGTTGCAGCAAAAGCTATCTTATCAACGCCTCTAGCGCTTGGAAAACTCAGAGGTAAATTGCATGAATACAAATCACTCAATTTAGATGAATCAATTCCTACAATAGCTTCCTATCATCCTGCTTTTTTACTGCGATCTCCTCAGTATAAAAAACATTCTTGGGAAGATTTACAAATGCTACAAGAGAAATTAAAAAATGTATCTTAAAAAATTTTTAATTTTTTGTTTTTTTGTATTCTTTATAATTTTTTCAAAACAAGTCTACTCATACCAACAAGATATAGTCACCAAATACGATGATATATTCTCATCAAAGGTACTTAGTGAAGAAGATGTTTATAACTATCAACAAGCATACAAGTTTCAAGATATATGCAAATGGAAAAGTGCAAACAATTTTATTTTAAAAATTAAAAATAAATCTTTATTAGGACACATCTATGCACAAAAGTTTTTGCATCCAAATTGTTATCGATCAAAGTATTTAGAATTATATTATTGGCTAAAAAAATATAATGATCATCCACAAGCAAAGCAAATTTATAAATTGGCTATTCGAAGAATGCCAGAGGGTTATAAAAGCCCAACTAAACCAAGCATTCCAGTTGGAATAGAATCGGAACAGGTAAATAGTAAGAAATCTAGTAAATATAAAAGTTCCAAAAAACTATCTAACAATCAAAGAGCTGAAAAAAGAAAATTAATTAACGGAATTAAATCAAGAGTTAACAAAGGATGGCCGACAGGTGCAGTACAATTATTAAATCAAAGAGATGTAGATCTATTATTAGATCAAGTTGAGATAGATCAGCAAAAAGAATTAATTGCGAAAGGATATTTTTTAGCAAATAAAAATGACTTGGCAATCCAATACGCTTCTGAAGCTCTTGTAAATTCTGCAAAATATGTTCCTTATGCAGCTTGGACTGCTGGTTTATCTTCTTGGAGGCTAGAAAAATATGAAGATGCTGCAAAATATTTTTCTCTCTTTTCGATTAGTTTAAAAGATGATGCATGGCATCAAACGTCAGGAAGTTTTTGGACAGCTAGATCGTATGCAAAACTTGGTCGTTATGATGATATTAATTTTTGGTTAAAAAGAGCATCAAATAATCCGAATAGTTTTTATGGAATGCTGGCATTAGAAATATTAGGTGTAGATGAAAAAATAGAATGGGTAGAACATACTGATTTGAATAAAAATAATAGTACAATTTTAAATATACCAGCAGGAAAAAGAATACAGACACTGATACAAGTTGGATTTGCAGATGAGTTAGAAAAAGAAATTGTACACATTAATTCCATTTTAAATAGAAAAATAGCAAAAGAGTCTATTCAAATTGCTGAAAATTTTGATCTTGCTTATACTCAACTAAAAATTGTCAATAAACTTGATAATTTTGGTATGGATGTTCCTACTTACCTTTACTACCCAACAAGTGTTTGGAAGCCAAGAGATGGTTTCAAATTAGAAAAAGAATTACTTCACGCCTTTATGCATCAAGAATCTATGTTCAACATAAAAGCAAAAAGTAAAGATGGTGCCATAGGGTTAATGCAAGTTTTACCTTCAACAGCTAAATTTATTACAAAAAGTAAAGATGTAAAAAGAAGCAATAGTAATATTCTTAAAAATCCAGAAATAAATCTAGAGGTTGGACAAGAATACATTACATATCTTCTAGATCTAGAGCAAGTTTCAAGAAATCTTATATTTCTGGCAGCAGCTTATAATGGTGGTCCAGGAAATTTACAAAAATGGAAAAATGAAACAAACTATATGGAAGACTCGCTATTTTTTATGGAAAGTATTCCTTCAAGAGAAACACGGTGGTTCATTGAAAAGATTTTAACAAAATATTGGATTTACCAAAATAAAAATAATAAAGAAATGCGTTCCCTAAAAATGCTAGCAAATGGAAATGATCCACTTTATTAATAGTTTATGCCAATTGATACTTCTCTAGATTTTGTTCCAATAAATATTGCTGTTATTACAATTTCAGATTCAAGAACTAAAGAAAACGATACATCTGGAGATACATTAGAAAAGCGCATTACTGATGCTGGTCATACAATGATTAAACGGACAATTATACCAGATGACGTTAGTCAAATAAAAGATACCTTAAACACAATGTCTAAGGAAAAAGAGATTGATTGCATTATTACAACTGGTGGGACTGGATTAACAGGAAGAGATACAACACCAGAAGCTGTAAATGCTATTGCAAGTAAACATATTGATGGATTTGGGGAATTATTTCGCAAAGTTAGTTTTGAAAAAATAGGCACATCAGCAATTCAATCACGAGCAGTTGCAGCTTTAATAAATAGTACGTATGTTTTTTGTTTACCCGGATCGACAGGTGCATGCAAAGATGGTTGGGATGAAATTTTACAATATCAATTAGACATTAGACATAAGCCCTGTAATTTTGTTGAAATCATGCCAAGATTAAATGAAAAGTAGTGACTGATTTTTCTATAGAGAAATCAATTGGTGAACCTGTAATTGGTTTAGACGAAGTTGGCAGAGGTCCATTAGCAGGCCCAGTGGTGAGTTGTGGATGTTATTTTTCTAATTATGATGATTTAGAATCAGAAATACCCATAACTGATTCAAAAAAACATACTACAAAACAAAGAGAAAAATTATTTTTATTTTTTAAAAAATTACAAAAAGAAAAAAAACTTCAATATTACTTGGGGTATGCGAGTGTCAAAGAAATAGATGAAATTAATATTTTGGAAGCAACAAAATTATCTATGAAAAGAGTAATAGATAAATTTAATTTTGAAAATCCACATCTTATTATTGATGGAAACTTTTCATTAAATTATCAAAATGAAAAATCTATTATAGGTGGTGATAAAAAATCTTTATCGATTGCAAGTGCATCTATTATTGCAAAAGTTCACCGTGATCGACTGATGAGTATTCTTGATAGTAAGTTTACATTTTATGATTGGAAAAAAAATGCAGGTTATGGAACGAAAAAACATATTGATGCAATACACAAACACGGTGTAACTCAATTTCACCGAAAATCGTTTGAACCAATTAAATCGTTATTAAAAAAATAAATTACCTAATTTTATCCATGCAAAGAATGCATACCAAATATTATTTTATTATGCTTCAAAAAGATGCGACAAACACTAAATAGATATTAAGTTTCATCATTCCTCCCATTTGATGAACTATTTTAGGGGTCTTCGGACCCCTTTTTTTATGTTTTTGGCCAAATTTTAAGGTTATCCCTACCTAAAGATTCCCCCTGTTGATAACTCAATTGACCTGATTCCATATCTGCTTAAAGATTCTTTTTATCAATTATGAAGAAAAATCAAATTATTTTGGGAGATTCCATTAAGGAAATGAAAAAATTAAAAGATCATTCGGTTGATCTTGTTTTTGCTGATCCACCCTATAATCTTCAACTAAAGGATACATTATACAGACCTGATCAAACAACGGTCGAAGCTGTTACACAAGATTGGGATAAATTTAATACCTATAAAGAATATGATCAATTTACCAATGCATGGCTTAGTGAATGTAAACGTGTTTTAAAAAAAGGTGGAGCGCTTTGGGTCATTGGAAGTTATCATAATATTTTACGTGTAGGATCCACAATTCAAGATGAAGGATTATGGATTTTAAATGATATCATTTGGCATAAAACAAATCCTATGCCAAATTTTCGTGGTACACGTTTTACAAATGCCCATGAAACACTTTTATGGTGCACAACATCAAGAGAAGCGAAATACACATTCAACTATCAAAATCTCAAAGAACTAAATGAAGGAAAACAAATGCGTAGTGACTGGTATATTCCTATTTGTTCGGGCAAAGAACGATTACGAAAAGATAACAATCAACGATCACACCCAACGCAAAAACCAGAAGCTCTCCTCTACCGAATTCTTCTAGCATCGACAAACAAAGGTGATCTTGTTCTTGATCCATTTTCAGGAAGTGGGACAACAGCTGTTGTTGCAAAAAAATTACAACGTAACTTTATTGGTATAGAAAAAGATAAAGATTACGTTAAACTTTCAAAAGAACGATTAAAGAATACAAAAGTATTGAAAGAAGATGTTGTCACTATTGCAAAGAGCAGAAAGGAATTACCGAAGGTTCCTTTTGGTGAATTAGTCGAGCAAGGAATTATACCGCCAGGTGCTGTATTAACAGATAAAAAAGAACGCTTTAAAGCAACAGTTAGTATTGATGGAACACTTAAAATAAAAGATTTATCAGGTTCTATTCATCAAATGGGAGCAAAAATACAAGGACTGCCAAGCTGTAATGGCTGGGATTTTTGGCATGTAAAAGATAAGTCAAAATCAATCCTTCTTGACGAAATACGATCTAATTACCGTAAAGATAAACTGAATTAAAAAAATTTTCATTTTAAACTATTAAGTTTTCTGCTAATTTTATTAATGTTCAAAATAAAACTGCTTTTTAAATAAAGGACTATTATGAAAAAATTTGAAGACTTAATGAGTATTAAAAATGAAATTGAAAATATTTCTGCATCAGAAGCAAAAGAAAAACTTAATAATCCAAATGTACAATTTATTGATGTTAGAGATAAAGAGAGTTTTGAAAAAGAAACTATTGGAAATGCAATGCATTTGGACAAGGCTTTTCTTGAATTTTATTTAGCTGAGGGCAGTCCTTTAGAAAATGAATTTTTTAAAAACAACCCAGATAAAGAATATGTTGTATTTTGTGGTGTCGGGGGACAAGGAACTTTAGCCACTAAAACAATGCAGGATATGGGTATTAAAAACGTTAAAAATATTACTGGCGGAATGGCAGAATGGGAAAAAATTAAAAAATAATTAATTTCTTAATCAATTATAATTCTAGGCTCAAAAGGGTGAAGTTTTTCTAAACGCTCAACTGACCAAAGATTATCTTCCGTGACTTGGTTTAAAGAATACATGCCCTCCACATCACCGTTAATATCAAAATCTAGTGATCCAGAAACACCCTCATAATTAATTTCAACACCGCGGAGAAGTAAAGCTCTAGCAGCTTCCCAACTTCCAGGTCCCATTTTAATTCCTGGTGGGTTAGCAACACTAACTAAACTTTTTGATAAGTCTTTCTTAGAAATATTATTATGTGTCTGATGCTGTATTGCCAAAGCTGCTAACATCATTGTATCAAAACTAATAGCGGAATAAGGAGAATTTGGATCAACACCTGCGTTCAACATTATATTTGCGTATGTTTGAAACTCTTCTGAACTTTGTGAAGTTGCTTGGGCAACAATAGTTGTATTTTTATTTAACTGAATAGGAATATAGGAATAGATTAAATCCTTAACGTCATTCGTCAGCATACTATCAGAACCATAATGATGTTTAAAAATACCTGAAGTTTCTAGTTCTTGTAATCTAGTCAAAACAGTATTTACAAATTGTTCTAGTAAATTAACTGTTCGTTCATTTCCGTGAAGAAACATGACTAAACCAGGTTGATTATTGTCTATAGCAATATCAACAAATGTATTAATGAAGTTTTGATTGATCAGTGTTTTATCTGTTAGCAAAGTATTAAATAACACTATACCTTCTTGTTCGGTGAAAACTTTTAAAAAATTTTGAGCCAGTGTAGAATTATAATTATCATCACCGTAGAGAAGAATTATTTCTCTTATGTTTTTAGATAGTAGATAATTAGCAATGGATGTTGATTGTTGAATATCAGAAGGAATAGTTCTAAAAAATAAATCATTATCTTCAATTGTTGAAAGTAACGGGTAACTAGCAGAAGAAGAAATCGTTAAAATATTGTCTGGAATAGTTGCCTGTTCAATAACTTTAACAGCACTTGTTGAACACGTTGGTCCTAAAAGGATTTCTGGATCATTATTTTTTAAATAGGCATTTAAACTATCTTCTGTTTTTGTAGGATCACATCCTGTATCAATAGTATCAATTGATATAAGACCTCTTCCTACTATACCAATACCGTCCGCATTAATTGTTTCTACAGCAACTCTTTTTGCTTCTGCAATTGCTTCAGCAATTTCACTAACAGGACCACTTTCTGCGTAAAGGGCTGCAATTTTTACTTCTGCATTCACAAAGGTTGAGTAAAAAAATATGATCTTGAGGATAATTATCGTAAAAATTTTCATTATATGAGATGTGTTTATCATAAATTTTTAGAATGAAAATGTGGCATTGAGTAAATACACCGGTCTGGAAGTAGTTCCCTCAACACTTTTATCCGCTTCTGCTACTTCGAAATTAATATCTAGACTATTAGAATTAAGAGGAATTTTAAATTTAACACCGTACCCTCCACTTGCCACTTCTGTTCGACTAAACTCACCTGAGGCTGGTCGTTTATAGTAGGTAGCACCAACACCAAGATGGATATACGGCTCAATACGTATAGACTCTTCCCTTTTATCTTCTTCTCCTTCTAAAAAAGGATAAAAAGGTCTGCTCAATTCTGTTCGCAGAAAGAAGCCTTGATCACCAGACATATTACCTGATTCATAACCAGACATTTGGCCTGGTCCTGTTATATTTATTTGTTCTGAATTAATTAAACCTCTATCGCTAACAAGTTTTTGAAAAACAAAACGTGTGTTCAATAAATAGTCTCTAAATATTTGCCTATTCAAATTAATATCACTATTCCATTTTATAAAATTTAAAGTGGAACCAACACGGGATAATGTTTTTGTATCTGATGTTTTATTTGTATAGATAGGAGTTCCAAACTTTAAAGCTGAGCTGCCTTTAAGCGAGAAAGAATCTAAAAAAGATAAGTTAGTAGTTGTATATTTTAACTCTAGAGCATTGTACTCATCGTAAAAGTTATCTTCTGTGATGTTAGGTAGTATTGAATATTCTCTTTCTTTAATCCATTGCCAATCTAATGAAAGATTATTTTTTATAAGCCTTGTATTTTTTATTTGATATTCAAGACCAAAGTTGATTTGTTTGAATTCCCCCTTTTTTTCTAGTCCGTTAGGTTCTGAATAAGATTCATTAACAGCACCAAAAACGGAAAAGTCTGAGGCAAAAATTGGAAGTTTACCACCAACAAGATATGCTTCTCGAAAATCTGTTCGTTTAATTATTTCAGTATCATCTATTGGAACATTAACACTGTTTTCAGGATCTAAGACGTATGCTGCATAAATATTTTCTCCATAACCAAATGGACTATTAAGACTAACATACGAAGTAAACTGATCTTTTCCTGCTGTTTCTGATAATCCATTTGAATAAGTAAAATAACCATTTACTAATTTATGTTCAGCGTTCAATTGCAATGAAGAAGTTCCAGGCTCCTCTCCTGCCTTAATTGTTGTTTCTAATTCAACACCTGGTAGTTCTCGTGATTTAATGATCGATTTTTCAATGACGGGATATTCTAATCCTTTAATACCAACAAGTTTTTTAAAATATTTTTTAATTGGTTTAGAAATACGTTTATCTAGTTGTGAGTAATCAATTGTTTCAATTTTACCAGGGAAAACAATGGCTTTTACCTTAGTATTTTGTTCAATTGTTTGAGGTGGAACAATAAAACGCGTTAAAAAATATCCATTTAAAACATACAGTTGTTCTAAAGCAATCAATAAATTATAAAAATCTTTTAATGTTATTGTTTTAAAAATTTTTGATTTAAATAAATTTTTACGAAGCTCAATCATTTCTTCAATTTCATTTTCAATTTCAATACCAACAAAATTAAATGAAATATTTTCTGCACCAGGTGGAATAACTAAACCTGTTTCATAAACAATATAATTACCAGTATTAGTAAAAACAGGATATGTCATAAATGAAGTAGAGATAAAAAAGATAAAAGATAAAAAATATCTCATTTATAACCTTTGGATACTAATTGCGTCTACCTGAGGAAAAGACGTAATGAATTCATTTTGAATTAAAGCAGCGTTAGACGCACCATCAACCGAGATAAAAGAAATTATTCGAGATACATCATCGAAAACATCTTTATTGATTTTTTCCCTTACTACAATTTTTTCTTTTTCTTCATCTGGTGCTACACCTGGAAGAGGTGGGGTCGAAGCCCCAGCTAAAATATTTGCTGTTGGTATTGCTTCTAATGCTCCAGAATTTTCATTTATTGTAATTGGACTTGATGTAAAACCAGATAATTCATAATTTATTGTAACATCTTTATCATTACCAACATCTGCATCTGCAAAACTGCCAGAAGAACTAATAGAAAGATCTGAACCTGTTAAGTTTAAACCCGATATAGTGCCACCACTTGTAGTGGCCGTTGTAGTTCCATCATATGTTTTATCATTTGCCGAAGCACCTGACACTGTAAAGTTAGCTGACATTAAAGATCCAGTTGTAGCCGTAACAGTTGAAAGATCAATACTTCCCATGCTAGCATTTGTTAATGTGCCTCCATCTAAAAGTTGTATATTGAGATCTTCAGCCGTCAAACTTGCTGAACTAGCTACTACATCACCTGCTCCCGCATCTCTATCGCTATCAGAAACACTATTATCATTTGAATCACTTGCAATAATTTCTAAATTAGATGCAGTGTTAATATTGCTATTAATGTTTACATCTCTTCCTGCATGAAGGTTAAGAGTACCTGTACCAGTGACAGTAATGGCAGAGCTAATAGTGATGTCAGTATTAGCTTGAAGAGTAACATGAACACCGTTATTCAGAAATTCTTCTAATTCTGTTTTATTAATTACGATATCATCACTTGCATAATCTGTATAAGACGTATTACCTCGGATAATTGTATCTGACCATAAAGATATATCGCCAGTATTATCACCCGCATCGCTTGCACCATCACCTTTAGCACTTCCTGCAACCATTAAGGTACCAGTATCATCTAGAGCAATATAATTTGGAAATGTGTCATCATCTGCTAAAGTTGCTGTTGAAGTATCAAGTTCATTCGTACCTGTTTTACCAAAACCAATAGTAAATTGTAAACTTGCACCAGTTAGAGAAGTATCTTCAAAACCAAATAAATAAATATCATCTTCAGCAAAATCCCCTATTGCTATTCTATTACCATCACCATCAACAGCAACTTGAGCCGCCCCCCAACCAGATATTCGTGAAGTATCATAATTTTTACCTCCAGTGTAATTATTCCCTATGGAAGCTGCATATGTGGCACCAGTGAAATTTGAGTCACTAAAAGTAAACAAGTGTACTGCTCCATAATCATCATTGGTATCATTTGTTGTGTTATATCCATCATCTTTAGTTGAGCTTACCGCTAAGATCTTACCATCTGCTGTTAAACCAAGAGAGTTTCCAAATTGATCATTATTGCTTAATATATCAATTCCGTTATCACCTAAGTCCAAACTCTTTGTTAAAGTATTTGTAGGGGCATAATCTATTCCTATTGTTCCAACATGAGTTGGGTTGTTAAAATCAGTTGATGGGTTTCCATCACTATTTGTTGTTTGATCAAATGTGATTAAGTAAACTGCTCCAGCATTACTATGACCTCCATTTGCTCCATCATCTTTCATTGCTCCAACTGCAAGACGTGATCCATCATCAGTCAAAGATAATGCAGTAAAACTATCACCTGAACCAAGAGTACCAATTGATAAATCATAACTAGATGAATTATAACTATGTCCAATTGTTCCTACGTGTGTTGGATTAGTAAAATTTGTATCATCAAATTTTATTGTGAACACTGAGCCACTATCAACCCCGCCTGATGTTGCATCAAGTTGTGATAAAACTAATCTATCCCCATCACCATCTAAGGCAGTTCTCCAAATATAATCACCAGAAGTTAAATCATCTAAGTCTAAACTATAAGTTCCTGTGTAACCTTTTCCAATTGTTCCTACATGTGTTGGATTTTGAAATGCTGAGTCATCATCAAAGGTAAATAAAAAGACAGCACCAGAATCTGATGAATTATTACCTGCACCATCAACTCTAGCAGCAACTATGGCCATTCTATTACCATCACTATCTAAGGCTGTTCCTTGACCAAACCTATCATCATCATCAAGATCAATATCCAGTGAACTACCACCTGTACTTCCATAACCATAACCAACTTTTCCGTACAAACTTCCACCAGTAAAGTCATTATCATTAAATTTAATGAGCATAACTTCACCACTATTAGATTTTGAATTATTATTTCCATCTGCCATCATTCCTGACATTACAAGGCGATTACCTGTTTCATTCAAATCTATACCTTCACCAAACTTATCACCACTATCTAATGAACTTCCAAGATCCAAATCTTTTGATCCAGTATAACCATTACCAATTGTTCCAATGTAGGTTGCGGATGCAAGGTTATCAGTTAGTGTATATAAATTTACAGCTCCTGTTCTAACTTTGCTTTCACCAGATACAGATTGATCCCAGTAACTAACAGCTAATCGATCAGCATCTTTATCAAATGCAACAGAGTTTCCAAATCGATCTCCATTAGCCAAGGTTACTGCATGAACACTTGAGTCACTTGTATCAAGATAATCATAATCTTGTCCGATAGAACCAATATAGGTTGGCGTACCTGTAGCAGCAGAAACAATGCTTCCACTATTCATGAACTTAAATAATCTTACAGAACCCGAATTATTTTTATTATTATTTTTACCATTATCTCCTGTAGATCCAATAGCAAGAAGAGAGCCATCATGATTAAAAGAAACCGCTGAACCTAATTCATCATCTTTTTTTGGAGTTAAATCAGTATGACTATTTGTGTCAAAATCATTTGCAATTGCAGCACACTTATTAGTTTTCGCACAATTACTGTTAGAGCTTAAATTTTGATAACCATTACCAATTCGTGATACAACTTCACCATTAGAAAAATCTGTATCATCAAAAGCAATTATAAATACTCCACCAGCCTTAGATATGTCATAACTATTACTATATTGCTTAAATCCATCATCACCTCTCAGACCAACAGCCAGAACATTTGCATCACCATCTAATGCTACACTCGAACCAAATAAATCATAAGATTTTACAGTTACCCCTTTTTTAGTAACTCCCTGTCTAAACAAATTGACATTCTTGGAGCCGGTGTAACCACCTCCTATTCTTCCAACAATTTCTCCACCTGAGTAAGAAGTATCATCAAAAGTTATTAAATAAACCGCACCAGTTGACTCTGAACCATTTTGTGCTGCATCATCACCAGTTGCTCCAACCGCTAATCTAGTACCGGTACTATTAAAAGATAAGGAGCGACCAAACTTGTCATTCTTTTGAAGATATGAGTTATCTACATTTTTTCCTCCAGTGTATCCTTTTCCTATACGCCCTATCAGTGTTGCGTTAGTAAAATTGCCGTCATCAAATTGGTACAAATATACCACTCCTGTTTTTGTATTATTTTGCGCTCCACCTTCTCTAGCACCCACAGCCATTAAAGTTGAATCATCACTGATTGCTATATCAGATCCAAAATTTCCACCTCTAGTTAGTTTAGGCTCCCCGACATTGGTTGATGATACAACGGCATAATCCTTTCCGATTAAGCCTTTATGAACCCAGTTTTGAGACGTTACACCCGTTCCAACAGTAATATTTTTTGGATCAAGTAATAATTGGCCACCTTCTGATATATTGACATTTGATAATCCAACATGTCGTAATGTGTCTTTGGAGGAAATTTCAACAGCACCACCAGTCAAGCCTTTTGCATCAATATTACCAAGCATAGTCGTTTCTTGATCACTCCAAATGATTGCTGTACCTGCATCGCCATTAGAAGAGGAAATATTAATATTCGATCCATCTGATATTAAAATAGTTTTTGCGTTAACAAGTGATCGTCTTTCACCCCACCTATCAATAAAAACATCTTGTTGCTGGGTAGTTCTTGTTAAATTATTATTACCCTGAAATTCTCCCCCAATACGAACTAACCCTCCATGGGTATTACCTACTACATTAATATCAGTAGATAATAAACGAATGTAACCTTCAGACTCTATATCAATGAAACCACCTTGTTGACTGCCATTTGAAGACATAGAACCTGAAGACATAATGTTTGGTGCTGATACTAGAATATTACCACCCTTAGTATGTCCTGATGTATTAATTTCACTGCCATGACTTTGAATAATTTTATAATCAGATTGAATATCAATTTTACCACCAGCATTAGTAGAGGAAGAAGCATTTAGAGTTCCTCCTAAAGATATTTCACCTGTACTATTAAAACTTATTGTTCCTGCATTTGCACCTGACACATCAACTTTACCACCAAAAGATAAAAAATTACCTTCTGCGTTAATTTTACCATTTTCTTTGGCTGTTAAATTTCCTGCAACGACAATATCACCTGCACCCCCAAGGGTAATGACGCCATTTTTTTGTGAGGCAGTTGTTGCAACAAGATTACCTGGAATATTGACAGCGCGCTGAACAACATTTTTAGCAGCGCCAACATCAATATCTATTCTATTTGCCGTTGATGTTCCTGCATGATTAATAATGGTATTTAATTCTTCTGCATTTTGATCAAGTAACGTTATCGCTTCACTAAATGGAACGCTTACTTGTAAAAATTTATCACCACTCAAGTCTAACGTAATTTCTTTTCCAGCTCCTATTCCAATTTTACCAAGGTTCGCATTAATCGTACCTTCATTATTAATAGCGCCACCGAAGAGAGCAGTAAAACCTCCATCCAAAGTAGTAATGGAACCTTTATGAATAATAGAAGAAAAAATATTATTTACATTATCTGCTTTAAATAAAAATCTATTATTGAGAAAATCATCATTTGAAAGAGCCAGTGTCGATGCAGCAAAGGAATGCGCATTGATTGTCGACGTGGGTGTAAAGTAAACACCGTTTTCATTCACAACAAAAACTTTACCATTGGCATTTAATGCACCAGCAAGCGTTGTTGGATTTCCTGAGACAACTCTGTTTAAAGCACTTGCATTAACAGAAGGTTGATTAAAGGTTAAACTATTTTGTGCCCCAATATCAAAACTCGTCCATTCAATAATCGATTGTTCGGAAGACTGTATAATTGTCATGGAATTTTGTGATGAACTGATAGAAATATCCCCGGATATAATATTTTCCCCGCTTGGAAGAGAGGTAGCGTAGACGAATTGTGTTTCTAGAAAGAGAAAAGAAAGAAGAAAAATAAAAGCATTTTTCATAAATGCTTATAGACTTTGAAAACCTAAACCTTCAGTATTTGGAGCAGATTGTATGTTGGCTTCTCTTGCTAATTGAAGGGACATATTTGATCCAACTATAGCGTCTACAGATACGAAAGGAACAATTTTGTTAATGTCTCCAATCATGTTTTCCACAATTTCTGTTTGATCATTAATGGTCACTTCTACATTGTTATTTTCGATTGAAGAACTGCTCGAACTTGTCCCAGTTATAGCTGCTGTGACACTCTCGGTAATAGCAGTACTACTTGTATCTGTCACATCCATCGTGCTACTTAAATAGCCACTGAGATCATAATCCACTGTTGCATCTTTTGCTGCACCAATAGTTGCTGATGTGAATGCGGCTGTATTTACAAGTGCTAAGTCACTACCAACTAACGTTAATCCTGAAACAGATCCCGTTGTAGCAACTGTTGCTGACGTTGTGCCATCGTGCGCTTTATCACTGACAGCTGCTCCCGAACCACTAAAGTTTGCTGATTGCAGTGTTCCTGTTGTAGCCGTAATAGTAGCAAGTTCAATGTTCCCCATACTGGCATTACTCACACCACTGCCGTTATTAAGTGTTATATCTAAATCACTTGCCGATAAACTTATAGATGTTGTTCCATCACTTTCATAGGCCGCTAAAATATCACCGGTTCCGCTATCACGCTGCGCACTCACGACATTATTAGCACTAGTATCACTGGCAATAATTGCTAAATTGCCAGAAGTACTAATTGACTTATTAATATCAACATCACGTCCAGCATGCAGACTTAATGTTCCTGTGCCAGTTGTTGTAATGGGCGCGTTAATTATAATATCGGTGTTCGCTTGAAGTGTCACATTCACATTGGTATCAAGAAGAGCTTCAAGCGCATCCACACTAATTGTAATATCACTACTGGGATCTTCAGTATAGGCTGTACCATCAAGATAATTAGATGACGTCAATAATTCTACACTACCTCCACTTCCATATCCTAAAGCAAGGTTGGAACCATCAGAACTTAAAGCCATTTTTTGTACATCTGCACCATTCAAAGCATAAAATGAGGAAATTAATGTTGGGTTTGAAAAACTTGTATCACTAAAACCGTACGCTTTAATTATATAATTATCTATTGTGTTAGATGATATTAAAAGAGTGCGTCCGTCTCCACTTAACGCATGAGCACGAACGCCACGATTTGCGCCAGCAGGGGCATCGAAGCTAATATTATTATTACCAGTACACGATGAGCAATCATGTTTAAATTGAAGAGCAAGTGAAGGATTAGAAAAATTATTATCTGAGAAAGTAACTATATTATTTTCAGAACCTGTAAACGAAAGAGCTGTGGCATCATCGGTTAAATTCAAATTATATGGTATATTATTACCTAATGTATGGTAATTAATACTCGTTATGGGGAAAGTAGAATTATATGAATATGGTGTACTTGAACTCTCAGCCCAGAGTACCCTTGTTATTGTGGGAGATGTAAAATTTGTATCACTAAATGAAATTAAATGAATACCTTCAAGCACTGCTACTGCCATTCTTGATCCATCAGAATTAAGAGCGATCCCACCTCCAAATCCCTGGTTAAATAAATCTAATAGTTGTAAATTTTGACTGTAGGCTGCATTAGGAGTCTCGGAGATATGCCCAACAATGGTTGGATTAGTAAAATTAGTATCGTCAAATTTAATAGTATAGACAGAACCCGCTTTACCGGGGGCGTTATGTATTGGTGCTCCTAATACCAGACGATCACCATCATAATCTAAATCAAACTGAACCGGATAAGGATCATTTGATGGAAATTCAAAATCTAAACTGCCAGGATGAGTACCTGATAAAGCATCATAACCTTTACCTATAATACCTCTAAGAGTTGGATTGGAAAAGTTTGTGTCACTAAACTGAAATAAATAAAGAGCTGGATAATTATTGCTACTATCATTATAGCCATCGTCATACCGTGAAAGTACACCAAGTTTTGTTCCATCTCCGCTTAATCTTACACCGGACGTTCCAAATTGATCACCATTTGCCCATCCAGATTTTATATTAAAACTAGTCAAGTCGACTGCACTATTAGCAGAACTATCTATTATTGATTGATATGTCCAATTTTTTGAGGTGCCAACATCCCCGATAGTAATATTTTTAGGATCTAAAAGTAAATGACCACCAGCACTAATTGAAATATCATTTAGTCCAATATGACGAAGTGTATCCTTTGATGATATTTCAACTGACCCGCCTATTGTTCCTGTTGCAAGAATTTTTCCCAGCATCGTTGTTTCTTGATCACTCCAAATGATTGCTGTGCCTGCATCACCATTACTAGAAGCAACGTCAATGATAGCGCCTTTGTTTATAAAAACAAATTGTGCATTTTTCATACTTGGAAGAATTCCCCAACGATTAATAAATGTTTCTTCTTGTGCTGTTGTCCGTGTTAGATAATTACTTCCTTGAAACGCACCACCAATTCTTACTAAACCACCTCTACTAGTACCACTCGCATCAAGGTTTGATGTATAAATGGTTGCTTTACTGCTTGCTTCAATATCAAGTCGTCCTCCCACACCATTCAAACCTGCAGCTATAAGATTTCCTGATGTTTCAAAATTTTTTGCACTAATATTTATGTCTCCTCCTTCTGTTCCAGAGGCATCTAAAGTGCTATTCGATGTTTGTATAATTTTATTTGATGACGAAAGAGTAATATTACCTCCTTGTGCCACTGTTGATGATGCATCAATGGGTCCATCAAGATAGATATTACCTATCGATGCAAAGTTAGCATTACCTGAATCTTCACCTGATACATCTACCTTTCCAGTAAAAGAGATTAAACCCGCATCAATATTAACGAGACCTTCCTTTGCAGTCATGTTTCCTAAAACATTAATAGGCGCCGTACTTCCTCCAAGAGTAATAACACCATTTTCTTGTGAAGCTGTTGTGGCAACAAGATTACCAGGAATGAACACGGCGTTGTTTAATGCTGTTTTAGCTGATCCAATATCAATATCTATAGTGTGAGCATTAGAAGATCCAGCATGTTGAATGAGAGCTTTAACATCGTTATTTTCGTCATCAAGAATTGTCGTGGCCAATTCTATTGGCACCGCTACTTGTAAAAATTTGTCTCCACTTAAATCTAAGGTGATTTCTTTTCCAGCACCAAGACCAAGTTTTCCAAGGTTGGCATTAATGGTCCCTTCATTATTGATCGCACCGCCTAGTAGAGCAGTAAAGCCTCCATCTAATGTCGTGATCGATCCCTTATTAATAATTGATTGAAGGGATGATTGATTTGAAGAATTAAAAGAAAAAATATTATTAAGAAAGTTATCATTGGATAAAGCCAGCGTGGAGGCAGCAAACGAATGCGCATTGATTGTTGCATTTGGTGTAAAGTAGACACCGTTTTCATTCACCACAAATACTTTACCATTGGCATTTAAAGCACCGGCTAGTGTTGTAGGATTACCAGAGACAACTCTATTAAGGGCACTGGCACTAGTTGATGGTTGTTGAAAGGTAACAGTATTATTTTCCCCGATATTAAAACTATTCCATTCTATAATAGCCTGGTTTGATTGTTGGTGGATGGTCATCGTTTGAGTATCAGAGCTAATTGAAATATCGCCTGTAATCGTTGTTTTACCACTTGGTAGTTCAGCCCACAAAAGACATGAATAAAAAAAACAACAAAATATAATAACAAAGACTCTCATAGTATAATATTTACGAGGTCTTTTTTTACAAGGGTTGGGACCGAACCTTGTTTAAATACAGGGAAATATCAGAAAAAAAGGAATTTTATAGTAGCAAATGCCCCAAAATGGGTCATTACTATTTTTCATTTACAGTGATTTTATTTTTACAAATAGAAATAAAAATTTCAAAAAAATTTAATGATGTTACGAAATACGACGATAAATTCTAGGCATATAAACAAACAAAGTGAGTGCTCTTGCTATAAAGAAAATGCAGAGAGATAACCATAAGCCTGTATTTCCAAAACTTGAGATCAAAAAGAAAGAAAGGACGATATATATTGCAACAGATGCAATCATGGCATTTCGCAGTTCTGTGGTTTGGGATGCGCCAACAAAAATACCATCAAATTGAAAACAAAAAGACGCTGCAAAAGGAATGATGATTACCCAATAAGAAAAAGAAAAACTAATCTCTCGGATGTCAGGTAAATCTGTCATCATCATAATATAATAATTTTTACTAAAGAAAAAAATGATGCATATTATTAAACCTGTTGCCGTACTTAAGATGAAAGAATTTTTAACAACATCCTTTAATAAATTTAAATTTTTTGAACCAATAGAATATCCAACGATACCTTCGGTAGAAAAGGCATAAGCATCAAGAACATAGGCTGATAACATTATAAAATTTAGCAAAATGGTATTTGCTGCTACTGTTTCTTCACTGATAGAATTACCAAGATAGGTAAAATATAAAAAGGCAAAAGCAAGAAGAAGAGATCGGATAAATATATTAAGATTAATATTAAAAATATTTTTTACTTTACTAAGATTAAAAATTTTTTTTGAATTAAATTCTAATTTGGTCATCATGTTTAGATCATAAAATGTATAAAATAAAAAGATTATTGTTGTCAGTGTTGAAGCGACGAGTGTGCCTAAGGCAACACCTAAAACATTTAAATTAAAATATAAAACAAAGACTAAGCTTAAAATTATATTTGCAACAGAATAAAACCCAACAATAAGACTGGATGTTTTTGTTTTTTGTAAACCAATAAATAGTCCTGTGATCACAAAAATCGTTAGCTCACCAAAAGAGGAGTAAATACGAAAGGTAAAATAATCGTTAAAATAAAGTCTTGTTTCTTGTGATAATTCAAAAATAGATAAGGAAAATTTATATATGTATGTTTGAAGAATAATTAATAAGAGGGAAATAATAATAACAAAAAAAATATTACGTAAAAAAATATTTATTATTTCTTCATAATCTTTAGATCCATCTGCTTGAGCGATCATTCCAACCGTACCTGATCGTAAAAAACCAAAACTCCCAAAAAGAATGGAAAAGACACTTGCCGCAATACTGGTAGCAACTAAGTAACTAGCATTATCAAGATTACCCATTAAACCCGTATCAACAATAGCCACAAAAGGAATGACTAAATTTGCAAAGAAAATAGGGATAGATAATTTAAAAATATTTTGAATAGATGATTTTGAAGACATTTTTAGTGTAGCAAGAATTTATAGTAGTAAAATTTGATAATAAGTAATTACAGCTACTTTCTTATCAAAATATTCACTATCTTTATTTATCAAATCTTATAAAGCATTACATACTTTAAATGAAAATTGGCAGATACAAATACGAGTTTGATTTCTTTAGTTGGATCAAAAAAACGGAGCTAGTTGAACTAGATGGTGTTAATCCATCTGATGATCCAGTGCGCCCAGAACTGGATAATGATTTTCGTACATCAAAAGGAAGAAAAATTTTTGGCCTCAAATATAAAGATGATATTGAAGGTATTGCCTGTTTTGCTTTTACAAATGAAATTCCTGCAACAATTAAAGAAATGGATTTAATGAGTGTAAAGGAAGATGAAGCTTCCATCCCTATTGCGTATACAGTTTGGTCTTTTAAAAAAGGTGCTGGAAAGAAAATAATGAAGGAATTACAAAACTATATTAAATCAAAAGATCAATTTGAAAGTATTATTACCCTTTCCCCTTTAACGCCTGTGGCAACACATTATCACATACGAAATGGTGCCAGATTAATAAAGATTAACCCTACAACCCAGAACTTCGAATATAAAATTTAAGACGTAGGGGGTTCAAAAAGTATTATTTGAACTATTTATTTTACAAATCGAAACAAAATAAATATTGTTGGAAATGGCCTACCAAATAAATACCAATTATTCCGTTACCTTTGATGATGTTCTGCTCTCACCAGCGTATTCGGAGATCAAACCAAAAGATGTAGATACATCGATTACCATTGGAAAAGTCAAATTACATATTCCCATACTCTCCGCTGCTATGGATACCGTAACAGAGAATAAAATGGCGATCAATCTCGCACTACATGGTGGTCTAGGTGTTATTCACCGTAATATGCCAATTGATAAACAAGCAAGCGAAGTAAAAAAAGTTCATAGCTTTAAAGTTAACGCTAAAAAATTTCAAAATGCTGTAATTAATTCTAATGGAAAGATTGCGGTGGGCGCTGCAATTGGTGTTGAAAATAATGCGTACTTACGACTATTAGAATTATTAAAATTTGGTGTTGATATAGTTTTTATTGATGTTGCTCATGCACATACGAAAACGACTTTACAATTTATTGAAAAAGCAAAAAAAGTTTTAAAGAAAACACCTCTCATAGTTGGAAATATTGCTACAAAAAAAGCTGCATCGGATTTAATTAGTGCTGGTGTAGATGCTATTAAAGTAGGTATTGGACCAGGATCAATTTGTACAACAAGGGTTGTGACTGGTGTTGGTATTCCTCAACTCTCTGCTGTGATGGATACATATCAAGTTGCCAATAAATTTAAAATTCCTGTGATTGCAGATGGAGGAATAAAAACATCAGGTGATATTGCAAAAGCTATAGCAGGCGGTGCAAGTGCTTGCATGATAGGGTCTTTATTTGCTGGCACTGAAGAATCACCAGGAAAATTATTAACGATTAAAGGTAAAAAATTTAAATCCTATAGAGGTATGGGTTCAGTAGGAGCAATGCAAAAGGGTTCTTTTGATCGATACTCCCAAGAAGAAACAAAGAATGCCAAAAAATTAGTGGCAGAAGGTGTTGAAGGGATGGTTCCATATAAAGGTAAAATAGAAGATGTAGCGTATCAACTTGTTGGTGGCTTAAGATCTTCCATGGGTTACACTGGTCATAAAACGATTAAGAAAATGCAGGGCAATTGTAAATTTGTGTTTATTTCTAAAGCAGGAGCCCGCGAAAGTAATGTCCACGATGTCATTATGTAATAATGTATCGAATCATCATTGAATTGATACAATAAAACAAAAATGACCTCAGCATCAACAAAACATAAGGTCGCAATTGTGATGGGAAGTAAGTCTGATTATGCTACCATGAAAAATTGTGAAAAAATTTTAAGATTACTGAAAGTTAAATTTGAAACCAAAATTGTTTCTGCACACCGTACACCAGAGAGAATGTTTAAATTTGCCAAAGCAGCTGAAGATAATAATATTTCTGTCATTATTGCTGGTGCAGGAGGTTCTGCACATTTACCAGGAATGATTGCATCATTAACAACTATACCTGTTATCGGTGTACCAGTGGAAAGTCGTAAATTAAAGGGACTGGATAGTTTGTTATCTATAGTACAAATGCCAAAAGGTATCCCTGTTGGTAGTGTTGCAATTGGTGAAGATGGAGCAATGAATGCTGGTTTATATGCAGCTTCCATTATTGCTCTTACGAATAAAGAAATTAAGAAAAATTTAAAAAATTACCGAACTAAACAATCAAAAGCTGTTAAACAAAAACCATAAGTCATGAATACACCCACACTTGGCATTATCGGTGGTGGACAATTAGGAAGTCTTCTAGCAGATGCAGCAAAAAAAATAGATATACAAACCGTTATATTAAGTGATGATCCTGATGCGCCCGGGAAACACTTTGCGACTAAATTTATTTTTGGTCAGTATGATGATGATACAATAATAAATAGTTTTATTAATGAAGTTGATCTTGTTACATATGAATTTGAAAATATTCCCTTCGCAATACTCAAAAAGATTAATGAAAAGAAACAAGTTTTACCAAAACCAGAAATTAATCGACTCATTCAACACCGGGAAACAGAAAAAAAATTTCTCAATGATAATAATATAACAACAACAAAATATGTAACTATCAAAAATGAAAAGGATTTGAGTGAAAATGTAGACTTGCTTCCTGGTTTGTTAAAAACAACAACATTAGGATACGATGGCAAAGGTCAGTATAAATTACATACTGAAGATGATATTACGAACGAAATTGATTTTACAAAAGAATACATTTTAGAAAAACTCATTCATCTTAAAAAAGAAATCTCAGTCGTCATTACTCGTTATGATCAAAATAGTTATGAGATCTATGACCCTATTGAGAATGTTCATGAAGAACAAATTTTAAAATATTCAACAATACCAAGTGATATTTCTGATAACATACGAATAAAATCAATTGAGTGGGCAAAACACGTTGTAGAAAAACTAGATTACATAGGAACGTTATGTGTAGAATTTTTTATTGATACTGATGATAATTTATATGCTAATGAAATTGCCCCTCGTGTTCATAATTCTGGACATCTGACAATGAACTCTCATAATATTAGTCAATTTGAAAATCATGTACGAGCAGTATGTGGTTTAGAAAAGATTGAGACAAAAAAATTATATAATGCCAAAATGATTAATTTAATTGGTGATGAGATAACACCGTACCGAAATAAACCATTTATGGATAACGAATTTTTTTACGATTATTTAAAAACAGAAATTAAGCAAAAAAGAAAAATGGGTCATTTAACGATTATAGAAAAATAAATCATTAACTTTAATTAAATTGATCAGTTAACTTTGTTACCAGTTGATATTTATTGGCGACATTTACTAAATCTTCTCCTTCACGAAAAGATTGTTTATCTAATTGTTTAGTTGGATCTCCCCCAGGCCATATTCGCCAACTATCATTATCAACGACATCAGATAAAACTAACGAATTATCCGATACTTTAAAACCAAGCTCAAACTTAATGTCAACCAAATGTATAGGACCATCAATTGTCTTAATAGTTTTCCATTTGTCTTCAATAAGCTTAAAACTTGGAAGAATAATTTTACTAATAGCTATTTCTAATTCCTGATCAGACAATAATTTTTTAGTCTTCATCAAGCTTTTGCTTGTTATAGGTTGTTTGGCAGAAAATAATTCCCATTCTTCTCCAGTTTTTACTAAAGGATCAGTAAATACACCCTCTTCCCATTTTCCATCTTTTAAAAATTGTCTTCTCGCTTCACTCTCGTCCATTTGAACAGGTTCTGTAACATGAGGAGGGATAACAACCGCTTGTTTATGAAATATTTCCCAAACTAAGTTTTCAAATTGATGAGGATTGCTTTTATCTTTTTCAAATTGAGTGTTTCTGCTTAAATAACTTCCCCATGCATAGCGTCTAACTACAAATTCTAAAGGAAGCATATTGCAGTTGTAACTTAAAAGACTATTTGGAGAATCTTGTTCAATAAATGATGTTGCAATACCTGCCTTGCTTAGCATACTAAACACATTACTTGTTTGTTTTGTCTTTTGTAATCCAATATCTTTAATTTCCTCTTTCTTCGCTGCATCCCCACCTGTTAAAAAATCTTTTGTTACAATTCGAATGATATTTTGATCATTTGTTTTCTCAATAATTTTTGTTTTTCCTTCAACTAAAAAAGAATTATTCATCAATATATCTCCAACCAATATCTTTTCGATAATATCCCTCATCCCAATTAATTTGATTGATTATATTGTGAATAGTTTCTCTAATAGTTTTTAAATCCTTACCCGTGTTTGAGATATTTAAAACACGCCCACCATTAGAGAGCCATTTGTTTTCTTTAAGCATTGTGCCTGCATGAAATAAATAGTCATCCGTTGTTAAAGTAAGATTTTCCAAATTATTAATTGGTGTCAATTTTTTATAATCCTCAGGATAACCATGAGTAGCCATTACTACTGTCATGGCATAATCATTTTTCCACTTAATTTTTTTTATTTCATTTAAGGTGCCTATCGCTGATGCATGAAGGAGTTCTAATAAATCTGTTTCTAATAGTGGAATAATTGCTTGTGTTTCCGGATCACCGAAACGAACATTAATTTCAAGTAAATTTGGACCCTTATCTGTTAGAATTAATCCTGCATAAAACATTCCTTGATACTTGATGCCTTGTTCAGCAAGATGTTGAACGATAGGCTCAACAAATGTGTTGGATAATTCATTCATTTTATTTGATGAAATAGAAGGAACAGGTGTGTAGGCTCCCATACCACCAGTGTTTAACCCTTTTTCTCCTTCCAAGATTTTTTTATGATCTTGTGCTGTTGTAAGTGGCAACACAAATCCATTTTTATCAACAAGTGAAAATAAACTTACCTCTTCACCAACTAAAAATTCTTCAATAACAACAACTGAACCAGCATCACCAAAAGAATTATCTTTAAAGCATTTAATTAGTGCATCTTTTGCATCTTCCATTGTTTGACAAATAATAACTCCTTTTCCTGCTGCTAAACCATCAGCTTTAATAACAAGAGGATAGGATTGTTTTTGACAAAAAATGAAGGCATCATCATAGTTGTCAAATACGTCATAAGCAGCTGTTGCTATATGTAATTTTTTACAAATATCTTTTGTAAACTTTTTTGATTTTTCTAGTTCAGCTCCCATCTGATCAGGGCCAAAGACTAATATAGAATTGTTCATTAAAAGGTTGGATAATCCTTTAGTCAAAGGTAGTTCTGGACCTATTACCACTAGATCAATTTTATTTTCTAGACAAAATTGAAGAATAGCATCATGATCATCAACATCTATGATAATCGAAAAAGCAATCTCACTGATACTATCACTGCCAGGAATACAATATAAATTAGAACAATTAGGAGATTGTTTTATGCCATAACATAATGCGTGCTCTCTTCCACCATTACCAATGACAAGAACGTTCATGAAAAAAAATAATTCATTAATTAATTATTTGAAGCAAGACTTAAGAATGAAAGTTTTTTTAAGCTTTCGTCATTCAAGTAATCTAAAGGTCTAACTGGATACTCTCCTGTAAAATAATGATCAGTAAATTGAGGATTATCATTATCTCTCTCATCATAACCAAGAGCTTGATACAGACCATCTAATGATAAAAATTTTAATGATTTAGCTCCAATATATTTACACATTTCCTCTAAATTTTTGTTTGCAGCTAATAATTCTTCTTGGGTCGGAGTATCAACTCCATAAAAATCAGGATATTTAATTGCAGGTGAAGCAATGCGCATATGGACTTCTTTTGCACCAAAATCATAAAGCATTTTTATTATCTTAGTGGATGTTGTTCCTCGAACCAATGAGTCGTCAATTAAAACAACTTTCTTTTTTTTAATAGAACTTTGGTTAGGATTTAGTTTTAACTTTACACCTAAACTTCTAATTTGCTGAGTTGGCTCAATAAATGTCCTCCCCACATAATGATTTCGTATTAATCCTAACTCAAAAGGAATACCAGACTCTTGACTAAAACCAAGCGCAGCAGGAACACCAGAGTCTGGAACTGGTACGACTACATCAGGTTTTATATCGGTTTCTTTTGCTAAGTATGTACCTAAATTTTTTCTATATTCATAGGCGGTTTTATTTTTTAAAATACTATCTGGCCGCGAAAAATAAATATATTCAAATACACATGGTTTGATTTGTTTTTTTGGAAAAGGTCTTCGACTTTCAACTTTATTATCTTTTATAACTACAACTTCTCCATTTTCAATTTCACGGATAAATTTTGCACCTATAATGTCTAGTGCGCAAGTTTCAGAGGCAAGGATAAATGCATTTTTAAATTTACCTAAAACAAGTGGTCGAATACCTAATGGATCTCTTGCACCAATCAACGTACCATTAGCTATAATTGATAAAGCATAACCACCTTGAATTTGCATTAAAGCATCAATAATTTTATTTAAAATATCTTTCTTTTTTGAACGAGCTACAAGCTGAACAATTGTTTCGGTATCTGATGTTGTTTGAAATATTGCACCTTCACGTACCATTTGCTCTCTTAAAAGTAGTGCATTAGTTAAATTACCATTATGAGCAATACTAATAGCTCCACCATGAAGGTCAGCATAAAAAGGTTGTATATTCCTTATTGTTTCACCGCCCGTTGTTGAATAGCGATTGTGTCCTATCGCAATTTTTCCCTTTAACTTGTCTAATGAGTGTTTCTTTGTAAAATTATCGCCAACCAATCCAAATTTTCTTTCTGAGTGATAGGAGTTGCCATCATAACTTACAATTCCACAACCTTCTTGACCACGATGTTGCAACGCATGCAAACCAAGAGCTGTTAAGGCGGCAGCATCCTTGGTTCCACTTATTCCAAATACACCACACTCCTCATTAAATCTCGGAACATGAAATTGCCTTACCTCGAATTTTTTTAGGAAATTTTGTCGATTTTTCATCTTACTGTTGTCTTGTTAAAAGTGTTTTCGCAACCATCTGTAATGCTTTTGGATAAACCTTATGCTCTTCTATCAATATTTTTTTTGAGAGTGATTCGGTATTATCTTTCTTCAAAATCTTTACTTTTTTTTGCAATATAATCTTTCCAGAGTCAATTTTAGAGCTTACGTAATGAACACTACAACCAGAATAGCTCGCTTTAGCCTTTATGGCCTGATCCTGAGCATTTAAGCCTTTGAAAGCTGGAAGATAAGATGGATGAATATTGATTAATCGTGATTGCCACTGCCTGACAAATTTTGAATCTAAAACTTGCATAAAACCAGCCAAACAAATGATATCTATATTTTTTAGATACTTCATGACTTTGTTTTCGAAATTTTTTCTTGGTATAAAATGTATAAATGGAATTTTATTTTTTTTGGCAATAGTTAAACCTTTTGCTTTGGAATTATTAGAAATGACTAATTGAACCTCTACTAAACTTTGTTTTGTAAATGATGATTGTATTAGTGATTCTAAATTGGAACCTCTTCCCGATATGAAAATAGCAACTTGTAATTTTTTCAACTAATTGTGCACCTTGATGATTTGTTAACTTCTATTTTCCCAATTTCAAAAATATCTAAATTTTCATCTTTTATTAATTGCTCAAATTCTTTGTAATTATTTTTTGAAATAGTCATTATCAAACCTAATCCACAATTAAAGGTCTTCAACATGTCTTCATCTGAAATGTTAGCTAAACTTTGAAACCATTGGAAAATTTCTTCATTGCAAATAAATTTTTTATCAATCCTTGCTGATAAATTTTCAGAGAGCATTCTTGGTGCATTACCAATAATGCCTCCACCTGTTATATGCGAAATACCGTTGATAAGATTTGTTGTTAAAATTTTTTTTAAAAAAGGGAAATATAATTTTGTTGGAGCCATTAAGGCTGCTGCATTTGTTTCATAAGATGATTTAAATTCTGTTTCTTTATAGAGATCTATATTTTTGTCTTTTAAAACTTTTCGAATGAGAGAATATCCATTTGAATGAAAGCCCGAAGATCTAATCCCATAAAGAAGATCATCTTCTTTCATAACATCTCTTTTAGGTAGAATTTTTTTTCTCTCTACTGCACCAACACAAAATCCAGCAAAATCGAAATCATCTTTTTTATAAAGCCCAGGCATCTCTGCTGTTTCACCACCAATAAGAGAGCAATTATTTATCTTGCAAGCTTCAGTGATACTTTTCATAATTTTTAAAAAAGAATTTTTATCAATCTTCGAAGAAGCATAGTAATCTAAAAAAAATAATGGCTCTGCCCCATGGCAAAGAATATCATTAAGGCACATACCAACAAGATCATGACCCAAACCATCTAAAATGTCAGTTTCAATCCCTAGTAATATTTTTGTCCCTATGCCATCTGTACCAGAGACCAATAAAGGATCTTCATATCCACAATTTTTAAGATCAAAAATACCACCAAATCCGCCAATTTTATCAAAATTTCCGTTTCGGTTTGTTGATTTGCTTAGCTCAGAAATATCTTCAACAAGGGCATCTGTATTTTCTATATCAACACCTGCTTCTTTATATGTTGTCATATTTAATTAGTTTTAAACGAATCGTTAACGAGTAAACTATTAATATAGTAAATTAAGTTGATTCGTACTCATAATGACAAATACAATTCAAATTCTCTCCATTGAGAAGACAGGGAAAGAAAGTTCACTACAAAAAGAATACAATAATAAATCCATCAAAATTATAGATGGATATTTCTTTTCGACAAATCTTGATGATCAAAAGTTTACTAAAATAAGTAAACTTATTTCTAATGACGTTTCTCAAACAATATTAACAAAAAAAAATGTGAATAAGGTTTTATCTAGTTATAGTAATTTTAACTGGGTTGTAGAAATAAAATTTTTACCAGGTGTAACTGATAATATTGCTACAACTGTAAAAGAAATAATCAAAGATAATCTTAAAAGTAGTTTTAAAAGCTTTGAACTTGGTTCAACAAAAATTATTTTAATAAAAGGAAGAAAAGAAGATATTACCAATATATCTAAAAATGAAGCAAATCCCTTAATTCAAACAATTAAGATTTATCCATTTAAAAAATATTTAAATAATTTTAAAAAAAATCAATTTAAAATAGAAAAGGTAAAATTACCGAAAAAAAAATATAGTAAAAAAGAAATTAATTTAAATATTTCTGATCATCAACTCAGTCTTATTGGTAAACTTGGTATTGAAGAAAATGATAAATCTAGAAGGGGAACACTTGGCTTAGATCTAGAATCTTTAAAAGCCATAAGAAATTATTTTTCTACTATAAAACGTAAACCAACGGATGTAGAAATTGAAACATTAGCACAAACGTGGTCCGAGCACTGTAAACACAAAATATTTTCAGCTAAAATTGATGATATTCACGAAGGTATATTTAAAAAATATATTAAAGGCGCGACTGAAAAAATTATTCAATTAAGAAAAGATAATTTTTGTGTTTCTCTTTTTACGGATAATGCCGGTGGAATAGAATTTAATAAAGATTGGATTATTTGTCATAAAGTTGAAACACATAATACACCTTCAGCCTTAGATCCATTTGGCGGTGCAATCACTGGAATTGTTGGTGTTAATAGGGATTGTCTTGGATTTGGGAAAGGAGCAAAACCTATAGCGAATACGTATGCATATTATTTAGCAGACCCGAATAAGAAATATCAATTGTATCGTCAAAAAAATAAGGATCCAATGCTTCCAGCAAATTTTATTGCGAAGGGCATTATAAGTGGTGTTAGAGTTGGGGGGAATTGTTCGGGTATTCCTACTCCTCAAGGTAATGTATATTTTGATGACCGGTTTGCAGGAAAGCCACTAGTATTTTGTGGAACAGTTGGGATTATTCCGAAAAAAATTAAAGGAAAATTATCGCATAAGAAGAAAGCTAATCCAGGAGATATCATACTAATGGCTGGAGGTAGAGTAGGCAAAGATGGTATTCACGGTGCAACATTTTCTTCAGAGGAATTAGATCCTAATAGTCCAGTTTCTGCAGTACAAATTGGTGATCCAATAACACAAAAGAAAATGTCTGATGTCATCATTAGAGAATTGCGTGATGAAAATCTTTACTCGAGCATAACAGATAATGGAGCTGGGGGATTATCATCATCAATTGGAGAAATGGCAAAAGAGAGTGGCGGTTTTATAGTTAATCTTGAAAAAGTTCCTCTTAAATATAATGGATTATATCCTTGGGAGATTTGGGTTTCTGAATCGCAAGAAAGAATGACACTAGCAGTACCTCCAGCGAACGCAGAAAAAGTTATAAAGAGATTTAATGCAAGAGGTGTAGAAGCAACAATAATTGGTAAGTTTATTAAAAAAGAAAAAGCTATAGTAAAATATAATAAAACTGAAATTCTCAATTTAGATATGGAATTTCTTCATGAAGGTTATCCTAAATTAAATTTAAAAACATCTTTTCCAAAAATTAAAAAAGAGAAGAAAAAAATAATTAAGAAAAGTATCTTGATAGATAAATTACATAAACTTCTCTCTAGTTCAAATATTGTATCAAAAGAATTTATAGCCACACAATATGATCACGAAGTACAAGGTACCTCTATTATAAAACCATTACAAGGCGAAGGCAGAGTTTTTGGAAATGCTACTGCTATTAAACCCATATTTGATGATGAAAAATCAATAGCTCTTTCTCAAGCTGCTTATCCTCAGTACGCCGAAACAAATCCTTATGATATGGCTGGGTGCTCTATTGATACAGCATATAAAAATTTAATTGTAAGTGGTGCCAACTCAAAAAAAAATTGCAATTCTTGATAACTTTTGTTGGTGTAGCTCCGATGAACCTGATCGCTTATATCAATTGAAAGAAGCGGCAAAAGCTTGTTATGATTATGCAGTTGCTTACCAAACACCATTTATTTCAGGAAAAGATAGTATGTTTAATGATTTTAAAGGTTTTGATAAAACTGGAAAATCAGTAAAAATTTCAATACCTCCAACTTTGCTTATTTCTTCTATTGGAGTGGTAGATAAAATTTCACACTTAACAAAAATAACACCAGATGATGATGATATACTTTTAGTTTTAGGAAATACCCATAATGAATTACAGGATAGTGTTTATTCCAAAATTATAGGTTGTGAAAAATCAAAAAATCCAGTTGTAAATAGCAAGGATGCACTTCGCACATATAGAAATTTTGAAAAAGCTAATAAACTTGGAATTATAAATTCTGCAATTGGAATAGATTTGGGTGGAATAGGAATTGCAGTTACAAAGATGGCAATTGCTTCAAAAAAAGGTTTAACTTTTGATTTAAAACTAAAAAATAAAATCTCAGTAGACCAATTTTTATTTTCTGAAACACAAAGTAGAATTCTTGTTTCTCTTAAAAAAAATAAGTTAGCCAATTTTAAAAAAATATTTAAAGCTTCTGATTATACAATTATTGGTAAATGTACGGGCTCAGATGTAATTGAGTTTAAAGATAACAAAAAAATTATGAGAGGTAAAATTTCAGATTTTGCTAAGTCATACAAACAAAATATTAAAGGGTTATGAACGTATTAGTCCTGTCAGGTTATGGTATTAATTGTGAAAATGAAACACTACATGCATTTGAAGTAGTAGGATTTAAAGGAAAAATTATTCATATTAATGATCTGATTCAAAATCCTAAACAACTTAATAACTATCAAGTATTCGCTATACCTGGTGGTTTTTCGTATGGCGATGATACAGGTTCAGGAAATGCAATGGCGAAAAAAATTATGACCAATTTATATGATCAACTAATAGATTTTTCATTAAAAGATAAATTAATCATAGGTATTTGTAATGGATGCCAAATATTAATTAATCTTGGATTAGTACCAAACCTAAATAAAAAAGATCCAGAAGTAGCATTGATTGAAAATAAATCTGGTAGCTATGAGTGTCGATGGGTTGATGTAAAAGTAAGTAATAATAAATCACCATGGCTAGAAAATATTAGTACGCTGAACTTGCCTGTTGCCCATCAAGAAGGGCAATTTATCATACCTATTAATCTACTAAAAAGTATCAAAGCTAATAACCTTATTGGTTTGCAATACATTAATCATCATAAAAAATTAGCAAAAGGTCAATTTCCTTTTAATCCGAATGGATCTAAAGATGATATCGCAGCGCTAACAAATCAAAATGGTAATGTTCTTGCAATGATGCCTCATCCTGAAAGAGCATTTTATCATTATCATATTCCCAATTGGCAAAGTAAAACCTTAAAAAAATTTGGGGATGGATATAAAATTTTTATGAACGCAAAAAAATTCTTTGCATAAATTATACTGCTATATCTACTATTTTTTTCATCACAGTTGGCATTCTAGAGCTAGAATAAGAAGATTTCTTTATCCAATTACTTTTTGATAATTTTGCTTTTTTAACATTGCCATAAAAAATTTCTGTTTCTAAATCAAAATGACTAAATGAATATTCAAATGAGCCTTTAGATTGTAATTTTGTTTTTATTTTTTGTATATCTTGATCAGTGGTTAATAATTTCTTATTTTTAACCCAGACATCATTTGGTACTTCAAGCATGGAGGCCAACATACCTTTATTTGGTCTACTTCGCACAAGGATTTCATTCTTTTCATTCACAATTACATAAGCTCTTGTATACTTTATAGGCTTAGTAGTTTTCTTTTTTAGTTTAAAAGGAATTTTTTGCTGTAAATTTTTTTTATATGATTGGCAAAATTTATTAATTCCACAAATATTACATTTAGGGTTTCTCGGAAGACAGATCTCTGATCCGTAATCCATAAAAGACTGAATTAAATTTGAAGAGTATTTATCTGAGATGAATTTTTTTCCTAAATCTTTAAGTTTATTTTTGACTTTATTAATTGGTTTATCGATAGCATATAACCTAACCAAAATTCTCTCAATATTAGCATCAAGTGGCATAACTGATTGATTAAATCCTATTCCAAGAATTGCTTTTGCTGTGTAATCTCCAATACCAGGAAGTTGGATGAGTTCGTCATAAGTTTTTGGTATATTATTTTTAAAATTTTTATGAATTATTTTTGCAGACTTTAATAAATTTCTTGCTCTGGAATAATAACCAAGGCCTGACCAGAACTTTAAAATATTTGATTCTGAAGTTTGCGCTAATTTATTTAGTGAAGGCCATTTTAAAATAAAATCATTAAATTTATTTTTTACAGTATTTACTGTTGTTTGTTGGAGCATATATTCACTTACAAACACAAAGTATGGATCAGGTAAATTTAGAGTATTTTTCTTCCGCCACGGTAAATTTCTGGCATTCACGGAATACCATTGAAGCAAAAAATTTATTACTTGTGTTTCGTGTTTAAACATATTGCTTTCATATTTAGGTACTATAAATTATTTATGTATATGGACAAAAAAAATATAAAGCAAAAAAGAACATTTGTTCCACAATCTATTGGCGAAACTCTGAGGAAGGTTAATAGAAAATTTTCCTCTAAATATAATCGTACAGAATTTATAATTAACTCCAAATGGCCTGAAATTGCTGGTAGTTATTTTAAAGAATATTCAGAGCCATTAAATGTTTCAAGGGTGCGTGATTTTGAAAACGATGTAGGTGAGACAGTATATAAAAATTATCTAAATGTGAGTGTTGCCCCAGCCGCAGCCATTGAATTTCAACACTTTAAGGACACTATAATTGAAAAAATTAATACTTATTTTGGCTATAAAGCTATAATGGACTTGAGAATTCATCAAAATTACATACCTAAATATACTCCTATGAAACAAAGTAAGAAAAAACAAATAGATAAAGATGACATAGAATTTGTTAAGCAAAACGTTAAAGAATTTCAAAATTCTGATTTAAAAAAATCGTTATTAAATTTAGGTAATAAAATTACAACTGAGGACAAATAATGAAAATTAAAATTTTATTTATTTCTATTATACTATCACTATTTTTTATTAATGCTAACGCAGCTGAAAACTCAATACTAGATATTAAAGATAATGATTTTTTATATTGGGAAAGACAATGCTCCAATCACAATTATAGAATATGCTTCAATGTCTTGTAGTCACTGTGCAGATTTTCACAATGATACTCTAGAAGAATTAAAAAAAGAGTTTATTGATACTGGTAAAGTTAAGTTTATTTTTCGTGATTTCCCATTTAATTATCCAGCTCTTGCTGGAAGCATGATTTTAAGATGCGTCCCAGAAGATGTGAGATATGATTACATGAATGGCCTTTATAAACTCCAAAATAATTGGGTTAATAGAGATCATTCAAAAACAAAGTCCGAGTTATACAAAATAATGCAAAGTGGTGGTATGCAACAAGAGGACTTTGATGCATGTTTAAGTAATGTTGAATTAGAGAATCAATTACTTGAGGGTGTAATGGAAGCTCAGAGAGAATATAAAATAGGTTCTACCCCTTCATTCATTATTAACGGGGTACTATATTCCGGGAATAAAAACATAAAAGAGTTTAGACAAATCATCGATAAAATATTATCACAATAGTTGATGATTAATTTTAGGACTCTTAAAGTCAAAGGCTTTAAGTCTTTTGTTGAACCAACTGAAATTTTGATTGAAAATGGTTTGACAGGTATTGTGGGGCCAAATGGATGTGGTAAATCCAATCTCGTTGAAGCTTTTAGATTCGTTATGGGTGAGTTATCGCCAAAACAAATGAGAGGAAACGAATTAGATGACGTTATTTTTAATGGTACAGATGATAGACCAGCATGGGATATTGCCGAAGTTACTATAGACTTAGATAATAAAGCAAGAAAAGCACCAAGTATTTTCAATGAAAATGATACTATTGAAGTAACTAGAAGAATTTGGCGAGGTGAAGGATCAGAATATAGAGTAAACGGAAAAGAGGTCCGATTAAAGGATGTTCAATTACTATTTGCTGATGCAGCAACAGGTGCTCGCTCAACATCGATGGTTAGTCAAGGTAGAGTTGGAGCTATTATCGCTGCTAAGCCAGAGCAAAGAAGAACCTTGCTTGAAGAAGCTGCGGGAATTACAGGTCTGCATTCAAGACGACACGAAGCTGAATTAAGATTAAATGCAACTGAAAATAACTTAGAGCGTGTTAAGGACGTATTAAAAGCACAAGACGAACAACTCACAATATTAAAGAAACAATCAAAACAAGCTGAAAGATATAAGTACATCCAAAAAGATATTACTAAAGCAAGAGCAAGATTATTTTATAAGAAATGGATTGATGAAAAAGATAAATTAAAAAATGCTAATGAAAAAATTCAATCTGAAACAAATGTAGTAAATGATCAAACTCAGGTAGTTGCGCAAATAAATATCGAATTTGAAAAAGTTCAAGAAAGCCTCCCAAACCTTAGACTTCAAGAAAGTAAGGTTGCAGCTGAGCTTCAGAAATATTCAATTAGTTTAGAAAACCAAGAAAAAGAAATTGAAAGAGCAAATATTGCAGTAGATGAAACAAAAGTTCGTATAGAGCAGATTAAAAATGACATTGAAAGAGAAAAATTTTTATTTGAAGATGCAAAACAAAATCTTGAAAGAGTACAGGAAGAAAAATCAATTCTATTAAAACAGCAAGGTGATCTTTTTATTCAAACTGATGACGATCTAAATAACGAAAATGTTTCAAATAAAAAAAATAATAATCCAATAATTGATTATCTAGACTTTGAAGATGGTCTTGAACAAGCAATTGCTGCAGTTTTTTCAGATGAGTTAATTGCATCTATCGATGAAGAACAAAGTATTTTTTGGAGAAAATTAGATGTAGAAGATTCTTCCTTTAATTCAGAAATTACTAAATTTTCCTCTCTGATCAAAGCACCAGATAATTTGAAAAAGAAATTAGAGTTTGTTGGATTAATTGAAAATAAAGAGAATGTTTTAGAAATTCAAAAAACTTTAAAGCCAGGTCAGATATTAGTAAGCAAACTAGGAGAAATTTGGAGATGGGATGGGTATGTATCTAAAGGTAAACAAAATAATTCAACTAAAGCAATATTGGAGCAATTAAAAAATAGAAGAATAAAGCAATTAAGTGCAGAGGAAAAACAATGGAATGATATTTCTGCAAAAGCAAATCAAAGAATAGAAGAACTGAATTCAAGGCAAAATACATTAATTAATGAATTATCTAATCTCCAATCCGTTCCTGATGATGTATCAAGTGAAAAATTAAAAATACAAAAGTTGATTGATGAGAATAAGAGTTCTTATGAGCAAATAGCTGAGCAGCTTCGTCAAACTGAACAAAATTCTAATGAGATCAATAAGAAGTTAAAACTAGAAGAAATTAAATTAAATGAACTAAGGGAAGAAAGAATTAGGACTGAAGGCCAAATTAATACAATTAATGAAGCAATTAAATTATTAGCTACTCAAGTAAAAGAAAGATTGAGTGTAGAATTAGAAGAACTTTACAATATTGGAGAAATCGATCCAAATAAAGTTTTAGGAGAGACTAATGATTTAGAAAAAAAATTAGAAAGACTAATTGCTGAGCAAGAACGTTTAGGTGGTGTTAATCTTCTTGCAGAGCAAGAATCCAAAGATTTAGAAGAAAAAGTAAATACGATAAAGAAAGATCAAAGTGACCTTTTAAGTGCAATTGCAAAACTAAGAGAAGCAATTGATTCACTTAATACAGAAGGTAGACAACGTTTACTTGCTGCATATGGAATAGTGAATGAAAATTTTCAAAAATTATTTACTAGGTTATTTGGTGGCGGCAAGGCTTATCTAAAGTTTACAGATGAATCAGATCCTCTTCAAGCTGGTTTAGAAATATTTGCTAGTCCTCCTGGAAAAAAATTACAAAATCTAAATTTACTTTCTGGTGGTGAGCAAGCTCTTACGGCATTATCATTATTATTTGCTGTATTTTTATCAAACCCAGCTCCAATTTGTGTACTTGATGAGGTTGACGCTCCATTAGATGATACTAATGTTGATAGATTTTGTTCATTAGTGGAGGAAATAGCCAAAACTTCTTCAACAAAATTCTTAGTAATAACTCACCATAGAATGACAATGGCAAGAGTAAATAGATTATTTGGTGTTACTATGCCTGAGAAAGGTGTATCACAATTAGTTTCCGTTGATCTTGAAAAAGCAATTGAGATAAAAGAGCAAGACGCTACAAATGAAATATAAAAATAAAAATTTAGAAGAATTAGGTAAAAAAATTGATGATTTAGATAATCAAAATAAAGAACCTAATATTAAAAAAAAAGAGAGTGGTGCAGGATTTGGTTTTAAAATTAGTACAGAAATTATAGCTGCACTAGTTGTTGGAGTTGGAATTGGGCTTATTGTGGATAATTACTTTAATACTAAACCAATAGGCTTAATTATTTTCTTCATATTTGGCGCATTAGCTGGATTTTTGAATGTTTATCGTGTAATGCGTCGCATTGAAAAGCAAAGGTAATTTTAATATTCAATATCAATTATGGCCGCAAAAGATAGTCCTCTAAAACAGTTCGAAATAGATCCAATATCTAATATTGAACTTGGAGGTTATAACATTTCTTTCACAAACTCATCTTTTGCAATGCTAATTACTGTTTTAATGATTACTCTATTTTTAACTTTAACAGTGAACACAAGATCAATTATCCCTTCTAGGATGCAGCTTATCTCAGAGCTTATGTATAATTTTATTGCTCAGTTACTCTCCGATACAGTTGGAGATAATGGAAAAAGATATTTCCCATTTGTTTTCTCTTTATTCATGTTTGTACTAATTGGAAATATGGTTGGAATGATACCATATCAATTTACTTTCACGAGTCACATCATTGTTACATTTGCATTAGCAGCAGTTGTATTTATTGGCGTAACTATTCTTGGATTTATTAACCATGGTATTAAATTTTTTACTTTTTTCTATATACCAGGTGTACCGTTTTACATGCATCCACTGCTTATTCCCATTGAGGTAATTTCTTATTTATCAAGACCTATAAGTTTATCAGTTAGATTATTTGCAAACATGCTGGCTGGTCACACACTACTAAAAGTGTTTGCAGGCTTTGTTGTTTCCATGCCATTTTTTACAGGAGTTTTTCCTTTAGCTTTCATAGTAGCTTTAACAGGATTAGAAATTTTAATTGCTTTTTTGCAAGCATATGTGTTTGCAATACTGACGTGTTTATATATTAACGATGCTTATCATTTACATTAATTTAAAATAGGAGGACTTATGGAAATTGAAGCAGCAAAAGTAATCGGAGCGGGTTTAGCCGTTATCGGTGTTATTGGATCAGGGATTGGAATTGGGAATATTTTCTCATCTTTTATTCAAGCAGTTGGAAGAAATCCGGCAGCAAGAGGTGAGGTTTTTACAATGACAATGTTAGGTTTCGCATTAGTTGAAGCGATTGCACTTTTCGCACTAGTTATTGCGTTAGTTATTTTGTTTGGATAGAGCTCAATAATTAATTAATGCCTCAATTAAATCCAGAGTTTTTTGTTTCACAGCTCTTTTGGTTAGCTGTATTTTTTACTTTTCTATTTGTATTTTTATGGAGGGTATCACTTCCAAGAATAGCTACAGTATTAGAGAAAAGACAAAATAAAATAGATGAAAATTTATCTTCAGCAAAAGAGCTTCAAGAACAGGCAGTGGAAATTGAAAAAAAAATTAATGATCAGATTAATAAGGCTAAACTAGAAACAGATGAGAAAATTAAAGAAACAATCAATGCTTTACAAGAAAATGTTTCTTCTCAACTTTCTTCACTTGATAAAGATTTAGAAAAAAAAGTTTCTGATGCAGAAAAAGAAATTTTAAAAAGTAAAGATGATCAAATGAAAAATATTAACAATGAAATAGTTAATATTACAAAACTGACTGTTGGAAAAATTACAGATATAGAATTATCAGACAATGAACTTAATAAAGTTATTGAAACACATAAAGGTAATTTTAACTAATGTTTTCTGATCCTCAATTTTGGGTAGCGGTATCTTTTATATTATTTATTGCAGCTATTTTTAATCCAGTACGAAAAATTCTTACATCTAGTTTAGATGCACAAATAAAAGATATAAAAAATAAAATAGATGAAGTTGAGAATTTAAAAAGCGAGGCTCAAAAAGCTTTGGATGAACTTAGGGAGAGAGAATCTAAAGTAGAGAAAGAAATACAAAATCTAAAGTTAGAATCTGAAAAAAGAATTGCAGAATTGAAAGATATATCCACCACTAAATTAACCGATCAAATTGAAAAAAGAAAAATATTGGCAGAAAATAAAATTGAACAATTAGTTCGAGATACTAATAATTCTATCAAAAGTTATATTTCAAGCGTTGCAATAGAGGCTACTAGAAATATTCTACTTCAAAATCTAAGTAAGGATAAAAAATCTGCTTTAATTGAAGAGTCAATTACCGAATTTAACTCTGTTCTAAAGAACTAGTAGTAGATTTAGTTATTCCAAAATCTACTTACAATATTAATAATTTAATATTAAAAGATTTGCAAAATCTATAGTATTATTAAGTAACCAAAATTAATGGTAACAAATTTGGATGACAAAAAAACTTAATATATTTCTGGCAGGACCTCGGGGATTTTGTGCAGGTGTAGATAGGGCTATAGAAATGGTAAAGGGTGCTCTAAAAAAATATGGAGCGCCCGTATACGTTCGTCATGAAATAGTGCATAATAAATTTGTTGTTGAAAATCTCAAATCACAGGGAGCTATTTTTGTAGAAGAATTAAATGAGATTGAAGATAGAAGTAGGCCAGTTATCTTTTCTGCACATGGTGTTCCAAAAGCAGTACCAGAGGAAGCATTAAGTTTAAATTTAGTATATTATGATGCAACATGTCCGCTTGTTAGCAAAATCCATAAAGAAGTTGAAAATTTTGATAAAAAAAATTTGCCAGTAATTTTAATTGGTCATAGAAATCATCCTGAAGTTATTGGAACTATGGGTCAAACAGATAAAAAAATTCATTTAGTAGAAAAAGTTGAAGATGTAAAAAAATTGCCTTTAAACCAAAATGATGAGATTGCATATGTTACTCAGACAACGCTATCAGTAGATGATACAAAAGATATAATAAAAGAGATAAAATTACATTTTAATAATGTTATAGAACCAAAAAAAAATGATATTTGTTATGCTACGACAAATAGACAAGAAGCGGTTAAAAAGATAGCGAATCAATGTGATTATTTTTTAGTAATTGGTGCAAGTAACTCATCAAATTCCCTAAGATTAGTTGAAGTAGCAAAAAATTATGGATCAAAAAAAGCTATTTTAGTAGAAGATGTAGATTCCTTAAATTTAAATATATTTCAAGAATCTGAAAATATAGGAATAACAGCAAGTGCATCATCGCCAGAAGTACTTGTTAAAAAACTTCTTGATAATTTGAAAAGAAATTTTGAAATACATATAAATGAAGGATCTTACCAAAAAGAAGATGTATTTTTTAAAGTGCCACAAAAACTAAACGTATAGAAGATGGCAGTCTTTACTAAATTACTTAAAGAAGATATTGAAAACTTTATTTCTGAATACTCTATTGGAAATTTAGACAGCTTTGAAGAAATTGTAGATGGGATAGAGAACTCAAATTTTAAAATTTTTTGTAATAATCAACCATATATTTTAACAATATTTGAAAAAAGAGTAACTGAGCAAGAATTACCTTTTTTTATAAATTTAAAAAACTTTTTAAATAAAAATAATTTTAAATGTCCAAAAGCTATCTCAGATAAAAATGGAAAAATTTTAAAAAGAATAAAAAATAAAACAGCTGTAATAATATCTTTTCTAGAAGGTAAAAGTATTGAAAAACCTAACTCTGAAATGTGTAGAGAAGTTGGAAAAATGGTTGCTGATTTACACAATCTTACCATAAATTTTGATGAAAAAAGACCAAACAGTTTAGATCTACAGGATTGGAAAGAAATTTACAAAAAGTGCCTTAATAATAAATCCGAAAAGTTTAATGAAACAATGTATTTGTTAAAAAATGAATTAGACTATTTAGAAAATTATTGGCCAACAAATATTCCTTGCGGTGTCATACATGCTGATTTGTTTAGAGATAATATTTTTTTTAAAGATGAAAAAATTTCTGGAGTAATAGATTTCTATTTTGCATGTTATTATTTTTATATTTACGATTTAGCTATAGTTATTAATGATTGGTGTTTTAGTGAAAATGGACAATACTTTAACAAAGAAAACTGCTTGATAATTCTTGGGGAATATCAAAAGTTGAGAGAATTAAGTGATATTGAAAAGAAATCATTAAATATTTTATTAAGAGCTGCTGCTGTTAGAATATTATGTACGAGAGTGCACGATTATATTTTTCATCCACCTGATGCAGTAGTTGTTAAAAAAGATCCATTTGAATATTTGAATATTTTGAGATGGCATCAACAAAATGATATTTTTGAATAATGATTAATATTTATACAGATGGCGCATGTTCTGGGAATCCTGGTATAGGTGGATGGGGTGTCGTGATATTAGATAATAATAAAGAAATTTTATTAAATGGTGGTGATCAACACACAACTAATAATAAAATGGAACTTACAGCAGCAATAAAAGCACTGGAATATTTTGAGATAAAAAAAGAATTAATCATTTATACCGATAGCAAATATGTAAAGGATGGTATTGAATCATGGATTACAAATTGGAAAAAGAATGGATGGAAAACTTCAACAAAAAAAATAGTGAAAAATAAAGAATTATGGATGCAATTAGATAATCTAATTAATAAACATAATGTAACATGGAAATGGGTTAAAGGACACGCTGGTTTCGAATTTAATGAGAAAGCTGATGAACTAGCAAGGAAATATATTGAAGGTTATATTTAGTTTATTTTTTATATTTCTGTATTGTAAGCAGAGTGCAGCTAATGATTTATGGACTATTGATAAAAATATTTCTAGTATAGAATTTGAAGTTCCAGTTTTGTTAACGAAAAATGTTATCGGTAAATTTAATGAATTTGATGGTTTTGTTTCCTTAGATTTATCAAATCAAAATAATAATAAAGCTCTTATAAATGTTAGAATTGATAGTTTAGATATAAATTACAAACGATATAAAGATTTAGTTCTTAGTGAAGTTTTTTTTGATGCTAAAAAATATCCATTAGGTCTTATTGATACAAATAATTTTAAATTTAATTATGAAGACAATAAAATTAATTTAATAGGTGAGTTATCAATAAAAGGAAAAAGTCAAAATATTCCTATTAATATTGAAGTAATAAAATTGGCGAGTGAGTTGGTTCAGGTAAAAAGTGAAATATCTTTTTCTAGAAATGACTTTAAAATAGGCACTGGTAATTGGAAAAATACAACAATCCTCAAAGATAAAATAAAGATAAAGGCAAATATTTTTTCTTTTTAAAGAATAATTTTTTTTAAGATAGATTTACTAAAAATTTAAATTTTTAGCAATTTTATTATTACTGTTATATAAATCTTTCCAAATTGAATACCTTTGTAATAAAAGATCAATGTTATCTTCATTAGGTTCATAAGTTTTACTTATTTTTATTTCACTAATAATATTTTCTTTATTATCAATAGTAACATCCTGATACATAGCTAATCTTGCAACGCCAAGTGCGGCACCAAATTCACTTTGATCACAAACACTTAACTTTCTATTTAAAAGTGCTGCAAGCAATTCAATCCAAAATGAACTTTTTGAACCACCTCCAACCATGAAGATTTTATCAAAGTTATTATTAACTTTCAAAATAGAATTTACTCCATCTAATATTCCAAAACTGACACCTTCAATTACTGCATACTGTAAATCTGTTGCATTTGTAGTTGTTTTTATAGAATGGAGTGAACCTCTAATATGCGGATCATTATGTGGAGTCCTTTCTCCAGACAAATAAGGTAAAAAATATGATGAATTTTTTATAGAATTTTTATCATTATAAAATTGCTCTACATTATTAAGTGTATCAGCAATTGAAGTATTGGTAATAGCGCAAATCCAATCTAAACAATTACTCGCACTTAACATAACAGACATAAGGTGCCATTTGTTTGGTAAACAATGACAAAAAGAATGTACTGCATCAACAGTATTACTTAAAAAATTTTCAGTGGGGGTAAAAAAAACGCCTGAAGTACCAAGAGATATAAATGATTGATTTTTATTTGTTATACCCATACCAGTTGCTGCGGCAGCATTATCCCCTGCTCCACCCACAACTTTAACATTATTATTAAAATTAAATTTCTCTTTTAAATCTTTTTTTAAAAATCCTGTCTGCTCATTGCCTTCCACTAGATCTGGCATGTGTTTTTCTTCTAAAAATGAGCAAGATAAAAGCTGATTGGACCATTTTCTTTTTTGGATATCTAGCCATAATGTTCCAGATGCATCTGACATTTCAGAAAAAAATTCACCAGTAAGAACAAATCGTAAATAATCTTTAGGGAGTAAAACTTTAAAAATTTTTTTGAAATTATCTATTTCATTATTTTTTATCCAATTTATTTTTGGTGCAGTAAAACCAGGCATAGTAATATTTCCTGCGATTGATCGTACATCAAAATTTTGTTTTTCAAATTCTTCACACTCTTGATATGATCTTGTATCGTTCCAAAGAATACATGGCCTAATAACATTTCCATCCTTATCTATTAACGTAGCTCCATGCATATGACCAGATATTCCTATTGAAATAGTTTGTGAAAATTCTTTTGGTTTTTTTGACTTTAAAGCCTCCAAGCATTCCATTGTTGAGTCAATCCATTCTTGTGGATTTTGTTCACTAAAACCATCTTTAGGGGATTGTACAGTAAGACTTGAATTAGCGGATGCAAGGATGCTTTGATTGTGATCAATTAAAATCATTTTGATTGATGAAGTTCCAAGATCAATTCCAATAAACATAGCCTAAATTTATAACATTAATTTTTTAATTGATACAAAGAAATTAAAACTACTTGTAAGAATATCTAAATATAAATATTCCAGATGAAACAATAATAATTGCTCCTATAATCGTAAATATATCTGGGACTTCTCCATATACTAATAAACCAAAAATTATTCCCCAAACAATTATAGTATAATTATAAGGTGCTAAAATACTTGCTGGTGTAATACTCAGTGCCTTAATTTGTAAAAATAGCCCAGTACAAAAAAAGATACCCAAAAAAATAAAAAAGATAAAAGAAAATGAATGTAGGGGTTGCCAGAAAAAAAGTGATAGTACAAATGTAATGATAGCACCTATAAGACCATTGTAGAATAACATGGTTTCATTATCATCATACTTAGCATTTAATCTTGTTGCTATTTGAAATAGTGAATAGAAAAAAGCAGCACATAATGGAATTATTAGATATGGATTAAAAATAGTTAATCCAGGTCGCATGATTAGAATAACTCCACAAAAACTTACACAAATTGCTAACCAAGTGGCCACATTTATTTTTTCTTTTAAAATAAAATAAGAAAAAACTAAAACTAGAACAGGGGCTAAAGATCCTATTGTGTGAGCATCTGCCAGAGCTAAGTGCCTAAAAGACAATACAAAAAAACAAGATTCACATACAGATAAAATACATCTGGTTATTTGTATCTTGTAATTATTTGAAAGATAAAATTTTTTAACTTTATTTTTTTTTGCAATAAAAAAAGAAAAAATAAAACAGAAAGTAAATTTTACAAATAATAATACAAAAACAGAGTGATATTGAACTGCTGTTTTTTGAATTGTATCTAAAATACCAAAAGATAAATAAGTTAAAAGAGTTAAAATTATTCCATAGGTATAGGGATTTGATTGCATGTTCATTAAAGATTTTTAAAGATATTATTGTAAAAATCTTTTTTAATATTCTTATCTGCATCTAAAATTTGCATCATTAAAACAGCTGACAAATTATTTTCTGGATCTGCCAAAAAATAAGTAGCGGCATAGCCTGACCATCCAAATTCTCCAACTGGACCAAACTTATTTTGAGAGGTATTATTCATTAATACTCTAAATCCTAAACCCCAACCATATCCATCTAGATCATTTTCATAATCTGCATCTTTATTTGTATTTATTGATGTGATTTCAATTGGAAATAATTCTTTATTTAAAGAATTATTTCGCATTAATTCTAAACTTTGAGAATTAATAAGCTCTTTTCCTTTTTTATTTTTACCATCTATAAGCATTGTAGCAAATTTTTCATAATCTTTAGCCGTAGAAAACAAACCATGGCCTCCTCTGGAATAATTTTTATTATTTGTTGGGTACCCGTATAATATTAACTTTCTTTTATCGTAATTTAAATTTGTTAGTTTTAATTTATCACTATTATATTCAAATGTTTCAACTAACTGACTATTACTATTTTCATCAATACTAAAATTTGTATTATTCATTTCTAAAGGTAAAAAAATATTTTCTTTTAAAACATCAAAGATTTTATCTTTTGTTACAACTTCTATAATTCTCGCTAAAACATCTATAGATATAGAATAATGCCACTTTGAACCAGGTTCATATAAAAGAGGTAATTCAGAAATTTTACTAATCTCTTCCTCCAAACTTGAAGATGCAGAATGAAATAAACTTCTATCCTCATATTCTTTAGCTAAAAAATTATCACAACTGTTATATGTAAAGCCTGCTGTATGTTGTAAAAGTTGTCTAACAGTAGGTTTGTTTTCTAGAAAAGTTGTATTTTTTAAGTTACTCTCAATACTGCTAAGTTTTTTTAAATTTTTAAAATCAGATAAATGTTTATCTATAGTATCATCAAGAGATAAGAAATTTTTATCAATTAATTGCATTGCTGCAAAACCAATAATTGGCTTAGTCATTGACCAAATTCTATAATATGAATTTTTATTAAGCTTATTTTTTAACTCCAAATCTTTGTAACCAATTACTTCATGATAAATATTATTTTTATGATTTATTATCCATTCAGCTCCGTTACATCTGCCAGCATCAATGTGTTTTTGAAAATCTAATTTAATATTATCCATAACTGGATTAGATAAGACTCTTTATTTTTTCTATTAGTTCTGAATTGATTTGTCTTGGACCTTTATCTTGCCTATTTGTATGTCTTCTTTGTCCAGGTAAACGCACACCATCTAAAGATGTCATTTGTTCAAAAAATTTCTCAGCATGTTCGTTCCAATTTTTTCCTGCTATAAGTTCAGGGGATAAAGCCATTATAAATTCACCTCCTCTTGCAGGGCCTCCATCATTATTATCTTCTTCTTTAGCTTCAAAACTAAATAAATCTCCAACTAAACCAGCAGCTAATAACTCAATCATCATTGCTATTGCAGAACCTTTGTAGTCGCCAAATGTTAGAAGGACTCCTCCATTTGCAATTTCAGATGGATTATCAGTTTTTTCTCCATCTTTATTTAAGCCTGTTCCAAATGGAACTTTGTGACCATCACGTGCTGCAACCTGAACTTCTCCCATCGCCATTGTTGAAGTTGCCATATCGTAAACTACAGGAGTTTTATTTTTTCTTGGCCAAGCAAATGATATTGGATTAGTTCCAAATAATGGTTTTTTTTGCACCGGCTGGTGCTACACTTGGCTTATAAGCAGTACATGCAATTCCAATTAAATTATTTTCAGCTAATGCTTCGGTTTCATGCCATAATGCCGCAAAGTGATGAGTATTAGTTATAGTTAAAACTCCAACTCCATGTTTATTTGTCGTTTTTATCAATTCAGGCAAACCAACTTTTATTCCTACTGGAGCAAACCCATAATCACCTTCAACGCGAATTGCATTTTGTGTAAGATAAGTATTAGAAGGTCGGGAAACTCCATTTACTTTTTTACTTTTTAGAGAAGCTACATAACCAGGAATTCGAAATAATCCATGAGAAACACTTCCATCTCTTTCAGCATGTGAAACTGTAGTAGCTACAGAATCAGCATTGAAATGATCACACCCATGGGCTGAAAGTACTTTATATGCTAAATCATATATATTTTCTAATTCTAATGGCGTGGTATTCATTTACTTTTATTGAATAATTAATATTATTAATTCATGGATAGAGGATTATTAGACAATTTAAAAGATATTTTACAAGAAAGAATATCATTTTCAGAAAGTGTAAGAAATAATCATGCAAAAGGTGAAGATGCCTATGATCCTGTTCTGCCTAGGGCAGTTTTGTTTCCAAAAAGCAACGAAGAACTCTCAAAAATTTTAAAAATTTGTAATGAATTTAAAGTACCAGTAACTGCCTATGGTACTGGAACATCTTTAGAAGGTCATGTTGTTGGAAATGATGAAGGTTTTACAATTTCAATGGAAAATTTCAACAAAGTTATTTCTATTAATGAGGCAGACTTTGATTGTCGTGTACAAGCAAATGTATCACGTGAACAACTAAATGAAACTTTAAAAGATAAAGGAGTTTTTTTCCCAATAGATCCAGGTGCAAATGCTTCTCTTGGAGGTATGACGGCTTGTTCTGCTTCAGGAACAATGGCAGTAAGATATGGAACGATGCGAACTAGTGTGCTTGGTTTAACTGTCGTAATGGCAAATGGCGATATAATTAAAACAGGAAGTAGGGCAAAAAAAACTTCCGCAGGATACAATTTAACAAACCTTTTTGTTGGTTCAGAAGGAACACTTGGGATTATTACTGAAGTTCATCTAAGATTATCACCTATACCTGAAAGTATTATGAGTGCTGTTTGTCAATTCCCAGATCTAGACTCTGCAGTTTTAACAGCACAAGAAATAATTCAGTATGGTGTCCCAATTGCAAGAGTAGAGTTATTAAATAAAGATCAAATGGATATAAGTATTAAATATTCAAAGTTAGAAAATTTAGAGAGCTTGCCTACACTTTTCTATGAATTCCATGGGAGTGAAATTTCAAATAAAGAATCGATTGATGTAGTGGAAGAAATTTCAAAAAATAATAATGGCAGTGAATTTAAGTGGGCAGAAAACACAGAAGAAAGAAATAAAATCTGGAAAGCAAGGCATAATGTATATTATTCAGTAAAAGCAGAAGGAGATAACATTAGAGTGTATGTCACTGATGTTTGTGTACCTATTTCAAACATTGTGGAATGTATTAAATTTGCAGAAACAGAACTTAGGGACACTGGATTAAGGGCACCAATGGTTGGTCATGTAGGGGATGGAAACTTTCATGTATCTGTTGTTTACGATCCTAGCAAAGAAAATGAATATAAATATATTAGAGCATTTAGTAATAAATTAATTGATAAAGCACTAGAAATGGATGGAACTATAACAGGGGAGCACGGTATAGGTCTTCAAAAGAAAGAGTATTTATTAAAACAACATTCAGATAATATTCCACTAATGAAATTGATAAAAAAAAGTTTCGATCCAAACAATATTTTAAATCCTGGTAAAGTTTTTGATGTATAAATTAAATAATGAGTTTGAAATAAATTATAACAACGAAATTATCCCAAAAAAATTAAATCCAGATTTAGATAAAAAATTAGAAAAAGAGGTCAATTTTTTTCTTAAATGGGGCTATCTTATTATTGATAAAGCTCTAACAGATAATCAAATTGTACTGTTAAGAAAAACTTTTAATAAAACTTTTAAAAAACTTAAAGGAAAAGAACATATAGATTACAATTTATTTGAATATAATAAAAACTTCTTATTTTTGCTTGATAATAAACCTGTAATAAAAAGAATTTCTGCAATTCTAGGTAATTGTATTCAACTTCATAGCGCTTCAGCAAGACTATCAAGTCCTGGATCAAAAAATCAAAATTGGCATAGAGATGGGCATTGGCCCGTTGATCCAAATGGAACCCCAATTGGAAGTATTCCTGGTCAAATTAATTGTGGTTATTATCTAGATCCTCTAACTGAAAAAAATGGTCCGATAGCAATTGTTCCGGGAAGTCAAAAAGCTTTATTTAAACCGCCAAAAAAAGATTTTGAATTTCCAGATCAAAAAATAATATATGCAAAACCTGGGCAAGCCATAATATTTAATGGATGGATATATCATAGGGGTTTAGGTAATAAATCAAAGTCTAATAGAAGAGTGTGTTTAATATGCTATCAAAATTCATGGATGAAATCACGAGAAACATTTGATGGGCCAATTATTTCAAAGATAAAAAAAAGTGGAAGTAATTTACAAAAATTACTTTTAGGATCAGTTAATAAATGGTGAAGTAAACTATATTCTTTCTAATTTTTTACTTTTCAGAGATTTATACATCGCTTCAAGTATTTTCACAGTTTTAAGAGCAAGTTCACCATTTGAATGATTGGTTACGTTTTTATTTAAACATATATCAATAAATGTATTCAATGCTTCTTTAGTGCCATAAGAGTACGCACCATCACCCTCTTTAATTTTATGTTCAATAATATTTCCATCATTTAATCTTACAAAAAGCCTTTCTCTTTTTATTTCCATATCTAAGTATAATGTACCAATGGTTCCATGAATTGTAATATAAAAAGTTCCTCCAAAATTTTTAGGCACAAAAGCACTGCCAGAAAATGATCCAGTTGCCCCATTAGCAAATTTCATAGATATCGCATTAGTGTAATCAACTTTTGTTGGCGATGGAACTGAAAGACAAAATATACATTCTGGGTCAAGATTAGTAATTTTTAATATACCTGCAAACATATGCGATAATTGTCCCCAACCATAACCACCAGCTTTTTCAGGATCTGACCAAGTTGATGCATGAGGTTGAAAAGTATGATTATTTGATTCACTTAAAGGTATGCCCTGAAATAAATCTGTTAAAGAAGAAGAAAAAGCTGCGTCTAAATGCTTAATTTCTCCAATTAAACCATTTGAAATTATTTCCTCTGCCTTTGACATAAAAGATTTAAAATTAAAACCATTTGGAATTAAAATTTCCTTATTATATTTTTTAGCAAGTTCAATTAATATTTCTGCATCTTTAACATTCGTCGTCATGGGTTTTTCGATCATTACATGACATTTTTTTTCAAGAGCAGCTTTGGCATTTTCAAAATGAGCGTGATGAGGAGAAGAAATAATTACCCCATCCAAATCAGATAATTGAAGCATCTCATTGTAATTTGTTGATGCAAATTTAAATCCAAACTTTTCCTTAACAAATTTTAATTGATCTTCTTCGAGTTTACATACACTTGTTAATTCTACTTCACTTCTTTCTAATAAATGTGGAATGTGGTTTTCAGTTGCCCACCATCCAGCTCCTATTACCCCAATTTTTAATTTATTCATTTTTAAAATTTAATCTAAATGCATTTGTAATGGTAATAAGTAGGGAAAATTTGTTTTTGGATCAATATCTACTTTCATAATAGGTTCCATATATTCAGACCATTTTTTATTTATTTCGCTATTAGAGATAAAATTAATTGATTTATTAAGATCATCAGTTTCAAAATATCCAAAAAGTTTTATTCCATATCTAAAAATATTATAATTTCGTAATCCAGCTTCTTTAAGCATTTGAACCATTTCTGGCCAAATTTCATCATGTCTTTTTTTATATTCTTCCTCATATCCTGGTCGGATTTCAAGAATCCATGCGTAATTCATAAAACCTCTTTTCAAATAAAATATATGTATTAATTTTATAAACTTATAGGAAAAATTCAATTTTATAAAAAATATAAATGGAAAGAATAGCTATTATTGACTCACATCATCATCTATGGGATCTTGATTCTAAAGAAACACATTATCCTTGGTTAAGCAGTAATGAAGAAGAAGCTTTTTATGGAAGTTTTAAAAGTATTAAAAAAAGTTATTTATTAGATGATTATTTAAATGATGCAAAAAATCAAAATCTTGTAAAATCAATACATGTTCAGGCTGAACATGATGCAATGAACCCGATAGAAGAAACAAAATGGTTACAAAATATTTCAGATAATAACAATTTAAAAATTCCAAATGGTATTGTTGCATTTGCAGATTTTTCTAAAGAAAGAGTCAGTGAAGATCTTGATCAACACCTTGTATATAAAAATGTAAGAGGAATTAGACAAATCTTGTCATTTGATAAAGATAAACCTCAATATTCGCATGCTAAAAAAGATTTTCTAAAAGACGAGGTATGGCTAAATAACTTTAGACATATAGCCGATAGAGACTTATCTTTTGATATCCAAATATATCCTCATCAGTTTGATGATGCTTGTAAATTAGCTAAACGATATCAAAATGTTCTGTTTATCTTAAATCATACTGGCGAGCCTTGTCTCCAAACAAAAGAATACAAAAATTATTGGATGAGAAAAATGCAATCTTTAGCCGAACATAAAAATTTTGTTTGTAAAATATCAGGATTAGGAATGTTTAATCCTAGTTGGACAATTATTTCAACTGAATATTTTATTCTTAAGACAATTGAGATTTTTGGTATTGATAGGTGTATGTTTGGATCAAATTTTCCAGTAGATAAAATTTTTAACACTTTTGATAACTATTGGAATTCATATTTTGAAATAGTAAAAAATTTTTCAAAAGATGAACATAATAAAATTTTTTTTAAAAATGCAGAGAAGTTTTATAGAATTTAATGAGAAATAAAAAAAGTATAGCTGTTCTTTTAGGTGATCCATCTGGAATAGGCCCAGAATTAATTTCAAAAATTCTATCTCATAATATTTTAAAAAAAATAAATATTATAATTATTGGAGAAAAATCTATATTTGATCAACATTTAACGAAAAAAAAAAATAGAAAAAATATTAAATTTATTAATAATTTTGATCAGATAGAATTTAAAAATACTAATAAGATTTTCTTTGATATTACTAAAAGAAAAGTAAGATATCCAATTGGAAAAGCAAATACAAAATCAGGAATTTCTGTTCTAAATTCTATCGATATAGCGGTTGATTTATATAATAAGAAAAAAATAGATGGAATTAATTTTGCTCCGTTTAATAAAACAAGTTTAGATCTTGCTGGTATGAAATTTAAGGATGAACTCCATTACTTTAAAAATAAATTTAAAATAAAAAGCTATGTTTGCGAACTTAACGTATTAGATAATTTTTGGACTGCACGAGTAACTTCACATATTCCCCTTAAAGATGTCGCAAAAAATATCACTATTAAAAATATTATTGAACCAATTAAATTAGTTAACAAGTATTTAAAAAAAAATGGATTAAAAAATCCGAAAGTAGGTGTTCAAGCTTTAAATCCTCACGCTGAGTTTGGAAATGAAGAGAAAAAAATAATAATTCCTGCAATAAACAAAGCAAGAAAAATGAAAATCAAAGCTTTTGGCCCGTTACCATGTGATACATCATTTATTAGAGCTTATAAAAATAAAGAGTATAATTGTCTTGTCGGTATGTATCATGACGCCATACAATCAGGTCTTAAATCGTTTGGATTTGAAAAAGGTGTTACTGTTCAAGGAGGTCTACCAATACCTATAACTACACCTGCTCATGGAACAGCTTTTGATATTGTGGGTAAAAATAAAGCTAATGTAAGTCCGATGCTAGAATCTTTAAAGTTATTACTTAAACTCTTATCTTAATATTAAAAAATTCTCTTAAATTGAATTAAATTAGTATAATAATTATTTTGTGAGTAAAATTGTAAGTGTTAAAGCAAAGGTCTATAAATGGACAGGGCCCGTTCAAAAAATTCACGAAAATTTTTGCACAAATGCTGCAGATATTGTGAATCAAGAAAATATTTCAAATGATAGATGGACAACATATAAATTTCATAGTTGGTTAGTTGTAGAAGTAGAAACAAGTGATGGTTTTATAGGTTTAGGTAATGCTGCATTATCCCCAGAACCATGTAAATCAGTTGTAGATACATATTTAGCGCCAGCCATTATTGGTGAAAGTATATGGGATTATGAGCATATATGGCAAAAGATGTATCGACAAACACTAGCTTGGGGAAGAAAAGGTGTAGGTATGACAGCTATTAGTGCTGTTGATATTGCAATATGGGATGCACTTGGAAAATCTGCTAAACAACCTGTATTCAAATTAATAGGTGGAAAAACTAAATCAAAACTCCCTTGTTATGCAAGTAAGCTTTACAGTCAACCTCTTGATAGTCTTGCAAAAGAAGCTAAAGATTATGTAGATCAAGGTTTTAAAGCAATGAAATTAAGACTTGGTTGGGGTCCGACTGATGGTGCTGAAGGTATGCATAAGAATATTGAGTTAATCAAAACAGTACGATCAGTTGTTGGTGATAATGTTGATCTTATGGCTGATGTATATATGGGATGGACATTTGAATATGCAAAAAGAATGATGAGATTAATTGATAATGAAAATCTTCGTTGGTTAGAAGAACCAGTTATTGCTGATGATATTGATGGTTATGCAGATCTAAAAGCTTCATGTAGAACTCCTATATCTGGTGGTGAACATGAATATACACTTTTTGGTTTTAGACAATTACTAGAAAAAAAAGCAATTGATGTTGTGCAATTTGATACGAATAGAGTTGGTGGAATAACACAGGCGCATAAAATTTCTGCTTTAGCCGAAGCATTTCAAATACCCGTTATCCCTCATGCTGGACAAGTTCATAATTTTCATATTTCCATGAGTTCAGTCAACGCTCCTATTGTCGAATATTTTCCATTCTGGCCAGTAGAAATTGGTAATGAATTATTTTGGTATATTTTTGATGGAGAGCCTCAAGCAAAAAATGGTTTTATTGAATTAGATGAAAATAAGCATGGATTAGGAATAGATTTATCCGAAAAATATTTAGAAAACTTTGACATTCATCAATAATATTTAGTGGCTATGTCTTTTGACTTCAGCACCTCTTTTTCCGATTAGAAAATCTAAATCTGCTCCTTTGTCGGCTTGCATTACATGTTCTACATACATTTTTTGATAACCCCCTGTTATTTCTGGAACAACAGGTGAATAATTTTCCAGACGATTTTGTATTGTTTCATCATCAACTTTTAAATTCATTGTACCTTGATCAACATCAACTTCTATTTCATCACCATTTTGAACGGCTGCTAAAGGCCCTTTAACAGCAGCTTCTGGAGCTGTATGAAGTATTACTGTACCATAAGCTGTTCCACTCATTCTAGCATCAGATATTCGAATCATATCTCTCACACCTTTCTTAAGTACTTTTTGTGGAAGTCTCATATTTCCAACTTCAGCCATACCAGGATAGCCCTTTGGTCCACAATTTTTTAAAACTAATATTGAATTTTCATCAACTTCTAAATTAGGATCATCAATCTTTTCATGAAATTCTTCTACGCTTTCAAAAACTACCGCTTTTCCCGTATGTTTCATTAATTCTGGTGATGCAGCTGATGGTTTAATAATTGCACCATTTGGAGCGATATTACCCCTAAGAATTTTAATACCTCCATTTTTTGTTAATGGATTTTCGAATTCTTTTATAACATCATTGTTCCAACATTTAGAATTTATATTATTCTCAGCTATTGTTTTTCCATTAACAGTCATTGAATTTTCATCTAGTAATTTTTTTTCCATTAATCTTTTTATAACTACAGGAACGCCACCTGCATAATAAAAATCTTCCATTAAGTATTTCCCTGAAGGCTGTAGATTTACTAATGTTGGAATACCTTCCCCACATTTATTCCAATCATCTAAATCTAAATCAATTTCCATTCGACCAGCAATTGCAGCTAAATGGATAACTGCATTTGTAGATCCACCTATTGCTCCATTTACTTTAATTGCATTTTCAAATGATTTTTTTGTAACAATTTTTGACATTGTTATATCTTCCTTGACCATTTCAACAATTCTTTTTCCAGACATGTGCGCTAAAGCATATCTTCTTGAATCTACTGCAGGTATTGCAGCATTTCCAGGAAGTGACATTCCTAATGCTTCTACCATTGAACCCATTGTTGATGCAGTTCCCATTGTCATACAGTTTCCTTTTGAACGGCTCATTGAGATTTCAGCATTAATAAAATCTTCTTCAGTTATTATGCCCGCATTTAAATCTGCATCCAGTTTCCAAACTCCTGTTCCAGAACCTATTGTTTCCCCTTGATGATGTCCATTAAGCATTGGGCCACCAGAGACACCAATTGTAGGAAGATCAACACTTGCGGCTCCCATCATCAATGAAGGAGTTGTTTTATCACAACCCATTAGCAGTACTACTCCATCTATAGGATTGCCCCTTATTGCTTCTTCAACGTCCATACTTGCTAAATTTCTAAACAACATAGCTGTTGGTCGTAAATTGGATTCACTTGCTGAAAAAACTGGAAATTCTAGAGGAAAGCCTCCTGCCTCATAAACACCTTTTTTAACAGACTCAGCAATTTCTCTGAAATGTCCATTACATGGTGTTAATTCTGACCAAGTATTACAAATACCAATTACAGGACGCCCGTCAAATAAATGGTTTGGATGACCTTGATTTCTCATCCAGCCTCTATGAATAAATGTATCTCTTCGATGTGATTTAGAATTATACCAATTAGAAGATCTATATTTATTTTTTTTATTCATAAAAAAAGTTTTATCCAATTAAAGTAAAAAATCAAATTTTAAATTTATTATCTTCAATACCAGGAGTAGTAACATTTAATGCAAATAGGCTGCCATCATATTTATTTTTACCTGAGTTATTAGCAGTAGTAATAAATAGAGTTTTAAGATCATTGCCGCCAAATACACAATTTGTTACATTTTCAACAGGTAGCTCGTAAATTTGATCCACCCTGCCTTTTGGATCAATTTTCACAACACATGATCCACCCCAACGACAATTCCAAATAAATCCGTCACTATCAATAGTTGATCCATCTGGAGAACCTCTATCAAAATTGAAGAAGTTTTTTTTGTCTGACAAACTACCTTCATCTAGGTTAAACTTGTATTCTAGTAATGATCCCTCAGTTGTATCGGCAAAATAAAATTTTGTGTTATCTGGACTCCAAACAAATGTATTAGGTATACCAAGATTTGTTTCAACAATATTAACCTTATTATTAGATAGACAATATAAACTACCAGATTTAGCATTTAAAGATTTTGCACTTCCATCTTGATTAAAATTATTTTGCATCGTCCCAAACCAAAGCCTACCTTTAGCATCTGATGCACCATCATTAGATCTATTTGTTAGAATATCATCTTCAACATTAATTATTCTTTCATATTTTTTAGATTGAAAGTTAAATTTATTTACTCCATTATTTGAGACTAAAGCAATTTCATTCTTTGAGATTATTGACGTCGCTGTTACAAAATCAGGTAAGTCAAAAGTTTCTAATTTTTCGTTATCTAAATTAATTCTGAATAAAACTGATTTTGGTTTAATATCTACCCAAAGTAAACTTTGATCAATGGAAGACCAAGTGATGCCTTCTCCTAAACTATTTTTTACATCTTTATATAATTCGACCTTACTCATATTTTAGATCAATATAATAAAAATTAATATTTATGAAGATAAGTTTAGAGGTAATGGGCTTTATCTTTGATACGAGCCATTACTTCCTTAGTAGCTTCTTCAGATCCATCATGGAACGTGCCCATTAATTTATCTAAGAAACTAGTATTTCCACCTGAGTAATTGCATTCAAAATATTTATGATGAATATAATGCATATAATCACCTGTTGGAATTGATACACCGTTTTTGAAAGTCATTTTTTCATATCCTGTATGTCCAGGTGTAGGTGCTAAACCAGCATGAAATACATGATACATCGCAACAAGAGGATGTGAAGGGATTATCCAATGAACTAAGATACCTGAAAAATATAATATATGCTCTATTGGATGCATAGACATACCTGACCAAGCACCTGTATTAGTATTACGGTGGTGTACTTTATGTGCAATTTTATAAAGTGGTGCCCAGTGCAATAGTCTATGAGTTAAGTAAAAATGTGCGTCTCTTATAAATGGAACAAGAAAGAACATAAAACAACAATATATTGGATACGCCTCCCAGCTTACATATGGGATTATTTGATTTGCAAATGCCCAAAATGTAATTACTTCATAGGCTGTCCATAATGGAATAGCACTACAAAAAGTATAGAATAGGTTATCTTTAGTCTGATCATTAAATAAAAAAGTTGAGTTATTTTTTTCTAGAGGTCGTGGGTTATATTTAAATGAAGTTCCTTGAGTCTTCAGTCTTAAATGAAAGAAGCCTGTCCAAAGCAAAATAATAACTGCGTTCCTGAAAAATATATATGATATCCATCCTATTTCAAAAGTCTTCATTGTCTCTAAAGAAGGAGTCAAAAAAAGATATGTAGCTACTGTTATTGCTGCAAAGACAAAAGTCCATGGGAAAAAAATTCCCGGAAATTTAAAAAAATACTTTAAAAATTTTATAGGGTTAAAAAATATATCTTTAGGTGGGTTAATACTTATTGTACCAAATGGTTTCCAGTGACCCCTTTTATCTCTTGTACCAAAGTCACTATCATTTAGTTGATTTCCCATGATCCGTTTATAGTATATTTTTAGTAAAAAAAAAGAGACTAAATTGTCGTATCTGGAACCTTCACATCAATAAAATAATTTTTATCTTTAGATTGCTTAAATATTGCTGGGATTATTGATCTATAAGCAGAAATTATTCCGTTATGAGGTTCTGGCATTTGATTTTTAACTATTTTGTGAAATTTTTTTAAATTATGGCATGGGATTTTTGGGAAAATGTGGTGCTCAATATGATACTCCATGTTTGAATACAAAAAACTAAAAAAAGGATTCATGATAACGGTTCTTGTACTTTTTCTATGATCTTTAATATTATCAGCTAGTCCAGCATGTTGAGTCATGCCGCATATCATTAATATAGTATTACCATAAAATGGAGGTAAAATTATCATTATGATTAGTAGCCATGATTGTAACAAAACTGAACATAAAATTACGAGCAACCAAAAACTTAAATATAATCTTGAACTATTAATAATTTTTTTTATCTCCTTTTCAGGTACTGTAACTTTTACAACAGGAGTAATTATCCCAAATGAATGTTTAATAATTTCAAAATGTGTAAAATGTCTAATTTTTTGAATATTAATTATTGGACCAAGAGGTAAAAAATTTAAAAGAAATCTAATAGGCTCTGTTGGTTTCGGACTATTATTTTCGTAATCGTACACCTCTTCATGTGTAAATATAGTGTAAGAATGATGATGAAAATGACTCCACTTCCATCTAACTGCTTCAAAACCACCGAGTAAAGAAGTTATATGATAAAAAAGTTTATTTAACGCTCTTGTTTTAAAATATGTTTCGTGATTTGTTTCATGTTGAATGCTTATGATTTTACAATAGAAAATATTTCCATAAAGCAAAAGAGCAGGTATTGACCATAAAGTACCCCAACTTAGAATACACAGATATCCACTTAATATTAGAGCAACAATAAATATGCATATATCTAATAAACCTTTTGTATCAGATCTCTTAGAAAGTTCCTTTAAAGTTTTCTTATCAATTTTTGGTTTATACCAAGTTTTTAAATCAACTTCGCCCGCAAACATTAATCAAAATTTTTCTGAAAGCTTTAAAAATTTTTCAAATTCACTTTCATCAATATTAACTGTGATTTTAGGATCATTAAATTTTTTGTTTACCGTATCATTGTGAAACTCTTTGAATGCACTTACTCTTTCAGCTTGTAATTTTGCAAATTCTTTTTTAAAATCTCTATAAATTCGCGCATGTCTCGGAATTTTTCCTTGGGTATATCCGAGCACATCATTAGCAAATAAATATTGTCCATCACATCCAGAACCACTTCCCATTGAGAGAGTCATGATATCAACTTTTTTTGTAATAACTTCTGCAACTTTTGGAGGAACTACTTCGAGTTCAACTCCGATAGCCCCCGCTTCTTGTAACTCAAGAGTATGTTCTAAAATTCTAACGGCTTTATCAGCAGTTTTACCTTGTGCAACAAATCCTCCAATCCAAGTAGCATTTCCTGGAACTAATCCAACATGACTATTAATTGGAACATACTCATCTCTTAATGCTCTAATCCATTTGTAACTCCAATTACCACCATAGATAACGTCTGCGCCAATGTCTAAATACTTGTGTGATAGTTTCATTGCTTCGTATTCAGAAGCTACTCTTACTGCCCCTCCAGATTGCATAAAGCAAGTTGGTGCAGCCTCGCGAATTCGCTTAAGCTCATCAAAAGAATTGTAAATACCAAATTGTGGAGCATCATGAGAAGTACAAATCATGTCAATGCCAGCCTCTTCAGCTGCTGCAGCTTCATCAGCATTATGTACAAACATAACACTTAGTTGTCTTTTACCTTTGCATTGCAAATAATCGTAAACTGTAAGTTTTTTTCTGCTCATAAAATCTCCAAAAAAATATTTAATCTATCTTAATGAAAATTTTGTCATTATCAACTTTAACTGGGTATGTTTTTAAATCCTCACACGCTGGAGGGCTTAGGGCTTCTCCAGATTTAATATTAAAAATTCCCTGGTGCATTGGACATTCAATTTCATCATCCATAACCAAACCATCTTCAAGATGTACAGCCTCATGTGTACAAATTCCATCAGTAGCATAAAAACCATCTGTTAACCTATAAACACAAAAAGTTTTATCTTGATGGTCAAATCTGATGAGATCCTCTTCTTCAATACTATTTGTAGACCCTACTTCAATCCAATTTTCTTCAGACATATGATGTATATAATATCTATTTTGTGAAAATAAATACAAAATAATTAAATTATTATTTTTGTATAAGTTTATTTAATTTTTGATTTTGGTCTGAAAGAATTTGTTTATCTACAATGGTATTTTTCTCAGTTAATTTAGAAGTGATTCGAATGTCACGGCCAACTTTTCCCATAATTCCTACACCACATGCTCCTCTTATCTTTTTATTTTTTAGAAAAAAATAAATTACACCATTATTAATATCATTACCTCTTTCAATAATTTCATCATAATCATCACAAATACCAGTCAGTTGGAGATTCAAATTAAATTGATCAGACCACATCCAGGGAATTGAATTGTATTCTGTTTTTACTCCAGCAATATTTTTTCCAGCACATATTCCATGATTTTGTGCATGTTGATAAGACTCAAGTCGCATATTTCTTTCATAAAATGGATGATAAAAATTACATACATCACCTGCTGCATAAACATCTTTAATAGAGGTTTCACAAAATTGATTTGTTATGATACCATTATCAAGTTTTAAATTAGTATTTTCAAATAACTTTACTGACGGAGCTGATCCTATGCCTGCAATTATAAAATCTGTTTGTATTAATGAATTATCACTAAGTAAGATTTCATAAATGCCATTTTTTTTGGTTATTTTATCTATCTGTTTATTTAATATTATTTTATTTCCATTTTCTAAATGAGTTTTTTGAACTAGATCAGCAATTTGTTTTGGTATAATTCTTCCCATAAGTTGATTACCGATTTCTATAACAGTTACTTTCTTTTCAAGCTGACTTAAAGATGAGGCAATTTCTAAGCCAATGAAACCTCCACCGATAATAGTTATTTTATTTTTATCTGAAACTTTTTCCTTAATCGTTTTGGCTTCTTCTAAATTTCTTAGATAATAAACATCATCGTTTAAATTATTATCTAGACTAAGTCTTTTATTGTCGGAGCCTGTTGAAATAAGTAAACTATCATAAGTGTAAATATCTTCATTTTTTGAAAAAAGTTTTTTATTTTCAAAGTCAACTTTACTTATTGATATATTTTCAAAATCTATATTTTCATTTTTTAGTACGTCGCTAGAATGAAAATAAAGATCGTCTTCATTTTTTTTATTTAACAAAAAATCTTTAGATAAAGGAGGTCTTTCGTATGGTAATAAATTTTCTTCACCTAAAATTTTAATATTTGATTCTGTATCATTTTGTCTAATTTCTCTTGCAGCATAGATTCCAGCTTGACCACCGCCTAAGATTATAATGTTATTTTTCACTTAGTTTAGGCGTTACTTGGAATAGATAATGGAATTTGATAGTCTGGATTTTTTGCTTGTTTTATGAGTGCTGGAACAATTTCTTTATAGGCTCCTATAAGACCTTTTCTAGCAGGTGGTAATTGATCTTTAATCATAGCATGTAGTTTAGGTAAATTATGTGAGGGAACTTGAGGGAACATATGGTGCTCAACATGATATTCCATATGCCAATATAAAAAACTTAAAACTGGATTTAAATATACTGTTCTGGTTGTATACCTGTGATCTCTTTTATCTTCTCTAAGTCCCGCATGCTGAGTAAGACCCATTAGCATAACAAGTGTCTTTCCATAAAAATTAGGTAATAAAACATATAGAACTGGAAGCCAGCTTTGAAGGTATACTGAAGAAGCGATACTTATGATCCAAATAGAGAGATGACTCCAAGCAGATAATCTACATTTCCATCTTTCGTTTTCAGGAATACAAACTTTCATTACATCTGTTGTCACACCAAATGCATGTTTTATAGTTTCCCATTGAAGAGAATTTTTAAAAAAAACAAAACCGGAGAATGGAATGTAGTGAGAGAAAAACACAATTAAATCAGTTGGTTTTTTTACATGTATTTCAAAATCTACAGGATCATTAAACTGCGTATAGGTATGATGATGATAGTGAGAATATCTCCATCTTATAGGCTCGAAATTATCCATGAAACTTGCAATGTAATAAAAGAAATCATTCCAGAATTTAGATTTAAAAGCTGTTCTGTGACCAGTTTCATGCCAAATAGCATCACTACATCCCCAAATATTTCCGTATATTAGAAAAAATAATAAAGACCACCAAGTGCCCCATGTTACATATGCAAGATACCCAAAAAGAAATAGAGATGAAAAATAAATAATCATATGCTTAAAACCCTGCCAATCAGATTTCTTGCATAACTTCTTAAATTCTTTTTTATCTATATTTGCTCGATACCATTTACCTAGATCTACTTCCATAATTGAAAAATAACACTTTTTAATAACCTTATAAATATAAAAATTGCTGTAAATTAGTATTTAAGTGCGACTATTTTATCTAGCTAATGTAACTCGAATTTAATTTGTAATAAATCCTTTAATACTTTAATTTAATTGTAATATTTATTTATTTACTTATAAATTGAGTCATAAATTATTTGGAGGAATTATGAAAAAAATCTTTGCAATCATTGCTCTATTTTTTGCTTTTGCATCTACTTCAGCAGTAGCAAAAAATGATTATAGCTGTGATAAGAAATTTATATTTTTCCCAGGCGGACCTGAAGGTGGTCCATTTGGAACTATCGTTTATAATGGTGCAGTTGCTGCTGCTGAACATACTGGTTGTGACGTAGACTATTACTGGTCACAATGGAATTCAGAAATCATGATTAAACAATTCAAAGAAGCTGTTGCTTTACAGCCTGATGGAATTGCAATCTATGGTTTCCCAGGTGATGCTGCAATGAGACCCATCATTCAAGAAGCTAGAGAAATGGGAATAGTTATTACTACTATGAACACACCTCTTCCTGACCTTGAGTCAGAATATAAAACTGAAGGATTTGGTTATGCAGGCGCAGATTTATTTGATGCTGGATTTAATCTAGGTAAAAAAGCTGTTGAAGTTTGTGGTCTACAAGCTGGAGACAAAGCGTTTATCTGGGGTCTTGCAAGTATGCCAAATAGAGGAGAAAGAACTAAAGGTGCAATAGCAGGTGTTGAAGCAGCAGGTGTTGAAGTTGTTTATCAAGAAATTCCTGATAACGTAAACTCAGATGCATCACAGGGAACTCCTATGTACGTTGCTACTTACAGTGCGAATCCTGATATCAAATTAGCAATTACTGATCATGGTGGATTAACTGCAAGTTTACCAACATATATGAAGGCTGCAGGTCATGGTACTGAAGAAGTATGTGGCGCTGGATTTGATTTATCAGCTCCAATTGTTGATGGAATTAATTCAGGTTACATTGATGTAGTAATTGATCAACAACCATTTATCCAAGGTTATATGCCAATAGTGCAGTTATTCCTAAGTACAAAATATGGAATGGCTGGATTAGCTATGGATACTGGTGCTGCATTTGTTACAGCTGATAACGTAGATGCTGTTGCTCCATTGGCAGCAGTACAAATCAGATAAATTAAATTTTATAACCTGCCTTACTTTTAAGGCAGGTTTATTTTCTATGGCTGAAGAACTTTTAAAATTACAAAATATTTATAAAAACTTTGGAAACGTGAAAGTTTTAAAAGATGTAAATATCAAAATAAATAAAGGCGAAGTAGTAGCTTTAATTGGTGATAATGGTGCTGGTAAATCAACACTTATAAAAGTTATAACTGGAGTTCATAGCCCAAACTCGGGTAAGGTTTTTTTTAAAGAAAAAGAGGTACAAATTAAATCAGTTGCTCAATCAAGAAAAATGGGAATTGAAGCAGTGTATCAAGAAAGAGCATTATGTGATCAGCAAGAATTATACAGAAATATCTTTGCAGGAAGAGAAATTACAAATTCATTTGGTTTTTTGGATATAAAAAAACAAAGAAAAGAAGCAGAAAAAATTTTACGGGACTATATAGGTTTTACTTCAAAAGCTATAACAGTTGATTCTCAAGTAATGGGTCTGTCTGGTGGAGAAAAACAAGGTGTAGCTTTCGGTAGATCATTGTATTTTAATTCTGATTTAATCGTATTAGATGAACCAACAATGGGATTATCGATACAGGAAACAGAAAAAGTTCTTAATTTTGTAAAAGGTTTAAAAAATGAAAACAAATCTGCAATATTTATCGATCATAATATAATACACGTATATGGAGCTGCAGATAGATTTATCATTTTAGATAGAGGTGAAGTTGTTGGGGAATTTAATAAAGAAGATATTTCAAGAGAAGAACTTGTTCAAAAAATGATTCAACTTCATGAATCAGGAAAAATAAAAGTGGAAGATTAAATGAGTAATTTATTAAATAGTTATTTTGTAAAAACTCACAAACTTGAAATTAGTATTACTATAATTGCTGTAGTACTATTCCTAATTTATTTTCTTGGCGCACCTCATGTATTTACAAGATTTCCTATTTATAGAGCTTTTATGCAATCAATGCCTTTTTTTGGAATTATTGCTATATCAGCAACATTTGTTGTTACACTTGGTGAAATTGATTTATCATTTCCATCTATAGTTGGAATTACATCTCTCATATTTGGAATTATAATGACATCGACTGATGGTAACTTTTTTATAGCATTTATTTTGGCAACTTCACTTGGAATGTTTGCTGGATTAGTAAATGGATTACTCGTTACTAAAATTGGTATACCTTCAATAGTTGCCACTATAGGTACATTATTTTTTTGGCGTGGATTAGTTAATGTAATTTCTCAAGGTAGCGGTATTGCAATCGTCGATGTAGCAGATGGAACATGGCATCATATGATATTTGTTGAAAAATTATTTGGAAAAATTCCAATGCAATTTATTTGGTTCATTGTATTAACTGGATTGATGCAATGGGTTTATCGATACCATAAATTTGGAAATCATATCCACTTTGTAGGTGATAACAAAGCAAGCGCTCAAATGATGGGAATTAACGTTGATAATGTAAAAATTATTGCTTTTGTTCAACTAGGATTTTTCTCTGCATTAGCAGGAATTTTTACAATGTATGAAATGTTATATTTCTGGCCTACACAAGGTGAAGGTTTGATGTTAACAACACTAGCAGCCGTCTTTGTTGGTGGTACTTCAGTATTTGGTGGTAAAGGTACTATTTTTGGAACTTTTATTGGAGTATTAATTATTGGATCATTAGAATCAGGAATAGTTGCTTTAGGCTTATCTGGTTTTTATGTAAAATTTATTAACGGACTCATGATTACAGTAGCCGTAACAGTCTACGCTCTAATACAAAGAAGAAAAAATTAATAAGTAGCTCTACCTCCACTCAAGTCAAAAGTTGATCCAGTGGTATAAGAATTTTCTTCAGAAGACATCCATGCAACTAAAGAAGCTAATTCTTCTACTAACACAAATCTATTTCTTGGAATTTTTGATAACATATAATCAATATGTTCTTGTGTAATTTGATCAAAAATACGCGTCTTAGCAGGTGCAGGGGTAACACAATTAACTGAAATGTTATTTTCAGCTAATTCTTTTCCTAAAGATTTAGTAAGTGCAATAACTCCGGCTTTTGCTGCACTATAAGGCATTGCATTAGGATTGCCCTCCTTACCAGCTATCGAGGAAATATTAACGATACGTCCATAATTATTTTTGATAAAATGAGGAACAATAGTTTTACAGCAATAAAATACCCCAGTTAGATCTATGTCTATAACTTTTTGCCATTCCTCAAGTGGATAATCCCATGTCTTAAAATTTGGTCCAGCTATTCCTGCATTATTTATTAAAATATCAATTTTGTTTTCATGTGTAAGACTTTCAGCAAATGCATTCTCTACACTTTTATAATTTGAAACATCAACTTCAATTTTTTGAGTATTTTTTAGATCAACTTTATTTAAATATTCTGTATCTTTATCCCATATTAGTACTCTTGCACCTGACTCTATAAATCTTTTTGTAATTGCTAACCCAAAGCCTTGCGCTCCACCCGTTACAATTGCTACTCTATTTTCTAAATTAATTTTATTCATTGGATTTGTTCTAAAATATATTCAGCTGAACTAACACGGTATTCACCATCATTTTCAATAAACTTGTTTATAATCATATTATTCTCAATGATCATGGCAAACCTTCGACACCTAAAACCCATATAATTTTTTGTCTTATCAGATAGCAAGTCAAAATATTTTGTAATCTCAGCATTTCCATCCGCAATTCCATTGATTATTTCTCCGTTTGTATAACTCAATAACCAAGATTTCATCACATGCTCATCATTTACAGATAGACAGTAAATGCCATCAATTTTTTTATTTATAAATGAATTATATAATTTTATATAACCTGGAAGATGTTTCTCAGAACAAGTTGGCGTAAATGCTCCTGGCACACCAAATAAGATAATTTTTTTATTTATAAATTCATTTTTTAATGAAGATACTGATGAAACACCTTTTTTAATAATAGGCACATTAAAATCATCAATATTCATGTTTATCATTTAACTTTATTATATGTTTCAAATATTTGTTTCTGAGTCAATATTTCATTCATTACTATGCCTTCAGGAAACTTTGAAGAATAAAATGCATTAAAAGGTATTCCAAATTTATTGTATTTTTTTAAAAATTTATTTATTTTTTCATTTGGTTGTGTCCAATCAGCTTTTATCAATGTCACCTCTTGTGAATCAAAAAAATCTGAAACTGTTTTTGAATTTAAAACATTAATTTTATTAAACTTACAGGTAATGCACCAATCTGCAGTTATATCTAAAAAAACAATTTCATTATTACCTATTATTTCAGGAATACTTTTGGAATTAAAATCTAACCAATTATTACTTTTATAATTTTCTTCATTAATTTTTTGAAAAGAATTTAAATACGGAGTTAAAAAGAAAATAATTATTAAAGAAATAATTAAGGGAGTTTGATAAATTCTAAATTTTAAAATTGCTGATATTAAGATCAATAAAACAGTAAATGTAACTATAAAAAAATAATTGAAATAATTATTTAATATACTTAAAAGCCAAACAATTGTTATGAATAATAAAATAGATAAAAAATTTTTAAAATAAATCATCCATTTTCCAGATCGAGGTAAGAAGGAAATCAGACCTGGAAAAAAAGCTATAATCAAATAAGGTAAGCTCATTCCTATACCCATAAAAAAGAATATTAAAAATAGATACGTTGTTGATTGAGTAAAAGCAGCAGTTACAGCTGTTCCTAAATAAGGTGCAGAACATGGTGTAGCAAGTAGTGTAGCAAAAAAACCATTAAAAAAATTCTTTGTATAAAAATTATTTCCTGAATTTAAAATTTTTGATGAAAATAAAAAACTTGGTAAATTTATTTGAAAAAGACCAAGAGTGTTCAAGAAGAACATTGATATAATAGTTAAAATAAACATTAAAAAGTAAGGTTCTTGAAATTGCATACCCCAAGATATTGAAATATTGATTTGTTTAAGAATAGCAAAAAATGAACCAAGTATTAGAAAAGAAGTAATAATACCTAATACAGTTATAAAAAAACTACTTTTTATCTTTTTATCTTCAGTATTAATTACTGATAATAATTTTAAAGATAACACTGGAAATACACATGGCATAAGATTTAAAATAAACCCACCTAATAGTGAAATTAGGAGTAAGTATAAAAGACTATTGTTTGTAGAAATATTTTTATCTACATTTTCAATTTCTACATTTTTTTCAAATTTAAAACTGTGGTTATTATCGTAAAAAAATATTTCAATTGGAAACTTTTTTTCATTAAATTGATCTAATCTAAAATTAAAAGAGGTTTTTAATTTTTGAAAATCAAGGGAATAATTATTTATTGGTTCTACAACTGGCAATCCAAATGGTGTGTGGATAAAAATTTTTGGATCATCAAAAAAAGAACTAGTTGATATTTCTATATCAAAAATAACGTCATTATTATTTTGAATTGCATTAAATGAGAAATTAGAAATAGGTGTAAAATCAATATTATTATTTAATGTAGTAGATAAAACTTTTTCAATTTCAAAAAAATAATCTGTGTATTCACCATCTCCAGATGGTAAGTCTAAAAATATATCCGCATTACCTGGAATACAAATATCTCTACAAACTAAATAATTAATATTTAAATTTAAATTTGTTTGTTTTTGATTATCTTTAATATCTACAATCAAAGGGAATATAACTTTATCTTTATATCCAATTGATTTTAAACCTAGTATTTCAAATTCTATTGGTTCTGGCCATAATATTTTAATATCTTTCACATTTGATGAATTGTTCCATATAATTTTTTGAGGAAAACCTCCTCCTCCAGGAGATTTCCAATATGTTTTCCATTCTTCTTCTAGTTCATATTCTAATGCTAAAATTAATTGATTATTATTATTTGAAGCAGTCATTGGTGAAATTAATCTAACTTTTGATTTTTCACTAATTGCCCAATCTGAAGATAAAGAGTATCCAGCTGTGCTAAATAGTCCAAGAGCAAATATTATTGCAATTTTTAACAGATTTATAACTTTAATTACCTTGTCCATATAAAATAAATCAATACAATATTGAAAAATATAAATTAACGCGAATATATATACTATATGAATTTAACTGGTCAGTTCTTAATTTCAATGCCTTCGTTAGAAGATGATAGATTTGAAAAAACGGTTATTTATATGTGTGCTCACTCAAAAGATGGGGCTATGGGTATAATAATCAACAAAAAAATTGATTATGATCTTTACCCTGATTTACTTGAACAACTAGGTATAGACAAACCTTTAGAAGATAAGAAACTATACATTCGCTATGGTGGTCCTGTTGAAAGTGGCAGGGGGTTTGTTTTACATTCTGACGAAGTTATTCAAAAAGAAACCTTAACAATAGATAAAGGGGTGGCGTTAACTAGTACTTCAGAATTTTTTGAAGACCTTTCTAAAGGTAATGGTCCAAAGAATAGTATTCTAGCTCTTGGATATGCGGGATGGGGTCCAGGACAAATTGAAAAGGAATTAGCGTCAAATAGTTGGATGACGCTAAAAACAAATAGTGATTTTATTTTTGATGAAAAAGTTAATAATAAATGGAATGATGCATTTAATTTGTTAGGAATAGATGCAAGTAAACTTTCAATATTTTCAGGTAGTTGTTAATTATAGAATAATATCAAAAATCCTTTCCTTATCTTTTTCTGAAACTTTTTTTATTTTAAACTTTGTAGTTTTTGCAAGTTTAACACCTTTATTGGTAACAAATGATTTCATTTTTATTACCTCTTTTTCAGGCATTTTTCTTTCATATTTTAAAATATGCTTCTTTCCATTAATCATAAAAGCTGTCTTCATATTTTATCTCCTTTATTTTTAAGAGAGGTAATCTTACCTCTCTTAATTTTTTTTTAAGTATTAGTCTCTAATTGAATAAGCTACTACTCCAACCTCGGCTTTATCAGTACCAAGTTTTTCGGCTTCTTCACTAATTCTTAATCCCATAATATTTTTAATTAGATATATTACAATATATGAGAAAACAAAAACAAAGATACACACTGAAGCAACGCCCAGTAATTGAATTGAGTATGATGCATCAGGATTAGTTAGAGGAACAACTAATGTTCCCCAAATACCTGCAAACATATGTACGGGTATTGCACCAACAACATCATCTAGTTTTAATGAGTTTAAGAAGTTAGTTCCATAATACATTATTACTCCACCAACTACTCCAATTCCAATTGCAAGCAATGGACTAGGCATCAATGGCTCAGCTGTTATTGAAACTAAACCTGCAAGAGCTCCATTTAGCATCATAACAATATCAGTTTTGCCCCCAATCAATCTTGTTATTGCGGCACCAGCCATACATCCACCACAAGCTGCAAGTTGAGTATTCATGAAAATTTTTGACATTGCAGTTGCATCTTCATAAGAACCTAATGCAAGTTGGGATCCGCCATTAAAGCCATACCAACCCATCCATAAAATAAATGTTCCTAATGTAACTAAAGGAATGGATGATGGAGCAAATGGAGCCATATTAGCTGGTTCTCCACTTGCACTAAATCTTCCAAGTCTTGGACCTAAAAGAATTACTCCTGCTAAAGCTGCAGAACCACCACAAGCGTGAACTAATGTCGAGCCAGCAAAATCTGCAAATCCTAGGGCGTCTAGCCATCCTCCACCCCATTCCCAACCCATTTGAATTGGATAAATTACTCCTCCAAGTACAGCTGCAAATGTGAAGAAAGGCCAAATTTTTATTCGCTCTGCTACAGCACCTGATACAATAGACACAGTAGCACAAACAAATAAAGCTTGAAAAAACCAGTCCGAAGCATCTGAGTAACCTGTTTCCATTGAAGTATTATCAGTCCATATGGATGGTGTACCAATATAGCCTCCTTCAGGGACAGAATATCCGAGATTGTATCCAATTAAATAGAAAACAATTGAAACTATTGCGAATTTTCCAATATTTTTAGCAGCAATAGTTGATACACTTCTGGTGGTAACAAGTCCTGATTCTAAAAATAGAAATCCTGCAGCCATCCACATGACTAAGAAACCACAAACTAAAAAAGAAAATGTATTAAATATATATGCTACTTCTGCATCAACCTCTGCTCTCACAGAAGAACTTAGCAACAAAATAAAAGAGAGAATTGTAAAAAGACTAAAAAATTTTTTATACATTATTAACTCCATATAAAATTATAGACACATAACTAACCTTTAGTTATGCATTGCATCATGCTTAGCTATGGAAATTAATTACTAAGATCCGCGTTCCTTCGGGTATACCTACTTCCGATTTGCAAGCTGCAAATTGAACGATTTTATAACTTTGCATGCGTTCCTTCGACTTTCGTCTACTTCCGTCACCCAAAAAGGGTGATGAACGTGATTTGACTTATAACTATAATTCGGAAAGTATCAATAAATAGTATTAAAATTAATTATTAAATCAAATTAATTTTCTAAGCTCATTTTATTAAAAAATGTGCCTTCTTTTTTTAACCAACCATTAATCATATCAAGAAAATTATTACTTAAGTAGTAATTCTTAATTCGTTTATCAGATTTACTTTGTTCTTTTACGAATATATTTTTTTCCAAGGCTTCGTTTAAAATTGATTGAATAGAAGATCTAGAACCAATTGACTTAGGTATATTTGCGCAAATTGTTTCAAATGAAATTCCATTTAATCTATTGTTTTCATAGATCTCTAGAGAAATAACGTGATGCAAAATTGATTTAAATAAAAATTTTGAAACGTAATCTTCTGAGAAAAAGCTTGAATATATGTTTCTTTTTTTTTCTTTAATAATTTCTGTTTCAGTCATTTGACCCCCCCCCACCAATGTTTAAGAGTTTGGGAGAGCAAATGCTCTCCCATTTTTTAGTGACCAACTATAAGGAGTTGATGTGCTAATCACTAAATTCATTAGTCTCTGATGCTGTAAGCCATAACACCTACTTCAGATTTATCAGTACCAAGTTTTTCAGCTTCTTCACTGATTCTAATACCAAATAACATTTTCATAATGTACCAAATGATAAATGATACGACAAAAACGAAGACATTAATTGCTACTATTCCGTAAAGTTGAGCTCCAAAACTTGCTGCGCTGTTTGAAATTGGAACTACTAATGTTCCAAAAATTCCGGCAAAACCGTGTACAGGAATTGCTCCAACAACATCATCAATTTTAAAGGAAATTAAAAGTCTTGTTCCATAGAAGACAATTAATCCACCAATAGCACCAATGATCACTGCTAAGAATGGGGAAGGAGCTAAAGGTTCTGCAGTAATTGCTACTAAACCACCTAATGCACCGTTAAGCATCATAACAACATCTGTTTTACCAGTTACTAGTCTTGAAATTACTGCACAAGCCATTACACCTGCACCAGCTGCCAAGTTAGTATTAATATATATTGTTGCTACTGCTGTAACATCATCAAATGTACCCATTGCAAGTTGTGATCCACCATTAAATCCGAACCATCCAAGCCACAGGATAAATACACCAAGAGTAGCAAGAGGTATTGAAGAATTTGCAAAAGGTTCCATTGGAGATGCTTCACCACTATCAGTAAATCTTCCTAATCTTGGACCTAATAAAATTGCACCAGCGAGTGCTGCTGCTGCTCCTGCACTATGTACTAGAGTTGAACCAGCAAAATCTGAGAAACCAGCTTCCGCTAAGTATCCTCCACCCCACTGCCAACCCATTTCGATTGGATAAATGAAACCAGTTAATAAAGCACAAAAAATAAAGAATGGCCAAATTTTGATTCTTTCAGCTAGTGTTCCAGATACAATTGAGCATGTTGTTGCACAAAATACCATCTGAAAGAACCAGTCAGAACCATCTGAGTAACCTGTATCAAGAGCGCTACCATCACTCCAAGGAAGTGGAGATCCGATAAAACCACCTGCTGGGATGCCATATGCCATATTGTATCCAACTAACCAGAACATTAAGCCAGCAATTGAATATAAGCCTATATTTTTTGCAGCAATTGTTGCTACACTTTTGGACGTAACAAGTCCTGATTCAAGCATTGCAAATCCTGCTGCCATCCACATGACTAAGAACCCAGATACAAGAAATAGGAATGTATTTAAAATGTATTGCACTTCACCATCAACTTCGGCTCTTGCATATGAACTAAAGAGCATAAAGACGGCAAGAATGCTAATGAAATATATAGATTTTTTTAACATTAATCCTCCATTATAAATTTCACAGTACATGGCTCACATTGAGTCATGCGTTACTTTTCATGCTTAGCTATGGAAATTAAATAATAAGATCCGCGTTCCTTCGGTTTTAACCTACTTCCGATTTGCCTTAGGCAAATTGAACGATTTAATAACTTTGCATGCGTTCCTTCGACTTTCGTCTACTTCCGTCACCCCAAAAAGGTGATGAACGTAAATACTGATTTAGTTTAATATTAATTTTTAGTAAGATTATAATCGTTAACATTAATATGCAAAAAACGCATATAGTAATATTTCCCTTTTTTGCAGGGAATATTAGCTATTTTATTGTTGATAAATCAGTCCAAGCAGAATCATTATTACTAGACTCTACACTTGCATTGATGAATTTCATAATGTGCAAACCATCATCAATATTTGGAAGTATCTTTAATAATTCTTCCTTATTTTCCTTATTTTGTATGACATCAGCAGCATCTGAATAAATTTGTGCAAATGCTTCAAGATAACCTTCTGGATGACCAGCAGGGATTCGAACGTTAGCTTCGGTTCCCTCAACTTTGATAGAGCCACCTCTAGTTATTATTTGGCTAGGTTCTCCTACTTGACTAAAGGTTGCAT
>CACGDO010000003.1 GCA_902571865.1 uncultured Alphaproteobacteria bacterium | reverse complement strand
AAATTAATATGAAATTAAATTTTTTTATAGGATATGATTCTAAAGAGGATATTGCTTACAGAGTTTGTAAGTATTCACTTCTAAAACGTACCAATGCTGATGTAAAAGTTATGTCTTTAAAACTCGATGAGCTTATTGCTCAAAACTTATATACAAGAAGCATTGATCCTTTAGCATCTACACAATTTACTTATTCTAGATTTTTAGTTCCAAAACTAACCAATTATGAAGGCTGGGCAGTTTTCTGTGACTGTGATTTTATTTTTTTAGGTGATGTATCCAACTTATTTAAAAATCTTGATGAAAATAAAGCCGTTTACTGCGTTAAGCATGACTATACACCCAAAGAGAAACATAAAATGGATGGACAGAAACAAACAATTTATCCAAGAAAAAATTGGTCTAGCTTTATTTTATATAATTGTTCTCATCCAAGTACAAAACAATTAACTGTTGATAAAGTTAATAATGAAACAGGTGCATATCTTCATCAATTTAAATGGTGTAAAGATAATGAAATTGGATCTCTAGATGAAAGATGGAATTGGCTAGAAGGTTGGACTTCAGGCCACAATATAGAGAAACCTTATGCAGTTCATTATACCAGGGGAGGACCATGGTTTTCTGAATGGCAGGATGTTGAATTTGCTAAAGAATGGCTTGAAGAAAGAGATGAATATCTTTCTAATAAATTTAAATCATAGTTTTAAATAACTACCTAAATTTGTAGATTCATTTAAAAATTTCTCTCTATCAATTAGTTCAATAGAATTATACCATGGTGATTTATTATTTTTTTGATTCCAATAATGAAAAAGAGCATAGTTATCTGGTTTTATAAGTAAAGTCCTGACTCCTAGTGAGCCAGCAAGATGTGCAGTACTGTTACTTATGGTTATAAAAATGTCTAGTGATTTTAAAAGTGAAGCTATACCTTCAAAATCATTATAAAGATCTAAATTTTCTATATTTAAAAGTTTATTTTTATTATTATTGAAATTATTAATCTCATCTAAAACATCACCATATTGTAAATTAAATATATTACAATTTGGTAGCTTAAATACTTCTTTAAAATCATCCAAATTTAATGATTTATCGGATGCATATCTATTGTTAAAACTCTTCCAAGAAATCCCAATATTATATTTATTCTTATATTTTAATGTTTTATTTTTTATCTCCTTATATCTTTCCTCATCTACTTTAATGAATGGTTCACCAATAAAATCTGTTAAGTGTTTGCGATAATACCTCCCTAAGCTACCAGCATATAAAACATAATCAATTTTTTCTAATTTATGGTCTAGATTTGAAATACTTCCTAGCTCAATAAATTTATTGCTATATTCTGGGAAAGATCTTTTAAATAAATTTAATAATCTTGGGTCACATTCAATAGTAATATTTTCTACATTTTTCAAAAGATCGCCATACATAGAGCCATATAAAATTTCATCTCCTACTCCTTGTTCTCTTACAATTAAAAATTTACTTTTTGATTTATTTATTATTTTTTTTCTAAATAATTTTTTGTTTAACCTCTCAATATTTTCATTTTTTTTTATAAAGTCATTCAAGCTTAGTCTTCCATCAAAATAATTCCAGCCATTTTCGTAATCATGATCTTTAAGATAAATAAATGATAAAGTTTTTTCTACATCACCATCATTTGGTTTCAATTTTAAAGCTTTAAAGCTATTTTCTTTTGCATCATCATGTCTATTTAAATCAAAATAAGTTTTTGCTAAGTTGTTATAAATATATGAATTATTAGGATTTAGTGAAATTGCTTTTTTATAATATTCAATGGCCTTATTACTTTTACCTTCTTCTCTATAGAATCCTGCTATATTATTTATAACATGAAAAGATAACCCATTTATTCTTAATGCATCTAGAAAAAACTTTTCTGCTTTTTTTGTATCACGTTTTTCATGATAAATTCTTCCTAATGAATTTAATGCAGATAGGTTTCTAGTATCAATTGTTAAAATATCATTAAAGACTTTTATAGCTTTATTGAAATTTCTTTCAGCAAAAAAACATTGGCCTAAAATGTTCAGGGAGACTATATCTTTATTATTCTTACTAAGATAATTCGCACATATTTCTTTAGAATCCTCGATATTATTTAACTTTAAACAAGCAAAGGCCTTATCTTTGTGTACTTGTTCAATTTTTTGTATTTCTAATATATTATTTATTAAATTTAATGCCTCATAATATCTTTCTTCTATAAAATAAATATTATAAAGATTTATCATTGATTTAAGATTTTTCTCTACTTTAATTAAATAATTGTAGTTAGATTTTGCTTCTGTGTTTAAATTAAGTTTTTGTTGTATTACTGCTAAATTATATCGAAGTAGATTGTTATTCTTATTTTTCTTAAAAATATTTTCTAATTCTTTGTAAGCCTCCAATTTATTACCATACTCAAATTTTTTGAGGATATTATTAATTTGAAAATTTAAACTCATTACTTTCATCTAAAATTTTATTTATTAAACATACTGTTTCATTAATTGATTTTTCTACTGCCAAAACTTTTATACTTTTATACCAAATTGAAGAACCAGTTTGTGTATTCCAATAGTAATACGTAGATGATTTTTTTGGACAAATTAGTATTGTAGGTATACCTAAAGCTCCAGCAAAATGTGCTGTTGAATTACTAACAGTAATAAATAAATCTAAATTTTTCAGTAACCCCATACATGCTTCAATATCATTAAATAAATCTAAGTCATTAAACACCTCTAAGTGTTTATTTTGATTTAATATATATTTTTTATCTGAATCTATATCACCATATTGTAAACTAATAATTAATCTTTCTTCACCAAACAATGGTTCAAAATCCTTAATAGTTAATGATTTCAAACCACCATAAATATTCACTACGCTTTTCCAAGATATGCCTATTTTTAATTTATCTTTATGAACACTTAGTTTTTCTTTGTAGTTATTAACAATATCTTTTTGTGCAGTTAAATAATACCGATAACTAAAATCATCTTTATTTTTTCTAAAAAATTTAACCAAGCTGCCTGCATATATAATTTTATTAAAACTAGATATTGTAGAATTTTTTGAATAATGCCCATTTTCTACAAATATATTTTTTCCAAATGATCTATTAAAAATAGATACTAATCTTTTATCAGCTTCAATTTTAAGATTTTCAAATTTATTTATAATATCAGGGTATATTGAGCTAAATAAAATTTCCTCTCCTATTCCTTGTTCTCTTAAAATAAGTAACTTGTCATTTTTATTAATAGTTAAATTGTTAAATAAATTATTTTTAACTAAATCAAAATTATTTAATTTATTTTTATTTTTTTCAATTAACAATCTTGAGTCGAATAATTCCCAGGCTTTAATAAAGTTATTTAATTTTAATTGTAGCGTACAATAAGCATACATTAGTTTGTAATCATAAGGGTTAATTTTTAATGCTCTATCATAAAATATTTTTGCTTCTTTTTCTTTATTATCTCTGAAGTAGCATATAGCTAGATTAGAAATAATTTCATGATTATTTGGCTCTAAATTTAAAGCCTTATTATAATAATTTACTGCATCAACAATATTATCTTGAAGACTTAGAACATTAGCTAAATTTATTAGAGTTGATAAATTTTTATTATCAATGTTATAAGCGCTACCAAATACTTTCTTTGCCTCATCGAGTTTTTCTAATTCAAGTAAGCATGTCCCTAAGTTATTGTAACTGTCTATATACATATTATTTATTTTTATGGATAAATTAAAAAAATTTCTTGCCTCTTCGAGAAAATTATTTTTAAAATATATTAAGCCTTTGATATTATATCCAAAGTAATCATCATCTTTTAAACTTGAAATTTTATCAATGTATTTCTTTGCTTCAAGATAATCATTCTTTAAAAAATAAATATAAGACTTATCACGTAAAGCATCATAATTTTTATTATCTATTTCTAGTATTAGACTGATCTTTTCAAGCGCCTCATCAATTAAATTTTTTCCTAAAAGTAATTTATATAATTGAGATAGGTAAGATAAATTATTTTTTTCAACAAATAGAATTTTTTTAAGAGCAATAATTGATGTATCAATGTCACCAATTTTTTTAGCTATTTGGAACAAAACATTTTGAACACTAATGTTATTATTATATTTTTCTGATAATTTTTTTATATCCTTGTAAGCGGCTTCTCTATTAACATTATTGAATGTATTAATAACTTTTTTAAGTTTATTTTCTAAGTTAGACATAAAAAAACCCAGTCCTTTAAAGACTGGGTATAATAAAAATATATTTAGTTTTTTAAAGAATTATCTTCTTTGACCAAATAATTGTAGTAATAAAATGAATAGGTTGATGAAGTCCAAATACAATTTTAATGCACCCATCAATGCTTTTTTTGATCCTATTTCTTCACTATCACCGCCGTAATACATATTTTTGATGTTTTGTGTATCATATGCTGTTAGTCCAACAAAAACCAGAACACCAATAACCGAGATTGCAAATTGTAAAGCTGTTGACCCGACAAAAATATTAACAACACTTGCAATAATAATACCAATGAGTCCCATAAATAAGAAACCACCAAGTTTTGTTAAGTCTCTTTTTGTCGTGTAGCCATATATGCTCATTGCTCCAAACGTACTTGCTGTAATAAAAAATACTCTCGCAATAGAGGTTTGAGTAAATTCAATAAATACTGAAGCAAGAGATAGGCCCATTATACTTGCAAATAACCAGAAGGTTATCTGTGCAGCCGATACTGACATTCTATTAATTCTAGCACTTAAATAAAATACAAATCCTAGTGGAGCTAGCATAACAACCCATTTTAGTGGAGATCCAAAAAGCAATGCACCCACTTGAGTTACTCCTACAATTTGACCCATCTCGTTTGTAACTATTGATGCTTTTCCAAAAAAGTAAGCAATAAATCCAGTAAGTAACAAGCCAATTGTCATGTAATTGTAGACTTTAAGCATATACGCTCTCAAGCCTTCATCAATTGCTGCCTGATCTACTGATTTAGTATAAGATCGTTGATTAAAGTCTAAAGCCATAATTTCTCCTTTTAATTATTACTAATATCGCTATAAATCCGACAATTTCAAGGCATTTTGTAAAAATAGTATGAAGTATAGAAAACTAGGGACAACAGATTTAGATGTGAGCGTTATTTGTCTAGGTACTATGACTTGGGGAGAACAAAATAATCAAGACGATGGCTTTGAACAGATGGATTATGCATTTGAGAGAGGTGTAAATTTTTTCGATACAGCTGAAGTTTATTCTATACCCACTAGAGCTGAAACGTATGGCAAAACAGAGGAAATTATTGGTAATTGGTTTAGTCAAAATAATAAAAGAAAAGACGTAATTTTAGCAACTAAAATTTGTGCTAAAAGTGAAGGCAACAGCTGGATAAGAGATGGAGGACAAAATCTTATCTTTGATAAAAAAAATATCAATGCTGCAATAGATGGAAGTCTTAAAAGATTAAAGACTGATTATATTGATTTATACCAACTTCACGCACCAGAGAGAAAGGTACCAAAATTTGGAAAATTAGATTTTGAATATGATCCTGAAGATTCATGGGTTGAGCTAGAAGAGGTTTTATCTTGTCTCCAAGACTTAATTAAAAAAGGTAAAGTAAGGCACATAGGTGTATCTAACGAAACACCATGGGGTGTCATGAAATATATGAAGTTATCAGAAGAAAAAAATTTACCACGGATGATGTCTATTCAAAATGTTTATAGTTTAGTAAATAGAATTTTCGATATTCATAACTCAGAAGTTTCAATTAGAGAAAATTGTGGTTTACTTGCGTATTCACCTTTAGCTGGAGGAAGATTAAGTGGAAAATATATTGGTGGTAAAAATCCAAAGAAAGCAAGGTATACTCTTTGGCCAAGACGATTTTCTAGACATCATACTGAACGAGGCGAAAAAGCAATTGAAAAATATTTCAAACTTGCTCAAAAACATGGAATGGCACCCTCAACATTTGCTAATGCTTTTGTTAACGATCGTCCTTTTGTTACTAGTAATATAATTGGTGCTACAACAATGGAGCAACTTAAAGAAAATATTGACAGCATTGATATAACCTTAACGGATGATATTTTACAGGAGATTGAAAATATTCATCTTTATGATCCTAATCCTTGCGTGTAATAACTATGAATATAAAAAATGAAATATAGAAAATTAGGTAATACACATATTGATGTAAGTGTAATTTGTTTAGGTACAATGACTTTTGGTGAGCAAAACAGTCAAGAAGAAGGTTTTGAACAAATGGATTATGCTGTTGAAAGAGGTGTCAATTTTTTTGACACAGCTGAGTTATATGCTGTTATGCCTAGAAAAGAAACATATGGAAAGACAGAGGAAATAGTTGGAAATTGGTTTCAAGATAGAAAAAATAGAGACAAAATTATTTTAGCTTCAAAAATAGCTTCAAAATCAGATGGTCTTGAGTGGATAAGAGAAGGATCAAAAAGTTTAGGTTTTGATAAAAAAAATATGAATGCTGCAATAGATGAAAGCCTTAAAAGATTAAAAACTGATTATATTGATTTATACCAATTACACTGGCCCGAGAGAAACGTGCCAAAGTTTGGAATTTTAGATTTTGAATACGATGCTAGTGACAATGATTGGACCACTGTTGAAGAGGTTTTATATAATTTAGATCAGCTTGTAAAAGCAGGAAAGATTAGATATGTTGGTTTATCTAATGAAACACCTTGGGGTGTTATGAAATACCTTCAAATTTCTAAAGAAAAAAAACTTCCCCGAATGATGTCAATACAGAATGTCTACAGTTTGGTAAACCGTGTTTTCGATATTCATAACTCAGAAGTTTCAATTAGAGAAAATTGTGGTTTACTTGCGTATTCACCTTTAGCTGGAGGAAGATTAAGTGGAAAATATATTGGTGGTAAAAATCCAAAGAAAGCAAGGTATACTCTTTGGCCAAGACGATTTTCTAGACATCATACTGAACGAGGCGAAAAAGCAATTGAAAAATATTTCAAACTTGCTCAAAAACATGGAATGGCACCCTCAACATTTGCTAATGCTTTTGTTAACGATCGTCCTTTTGTTACTAGTAATATAATTGGTGCTACAACAATGGAGCAACTTAAAGAAAATATTGACAGTATTGATATTACTTTATCACAAGAGGTTTTAAAAGAAATTGAAGATATTCATTTGTCAGATCCGAACCCGTGTGTTTAAGAATTTAATAAATTACTTTTCTCTTTAGCTTTCAAATCAATATTAATAGAATCATATCTATTTTTGAAACCTTTTATCATCAAGAAATATTTACAAAGCAACCATATTTTATCTAAATTTTGTTTATTAATAAAATCATCATTAATGTTTTTAAAATTGAAAAGATTATTTGCTTTAAACTCATCTTCATTAATTATTTCAGAAATCAAATTTATAGTATCTTCATTATAATCAACATTTTGTATGGTTAGGCCCTGTTTAAATTGTTGTGTATACATACTTTTAGGAAAATATTCTTTAAAAGCTTCTCTTAACACCGATTTTGTAAAACCATTTTTCAACTTATTAGAACTACTTAATGCTAATCCAAATAATCTTACATCATTATCTAAAAAAGGCATTCTAACTTCAACTGAATTTGACATTGATGCTCTGTCCCACTTATTTAAGAAAAACTGAAACCAACCACAATAAGACATCAAATAAGTAAAACATAATGCATAAGGAAAATTTTCTAAATCTTCCAAATCGTCATTAATAATTTGATAACTTGAATCAAAATTACCCGTATGTAGGTAACCTTTAAACCCATAATCTAAGTTTGGCACTGATCTAAAAGAGATAGCAGCAATCTCTTGCTCACCCAGACCAAATAATCTTTTAAATTTATTAATATTTTGAGTTTTACCAAATTTGTTTATTATTTTAAAATTATTAGCAATACTATTATAAACATCTACAGATAATTCTGGTATCCAATTTGGATATCCTAAAAATTCATCAGCCCCATGACCATCAAGACTAACCTTAATTCCTTTTTCTTTTTGTTTTTTATATAATTCAAACTGCATAAAATATTCTTCTACCACTTCAAGTGATGAAACAAGATCCATAGTTTTATCTGCAGTCATCTTTTTAAAATCAACTATTTGATAATTTCTTTTAAATTTTTTGGATAATTGAACTGCGTCTTCTTTGGTTTTCATTTCTTCATAATCCATTATAATTGGGTTCAAATCTAAATCATCTTCGCCTAAATTATCTTTTTTTTGTATCAAATTCATCAATGTGAAAATAGAGGAGGAATCCAACCCGCCACTAAGTGAAGTTCCAGTTTTAACATCGCTTTTCAATCTTAATTTCGTAGATTCATATAGAAGATCAAAATAATCATTAACATTTTGTCTAAATCCTGAATTGATTTTTGGTAAACTTTTAAGTGGATAGTCCCATCTAAATATTTTTTTTTCTAAATTATCTAAATTTATGTTTAAATATCTTCCTTGAGTAAGTTGATTAATATTATTAAATATTGTCTTAGAACAATTATTTAGAGTAGTAGAATTTATACCTAGATTATTGTTATCAAACTCAATTTTATTTTCTAATGCATAAAATGCTTTTATTTCAGAACTGAATGCAAAAAAATTATTATTATCAAATATATAACAAGGTTTATATCCAATACCATCCCTGCAAACTATTACCTCATTATTTTTTTTATCTAATATTGCAAAAGACCATTCTCCATTAAACTTTTGAAATGACTCTACCCCCCACTCTTTATATGCATTAAGAATAACCTCAGTGTCTGAATTTGAATAAAATTTATATTTCTTTAGTATTAGTTCTTCTCTTAAACTTTTATAATTATAAATCTCTCCATTATAAATAATCCAATATCTTCCATCTACAGACATTGGTTGAGAGCCAAGATTTGATGTATCAATAATAGATAACCTAGTATGACCAAGTAAAAGATTCTTATGATTAATAAATCCACTATCGTCTGGCCCTCTATGATCTAAAAGTGCATTCATTTTTAGGATTTTTGAAACGTCAGTCTTAGATTTTTTAAATATTATTCCATTAATTCCACACATTATATTTTAATTTTTTCCAGCAGTTTACTTACATCCTCAATATAGCTTCTATCCCATAAATAAACATTTAATAGTGAATAATATAATTGATAAATTGGTTCATATTCTAAGTAATATTTATCGATCTTAATATGATCGTTGTATTTATCTAAAAAATTTTCGTCAATAAATTTGGGGTCAAACCATCTCAAATAAGATAATTCTAGCTCATTATGACCATAAAAGGATCCTGGATCAATAAATCCAACAAATTTTTTATTTTTAAAAAGTATGTTACCTTCCCATAAGTCACCATGTAATAGAGATGATCTTGGTTTGTTAGGTATAAAATTATCTATCTTTTTAATTAATAAATCAATTTTAGTGTTAATAGTTTCATCCATAGGTTGGTTTTTGTTAACTAAGTCAAATATGTAATTTAGTCTTTTATCTCTATAGAACTCTAGCCAATTTTTAGAACTTGAATTAATCTGTCTCAAACCACCAATTTGTGTGTCAAAACTAAAACCGTAATCTTCACTTTTATTGGAGTGAAGAGAAATTATAGAATTTAATAAATCTTCATTTGTTTGATTTGGTTGATTATCATTATTATTTATGAATGACATTATTAATATATTATCATTATAGTTAATAATACTTGGGAACTGACTAAACTTTTGTCTATTAAAAAAAAGTAGATTGTCTGTCTCAGATTTTATTGCATTAAATTTATCATTATTTTTGTAATAATATTTGACAATAAAGTCTTTACTATCACTTGTGACAATTTTTAAGCAATTAATACCAAAAGAGTCTGATAATAACTTGCTATCTATAATTTTTTTATTATCTAAAAGTCTTTCAATTTCTAAAATGATATTTTGCTCAATCATACCAAATGTTAAAAAAAATTAATTTTCAATTTCTAATTTCATATTTAGGATTAATACCATATGTTTTAACTTTTTTAGATAAATACTATTTTTTAATAGTTGAAGAAGAATATCTACTTAGTTTTATTACTTACTACAGCCTAATCATAATTGTTTTCATAGGGTCTATAAATTGGAATTTGAAAAATAACCCACCCACTCACATAGTAATATATGGTTTTTTGCCAAGTTTGTTTGCTGTTATTATTATTATTTTAAGTCTTTTAAACATTAAAATCTTGATAATTTTTATTTTAATAACTTTACTTTTATTAACTCAGTTATTTTTTGACTATATTATTTTATTTGCAAATGAGACAAATAAGAGGGCTTTTTTCTTTCTAAGACTACCTTTGACCACTTTAATTATAATATTGTTGTTTTTCATTTCATTGTAAAGCTTATACGTCCAATTTTTTTACCTGCATGATTTTTTAGCTCAAATTTTTCTTTTTTTTCTAAATTTTTTAACTCTTCCATATTCATAATTTTTAACTTTTTAAAAATTTTTATTATAACAATTGGAATAGCTCTTTCATTTCCATCTGTAATTTTAACTACTCCACTAATTTCTTTCTGAATATCAACAAATAAAAAAACACCTTCAGCTCCACTTTTACAAAATATTTTTCCTTTTGAAGCTTTTATTACTTTTGTGTCAAAACTTGCAGTTCCTCCAATGAATTCAGGATTTTCTAAAATTGAATTAACTAAGGTCCTTACTTGTTCAGTATAATGATAATTGTTTTTATAACTCTTAATCAAGTTATTTAAAGCCTTTGAAATAGATTTAATTTTAAATGAATATTGTGGAGCACTACATCCATCTAGAGAGAAATTTTTCTTTAATAACTTGCTTTCAGTAAATTTATTGAAAATTTTTCTAATATTTTTTTGATGTGTGTGTCTATAATCTAGATAGTTTTTAATACTATGATTATTGACTAAACAACTTGTTAACATAGCCAAGTGTTTGCCGGCACAATTATTATGTAGTTCATTAAATTTTTTTCTAGAATGTATTATTTTTTCAGAAGCCTTTTTATCTAGTGGCCCATGAATACCACATTGTAGACTAGTTGTTTTTAAGTTTATTTTTGAAATCCATTTTTCTAGTTCTCTTATATGAAATTTTTCTCCCTTGTGTGAAGCACAGGCTAAAGCTATCTGTTTATTGCTTAATCTATAATTTTTGATTGCGTTTGACATTGCAAAAGGAATAGCTTGAAATATTTTAATTGATGATCGTGGGAAAAAAAATTCATTATCATTGTGTGTAGATAATACAGTTTTACCATTAGCATTTGTTACTAATACTTTAACTTGGTGACTACTCTCAACCTCTTTACCTCTAATGAAATCTACGTGAATTTTAGACACGTATTATGTTATATAATAATGTAATTATTTTTGCTTAAAAAATGATTTAATAAATGTAAATAAATTTAAGAAGGAGCCATACTTACCAAAAAATATTACATCTTTTTCGGTAATGCTCAAGCATACACAGCCTGTGTCCTTTGATGCTATTGGCGTATGTTTAATTCTTTGATCATTTATTTGAATATCGCCTTTTGAATATTCACCATATTCATCACAAAAACTACCTTCTAACACTAAAATATATTCTTTGCCACCATGGGAGTGCAGAGGTACAGAAACCCCAGGGTCCATTTTAATTAACTTTAATTCGTCTTTATCATCAATCGATGCAGTGTACTCCTTGAAACCTTTATAAACTTGTTTCCAATCTAAATTGTTTAGGTTTCCAAAGAAGCTAGTTACGGGATCCTTAAGATTTGAGGCGGATTTAATATTTTCACTATTAATGCAGTCTGAATACGTCAAATTTTTAGGATGAATGTTTTCATTATCCATAAGATTTTCACCCAACATATTTTCAAATGTACTGCTAATTTTAGATGCATTTGAATTTAGTTGTAGATAAGTTGATGCAAATAGCGACTTTGCAGGACCTAGTATTCCTGATGCAAAATCGAAAATAAGTTGATTTTTTACTACTGTACCATTCATCTTAAAAATTCCTGCATTTTTGTTAAAATATGCCTTAATCTTGATTTAACTGTCCCTAAAGGAATTTCAAGCTCATCTGCAATTTTTTTATGACTTTTATTTTCGAAAAAGTTCATTTTTATCATTATTTTTTGTTGTTCATCGAGCTCATTATTTATTCTTTCTATTTGTTTTTTTGCCTCATTTCCTTCAATTGGGTCAACTTCTCTATCTTGGTATAGAAACTCTCGTATATCTTCTTCTTGGAAATTTATTTTTGAATTTTTCCTGAAAAAGTCTATTTTTTTGTTTCTTGCAATTGTAAATATCCATGTCGAAAGAGCTGATTTTGTTGAATCATAAAGGTTGGATTTTACCCAAACAGTGCTTAAAACCTCCTGTGTAAGTTCCTCAGAGCTTTCAAACTTGATCTTATTTTGAATAAAATAGGCGTTAACTTTAGGGGCAAAAAAATCAAAAATTTCTGAAAAAGCCATTTCGTCGCGGTTTTTTTGGATCCTTATCATCAAGTTACTTAAGTTTGATTTTTCCATAATTTAAAAAGACTTTAACATCGATTAAACACTCTTAACTAATTGCATAAGATATACTAAAAGAAGGAATTGATGAAAATTTTTCTTAAGTTTTTAACAGTACTTTATGTAGCACTTCCTAGTGCTTTAAATGCTCTAGAAGTAGGAAAATGGTCTTTTGAGAAAGCTGATGAGTATTGTTACATAGGTAGTTTAGCAACAGAAACAGATTTACCAAGTGATAAGAAAAGAGGAAACTTCTACGTTTTAGTATACAAAAATATAGGTAACCCAGAAACTATAGTTCAAATAGAGGCTGGATATAGTTACGAGGTTCCCTCTGATATTATTGTAAGTATAGATAAGGGTAAGTATAATTTTTATACTACTGAAGATTTGCCAACTGCTGCTTGGACAGAAGAAGATTCAAAAGTAATTTTTGCTATGAAAAAAGGATTAGAGCTCAAAGTTACTGGTGAGTCTTCAAGAGGTACTGTCACGAATGATACGTATACTCTTAATGGCTTTACTGCCGCTTACAATAAATTAATTGACGATTGTTAAATGCCTAAAAAAATTGTTTTAGCTTACTCTGGAGGATTAGACACAAGCGTTATTCTTAAATGGCTTCAAAATAAATATCAATGTCCAGTTGTTACTTTTACTGCAGATCTTGGTCAGGGTGAAGAATTATCTCCAGTTAGGAAAAAAGCTGAGTCTTTAGGAGTCAAGGAAATTTTTATTGAAGATTTAAGAGAAGAGTTTGTTAAAAATTATGTATTTCCTATGTTTAGAGCAAATGCTATTTATGAGGGTACGTATTATTTAGGAACTGCTATTGCAAGACCTTTGATAGCTAAAAGACAAATTGAAATTGCTAAAGAAGTAGGTGCCGATACTGTCTCACATGGTGCAACTGGAAAAGGAAACGATCAAATTAGATTTGAATTAGGATATTATGCAAATAATTCGAAAATAAATGTAATATCCCCTTGGAGAGATTGGGATTTAAATTCTAGAAAAGATTTGATTGATTTTGCAGAAAAGAACCAAATATCTATTTCAAAAGACAAACGAGGGGAGTCACCATTTAGCACTGATGCTAATTTACTTCACACATCATCCGAGGGAAAAATTTTAGAGGATCCTTGGGAAGAAGCACCTGAGTATGTTTATTCAAGAACAAAGTCAATTGAGAATTCAAAAAGTTCTGCTGATGAAATTATTCTAAGCTTTGAAAAGGGTGATGCAGTTGCTATTAACCAAAAAAAACTAAAACCCTATGAAGTGCTAATTGAATTAAATAAATACGGTTATGAACACGGCATAGGAAGAGATGACATAGTTGAAAATCGTTTTATAGGAATGAAATCAAGAGGTATTTATGAAACTCCAGGCGGTTCAATATTATTAAAGGCACATAGAGCAATTGAAAGTATAACACTCGACAAAGGGGAAGCGCACTTAAAGGATGAAATTATGCCTAAATACGCTGAATCTATATATAATGGATTTTGGTTTTCCTCAGAAAGAATTGCAATGCAAAAATTAATTGATTCTACACAATCAAAAGTAACTGGTGAAGTAAGACTTAAATTATTTAAAGGCAATGTTATTATTAGTGGAAGAAAATCACCATATAGTAAATACAAATTATCTTTAGTATCTTTTGATGAGGTTGGTGATTATAATCAAAAAGATGCAGAAGGTTTTATAAAAATTACTTCATTAAGACTTAAAAATTAATCTAACTATAAAATGAAAAAAAAAATATTTGTAACAACTTTTAATCATTCTTTATTTGAGAAATATGCACACAAACTTATTGATAGTTATATAAATACAGAACAAGATTATGAACTATATTGTTATGTAGAAGATGATATAAATTTATATCCTAAAGATAAAAAAATATATTATCTTAATCTATTTACTGAACAACCCCAATGTTTTCAATTTGTTGAGAGAAATAAACTTAAGTCAAAAGAAAACTCTCAGATTTCGTATCTATTGGACTCTGTTAGGTTTTCTTACAAAGTTTTTGCTCAGAGTGATGCTAGAAAATATTCTGAGAAATTTTTTTACATCGATGCGGATATAGAATTTTTAAAAAAAATACCTAAAGAGTGGTTTGAAGAATGCCTACCAGATAATATTTTACTTTCTGTATATGACAGGCTTGGATATTACAGCGAAGCTGGTTTTGTAGGTTTTAATACTTTGCCCTTAAATAACAAAAAACAAAAATTATCAGATATTTTTTTTACTCAATATACTAATTATTACAACTATGATCTAATCTATAGTTTACCTGCATTCACTGACTGCCATGCCCTTGATGCAACAAGATCAAGATTTATATTTTTAAAAAATTATACTGATGAACATTCAAATTATAATGAAAAAATACTTGGCAATTGGTCGTATAAGCAAAATTTGAATGTGATGGATCATGATAATTTTATTAATAAATATATAAAACACAAAAAGGGAAATAAATAAAATTTATTTTTTTAATAATTTTAAATCATTAATAACCATTTTCTCTATCAACTTATCAATCTTAGTTTTAGGTTTCCAACCAATTTTTTTATTTATTTTGGTGTAATCAGCGATTAATAACTCTACCTCCGCGGGTCTAAAATAAATTTTATTTATTTTAACAAACTTTTGATAGTCTAATCCAACAATATCAAAAGCTCTTTCTACAAAATATTTTATACTATATGTTTCACCTGTACCTACAACATAATCATCCGGTTTTTTTTGCTGAAGCATTAACCACATCGCTTCTACATATTCAGGCGCATATCCCCAATCTCGTTGAGCCTCTAAATTTCCTAATTCAAGAAATTTTTGTTTTTTAAGTTTTATCATAGCAACCGCTTGTGATATTTTTCTAGTTACAAATTCAAAACCACGTCTTTCTGACTCATGATTAAATAGTATCCCAGTTGAAGTATGAAGACCGTATGACTCTCTATAATTTCTGGTTAAGTCAAATCCTGCTACTTTTGAAATACCATAAGGAGATCTTGGATGAAAAGGTGTATTTTCATTTTGTGGAATTTCTTTAACCTTACCAAACATTTCTGATGATCCTGCAAAATAAAACCTACAGTTTAAACCGCTTTCTTTAATTGCGGAGAGACAATAATGTGTTGAGGCTATATTTGTTGACAAGGTAGAAAATTCATCTTGAAAAGAGTAATCTACATAGCTTTGTGCAGCAAGATGGTAAAATTCATGTGGTTTTACTTTACTAAATATTTTGAAAATACTCGCATAACTTTCCATTGATCCTGAATGTAAATTAATTTTATTTATTATTTTTTTTATTCTCCACAATCTGTGGTTTTGATTTTCCAGAGCAATTCTTCTTATAATTCCATGGACCTCATATCCTTTTTTAATCAAAAATTCTGCAAGATAAGAACCATCTTGACCAGTTATGCCAGTTATTAAAGCTCGTTTTTTCATAATTTATTTAAATTTTTAAAAGCTATTGTAGTGTTCCTCAATAAACAAGCAATAGTCATTGGACCTACTCCTCCTGGTACTGGGGTTATTGCATGTACGATGTTTTCTACTTCACTAAAAAGAACATCACCCACCAATTTTGTTTTAGTTTCATTTACTTTGATTCTATTGATACCCACATCAATAATAATAGCACCATCTTTAACCCAATCTTTATTTACAAACTCAGGCTTACCTATCGCAGCAACCAAAATATCAGCATTTCGACAAATACTTTCAATATTCTCAGTTTTTGAATGAACTGTCGTAACAGTACAAGACTCTTTTAATAATAATTGTGCCATAGGCTTTCCAACTATATTTGATCTTCCGATTACAACGGCATTTTTACCAGCTAAATTAATATTGAGCTCTCTTAAAAGTAACAGACAACCATAAGGAGTACATGGAATCATTAGACTTTCATCATTCTTTTGGCTTATTGATAGTTTACCAACATTTAAAGGATGAAATCCATCAGCGTCTTTTTCAGGCGCTATACTATATAAGACCACTTCTTCATTTATAGTTTTAGGTAAAGGAAGCTGGACAAGAATACCACTAACATCATTATTATTGTTTAATTGATTAATTAAATTGATTAAATCGTTTTGATTTGAGGTTTCTTCCAGGTGATGATCGATTACATCAATCCCAACTTCTTTTGCAGCTTTTGTCTTAGCCTTTACATAAACACTACTTGCAGCAACATTTCCAACTTGTATTACCGCAAGCCCAGGTACACGGTTAGATTTTATTTTTATATTTTCAATTTCAATTTTTAATTTATCTTTTAGATTTTGTGCTATTTTTTTTCCATCTAATATTTGTGGCATAATTATCTAGGCCAATATTCAATTAATAAACTTTTTATAAACCACAAACCAAGATAAACAACTATTGGAGATAAATCTATTGCACCAAAAGTAGGTAAATATCTTCTTACTAAATTTAAACTTGGTTCACATAATCGGTACAAGGCATCAAGAATACTATAAACAAATCGATTACCAGTATTAATTATATTAAAGTTTACTAGCCAAGTTAGAATTATGTAAATTATGAGAACAAACTGAAATAAGTTTATAATTTGAATAATTAAATACAAAAGTGAGTTCATTATAAATTTTTATTTAATATATATTATGCATTATGGTTTTAATTTAATCAAAAAAAAGCGGTCTTTAAGACCGCTTTTATTAAAATAAAATTTGATTTACATTGAGATATCTCTACCAAACCACTCTTTTGTTATTTCAGCAGTAGTTCCATCTTTAGACATTTCTGCAATAGCAGCATTCCACATCTCTAAGATATCTGTATCTTCTTTTCTAACTGCTCCACCAACACCATCACCGAAGACTCCACCAGAAAAAGTTGGACCAGTAAATGCAACATCAACGCCACCATCAGATTCCATAAAATCAATAATTGATCCTACATCAGCTAGAACAGCATCACATCTTCCAGCAGCTAAATCTAAATTGTGATCGTCAACTGCTTGATACAGTTTAATATCTACTGCACCAGACATATGTTTTTCTAAAAAATTTTGATGAATTGTAGAAGATTGAACACATACAGTTTTACCATCCATTGCTGCAATTAGTTGGCCTATAGCAGCTTGTTCTTTTCCACCTGCATTATTAAGATTAACTTTAGCCATACCCGCAATATTTAAATTTGCTAAACCGCTATCTTTTAAAACAGCAAATCTTGCTCCATCAGTCATATAACCAGTTGTAAAATTAACCTTTTCTTTTCTTTCTTCAGTAATAGACATTCCAGCAATAATAATGTCATATTTACCTTGAAGAAGAGCAGGAATAATACCATCCCAATCTTGAGTTACCCATTCGCATGTAACACCCATACGTTTACAAGCTTCGTTACCGAAGTCTATTTCAGCACCTTCAAGTTCACCAGCAGAGTTAAGATTATTCCATGGCGGATAAGCACCTTCTGTACCAATTCTTATTGTTTGTGAATTTGCAATTGAAGCAGCTCCAAAAACACCAATTGATAATAAATATATTAAAATTTTTTTCACATTTCCTCCTTGAAGAAGTATTTCTAAATTATAGGAGAACCATATAAGCTAAATAAAAAAAAACAAAATAAATTGTTCAGGCCTTCTTTCCTTTGGTCTTAATTAATACAAAAAACAAGCCAATTATTAGTAATATAAAAGGAAAACTCCAAAGAAAGATATTATTATAATTCATTAATGGTCTAAAAAGAATGTATTCACCATATCTTTCAACTAAAAATTTCTTAATATCTTGTTCACTTTTTCCAGCTTTCAACTTATTTTTAACTATTTTTTTAATATCATTTGAGAATTCTGCATCTGAGTCATAAATGCTTTGATTTTGACACGTCATGCATCGCAACTCTAAGGTTAATTTTTTTACTCTCTCATCAATATTTTCAACTGCAAATATTTTAAAAGTAAAAAATACAAAACTTAAAATTATTATATGTAAAAATTTATAGAAGGGGCTCAATTTCATTTTTTAAAATATCCATTGTTATTGGACCCATAAATTTATAGATAATCTTACCATCCTCATTAATTAAATATGTTTCTGGTAGACCAAAAACACCAAAATCTAATGCAATTAAACCATCAGAGTCTACACCAACAAAATCGTATGGATTTCCATCATCCTCCAAATATTTTTTTGCATCAGAAGTTGGATCTTTGTGGTTAAATCCCAACAAATATAGTTCAGGATATTTTTTACGTATTTCAAAAAAAAGTGGATGCTCTATTTTACAAGGACTACACCAAGAAGCAAAAAAATTAATTAAGGTCTTCTTATTTTTTATATCTTTTGTTTTGATTATATCTTTTGAATTGTAAAGAGAACTGCTTTCAAAAATAGGAACATCTTTATTTAACAGTGCACTCGGTGGTTTATTAGGGTCTTTACCACTTAATAAATAAACAAATGAAAAAAAACATATGATTAAAAGTACTATTAATGGTGTTAAAATAAATATCCTATTCATCTTCTAGAAACTGCTATTAAACCTGAATACATCATTATTATTACGCCAAGCCATATAAAGCTAACAAATGGATTAATTAAAACTTTTACAAACCACTCATTATTTTTTTGATCACCAAGAATAAAATATATATCCTTATTCCCCTGATGTAAAATACCGGCTTCAGATGTAATCATCTTTGACACTGGATAATAATTTTTTCCAGCCTCTATTTCTTTTGATTGATTTTTTCCAATATCAAACAAAAATTTTCCTCTTAAAGATTGAAAATTAATTTGATTGGTTGTTTCTATTTTTTCAAATAAAACTGTTTTTCCATTTACATTAAACTTATCTCCCTCATTAAGGTTAAAATCTAGCTCATTTTGAAAAACACTAGAACAAGTGATACCAACTATAGCAATACCAACACCAATATGTGCTACATGTGGATTAATTATTTTGAAAAACTTAATGTTAATTTTAATTTTGTACGAAGAAAATATTGCAATAATTGAAGCCAATATTATCCAAAAACCTAAAAGTAACCCAACAAAACCCCAAGTATTAAAATCCAAAAAATATGATTGAATTAGAACTAAAACACTTAAGATAATAAAAGCTAGAACATATTTTTTAGAATTATTTATCTTATTTGTTTGCCAAGATAAAATTGGTGCAATACTCATTAATAAAAAACCAGGTATCATTATAGGAATTACTGTTGAATTAAAATAAGGGCCTCCAACCGATATTCTCTTATTATACAAAACTTCAATTATAATTGGGTATATAGTTCCTAAAAGAATAGTTAAGGTTGCTATAATCATTAAAATATTATTTATTACAAGTGCTGAAACCTTGTTGATAAATAACAAGTTTAAAGCATTTGATTTTTTTGGTTCTTTTAACAAGAAGACTAAAAAACCAAATCCGGTTACAATAAAAAAAATTAGTAATATAAATATACCTCTGGACGCATCTGCTGCAAATGAATGTACACTTGTTAAGATTCCAGATCTTACCAAAAATGTTCCAAAAACACTTAATGAAAAGCAAAGAATTGATAAAAAAACTATCCATTTTTTAATAGCTTGCTCACCTCTTACCATCATGAGTGAATGAACTAATGCAAGTCCAGCAATCCAAGGCATCAGTGAAATATTTTCGACTGGATCCCAAAACCACCAACCACCCCATCCTAATTCATAATATGCCCAATATGAACCTAGAGCTATCCCACCAGTTAAAAAAGTCCAACTAATCAATGACCATTTTTTTGCAACATAAAGCCATTCATTATCTGTATTTTGAAATAAACCAGCGATTGCAATACTAAAAACTATGGAATAGCCAACGTAGCCTCCATACAAAATTGGAGGGTGAACTGCCAAACCTGGATCTTGTAAAATTGGATTTAAACCCAAACCTTCATTTACTAAAATAGAATTAACTAGAAATGGATTTGATGTAAACACAATAAAGAGACCAAATAAAATATGAAGTGAAGATTGGATCATTAAAGTTAATCTTTGAAAGCTTTCGTCTATATTTTTTGTAAAAGAAAAAAAGAAACTAAAAATAGATAATATACTTAGCCACAGAAGCATCGAACCTTCATGGTTCCCCCAAGTACCTGAAATTTTATATATTAACGGTTTATTTGAGTGAGAGTTTTGAAAGACATTATAATTTGAGAAATCAGATACAACATAGGCATACATTAATGAAAAAAAAGATAACAAAGTTAATAATGACGAAAAGCGGATGAATAAATTAAATTTCTGTTTTTGAAATTTAAATATGTATTTAGATAATAATAAGTAAAAATTAATACCTATCGCAAAAACTAAGCTTAAAAAACCAACTAATGAACTCATTTATATTTTTTATTCCAATAACCTGTATCTTTCAGATCTTCTTTTATTGATGCTGGCATATAATTTTCATCATGTTTTGCAAAAACATTGGTTGCATTAAAAATATTTTTATCAATAAAAACACCCTCTATCACTGCACCTTGCCCTTCTCTAAATAAATCAGGAAGTATCCCTTTGAAAGTAACAGGTATTGATGCTTTTTCATCAGTAATTTTAAATTTAAATGAACTTGAAGAAATTTTATTAAAACTATTATTTTCTACAAAACCACCTATTCTTATTATTTTATTTATTATGATATCTGATTTATCAATCTCAGATGGTGTATAAAAATAAGACACATTTTCCCTTGTATTAAATAAAATAAGTAAGACTGCACTTAGTATAATTACCAATGTAAGCATTATAAATAGCAATCTTTGAAATCGTAGACTCATTTATTTTTTACTCTTCTAAGTTTTAAGTAACTAAAAAATAATAACAAAAAAATTAAAAGAAAGGCAGTGGTGTAAGATCCTAAAATATACCAAAAATACATAGCTTTTATTAACAAATATTTTTAGGAATGATACTTAATCCAATGGACTAAAAGTCACAAATTAACTTAGATTAGTTTTTCTTGTAATTATCTCTGTTTTTATTCTTAATATAGCTATTGCTATTCCAATCATCATGAATGCAAATGTCATAATTATTAATGGTGTCAACATTGATGGATCAATGCTGGGTTTTGATAATTTACTTATTGTTGCAGGTTGATGTAGAGTATTCCACCAATCCACAGAAAATTTAACTATTGGCAGATTTACTGATCCAACGAGAATGAATATAGCAACAACCTTTTCTCTTACATTTCTATTTTCAAAAGATAAATTCATAAAAATAATAATTAGATAAATAACAAAAAGTATTGCCACTGAAGTTAAACGTGCATCCCATACCCACCAAGTACCCCACATTGGCTTTCCCCATAAGGATCCACTTATTATACATATTAAAGTAAAAACTGCTCCTATTGGAGCTACAGCAGTATTAAAAATAAAACCAAAGGGTATTCTAAAAGCAAGTGCAGCGATACTATAAAAAGTCATTATTGCATAAGTTAGTAGAGCCAACCATGCACTTGGAACATGTACATACATTATTCTTACTGTTGAACCTTGTTGATAATCATCTGGTGATAGATAAAAAGAAAACAATAACCCTAAAGTAAACAATATGATTGACAAGAACAGCACTGGTTTAAACATATAGTCAGCAATTTCATTAAACTTATTTGGATTAACTAAGAACTTCATATTAATTATTTTCTAATGAAAGTTTAAGACACAAACCGCTTGCCCAGGGATTTATAGCAAAAACAATTAATAATATTCCAAATAATATATTTATAAGAGAATTAAAGTTTTCTTCCATATTAATAATACCTACTGAAAATATAATTATTGGAACACTAAATATCATGACTATTACACTACCTAGGAGAAAATTTCTTTGATTCATTAGGTTCATGGAAGATGAAATTGATCCTAAGCAGGATAGAGTAAGTGATCCTATCCCAAAACTTGCAAATAAGTAAATGAGTTTATCAATAGGAATATTTAGTAAGATGCAAGCAATCGGTATTGATAATAGAAAAGGCACCTGAACAAATAAAAAATGTGAAAATGTTTTTAAAATAGCAATTAAACCTAAGCTAAAACCATTTAAATGAATAATCAACAAATTTCCATTTTCAAAATCATCTTGATAAAATTTCCTTAAGGACAACGTTGAACTTAATAATAATAATGTCCATATTATACCCACTCCTATTAGAGAGATAGTTTCTTTGTCTGGACCAATAGAAAAAATAAATATGAATATCGATATGAAAAAGAAAATGATATTTGTTAAAATATCTTGAAAACCACTTAAATTTAATTTGTATTCTCTGTAATAAAAGAAAATTATTTTATTTATAAATTTCATTATTTTCATAGCTCAATTTCTTTTGTTACATAAATTCCAGGATTTTGATGAGAACTAAAAATTATTGAGCCCTCTTTAGCACAATGGTCCTCAAACGTTTGTTTCATTAATTCAATTGAATCCTCATCTAAATTTGAAAGAGGCTCATCTAAAATCCAAACCTTTTTATTTTCTATAATTAGTCTTAAAAATTCTAATTTTTTAGTTTCACCTAAAGACAAAGCTCCAATTTTTTGATTTAGGTATTTATCTAACTTTAGTGTTTTTAAAGCAGTTTCAATTTGTGTATTATCAATATTTGCTAAAAAAAATCTTTTCCAAATATTAATATTTTCTTTTACAGTTAGTTTTCTTAAACTTGAAGTTTTGTCAGCAATATAAGTAACGTTACTATAAAAATCATACAAATTTTTTTTCAATAATTTTCCTTTCCAATATATTGATCCAATGGATGGTTCTATTATATTCAATATTGTTTTTAGTAAGGTAGTTTTTCCAGAACCATTTTTACCTTTTAAGATGGTAATATCTCCAGACACTAGGGATAGATTTATATTTTCAAATATTTTTTTATTTAATCTTTCTACAGATAAGTTTTTAACAATTATCATTATTAAGATGTAATTAATTTTTTAGTTAAAACAATAAAAAAACGGGGCAGAACCCCGTTTTATCTTTTTGAAAAAGATAAGAAAAAGAAAACTTTATTTTAAAGTTTTCTTGAAAAATTGAAGTATTACTATCTTCTCTTTTTCTTCTTTTTAGCAGCTTTTTTCTTTTTCTTTTTAGGAGCTGCTTTTTTCTTTTTCTTAGGAGCAGCTTTTTTCTTTTTCTTTTTAGGAGCTGCTTTTTTCTTTTTCTTTGGAGCTGCTTTTTTCTTTTTCTTTGGAGCAGCTTTCTTTTTCTTCTTAGCCATAAAATACTCCTTGTATTTTGTTACCCCGGAGGAACCTCCCTCCATTATCACTATAGTGATAATTATAAAAGGCTACCCATTTATTCCCAAAACTTACGATTAAAGTCAACAATATACCAATATTTTAAAATTAATCTGATTTTATATTTAAATTATAATTTTTAAAAAAACTTAAAGTAAAAAAAAAATTACAAACTGACTTTTATATTTTTTGGCAGAAATCTAATAATAAATAAACATTTTGCTATACAAAAATTTATCTTCATATTATTTAATTAATATAATTATTAATCAATTTTAGCATGAAAAATAGAAATTCTTTTAATTCAGAGGTTATAATTGAAATAAATGAACAAAAGTTCAAATATTTTGATTTAAACAAAGCTGCTGAGTATTTTAAAATAGATCTTAGTAAAACTCCAATTTCAATTAAAATAATAATTGAAAATCTTCTTAGAAATGAAGATGGAGAGAATATTACTAAAGATATGATCGCTAATGTTTTTAGTTCTTTAAAACAAACTAATAAAAAAGAAGAAAAAACTGAAGTAGCTTTTTTCCCAACTCGTGTTCTAATGCAAGATTTTACCGGTGTGCCTGCCGTTGCTGACCTTGCTGCTATGCGAAATGCATTAAAATCAAGAGGAATTGAGCCAAAAAAAATAAATCCATTATCCAGAGTAGATCTGGTTATCGATCACTCTGTTATGGTAGATAATTATAAAGATGAAAATGCATTGAAAGAAAATGTTAGAAAAGAGTTTGATAGAAATAAAGAAAGATATGAATTTCTAAAATGGGGACAAAGTTCATTCGACAATTTTTATCTTGTACCGCCAGGTGCTGGAATTTGTCATCAAGTAAATCTTGAAAATATAGCAAAAACTATATGGCTGAAAAAAGTAAATAATCAAAACTATTTATTTCCAGACTCTGTAGTAGGAACAGACAGTCATACAACAATGGTAAACGCACTTTCTGTTTTAGGATGGGGAGTTGGAGGAATAGAAGCAGAGGCAGCTATGTTAGGTCAGGCAATTTCAATGAATATCCCAGAAGTTATTGGTTTTGAACTTAAAGGATCACTAAAGGAGGGGATTACAGCAACAGACTTGGTTTTATCTATTACCAAAATTCTTAGAGATAAAGGTGTTGTTGGAAAGTTTGTAGAATTTTATGGGAAAGGTATAAAAAATTTATCCTTAGCTGACAGAGCAACAATATCTAATATGGCACCAGAATACGGAGCCACTTGTGGATTTTTCCCAACAGATGAAGAGACAATTAGTTATCTCAAACTAACTGGCAAAGAAAGTGATCATCTAAATATTGTTGAAAAATATTCAAAGCAACAAACTCTTTGGGCAGATGAAAATTATTCACCTGATTTTTCTGATAAAATATTATTAGATTTAGATACAATTGAGCCTAGTCTTGCCGGCCCAAAAAGACCACAAGATAAAATTCTTTTAAAAGAAGTCCCTAAAGAGTTTAGTAAGATAGACAATAAAAAATCTATAAATAACAGTAAATTAAATTCTGGTGATATTGTAATAGCAGCAATTACAAGTTGCACAAATACATCCAACCCAAACGTTATGATTGCAGCAGGGCTAGTTGCTAAAAAAGCAATTGATTTTGGTTTAGAGGTTAAGCCTTGGGTTAAGACAAGTTTAGCCCCAGGTAGTAAAGTTGTTAGTGACTATCTTGATAAAGCTGGATTAACAGAATATCTTGATAATTTAGGTTTTAATACCGTTGGTTATGGATGCACTACTTGCATTGGTAATTCTGGTCCGTTAGATGAATGGGTATCTAATGAAGTTAAAAAAAATAATTTAACTGTTTGTTCAGTTTTATCTGGAAATAGAAACTTTGAAGGAAGAGTTCACCAAGAAGTAAAAGCAAATTTTCTTGCTTCTCCTCCTCTTGTAGTAGCATATGCTATAGCAGGTAATATTAGTATTAATCTTACAATTGATTCTTTAGGTAAATCTAAATCTGGGAAAGAAATATTCCTAAAAGACTTATGGCCATCAAATACTGAAATCAACCAAGCACTTAGTACGTGCTTAACTCCAGAAATGTTTAAAGAAAGATATAAAGAAATTTACAAAGGTGATGAGAACTGGAAATCAATTATCAACTCCAGAAATACCACCTACGATTGGAACGATACAAGCACATATATAAAGCACCCGCCATTTTTTGATACGCAAAATAAATTTGATTTAAGAGATATAAAAGATGCAAGAATATTAGCATTACTTGGTGATAGCGTAACAACAGATCATATTTCACCTGCAGGAAGTATAAAGGAAGATAGCCCAGCTGGCCTTTATTTAACAGATAGACAAATTAATTCTAAAAATTTCAATTCATATGGATCAAGACGCGGCAATCACGAAATCATGATGAGGGGTACATTCGCAAACATAAGAATCAAGAACGAGATTTTAGACAATGTTGAAGGAGGTTATACTAAATCTTTTATATCAAATAAAGAAATGTCAATTTATGATGCAGCTCAAGAGTATATAAAAAGCAATATTGATACAGTGATAATAGCAGGTAAAGAATACGGAACAGGATCATCAAGAGATTGGGCAGCTAAAGGTACAAGACTATTAGGAGTAAGAGCAGTAATTGCTGAGAGCTTTGAGAGAATTCATAGATCCAATTTAATTGGAATGGGAGTTTTACCACTTGAGTTCACTCAAAATGAAAACAAAGAAAGTTTAAATATTAAGGGTGAAGAAACTATAACCATATCTGGTTTAGCCAAACTCAGACCTGGAATAGTTCTTAATTGTAAAATTAATTCTTCAGAAAGTAAGTCTATAAATTTGAAGTGTAGAATAGATACAAATAAAGAACTTGAGTACTATAAAGCTGGCGGTATTTTAAACTACGTTTTAAACGAAATAATATCAGAAGCTGCTTAATCAGCATGTCCATTGATAATGAAAGTTTATTAGCCATACTTGGGCCTACTAATACCGGTAAAACATTTGCAGCATTTGAAAAATTATTTTCTTATTCTTCAGGTATTTTTGGCTTTCCTCTAAGATTACTGGCTAGAGAAAATTATGATAAAGCAGTAAAAAGAATAGGACTTAATAACGTTGCACTAATTACTGGTGAAGAAAAAATTTTACCAAAAGAAGCAAAATATTTTTTTTGTACTGTAGAATCAATGCCAAAAAATATTTCTGTAGAATGTGTAATTATTGATGAAATTCAACTAGCAGCAGATTACGAAAGAGGCCATATTTTCACAGATAAAATTTTAAATTTAAGAGGAACCTTCCAAACTATTTTTCTAGGCTCATTGAACATAGAAAATATTTTAAAAAAAATATATCCAAAGATTTCTATAGAAAAAAAAGATCGCTTCTCTAAACTTACATTTCTTAGAAAACAAAATTTTTCTAAATTAGAGCCAAGATCTGCAATAATTGCCTTCAATATAAATAAAGTTTATGAAATTGCTGAAAATATAAGAACTCACAAAGGTGGAACTGCAGTTGTTTTAGGATCACTTAGTCCAAGAACAAGAAATGCTCAGGTTGAAGTATATGAAACTAAAAATGTTGATTATCTTGTAGCTACAGACGCAATTGGAATGGGATTAAATCTAAACATTAATCATGTGAGTTTTTCCTCTTTAGAGAAATTTGATGGTAGGTATAATCGCAATCTTACTCCAAGTGAATTAGGTCAAATAGCAGGGAGAGCTGGAAGATATAAACAAGATGGTACCTTTAGTTATACTAAGGAAGCAGGTAACTTAGACCCTTTAATTATACAACAAATAGAAAAACACAGCTTTGATAATATTCAAAAAATATATTGGAGGAATAGTGATTTAGATTTTAGTTCGATTGATGCGTTAATATCTTCATTAAAGAAATACCCTATACATAATTACTTTATACATAAAAAAAATGCATTAGATGAAGTCAATTTTCGAAATTTGATAAATGATAATGAAATAAAAAGATCTCTGATTTCAAAAAAAAATTTAAAGTTATTATGGAATATTTGCCAAATTCCAGATTTTGAAAAACTGTTTAATGATAACTTTTTACTACTCATTAAAGAGATATATTTGATTTTAATTGAAAATAATGATTACATTCCTGAAGAATGGATAAATAAGAAGGTTAGTAAACTTAATAACTTTGGTGGGGGTATACCTGAGCTTTCAATCAAAATATCGCAAATCAGAACTTGGACATATATTGCAAATAATCACAACTGGCTTAAAAATGAATATTACTGGAAAGAAAAAACTCAGCAAATAGAGAATGAACTATCTGATCAATTACACCATAGTCTTACAAATAAATTTATAGATTATTCTTCTAAATTTTTTATTAGTGAAAAAAAAATTTTTGATATTGGTGATATTCTTATAAAAAATAACAATGAAATATATCTAGATAAGGACAAATATGGAATTATTAGAGGTTTTGATCTTATCGAAGATAAAAAAATATTTTCACAATCTCTTTTTTCTATTAGTAATATAAAAAAATCAGTAAGAAATATGATTAAAGAAAAAATAGATAATTTTTTAAATGCCCCCACTGATTCAATTGGTTTTGGTGATATTAGTAATTGTAAAATCAAAGATGATATATTTATTTATTGGGGGGAAGAGCCAATAGGAAAATTAAAAAAAGGTAAATCAATATACAGACCCATTGCTGATGCTTTAAATTCTGAGTATATAACATCAGAAAATAAATTGTTGATTTCTGCTAAACTTCAAAAGTGGTTAGATGACGAAATTAACAATACTCTTTATCCTATTAATAAAAAACTAGATGAGGACATAAATCCTGAAATTAGAGCAATTGCCTTTAATTGTTTTGAAAATTTTGGAAATTATCCAATTGAGAAATTTAGAGATACACTTAAAACTATTTCACAAGAGAGTAAACTTCAACTTTCTAAGTTAGGAATTAGAGTAGGAGCTAAATTTTTTTTTATTCCAAACTTATTAAAGAAAAAACCTCTAGAATTTAATGCAATATTATGGAAAACATATTACCAAAATGACAATGAAGATATTCTACCACTTCCTCTGAATGGAAGAGTATCCTTCACATCTGAAATTAAAATGCCAGAACATTATTGGCAATGTATTGGGTATGTTAATATAAATAATTTTATATTCAGAATAGATGTTTTTGAAAAAATTTTTTTTATAGCAAGACAAAAATTAAAAAAAGGCCCTTTTTTAGAATCATCTGATCTAATGAATCCAATAGGATGTAACAGTAATCAATTAAAAGAAATAATGGTTTTTTGTGGTTATGAGTATTTAACTATTTCTGATCAAAAAAAACTTTTTTTTCATGCTAATAATATTAAAGAAACTAAAAAAATTGTAAAAACTAAATCTAACAAAAAATTAAATTCTAAAAAAAATAAAGAAATTATCAAAAGAGACCCTAATTCTCCTTTTGCAGTTTTAAAAAAACTTCTTTAAAAGTATGTGTAAAGGCATAAATTGATAAATTTACTAAAAAACATTTTAAATAATCAGAATTCTTCTGAAAATAAAGATAATAATAATTTAGAATTACTTTGTGGATTAATGATTGAAGCAGCATACACAGATGGTCAAGTTGATGATAATGAATTAAATAAAATCAAATTAAGTTTAGTAAATATATTTTCAGAAGATAAAAAAGAAGTTGATTTGGTTCTTAAGCACGCCCTAAATAATAAAAATAATTCTAAATCTCTTCATCACTATACATCTTTTATTAATAAAAATTATGATGATCAAAAGAAACTACTGCTGATAGAGACTTTATGGGAAATTGTTTTATCTGATGGTGAAATCCATGATTTTGAATCTAATCTTATAAGAAGACTCGCTGGATTACTCTACATTTCTGATGTAAGCTCTGGAAATGCAAGGAAAAGAGCTCTAAATAAAAATTCAAAATAGTATGACATATGTTGTTGATGAAAAATGTATTAAATGTAAACACATGGATTGCGTTGAGGTATGTCCTGTGGATTGTTTTTATGAAGGTGAAAATATGCTTGTTATACACCCTGATGAATGTATAGATTGTGGAGTTTGTGAACCAGAGTGTCCTGTTGAGGCAATATTTTCAGATACTGAGGAAGGAATGGAGAAATGGGCAGAAATTAATAGAAAGTATTCAGAAATTTGGCCCAATATAAGTGAAAAAAAAGAGCCACCTAAAGATGCAGAAAAATGGAATAATGTTCAAGATAAATATAATAAGTATTTTAGTGATAAACCAGGATGATAAATGAAAAGTAAAAAAAACACTGATTTTAAAATAGGTGAGGTTGTAGTGTATCCTAAGCATGGTGTTGGTGAAATTTCAAAAATAGAGAATATGGAAATTTCTAATATAAAAACAAGCTTTTATGTTGTTAAAATGGAGCAATCTAAATTAATAATTAGAGTGCCCCTTGATAAAAAAAATGAAGTAGGGTTAAGAAAAATATCATCGAAAAAAATAATAGAAGAAGTATTTTCTACTTTAAAATTAAAACCAAAAATAAGAAGGATAATGTGGAGTAGAAGAGCTCAAGAATACGAAGCAAAAATTTTTTCTGGTGATCCTATAAAAATTGCAGAAGTAGTTAGAGATTTATTTAGAAAAAGTAGTCAAGCAGAACAATCGTATAGTGAAAGACAAATGTTTCAAGTAGCTATAGAGAGACTAGCTAGAGAAGTTGCAGCAGTAGAAAAAACTGACTATTTTCAATCAACAGAAAAAATTGAACAAATATTAGTTAAAAAATAAACATTTTGAATAAAACAAGTAATTTTATAGAACTTAAAAAAACAACTAAGATATGGGCAATTGGCTCTATTCACTCAAATTTAAAATCATTTAATTCTATAAAAAAATTTATACTTAAAAATTTCGATGTTAATGACAAATTAATTTTTTTAGGAAATATTATAGGGCTTGGAAATTTTTCAAAAGAGACTTTAGATAGTGCCATTAATCTAAGATTTCAACTAATGTCAAAATTTAAACTTAAACCAGATTCAATTGTATTTTTAAGAGGTGCACAAGAAGAAATGTTTAGTAAATTATTACAATTACAACTTGCTCCTAATCCTGCTGAGATTGTTGATTGGATGTTTGAACATGGTGTTAACAAAACTATAAATTCGTATGGTTTTAGTGAGGAAGAAGTTAAAAACTTAGCATCTTCTGGAACTATTAAAATTTCAAAATGGACAACAAATCTAAGTAAAATTTTACAGATGAATAATGGGCATATCCAATATTTTTTAAATTTAAAACATGCAGCATATTCTCGTACCAAAAAAATATTATTTGTAAATAGAGGTGTTGATATTACTAGACCCCTATCTGCTCAAAGTGACTGTTTTTGGTGGGGCTTTCAAAATTTTTCAAAAATACACAAGCCATATAAAACATTTGTAAAAATTGTAAGAGGATATGAGTCTAAGCATCTAAATAATTTAGAAATTTCAAAAAAAGACATCGTGTGTACTTTATTTAAACAACCTTTGTCTAATAAAACTGTTATGTGTGGAATTTTCACAGAAAATGGGGAAATATTAGATTTATTAGAAAATAAATGATCTATTTTTAAAAACATACGTATAATTAAGTATGGCATTAAAAAATTACTTTTTTTCAAACAATTTAATTGAACTATCAAAAAAAGCGGCAATTCTTGAAAAAAATGAAGAATTTCAATTAATTAATGATTGGAGAGATAATAAAACTCCAAGTTCACTTCAAAAAATTTTAAATTCCTATCTTCGATTAGCAGTTTCTTTTGCTAGAAAATATTCTAGTTATGGCTTACCTATAGATGATCTAATTCATGAAGGCGTGCTTGGGATTATGCATGCTCTTGAAAAATTTGATACTTCAAAAGATTTTAGACTTTCAACATATGCCTCTTGGTGGATAAGAGCATCAATACAAGATTATATTTTAAAAAACTGGTCAGTTGTTCGTACTGGGTCCACTGCTTCTCAAAAGGCTCTTTTTTTCAACCTTAAGAAGATCAAGCAACAAATTAATGATGTATCTAGAGAGTTTATGGGTCAAGATGAGATAAATAAAGTATCAAATATGCTCAATGTTAAATCAATTGAAGTGCAAAACATGGAATCCAGACTTACTGGCGGAGATTTACACTTAAATCAAAAAGTAGATAATGAAACAGAAAACGATCTGATGAGTTTATTGGCAGACGAGCGTCAAAACCCTGAAGAAACCTTCCAAGATTTTAATGATAAAAATTTAAAAAAAGATTATATAAATAAAGCTATTGATACCTTAAATGATAGAGAGCGTACTATTATTAGGTTGAGAAAATTTAGAGAAAAAAGCATAACTTTAGATGAATTGGGTCAAAAACTAAAGATAAGTAAAGAGAGAGTTAGACAGATAGAAACTAAAGCATTAGAGAAACTAAAAAAATCTCTGTTAGATATTTCCCAACAAAATAAAGAATTTTTTATTTGATAGCTAAATTAAATAACTATAAAATATTTAAATGTTAAGAATATTTTTATTGCTATTAATAATTTTATATTCAAACTTTGGATTTTCTAAAGGAACAAACGTTTTTGGAATCGGAATATATGATGTTAAATTTGATGGATCTGAAAAAAACCAGACTACTGATTTAAGATATGAGTTCAGAAGAGATGAGCCACTATTTGAAATTGGTCCGAATGAAGACAACTTTTTCTTTTTAAAACCTTTTTTTGGAGCCGAGTTTACAAATGACTCTGCATCTTATTTTCTATCTGGAATTTATTTTGAAGATAATCTTGGTGAATTATTTGAAGGTAATAAAAGTAAATATTTTTTTACCCCAAGTTTTGGAGTAGGTTTCTATAATGATGGTTCAGGAAAAAAATTAGGTAATGATATACAGTTTAGAACTTCACTAGAAGTAAGCTATGAACTAAAAAACCAAAATAGAATTGGACTTTCCTTTAGTCACATATCAAACGCTAATTTAGGTGATAAAAATCCAGGTGTTGAGATCCTAAGCTTTTCTTATCACATACCTTATTAAGATATTAATTTATATTTTTTTCACTAACAAATTTTATTAATAAATCTTCAATTAAGTTAATTTTTTGATCTTTCATATAATCATTAATTTTAGATTTATAAACTTTGCTATTAGGGACAGAAAAAAATATATGTAGTAAAGGGCTTAGTAATCTAAATATTGATTCAAAACCTAATTTTGGCGTTATGTATTCAAAGTAAATATTAATTATAGATTCATCAATTAATTTATTTTTTTCTTTAAAGATTTTTTTATCAACTTCTTTCAAAACAAAGGGATTATTTTTAACCAATCTTCCAACCATTACACCATCAAATTCTTTTAGTAGATTTTCTGCTTTATCAAGAGTGTCTATACCTCCATTCAGGATGAATGTTATTTTAGGAAATCTATTTTTAATTTTTTTTACAAAATCATAACTAAGAGGAGGCACAGTTCTATTGGCTTGTGGACTAATTCCACTTAATATTGCATTTCTTGCATGTACGTAAATAATTTTAATTCCAGTTTTTGATACCTCTTCAATAAATTCCTCAAAAAATTCATAATCTAATTCTTTACCTAATCCCAATCTGCATTTTAATGTAGCTTCAATCTTATCATTTTGTAAAGCTTCCATACAATTTTTAACAAGTATTTTATCTTTCATAAGACAAGCGCCAAAACTTCCTTTTTGTACTGCTTTACTTGGACAACCAACATTTAAATTAATTTCATCATAATTATAATCTATTGCTATTTTTGAAGCTTTTGTTAGATCCTCTATCTCAGAGCCACCCACCTGAAGAGCAACAGGGTTATTAAAGTCATTATCAATAATATTCTCTCTACTCTTTGAATAAATAAGCGATTTTGCTGCAATCATTTCACTAAATAAAAAACTATTCTTTGATAAAATTCTATAAAGTTTTCTAGCATATGGTGTCGTATACCCCATCATTGGAGCTACACAGAATTTTCTACTAATTTCCTTTTTCATTTAATTTTGCTATATAAATAATTTCAAAAATAATAATATTATGGAAATACCAAAATTTTTAATTGAAAGATATCAATTCTGGAAAAAGAATACGTTTGAAGATTATAAAGACATATATCAGCAAGCTTCCAAAAATCCACAAAAGCCAATTGCCATGATTATTACTTGTTGTGATTCTAGAATTCTTGAAAATACTATTTTTGGTGGAAGTGTTGGAGATTATTTTATACATAGAAATATCGCTAATATAATACCTTCTAAAAATGATAATGATAAAAATATACAAACATTGTCTGCTATAGAATACGGATTAAAAGTTCTAAAAATTCAAAATTTAATTATTTTAGGCCACTCAAACTGTGGTGGAGTTGAGTATTCTTACAAAACATTATTAGATAAAAAAAATATAAATGATTTTGAATACATAAATCAATGGACAAGCTGTTTACAAAATTCTTTCAACAATATCCCTAATGATCTTCCAGAAATTGAAAAAATAACTTTTTTTGAGCAAGAAAATATAAAACAATCAATAAAAAATTTACGCGAATATGATTTTATAGATAAATTAATTAACGAAAATAAATTGAATGTGCTTGGTTTGTGGTATCAAATTAATTCAGGTTTAATCAAGATTTTAGAAAATAATAATAGCTTTATAGACTTAGATTAATTGTAAGTAAATTTAGTGCTAGGAAATTTTTTAAGCTTAACTTCTCTATTGTATTTCTTAACTACATTGCTGGCAACTTTATTAAAATTAAAATAATTTTTTACGAATTTTGGTTTTTTATCATTTGTAGTTAAATTTATTAAATCATCAAATACCAAAACTTGACCATCACAATATTTTGAAGCACCTATGCCTATAGTAGGTATCAAAATATTTTCCGTAATTAATTTAGCTGTATCTGTTGTAACACATTCTAACAATACTGCTTTAGCTCCAAATCTTTCAGATTCTTTAGCTAACTCTAATAAATTTTGTTTTTCTTTATTAGTTTTTCCTAAAATTTTAATTTTATTAAAATTTTTATAAGTTTGTGGTGTTACCCCTATATGAGAAATAACATTTATTTTTTTATCTACTAAGTGTTTTAAAACAATTAATTTTTTTTTACTAATTTCTATCTTTAATAAATCAGGCTTACAGTGATTTAAAAGTATTTTAGCATTTTTATATGCATCACTTTTATTATCATATGTTTTATAAGGCATATCTAATATTTTTAAACTTTTCTTAATTGTATTATTTACAGCTGCTCCATGATTTTTCATCATATCCATAGTCACTCCTTGAGTATTATTCATCCCATAGAGTGTTGAACCCAGAGAGTCTCCAACTAGTATTAAATCAACCTTTCCATCTAAAATATTTGCAATTGATGGAGAGTATGCAGTCAAACAACTTATCGGTTTAGAAAAACTTTTGTGTAAAATTTTAATTTTCTTCATTTTTAAATTTCAATTAAACTTTTATTAAGAATTAAACTTTTGATTTAAAATTTTTTATATCAACAATTTTATTTTCATAAAAATTATTAATTTCTCTGATTATTGACTGGGTATCCATTTTAATATCTTGATATTGCTCATCTGGTGTCATATGCTCAACAAAACGATCTGGAAAAATTAAATTTTTTATCACAACGTTATCCTTTTTTGATCTTATATTATGGACATAATGTAAAACATGAGATGAGAATCCACCTATAGAACCCTCTTCTATAGTTAAAATATATTTATGATTATTTAATAAGTCATCTATTAATTGAGTGTCTAATGGTTTTGCAAATCTTGCATCAGCAATAGTAGGATAAATATTATTTTGATTAAGAAACTTACTAGCTTCAATACATTTTTCAAGTCTTGTTCCTAAATTTAAGACTGCAACATCATTACCTTCTATTAGAATATATCCCTTTCCTATATTGATATCTGTAGGCTGATTATTAAATAATTCATCTGATCCTGTTCCTCTTGGAAATCTAAAAGCAGATGGTGTGTCATTAATCTCGCAAGATAACTCTATCATATTAGATAGCTCTCTTTGGTTGCTAGGCGCCATTACTATAAAATTTGGTAATGTTGCTAAATAAGTAATATCAAATGAACCAGCATGAGTAGGACCATCTGATCCTACTAACCCCGCTCTATCAATTGCAAATCTAACAGGTAATTTTTGAATGGCTACATCGTGTACTATTTGATCGTAAGCTCTTTGTAAAAAAGTTGAATAAATTGCAACAAATGGTTTGAAACCCTCTGTAGCTAATCCAGCTGCCATTGTAACAGCATGTTGTTCAGCAATACCAACATCAAAAAATCTTTTTTCAAAATTTTGTTGGAATAATTTTAACCCTGTTCCAGACATCATAGCAGCTGTTATTGCGACGATTTTCTCATCGTTTTCAGCAAGTTTCGTTAGTTTTTCTCCAAAGACATTTGAGTAAGATTTTAGATTTGTTTTTTTAACTGAGTTACCTGTATTAATATCAAACTTTTCTACACCATGAAATTTATCTTCTGACTTTTCAGCAGGACTATAACCTTTACCTTTTTTAGTTATACAATGAAGAAAGACTGGTTTATCAAATTTATTATCTCTAATATTTTCCAGAACTGACACCATATCGTCTATATTGTGACCATCTATTGGGCCAAGATAATAAAACCCCAATTCCTCAAACAAAGTTCCTCCAGAAATAAGCCCTTTAGAATATTCTTCTGTTCTATAAAGAGTCTTTGATAGATTTGATGGTAAGGTTTTAGATATTTTTTTAATAATATTTCTTAAACTTGAGTAAGATTTAGATGATAGTAACCTAGTTAGATAAGTGCTCATAGCACCAACTGGTTTGTCTATTGACATTTTGTTATCATTTAAAATGACAATTAAACCTTTTTTTTGTGCGCCTGCGTTGTTTAATCCTTCATACGCTAAACCTGCGCTTAAGGCACCATCTCCAACAACACATATAACTTTTGAGTTATCTTTATTTATATCTTTTGCAGCTTTAATTCCCAATCCTGCTGAAACTGCTGTTGAACTATGAGCTGTACCAAATGGATCATATTCACTCTCTGACCTTCTTACAAATCCATAAATGCCATCTTTCTTTCTAAGTGTCTCAATATTTTTTTTTCTGCCTGTAATTATTTTATGCGGATAAGCTTGATGTCCTACATCCCAGATTAATTTGTCATGTGGAGTGTTAAAGACATAGTGGATTGCTACAGTTAATTCAATAACGCCTAATCCAGCACCTAGATGACCACCAGTTTTTGAAACAGTCTCAATTGTTTTAGCTCTTAATTCTTCTGAGATTTGCTTTAGATCTTTCCTTTTAAATTCTCTTAAGTCAGATGGAAAATTAATTTTATCTAAAAGCTCATAATCCATAATTTAGTTTACTATTTTTGCCTAGATTTGATATTTTTATATATGCAAAAAAACAAGAGTTTGTGGAAAGATTTTATAAAAAAATTTGAAATATTTAAGTTTCTTTTCCTAAAATTATTAAAGATAAATTTTAAAGTCAAAATCTCTAGACTTTTTAGAATATAAAAACTAATTATATGGTTAATGTTTTATGATGTAGATACAAAAAATATTGATAAACTTGCACATCTATCAATTAAAAGAGGAGTTGCACTTCAAAAAGGTCAAAACCTTTTAATAACAGCACCGTTGGAGTCATTACCCTTGGTTAGAAAAATAGCTGAACATGCTTATAAAGAAGGGGCCGGACTTGTAACACCACTTTTCAATGATTCTGATATTACATTGTCTCGATTTAAGTATGGAAATGATGAATCTTTCAATGTTGCAGCAAATTGGCTTTATAATGGGATGGGTGAAGCTTTTGATAACAATACAGCTAGAATGGCTATTGCTGGTGATGATCCCATGCTATTATCTGAAATTGATCCTGATAAAGTTTCGCGTGCAAATAAAGCTAATGCTATTGCATACAAACCAGCTAGAGAAAGAATCACTGAATTTAAAATTAATTGGAATATAATTTCGTGGCCAGGAAAAGCATGGGCAAAAAGAGTCTTCCCAGATCTTGATGATAGTGAAGCAATTAAAAAATTAGGAGATGCAATATTTCATGCTTCAAGAGTTAGCAATGATGATCCTGTAGCTGAATGGGATCAGCATAATAAAAATTTAAGAGATAAAACAGATTGGTTAAATGCTAAAAATTTTCATTCTTTAAAATACTCTGGTCCTGGAACATCTTTAACTGTAGGTCTTGCTGATGACCATGAGTGGATGGGCGGAGCTTCAGAAGCACAAAATGGAATTATTTGTAATCCAAATATTCCATCTGAAGAAGTGTTTACAACTCCTCATGCAAGTCGTGTAAGTGGTGAAGTATGTTCAACTAAACCTCTATCTTATCAAGGAACACTTATTGAAGATATTAACGTTCGCTTTGAAGAAGGTAAAATTGTTGATGCAAAATCTTCTAAAGGACAAGATGTTTTATTAAAAGTTCTCGATTCAGATGAGGGCTCAAGAAGACTTGGTGAAGTAGCCTTAGTTCCAAATAGTTCACCTATCTCGCAATTAGGAATAACTTTCTATAACACTTTATTTGACGAGAATGCTGCTTCTCATATAGCTCTGGGTCAATGTTACTCAAAATGTTTCAAATCGAAAAAAGACTTATCGAAAGATGAAATCACTCAAAGAGGTGGTAATTCAAGTATGATACACATTGATTGGATGATTGGCTCAGGTAAAATTGATGTTGACGGTGTTGATAAGGATGGAGCTGTAACGCCAATATTTAAACAAGGAGAATGGTGTAACTAATTCCACTATTCTTTTAAATAAGGCCCAAAGCTAAGATCTAACCCTACACCAACTCTAGCTAATGAATAAATAATAACTAAGAAAAAAATTACTATAATTAAGTTTCGTATAATTTTTTTTTCATCCATAAAATTATGCTGTTTGTATATTTGTGTTAGATAATGGTTTTTCTCTAATTGGTAAATGGATTATTGCAGAAAATGCACCTACTCCTATACCAAACCACCATACAATATCATAACTTCCATAGATATCATAAAATAGACCACCTAACCAAACGCCTACAAAAGATCCTAGCTGATGAGAAAAAAATACAATGCCATATAATGTACCCATAAATTTTAATCCATAAATATGGCCTATAATTCCTGAAGTTAAAGGAACTGTTGCTAACCATAAAGCACCCATAACTATTGAAAATATTGCAATAGATGTTGGTGTAATAGGTAGTAAGATAAATAAAATTGCCGCAACAGTCCTTCCGGTATAAATTAAAGATAAAAGATATTTCTTATAATGTGCCTTTCCTAAGGCTCCAGCAATCAAACAACCAATTATATTAAACAAACCTATAAGAGCCATAGATAATGCCCCTAAACCTTCAACAGAACTACAAACCAAACTTATTAAACTTCCTTCTATAATTGGACTACTAGATTCAACAACAAATGCTGGAAAATGTGCAGTGATAAATGCTAACTGAAAGCCGCAAGAAAAAAAACCAAAGAACAACATTGAATATGTTGGATCTTTTAATGCAACGAATACAGCATCGCTAATTTTTTCATTTTCATTATTAATATTTGTATTTGATAATTCTGTTTTTAAAATTGGAACAAGGATCAGTGTTATTAATAATATGATTGAAAAGATTTCAAACACTGAAGACCAAGGTAAAAATGATAATAGAATAGAAGCAAGTGGTGGACCAACCACTTGTCCAGCTGATCCTGCAGCAGTTGTAATACCTAGTGCTAAAGATCTTTTTTCTGGAGACGTGGCTCTTCCAACTACTGCTAAAATTGGACCAAAACCACTACCAGCTATCCCAAAACCAATTAATAGGTTTAAAGTTTGATGCGCCTCTGGAGTTGTAGCAGTACTACTTATGAAAATTCCAATTGCATAAAGAATTAAGCCTATCGCTATTGCTTTTCTATCGCCATATTTCTCGGCAAAAGCACTAAATAGTGGAGTGCCTACACCCCAAGCTAAATTTTGAATGGCAATAGCAAGAGAAAATTCTGAACGGTTCCATAAAAAATCAGACGCAATAGGAATTTGAAATAGTCCAAATGTTGAACGAATTGCAAAACTTATTAAAAGAATTAAACTTCCTCCAATTAGAATAGGAGTAAATACAGAATTAATTCTCTCATCTTTCATATTTTAATTGATAACAGGAAGAATTTTTATTTCTAGAATTTTTATTATTAAATCGTATTATTTAACTCTGTCTTTTCGTTTTCTTCTTTTTCAGGAACAACATATGCAACAGCACAATGATCTAAACAATAAGGTTTATCTTCAAATCTATCTTTACCACAAAAACGAAAGTCAGCTTCATCAGGATGACCCTCAGGCCATTCACAACCTCTCTTTGGAGCTGTATTAAATAAATTTTTAACTACCGGTTGGAAAACAGAAGGTTCTGTAGAAACACTCTCTGGTTCTTTGGTACTTTCAAAATTTAATTTTGGCATTACCGGAGATCTAGCTTTCTTTCTATCGGGCTTAACAGCTGTTCTTCTTATAGGTGATGGTCTTCTCTCGAGTCCAATTCTATGAGCTTTTCCAACCACTGCGTTTTTGGTGAAACCTAATAATTTTCCAATTTGAGCTGTCGGTAGACCTTGGTCCCATAAATCTCTAAGTTTTGCTACATTATTATCATCCCAGGGCATAATCAAACTCCATTACTACATTTAGTAACTTAAAAAAGTTTAATATACTAAATATATGTATTAAAAAAGATAAAACTGCAAATTTTTAAAAAAAATCAATGATTTCCAGCATTTTTTTTATATACATGTGAATAGAAATGAAAGAATTAAGAGATCTAGACTGTAAAAATAAAAAAATAATTGTTCGAGTTGATTTAAACGTACCAGTTTTGGGAGGGACAATTACAGATCATTCAAGAATTCATGCTATTTTACCAACACTAGAAAAACTAATTAAAAATAAAAACAAGATATTCTTAATTGCTCATTTTGGCCGACCTAAAGGTGAAGTTAATAAAAAATATTCTATTGAGTTTTTATGTTCAGAATTAAAAAAATTTTTAAATTTAAACACAATTCATTTTTTAGCTAACTGTGAAAAAGAAATAATTGAGACAAAAATTGATGAAATGGACTTTGGGGAAATTTGTCTATTAGAAAATATTCGTTTTTATCCTGAAGAAGAAAAAAATGATCTTAATTTTTCAAAATTATTAGCTTCTAGTTTTGACATTTATATTAATGATGCCTTTTCTGCATCTCATCGTAATCATGCATCTATAACAGGAATTACTAAATACTTACCTTCATATGCTGGATTAAGTTTCACAAAAGAAATTGAAAATTTAGACAAATTTTTAGAAAATTCAAATAAACCAAATCTAGCAATTATAGGCGGCTCAAAGGTTTCAACAAAAATAAAAGTTTTAGAAAATTTAGTTGATATATTTGACTCTCTAGTAATTGGTGGCGCAATGGCTAATACCTTTTTGCTATCAAATAAATATAACGTTGGATCTTCTCTAGTAGAAAATGATTTTATTGAACTATCAAAAAAGATACAAAAAAAAGCAGAATCAAAAAATTGCAAAATACTTTTACCAATTGATGCTGTTTGCTCAAAAAAAATAGAAGATAAATCAAATGTTAAGACTTATTCAATCAATAATATTCCAAATGACCAAATGATATTAGATGTTGGTGAACAAACTACAAAATTAATTTCAGATGAAATATTAAAATCTAAATCAATTTTATGGAATGGGCCATTAGGTGCATTCGAGTATAGTCCATTTGATAAAAGTACAATTTCAGTTGCAAATATTATACAAAATTATTCAAGTAAGTCTCAATTAGATGCTCTAGCAGGAGGAGGAGATACACTTGCAGCAATAAAAAAAGCCAAAGCAAATGACGCATTTAAATATTTATCTACAGCTGGGGGTGCATTTTTAGAGTGGCTTGAGGGAAATAAATCACCAGGATTTATAGTACTAAGAGAAAACAATTTATAATTTAATCTTCAATTTGATATTTTTTAATTAAAGGGAATTGTGTCATCGTAAAAATAAACGTAATTGGCAAGATACCAAAAACTTTAAAATTTACCCAAACATCAGTACTTTGTGTTCTCCAAACAATTTCATTTAAAACAGCAAGTGCAACAAAAAAAGCAATCCACCTTTGAGTTAATATTCTCCATCCATCCTCTTCTAGTTTAAGTGCAGCACCTAAAAGATACTTTAAAAGAGGTTTTTTAACAATCACTCCTCCATATAAAATTAATGCGAAGACCATATTTATTATTGTTGGTTTCATTTTAATAAAAATTTCATTATCAAAATAAATTGTTAGACCTCCAAATATTAATACAATCGCAGCCCCAAGAGTTGGCATAATTGGTATTTTTTTCTCAAGTATATATGAAATGATTACTGAAATTACAGTTGCAATCATAAGAGGAAGTATTGCTTCTTGAAGACCACTTCTTGTATAAAAAATAAAGAATACTGCAAGCGGTCCTATATCAATTAATAATTTGTAAATTGACTTCATTTTTGTTCTTCTAGGTTTAAAATAGATCTAGCAAAGTTTTGAGAATTAAAGGTTACCAGGTCCTCAATACTTTCTCCAAGACCAACATAACTTATAGGGATTTCAAATTTATTTGCAATTGAAATTAATGCTCCACCTTTTGCTGTTCCATCCAATTTAGTTATTATAAGACTTGATACATTAAGTTCATTCCCAAAGATTTCCACTTGCTTAATCATGTTCGAACCATTCGTGCCATCTAAAACTAACACAGTTTCAATATTAAAAGAGGAATTAACTTTTGAGATAACATTCTTCAATTTAATTAGTTGATTAATGAGGTTAGTATTATTTGATAGTCTTCCAGCAGTATCTATAAGTAAAAAATCATAATTTTCTTTTCCAAATTCTTCAGTTGCCTGATACGCTACGCTTGCTGGATCTTGATTACTTTTTCCAGCAATAAAACCATTATTATTTTTTTTAGCCCAATTTTCCAACTGCTCAACAGCTGCTGCCCTAAATGTATCACAAGCTGCAATCAGAATTTTTTTATTTAATAAAATTTTATTTGCAATTTTACCAATAGTGGTTGTCTTTCCACTTCCGTTTACTCCAACGAATATTAATATTTTTTTTTCATCATTTTTTTCATTTATCAGAACATGTTCTCTTGGAAGTAATATACTTTCTATATTTTGAGCTAAGATTTCTAGTACATTTTTTATTCCATCATCATTTGAAATTTTTATTTTTTTTATAGAATCTATTAGCTGATTTACAACATCCAAACTAATATCAGATGAAATAAGAACATTTTCTAATTCTTCTAAAGTTAAATCATCTATTTTTTTGTTTTTTAAAATCTCTAAAATATTAAAAGAAAGTATATTTGAAGTTTTACTTAACTTATCTTTAAATATTGAGAACAAACTCATGCTATTCTTGCTAACAACGTATCATTTTCTATGCCTGTGTATATACAGGAAACTATATTTCCCTCTTTAAACTCTTCTTCAAGTTTTACTTTTAAAAAATGCTGATCTTTTCCAATTGAAAAATTTTCTTTTCTACTTTCAATTAAAATTTGTTCCTTCTTTCCAATATTTTTTTTTAAATGTTGTTTTAATTTTTCCATACCTCTTTCTCTAAGTCTTCTTGCTCTATCTTTGATAATATTTTTTTGAACTTGAGGCATTCTAGATGCAGGAGTATTTTCTCTTGGTGAATAAGGAAAAATATGAAGATGAGTTAAATTACACTCATCAACTAGTTTGATTGAATCTAGAAACATTGTTTCCGTTTCTGTTGGAAAACCGGCAATTATATCAGCACCAAATGTTGCATCTTTCCTAATAGATAAAACTTTCTTACAAAAATTAATTGCCATTTCCCTTGAATGTCTTCTTTTCATTCTTTTCAAAATTAAATTGTTTCCAGCTTGTAAACTTATATGAAAATGAGGCATCAATCTTTCGTCCTTTAAAACATCCCAAAAATCTTCGTCTATTTCAGCGCAGTCAATTGAAGACAAGCGCAGCTGTCTTAATTCAGGTACTAATTTTAGAATTCTTTTAATTAAATTAGAAAAAGTAGGTTTTGCGGGAAGATCTTTTCCATAATCAGTTATATCTACTCCTGTTAAGACTACTTCATTATATCCATTGCTAACAATTTTTTTTATTTTATTTACTATCTCTCCAGCAGGTACACTTCTATTATTGCCCCTGCCAAATGGAATAATACAAAAAGTACAGCGATGGTTACAACCTTGTTGTATTTCAATATAAGCTCTCGATTTTCCTTCAAATTTTTCAATTGAATTAGGTACTGTTTTACTTTCTTCTAATATATTTCCTACTTTAAGATTTTTAGACTGATCGATATTTTTCCACGTTAAAGTTTCTAATTTTTCTGTGTTTCCAATTACTGAGTCTACTTCTTTTAAATCTTTATATTTTAATGGATTGATTTGAGCCGCACATCCTGTAACTACTATTTTATTATTAGGAAAATTTTTTTTTGCCTTTCTAATTTCATAAGAAACTTTTTTCTCAGCTTCTTCAGTTACTGCACATGAGTTTATGACTGTAACATTATTTAAATTATTTGTTCTAAGATGGTTTTTAATAATTTCACCTTCATAAATATTCAATCTACAACCTAGATTGACTATGTAGTTTTTATTTTTCATAAATTATATTTCTAAACTACCCCGATAACTTATTTCTGCAGGCCCTGTCATAATAGATTCATTATTAATTATATTTATGTGCAGTGAACCTTTTTCAAGTTTCACTTCAGCGTTATTTTCAATCAATCCTTTTTTCCACGCCGCATATACAGCCGCACAGGCACCACTACCACAAGCTAACGTGATTCCAACTCCACGTTCCCAAACTCTCATTTCAATTAAATTTGAATTAATAACTTCAACTATTTCAACATTAGTTTTTTTTGGAAAGAGCTCATGATTTTCTATTCTAGGACCTATACTTTCAAGATCTGTATCTTTGATCGATTTTCCAAAAAAAACTACATGTGGATTACCTACATTAACAGCAACTCCATTACTATATCCATCAATTGAAATTGGTATATTCATTGTATCAACTTCTTTACTTAAAGGAATTTTATCCCAAGTATTTTTTATTGAACCCATGTTGACACTTATATTGTTATCTATTTTTTTTGATTCTAATATGCCTGCATCAGATTGAATTTTTAAAATTTCTTTATTTGAATCTTCATTAAATAGTATTTTTGCCACGCAGCGCGTTCCATTACCACAAGCTTCGGCTCTATCACCACCAGGATTAAAAATTTCAATTTCAACATCAGCAATTTGATTACTTGTATTATTAATTGTGATTAATTGATCACACCCTGCCCCAGTTCTTCTGTCACTGAGTCTTTTAATAATATCTTCCGTAATTGCGATATTGTTAGACCTTTTATCTATGATAACAAAATCATTCCCAAGTCCATGCATTTTTATAAAGTCTACTTTTAGCATATTTGTTTTATAACCTAATTTATCGATAAATCTCAGTAAATATGGGAAATTTAAGAATACTTGACTTTCAATTATTCAGCTAATAGAGGGTCACCAACAAATCCTATATTTGTAAACGAATTGAGCTTGTTACAATTGTGATAGGTACTCTAGCCCACGAGTTTCGTGCCCTGGAGTTAAAAGGCTATTGGAGATTTATGTTTGATACACTGAACACAAAATTTGAAAAAATTGTTCAAAGTATTCGAGGTAAGGCTGTTATATCAGAAACAGATCTTGAAGTTACATTACGTGAAATTAGAATTGCTCTCTTAGAGGCAGATGTTTCCTTAGTTGTAGTAAAAGAATTTATAAATTCCATCAAGTCAAACATTTTAGGAAAAGAAATTCTCAAATCTGTTAAGCCAGATCAAATGATCATAAAGCTTGTGCAAGATGAGCTTGTGAAAATTCTTGGATCAGAAAATAAATCTCTAAATTTATCTTCTTCTCAATTAACTAAAATATTGTTTTGTGGATTACAGGGATCTGGGAAAACAACATCAATTGCCAAACTTTCCTATTTGTTAAAGAAATCTTCAAATAAAAAAATTTTACTAGCATCAGCAGATATTTATCGACCAGCAGCACAAGAACAATTAAAAGTGTTAGCTGAAGAAACCGGCTCAGATTTCTTTAGTCACAATCTATCATCACCCAGTAAGATCGTTGATGATTCCATAGACTATGCTCAAAAAAATTTATTTGATATTCTTATTTTAGATACTGCTGGACGACAAGTTGTAGATAAAAAGTTAATGAGTGAATTAATAGAAATTGAAAATAAGTTTAAACCTGACGAAACATTATTAGTAGCAGATGCTCTAACAGGACAAGACGCTGCAAATGTAGCTAAAAGTTTTAGTGATGCAATAAATATTACTGGATCAATTTTAACTCGAATAGATGGAGATAGCAGGGGTGGTGCAGCACTATCAATCAAATCGATAACAAACTCTCCTATAAAATTTATAGGACTAGGTGAAAAAATAGAAAATTTTGAACCTTTCCATCCTGAAAGAATTGCACAAAGAATTTTAGGTATGGGAGATATTGTATCTCTTGTCGAAAAGGCTGCAGAAAATATAGATAAAGAAGAAATGGAGGATATGGCAAAAAAGATCGCTAAAGGAAAATTTGATCTTGAAGATTTTGCCAATCAATTAAAGCAAATGGGTAAAATGGGTGGAGTCTCCGGTTTACTTTCTATGATGCCAGGTGTTTCAAAGGCACAGAAGTTAATGGCAGAAAATAAAATTTCTAATTCAATGATTGATAAACAAATAGCTATAATTAGTTCAATGACAAAAAAAGAAAGGGCTGATCCAGATATTATCAAGGCTTCACGTAAAATTAGAATTTCAAAAGGATCTGGAACAAAAGTTCAAGATGTTAACAGGTTATTAAAACAGTTTCTCCAATCACAAAAAATGATGAAGAGAATGAAATCAATGGGCAAAGGAGGAATTCCCAGTGATTTAATGCAAAAATTACAAGGAAATCTTCCTCCAAACATAAATTAGAAAGGAAATAAAATGCCAGTAAGAATAAGATTATCAAGAGGTGGCACAAAGAAAAGACCATTTTATAGAATAGTAGTTGCTGACTCTAGAAGAGCTAGAGATGGAAAATTTATAGATCAAATTGGAACTTATAACCCAATGCTTCCAAAGGATAACGCTGATAGAGTTAAAATGGATTTAGACAAAGCTAAGGAATGGATTGCAAAAGGAGCAAAACCATCAGATAGAATCTCTATATTTCTTAGCAATCTTGGTGTGATGGAAAAACCAGTTATTACTGAAAAAACAAAAAAACATCTACCAAAGAAAAAAGCACAGGAACGTTTAGCTGCTGCTAAAGAAAAAGAAGAAGCTGCGAAAGCTGCAACAGAAGAACCAAAAGCAGAAGAAGCAGAAGCTAAGCCAGCTGAAGATGCACAACCTGCTGAGGAACCAAAAGCAGAAGAAGCAGAAGCTAAGCCAGCTGAAGATGCACAACCTGCTGAGGAACCAAAAGCAGAAGAAGCAGAAGCTAAAAAAGAATAAAATCAATTTTTGCTTTGAGTAATAAAGATATTATTCTTGTTGGTCAGTTTGGATCTCCTTTAGGATTAAAAGGTGAAATAAAAGTTAATATGATGACTACCTCGTTTGAAGTTTTTAAAAATTTAAAAAACTATTATAATTTTGATGGTTCAGTTGCTTGGAATTTTAAAAATATTTTATTCAAAAATAATAAGTGTGTTGTTCAAGTTGAAAAATACTTTTCTAGAGAAGATGTTTTAGAGCTTAAAGGTAAAAAAATTTTTTCAAATAAGAAATTTTTTCCAAAAACAAAAGATAATGAGTTTTACATAAACGATCTAATCGAATGCATGATTTTCTTGAAAGACAACACTAGTATTGGAAAAGTTTTAAGTGTTCAAAATTTTGGGGCAGGTGATCTATTAGAAGTCAAATATAATACCAAACTTACTCTTATACCTTTCGATAAAACAAATATTTTATCAGTTAATATTAATAAAAAAGAAATCATAGCTGATCCAATACCTGGTATTCTTGATTAAAATGAGAGTAGTAATTTTAACCTGCTATCCTGAGATGTTTCCTGGTTCACTAGGATATTCTGTAATCGGTAATGCATTAAACAATAAAAAATTTTCTCTCGAGATAGTCAATCTACATAATTTTGGAATTGACAAAAGAGGAAGTGTTGATGATGAACCTTTTGGAGGAGGCCCTGGAATGGTTATTCGTCCAGATGTTATTGAAAAAGCATTAAATTCAATCACTTTCAAAACAGATAATTACTGTAAAATTTTTCTAACACCATCAGGTCAGAAATTATTTCAAGCCAAACTTAATAATCTATCAAAATATGATGAAATGCTTATTTTATGCGGTAGATTTGAAGGGGTTGACCAAAGAGCTATAGAAATTCTTAATTTTCAGGAAATAAGTATCGGTGATTATGTCCTTTCTGGCGGTGAGATTGCTGCCCAGGTGTTAGTTGAAGGTTGTATTCGTCTCATTCCTGGAGTATTAGGGCAACCACAAAGTTTATTAGAAGAATCTTTTTCTAATAATTTGCTTGAATATCCTCATTATACCAGACCACAAACCTGGGAAGATATTCAGGGAAATAAACATGAAGTTCCAGATGTTTTAACATCAGGTCATCATGAAAAAATTGATAAATGGAGAAAAGAAAAATCGGTTGAAAAAACTAAAGAATTAAGACCAGATCTTTATAAAAAGGAAATATAAAATGAGTAATTTATTGGAGACATTTGAAAAACAACAAATTGAAAAGTTAACTTCAAAAAAAAGAGTTCCTGCTTTTCGTCCAGGTGATACTCTAAAAGTTACTGTAAGAATTACAGAGGGAAGTAAGTCGAGACTTCAAGCATTTGAAGGTATTTGTATTGCAAGGAAAAATAATTCAGTAAACTCTAACTTTACTGTGAGAAAAATATCTCATGGCGAAGGTGTTGAAAGAGTATTCCCTATATTTAGTCCATTAGTAGAAAAAATTGAAGTTGTTAGAAAAGGTGATGTAAGAAGAGCTAAGCTATATTATCTAAGAGAATTATCTGGAAAGAAAGCTAGGATAGCAGATAAAGATAGGGGCGATGAAGCTGATCAATATGAATATATAGAGGAGGCTCCACCGGTAGAAGAAACAAAAACTGCAGATACAGATACAAATGCTGCAAAGGAACCAAAAGCTGAAGAGGTAGAAGCAAAACAAGCAGAGACAAAAGCAGAAGAAACAGAAGCCAAACCAGCAGAAGAATCTAAAGCAGAAGCTGCAGATGAATCTAGTAAAGAAGAGGAAAAAGCAGCCGAAAATAAATCGGATGAAAATAAATAATCCTAAAACTCTTTTTGATAAAATTTGGGAACATCATCTTGTCGATAGACAAGAAGATGGAACTTGTCTTATATATATTGATAGACATCTTGTTCATGAAGTTACGAGCCCTCAAGCATTTGAAGGTTTGAGAAATAATAATCGTAAAGTTAGAAGACCTGAAAGTACTTTTGCTGTAGCTGATCACAATGTTCCAACCTCAGATAGATCTAAAGGTATAGAAAATAAAGAAAGTAGAATACAAGTTGAAACACTAGAAAAAAATTGCAAAGATTTTGATGTTACACTTTTTCCATTATTAGATAGCAGACAAGGTATAGTTCATATAGTTGGACCAGAACAAGGTATTACTCAACCAGGTATGACAATAGTTTGTGGTGATAGTCATACAGCAACACATGGAGCATTTGGCGCATTAGCCTTTGGTATTGGTACTAGTGAGGTTGAACATGTATTAGCTACTCAGACCTTGATTCAAAAACCTGCAAAGAATATGCGAATTTCTGTTGAAGGTAAATTAAACTTAGGTGTTACAGCAAAAGACATTATCCTTCATATCATAGGAAAGATAGGAACAGCTGGTGGAACTGGTTATGTTATCGAATATGCTGGCAATGCAATCTCTTCCCTTTCTATGGAAGGAAGAATGACAATCTGCAATATGAGTATTGAAGCAGGAGCTAGAGCTGGTTTAATTGCTCCTGACGAAAAAACTTTTGAATATATTAAAGGTAGACCGTACGCTCCATCAGGAGATAATTGGTATAAAGCTCTAGAATTTTGGAAATCTCTTCCATCTGATGAGGGCGCAAAATATGATGAAGAAATTTTAATTAATGCTGAAGATATTTCACCACAAATTACTTGGGGCACAAGCCCACAAGACGTTGTTGCTATAAATGGTATAGTACCAAATCCTCAAGAAGAAAGTAATCCAAATAGAAAGAAGGCTATGGAACGTTCTCTTGAATATATGGGTTTAGAACCCCAACAAGAAATACAAAAAATTAAAATTGATAAAGTGTTTATTGGTTCTTGCACTAATGGAAGAATTGAGGATTTGAGAGAAGTTGCTAAAGTTGTAGAAGGCAAAAAAGTTTCTGTAGACTCAATGATCGTTCCTGGTTCAGGTCTAGTTAAAAAACAAGCTGAAGAAGAAGGTTTAGATAAAATTTTTATTGAAGCAGGATTTGATTGGAGAGAGCCAGGGTGCTCCATGTGTTTAGCTATGAATCCTGACCAACTAAAACCGCAAGAAAGATGTGCATCAACATCAAATAGAAATTTTGAAGGTAGACAAGGCAGAGAAGGTAGAACACATCTTGTTAGTCCTGCAATAGCTGCTGCCTCTGCAATCAAAGGTTCTTTTGCAACAGTAGAGGATTTATAAATGGAATCATTTAAAACAATAATTGGTATCCCTGCGCCATTACCAATGATTAATGTCGATACCGATATGATTATTCCAAAACAATTTTTGAAAACAATAAAGAGATCTGGTTTAGGGAAAAACTTATTTCATGAATTAAGATACGATATTCAAGGTAACATAAAGAATGATTTTGTTCTTAACTGGGATCCTTATAAAACTTCAAAAATTTTAATTGCTGGGGCAAATTTTGGTTGTGGATCAAGCAGAGAGCATGCACCGTGGTCACTTTTAGATTTTGGTTTTAAGTCGATAATTGCACCAAGCTTTGCAGATATTTTCTATAATAATTGTTTTAAAAATGGAATTCTGCCAATTAAGTTAGATCAACAAAATGTAGACATATTAATGAACGAAGCAGAAAATAAAAATAATGTTTCAGTTGATTTAGAAAATCAAAAAATCACTTATCAAAATGATAAAACAATAGAATTTGAAATTGATGCATTTCGAAAAAAATGCTTGCTAGAAGGTTTGGATGATATTGGTTTGACACTCCAAAAAAATAAAAAAATTGATGTTCACGAAGAAAAAATACACAGTGTCCAACCTTGGATAGTGTAGTCAAAAATGAGTAATAAAAAAATTTTAATTTTACCTGGTGATGGAATTGGCAATGAAGTTATGGCTGAGGTGTTAAAAATAATTGATTGGATGGAAAAAACTAAATCTTTATCTTTTGATATTTCTGAAAGATTAGTTGGGGGTACAGCATACGATAAAGAAGGTAATTCTATAAGTGATGAAACAATGCAAGTAGCTATGGATTGTGATGCAGTATTATTTGGTGCGGTAGGAGGTGCTAAATGGGATAATGTAGAAAGAGATAAAAGACCTGAAGCAGCCTTATTAAGATTAAGAAAAGATTTAGATCTCTTTGCCAATCTAAGACCAGCTGTTGTTTTAGATGCTCTTTCAGATTCATCATCTTTAAAATCTGATCTTGTTAAAGGATTAGATATTTTGATAATAAGAGAATTAACAAGTGGTGTATATTTTGGGCAACCAAGAGGTATATCAAAAATTAGTGATACTGAAAGTAAGGCAGTTGATACTCAACTATATACCACATCAGAAGTTAATAGAGTTTCACGAGTGGCATTTGATTTAGCAAAGTTGCGTAATAATAAAGTTACATCAGTAGAAAAATCAAATGTAATGGAAACAGGTTTATTTTGGAAACAAACTGTAACAGATTTACATAAAAAGGAATATTCTGATGTTAATTTAGAACACATGCTTGCAGATAATTGTGCAATGCAGTTAGTTCGTTATCCAAAACAATTTGATGTCATACTTACAGATAACTTATTTGGTGATCTTTTAAGTGATACTGCCGCTATGCTAACAGGATCTTTAGGAATGCTTCCTTCAGCAGCTCTTGGACCAGTTAAAGAAAATGGAACTAGAGCAGCAATGTATGAGCCCGTTCATGGTAGTGCACCAGATATAGCTGGCCAATCTAAAGCAAATCCTCTAGCAATGATCATGAGCTTTGCTATGATGTTGAAATATAGTTTTGATATGCAAGAAGATAGTCAAATGGTTGAGAAAGCTGTACAGAATGTTTTATTAAAAGGTCTAAGAACAGCTGATATTAAAGATGGAGCAGAAAAAATTATTTCTACTCAAGAAATGGGAAATGCTGTTATTGAAGAATTAAAAATTCTATCTGGCAATTAAATGACTCAAAAATACAATATAGCAGTAGTAGGAGCAACAGGTGCAGTGGGAACAGAAATAGTTCAAATATTAGAGCAAAGGGATTTTCCAATAGACAATTTATATTTACTCGCGTCATCAAAATCAAAAGGCAAAAAAGTAGAGTTTAAACATAAAGAAATTGTTGTAGAAGACTTATCAGAATTTGATTTTTCAAAAGCTCACATCGGTTTATTTTCACCCGGAGGAAAAATTTCTGCGGAATATGCACCAAAAGCAGCTAAAGCAGGATGTATTGTTATAGACAATACCTCTCATTTTCGAATGCAACAAAATATTCCTTTAATCGTGCCCGAAGTAAACGCTAATGCACTTGATGAATTTTTTGATGATGAAAACAGAACTAATATTATTTCAAATCCTAACTGTTCAACAATACAAATGGTTGTAGCATTAAAACCACTTCATGAAAAAGCAATTATAAACAGAGTTGTTGTGTCAACTTATCAAGCTGTTTCTGGAGCAGGGAAAACAGGTATGGATGAATTATTTAATCAGACTCAAAATGTTTATGCTAACCAAGAATTAAAAAAAGAAAAGTTTACAAAACAAATTGCTTTCAATGCCATTCCTCACATTGGAGCTTTTTTAGAAAATGGTAATACAGAAGAGGAGCAAAAAATGATTGATGAAACAAAAAAAATTTTAGATGAGGGAATTAATGTTTCAGCAACTTGCGTTAGAACAGCTGTATTTATTGGCCATTCAGAAGCTGTAAATCTAGAGTTTGATTCACCATTACATGAAAAAGAAGCTAAAGAAATATTATCTAACTCTGAAGGTATTTCAGTAATTGATCATCGAAAAGATGAAGGTTATGTGACCCCTGTTGAAATTGCAGGAGAGGATAAAGTTTATATTAGTAGAATTAGAAATGATCAATCAATAGATAATGGTTTGAATTTATGGGTAGTGTCAGATAATTTGCGCAAAGGAGCAGCGCTTAATGCTGTTCAAATTGCAGAGTTAGTAATTTCAAAGTACTCAGAAAAAATAACTATTTAATTGGCGGTCTCGTAGGGACTCGAACCCCAAATCCATGTTCCGAAGACACGTGTGATATCCATTTCACCACGAGACCTTTTATTTATGAAATATTATATAGTATAAACTAGAGCTATAAAATATTATGTCATTTTACCTATCTAAAATTCTTTGGTTAATATTAAATCCTTTTAATATTTTTATTTTTGTTACTTTGCTCTCAATATTTTTATATTTTGTTAAATTGAGAGGGTTAAGTTTAATTATTTTTCTGATTAATTTTGTATTTATCGCACTTATCTCTTTTTTGCCTATTGGAAGTTATCTAATTTATAATATTGAAAAAGAATATCACTCATACATAAAACCTCCAGACCAAGTCGATGGCATTCTTATTTTGGGAGGTGCAACAAACCCTCTACTTTATAATGAATATGATCAAATCAGTTTAAATGGTTCTTCAGAAAGATTAGTTGAATCTGTTTTTATCATTAAAAAATTTGATAAGGCTAAAGTAATTTTTAGTGGTGGATCAGGGATTTTAAATAGACCTGATTTTGATCATGCACAAGTTGCAAAATCTTTTTACAAAAAAATAGGAATAGAAATTGATAAGATAATTTTTGAAGATAATTCAAGAAACACCTATGAAAACATAATATATTCAAAAAAAATCGCTAATCCAAAAATAAATGAAAATTGGTTATTGATAACATCTGCCTCGCATATGAAAAGAGCATTACTTATAGCAGATAAAAATAACTGGGATTTAATTCCATATGCAGTGGACTTTAAAAATATTAAAGAATTTAAATTAATTCCTAATCTTAATTTATTATCTAATCTAAATTCTTTTCAGCAAGGATCTCACGAATGGTTAGGTTTAGTGTCTTATTATTTAATGGGAAGAACTGACAAAGTTTTCTAATTTTTTAATAAAATCTTTTAAAATTGCATCCCTTTTGATTTCGTAAACTATTTTTATTGGATGTCTGTTTTTGTCTGAACTCCAACTCATATCATTTAATAAAATTGGAGAAGGTATTATATTAGTTGGCGCCCAGTCTTCGTTTAAAACATAACCAACAGCCGCCATGTCCCAAATTTCTTTTGACCAACCTTTATGTATATTATTGTACTCTTTAAATCGCATTGCAAGAAATTTACCAATTTGACCATGAGGCTCTATATATTTTTCGATTTCAGGAACTGTAGAAGTAAGATGTGAAGTTACGCCCTTGCAAGGAACCATCACTATTGAGACACCGCAATCAAATAAAACCTGAGCACCTCCAATATCTTGCTTTAGATTAAACTCTGAATTTTGTGGCCAATAAAGTGCATTACCCCCCAACCAAACTACAACAATTTTTTTAATAATTTCTGGCTCTTTCAATAATGCCGAGGCAACATTAGAAATAGCACCGATGGCTATTACGTATAGAGGATCCTCTTCAGAACATTTTAAAGCACTTTCTATGATATTATCTGCTGCAGGTGAATTAATAGGTTTTTTTTCAAAACCTACATATTTTGTTGATCCTTTAAAAACAAAATCATTTTTTTTAAAATTTATTTTTTCTAACAACCGAAAGATTTCATCATAACTGAGCTCCATACCCTTCTTTGGATTATCTGAACGATTATTCATTGAAAAAGGAGCAGCATTTATACTTTGCACTTCTATTTTTTCTTTTGAAAACAACATTTGCACTAAAGCAAATTGATCATCAATTTCATTGTAGGTGTCTGTATCAAGAATAGCTTTAATTTTTCCTTTTTTAAACTCAAGTTGTTTTAAAATATCTGAAAAATCTCTTTTTAAAAGCATATCTTTATCTTACCAAGAACTATTTGGTTGTGTTAAAAATAACTCTTCTTCATTTGTTGATTTTCTATTTAATATTTTATTTCTATGTGGATACCTTCCAAATTTTTTAATTGCCACGCTATGATCATCCCAAGCTTTTTTAATATTAGTATATTCTGGATGATAATTTAAATATTGATCGACTAATTTATGACCAAGTTCATGATCTGTGATATCTTCACTATGAATTAATGGCAGTAATAAAAAATGTATTTTATCAATATCTAGGCTATCTAAATAATTTTTACTTATTGCTTCTTTAACAATTAAAACACTCTTAGTATCCTGGTCATAAGCTTTTGAATTATTTCTGAAAAAATTTCTTGATAGTTGATCAAGTAATATAATCAAAGCTACACATTCTTCAGTATCATTTCTCCAATTATCATAATCATTATTAATAGCCTTAATGTAATCATCCATAAAACTACTTTTCAATATATTATCAAATTCATCATCTTTTTTAAACCACTGTTCAAGTGGAGTTTTGATGAAACAAAATTCTAGAATAGCTTTAGCTCTTTCATTAATCACAGAGCTGTAATATAAATATATATTTTCCAAATGACATTAAGTAATTTAAACAAATCCATTATTCATTGCAGAAAGTGTGAACGCTTAGTTAACTTCCGTGAAAAAATTGCGAAAGAAAAAAGAAAACAATATATTGATCAAACTTATTGGGGTAAGCCCATTACTGGCTATGGAGATGAAAAAGCTAAATTATTAATGGTAGGTCTTGCGCCAGCAGCGCATGGAGGAAATAGAACAGGCCGAGTTTTTACAGGTGATAAATCTGCAGATTTTTTATTTTCCTGTTTATATAAAACTGGATTTGCAAACCAACCAGATTCAGTAGATAGAGGTGACGGTTTGAAACTTCAAAATATGTACTTAACTACTGCTCTTAAATGTGTACCACCAGAAGATAAACCTACTTCACAAGAATTGAAAACATGTTTTAATTTTTTTAATCAAGAAATTGCTTTCTTAAAAAAAATAAAAGTCATTGTTGCCCTTGGTAAAATTGGTCATGACGCCTGTGTAAATTATTATAAGCAACAATATGAAATACGAAATAAAGATTTTATTTTTTCTCACGGATCTATGAATATTTTACCCGATAAGAAAATTTTAGTTGGTAGTTATCATCCAAGCCCACGAAATGTTAACACTGGAAGAATAGACAAAAGTAAAATGGTAGAGCTTTTAAATAGTATTAAAAAATTGCTTTAAACTGTAATGAAAAAATTTTTTTTAAATGATCCTAATCTCTTAGTATACGGATTTGTCATGGTCTTCTTTGCAAGTTTTGGACAGACTTTTTACATTGCATTATTTAACGATGATATTCGAAATCTATATAAAATAACTGATGGTGAGTTTGGATTAGTTTATGCCATAGCAACGCTTGTAAGTTCATTTTTATTTATAAACTTTGCTAAATTAATAGATAAAATTGATTTAAGATTATACTCCATAGGTATTATTCTTGGTTTAGCTTTTGCTTGCATTGGTTTTTATTTTATTTTCGATAATATTTTTCATCTTTTTCTTATTTTATTTTTATTACGTTTTTTTGGACAGGGAGCTATGACACATGCCGGCTCAACTTCAATGGCAAGATATTTTTTAATTGATAGAGGTAAGGCAATATCTGTTGCAACACTTGGAGGAATGTTAGGTATAATGTTTTTACCAAAGATTATTGTTAATTTGGACTCATACTTTAATTTTAAAACCCTTTGGTTTTTAACAACTTTGACTCTTTTGATCTTAATACCAATCATATACTTTATTCTTCATAATCAAAAAAGCAGGGATGCTGCTCTTCAAAAAAATATTGATAATGAGAAAACACATAAAAGTTGGACCATTACAGAAATTTTAAAAGACCGAGTTTTTTTCATTTATTTTCCATTAGCTGCAGCCTTTCCATTTATTGGTACTGGGCTAATGTTTCATCAGATTTATATTTTTGATGCTAAAGGGTGGACAATGGAAATGCTTGGGAACGGTTATATATATTTTGGATTATTTTCTATTTTAGGTTTATTAATAGGAGGGCCCTTAATAGATAAGATAAATACAAAGAAAGCAATACCTTTTGTGCTATTACCTTTGTTACTCTGTATCACCATTCTTTTTTTCTTTAATAATTATTGGTCATTCGTGCTTTACATGTCTTTATTTGGATTTAACTTAGGTTTATCAGCACCGTTTATGGGATCACTCTGGGCAGAAATTTATGGAGTGAAAAGTATTGGAACTGCTAAAGCTTTACTACACGCAGTTGGGGTTTTTGCGAGTGCCTTATCGCCTGTAGTTTTTGGTTATATTATTGATTGGGGTTATGGAATATCAGTTATATTTTTAATCAGCTCCATTATGATTGTTGTATCATCAATTTTACCTATAATTTATAAAACATGAATAAACAAATAATGGAGAGTCTTAATTTTCTAATCAAGGAATATAAAAGATTAAAAAAGAAAAAAGAAAATAGAAGCATCAGCAATGGTGAACTAGAAACTTTAAAACAACTTGAACAGTACTTAGGTAAAAAATAATGTTTAATGTTATTGATCAATACAATAGTTTTGTTGAAAATAATTTTATTAAAAAAAATAAAGATCAAATTGAATTTTTAAAACAAGCAGATAATGTATGGTCATCTTTTAGTAAAACAAAGTTATTTTTTAAGGATAAAATTTTCGAAGGAATTTATCTTTATGGTCAAGTTGGAACAGGAAAAACATTTTTATTAAATTTATTTTATCAAAATACTAAGATTGGAAAAAAAGTTCATTTTAATAACTTAATGAATGAAATCCATGAACAAGTTAAAAAATCAGAAAATAAAGAACTTGCAATCGAAAACTATGTAAAAAATTTAAGTAGAGATTACAAAATAATATTTATTGATGAATTACATATTTTTAATATTGTTGACGCACTAATAATAAAAAAAATATTTAATTATTTTTCTAAATATAAAATATTTGTATTACTGTCGTCAAATTTTCATCCAGATAATCTATATAAAGATGGTTTGCAGAGAAATGACTTTCTGCCATTTATTGATTTAGTTAAAAAAAATTTTTTTCTTTATGATATTAGTATTAAAACTGATTTTCGTCGACAAACGTTAAATCAATCAAAGACATATTTCACACCTATAACAACTGAAACGTCAAATGAATTTGAAAAATTATTTAATCGCTTTGTTGACCCCTCCCATTTAACAGCTGTAAAAATAAAATCTAAAAGTCGTGAACTAGAGTTCGATAAATGCACATCAAATCTAATGATGATAGATTTTGAAAATCTTTGTGAAGTAAATTTTGGTAATGAAGATTACAAAAATATTGCAGATAAATTTAAGTTGGTATTTTTAAAAAATGTTCCTGAATTTGATAATCAGAAAAAAGATGCGTGCAGGAGATTTATTGGATTAATTGATATGTTATATGAAAATAATTGTTCAATAGTAATTTTAGCGTCAAAACCTATAAATTCATTAAATAATATAAATATTCTAGCAGAAGAATTTAAAAGAACTGCTAGCAGATTATATGAAATGACTATAGTAAAACCAGATTGATGAAATACATAATCAGATTTTTAGTAAGCACTGTAGTTTTATTAACAGTAGTTTATTTTACTGCAGGTTTTTATGTTGCTTATCAAATTTTAAAAATAGATCCAAATTGTGGTTTACACGAAGGATCTCTTCCTAATACATGGAGTACAACAGTTGACTCACATGAATATTCTATTCTTGCACGACAAAAAGTAAGAGAAAATTTTAACTTTAAAGACTATTATTTAGATGAATGGCAAGATGTATACTTTCAATCTCGTGATTTAGAAATAAAGATCAATGGATGGCTGTTTAATTATTTTCCAAATAGACCAATTATAATTGTAACACACGGTATAAGCCCGAATGGTAAATGTAAGTCTGAAGCAAATCTTATTGCAAGTTTTTTAGTTAATAAAAAATTTAATGTTCTTACGATAGATTTAAGAAACTACGGCCAAAGTGATACTGTAAGTAGTTATGATGATTTAGGTTTAAAGTCATATAATGATATTCTTGGTGCATTTGATTTTTTAAAAAAAATTGGTTTCAAGTCTTATAGTATTGGATTACATGGAATATCTCTTGGTGCAAGCACCTCTATTTTTGCAGCACATGCAGAACCAGAAATACGTGCAGTGTGGGCAGATAGTTCACTTGCTGAATTTAATATGATTTTAAAAGATGAAATAGCAAGATATGGTCTTGCTATAGAATTTGGGCCAGTAGTTAGTTTAGCTGGAAGAATCTTAACTGGAACAGATCCAAGAGAATTATCCCCAGCTAAAAAATTATCAAAGAACCAATATTATTTTTTTGCTCATGGCGACTCTGATACAAGAATCTTAACAAGACACTTTAATTATTTTAAAGAATATACAAATCAAAATAAAATTAATGCTGAGTTTTGGTTAGTTGAAAACTCTTATCATGTAGATGCTATGTTTAAATATCCAGAAGTATATTCTAAAAAGATGGAAAATTTTTTTAATAAAAATTTAAAGTAGGCCGGACTCTAAAACTAGTTTGTACCTTGGCAGACACCTCTCTAGAATAAGAAACTCTAATAATTATCAAACGGCGGGTAAGATAATTAAAAATTCTTGGCGTTCCTCCGAAGCTAAGAAACGAGTATAATCCGGCTTATTAAGAGTAATATCTATCTATTTAAAATTCAAGATTTTTAGTTAAATTTGGCATTAAATTTGGATGATTTTCATAAAATTTGGCACTTTTTATCAACATTTTACAAACTTCCGTGATAGTAAGAAAAATAACTTAACCATTAATATTTTGAAATTTGAAGAAAAATACTTACTTATGAGACATAAAAAAAATGAAAAAAATGACTGATAATAGACCATTATCACCTCACCTATCTATTCACAAAAGAGTACTTACAGCAGTATTTTCAATTTTTCATAGGATATCTGGAATAGGGTTAAGTGTGGGTGCACTATTAATTTCAATTTGGTTTTTTTTAATTAGTTTTGGTCCCGAATTTTATATTTATTTTGAAATTCTTTCTAAGAGTATCTTGTTTAAACTAGTTCTAATGATTTGGACTGTCGGTATTTTTTACCATTTATTTAATGGATGTAGAAAATTATATTGGTCATTCGGTATTGGAATGGAATTATCTCAAGTATATAAATCGGGTTATGCTGTTATATGTTTAACTTTAATTTCTAGTTTAGTTGTCTGGTACTTCGCATGAAAAATTATGCTTTTAAATGGTTAACTCAAAGAATTACTGCTTCAATTTTAATACCATTGACGTTTTGGTTTATATACTCTGCAATATCATTATCAAAGATGACTTATTCTGAAATAGAGATTTTTTTTCAATCCTATTTTAATGCATTCTTATTTTTTGTGATGATGCAATCTATGCTTCTGCATTCAAAATTAGGACTGCAAACAATTATTGAAGATTATGTCACATCGAAAAAGACAGCCAAATTCATTAAAGTATCAATAAATTACCTTATATATTTTATCATGATTTTAATTACTGTTAACTTAGTGAGAATGGTTTTTTAGATGACTAATTCATACAAAATTATTGATCACCATTATGACGTTGTAGTTGTTGGAGCTGGAGGATCAGGACTGAGAGCTACGCTTGGATGCGCTGAAGCTGGATTAAAAACAGCCTGTATATCAAAAGTGTTTCCGACAAGAAGTCATACTGTTGCAGCACAAGGTGGAATTGGAGCAGCTTTAGGTAATATGGGTGAAGATAATTGGAAGTGGCACATGTATGATACAGTTAAGGGTTCCGACTGGCTTGGCGATCAAGATGCAATTGAATACTTATGCTCTAAAGCCCCTGAAGCAGTAATTGAACTTGAAGAATATGGCATGCCTTTTAGTAGAACAGATGATGGCAAGATCTATCAAAGACCTTTTGGCGGACACTTAACCAATAATGGTGAAGGAGCTCCTGCTATGAGAGCTTGTGCAGCAGCTGATAGAACAGGACATGCTTTACTCCATACACTTTATCAGCAATCACTTAAAAATAATGTAGAATTTTATATTGAATATTTTGTTTTAGATTTAATTTCTGATGATCAAGGTAATTGCATTGGTGTGGTAACATGGTGTTTAGAGGATGGATCAATCCATCGATTTTTATCTCATCAAACAATTCTAGCTACTGGTGGATATGGAAGAGCTTACTTCTCATCCACGAGTGCTCACATTTGTACTGGTGATGGTAGTGCTATGGCTTTAAGACAAAACCTACCTCTTTCTGATATGGAATTTATTCAGTTCCATCCAACAGGAGTTTACGGTGCAGGAGTCTTAATCACTGAGGGAGCAAGAGGAGAAGGAGGATATTTAACTAATAGTGATGGTGAAAGATTTATGGAAAGATATGCTCCAAATGCAAAAGATCTAGCATCAAGGGATGTAGTAAGCCGAGCAATGACTATTGAAATTAGTGAAAATAGAGGTTGTGGAGATAATGCCGATCATGTTCTACTTCATCTTGAGCACATTGATGCTGATACATTACATAAAAGATTGCCTGGTATTTCAGAAACTGCAAAAATATTTGCTGGAGTTGATCTGACTAAAGATCCAATACCAGTTCTTCCAACGGTTCATTATAATATGGGTGGTATACCGACAAATTATAGAACAGAAGTTCTAAGGCCAACAAATGAAAATCCAGATAATATATGTGAAGGTTTAATGGCTGTTGGTGAGGCTGCATGTGTTTCTGTACACGGTGCTAATAGATTAGGAACAAATTCATTAATCGATCTTGTTGTTTTTGGCAAAGCAGCTAGTCTAACATGTAAAGAAAAAGTAAAACCAAATTCTAAAAAAATTGAAATTACTAAATCAAAAACAGATAATATTATTGAGCGATTTGATAAGATTAGAAACAGCAAAGGAAACTCTACAACTGGAGAACTTCGTACTTCAATGCAACATATAATGCAGCAAAAATGCGCAGTATTTAGAACACATGATCTCATATCAAAAGGTATTGAAGAATATTCAAAAGTTGAGAGCTCAATGGATGACATAGATATTAAAGACAAATCATTAATCTTCAATACGGACTTGGTCGAAGCTTTAGAGTTACACAATTTAATGGCACAATCAAAAGTTACTCTTCATTCTGCGTTAAATCGAACTGAAAGCAGAGGAGCACATGCAAGAGAAGATTATAAAGAAAGAGATGATAATAATTGGTTAGTTCACTCTTTAGCCTGGTTAAACGATAAGGGAGATGTGAGTATGGGTTCCAGAGGTGTTCATATGAATACTCTAACTAATCATGTTCAACCAATACCACCTAAAAGAAGAGTTTACTAATGGCTCAGTTTACACTTCCTGCAAATTCAAAAATAACTAAAGGGAAAACCCACCAACTAAAAGAACCTGCAAACGATCCAAAGAAACTTGCAATCTATAGATGGGATCCCGAAGATGATAAAAATCCTAGGATAGATAATTATGAGATAGATCAAGAAAAGTGTGGCCCAATGGTATTAGACGCACTTATGAAAATAAAAAACGAAATTGATCCAACTTTAACATTTAGAAGATCTTGCAGAGAAGGAGTTTGTGGTTCCTGCGCTATGAATATTGATGGTGTTAACACATTAGCATGTTTGAAAAGTATGTCTGATGTTAAGAATGAAATAAATATTTACCCTCTTCCACATATGCGTGTAGTAAAAGATCTAGTTCCAGATCTTAGTAAGGCTTATGAGCAACTGGCTTCCATTAAACCTTGGTTGCAACGTGAAAAAACAAATGAAGAAAAAAAATCAGGAGACGAAAAAAAACAATCACCAAAAGATAGAGAAAAACTAGATGGTAAATGGGAGTGCGTATTATGTTTTTGCTGCACTACTTCTTGTCCAAGTTATTGGTGGAATGGAGATGAATATCTAGGACCTGCAGTCCTTTTACAAGCAGCAAGATGGGTAAGTGACTCTAGAGACTCAGAAAGAAAAGAGAGATTAAAAGCAATAAATGATTCATTAAAACTTTATAGATGTCATTCAATAATGAATTGTACTAGGTCTTGTCCTAAAGGTCTAAATCCAGCCAAAGAAATTGCTGGACTTAAAAAGGCTATTGTTACAGAATTATAATTAAAGTATAAAACTTAAATGAGAAAAAAAATTGCTCTCATTGGAGCAGGCAATATCGGCGGGACTCTTGCACAACTTGTTAGTTTAAAAGAATTAGGTGATGTAGTTTTATTAGATATTTTTGAAGGGATGCCTAAGGGTAAATCTTTAGATCTTGCTCAGTCATCTTCTATTGAGGGATTTCATGCAGATTTTAGAGGTACTTCAAGTTTTAGAGATATCAAAAATTCTGATGTAGTAATAGTTACTGCAGGTTTTCCAAGAAAACCAGGTATGTCCCGAGATGATCTTGTAGAAAAAAATTCTATAATCATTCAAAATGTAGGTAAAAATATTAAAAAATATTGTCCAAAGGCATTTGTTATATGCATTACTAATCCACTCGATGCAATGGTAAGTGTCCTTCAGAAATCATCAGGCCTTAAGACAAATATGTGTATTGGTATGGCAGGTGTTTTGGATAGTGCAAGATTAAAATACTTTTTATCGAAGGAGTTTAATGTGTCAATTAATGATATCAGCGCTTTTGTCTTAGGCGGTCATGGTGACACGATGGTTCCACTTATGCGATACTCAACAGTATCAGGTATTCCTGTGCCTGAATTAATAAAGATGAAATGGACAACAAAAAAAAATATCGACAAAATTATTCAAAGAACACGTGATGGTGGAGCTGAAATCGTAAAACTCATGAACACATCAGCTTATTATGCACCAGCTTCTTCAGCTATACAAATGGCAGAGTCATTTTTGTTAGATCAAAAAAGATTATTACCATGTGCTGCATATCTTAATGGTGAATATGGAGTAAAAGGACTATATGTTGGAGTTCCAGTTATCATTGGCAAAAAAGGTGTTGAAAAAATTATTGAATTAAAACTTAATAATAATGAAAAGAAAGAATTTAATCATTCCGTTAAAGCAGTAAAATCATTAACTACATTGTCTAACAAGCTTCTAAATAAGAAAAATAAAAAATAATTGTATTTTTCATCTAATCTAACTATTACCTCTTTATCAAAATGAATTTGCATGAATACCAAGCTAAAAATCTGCTAAGAAAGTACAATCTACCTATACTTGAAGGCAAAAGTTACATTGAAAATGTTGATGATTTAGAAAAAGATTTACAAAATATAAAAGGACCACCTTGGGTTATCAAATCACAGATACATGCTGGGGGAAGAGGAGCAGGGAAATTTTTAAAACCATTTAATACAAAAGGTGGAGTACAAATAACAGAATCAATTGATGATGCACAAAAAATTGCAAAAGGAATGATGGGTAACATATTGATTACAAAACAAACAGGTAATGAGGGAAAGTTAGTAAATAGAATTTATTTAGAAGCTGGATGTGAAATTGATAGGGAATATTATTTAAGTATTCTTCTTGATAGGAATCAATCAAAATTAATGATGATGGTGTCTGATGCTGGTGGTGTGGACATAGAAGATGTAGCTGAGAAAACACCAGAAAGAATTCAATATGTTTATTTTGATAACTTAGAAGATTTTACAATTAGTGATAGTCTTCAAAATAAATTAAATTTTTCTATTAATGAGTTTAACCAATTTAAAGAAATTGTTTCAAATTTATGTAAGGCCTATGTCGAAATAGATGCTTCTTTAATTGAAATTAATCCACTTGTTGTAACAAAAGATAAAAAACTAATTCTTTTAGATGCTAAAATTAATATTGATGATAATGCTCTGTATAGACAGGCTGATATTGAAAAATTAAAAGATACTTCAGAAGAAAATGATTTAGAACTTAAAGCTTCTGAAAATGATATGGTTTACATTAAACTAGATGGAAAAATAGGCTGTATGGTTAACGGAGCTGGGCTAGCTATGGCAACTATGGATATTATTAAACAATTTGGAATGGAACCAGCCAATTTTTTAGATTTAGGTGGTACAGCAAATAAAGAAAGAGCCATTAAAGCTTTCAAGATTATTCAATCAGATAAAAATGTGAAATCTGTCTTCATAAATATTTTTGGAGGAATCATCCATTGTGATATGATTGCTAATGGCATCATTGATGCAATTAAAGAATTAGATTTTAAACTTCCTGTTGTTGTACGTTTTCAAGGAACAAATTCTAAAGAGGGAAGAGACATTATAAATAATTCATCATTAGGATTAATTTCAATTGATGATTTTTCAAATGCAGCTCAGAAAGCTGTGGAGTTATCAGAATAGTGTCAATTTTAGTTAATAAAAATACAAGACTTATTTGCCAAGGCTTTACCGGTTCACAAGGAACATATCATTCTGAACAAGCTATAGCATATGGTACAAACCTTGTAGGAGGTGTAACACCTGGTAAAGGAGGGCAGACCCATTTAAATTTACCGGTGTTTAATACTGTTGCTGATGCAGTTAAACAAACTAAAGCAAACGCAACAGTCATTTATGTGCCTGCTAAGTTTGCTGCTAAAGCAATCCACGAAGCTTTAGATGCAAACATTGAATTAATTGTATGCATTACAGAAGGTATTCCAGTCTTAGATATGATTGATATAAAAAAAAGAATTATTAAAAATAAAACATATTTGATTGGGCCAAACTGCCCAGGTTTAATAACACCTTCCGAATGCAAGATTGGTATCATGCCTGGTTTCATCCATAAAAAAGGCAAAATAGGTATAGTCAGTAGATCAGGAACATTAACTTATGAAGCTGTTGCACAAACAACAGAGGTAGGATTAGGTCAATCAACATGTGTTGGTATTGGTGGAGACCCAATACATGGTATGGATTTTGTAGATTGTATAAAGTTATTTTTAGAAGACGATGAGACTGAGGGAATATTAATGATAGGTGAAATTGGTGGCGAGGAGGAAGAAAATGCGGCAGAATTTATTTCAAATTCAAAAAGAAAAAAACCAGTTTCAGCATTTATAGCTGGACAATCTGCCCCTAAAGGAAAACGCATGGGTCATGCAGGTGCTATCGTTTCAGGCTCAAAAGGTACAGCACATTCCAAAATTAAATCTTTAGAAAATGCTGGAGTTTTGGTGTCAAAATCCCCGGCATCATTGGGAAAAACTATGAAATTAGCAATGCAAAATGGGAATAATTAGTTTCCATTAGTATGATTGTTATGCGAAATGGTTTTAGTTTAATAGAAATCTATGAATGATACTTTCTTAAATAGTGCTAATGCCCCATATGTAGCAGAACTATATTCTAAATTTAGAAATGACCCTGAAAGTGTGGATACAACTTGGAAAGATTTTTTTAATAATTTAAATGAAGATGACTACTCTGTTCTTAAAGATTTTGGAGGACCAGAATGGAAAGAACGTCCATCAAGTATAATAGATAAAAATTATATAACTAAGGTTATAAAATCAAATGCGAATTACAATTCTGAGGAATTTAGAATATCAACCCTAGATTCAATTAGAGCATTAAGATTAATTAGAGCTTTTAGAATTAACGGACATTTAATTGCAGATCTTGATCCCTTAGGAATATCTGAAAGAGAGTATCCTCAAGAATTAGATTATAAAAGCTATGGTTTCAATGAATCAGATTTAGAAAAAGAAATATTCATTGATGGAAGTTTGGGTTTAGAAAAAGGTAAATTAAAAAATATTATTAAAATATTAAAAGAAACCTATTCTGCTTCAATTGGTGTTGAATTTTTACATATACAACAAGCTGATCAAAAACAATGGGTGCAAGAAAGAATTGAAGAAGTAAGAAATAAAACAAATTTTACAAATGAAGGAAAAAAAGCAATCTACAAAAGATTAGTTGAATCAGAACTATTTGAACAGTTTTTAGATAAAAAGTTTTTAGGTACAAAGAGATACGGTATCGAAGGTGGTGAAGCGATGATACCTGGGATAGAGCAAATTGTTAAACAGGCATGCTTGTCTGGAATTGAAGATATTATTATTGGAACAGCTCATCGAGGTAGATTAACACTTCTATCAAGTGTTTTAGAAATGCCTTACAAAAAAATATTATCAAAATTCCAAGGTACTTTAAATGACCCAAATGAGGTACTTGGTTCTGGTGATGTAAAATATCATTTAGGGGTTTCTGCTGATCGTGAATTTGAAAAAAAGAAAATTCATTTATCGCTCACTTCTAACCCATCACATTTAGAAGCAGTTAACCCAGTTGTGGCAGGAAAAGTAAGAGCTAAACAAACTTTAGCAAAAGATAAAACAACAGATAAAGTTATAGGTTTATTAATTCATGGAGATGCAGCAATAGCTGGACAAGGAGTTGTGGCCGAAACATTTGCTATGTCACAATTAAGAGGGTTTAAAACAGGTGGTACCATTCATTTTGTAATTAACAATCAGATAGGTTTTACAACTATGCCACAATATGGACGATCAGCACCTTATTGTACTGAAATTGCAAAAATGGTTCAGGCACCAATATTTCATGTTAATGGCGATGACCCAGAAGCAGTAGTTCATGTTTGTAGACTTGCAACGGAATTTAGAAATAAATTTAAAGTCGATGTTGTTGTAGATATGTTTTGTTACAGAAGATCAGGACATAACGAAGCTGATGAACCTTCTTTTACTCAACCACTAATGTATAAGGCTATCAAAAAACAAATTACTACAAGAAAAAAATATGAAAAAAAATTAATTGAGAATAATACTCTTTCAGAAGAAGAATCTAGAGACATTGTAGATTCTTTTAAAAATTTTTTAGATAAAGAATTTGAATCAACTAAAAATTATAAACCAAATAAAGTAGATTGGTTAGAGGGAACTTGGACAGGTTTATCTACTGCAACATTTGATGCAAGAAGAGGAAAAACATCTGTAAAAGAAAAAACATTAATTAACGTTGCTAAAAAAATTCATGAAATACCTGCGGATTTTAATGCTCATAGAAGAATTAAAAAAATTTATGGGGATCGATTAACAAGTGTCATCAACGGAAAAGGTATTGATTGGGCAACCTCTGAAAGTTTAGCTTTAGCAACACTTCTTGATGAGGGATATGGTGTTCGAATATCTGGACAAGATGTTGGAAGAGGAACATTTAGTCATAGACATGGTGTTCTATACGATCAAGAAAACGAAAATCGTTTTGTTCCATTAAGACACTTTCAAAACAAGCAAGGTTACTTTGAAATTATAGATAGTTTTTTATCTGAGTTTGGTGTTCTTGGTTTTGAATATGGATATTCACAAGTTGATCCTAAGACACTTGTTATATGGGAAGCGCAGTTTGGTGATTTTGCAAATGGCGCACAAATTATGATTGATCAATTCATTAGTTCTGGAGAAAGAAAATGGTTGAGAATGTCTGGTTTAACGATGCTTCTTCCTCACGGACATGAGGGCCAAGGTCCTGAGCATACAAGTGGAAGATTAGAAAGATTTTTACAGATGTGTGCGGAAGATAATATGCAAATTGTTAATTGCACAAGTCCTGCTAATTATTTTCATGTTTTAAGAAGACAACTACATAGAAACTTTAGGAAACCTCTAATTATATTTACACCAAAATCTACACTTAGACATAAATCTAATGTTTCTAATATTGAGGATTATACTAATGGATCGACTTTCCATAGAATTCTTACTGATAAATTATCTGTTAAAGAAAAAAGGAAAAATAAAAGATTAATCATTTGCTCTGGTAAAATATATTTTGAACTTGCAGATCATATAGCAAAAAATAAAATTAAAAATCTCTCCATAATAAGATTGGAGCAGATTTATCCATTTCCTTATGAAAACTTTAGAGATGAATTAAAACATTATACTGATGCTGAAATTATCTGGGCACAAGAAGAGCCAAAAAATATGGGTGCCTGGGGTTTTGTGAAAGGTAGATTGGAAAGTGTTATGCAGGAAGCCAAAGTTAAACAAGAAAAAATATTCTATGTTGGTAGAAGTCCAGCTGCATCTCCTGCCGCTGGTTCTTTAGAAAGACACTTAAGTAACCAAGAAACTATTATAAAAATGGCAACTGAAGATTCGATTAGCAAAATTATCAAATCTTGGGCAGGTATTTCAACAAAATTAAAGACTAATCTGCCAATTGAATAAATTGACGTAAATGTTATTAAGCATTTAATTAATGAGCACTGAATTAATAGTTCCAACACTTGGAGAGTCAATTACGGAAGCAACTGTTTCAAAATGGCTTAAGAATATAGGCGATAATTTTGAAGCAGATGAACCTTTAGTTGAAATTGAGACAGACAAAATTACAGTTGAAGTACCAGCGCCTCATGCAGGCTCTCTAAGAGAAATAAAAGTTTCTGAAGGTACTGACGTTGAAATTGGTGGTATTTTAGGAATCATAGATGAATCAAAAGGCAAAACACCAAGTCCTAAAAAAACTGAAAATAAAGAAGAAAAAATAAAAGAAGAAGTAAAAGCAGTAAAGGTTGAAACAAAATCTTCGCCTGCCAAATCTTCACCATCTGCAAGAAAAATTGCTGAAGAAAATAATATTAAACTTGAAGATGTTACCTCATCCCGTTCTGATGGAAGAATTAATAAAGAGGATGTAGTTTCTCATCTTTCTTCTTCAAATAAAACAACCACTAACAAAGGTGAAAGAGAAGAAGTTGTTAAAATGTCTAAAATCAGACAGACAATATCTAAACGTTTAAAGGAGGCTCAAAATACAGCAGCCATACTTACGACTTTCAATGAAATTGACATGTCTAAAGTTATGGAAATTAGAAAATCAAAAAACCAAGAATTTCAAAGTCGGTATGAGGTCAAATTAGGTTTCATGTCATTTTTTGTAAAAGCGGTAGTAAAAAGTTTGCAAGAGTATCCAGCTGTGAATGCGGAAATTAAAGATGAAAATATAATTTATAAAAATCATTTTGATATAGGTATAGCTGTTGGAACTGAAAAAGGATTAGTCGTACCAATACTTAAAGACGCCGATCAATTGAGTTTTGGAGAAATAGAAACTAAAATTCTTGATCTTAGTACAAAAGCCAAAGATGGAACGCTGACCATGGATGATTTGACTGGTGGAACTTTTACAATTTCAAATGGTGGTGTTTACGGATCAATGCTCAGTACTCCAATAATCAATAGACCTCAATCTGGAATTTTAGGGATGCATAATATTCAAAAAAGAGCAGTAGTTGTAAATGATGAAATAGTAATTAGGCCAATGATGTATGTTGCATTAAGTTATGATCATAGAATTATTGATGGAAAAGAAAGTGTTGGATTTTTAGTGAAAGTGAAAGAACTTCTAGAAGATCCATCCGAATTAGTATTAGGAATATAAAATGGAAGATTTTGATTTAATAGTAATTGGTGCGGGACCTGGCGGATATGTAGCTGCAATCAGAGCAGCTCAACTTGGAATGAAGGTTGCTTGTATAGAAAAAGAGCCATCACTTGGCGGAACTTGTTTGAACATTGGATGCATACCTTCTAAAGCATTATTAAATTCATCTGAAAAATTTGTTGAAATTTCAAATCATGCTGCAGAGCATGGCATAAAAACATCAAAGATAGATTTAGACCTAAATGTTTTGATGGATCGCAAAACTAAGATTGTAAAAAAACTTACAACAGGGATCGGTTTTTTATTTAAGAAAAATAAAATCACGCATATTCCTGGAATGGCTTCATTTGTAGATAAAAATACTATTTCTATTACAAATGGAAAAAATGAAATTACTGCTAGTGCTAAAAATTTTATTATCGCAACAGGATCATCTTCGATTGAGATACCAAATATTCCTGTTGATGAAAAACAAATAGTATCTTCAACAGGTGCTCTATCTCTATCTAAAATACCAAAATCACTCCTAGTTATTGGTGGTGGATATATTGGACTAGAGATGGGATCAGTATGGAGTAGATTAGGTTCAAAGGTAACAGTTGTTGAAGCTCTTGACAGAATTGTTCCAACTATGGATGGTGAAATTGCTAAAGAGTTTATGAAAATGTTAACTAAACAAGGGTTAGAATTTAAATTATCGCATAAAGTGAGTTCTGCAAAATCTGGTAAGTCTGGTGTAGATGTTGAAATGGAAACATCAGATAAAAAGAAATTAAAAGAAAACTACGAAATAGTTTTAATGTCAGTAGGAAGAAAACCAAACACAGAGGGACTGGGTCTCGAAAAAATTGGTATTAAATTAACCGAAAAAAAATCCATTGAAATTAAAGATAATTTTCAAACTTCTGTTGAAGGAATTTACGCCATTGGTGATGTAGCACCGGGACCAATGCTAGCACACAAAGCTGAAGAAGAAGGAGTTGCTTGTGTTGAATTTATAAATGGTCAAAAACCTCATATAAACTATGACGCTATACCAGCGATTGTTTATACCAATCCAGAGATTGCATCTGTAGGCAAAACAGAAGAACAACTCAAGCAAGAAAAGAAAGACTTCAAGGTTGGAAAATTTCCTTTTATGGCAAATGGTCGTGCCCTAACCACTTCTGCATCAGAGGGATTTGTTAAAATCTTGGTTGATAAACAAACAGATGAAATTTTAGGTGCTCATATAATCGGTCATGATGCTGGACAGTTGATCGCTGAAATTGTTACGACAATAGAATTTGGTGGTAGTGCAGAAGATATTGCTAGAGTATGTCATGCTCATCCGACAACTAGTGAAGCAGTAAAAGAAGCAGCTTTAAGTGTAGATGGTAGAGCAATTCATATTTAAATTTTAGCTAGATCCATTCCTTTTTTGTATTTTTTTGATGATTGTTTTACAACTGCTTGACCGCACCTCATAACTTTTCTTTTATGATCAAAAGTCATTTTTGGTTCACCATGTAATTTCCATCCACTAGAAAGTGCCTCTGTTACTCTTTGGCAAAAATCAACAGTGTCATCATCTGTAATAAATCTATAACCTTTCATTTTATCTTCCTTTCATTTAATACCTAATAAATTTACTTCTATAATTTTAATTAAGTACTCAACAAGATCAGTTTGCATATCAACTGTGAATTTATTTTTATCTTTTGATCCCATAGCCAATATTAGACTATCTTCACGAAATTTAACTTTTAATAAAATATATGATTTTATCGTTGCTGATTTATTAGGAAAAAATAAAAGTAAACCTTTAGGATTTTGGTTTAAATTTGTAACCATTTTGTTTTTAAAATAACTATTTGCAATTTTAATATCCAGTTGTGATAAGTTTTCTGCTCTAATATTTTCATTTGTAACAAAACAATTCATTTCATCACAACCTAAAATTGTTTTAAGATCATTTTTAATTAAGATTATTAATTTTTGTAAATTTTTTACATTTAGAATTCTAATTGTAGATTTTAGAATTCTTTTTTGAGCATTTAAATGACTTTTTCCTGCAAGTAGTACTTTTGTCATTTGATTTTGTAGATCTATATTTTGTTGTGATATTTTTTTATATCTATAAGCTTCTAAATCAACAACCTTGTCAGAACTATTATCTACGGTTGGAAAATTAAGTTCATTAATTAATTCTGAATTTTTAATAAAAAAATTTTTATTTTTTTTTAAAAAATTTATTATTTGTTTTTCACTAATTTCATCTTCATGCGCCATGACGATTATTTTGGCAAGATTTGCTGTCCTGTTTTTGCCCAATCATCAAGAAATGCTTTCAGCCCTTTATCTGTGAGAGGATGTTTATATAATTCGTGAATAACTTTAGGTGGTAGAGTTGAAACATGGGCACCAATTACAGCTGCATCAATAAGATGTTGAGTGTTTCTTACCGAAGCAACTAATACTTCCGTATCAAATCCATAATTTTCATACATTATTACAATATCTGAAATCAGATCCATTCCTTTTTCACCAATGTCATCTAATCTTCCCACAAAAGGAGAAATAAATGTTGCGCCAACTTTAGCGGCTAGTAGTGCTTGAGCAGCACTAAAACATAATGTTACATTTACCATGATATCTTTTTCTCTAAGAGCTTTGCAAGTTTGAAGACCAGCTGGTGTAAGAGGAACTTTTACAGCAACATTCTTAGCTAATGATGCTAAGTACTCACCTTCTTCAAGCATTTTGTCATACTCGGTTGCTGTCACTTCTGCACTTACTGGACCGGATACTATTGAGCAAATTGTTTTAATGGTTTCTCCCATATCCTTACCACTTTTTGCAATAAGAGATGGGTTTGTCGTAACACCATCTATTAATCCACTAGGCATTAACTCTTCAATTTCAGGTATATCGGCAGTGTCTATAAAAAATTTCATTGTTTGTTGTATACCATATACAAGTTATTTAGAAAGTTAACATATAAAAAATACAAAAATATAATGTTGTACGATGTAGTAGTAACAAGACCTTTCGACAAAGTTTTCACCTATTCTTCAACAAATGAGCAACTTGAAATTGGTCAAGTAGTCTTAGTTCCATTTGGAAAAAAAATAGAAGCTGGAATTATTTGGAAGAAGAATGTTAAAAATCCTGGATACGAAATTAAAGAGGTTACAAAAATTTGTAATGATCTTATCCTTCAGAATTCTTCAATCGATTTTATAAATTGGATCACAAGTTATACTTTAGCTCCACTAGGAGCAGTTTTAAAATTATTTCTTATTAATAATGATATAGTTGAATTTGATAAAGAAAAATTAGATAGTTTCAATAGCACCGAACCTTCTTTAGTGACCTTAAGTGAAGAGCAAGAAAATTCATTTATAGAAATAACCCAATCATTTAATAAATCAAACAAACCTGTTTTATTAGAAGGGGTAACAGGTTCTGGTAAAACTGAAGTATATTTTGAAATAATAGATAATTTTTTAAAGAAAAAAAAACAAATACTTATAATGGTTCCAGAAATTAGCTTAACACCGCAATTAGAGACAAGGGTAAAGAAGCGTTTTGGAATAGAAGTGTGTTTGTGGCATTCTAAAATTACAAAAAAAAATAGGCAAAAAATTTGGCATCAATGTTTTGCAGGTGATCCGTTTATTGTTATTGGCGCTCGATCAAGTTTATTTCTTCCTTTTACAAACTTAGGATTAATTATTGTCGATGAAGAACATGATTCTAGCTATAAACAAGAGGACAATATACGTTACCAAGCAAGAGATCTTGCAGTTGTAAGAGCTAAAATTGAAAAAAATTTCATATTATTAGCTTCGGCAACACCGTCTTTAGAAACAATTAATAATGTTAAAATTAAAAAATATGATCAAGTCTATTTATCAAAACAATTCTCTGGAACTCCATTACCTGAAATTTCTATAATTGATTTAAATAAAGATAAACTTGATAAAGATAAATGGATATCACAATCAATTATAGATTCTATTTCGCAGTGCTTAGACAATAAGGAACAAACTCTTATTTTTTTAAATCGCAGAGGATACTCACCATTAACCTTGTGTAATAGTTGTGGATTTAGATATGAATGTGATCAATGTTCATCATGGATGGTTATGCATCAACACAAAAAAGTTTTTTTATGTCATCAATGTGGAACTATTAAAAAATTAAATTTAGATTGTCCTCAATGTAATGAAAAAGATAGTATAAAATTTGTTGGCCCCGGTGTTGAAAGAATTGCAGAAGAGCTAAAAGAATTCTTTCCTGGGAAAAATATTGCCATCATGTCTAGCGACAACGTTAACACACCAAACAAAATTAAAAAATTTATTACTGATATAAACAACAAAGATATAGATATAATTGTAGCCACACAAATTATGGCAAAAGGATATGATTTTCCAAATTTATCATTAGTAGGAATAGTTGATGCAGACGCAGGTTTATTTGGTGGCGATCCAAGAGCAATAGAAAAAACTTTTAACCTACTTCAGCAAGTTGGAGGAAGAGCTGGTAGAGGAAAAAAAATTGGTAAAGTTTTTCTTCAAACATATTTTCCAAACCAAGAAATAATTAAGTCTATTCAACTTCGAGAAAGAGAAGCTTTTATTGAAAAAGCTTTAGAAGAGAGAAAGAATTTTAATATTCCTCCTTTTGGTTTTATGACTTCCATAATTATTTCTAGTCATACAAAGGCTTTAGCTCTTAAATATGCTTCAATACTGGCTCAACAAGATCAAAATAGTGAAAATATTAAAATTCTTGGTCCAGTTGAAGCTCCAATTTCTTTGCTTAGAGGACAATATCGATACAGAATATTATTGAAGAGCAAAAGTAGAAAAAATCTGAATAAATTCACAAAAAAAATTGTCGAAAAGACCAAACTACCTTCTTCTGTAAAGTTAATTATTGATGTCGACCCCTATTCATTTATGTAATTTACCCACAATTTTAAAAATATCTTCAATTTAACTCATTTGACGCACAAACTGACAGTTTACCTACTTTTTCTGATGTGTTAATAGCCTATTTCTAAACTTCTTATGAACTTAAATTATGGCATCTAATACATTATCTGGAGACCTTATATCTGAAAGGTACGGAGCAGCTCTCTATGATCTTGCCTCTGAAAAAAAATGTATTGATGATATTCTAAATGACTTTGAATTAATGCAAACAGCATTGAAAGAAAGTTCAGAATTGAGACAAGTAATTAAAAGTCCATTAGTAAACTCAGATGAGAAGCTTAATATTTTGCTAAAATTATTTTCTAAAGCAAATTTACATAATCTTACGACAACTTTTTTAAAAGTTCTTGATAATAATAAAAGAATTTCAAATATCGCTTCTATTATTTTACAATTTAAAAAAATAAACTCTGAAAAAAGAGGTGATATTACTGCTGACATAACATCAGCAAACTTATTATCTGATGATGAAAAAAATAATATTACAAATCAACTTAAAAAATCTTTAGGTGAAAAATTGTCTTTAAATTTTGATGTTGATGAAGACATTATTGGTGGTTTAATTGTTAAGGTTGGTTCCAAAATGATTGATACATCTATAGCGAATAAAATTAATAAACTTAAAATTGCAATGAAGGGGGCATAATGGAAATTAAAGCTGCAGAAATATCGTCTGTAATTAAAGACCAAATAGCTAATTTTGAAACTAAAGCGGATGTTGCTGAGGTTGGAACAGTACTAAGTGTTGGAGATGGAATTGCACGTGTATATGGTCTTGATCAAGTACAAGCTGGAGAGATGGTAGAATTCCCAGGCGGCATTAAAGGTATGGCCCTCAACCTTGAAATGGATAACGTTGGTGTTTCAATCTTCGGTGATGATACTGGAATTAAAGAAGGTGACACAGTTAAACGTACAGGAGAAATTGTTGACGTTCCTGTTGGAAAAGAATTGTTAGGACGTGTTGTTGATGGTTTAGGAAATCCTATTGATGGTAAAGGTCCTATTCAATCTTCTGAAAAGAGAAGAATTGAATTAAAAGCTCCAGGTATTATTCCTCGTCAAAGTGTATCTGAACCTATGCAGACAGGTATTAAAGCACTTGATGCTCTTGTTCCAGTTGGAAGAGGACAGCGTGAATTAATAATTGGTGACAGACAAACAGGTAAAACTGCTGTTGCTATTGATACAATCTTAAATCAAAAATCTGTAAATCAATCAGATAATGAAAAAGAAAAGTTATATTGTATCTATGTCGCAATTGGTCAGAAAAGATCAACAGTTGCTCAAATTGTAAAAACGCTAGAAGATAATGGTGCAATGGAATATACAATTGTTGTATCTGCAACTGCATCAGAGCCTGCACCTTTGCAATTTTTATCTGCTTATACTGGTTGTACAATGGGTGAATATTTTAGAGATAATGGTATGCATGCATTAATTGTTTATGATGATTTATCAAAGCAAGCTGTTGCTTACAGACAGATGTCTCTTTTATTAAGAAGACCTCCTGGACGTGAAGCATATCCCGGAGATGTATTTTATATTCATAGTCGTCTTTTAGAAAGAGCTGCCAAAATGAGTGATGAACATGGCGGTGGAAGTTTGACCGCCCTTCCAATTATTGAAACTCAAGCAGGGGATTTATCTGCTTATATTCCAACGAATGTTATATCCATTACTGATGGACAAATATTCTTGGAAACCAACCTTTTCTTTGCTGGTATTCGACCAGCGATTAACGTTGGTCTTTCTGTAAGTCGTGTTGGTTCTGCAGCTCAAACAAAAGCAATGAAAAAAATTGCTGGTCCTGTAAAACTAGAATTAGCTCAATATCGTGAAATGGCTGCTTTTGCACAGTTTGCATCAGACTTAGACGCTTCAACAAAACAATTACTTGATCGTGGTGCAAGACTAGTTGAAATTTTAAAACAAGGTCAATATTCACCACTAACGGTTTCAGAGCAAGTTGTATCTATTTATGCTGGTGTGCGCGGATATCTTGATAAAGTTGCAGTAGGCGATGTAGTCAAGTTTGAAACAGAAGTTTTAAATGAGATTAGAACTAAGCATAGTGATTTTTTAGATGCAATTGCCAATGAAAAAGAATTATCTAAAGAAAATGATGATAAATTAAAATCAATCTTAGATGATTTGGTTGGAAAGTTTGCAAGTAACTAATTTATGCCAAGTTTAAAAGATATTAAAACTCAGATCAATTCAGTTGGATCTACAAAAAAAATTACATCAGCAATGAAAATGGTTGCTGCAAGTAAGTTACGTAGATCACAAGAAAAAGCTGAAGCAGCAAGACCATATTCATCAAGACTAGAGGAGATGCTTTCCTCTCTTGCATCATCTGCTGCGTCTGGGGAAGGTATAATTAAACTCTTAACAGGCACTGGCAATGATCAGAATTATGTCGTAGTTCCAGTGAGTGCTGATAGAGGTTTATGTGGTGGATTTAACAGCAGCATAAATAGAGAAACTTTTAAGTTAGTTAAATCACTTGAGGGTAATGGAAAAAAAGTTCAACTAATGCCAGTTGGTAAAAAAAGTAGAGACTTTTTTAATAGAGTAATGAAGGATCAAATTATAGAGAGTTTCGTCGACTTAAATGTTTCAAGTACTGGTTACGAGTCTGCATTAAATATTTCTAATAAGCTTCAAGAATTATACTTTGAGGGTAAATTTGATAAATGCATATTAGTTTTTAATAAATTTAAATCAGCTATTTCTCAAGAAGTAACACAACAACAATTAATCCCATTAGACGTTTCAAATTCTGAAAAGGAAGAAGAAAAAGAAAATTCTTCAAATGCAATTTATGATTATGAGCCTGATGAAGAAACAATTTTAAAGGATTTACTTCCAAAAAATGTTTCTATTCAAATATTTAAAGTACTTTTGGAAAGTGATGCAGGTGAGCAGGGAGCAAGAATGGCTGCAATGGACAACGCAACCCGAAACGCAGGTGAAATGATAGATAGTTTAACGTTAAAGTATAATAGAACACGACAAGCGTTCATTACAAAAGAATTAATAGAGATTATTTCTGGAGCTGAATCAATATAAAGGGGGATATATGGCTAACAATTTAACTGGAAAAATATCACAAGTTCTCGGAGCTGTTGTTGATGTAGAGTTCGATGGTGAACTTCCTGCAATCATGAACGCTCTAGAAGTTGACAACAACGGAACAAGATTAATGTTAGAGGTTGCTCAGCATTTAGGAGAAAATGCTGTTCGTACAATTGCTATGGATACAACAGATGGACTAGTTAGAGGTCAAACAGCTACTGATACAGGTGCCCCTATTTCAATGCCTGTAGGCCCGGAAACTCTGGGTAGAATTATGAATGTTGTAGGAGAGCCAGTTGACGAAAGAGGCGACATTGGAACAAGTAAATCTTATCCTATTCATAGACCAGCGCCAGAGTTTGTTGATCAATCTACAGAAACCGAAGTTCTGGTAACAGGAATTAAAGTGGTTGATCTACTAGCACCTTATGCAAGAGGTGGTAAAATCGGATTATTTGGCGGAGCTGGAGTTGGTAAGACAGTTTTAATTATGGAATTAATTAACAACATTGCCAAGGCTCATGGAGGATATTCGGTATTTGCTGGTGTGGGAGAAAGAACCCGTGAGGGTAATGACTTGTACCACGAAATGATTGAATCAGGAATTATTGACTTAAAAGGAAAAGATTCAAAAGTTGCACTTGTTTATGGTCAGATGAATGAACCACCAGGAGCAAGAGCTAGAGTTGCTCTTTCAGGATTAACTCAAGCAGAATACTTTAGAGATGAAGAAGGTCAGGATGTGTTATTTTTTGTAGATAACATATTTAGATTTACCCAGGCAGGCTCTGAAGTGTCAGCTCTTCTAGGACGTATCCCATCTGCAGTTGGATATCAGCCAACACTTGCAACAGATATGGGTGCTTTACAAGAACGAATCACAACTACAAAAAAAGGATCTATTACATCAGTACAGGCAATATATGTTCCTGCAGATGACTTAACTGATCCTGCACCTGCAACATCCTTTTCACATTTGGATGCAACAACAGTTCTAAATAGAGCTATCTCTGAAAAAGGAATATATCCAGCAGTTGATCCATTAGACTCTACTTCTAGAATTTTAGATCCACAAGTTGTTGGTGATGATCATTATAGAGTTGCTAGAGAAGTACAAAGAGTTCTACAAACATATAAAAGTCTTCAAGATATAATAGCTATTCTAGGAATGGATGAGCTTTCAGAAGAAGATAAGTTAACAGTTGCAAGAGCTAGAAAAATAGAAAAGTTTTTGAGCCAACCATTTTTTGTTGCAGAAGTCTTCACAGGTTCTCCTGGAAAATATGTTGATCTTGAAGATACCATAAAAAGTTTTGATGGACTCGTAAAAGGTGAATATGACCATATGCCAGAAGCTGCATTTTATATGGTAGGTGGTATTGATGAAGCTATTGAAAAAGCTAAAAAATTAGAAGCTGAAGCTGCATAATGGCAACAATTTCTTTTGATTTAGTTTCTCCAGAAAACCTTATCTTTAATGATGATGTTGGAACTATTATTGTTCCAGGCAAAGATGGTGATCTGGGTGTCTTACCTGGACATAGTCAAGTAATGTCCTCATTAAGACCTGGTAGAGTGATGGTTTATAGTGAGGATAAAAATTTAGTTAAATCATTTTTTGTATCAGGTGGTTTTGCTGAAATTAATCCAGAGAAATGTATCGTTCTTGCAGAAAGTGTAGTTGAACTAAATTCTTTAGACAAGTCTTCAATTGAAAAAGAAATTGAAGAATTGGGTATTAAGGAAAGTAAAGAGTCAGAAGAACAATTGTCGATAGCAAAAGCTAAATTAGAAGCTATAACTGTAAGTTTTTATGATAAGATTTAATTTTTAGAATTAACAGAGTCTATTAAATTTTTTGCATTATTATAAAAAAGATCCTGCTTTTCACTTTCCGTTATTTTGCTATTTCGAATTCCTCTTTTCATTGCTCTTAATTGTTCGTATCTAATAAATGTCATTCGATCATCACAATGACTTAGAGCTAAATTATGATTATCAGAATTTATTGCAGACCAGGCTTTCCCAAAAGTAATATATTTCCCTCTCATTCTCCCTATCATATCATCAGATCCATACATTATTTTTTCAAGACCAACTCCTTGATACAGAGCGTCAATTGAATCAGATTCACATACTGTAGAACAATCATACCAAATATTTTTTAAATCTCTAATTTTCTTAATTCCTTTTTCTAACGCCCAAGCAGAATAACTTCTAGCACAGTGAGCAAGTATCCATTTAACGTTAGGATATTTATCACTCAAATAAATTAGGTCATTAATATTATCATCATCGGCAATTGCATCCTTTTTTGCTAAATGCATCATAATGATAAGTCCAAATTTATCTGCAATTTCTATTTGCTCTTCAGTTATAAAATCTAAAATTTTGCAATTAATTGTATCCTTTGTTTTTGAATAAAATCTATATGGTTTAAAGCCTTTAATGTTATTTTTTAATAAAAGCCCTTCAATATAATTTTTATCCATATTTGGGTTAATTAAAATTAAGCACTTATTTTCAGTAAGTGTTTTAGTTTGTTCTAAAATATATTCATTTGAACCTTCAAAGTTACATGGATATTTGAATGGAAAAGGAAAACTTAACCTGTTTACAACTCTATTAGGCATAAGTAATTGATCTACTTGATCTGCAAATCTCATAGATACTTCACTAAAATATTTTCCTTGAAAATTTCTTTCACTAATATTTTTTTTAGGATCTTGATTAAAACTCCATTTATAAATATGGGTATGAACATCAAAAATATTTTTAGGAACAAAGTTTTCTAACTCTTCATCCCATATTTGTTTATCTAAGCTTGTGATTATTAATTCAGGATTTTCATTAAACATCTGTTAGAACTTTTTTAAATTCACTTTGAATTTTCTGATAAACATTTTTTTTAAATGGTACTGCATTATGAGTAATTTCGTCGTAATTCATCCATTTCCAATCACTAAATTCAGGATTTTCTGTTCCTACATTTATATCTCTATCATTTCCATTAAAGTTAAATAAAAACCATTTTTGAATTTGACCCATATACTCATTTCCCCAGGGTAAAGTGCTTAAAATTTCACTTGGTATGTCATAGGATATCCATTCTTTAGATGAAGCAATTAAGGACGCTTTATCGGTACCAATTTCTTCCATCATTTCTCTCCAAACTGCTTCTTCAGGATTTTCATTTTCATCAATACCACCTTGGGGCATTTGCCAATACCCGCTGGGATTATCTAATCTTTTGCCAACTAAAACCTGATTTTTTGTGTTGAGAATCATCATTCCCACACATTTTCTGTATTTTTTTTGCATTATTATTCTTGAATTTCATTAAAGAGACTAACACCTTGTACAAGATCAAAGGCTCTACGAAGTTGATAATCAAGCTCTAAACGTTTTTCAAATTCACTTAATTCATTATCTTCATTATCTTCTAATTCTTCTTCGTTATTTTTATCAAGGGAATCTTTTAAATCCGACTCAGAAAATCTTTTATAATTAAAAGATTCAAATTCTCCTTGCTCAATAATTATATCTGGAACAATACCCTTACCCTGGATTGATTCACCTGAAGGGGTATAATATCTAGCTGTAGTTAATCTTATACCAGTGAGATTATCGCTATTTGAAACTTGAAAGGGAATTATTGTTTGTACTGATCCTTTACCAAAAGATTGTGTGCCTATAATGATTGCTCTTTTATGATCCTGTAGGGCGCCTGCAACAATTTCAGATGCAGATGCAGAACCTCCGTCAATAATTACAACAAGCGGTTTACCATTAGTTCTATCAGACTTCTTTGCACGATATCTTCTAATATCTTTTTTATCTCTACCTCTTGTTGAAACAATTTCTCCTCTTTCCAAGAATATATCTGTTACCTTAACTGCTTGAGTAAGAAGACCGCCTGGGTTAGACCGTACGTCTAAAACATAACCTTTTATTTGGTTTTCTTTTTCAATTTTTTTTATTGCATCAAGAAGGCCACTTTCTGTTTGTTCGTTAAAAGATGTTATTCTCAAATATCCAATATTATTAAGTACCTCACTTTTTACTGATCTAATTTTTATATAATCTCTAATAATTTCAATCTCAAAGGGTTCAGTATTTGCTCTCGAAATAGTAATTACTATTGGTTCACCTTTTTTACCTCTCATTAATTCAACGGCTTCATTTAGAGTTAGACCAAAAACAGGTGTTTCATCTATTTGAATAATGTAATCACCTGCAAGAACTCCAGCTTCATATGCTGGTGTATCTTCAATCGGAGCAATGACTTTTACAAAACCTTCTTCCATGGTAATTTCAATACCTAACCCCCCAAATTTTCCCTCTGTATCCATTTGCATTTCTTGAAATACTTCTTCATTCATAAAACCAGAATGAGGATCCAAACCTGACAACATTCCATCAATCGCTTTTTCAATTAACTCTTGATCCGTAACCTCTTCTACATAGGATGATCTTACCCTGTCGAATACCTGCCCAAATAGATCTAAATATTTATATTTTTCTTCATCTGAAGAAGATCCATATGTTTTAGGTGCAAGAAGTATAATCAGGGTGAGCAGTAGTATTACTTTTAAAAATACATTTTTTGAAATTATCATATATTTTAAGCTAGTTTAGTTTGTGAAGAATCAAAGCTCACTTCCCATAATTTTTCTAAAGCGTATAATTCTCTAATTTCTTGTCGAAACAAATGAACAATGATCTCACCTGCATCAACAATTATCCAGTCACATTGAGGTCTTCCTTCAGGATTTGGACATTTTATCCCTGCTTTTTTTAATTTTTTTACCATTTCGTCTGCTGTAGCATCTGAATGTCTAGTTGATCTACAGGTAGCAATCACAAAGGCATCAGCAACGGATGATTTGTTTGATAAATCAATAACTTTTATATCTTCAGCTTTTGCATCATTTAGTATTGATACAATATTTTCTGTCAATGAAGTAAATTTATTAATATTTGCCTCTTAATTCATTTCTTTGATTTCTAATTTCAGATGATGAAATTTTAATTTCTTTATTTTGTATCAAAGTCCATCCAGGAGTTTTTTTTGAAACATGTTCTATGTTTTGCGCTATATATTTATGATGAATAAATTTTTTTGCTGCAACACTTTTCAAAGCATTTGTATTATATCCATGTCTTCTGAAAATAACAATAGAGATAATATGAAAAATTGATTGCCATTTTTCCCATTCGTGAAAATTAACTAAATTGTCTGCACCCATTAACCAAAAAAATTTAATATTTTTATAATACTGAATAAGAAATTTAATTGTTTGATAAGAATATTGAGATTTAATTTTTTTTTCTACTTCTAATATTTTTATAGGAAAATTTTTTGTAATTTGCTTACAATTTTGTAATCTTTCTTCGTATGTTGCAGGTTTTGAAATCTTCAAAGGGTTCTGAGGTGTAACTAGCCACCAAATTTCATCTAGATGTAATACTTTTTTAGCTTCATTTGAAATAAATAGATGCCCTCGATGTGGTGGATCAAAAGAACCTCCCAGAAGTCCAATCTTTTTCAATTAAGGTCTTTCCTGACCATTACCATTCACTACATATTTAAATGTAGTTAAATGTTTTGTTCCCACTGGTCCTCTTACATGTATTTTATCTGTTGAGATTCCTATCTCAGCACCAAAACCAAATTCACCACCATCCGCAAATTGCGTAGATGCATTTTTAAGTATTATCGCGCTGTCAATTTTATTATAAAATTTTTCAAAGGTTTTTTCACTTTCTGTAATTATACTTTCTGTATGACCAGAAGAATAATCATTTATATGCTTAACCGCTTCATCAACTCCTGAAACAATTTTTACTGATAAAATTTTATCTAAATATTCTAAAGACCAATCTTCTTCACTTGCAGTTTTAAAATCACTATCTAAAGACTGAATATATTCATCGCCTCGAATTTCACAGTTTACTTCTTTTAGAGGTTTTAATATTTTCATTGCTTCGTCTTTAATTTTTTCATCAATTAAAAGCGTTTCTGCAGCACCACAAATTTCAGGACGCCTCATTTTACTATTAAAAACTACTTTTTCTGCAATGCTTAAATCAGCATCTTTATCTACATACACATGACATATACCGTCTAAATGTTTGATAACAGGTATTTTGCTTGCTGAATTAATTTTTTCAATTAAACCTTTTCCACCTCTAGGAATAATGACGTCAACATAATCTCTCATGCTTAGTAAATGATCAACCGCTTCTCTTTCAGGTGTATTAATCATTTGGACACAATGTTCTGGGAGGCCAGCTTCCGTGAAAGCATTTGTAATATTATTTACTAACTCCTTAGAAGAATGAAAACTATCGCTACCACCTCTTAGAATTATACAATTGCCAGATTTTATGGAAAGACAAGACGCATCAACAGTGACGTTCGGTCTGGATTCATAAATCACACCTAATACACCAAGTGGTGTTGAAATTTTACGAAACTGTAAACCATTAGGCCTTTCCCATTTTTCTAATGTAATGCCAATTGGATCTGGTATTTCGATTATATCTTCAATTGATGTAATCAATCCCTCAATAGATTTTTCAGTTAATGTAAGTCTATTTATTAAAGGCTTAGCTAAAGATTTTTTTTCACCATTTTCTAAATCTATTTTATTTGCTTCAAGAATTTTATTTCTATTTTTATCTAAATTTTTAGTGAGTTTTGTTAAAGCAAGATTTTTTTGATCACTGCTACAGACTTTCATATTTAGAGAGGCAGATTTTGCTCTTTTGCCTAATTCAATAATATTATTTTCAATACTCATGTAGAAAGCTTAACTAAATTATCTTTATGTACCACTTCCTCTCTTCCTTCGAAACCTAAAACTTTATAAATTTCTTTACTTTTCTTTCCAATAATTTTTTTTGCATCATTAAAATCATAAGCAGATATGCCTATTGCTACCTTCTGACCATTCTCAACTAAGATAGATATTACATCACCTCTTTTGAACCTTCCCTTGATATCTATTACACCTGCAGGAAGAAGACTTTTATTTTTCAAAATTGCATTTTGAGCCCCTGTATCTATAATAATCGATCCTGATGGTTTTAGATGATTTAATAACCATTTCTTTTTGGACGAATTTGTAGAAGTTAAGGGATAAAAAATTGTTGAATTTTTTTTATTAATATTACTGATTGGTCTGCTTTTATCACTATTAGTGATTATTGTAGCACAACCGTTTCCCGCACATATCTTTGCTGCTAAAATTTTTGTGGCCATTCCTCCACTGCCTAGTTCAGAAGATTGATAATTACCAAGTTCTTCAATTTTTTTATCAATTTTAAATACCTCTGAAATTTTTTTGACATCCTTATCTTTTTTTGGATTACCTTGATATAAACCATCAACATCACTTAATAAAATTAATAAATCAGCTTCAATCATTTGTGCTACTCGGGCTGCAAGTCTATCATTATCACCATAGCGAATTTCCTCAGTAGCAACAGTGTCATTTTCATTAATGATTGGGATTATATTTTTACTTTGTAAAGATGATATTGTATTTCTAGCATTTAAATATCGTCGCCTTTCTTCGCTATCTTCTAATGTTAATAAAATTTGAGAAACACCTATCTTGTATTTTCCTAGTTTATTTCGCCATTGATGGGCTAATTCAATTTGACCAACTGAAGCTGCTGCCTGTTTATCTTCTAATTTTCTTAACTTTGTATTTGAAATACTTTTCGCACCTAAAGCAATAGCGCCAGAACACACAATCACAATTTTTTTTGTTTTATTCAATTCCGCAATCTCTTTACATAAATTATCTAACCACTTAGATTTGATCTTTTTTGTTTTAGAATCAACAATTGAATTTGAACCAATTTTTACAACTACTTTTTTATATCTTTTAATCATTTGTGATTTCATTATATTTGAATAAATAATCAATTAGATCATCTATACCTTCATTATTAAAACTTGATATAAAAAGAATATCAGAATTTAACTTTTGATTGATCTTAATTTTTTTTTCCTCTAAATTTTCATGAAGTAAATCAACTTTGGTTAAAACAATTATTTCTTTTTTTGAAGATACTTTTTCACTATATTTTGCAATTTCTTTTCTTACTGTAATATAGTTTTCGTACCAATTGTCGTCATTTATATCTACTAAATGAAGTAAATATTTACATCTCTCAATATGTGCTAAAAATTTATCTCCTAAACCTTTTCCCTCATGCGCACCTTCAATCAACCCTGGGATATCTGCTAATACAATTTCTTTATCAAAGCGCTTCACGGTACCAAGCACAGGATGTAAGGTTGTAAATGGATAATCCCCAATTTTTGGGTTAGCATTAGAAATTGTTGATAACAGAGTTGATTTACCTGCATTAGGTAAGCCTATTACTCCTATATCTGCAAATAATTTTAGTGATAACCATATCCATCGCTCTTCTCCTAATTCACCTTTTGTAAATTTTCTTGGAGCTTGGTTAACTGATGATTTAAAATGATTATTTCCTAAACCGCCATTACCACCCTTTAATAAAATATATTCTTCATCAATTTTTGTTAGATCAGTTAGCAATACTGTTTTATCTTCATTGTAAATTTCTGTTCCAGGTGGAACTTTAATAACCATGTTGCTTCCATTCGCTCCTGTTTGATTTTTTCCCCTTCCATTTTCACCTTTTTTTGCTTTAAAATGTTGTTGGTATCTAAAATCAATTAGTGTGTTTAAATTATCATCCACTTTAAAAATAATATTTCCACCTTTGCCTCCATCGCCTCCATTAGGGCCGCCAAACTCAATATATTTTTCCCTACGAAAACTAGCGCAGCCATCTCCACCATTACCAGATGCAATATATATTTTTGCTTGATCTAAAAATTTCATAATAAATTTTTAATTAATTGGGATTATTGTTCTGTGGGAACAACTGATACAAAAGTTCTTACTCTTGTTTTTTTAAAAGCTACTTTTCCATTTATTGTAGCAAATATAGTGTGATCTTTACCTATGCCAACATTATCACCTGGATGAAACTTTGTGCCTCTTTGCCTAATAATAATGTTTCCTGCTATTACGTTTTCACCACCAAATTTCTTGACTCCAAGTCTTCGACCCGCCGAATCTCTTCCATTCCTAGAACTACCACCTGCTTTTTTCGTTGCCATTATTTATCTTCTTTTTTAGTTTTAACAGTTTTTTTAACAGTTTTCTTTACTGATTTTTTCTTAGTAGGTGAAGCTTTATTTACTGATTTTTTTGCAACTGTCTTCTTTTTTGTAACTTTTACCTCTTTAGACTCAATTTTTTCTTTAGTAACTTTAGTTTCAGTTTTTTTAACTTTTTTTGTTTCAGGTTCAGCAGTGGACTTTTTTCCTCCATAAGAAATTGATTCTATTCTTAATACAGTTAGATATTGTCTATGACCTTGTGTTAATCTGTAATTTTGTCTTTTTCTTTTTTTAAAAACTATTATTTTTTTATCTCTGATTTGATCAACAATTTTTGCTTCAATTGAAGCATCTTTTAGTAACGGCTCGCCTAAGCTATTTGTGCTTTGATCACTTATCGCTAATACATCAGTAATAGACACTTTATCACCTTTGGATCCCTCAAGTTTTTCTACTTTAAGTATCTGACCAGCTCTTGCTGAGTATTGCTTTCCACCAGTTTTGAAAATTGCTAACATATCTTTTGATGGCGGGGTTTATAGTGAACTATGCTAATAGTCAAATTAAAAATATGGCGTAAATACTGGAAATAAAGACCTTAAAAGCTATCCTTTGCTTTTCGCAAATAAGCAAATAATTCAAAGTCTGTAAAACCTAGCTCTTTCTTAATTATAGTACCTAATTTTGAATTTTGATTTAGGAATAAGTTATATTGTTTTTCATCTTCTAATAAAAAAGGTACGGATTTTCCTTTATTATTTAAATCTTCATTAATTTTGTTTCTAACTGTCAAATAAGCACTTTCTTTTTTGACTGTTTTCTCAAGAAAATTTAAATTGCCTATTGTATATTCATGACCACAATAAATAATAGTATTTTTACTTAACTCATTGATTTTTTTTAAACTGTTAAACATTTCATTTAATGTTCCTTCGAACACACGACCACAACCAAGTCTGAAAAGTGTATCACCACAAAATAAAACACCATTGTTTTCATCATAGTAAATTATATGATCCAATGTATGCCCGGGTGTTTTTATTATTCTAAATGTATTTAAGCAGGAGTTGACTTCATCTCCATCACGTAAAACGAATCTTGTATTTTCAATCTGAGCACTTGGGGAGTGTATATTAACTTCTGGAAAAGCATTAAGTATTCCTTTTACACCTGATGTGTGATCTTTATGATGATGTGTAATAAATATATCTTCTATTCTTAAATTGTTTTCAAGAGCAAAATTTAATATAGGATTACTATCAGCAGGATCTATAACACAGCTCTTGAGCGTGTCATTATATAAAACAAAAGAGTAGTTATCTTTTAATTGATTTATAATTTCAACTTTCATCTAATAACTAATTTGCAATAACAGAATTTTTTGCAAAAACTTTTTTTGATGATTTAATTTTTATTGGTTCAAAATTTTTATAACTTAATAAAAAGATAGCTTCGTGAGTGAAAAAATTAACTCCAGTAACTGATTCACTTATATCAAATTGCTTACCTTTTGATGATAATCCAATACTTTTTTCAATCACAATATTCATTTCATTACACAAATTCAAAAAATCCTTAATTGTAAAAAAATGAATGTTAGGTGTGTCATACCATGTATAAGGTAAACTTTCTGTTACTGGCATTTTTCCAGATATTAAAAGCTGTAATCTTATTTTCCAATGTCCAAAATTAGGAAAAGAAACTATTGCATTTGATCCTATTCTTAATAATTCAGACAGAATATCTTTGGGTTTCATCATTGCTTGTAAGGTTTGACTTAAAATTACATAATCAAAACTATTATTTGAATATTGAGACAAATCTAATTCGGCATTTCCATGTACAACATTGAAACCTCTTGAGATAGCATTAGCAGCTAGATCTCTATTTAATTCAATGCCATGAGTAATCGCATTACGATTATTTTCTAATTGTTCCATAAGACCGCCATCACCACATCCAATATCTAGGATTTTTCTATCTTCTGAGATAAGTGTTTCAATAAGAGACCAATCTTTTCTTATGCTATTAATTTTATTCATCTATCTTTGTAAAGTTGTTTGTTAGGAAACCTTTTATTACATCATCTAACTGCGGTTCCTCTAATAAAAAACTATCATGTCCTTTATCAGTATCAATTTCTAGAAAGCTAACTTCTCTTGATAGAGAATTTAATTGATTTACAATCATTTTACTTTCTATTGTAGGGAATAACCAATCCGAGGTAAATGAGACAATTAAATATTTTAAATGGTTATTTGGATTATGACTAAACTCAATATTTTTTCTAAATGTTTCATCATGATCAAAATAATCCATAGCCCTTGTTAAATAAAGATATGAATTTGCATCAAATCTTTCAACAAATGATTTACCTTGATATCTCAGATAACTCTCAACTTGAAAATCAGCATCAAATCCAAAAGAAATAATATCTCTTGATTGAAGTTTTCTTCCAAATTTTCTATGCATCGCATTTTCGGATAAATATGTGATATGCGCAATCATTCTTGCTACTGATAGACCTCTTTCTGGCACTTCATTATTTTCAAAATACTTTCCATTTTTCCAAATAGGATCACTCATTATTGCCTGTCGCCCAACTTCATGAAATGCAATATTTTGAGCCGAATGTTTTAAAGCGCCCGCAATATGTATTATATTTAAAATTCTATCTGGAAAATCGATTGCCCATTGAAGTGCTTGCATTGCTCCCATCGAACCACCAATGACAGAAAATAACTTCTCTATATTTAAACTTTCAACCAATAAAGATTGAGCCTTCACCATATCTTTTATTGTTACGGAAGGAAAATTACCACCATATGCAACATCACTTCCATTTTGTAACTCTTTAGGACCAGTTGAGCCAGCACAACCGCCGAGTACATTTGAGCAAATTACAAAAAATTTGTTTGTATCAATTGGTTTATTAGGCCCAACCATTCTAGACCACCAACCTTCTCTTCCAGTAATGGGATTATTCCCAGTAACATATTGATCTCCAGTTAAAGCATGGCAAACAAGAATAGTGTTAGTTTTATCAGCATTTAATTTGCCATATGTTTTGAATGCTAGTTTAAAACTATCTATTATATCTCCTGATTCTAGTTTTAAATTAATATTCTCGAAATAGGCTATTTCGCTTTCAAGTTTTGTGTCAGTAGTAAATTTTGTTTTCATATCTTTTTAGTCTAACACTATTTGAAAGAATGAAGGAGGAGTGTAAACGCTTTAGCTGATTATTGCTCCACCCGCAAGCTGTCTCAAATCGGTGATAATTGGTCTTATATTTATATATCTTTCTAAGTCAATAAATCGTCATTTTTTAAATTAAATACTACTTTATTTTGATTTATCTTAAGATAGTTTGTAAAGAAACGTCCAAAATTATGAAAAATAAAGAATTAGACAATTTAAGAAGCAAAATTAATAACATTGATGATGAAATTTTATCTTTATTATCTAATCGATCTAAAATTGTTTTAGAAATAGGAAAACACAAAAAAGATAATTCTGTTGTTGATCTAGATAGAGAACAAAAAATTCTCGACAGATTAAGCTCTAAATTTACAGGATCTTATCCAAAAGATACCATTGTTAGACTTTGGAGAGAAATTTTTCAATCTTCTGAAAAACTTCAGAAGTTAACTAAAGAAAATATTCAATCAAAAAGATCTATAGAAAACATTAATGTTTATAAAGGTGGTAAGGCAAAGTTAAATAACAATAAAAGAGTTATTAAACTTTCTTCAAATGAAAATCCATATGGTGCTTCACCGAAAGCAATTGAATTGTTAGAAACAAAAAATATTAATCATGATTTACATAGATACCCAGAAATTGATGGATCATCATTAAGAGAAGCAATAGCTAAAAACTTTTCTATTGATAGTAATAGAATTATTCTTGGCTCTGGCTCAGATGAAGTTTTATTATTTGCAGCTTTGGCATTTTGTCAAGATGGCGATGAAATTCTCCACGCAAACCACGGCTTTGAGATGTATTCAATTGTGAGTAAAGTAGTTGGTGCAGTTCCAAAAAAAATTAAGGAAGATGTAAATTTCAATTTAAATATTGAAAATCTCATAGATCAAACAAATGATGCTACTAAAGTAATTTATATTGCATCACCTAATAATCCAACCGGAACTTATTTGTCTAGAGACCAACTTGTTAAATTAATGAATAGTATTTCTAAAAATATTATAGTTGTTATAGACGGGGCATATGTCGAATATGTGCAAAAAGACGATTATGATAAAGGATTTAGTTTAACGGATGAATATGAGAATATTATTTTAACAAGAACATTTTCAAAAACATATGGACTAGCAGCTTTAAGAGTAGGCTGGTGTTATACCAGTCAAAAAATAGCTGATATAATTAATAAAATAAAACCTCCTTTTAATACGACAACTATTTCACAGTCTCTTGCAATTAAAGCTTTGGAGGATAAAGAACATATTGAAAACTCTGTTAAATTAAATTCTGAAATTAAAGATTGGTTTGAAAAAGAGCTCAAACTTCTAAATATTAATACCAGACAAACTGAAGGAAATTTTACGTTAATTGAAACTTCAGAAGAAGAAGCTGAGAAAATTAGTAATCATCTTATGAATGATGGCATTATTATAAGGCGTTTAAATAGTTATAATCTGCCCAATTTTTTGAGAATTAGTATTGGTACAAAAGAAGAAATGAATTTGACACTTGAAAGTTTGAAGAAATTTAATGTCTAAAATAACTTTTGATTCAGCTCTTGTCATTGGTATGGGATTAATTGGATCATCCGTAGCAAGGGCTCTGAAGGAAAAACAATTATCAAAAAAAATTTTTGCTATTGATAAGGACAGTGAGGTAATAAGTATTTCAAAAAATTTAAATCTTGTGGATGCAATAGAGAGTGATTTAAATAAATATAATCAACAATTTGATATTATTTTTATTTGTACGCCATTAAGTTCATATACGGATATATTTAAGCAATTGAATAGCTATGTTAATGAAACAACACTAGTAACAGATGTTGGTTCAACAAAAGTAAGTGTTATAGAAGATTTTAAAGAATCAATTAATAATAAAAAAATTTTATTTGTTCCTGCCCACCCAATTGCTGGATTAGAGAAAAGTGGACCAGAATTTGGTTTCGCAAAGCTGTTTGAGAATAGGTATTGTATTTTGACCCCAATAGAAACTCAGAGTGAGATAACAAGATCAATTTCAGATATTTGGGAGTCATTTGGGATGAATATAGAAATCATGGAACCTAAACGTCATGATAGAGTACTAGCTATGACATCTCATATTCCACAACTTATTGCATATTCTGTTGTAGGCACTGCAACAGAGCTTGAATCCCAAATGAAAGATGAAGTAATTAAATATTCAGCTGCAGGTTTTAGAGATTTTACAAGATTGGCAGGTAGTGATCCAGTAATGTGGCGTGATGTTTATGAAAAAAACAAAGAAGCCGTTTTAGAAATGCTTGGTCGGTTCAGTGAAGATCTACTTACTTATCAAAAAGCAATAAGAAATAATGATTTAAAATATTTGGAAGAAAAATTCATAAAATCAAAAGAAATTAGAAAAATTATTGAAGAGATTGGTCAAGCAGGAACTTTTGATCCAACAGAAAAGAATTAGTTATTCAATAATAAATTTGAGGCATTTTCTATTCTATTTTGGACTTCGTTTAATAAAAATTTTTTATCTAAACCTTCATTAATTGTTGGTAAAAATTTTATAGTAATTAATCCTTTTTTTAACACCCATGACTGTTTTGACCAACATAAACCTGAATTTAAAGCCACGGGAAGTATTTTTCTTTTTGTATGATTATAAATCCCAATAAAACCTGTCTTATAATCAGGTTTACTACCAGGCAGCTTCCTTGTTCCTTCGGGGAAAATAATAATTGATGATCCAAAAGATAATTTTGATTGAACTTTTTGTAACATATCTCTCATAGCTTTTGTTCCCCCATCTCTATTAATTGCAACCATATTAGACTTGAGTAAATATTGACCAAAAATTGGTATAAAGAAAAGTTCTCTTTTATGGACAAAGAAACAATCTTTTAAATAGTAATAGAGCGCGAGTGTCTCAAATGCGGACTGATGTTTAGACGCAATTAAGACACTTTCATTTGGAATATTTTCTAAACCATCAATTTTATGTTTAATATTACATATAAGATTTAGAAAAATAAAAATAACACGTATCCAAAGTTTGGTTGGATATTTAAGTAAATAGCTTGGTAAAAAGAGGAAAGGTAAACACACAATACCCATCAACACAGTCCATATAACCAAGGAAATATAAAATATTATACTTTTTAAAATTAACATACTTTATGATTTTGTTTTATATACTAGCCTGACTGATCTATATATAATTTATGTTCATTGTTTGCTCTAATTGTGAATTCAAGTATTTAGTAAATTCTGCAGATCTTAAACCAAATGGTAGAATGGTTGAATGCGCAAATTGTAATCATCAATGGTTTCAAGAATTAGATGATACTGACATTACAACATCAGTCCCATCTACAAAAAAAGAAGAATTAGATCAAAATTTAAAAAATAATAAACAAAAAGAAAAATTAGAAAAAGGTCCAGTCAGAAATTTACCAAGTACAGTTGTAAGACAAGAAAAACCAAGTGTTATTAATTCAACCATAGTAATTGCTCTAGCTATAGTTGTAGTTTTAGCAATATGGATTTATCGATCTTACGGTGAAAATACTTTTATTATTATTGATTTCTATATTAGGGAATTTTTCTTTAATTTAAATTTGATAATTTCAGACTTAGCTAAAATTATACACAATACTTTAAATTAGTTACAACCAGCTAGGAATAATATCAGCTTCAATTATTTTCTCAATTTTTTCTGGAGAATAAATAATTGCATAATTATCATTGTTTACTAAAATTTCAGAGGGCAGTGGCCTAGAGTTATAATTTGAAGACATTACTTTTCCATAAGCTCCTGTATTTTTTATAACCAGTAGATTGCCAATTTTTTGTTTAGCCAATTTAATATTTTTTAAAAAAACATCTGAACTTTCACAAATTGGACCAGCAATAGAATAATCCATAAATTCATCTGATGTTACATCAATCGCTAATATTTCATGATGTGCACCATACATGGCTGGACGTATCAATGTATTCATTCCTGCATCAATAATTAAATAATTTATACCTCCATTATTTTTAATTGTAACAATAGAAGTAACTGTAACTCCAGCCTCAGCAATTAAATACCGACCAGGCTCAAAAGATAATTCATAGTTTGTTTGCGTAAAACAATTATCAAGTTCTTCTTTTACCATCTCAATATTAAAGTCAGGATCAGAATCTTCATATTTAACATGAAAACCTCCACCCAAATCTACATGCTTGATATTAATACCTGATTCAATAAACTTATCTGCAGCCATTTTCATTTGAGAAAACGTATTTTTATATGCCTCAATTTTACTAATTTGACTTCCAATATGACAACTAATACCAATTAAATTTACATTTTTACAACTTTTAACTAATTTGATAATTTTATCTAAATTTTCAAATTCAATACCAAACTTATCAGTTTTTTTTCCTGTTGAAATTTTACTTAAAGTCTCACCATCAACATCTGGATTAAGTCTAACACCTATATCAACGATTTTATTTTTTTCATTTGCTAAATTATCGAGTAGTTTTATTTCTTCTAAAGATTCAGTATTAATTAAACGTATATTTTTATGCATAGCATAGAGTAAGTCTTGTTCAGATTTTCCAACACCTTCAAAAATTATTTTATTGGGATCGAAACCAGCTTCCAAGGCCCTTTTTAATTCACCAACTGACACTACATCTGCTCCAATATCTAACGAGTTCATTAATTTCAAAATAGCTTGATTTGAATTAGACTTAATTGAATAAAAAATATTGTTACCTAAAATTTCTTTAGTTTTATTTACTTGATTTATAATTTTTTCTTGTGAATACACATAAAAAGGTGTCTGACAAACTTTAACTAAGTCATATAAAGAAGTACCCTCAATATACGGGTCGTTATTTTTATAAGTTAACATTTATTCAGTATTTATAATAACGGATTGTTGACGTTTTTTCTCTTCTTCTAATTTCTCTAAACATGCTTCATCACATGGATATGTAATTACGGATTTGTCTACTTGATCTTCTGGTAAACTTAAAGGACCAACTTTACCACAGCTAAAAGTAAACAACAAAAATGATAATAATATTAATCTGATCATTATAAGTATTTTTTTATAACAAGTTTTATCATTTTTTTAGTAATTTCAGGAGCTGTACCCCCAAAACTTAATTTTGATTTAACACTGTTAGTAGCTGATAGCACTTTTTTTGCGTCAGCTGTTATATTTTTGTCAAATTTTTTTAATTCATCAAGAGATAATGAATCTATGTTTCTATTTTGCTTTGAACAATAAGAAACAATCTTTCCTGTAACAATATAAGCATCTCTAAATGAATATCTAAGTTTTTGAACCAACCAATTAGCCAAATCGGTGGCGGTTGCATTTGAATTATCAATCAACTCTTTCATTCTAGTTTTGTTGAATGTAGATTTTGATAAAATTTCATTCATAACTTTTATACACAAAGAAACATTGTCGTATGAATTAAATGTTATTTGTTTATCGTCTTGTAAGTCTTTACTATAAGAAAGTGGTAACCCTTTAATAATATTAAGCATTGTACTTAAATTACTAATGATAATACTTGTTTTTCCTCTAACAAGTTCTGCACCATCAGGATTTTTTTTCTGAGGCATAATTGAACTGCCAGTTGAAAGATCATCTGGTAAATTTATAAAATCAAATTGTTGATTTGACCAAAGTACTATTTCCTCTGCTATTTTTGATAAATGAACAGCAATTAATGATAGAACAAATAAAAATTCTATTACAAAGTCTCTATCTGAGACTGTATCCATGGCATTTTTTGTTGGCTCTCTAAAACCTAACTCTTTAGATGTATATTTTCTATCAATAGGAAAAGAGGTGCCTGCAAGTGCAGCTGCTCCTAATGGGTTTTCATTAAGACGATATAAACAATCTTCAAGTCTTGTTCTGTCTCTACCAATCATTTCAACATAAGCTAAAATATGATGTGCCAATGTTATTGGTTGAGCAATCTGTAAATGAGTGTAACCTGGCATAATTGTTTCAGTATTTTTTGTTGCAATATTTATTAAAGTTCTTTGAAATTTTTTTAGTTCACTATCTAAAATTTTCGATTCTTTTTTTACCCATAATTTTAAATCAGTTACTACCTGATCATTTCTAGATCTTGCAGTATGAAGCTTTCCTGCAACTTTTCCAATTTTCTTAAATAATAAACTTTCAATGTTCATATGAATATCTTCAAGTTTTTTTGAAAATACGACCTTGTTCTTTTCAATATCTCTTTCAATTGCTTTAAGTCCAGAGACTATTGCACTTTGTTCTTTTTTATTTATTATTTTTTGTTTACCGAGCATTCTAGCATGCGCTATTGACCCAGTTATATCTTCTTTATACAGACGTTGATCGATATCTATAGACGAATTAATTGCATCTAAAATCTCACTAGGTCCTTTTGAAAAATGGACATTTCTTGAAGGGTTTTTTTTCATTTTCCGGGCCTATAAGAGATATTTATATTAATTTCCACTCTTATGCTTAAATTATTTTCATACGGCAAATTTTTCTTATATAAGCTCAGCTTTATAGAACTCACATGAATATTAAAAAAGTAGTAGTTATAGGATCTGGGACTATGGGTAGCGGGATTGCTGCCCAGGTTGCTAATGCAGGAATTTCTGTAACACTCCTTGATCTGCCATCAAATGAAGGATCACGAAATCAAATAACAGAAAAAGCTAAAGAAAGAATTATAAAATCAAGACCCCCACTACTTGTAGAAAAAACTAAAGCGGAACATATTGAAACTGGAAATATAGAAGACAATTTTTCCTCTGTCTCAGAAGCTGATTGGGTTGTTGAAGCTGTAGTAGAAAGAATTGATATTAAACATTCCATATATTCTAAAATACAAGATGCACGTAAACCCTCTTCTATAATCTCATCTAATACCTCAACTATTCCTTTGAAAGTTTTATCTGCAAATATGTCTGAGGATATGAAGAAAAATTTTTGCATCACACATTTTTTTAATCCAGTTCGTTATATGGCTCTTTTAGAAATTGTTACTGAGCCAATTAATGATACTGAAAAGATTAATTTCTTAAAATCTTTTTGTGATGAACAACTTGGAAAGGGTGTAATCATTTGTAATGATACCCCAGGATTTATTGGAAATAGGATTGGTGTTTATGCAATGCAAGTTGCTATGACTGAAGCATTTAAAATGAATATATCAATAGAAGAAGCAGATGCAGTATTTGGAAGACCAATGGGTATTCCTAAAACAGGTATTTTTGGTTTGTATGATTTGATTGGTATCGATTTGATGGCAGATGTCTTAAAAAGTTTCATTAAAGAATTACCAATTGAAGATCCCTTTCACGAAGTTGCTCAAGAAATTCCGTTAGTAAAAAAACTAATTGATACAGGTTATACTGGAAGAAAAGGAAAGGGTGGTTTTTACAGAATGAATAAGTCAGATGGTAAAAAAACTCTTGAAGCAATTAACCTAGAAACCGGAGAATACTCTCCTAGCAAAAAAATAAATTTAGGATTAGGTGATAAAATAGATATTAAAAAATTAATCGAAAGAGATGATAAATATGGCAAGTATGCAAAATCGATACTAACAAAAGTAATTAGATATGCTGCTTTTCTAATTCCTGATGTTTCATCTAAATATATAGATATTGATGATGCTCTAAGATTAGGCTTTAATTGGACTATTGGTCCATTCGAGATGTTATCAAATATAGAAACAAATTCTTTTATTCAGGAAAATACTGACATCAATTATTTTGAAACAATTCAAAATAATTTTAAATTTGAGAAGAGACCAGGATATCTTGATCCTAATATTGACAATCTTAGATCTCTTAAATTAGACAAAACATTTCATAACGCTTCTGCAAACGTACAAGATTCTTCATCTTTTCAAATTGTAGAATTTACCACTAAAGCCAACGCTCTTAGCACAGACTCTATGCTTGCTTTAAAAGAAGCTGCACAAAATAATAAAAGCACAATTATAATAAATGAAGCAATGCAATTCTCAGCAGGTGTAAATTTAAATTATGTAATGGATTTTGCTAAAAATAATGAGTGGTCAAAAATTGAAAAATTTATCGTAGATTTTCAACAAACCTGTAAGGCAATCAAATATGCAGATAAACCTTTTATTGCAGCACCTTCTGGTTTAGCAATTGGAGGAGGATTTGAAGTAGTTCTTCACTGTGATTACTCTGTCTCACATACAAATGTTGTTCTAGGTCTTGTTGAATCTCTAGTGGGTCTAATTCCTGCAGGTGGTGGGTGTAAGGAAATGTTGTGGCGTTGGCTACAAACACCTGAAGGAAAAGAAAATTCAGAATATGCTTCTATGAAAGTCTTTGATCTTATTGGCTATGCTATTACTTCAAGTTCACCAAACGAAGCAAAACCTAATCAATTTTTTCTTAATAAAGATAAGGTCGTAATTAATAGGGATAGACAACTTACAACAGCTATTGAATTACTTAATAATATTGAAAGCAGTTATATCAAACCCAGCGAACCTACATTCAGACTTGGTGGAAGTTCTGTAAAAGACAAAATGTTTGAAAAGTTAGAAAAACTTTACAGTGAAAAGAAAATAATGGATCATAGCTTAGAAGTTGGAAAACAAATTGCTTTTGTTTTAAGCGGTGGTGATACAAATATGAATTCTGATCTAACTGAAGATGATCTATACAATTTAGAGCTTGAAGCATTCATGCGACTTATCCAGATGTCTAAAACCCAGGAAAGAATAAAACACACATTAGAAACAGGAAAACCATTAGTAAATTAATTTGATTTCTTGTAGTATCGATTAAAATTTGGAGGAATGGATGAATAATTTCGATACAAATCTTGATAAAAATACTGCTAATTTTGTTCCTTTATCTCCCTTAAGTTTTATTTCCCGTGCTAAAGATATTTATCCAAATTATGAGTCACTTGTTTATGGTAAAAGAAGTTATACTTGGGTAGAAACTTATAACCGTTGTACGAAATTTGCTAGTGCTTTAGAAAAACAAGGTATTGGTAAAGGAGATACTGTTTCCATAATTGCAGCTAATACTCCTGAAATATTTGAAGCTCATTATTCTATTCCAATGATTGGTGCGGTAATTAATACAATTAACACAAGACTTGATGCAGAAACAATTGCATATATTCTAGATCATAGCGATGCAAAATTATTAATCACAGATACACAATTTTCACCTACTATGAAAAAAGCCTTAAGCCTTTATGGAAAAAATATTCCTATTATTGATATCCATGATGATCAAGCAATATTCAAAGCAGGTGAGGGTGAGAGAATTGGTAAATGGACTTATGAAGATTTTCTTTTAACTGGAGATGATAATTTTGAATGGTCTTTACCTGATGATGAGTGGCAGGCTATCTCTTTAAGCTATACCTCCGGAACAACAGGAAAACCCAAAGGCGTTGTCTATCATCATAGGGGTTCTTATCTAATGTCAACAGGCAGTGTAACAGCATGGAATATGACTAATAAATTAACTTTTTTATATACAGTGCCAATGTTTCATTGCAATGGATGGGGATATCCATGGACTGCTGCATTAATTCACGCCAAGGTTGTTTGTTGCCGATATATTATTGCTAAAGATATTTACAATTTGATTGATCAACATAAGGTTACTCATTTTGGAGGTGCGCCAATAGTATTAAGTTTAATCGCAAATGCAGATGAAAAAGATAAAAAAGTAATCAATCATAAGGTATTTGTTCTAACTGCTGGTGCGCCACCTACGAGTGCCATCCTTGAGAAAATGGATAACCTAGGTTTTGAGGTAATGCATGTTTACGGATTAACAGAAACATATGGACACATATTACAATGTGCATGGAATGAAGAATGGAATGAACTTCCTAAAACAGAAAAAGCAGATATTAATTCTAGGCAAGGTGTTCGTTATCCTAATACAGAAGAAGTTATTGTTGCCGATCCAGAAAGTCATAAACGCGTTCCAATGGATGGTAAGACAATGGGAGAAATACTTATTAGAGGTAATGTTGTAATGAAAGGATATTATAAAAATAAAGAAGCAACTGAAACATCTATGAAGAATGGCTGGTTTCATTCTGGAGATTTAGCTGTTGTTTATCCTGATGGTTACATTCAAATTAAGGATCGCTCAAAAGATATTATTATTTCAGGTGGAGAAAATATTTCATCAGTCGAGGTAGAAAATGTTGTAGCAAAACATGACTCTGTTTCTCTTGTTGCAGTTGTAGCGAAACCAGATGAAAAGTGGGGTGAAACTCCTTGTGCATTTGTTGAATTAGCACCTGGAAAAAATGCCACAGAAGAGGAAATTATACAGTTTTGTAAAGAAAATATGGCTGGATTTAAGAGACCAAAGCATGTAATCTTTGGTGAATTACCAAAAACTTCCACAGGGAAGATACAAAAATTCGAATTAAGAACTAAAGCAAAGGAGTTATAAATGGACCCAAAAACTTATAAATTTGACACACTCAGTCTTCATGCAGGTTATCAGCCAAGCAAAAACGCTGGCTCAAGACAAGTGCCAATCTATCAAACAACTTCATATATGTTTGATGATGTTGACCATGCGGCAGCACTTTTTAATCTAGAAAGAGGTGGTCATATTTATAGTCGTATGTCCAACCCAACAGTACAAGTCTTAGAAGAAAGAGTTTGTGCATTGGAAGGTGGAACAGCTGCTCTTGCAACTGCATCTGGAATGAGTGCAATATTTTTAACGATCATGACTCTTTGTAATGCTGGTGATCACATGGTTGTTTCTTCTCAACTTTACGGAGGAACAGTAAACTTATTTAGATTAACACTTCCTAAGTTTGGAATTAAAACAACTTTTGTAAAACCAAGAGATACAGAAGGTTTTAAAAAAGCTATTCAACCAAACACTAAAGGTATTTTTGGTGAGCTTGTTGGTAATCCAGGTAATGAATTAATGAATATGCCTGAAGTATCAAACATTGCTAAAGAAGCAGGTATCCCACTTATTATTGATAGTACCTATCAAACTCCATATTTATGCCGACCTTTTGAACACGGTGCAGATCTTGTCGTTCACTCGTTAACTAAATGGATGAGCGGAAATGGTTCTTCTATGGCAGGTATTTTAGTTGAAGGTGGAACATTTGATTGGATGCAAAATGATAAGTTCCCAACTATGACTGAACCGTACGAAGGCTATCATGGATTATCATTTGCTGAAGAATTTGGCCCAACGGCATTTACAATGATGGCAAGAGCTGAAGGAATGAGAGACATGGGACCTTGTTTAGCTCCTCAAAATGCATGGAACATTTTACACGGACTTGAAACGCTTTCTCTTCGTATGGAAAAACATTGTTCCAATGCTTTGAAGATGGTTGAGTATTTATCAAATCATGAAAGTGTCGCTTGGGTATCTCATGCAAGTGCACCTGGTCATCCAGATAAGGAACTAGCAGAAAAAATTCTTCCTAAGGGAACTGGATCAATGATTGCCTTTGGAATTAAAGGTGGAAAAGAAGCAGGTGCTGCGTTTATTAATAATGTTAAGCTTGCATCTCACTTAGCAAATGTAGGTGATGCAAGAACATTAGTTATCCATCCGGCATCAGCAACTCATTCACAAATGGATGAGGCAACTTTAAAATTTGCTGGATTATCTCATGATATGATTAGATTATCTGTTGGTTTAGAAGACTTTGAAGATATCGTAAACGATTTTGAAGATGGATTTAGAGCTGCAAAAAAACCTCGTTTAGTTGCAAACAAGTAAATGAAGTTTAAAGTTCGCGGAATTGATACGTTTGCCTCCACTGGAGGCAGACCTTTTGATAAAAATAAACCTCTTATTATATTTGTACACGGCAGTGGACTAAGTCACATGGTCTGGGTTTTACAAACACGTTACTTTGCATTCCGTGGATACAGCGTTTTAGCTGTTGATTTACCAGGTCACGGATTATCTTCTGGTGAAAGTTTAAAAACTATTGAAGAAATGGGAGATTGGGTTGGTGATGTAATTGGAGCAGTTGGATGTAAAGAAGCTTCACTAGTAGGACATTCTCAAGGATGTCTTGTAACAATGGAATGTGTTGCGCAACACCCAGAAAAAATTAAAACCTTAACTCTTATGGGTGGTGCGTCTGCTATTCCGATGAACCCAGAATTATTAAAGCTAGCTGAAGAGAGTAATCCTAAGGCTGTTGATCTTATGATGGATTTTGCGCATGGCCCTGCAGGACATTTTGGAGGCCATCCTGTTCCAGGTTTATATCACCTAAATGTTGGTTCTATGATTGTTCAAAATAAAGAAATTAAAGATACTCTAGGTGTCGATTTTAGAGCGTGTGATAATTATAAAAATGGACCTGAGGTTGCTAAGAAATTGGATTTACCTACTCTTTCTATATTAGGTGCACAAGACAGAATGTGCCGTTTAAAAGATGGAAAAATTCTTGCTGATTATATTAAAGGATCGGAAGTAAAGATCATTGAAGATTGTGGCCATATGATGCTTTTAGAAGAAGCAGATCAAACATTAGAAATTCTAAAGAAATTCATAGCTGAACACTATCCTTTACCTAATTAGATAATTTTAAAAAGTTAATCAAAGACTACTTATTTTCTTCTTTATCAGGTCTTGTAAGTTCCTCGAGTTTACGCATTTCCTCTTCCATTTTAAGCTTTTCTTGCTCTTCACGTTTCTTTTTGCGCTCTTCAGCTTTCATTTTTAGCTTAAGCTCTTTCTGCATTTTGCGGTCTCCCGCTTTAGATTTGTGATTAAAGTGAATGCCCATATAAACCTAGCAACTATATACTAAATATTATGAAATTTTTCTAGACTCTAATTTGCTAATTTCTAGCTAACCAAACAATTACAACAAAGACAAATATAGCAATTGCTTGAAATAATACTCTTAACCGCATTAGTTTATTACTGTGATTTTTGTTAAGCTTTCCATTTACTGCCATAGCAATAACACCAACAACAACAACTGCTAGAGTTGCTGCCATAAACAAGACAAGTATTATTTGCATTGTACTCATAATAATATCTATATAAAACTTTTATTCTATGAAACAAGATAACTTAAACAAAGTGTTTGTTTATGGTTGATATTTTAAAAGGTCCGTCAATTACTAAACACAAAAATCCAAAAAAATTGATGATCATGCTTCATGGATATGGAGATAACGCTACTAATTTTATTCAAATTGCAAATTTAATTGATCAAGATGACTGGGGGATGAAATATGTTGCATTAAATGCTCCAGATACAATTCAAGATTATCCTATGGGGCATGAATGGTTTCAATTATATCTCAATGGCAATCATATTTCTAATGCTGGTGCAAAAGAATATGATGTGGCCAAAAAGAAAATATCTGAGAATGTTGAAAAAATTTATAACTCTATTTCTCTTTTGTTAGAAAATTTAAATTTAAAAACGACCGATTGTTTTGTTATGGGTTTTTCTCAAGGAGGTATGATGGCTTTTGAACTTGGGCAAATACTTCAAAATAAGTTGGCAGGCTTAGCAATTATATCTTCAAGAATTATATCAAAAGAACATAAGCCTAATAATGCATTTTTAAAAACACCAATTTTTATTTCTCATGGTGCGCAAGATGCTGTTTTACCTATTTCCAATTACAACGAGTCACTTGAAGTCTTAAAAAAGTATAACTACAATTATGAAAATTATCTTATTAAAAGTGACGAGCATACAATGTCACAAGAAACAATAACTTTTTTCCAAAATTTTATTAAAAAAAATATTTAAAGTAATCGAATCTTAATATTATATTACTATCTGAATATTATGACTTGGGTGAGTAGAAACTAAAATGAGTACCGCAGAAAATCCAGCTTTAGTTCTTAATGCTGATTTTCGGCCGCTATCTTACTATCCACTTTCTTTATGTTCATGGCAAGACGCTATCAAAGCTGTTTTTCTTGAAAGAGTTTCAGTTATAGAAAATTACGAGCACGAAGTTCATTCTCCAAATCTTACTTTTAAGTTGCCAAGTGTAATTGCCTTAAAGGATTATGTAACTCCACAACGAAGACCTGCCTTCACTCGTTTTAATGTTTTTCTGAGAGATAATTTTACTTGCCAATACTGCACTAATCGTTTTCCAGCTAACGAATTAACATTTGATCATTTAGTGCCAAAATGTATGCATGGAAAAACTACTTGGGAAAATGTTGTCTCAGCATGTACGTCATGTAATTTAAAAAAGGGAAGAAAACTTATTCAGAACACTGATATGAAACTTTTTAAAAAACCTCTACGACCATCGTCAATTCAACTTCAAAATAATGGTAGAAATTTTCCACCAAATTTTTTGCATGAGACTTGGAGAGATTATTTATACTGGGATACAGAATTAGAAAATTAAATTTTTTTTGAGATAGCAATTGCTGTTTTGCATCCAAGCTCTATTACTTTTGACATAATTTTATATCCTGGTGCGTTTTCTGCATCATGTTCTATTCCTATATCGTGATGTTCAAGCTCATCATCTCTAAATTTAGAAATTGTTTTTTTTAAATCTTTATGATCATCTCCTAAGAGTTCCAATTGTTCTTGATAATGTTCACCTATTACTTTTTCAACAGCAACAGTACAAGCCATGGCAGCTTTTTCTCCCATTAATGCTGTGGACGCGCCAAGCGCATATCCAGCAACATTCCACAAAGGAAGGAGAGCAGTTGGTCTAACTCTATGTTCCAAGATAAGTTCATTGAATTTATCAATATGTTCTTGTTCTTGATCTGCCATATGTTGAATTGTTTTACCAAGCTTTGAACTTTTGCCAAATATTGCTATTTGACCATCATATATTTTGGTTGCACCATATTCACCAGCATGATCGACTCTTATGATTTCTTCTAAAATCTCTCTATGAGTTGTTCTATTTGACGAGGATTTTTTTTTATATGTTTTTTTCTTTTTTAAAGCCATAGTATCTAAATAAATAAATAGCATTTAAAATAAAAATAACTAGTAAAACAAGCGTATTAATTGAAGCAGCAGAAATTCCAAAAAAACTCCAAATAACTTCATCGCAACTAATTACCTGTTTTGATAATATCTGCGCTTTAAGGTCTGTAGTATTCTCACTGTTTGTTAACATTGCTGAACAACCTGCTGGTCCTTTAAAAATTTTATTTTCAACTCCTACGTGCCATATAGAATAAAAAAGCCCGTAAACTGATGCAAACTGTATTACTAAATAAAGCCAAATTTTATTTAAATTTTTGAATAAAAAAATCAAAATCAAACATATTAAAATTAAATAATATGGATGTCTTTGTTTTAAACACAACTCACATGGTTGAAGATTAAAGAAGTACTCTGCAATTAATGCGGATGATATCGAAATTAGGGAAATAATAAATAAAAGCAACGTCCAATTACGAATGATCATAAAAATCTAATTATAAAAACACTTCCAACAAGTAAAATAAAAAATGTAATAGATAAGATATTAAAATATTTATCAATAAATAGTTTTATTTTTTCACCAAAAAAATACAACAGTATTGCAATTAAATAAAATCTAAGACCTCTACCAATTATAGAAACTATAACAAATAAGTAAATATTTAATCCAAATACACCACTTGCAATTGTAATAAACTTATAAGGAAATGGAGTTATACCAGCGCCCAAAACAATCAAAATACCAAATTCTTTATAATAATTTTCAAAAATACTAAACGAATTTTCTAAATGATAAAATTCAACTATATACAAACCAATTGAATTGAAAAAAAAATATCCAATTGCATATCCAAAGACACCTCCTAGAACTGAAGACAAAGTACAGACAAAAGCATAAAATAAAGCTTTTGTTTTTGAAGCCAATGCCATTGGTATTAAAAGTATATCTGGTGGAATTGGAAAAAATGAACTCTCAGCAAATGATATTAAACTTAAATACCACTTTGCATTTTTATGTTCTGCTTTTTTTAAAGTCCAAATGTAAATATTTTTAAGAAAATTCATTAATTATTACAATATTAATAATTTTGACTTATACTAATAACGATTTTAAATCTAAAAAATTTATCTTCTCAATATTTTTAAATGGAAACTACAGAAACTAAAGAATTAAAAACAGCTTTTTTTGCAACTTTTTCCCAAGGATTATTTGCAACACTCATTTTTAGTACATTTATGGTTAACACTCCAATTCTTTTTGAGTTAATAGAAATGACAAAAACTGAATTTTCAATAGCTTTCGTATTTTTTGGAATCTTTAATGTAATTACTAATCAATTGACCACGCGCTTTTTATTACCAAAAATTGGAAGTACAAATTGCTTAATAATAGCAAGAGTAATGTATTCCTTTATTCCATTTTATATTTTTTATTTTTCAAACTATAATATTTTTATTTTAGTTTCTATATTCTGGGGAATTTCTATTGGAATACAAGCGCCAAATATTTTTACACAAGTTGCTATTATAGAAGAAAGAACTAAAAAAATTCTTAATCCAATTTTTAAATCTTCTTTTAATTTTGGTTTTTTAAGTGGTGCAGCAATATCAAGTATTTGTCTGGGTTTTAAAATTGATCCTATTTACACAACTTTCTTCATTGGGTTATTAGTATTTATTTCATCATTATCAATGTATTTTTTTGGTTTAGAAAAAAAATATGATGTAGTGAATGATAATCCAAGATTTGCAGTTCCAAACTTCAACATAATTTTATTTGCATCTATTAATATGTTTATTATTGCTTTTATGGGAATAATCGTTCAATGGTCGCCTCTTTGGCTTGTTACTGATTTGTCAGCCCCAATATATCTGGTTGGATCAATTGTAATTTTTTTTAATGCTGGTGAGATCGTTGGTAATATTTTTGCTTCTAAGTTAATTAAAAAATTTAATGAATTAATTGTAGGCCCTTGTTTTGCAATGGTTGGATCGATAATATTATCTTTGAGTATAATAACTGAAAATATTACTATTATATTTTTATCGATAACTATATTTGGATTTTTAATTTCAAATGTTATGCCTATTGTATTTAGGCAGGCTGTACGGTACTCAAATAATCCAATACCTATAACTATTTCTCATGTATCAAGCATAGCTTTTTTAGGAGCTATATTTGGACCTGCAGTTGTTGGGATTTCTGCAGAAACATTTGGCTTAACATTTAATATGTACGTTTTAGGGGCAATTATGTTTTTGATTTCTCTATTAATGTATTTAATTATGTTCAAAGGTAAAAAAAACATAGATAACAAAATACAAACAACTCAAAATTTTTAAGATTAGTTTTTAAACTAATATTTTAGAAAGATTAAATATTGTGTCTGAATATAAAATATTAAAAAGATCTTTTTATATTGCTTACTCAGTAGGCTCATTAAATATTTTTCTATTAACTATTTATATGGTTCATGTTCCAATTTTACTAGAAATACTAAAAATTACAAAAGTAGAATTTTCATTTGGATTAACATTATTCGGATTATTTAGTATAATTTCCAATCAAGCAACTACACTTTTTTTGACTCCTAAGATTGGAACAAAAAACTGTATTGTCATTTCAAGAACGATTATATCTTTTTTACCTTTTATAGTTTTTTTTTCAGAAAGTTATGTTGTTTTCTTAATTGTGTCTTCTGTTTGGGGTTTAGCTATGGGCATACAGGTGCCAAATGTATTGTTACAAGTTAGTATTATTGAAAAAGAAACTTCAGAAATTCTAAACCCTATATTTAAATCCGCTTTTTCAATAGGTGTAATATGTGGCTCAATAACTGCTAGCTTTGCACTTGGGTATAATTTTAATCCCATTAATATATTTATTTTTTTTGGTTTTATTTTTATTCTTTCAGCATTAACAATTTATTTTTTTGGATTACCAAGAAAATATGACATTGTGAGCAAAGGTTCAAAATTTACTCTACCAAGTAAAGGTGTTTTTATATTTGGATCCATAAATATGCTTATATTTGCTTCCATGGGAATAATTGCACAATGGTCATCATTGTGGCTGCTTAATGATCTTAATGCAGCTATTTTTATGGCTGGCTCAATAGTGCTTTTTTTTAATATTGGAGGAATAATTAGCAATTTTTTAGCATCAAATCTTATCAATTTATTTAATGAAAAAATTGTAGGCCCTTACTTTTCTATAATAGGATCTGTAATTTTGATAGTTAGTATCACGACAATGAACTTATATATAATTCTTTTAGCTATGATAATTTTTGGATTTTTTACATCAAATCTATTACCTATAGTAATTAGATTAGCTGTTAAAATCTCTAAAGAACCCATGCCTAAAACTATCTCTCATATAACTAGCATAGGTCAAGCAGGAGCTTTATTTGGTCCAGCAATTGTTGGTTTTTCTGCATCAATCTTTGGATTAACTTTTAATATGTATGCACTAGGTTTTATTTTTTTAGGTATTTCGTTTTTATTATTAATAGCTATAAAAAATAATACAGTGGTAGGAGTAGAGGGAATCGAACCCACACCACCGAAGTGACCGGATTTTGAATCCGGCGCGTCTACCAGTTCCGCCATACTCCCTTAGTTTAGGTTTACTCTGGTTTTAATTATTAGTCTATTAGTTTTAATGATTTATTTATTTTTATTAAGACTATCTTTTTAGATTAAATTTTGAAGAAATAGTCGTGTACTCACTATATCCCATTCTTGAAATATATCTCATTGCAACACTATCAACTCTATTATTTTTAATAAATTTATTATTTATAAAAATTCCAATTACTTCACCAATAATCATTGTAGAAATTTTTTTTGAATTTGATTTTAATTTAATTGTTTTAACTAATTTACATTCTAAATTAACAGGACTATCTTTAACTGATGGAGCTTTAACAAGTCTTGATTTTTTCTTTTTTAAATTTGACAAAATAAATTCATCTTCATCTGGTTTGAAATCCCCGGAAGATATATTCATTTGATTTCGTAAACTTGAAGTCACAAAATTTACGACAAATTCTTTTGTAGATAAAATATTTGATAACGAATCCTTATATTTTCCATGCGCTGAACTACCATTTGAACAAAACATCACTTGTGGCGGTTCATCAGCCACAGCATTGAAGTAAGAATAAGGTGCTAAGTTAGCAACACCATTTTTATTAATTGAAGATATCCATCCAATAGGTCGAGGAAAAACCAATGACTTAAATGGATCTATTTTAAAAGGATACCCCTTTTTTGGCTCATAAAACATTATTTATTTTATGCATAGGAATTTGCATATTCTTTTATTTTTTCTAACATTGAATATACACCATTCCTTCTCCCAGGAGTTAAAAGAGTATCAAGCTCTAAGGTATTTAACATACTAAAATCAGAATTTTTAATTTCAGATGGATTTCTATCACCATAAATATCACATAGAATTGTTACCATACCCTTTGATATAAAAGCATCTGAGTCATAATAAAATGAAAGTTTATTTTCATTTAATTGAGGAACCAACCAAACTTGTGCCTGACATCCAGAGACTTTAAAAGAGTCATTTCTATATTCTTCTGGAAAATTTTTAGCATTTTTCGCTTGATCAATTAAAAACTTATACTTATCCATTCCATCATCGAAAAGATCTAGACTTTCTTTATAATAATTTATTTTTTCTTCTATTGTTTTCATGACATAAATGTTCTTAATACTTTAGCAGAATCTTCTGGCAATACATCCATAATGAAAACACCAGCCATTGACTCAGAGCCTGCTAAAACTTTAGGTTTATCTCCGTGTCTTAAAGGTGGATAAAATTCAACGTGAAAATGAAACTGATTATCATCTAATTCAGGAGAAGCATGTAAACCCATTATATATGGACATCTTTTATTTAGAAAAGTATCATATCCTTTCACAACCTGTTGAATACATTTAGAAAAATCCTCAATTTGCTTATTATTAAATTTCCAAGGTCCTTCAATTTGAATTTTTGGTATTATCCATATCTCATAAGCATATCTAGCAAAGGGTGGGACAGCAGCAATAAAATTATCATTTTGATACACATAATATTTCTCCTCCAGTTCCTTCATAATTTTAATTAAAAAGTTCTCTTTTTTAAATGCCCTTATTTCTTTTTCAATTGCAGGAGGGATAAAAGGATAAGCATAAATTTGACCATGTGGATGATGAAGAGTTACACCACATTCTTCTCCTCTATTTTCAAAAGGTAGAACATATTTAACATCAGGTTTTTTTTTCAACTCCTTATATCTATCAATCCAAACTGTAGTTAATAATTCTATTCGCTCCAAAGGCATTTCAGAAATAGTATCAAGATGTGCTGGAGAATAGACAACTACTTCACACTCTCCTTTTGAAGGTTTACTTAAAATTTTTTCTAAAAATATATTTTCTCCATTGGTATTAAAGCTAGCCCAACGATTTGGAAAGACTGCAACTTCGAAGTTTGAAAATGGTATCTCTGTCGGATAATTTAAATTTGCACCTGGACAAAGTGGGCAATACTCTTTTGGTGGAAATGAAGTTCTGTCTTTTCTTCCTGCTGAGTATGTAACCCATTCTTCTCTTGAAGGGTTCCATCTCATATGAGGTTTAGGAATTTCTGTAATCTCAAGCTCTTGGCTTGGGGACTCTTTGTGTTCATTATAACCATAAAGATAAAGTTCTTTTTTATCATTTCTTATAAAAATTCTTTTATGTATTTGATTCATTAATTTTTTCTTCCCATTTAATTGAAGAATTTATAATTTCACTTAGATCATTATATTTTGGTCTCCAATCAATATGTTTTAATATTTTTGATGTATCTGCAATTAATTGCTCAACATCTCCATCTCTTCTGTTTGAAAATTTATAATTAATTTTATCTTCTGAAATTTTATTTGCAGTATTTATAACATCTAAAACACTAAAACCATTTCCATAACCACAATTAAATAAATTAGATTCTGAACTTTCTAATAAATATTTTGCAACTTCTAAGTGGATATCAGCAAGATCAGAGACATGAATATAATCTCTGATAGCTGTTCCATCAGGCGTATTATAATCATTCCCAAATATTTCAATATGGTCTCTTTTACCTACAACTACTTCAGATAAAATTTTTATTAAATGTGTTGATCTTTTAGATATTTGACCTGATCTCAATTTTTTATCAGCACCAGCAACGTTAAAGTATCGTAATATTATAAATTTGTAGTCATCTTTATTTTCAAATAAAAAATTTTCTGTTTTTATTTTAGATTCAGCATATGGATTTTGAGGATTTAAATTTGTATTTTCATCTATTAATTTATTTTCACTTACTGATCCGTATGCAGCAGCTGTTGAAGAAAATACTATTTTATTTAATCCATTATTTTTACAAGTTTCAAATAGTTTAGTTGCATTTTCAGTATTATTATCAAAATATTTCTGCGGATATTTTACAGACTCCTCAACTTGAATAAAACCAGCAAAGTGCATTAATAAATCAAAGCTATTAGATTTTATAAGCTCAGAAATTACTTTTTCATCATTAATATTACAATTTGTAAAAAATGCATTTTTAGGAATGAGACTTTCATTCCCAGTAGATAAATCATCAATAACATGAACATTATGACCAGCATCTAGAAGAGAAAGGGCGGCATGACTACCTATATATCCAGCACCACCTGTTAAAAGAAAATTCATATATGTATCTAATAAATTAATATTTATTAATTTAAAATTGATATATTTTGTAAATGACTAATATTATAGGCTTCTTTATTTATTGAATTCAAAATAAAGTCTGTTAATGCTAAAAAACATATCCTTCTGACATATGAGATTAGATAAAAAAAATATTATAGTTACTGCAGCTGCACAAGGTATCGGAAGAGCAACCGCCCTTAAATTTGCAAATGAGGGGGCTAAAGTTTTAGCAACTGATATTAATGAAGATAAATTAAATGATTTAAAAAATGAGAATATGAGTATCCAAACAATGAAATTGGATTCAACAAACAAAAAAGATGTAGAAGCCTTTTGTTCATCTATAGATAAGATCGATGTTTTATTTCATGCAGTAGGTTTTGTTCATCACGGAACAATTCTTGATTGTGATGAGGATGAGTTTTCACGATCAATCAATGTTAATATATTTTCTGCATATTTAATGACCTACAATCTTTTGCCAAAAATGTTGAAAGAAAAGAAAGGTAATATCGTTATTGTTTCTTCTGCTGCATCTAATGTTAAAGGTGTGCCTAATAGGTTTATTTATGGAACTACAAAAGCAGCACTAAATGGTTTTGTAAAAGCTATAGCTATTGATCACATTAAAGATGGAATTCGCTGTAATGCTATTTTGCCAGGAACTGTTGAAACACCTTCTTGGGAAGGTAGAGTTAATATGGCCGATGATCCTGTTAAAGCCAGATCAGACTTTATAGCAAGACAGGCAATGGGAAGATTAGCACAACCAGAAGAAATAGCATCGCTTGCAACTTATTTAGCAAGTGATGAATCAGATTTTGTTACTGGAACGCTAAACTTAATTGATGGAGGATGGACTTTATAATGAAAACTTTAAGATACAGAATTGAAAATGAAGTTAAACCAGGAATACTTGATCAAGAAGGAAATATTCGTGATGTATCATCTCTTGTAAAGGATTGGGATAATAAAAATGTAACTATTAGCAAGTTGAATGAAGTGAAAAAAATTGATCCTAAATCTTTACCTTTAGTTGAAAATAGTGAGGGATATGCACCTTGTGTTTGTAAAGAAAGTATTGGAAAATTTATTTGTATTGGGCTTAATTATTCTGATCATGCCGAAGAAACTGGTGCAAAAGTTCCACCTGAGCCAATTATTTTTGCAAAAGCAACAAGTGCAATTATCGGAGCAAATGATAACGTAGAGATTCCAAAAAAATCAGTAAAGTCTGACTGGGAAGTTGAGCTTGGTGTTATTATTGGAAAAGAAGCAAAATATATTTCTGAGAGTGAATCACAATCTCATATAGCCGGTTACTGTGTTATTAATGATCTTAGTGAAAGAGAATTTCAGATAGAACACTCAGGTCAGTGGGTTAAGGGTAAGTCTTGCGACACCTTTGGTCCAATCGGACCATATTTGGTAACTACTGATGAAGTACCAGATCCTCAAAATCTAAAAATGTGGCTGGATGTTAATGGTAAAAGAATGCAAGATGGCTCAACAAGCACAATGGTTTACGGAGTAAACTTTTTAATAAGTTATTTAAGCCAATTTATGTCATTACAACCTGGAGACATTATTTCTACAGGAACACCACCTGGCGTTGGTATGGGAATGAAACCACAAGTATTTTTAAAAGCAGGTGATGTTATGAAGCTTGGTATTGAAGGTCTAGGAGAGCAAACTCAAAAAACTGTTCAGGCGTAATGTTTGGCAATATCAATAATTGTCATAACGTTAAAGATTTTAGAAACTTAGCAAAAAAAAGACTACCAAGTCCAATATTCCATTACATCGATGGTGCAGCTGATGATGAAATAACTTATAAAAGAAACACAGATGCTTACGAGCAATGTGATTTGATTCCAAATGTTTTAAGCGGTGTTGATAAAGTTGATATGTCGACTACTGTAATGGGACAAAAGTTAGATATACCTTTGTATTGTGCGCCAACTGCTCTTCAAAGGCTGTTCCATCATGAAGGTGAGATTGGAGTTGCAAAAGCTGCTGAAAAATTTGGAACTATGTTTGGAATTTCTTCTCTAGGGACTGCTAGTATTGAAGAAATATCTAATTTAGTAAAAACCCCTAAATTATTTCAACTGTATGTTCATAAGGATAAAGGATTAAATAAAGCACTTATAGATAGATGTAAGGAATCAAATTTTGAAGCTATGGCTGTGACTGTTGACACTGCTGTAGGAGGAAATCGTGAACGAGATTTATATACGGGATTTACTATACCAATGAAACTAAAACTTAATAGTGTTTTGAGTTTTATGCTCCATCCAAAATGGGCAGTAGATTATTTTACAAAGCCTAAATGGGAATTAAGCAATTTAAAGGATCATATTAATGAAGGTACAAAAGTAATGACAACCATAGGAGATTACTTCACAAATATGCTTGATAATTCTATGAGCTGGAAAGATGTAGAAAATATTAACAAAGAGTGGGGACGTCAATTTGCCATTAAAGGGGTGATGTCTGTTGACGATGCAAAAAAAGCTGTTGATGTAGGTGCTTCTGCCATAATGGTTTCAAATCATGGAGGGAGACAATTGGATGGTTCAAGATCGCCATTTGACCAACTAGCTGAAATTGTTGATGCTGTTGGAGATAAAATAGATGTAATCTGTGAAGGAGGCATAAGAAGGGGCACACATGTTTTAAAAGCATTATCACTTGGTGCAAAAGCCTGTTCTGGTGGAAGAATGTATTTATATGCATTGGCTGCAGGAGGTCAAAAAGGTGTTGAAAAAAGTTTATCTAATTTACGCAATGAAATTGAAAGAGATATGAAATTAATGGGAGTTTCTAACGTAAAAGAACTCACAAGAAAAAATCTAAAATTCAGATAAATCAACAACTTTCTTAAAAAAAATATTTATTCTAATTCAATTTTATTTTAAAAATTTTTTATGAATGATGAAATAGAGCCAATCTTAATAGGTGAAGTTGACGATATTGATGTTGGCTCGGTTGAAAATTTTGAATACGACGATGTAAATTATGCAATTTATAGACTTGAGTCTGGTTTTTTTGCAACTGAAGGAAATTGTCCTTGTGCAGAAAAAACTTTATTAAGTGAAGCTAGTATTGAAGGTGAAGAACTAGAATGCCCAACATGCGGAAATAAATTTAGCATTGTATCTGGAGATTCTATCTCTGATTTAGAACAGATCCCATTAAAAATATTTGATGTTACAGAAGAAGATGGAAATCTTTACCTTAATATTTAATCAAAAATATTTAGATTTATAATATTGCTTTTATTTAATTTTTTACTTTTAGTTAAAAAATCAAAAACATTTTCGCACGATTCCACTGACATTCTTTTTCTACATTCTAAAGTTAAAGCAGCGTTATGAGGAGTTAACAAAATATTATTTAAAGAAAAAAGTTTATGATTTTCTAAAGGTGGTTCTTTTTCAAATACATCAACACCAGCTCCAAAAATTTTTTTATTTTTTAAAGCTTCATATAAAGCATCTTCATTAATTATACCGCCTCTTGCTGTATTAATTAAAATCAAATTTGATTTAAAGATTTCAAATTGATCAAAAGAAATCAAATTTTTAGTTTCTTCATTTAAAGGTAAATGGATACTTATATAATCAGCAATTCTAAAGCCTTCTTCTTTATTGACTGGAATGCAGTTTTGATTTTTTATTTCTTGATCTGAAAGAAATGGATCATGTACATAAACTTCCATCTCAAACCCACTACATCTTTTTGCTAAAGCTTTTCCTATTCGACCAAAACCAAGAATTAGAATTTTTTTATTATAGAGCTCAAAGTAGTTCGGCAGATTGCCCTTTTCTTTAAATTTACCTAATTTCACTAATTTATCAGATTCAAAAATATTCTTTGTCAAACAAAGCATCATTGTCATTACATGTTCAGCTACGCTCGTTGCATTTGCTGTTCCAGTAATGGCCATAGCTATTTTATTATTATTTAAATATTCAGTATCTACATTGTCATAGCCAACACCGTGTCTTGCAACAATTTTTAGTTTCTTTGCTTGAGAGAGAATATTTTTATTTATTTCTGCCGTTCTTACAACAATACCATCCACATCTCGTAATTTTTCTATTAGATGATCTTCATCAATATTATTAGTAACAAGATATTCAATGTTATTTTTATCAAATATCTCATATCCACTTGGATGAATTTCACCAACAATCCCAACTTTCATTAATAATTCTATATTCTAAAATAATAGAAAAATAAATTGTTTAACTCTTTAAATTATTTTTTTAATATAATAGTATCTATTTTTTTTGTGAAAGGAACATATGAAAACAATTAAAATGTCATGTTCACATGCATTAATTAAGTATTTAACTATGCAAAAAATTTTAATTAATGGAAAAAAAGAACCACTATTTCCAGGTGCTTTCGGTATTTATGGTCATGGTAATGTTGCTTGTATTGGACAAGCTATGGAAGAATATCAAAATGAACTTCCTGGTTACAGAGGTCATCATGAGCAAAATATGGCACTAACAGGTATTGCATATGCTCGTGCCAAAAGAAGACAACAAATATTTGTTGCAACTTCATCTGTTGGACCTGGTTCTACTAATATGGTTACAGCTGCTGCAGTTGCTTTAAGTAATAGACTTCCAATTTTACTTTTACCAGGTGATACATTTTCTAGTCGTTTTCCAGATCCTGTTTTACAACAAGTAGAACATTTTAATTCTCCTTCAGAAACTCAAAATGATTCATTTAAATCTGTATCAAGATATTTTGATCGAATAACTAGACCTGAACAAATTTTAACATCTTTACCTCAAGCAATTAATGTAATGCTTGATCCCGCAGACTGTGGTCCAGCAGTAATTTCTATGTCTCAAGATGTTCAAGGAGAAGCTTATGATTATCCCGAAATCTTTTTTGAAGAAAAAATTCATGAAATTAGAAGAATTCATCCTGATCCAAATCAAATACAAAAGGCTGCTGATAAATTAAAACAATCTAAACAGCCAATTATTATTTCAGGTGGAGGAGTTTTATATTCAGAAGCAGAAGAGGAAATTTCTACTTTTGCAAATAAACATAATATTCCTGTAACAGCAACAGTAATGGGTATTGGATGTATGAATAAAGATGATCCTTATTATATAAGTGCAATTGGATGCTTAGGAGAAGGCTCATCTAATAATCTTGCTACTGATACTGATTTAGCACTAGCTGTTGGAACAAAATTAGGTGACTTTACAACTGGCTCTTGGACAAATTTTGAAAATGAACATTTTCAACTTGTATCTATAAACACTTCGCGATTTGATACTACTAAACATCGCGCAACTCCTGTTGTAAGCGATGCAAAAATCGGACTTCAAGAATTATCAAAGGCATTAGGAGATTGGAAAGCACCAGATAATTGGTACCAGCGTTCAATTGAGGAAAGAAATAAATGGGATGAATATGTTGCCAAAGAAAGTGGACCAACAAACCAAGAATTACCATCCTATGCTCATGCTGTAGGTGCAGTCTATAGAAACTCAGACCCATCAGATATTGTAGTCACTGCAGCTGGAGGGTTAGTTGGGGAAGTGGTTCAAATATGGAAACCTAAAGAACTAAATACTTTTGAAACTGAATGGGGGTTTAGTTGCATGAGTTATGAAATATCAGGTGCACTTGGAATCAAAATGGCAAAACCTGAACAAGATGTAATTGTATTTGTAGGCGATGGTTCTTACCTCTTGCAAAATAGCGATATCTACAGTTCAGTTTTATATGATAAAAAATTAATTATAGTTGTTTGTGATAATGGCGGTCATATGGTTATTAATAGATTGCAACTAGCAAAAGGTGGGAATGAATATCTTTGCAATCTCAATGCTGCCAGAGCGACAAATGTACATTTTGTAGATTTTGAAGCTCACGCAAAAAGTATGGGGGCAAATGGTGAGACTGTTAAATCTATTTCAGAATTAGAGGCCGCTTTCAAAAGAGCAAAAGAATCAGACAAAACATACGTAATTTCTATGAAGACAGATGGATATGAATGGTTAGAAGGAACAGCTTTTTGGGAAAGCCCAACACTTGAAGTGGATAATACCGAAGGTAAGAAATCAGCTCTTAACGAATTTTTAGAAGGAAAAAATAAACAACGTAAGGGCGTATAAAAGTAAATTTCTTTTTCTAAAATTTAAAAATTGTATGAGTCAAAACAAGCCTATAATTTTATTAGATCCATATCCAAGAACAATGGATCTACTTTTTTCTAAAGAAAATTTAAAATACTTAAGAAATAATTTTAAACTTATTACTGCCCCAAATAAAAATAAAAATAATTTTTATGAAAAAAATTTATCAAAGGCAGATTATATCTTTGGGCAACCCAATTTACCTTCATCCTTAATTTCTAAATCCACAAAACTTAAAGCAATATTTAATGTAGAAAGCAATTTTATGGACAATATGGATTACGATTATTGTTTTAGAAAAGGAATACATGTTTTAGCAACATCTCCTGTGTTTGCTCAACCTGTTGCTGAAATGGCAATGGGTCTTACTTTATCAATAGCAAGAAGTATTCATATTGCTCATTCAGATTTTATTTCAAAAAAAGAAAAATATGGTGGTGCAATAAGTCAGAATAATTTTTTAATAAAAAATAAAACATTTGGTTTAATTGGTTTTGGTGATTTAGCTAAATCACTTACTCCTATACTCAAAGCATTCTCTAATAACATCATTGCCTATGATCCTTGGATTCCTAATAAAGAAATCGAAAAATTTGATGTTAATCCTACTAGTTTAAATTCTTTACTCAAAAATGCTGATATCATTTATGTATTAGCTTCCATTACTTCCTCTAATGAATCTATGATTAATTCTTCTAAACTTAAATTAATAAAAGATGGATCAGTGTTTGTCTTAATGAGTAGAGCAGCCATAATTAATTTTGATGATTTTTTTAATTTTTTAAAAAATAGAAATGTGTTTGCTGCCATTGATGTTTTTCCACAAGAACCATTTCCTAAAAATCATAAATTAAGAAAACTCAAAAATGTAATTTTTTCTCCGCATAGGGCTGGCGCATTAGACAGTGCATTTAAAGAGATGGGTGAATTAGTAATTCAAGATTTAAAACTTATTTCAAAAGGTCTGCCGCCTAAATTATGCAAAAAAGCTGAAAGAGAAACTGTTAAATATTTACGTTCAAAACCAGTTGATATTAATTAAAATTTATTTAAAAACACACTATGTCAGATAACTTAGTACTAGAGGCTAAATCAGTTTCGAAATTTTTTGGTACTATTACAGCTCTTCAAAATGTAGATCTTCATTTAAATAAAGGTGAGGTTCTTGGTGTCGTCGGAGATAACGGTGCTGGGAAATCTACATTAATGAAAGTTTTATCAGGATTATATAAGCCAAGTGAAGGGTCTCTTTTTTTTGATAAGGAAAAAGTAACTTTAAATAGTCCCAGAGACTCACAAAATTTGGGCTTAGAAATGGTATATCAAGATTTAGCGCTAGCTGGGAATCTCCCTATCGGTGATAATATTTTTCTAGGAAGAGAACCAACAAGAAAAGTTGGCCCTTTCAATTTTTTAGATCATAAAAAAAGAAAACAGTTAACGGAAGAGCATCTTGCAAAACTTAAAATAAACGTAAAGAGTGCTGATCAAAAGGTTGAGGAATTATCAGGCGGACAAAGACAAGCAGTTGCAATTGCTAGAGCTACAGCTTTTAATGCAAAAATTGTATTGATGGATGAACCAACAGCAGCACTTGCTGTTAAAGAAGTTGGAAAGGTTCTAGATTTAATTTTAAATCTAAAAAAATTAGGTGTTAGTGTAATAGTAATTAGTCACCGAATGGATGATATTTTTACTGTTTGTGATCGCGTAATGGCACTTTTTCAAGGAACAAACTTCGCTGAATCAGAATTAAAAAACACTTCAAGGGACGAAGTGATTGGATGGATCATGGGGAAAAAAGATTAATGGATAAGAATCAAGAATCTTTATTTGTCAGACTTATTCCTTTTTTTGAAAGATATGGAATCTTATTACTCATCCTAATAATGATTGCTGTTTTGCATTTGTTGCAACCTGATGTTTTTTTATCATGGAGAAATGTAACAAATATTTTTAAACAAGTTTCTTGGCAGTCTATGTTAGCACTTGGTGTCTTTATGGTCATTGTAACTGCAGGTATAGATCTATCAGTCGGTTCAATTATCATGTTATCATTAATGGGACTCGCTATTGCTTCTAAGGCAGGAATGCCTTGGTACGTTGTAATGTTAGTTGCGCCAGCAATTGGATTTTTGTGTGGTATGTTTAATGGTATTGGAATTACCTTACTTCGAATGCCTCATCCATTCATAATGACACTAGGGACGCTTTATATATTTAGAGGTATTGGTAATCTTATATCTGGAGGTGTTCCAATAACAGGTTTTGCTGAACAGATTAGAGTTATAGGAAATGGTAAAATTAAACTAGATGTAATTTTTGGAGAAGGCGCTAGAGAGTATATTCCCACAAGTTTAATTTTAATGATTGTAATATTTTTTATCTTTTGGATATTTTTAAATCATACAAGAATAGGTAAATGGATTTATGCGATTGGAGGCAACCCAGGAGCAGCTAGGGCAGCAGGTATTAACGTAGATCGAATTTTGATCGTAGTTTACACCCTTTGTGGTTTCTTGGCTGGTATTGGAGGTTTAATTTTAGCTGGAAGAACAAATTCCGCTTATCCAAATGCTGGTTTACAATCTGAGCTAGATGCGATCGCAGCAGTCATTATAGGTGGAGCAAGCTTCTTTGGGGGTAGAGGAACTGTTTTAGGTGTATTTGCTGGAATCATGATTATGGGTATACTCCGAAATGGTCTAAATCTAATGAATGTTAGTGTTTTCTGGCAACAAGTTCTTATTGGGTCAATTATTATTTTGGCTGTTTATATCGATGTTCTAAGAAGACAACTTGCAACCAGAACATAATATCAAAAAATAATCACTTTCTGACAAACAGTCACTTGATTAGAATTTCATTTTTGATTAATGGTTAAAAAAAAATTTTAGGAGGAAAAATGAAATTTTTTATTTCTATAATTACTACTTCTGTATTGTTTTTTTCAGGTAGTCTTTTAGCAGGCTCACATGCAAAAACAATTATGCTAAGTACTAAAGGACCAGGTGCTGGAAACCCTTTTTGGGCTTCAGTTGAAGCTGGTGCTAAAGATGCTGCTGAAGAATTAGGTGTAAACCTTATTATCCTTTCACCACCACAAGAGAGTGATGTTATGGCTCAGGTAGCGCAAATTGAAGACCAAATTGCTAAAGGTGTAGACGGTATAGCGATTGCACCAACTGACCCTAACGCAGTTGCACCAATTCTTGATGATGCAATGGCTTCAGGTGTTCCAGTTGTATACATTGATACTAATGGAATTAATGAAGGTGTAACTTTCATTGGTACCAACAATATCAATGGTGCTGCTTTAGCTGCTCAATACATTTGTGATAATGTTCCTAGTGGTTCTGATGTTGCAATCCTTCAAGGAATGATCACGCAAACTACTGGTCAACACAGAGCTGAAGGTTCACACAAAGGTCTTGAAGCATGTGGCATGAACATTGTTGCTGAACTTCCAGCTAACTGGGATACTGCACAAGGTATGTCAGTAACGGAAGATATCATCACTGGTAACCCAAATCTAAAAGCAATCTTTGCTTCTAACGATAATATGGGTCTAGGTGCTATCCAAGCATTAAAAAATGCTGATATGTTAGATGATGTTGTCGTTGTTGGATTTGATGCTAACCCTGATGCTGCTGCAAGTGTAATGGCTGGTGAAATGTCAGCTACTATTGCTCAATTCTCATACAACATGGGATACATGGGTGTAGAAAATGCACTTAAATTAGCTAATGGTGAAAGCATTCCAGATAACATTGATACTGGAACTGTATTAGTTACTAAAGAAAACGCTGCAGACTTTATGTAAGTCTAAGTAAAATTATTTTTAAAAGGCCGTAATTTTTTACGGCCTTTTTTTTTACTATTCCATTTTTTACAATTGATTTATAGAAACAAATTATGAAAAATATCGGACTGATTGGTTGTGGTAATATTGCAGAGACCTACTTCAGGGCTCAGGAATATTTCAATAATATAAATTTTGTTGCTTGTGCTGATATTAATTTAGATGCCGCTAAAAAAACGGCTGATCAATATAATATTATTCCTTTATCAGTTGATGAAATACTTAATGACAAGAATGTAGACATCATTCTTAATCTCACAATTCCCCAAGCTCATTATGAAATATCTAAAAGAGCTCTTGAGGCAAATAAACATGTCTATTGTGAAAAACCAATGAGTGTTAAGTTTGATGAAGCAAAAGAATTATTAAATTTAGCAAAAAAAAATAGTCTCTACATTGGGAATGCACCCGATACTTTTTTAGGAGGAGGAGGGCAACTTACACGAAATTTAATTGACAACAATGATATTGGACAAGTTCTGACTGGTAATTTTATATTTGCTTTTCCTGGCGTTCAAGATTTTCATCCAAGTCCTGAGTCTTGGTTTCAAGAAGGAGGAGGACCTGTAATAGACATGGGTCCATATTTTTTTACCACCCTTGTTAATCTTCTAGGTCCCGTAAAAAATATAAGAGGAAGAGGAGCTAAATTTTCTGATAAAAGAGAATACAAAGCTGGTCCTAAAAAAGGAGAAACTTTTAATGTTGAAATTCCAACTTCTTATATGTTTAATATTGAGTTTCAAAATAAAGCTATCATTCAAGGTTTCATTTCATTTGATGTTTTAAATCATAAACGTAATCATATGGAGCTTTATGGAACGAAAGGTTCAATAGTAGTTCCTGATCCAAATATGTTTGGTGGTCCAGTTTCCATATCTGGTGAGTTTGGATCTGAATGGAAAGATATTAGCGTCGAAGATAAACCCCTTGGAAAAACAAATATTGTTAACCATAGTGGAAGAAGTAATGAGGCGCCTAAACAAGCAAACTACAGGGGTATTGGGTTAGCTGAAATGATTGACGCTATCGAAAATAATAGAATGCATAGGTGTAATGGAGAACTTGCTCTTCACGTTTTAGATGTAATTGAATGTGCGATGATTTCTTCAATTTATAAAGTGGAAGTAGAGCTCCGTTCTTCGTGTGTGAAGCCTGAACCAATGCATGATGATTTCGTGAGACAGATCTTAAAAAAATTATAAAAAATTTAAATTTTACTGCTCAGTGCGATAATTTTACATTCAAATTACGGATATTTCTCCTTGTTTTACGTACTTATTCTTGTTAGGTAAATATTATTTATAGGAGGAATGCATGAAAAAAATTGCTTCAATTATTCTTGCTTCTGTAGCGCTATTTGCTACTTCAGCGAAAGCAGAATACAAATTTAACTTCGTAATGCACAGTGATACAAACAATGCTTTCTGGGCAGCTGTTCACAAAGGTTTTAAAGATGCTTGTGCACAAATCAATGCTGATTGCCAAATGTTAACTCTTTCAGGTGATGGAGACCAACAAGAGCAGTTACAAAACTTAGAATCTTCAATTGCTCAAGGTGTTGATGGTATCGTAACTACAATTACTAACCCAACTATCTTTGATGCTGCAGTTGATGAAGCATTAGCTGCTGGTATTCCAGTAATTACAGCTAATACTGATGATCCAGAAGGTGCTGCTGGTAGTAACAGACTAGCATATGTTGGACAAGACTTAGAAGCAGCTGGTTATGAATTAACAGCTAATCTTTCTGAAATGTTTCCTGATGGAGATATTCACGTTCTAATCGGTGTTGCAGATATGAACCAATCATGGGCATACACTAGAGGAAACGGTATTGCACGTTTCATGGAAGATTACAAAGCAGCTAACCCTGACAGAAAAGTAACTTATGAGAAAATCGAGTCAGGCCTAGATCTTTCAACTGTTGGAAACAGAGTGGCAGCTTATGTTCAAGCTAACCCAAATACAACTGCATATCTTGATGTAGGTTTCTGGGAAGCTGGTGCAGCTCAAGCGGTAAGAAACTTAGGTTATGGACCTGGAGAAATACTTCTTGCTGGTTTTGACTTAGTTGACGTAGTTTTCGAAGAAATGGACAAAGGTTATGTTCAACTAACAGTTGACCAACAACCATACTACCAAGGTTACATGTCAGTTCACCAATTATACTTAATGAACAAGTATGGTTTAAGTGCACTAGATATCAATACTGGTAAAGCTATGATTGGTCCTTCTGATGTTGAAACAATCAGATCATTCAAAGGAATGTCAGTTAGATAAATATCTTAACCAGGCTCTTTAAATAGAGCCTGGTTTTTTTTAATTATAAAAATATGAGTAAAAATTTTAGTCTTAGAAGCTTATTAGTAAGACCAGAAGTAGCAACCTTCTTAATGTTTCTAGCAATAATGATTGGATTTTATATTGCTAATGAAAGATTTTTAGATGCAAGAAATATAAGAATAGTTATGGGAATTACACCCGAATATATTATTGTTGCTATTGGGATTGCAATATTAATGATCTCAGGTGAATTTGATTTATCTGTAGGCTCTGTTTTTGCATTAGTCCCGATGACTATTGTACAAATGGTACATCAAGGGATACCGCCTTGGTTTGCTATTTTTCTAGGATTAATGATTGGTATTATTGTTGGTTTCGTTAATGGATTTATTACCTTAAGATTTGGAATACCTTCTTTCATTGCAACTCTTGGAATGCTCTATATTGCTAGAAGTCTTACAACTGTAGCTACTGCAGGATTTCCACCGCCGTTTCCTCATATTTTACCAAATGAGTTATTCGTTTATCAATTTGAGTTATTTAGAGCTTCATTGTACTGGGCTCTTTTAGTTGCTGTAGTTTTAGGTGTTATGCTTCACAGAAGTAATGTTGGTAACTGGATCTATGCAACTGGCGGAGATCAAAACGCAGCATCTTCAATGGGAATAAAGACTGGAAACGTTAAAATGTTTTGTTTCATCTTATGTGGTTTCTTAGCTGGCTTTGCTGGAATGATTCAAACATTTAGATTGGAAGCACCATTACCATCTCAAGGATACTTATTAGAACTAGAGTCAATTGCTGCAGCAGTTATTGGCGGTGTCAGTTTATTTGGAGGTATTGGAACAGTTTTTGGTGCCGTTATTGGCGCAATACTAATCAGGTTTTTAGAAAGTGGAATCATTATGGCTAGAATAGATGCGGAATGGTTTAGAGCAGGTTTAGGTTCTTTAATTATAATAGCCGTAGTGTTTAATACTTATATAAGTAGAAGAGCAACACGAATTGGTCAAAACAAGGCAGAGGATTAAAGATGGAAGACATAATAGTTTGCGAGGGTCTAAACAAATACTATTCTGGAGTTCATGCTTTAAAAGATTTAAGCCTAAAGATAAAAAAAGATTCTGTTGTTGGTCTTATTGGCGATAATGGTGCTGGTAAATCAACATTAATTAAAATCTTATCTGGTGCACATCAACCTGATTCAGGTCATATATATTTTGAAGGTAATAAGGTCAAATTTAAATCTACAAAGGAAGCAATGAACTTAGGGATTGAAACAATTTATCAGTATTCAGCTTTGATTCCTGAAATGTCTATTGCAAGAAATATTTTTATTGGACGTGAACAGACTCAATATAATGTTGGCTCTTTTGGTTTAATGAAAACTAAAACCATGCAGGATGATGCTATGAAAGCATTAACAGATGTGGAACTACATCTTCGATCTCCAGATACTCCAGTTAACCAATTATCAGGAGGAGAAAGACAAGGTGTTGTTATTGCAAGAGCAATGTATTTTAAATCAAAAGTTTTAATATTAGATGAACCAACAAACCACTTGTCCGTAAAAGAAACAAATAAAGTATTAAAGTTCGTTGAAGGATTAAAAAGCCAAGGTGTGACATCAATATTTATTACTCACAACTTAAGTCATGTTTATCCAATTGCTGATCATTTATGTGTTATGGCTAGAGGTGAAAAAATTGCTGACATGGAAAAAAAAGATACCACAATAGATCATCTAACTGATTTATTAGTGAATGGATAATTTTGGGAGGAATTATGATTAGTGATGCGCAAATAAAACAATACAACGAAGAAGGTTATACGATCGTTGAAAATGTTTTTAACATGGATGATTTAAATCCTATCTTAAATGAGTTTGAAGAAATTGTTGATGATTTTGCAGAAAAAGCTTTTCAAGCTGGAAAAATTACAAACAAACATGATGATAAAGATGTTTTTAAAAGACTAGCTGCTCTCGAAAGAGATTTTAAAGGTTCTTCTGTTTTGATTCATCATAGAGGTGAATTAAAACCAGCACTCGCTAACCTATGGGGATCAAAAAAACTTTTAGATATGGTTGAAAATTGGGTAGGCAAAGATATTTCAGGTCATCCAGTTTGGAATATTAGATCTAAAACACCTCAGACAGCTAGGATGACAGTTCCATGGCACCAAGATTCTGCTTATTTAAAAGATGGAGCAGAAAAAACCACTCAGCCTGCTGCGTGGATTCCATTTCTAGATGTAAATAAACATAATGGATGCATGCAAGTTGTTCCTGGAGGACATAGACCTGAAAGAGTTTTAAATCATAAATTAGAAAAGAAAGATGGTTCAGTAAAAGATTCTTGGTATTTATTTATTGAAGAGAAAGATATTCCAGAGGAGAAAGTCGTTACTTGTGAAATGAAGGCTGGTTCAGTTTTGTTTTTACATCAATTAGTACCTCATCGATCACTTGAAAATTTATCTGATGATGTAAGATGGAGTGTTGATCTAAGATTTCAAAATCCAAAAGATGAAGCAGGTTTTCATACTGGTTTAGTTGATCCAATCATAATGAGAAAATCAGAAGACCCAAGCTATACAGCTGATTGGGATTCTTGGTTCAAAGGTTATGAAGAGCAACACACAAAATTTAGAGGGACTTCAAAAAAAGATCAATTTGACTCTACTGTTGATGGGTCATGGTTAGATCGTTGGGATAATTAATATAACTATCTAGCATGGAAGTTAATCTCGATGATTGGTACAGACCAGAAATCGATAGAAAAAAATTAAAAGCCTTAAGTAAAAGAAGAGATCTACCTGGACTAATCCATTTCTTCTTTTATTTTTTGTCCTTATTTGTTTCAGGATATTTAGCATACATTACTTTAGGTACGTGGTGGACATATCTATTCTTTTTTATTTATGGTACAATTTATGCATTCAGTGTAGCGAACTGGCATGAAACTGTTCATCGAACTGCATTCAAGACTCGTTGGATAAATGAATTTTTTTATCACATCAGTTCTTTCATGTGTGACTTTGAAGGTTTTAGATGGCGTTGGAGTCATACTTTTCATCATTCAAAAACATTACAAACAGAAGATGATTATGATCACGAAATACAAGTATCAAGACCGATAGAATTATTTGCATTCTTTTTGAATTTTATACCTCTTACAGATTTATTATACCCACATAAATTAATTAAGTTTGAAGTTTTAAAACATGCTTTTGGAAAATTCACTCCAGTTATTGATATAACAGCGCCTAAAGAAGAAAAGAAAAAAATTCTTTGGAACTCCAGATTGTATGTCTTAATTTGGGTTTTGGTATTTACTTACTCTTTTTATATTGGCTCTTTTTTACCAATTATTTATATTATTTTGCCAACCTATATTGGGAAGCCAATTTGGTTTGCTATTAATGTGACCCAACACCTAGCTGCGAAAGTTGATACAAAGGATCATCGTTTAAGTACTTATTCTGTAAGAATAAATCCAATATTAAGTTTTTTATATTGGCATATGGAGTATCATTTAGAACATCATATGTTTCCCATGGTGCCTTCATACAATTTAAAAAAATTACGAAAAGAAATTGATAACGAGCTACCAAAACCATTTAGTAGTCTTTTTGATTTTTATAAAAAAGTTTTGCCAGCTGTCATAGCTTTAGCTACTGATCAAAATAAATATTATAAAGTTAAATTAAATAATTAAACTACCAAGAACCAGAATTTTCCATAGACTTCCATGGTTCTTGTTCAGGTAAAGATTCACCTTCTTGCAAGATCTCAATAGAAATTCCGTCAGGAGAGCGAACAAAAGCCATATGTCCATCACGCGGTGGTCTATTAATTGTGACGCCGTTGTTCATTAATTTTTCACACACTTCATAAATATTGTTAACACTGTAAGCTAGATGACCAAAGTTTCTGCCCCCAGTATATTTTTCTGGATCCCAATTGTAAGTTAATTCAAGAAGACCGGTTCTTTCATCACTATTTTCAGCACCTAAAAATATTAAGGTGAAACGACCTTTTTCGTTTTCAACTCGTCGTACTTCTTTTAATCCAAGTTTGTTACAATAAAAGTCTAGCGAAGCATCAATATTCTCAACCCTCACCATTGTGTGTAAATATTTCATATAAGTTAATAAATATTAACACATTTTTAAATTTATTTTCAATTGTTATTTTGCTTATTTCACGTAAGATAAAAAGTAAATAGGGAGGAATTAATGAAAAAGAAAAAAGATTTAAAAATCTCTAGACGTACAGTAATGAAGGGTGCTCTTGCTGCTGGTGCAATGATGTCAGCAGGATCTATTCCTTCAAAACTATTTGCTGGAGAATTTAATATTCCTGATCCACTTAAACCATTACCAACAACAGGTGGTAATATGAGATGGATTGATAGTGGTGACATGAAAGGTGTCTTTTGGAAAAAACTTTTTCCAGAATATGCAGCTTCAAGAGGTATCACTATTGAATATGATGGTTTGCCATGGAAAGAAATAAATAAAATTGTTCCAATCGCTATAAGAAATGGAACTGTTCATGATGTATTCCAATTACCGATAGGAATGGATCCAGGTGTTGCTGTATCTGAAGGTTGGGTTCAACCTTGGGATGATTACATTGAAAACCTCGATGAATGGTTAGCAAATTTCCCTGCTGGAGTTTATTTACCTGGTGTCAACCAATTCAATGGAAAGACATATGGTTTATGCTTAACAGCTAACAAAAGAACAGGAACTTGTCTTCTCTATAGTGAAAAATATATGAGTGAGGCTGGTTATGATCCTCAAGCTGGTCGTATGACATATTCTGAAATCAGAGATGCTGCTAAAAAAATTACTAAAAGAGGTAATGGTCAGTATTATGGTTGGATTATTGGTGGAAACCAAGTTAATCGATGGGAAGATGTTGTTCACACTTTTGGTCAAGTAGCTGGAGCACATGGAGGAAGAGGTGGCTTTACAAATAGACACATTAATTTCCAAAATGGTAAATTCCAAATTGCTTCTGATCAATATATGGAAGCAGTTGAATTACTTCTTCAATTAAAATCTGATGGAAGTGCTTTCCCTGGTGTCATGAGTATGAACGCTCCTCAAGCTAGAGCTCTTATGCCTCAAGGTGCAGCAGGAATGATATTCCAAGGTCCTTGGTGTATTGGAGTTTGGGGTAGAGATGCTCCAGAGTGGAAATACGGTATTGCTAGTGAGCCTGTTCCAGATGGAAAAAAAGCTCAACCACTTTATATTGCAGAGGGTGGATCAAATACGCTTTGGTTAAGTGCTAATAGTACAATGGGACCATTTGCTGGTGACCTAATTAGATTTATGGGAACTGAGCAAGGTCAAATTTATTGGGCACAAACTGTTGGTGCAGCAGATCCTGCTGTTAATCCAGAAGCAGTTGCAAAAGCTGGTTTGACTGGACCATCAGCTCAAGCACTTGCAATGTTTGCTGAAAATCTACTTGTTGGACCAAATCCAATAGTTAGAAATAAAGATGTAGGTGTTGTAGCTGCTAAGTCTAGAGTTCCAGACCCATCTTTAGCTTTAGTTATTCAAGGGCTATATACTGGACAACTTAAAGGTGTCGAAGCACAACTAAAAGATTGTAACCAGAGATATGAAGATGCGCTTGATCAAGCAGTTGAAGAAGCAAGGGCAGATGGTGCTAACGTTACTCGTGATGATTGGGTGTTCCCAAATTGGGATATCAACTCCAATTATGGCGCGTCAAAATATAGCGAACTTTAATATCAATTATTAAAAGGCGAGTTTATACTCGCCTTTTTATCATGAATAAAAAATCTTTATCCAAACAGATATATGATGCGAGATGGTGCTATGTATTTGTTTTACCATGTTTAATTTTAACAGGAATGTTTGTCATTTATCCGATTGGCATGTCTTGGTATTTTTCTTTATTAGATTGGAGTGGTTTTACAAAAGAGGCAAAATTTATTGGTCTTCAAAATTATTATGAAGCAGTAAATGATGAATTTTTTTGGGATGCATTCATTCGTTCTTTTATTTTTATGTTTGGTACAGTTCCAGTAAAAATTGTTTTAGGATTTATAATTGCAGTATTTTTAAATAATCAAGTTTTGAAACTAGCTCCTTTCTTTCGAACTGTAATTTTTATGCCTGTTGTTACTGCAATTGCAATTATTGGTATTGTAATGACCTTTGTCTTCAGTCCTTTTAATGGACCTGCTAATAAATTTTTAATGTCTACTAATTTAACTTCTGCTCCAATTGATTTTCTTGGAAATCCTGACACAGTGCTTCCAACTGTAATGGGAGTATATGTTTGGAAATGGTTAGGCATAACGATGATGTATTGGCTTGCTGCTTTACAAACAGTTCCACAAGATGTTTACGATGCTGCAAAAATTGATGGTGCAGAGGGATACAGATTATGGATACATATTATTTTACCAATTGTACTACCTTTTGCTATTGTCATTATTCTCGTGGAGGCAGTTGGAGCATTAAATGTTTTTCCTTTAATTGAAACTATGACTGCTGGAGGACCATTCTTTAGTAGTGAAGTTATGGAAATATATATTTTTAGAACGGCTTTTGTAACTGACTCTGGCACAATGCCTAGGCTTGGATATGCTTGTGCTGCAGGTGTATTTTGGGGTGTTGCTGTTTTATTTATTACAGTCCTTCAAGGATTATGGATGAGGAGAACGCGAAGAATATGAGTAAATACTTAAATTTTATTGCTGAAAAAAACCAAGTTAAATATTTAATTATAACTATAGCATTTATTATTTTCTCTTTCTTTTGGATCTATCCATTACTGTGGGTACTTTCAGCTTCTTTCAAAACTGATTTTGAAATTTGGGGAGGCTTAGGCTTAATTCCTGACCGGCTTGTTTGGGAAAATTTTGAAAGAGCATGGTTTGGTGCAAATATGGGCAGGTATTTTTTTAATACTCTTATTATTACAGTTGTTTCGGTAATTATAGTTGTTGTAACAACTGGTATGTTTGGTTACGTAATTGGAAGATATTCTTTTCCAGGAAAAAAAATACTTATTGGAATTTTAATTAGTACAATTTTTATTCCTCAAGGTTACACAATTATTCCTGTTTTTGATTTATTAAACAATTTGAATATTTCTAAAAACTTAATTGGACTAACACTCGCAACAGCAGGACACACCCCTGTAATTTATATTTTATTATTTGCAGGATATTTTTCGAGAGTTCCTGTAGAACTTGAAGAAGCAGCTAAAATGGATGGAGCAGGTTTTGTCCGAACATTTATTTCAATTATGTTACCTTTAACAAAACCAGTAGTAGCTACAGTATCTATTCTACAAGTTTTACATGCATGGAATGACTTTTTATTACCAGTCGTTATCACTCTTGGTAATCCTGATATACGAACACTATCCGTAGGTGTGTACGCTTTTAAAGGTGAGTACTTTGTCGATTGGTCTGGTATGGCAGCTGCATCTGTTATAACTATTTTGCCTATAATTATTTTGTTTCTGTTTATGCAGAAATATTTTGTTGAAGGTGTTCAAGGAGCTGTAAAAGGGTGAATATGAAAAGACCAAATATTTTATTAATAACTTCCGATCAACAGCATCATGATACAATTGGAAAATTTAATTCAAAAATACAAACACCATATTTAGATAAGCTTTGTGATGAGGGAATGAATTTTACAAGAGCGTATTGTCCATCACCAGTTTGCACACCATCAAGAGCAAGTATTATTACCGGACAATATCCGTCTTCTCATGGAGCTTGGACAATTGGGGTTAAATTAGATGAAGAAGTAGAAACCATTGGAGAACTTTTATACAAAAATGGATATTCAACCGGGCTAATAGGTAAAGCACATTTCCAGCCATTAACTTCAGTTCCAGGTCAGGAATCTATAGAAGGACAACCAACTTTAAGAGATTTAGAATTTTGGAAAAATTTTAAAGGACCTTGGTATGGCTTTGAACATATTGAGCTAGCACGTAATCATGCTGATGAAAGTCATGTAGGTCAACATTATGCAATTTGGATGGAACAAAACGGTCTTAGTGATTGGAAAGAATATTTTCAACCAGTGCCTGGTGAAACTTCTAAATATGCTCCTCCAATTGCTCGTCAATATGACTACTGGGCAAGACCGGATAGGGTTTGGAAGTTAGACGAAAAACATCACTACACAAATTGGACAGCCGAAAGATCAATTGAATTTTTAGATCAACAAAAAGATGACAAGCCATTTTTTCTTTGGACAAGTTTTCAGGATCCACATCCACCATATGTATTAAGTGAACCATGGGCATCAATGTATAATCCAGAAGACATGTCACCTGGAACGTTAAAAGAAGGTGAACACGAATTAAATCCACCACATTTTGGAAAAACACAAACGACAAATCCTGATTTTGAAAATTGGCATTCACCATTTAACGCTCATGGATGCATGAGTCATCTGTATCCTATGGAAGAATTAAAAAAAGACATGGCAATTTATTATGGCATGGTTAGTTTTATGGATAAGAATATTGGAAAAATAATTAATAAGTTAGATCAAATGGGTGAACTTGATAATACTATAATTATTTTTACTACTGATCATGGTCACTTTATAGGACAGCATGGTTTAATTGCTAAAGGACCATTCCACTATGAAGATATGCTCCGTTTACCATTTATTGTTAGATGGCCAGATAAAGTTCCTCAAAATTCGTCATCTTCATCTTTATTGAGTTTAGTTGATCTTGCGCCAACATTTTTAAAAGTTGCGGGCATTGATATACCAACTCAAATGCAAGGAGTAGATCAAACGGATGTATTTTATGGTAATAAGGAAAGTATACGTTCACATATATTTGTTGAAAATAGACATAATCCAAGAATGCCACATTTAAAAACTTACATAAATGATAATTATAAAATTTCTATTTACCGAGAGGCTAACTACGGTGAACTTTTTGATTTAGAAAATGATCCAAACGAATATAATAATTTATGGGATAATACGAACGCACAAACGTTAAAAAAAGATTTATTATTTAAGTTTGCGCAAGCCACATTAAAAGATGAAACATCAAAAATGAAAAGAGTTTCAGGTGCTTAATTAAGAAAGGATAAAGATGAGAATTTTATACGTAGACATAGACTCTTTAAGACCTGATCATTTAGGATGTTATGGTTATCATAGAAACACATCTCCTACGATTGACTCAATAGCAAAAGAAGGAGTCAAGTTTACAAATTTTTATTCAACTGACACACCGTGCTTACCTAGTAGAACTGCTTTGTTTGGTGGCAATTTTGGTTTCAAAACTGGAGTTGTTAATCATGGTGGTGAATTCTCTGATATTGCTCCAAGAAAAAATATTTGGAACAGAGAATTCAAAGGCGGTTTAAGAGGAGAATATGCTTTTACATCTCTTGGAAAAGTTCTTCGTGATGCAGGATATTATACAGCAAGTATCAGTCCTTTTCCTGAAAGACATACAGCTTATCAAGTTTGGTTTGGTTTTACCGAAACGTATGACACTGGAAAAGGTGGGTTAGAAAATGCTGATGAAGTCTACCCTGTTATAAAAAAGTGGTTAGAAAATAATGGAGAAAAAGAAAATTGGTTCTTACATGTAAATATGTGGGATCCTCATACTCCGTATGATACACCTGAAGACTTTGGAAATCCTTTTAAAGATGATCCTATCGAAGAATGGGTGACAGAAGAATTAATTAAAAAACAAAGGAATAGTTTCGGACCGCATAGCGCTAGAGAAGTTCCAGGATTTGATGAAGATCTTGGAGGAAAGTATACAATGGGAGTGGGCGAGATTAAAAATACTTCTGATGCTAAAGAGCAAATTGATGCATATGATACTGGAATTAAGTACGCTGATTTTTATTTAAATAAAGTTTTTGAAGACTTAAAAAAAATGAACCTTTGGGATGATACAGCAATAATTATTTCAGCAGACCATGGAGAAAATCAAGGTGAGTTAAATGTTTGGGGAGATCACCAAACAGCTGATCATATAACTAATAGAGTTCCATTAATAATTAGATGGCCGGGGATAACAGATACAAATAAAGGAAGTACTGTAGAAAATAAATTTTATAATTTAGATTTAACGTCAACTATTTCTCAAATTACTTCATCTTCACAACCTGACAGATGGGACGGTATTAATTTCACTGAAAATTTAACTAATAGTAAATCATCAAATGGAAGAGATTATTTAGTTATTAGTCATGGTGCTTGGAGTTGTCAAAGATCTGTAAGATGGGATAATTGGTTACTGATAAGAACGTACGATACTGGATTAAAAGATTTTCCAAAATATATGCTTTTCGATATTGAAAAGGATCCGCATGAGTTGAATAACTTAGCAGATCAGCATAAAGATCTCGTAGCGCATGGAATGTTTTTAATCGATGAGTGGATTGAAGAAAATATGTATGAGGCTGATAGAGGAGACCCTCTTCAAGGTGTAATTAGAGAAGGTGGTCCTCATCATGCAAATATTTATTCAAAAGTCTGGAATACATATGTTGAGCGTCTTGAAAAAACAGATAGAAAAAAACACGCTGACAATCTTAGGAAATATAAAGGAAAACCTTTTAGTAAATAAATCTAAATCATAATGAATATTAAATCTAAACCAAATATTATTGTATTTTTTACTGATCAACAACGCTGGGATACATCTGGTTTACATGGCAACCCATTATCTTTAATGGAAAACTTTGATCACTACGCTGTTGAAGGTACACACCTTTTTAATTCATTTACTTGCCAACCAGTTTGTGGGCCTGCAAGAGCTTCATTACAATCAGGAATGTATGCAACAAAAACTGGATGTTTTAAAAATAGAATACCTTTAAAAAAAAATATTAAAACTCTAGCAAAATATTTATCAAAAGAAGGATATGCTACTGGATATATTGGAAAGTGGCACCTCGGCTCATCTGAACCTGTTAAAAAAGAGGATAGAGGTGGTTATGATTATTGGTTGGGATCAAATCTATTAGAATTTACTTCTAATGCTTATGAAACATATGTTTATGATGGACAAAATAAAAAAGTATTTCTTCCAGGATATAGAGTTGATGCAATAACTGATGCCGCTATTAATTTTATAAAACTAAATCAAAAAAAACCATTTTTTCTTTTCGTTTCTCTTATTGAGCCACATCATCAAAATAATACAGATGATTATCCGCCACCTATTGGATACAGAGAAAAATATACTGGTAAGTGGTCACCACCAGATCTTTCATCCTTAGTTGGATCCTCTCCTCGACATTTAGGAGGTTATTATGGAATGGTAAAGAGAATAGATGAAGCTTATGGAAGAATGATTGATGTTATCAAAAGTTTAAAATTATTTGATGATAGTGCCATTATTTTTACATCTGATCATGGAAATAATTTTAAAACACGAAATAGAGAATATAAACGTTCATGTCATGAAAGTTCAATACGAGTTCCTACATCTTTGATTGGAAATGTCTTTCAGCAAGGCGGACGTATAAAAGAACTAACTAACATTCTAGATATTCACGCAACAATATTGGACTTGGCAAAAGTTAAAAACACTTCTCATTGCGATGGTAGATCCGTATTGCCTTTGGTAAATAAAACTTCCAAAAAATGGGAAAACGAAATTTTTATTCAAATTAGCGAAAGTCAATTAGCAAGAAGCCTAAGAACTGAAAAATGGAAATATTGTATTACTGATCATGATTCTAATGGGAGTGATAAACCTTCATCTAACCAATACACTGAAACAAACCTTTATGATCTTGATGCCGATCCATATGAATTAAATAATCTAATTGGTATTAGTACTTATGATGAAATTACAGCCTCATTAAGAAAAAAGATTAAAAACAAAATTCAAAAAGTTGAAAATATTACATCCAAAATTAAAAAAGCTAACAATGTAAATAATCCTGGTCAAATGGGATTAAATCCTGATTCTTTTCATCGATTAAAGAAAAAACTTTAATAATTATTTATTTCATATTAATCTATTTCCATGAAAACAGTTTTCCTTTTATTTGATTCATTAAATAAAAGAATGTTAAATTCTTATGGTGGTAAATATATTGAAACGCCAAATTTTAATCGATTAGCAGAAAAATCAGTCCAATTTAATAATCATTATATTGGTAGTATGCCTTGTATGCCTGCAAGAAGAGACATGCATTCAGGACGATTAAGTTTTTTGCATCGTGCATGGGGACCACTAGAACCATTTGATAATTCATTTCCAGAAATTTTACGTCTTAATGATACATACACTCATCTTGTCACAGATCATTATCATTATTTTGAGGATGGCGGTGCAACTTATCATAATCGATTTAATTCTTGGGATTTTATCAGGGGACAAGAAAGCGACCCATGGAAAGCCATGGTACAACCACCGCTTGAAAAATTAAGAGAAAAATATCATCAATCTCAATTAAATTTAACTAATAGAGAAACAGGATACTATCATTATGCAATCAATAGTGAGTTTATTAAAGATGAAAAAGATTTTCCTTCGGTTAAATGCTTTGAATCTGGTTTAGACTTTATCAATATTAATAAAGATGCTGATAATTGGTTTCTTCAACTAGAAACCTTTGATCCTCATGAACCTTTTTTTGCACCAGAGCGATTTAGAGAGAAATTAAAAACAAATTATACAGGCCCAAGATTAGATTGGCCTCAGTATGACAGAGTCAAAGAGACAGATGATGAGGTTGCAGAGTTAAAAGCCAATTACATTGCTTTAGTTGGACTATGTGATTATTTGCTTGGTACTATTTTAGATTATTTTGATGAAAATAACTTATGGAATGACACTGCATTAATCTTAACAACTGATCATGGCTTCATGCTTGGAGAACATGATTGGTGGGCTAAAAATAGAATGCCATTGTATAATGAAATTGCAAATATACCTTTCTATTTTTATCACCCTGAATACAAACAATATTCGGGAGAGCAAAGAAATGTTGTAACTCAAAACATTGATCTGATGCCAACATTCATGAGAATGCACGGCCACAATCTTCCTAAAGAAGTTAAAGGCAAATCATTGCTAAACTTTTTAGATAAAGATAGTGAAAATGAACATTTCGCTTTGTATGGATATTGGGGTGGAGGTATAAATATTTCTGATGGAAACTATTCATATTTTCATTTTCCAGAAAATTTTGATCAATACGATAGAAGTAGATTTCAGTATACATTGATGCCGACAAATATGAGGCAATTTTTTTCGCATGAAGAATTGCAAACTGCTACTATGCATGAACCTTTTAGCTTTACTAAGAATATTCCAGTCATGAAAGTTAACAGAATTCTTAGAAAATCAGATCCACATAAATCACTAGAAGATACTAAATGCGCACTTTATAATTTGAAAGAAGATCCCGGCCAACTAAATCCTATTAATGATGAGGATTTAATAAAAAAATATAAAAATCTTATGCTGAGTGAAATTAAAACATATGATCCACCAAAAGAATTATTAACAAATTATTTTAAAGAAAATTAAATGCCCAAAAGACAAAAAGTTTTAGTTCTTTATTTAAAGTTTCCAAGTCTAGAAGCAGAAGTTATTTCATGGGCTACTTTTGATGGCACTGGTCAAAAACTGCATATGACAGGTGATAGTGACGAGCCTCCTTATCCTACGGGGCTCGACGCCTTATTAGATGGGTGGAGATTATTTCAATCAAGTCAAGCCATCCCAGAGCATCCAGGAGAAGAATTTAGGACTTCATATTTAAAACATGAATTTTTTTTTGAAAAAATAGAAGAAGGAGATTTTTAAGATGGTAAAATTATTATCAACCGAGCAAATGGCAGAGTTTGCTAATAGTGGATGCTTATTTTTTGATGGATTAATAGATAATGAAACTAATAAAGAATTTTTAAAAGATATTGGACATACCGATATTGAAAACGTTGATAATATGCAAAAGTATTTTCAAAATATTAAAGCTTCTAGCAGCATTCCAAGAATTCCTGCAGGAACACCACTCAAGAATGCTTATCCACACAAATCTCCTTTAGAAAAAATTTTCCAAAATGAAGTTGTCGCAGGAGCAATTAATAGTTTAGTTGGATCCGAGGCTGTAGTTGATCATCAATTTCTTCATCTAACATTCCCAACAAAATACTTTAAAAAAACTAATCAAAGACAGATGTCTCAGGTTAATCATCAAGACAGTACAATCGATCCAAGAATTACATTTGATATTCAATTATTCTATTTTCCAACTGATGTTACAAAAGAAATGGGCGGAACAAGATATCACCCTGGTACGCATCTCAGAATTGTAAACGAGATGGGAATTGCTAAATATCAAAATATTAAAGGACAGAAAAATATAGTTTGCAAGTCAGGCACAATTGGGATCTTTCATAATGGCTTGTGGCATGGTGCAGGTGTTAATTTTTCAGATGAGATTAGGTACATGTTCAAAGTAAGATTGCAACCAACAGAAAAACAGGAATTATTATGGGATCCTGAAAAAAAATATAAACCACTTCCTAATAAAGCATTATATTGGACAGATGAAAATCAAGAAAAAACAGTCAACGATATTTTAATGAAATCATATCCTTGGCAAGAGGCAGATACAAATCGATTAGATAAAATTAATACAATTAAGTTCTGGAGAATGCTCACTGGTCATAAAAATTTAGACATTGATTATTGGCTTACTAGAATTGAGAATGAATTATATTAGTTAAAATCTCTTTCATCACCTTTTAAAGGAACAACATCGCAAGTTTCCTGATACCATGAAAGCATTTTATCTTTTAATTTTTTAAGCTCTGACGCATATTGTGTATCATCAATAACATTATTAATTTCTCCAGGATCTTCGATTAAATTATAAAGTTCATCTTTTTCGTATGCTCTTTTTATATATTTAAATTTTTTATTTCTGCACATTGTTGCTTTGGTATGCATTAAAATTTCATCCTCTTGACCTTGTAAACTAACTCTAGGATAATAAAGACCATGGGGTAATTGAAGACTTTGATTTTCACTTGCTTGTCTTTCTAATCTAAGTCTACCACCCTCCGTAAATACTTCTTCTCTATGATTGTCAGTTTTCTGTTCAATAAAATTTTTAATACTTTTGCCAAAATGCCAATATGAGGGTTCTATATTACTATAGTCATATATTGTACCTGCCACATCAATCAATTCAACCATTGTCTCACTCACGCCATTAAGCGTGTTCTCACTTTTAGGAGGTTTAATTATTAGAGGAACATTAGTTAGACAATCTTGAAAAGTATTTTGAGTTTTTTCAACGAGATTGTAATCTCCAGTGAAATCACCATGATCTGAAAGAAAAATAATTAAAGTATTATCATACATATTATTTTGCTTTAATTTATTCACTAAAAGGCCAAATTGGTAATCAACTCTTGCACACATTCCAAGATAAACAGCGCGTAATTCATTCCAACGATCATCGGTCCAATTTTGCATTTGTTGACCATCCATTATTCCTTTTAAGAGACTTGGTTTGTCCTCCCATGTTTTGTATTGATATCTTTCAGGAATTATATTTCTATCAATCGAAGAGAACCATGGATCTTCAACGCAATAAGGTGGATGCGGATAACCAAGTGGTAAAAATAAACAGAATGGTTTTTCTTTTTTATAGTCTTCAATAAAATCTAATGCCCCATAAACCATGGACCAATCATCATCGAAATAAATATCTTTATCTTTTTTATCTAATTTTCCTTTAAAGAAGCTATAATAATTATCTCCATCTTTGGGACCTCTCCATGATAGATCTCCACCATGAGTACCTGGTTGTTGAGCGTAGTTCCATTTTTTAAAATCATTATCTGTTGGTTCAAAATAAATATCACAATGATTACGATATCCTTCTTGTCCAGCTATCAAGTCATTTTTTCCACCCCACCAAATAAAATAATCTTTATTTTTTAATTCTGATAATATGCTCGAATCACCTTGATCAGTATGTAGCATGTAATGCATCGTTCTATGACCGTGAACATGTGGGTACCAACCAGTCATAAATGAACAACGACTTGGAGTACAAACTGTAGCTTGGCAGAATGCATTCTTAAATGCAATTGCATCATTATTTATAATATTATCTAAGTTTGGTGTTTTAGCTCCAGGATAACCAAGATATCCTAACATATCTCCTCTCCATTGATCAGGATTAAAGATTAAAATATTAGGTTTTTTATGCATTTTTATTGTTAATTTTTATATGTTTTTTATCTAAAAAAAAGACAATATGGTTGTTGATTATATTACTTATCTGAGTAAAAATAATAAAAATTTAGGAGGAATGATGAAAAATTTATTTAAATTTATCATAGGTTCAGTATCTTTATTATTCTTTAGTTCTGTTCAAGCAGATACAATTAAATGGTTACATTTAACTGGTGAAAGTTCACCGGAGTATCCAAACTTTGTCAGAGCAATTGAAGAATTTGAAGCAAAAACTGGACATAAAGTCGAGATGATGTATCTCGAAAATGAATCTTTTAAAGCTAAGCTTCCAACAATGTTACAGTCTGACGATAGGCCAGATATATTCAATAGCTGGGGTGGCGGTGTTATGTATGCACAAGCTGAAGCAGGTTTCTTAAGGGATATTTCAGATGTTATAACTGATGAATATCTATCTACACTTAGTGCAGCAGCAGCAAATGCATTTGTATATAAAGGACAAAGAGTTGGTGTTCCACGAAATGTATCACAAGTTACTTGGTGGTATAATAAAGATTTAATGAATCAAGCTGGAGTAGATGTTTCAAGCATTACAATGTGGGATGATCTCCTATCAGCAGTTAGTCAAATCAAATCTGCTGGCATAACTCCAATTTGTATAGGTGGAAAAGATAAATGGCCTGTTCATTTTATTTGGACACATTTACACATTAGAAATGGTGGTGAATCATTATTCCTTGAGTCGCTTGAAAATGGCGGTTGGGATAGACCTGAGTACATTAAATCAGGTGAGCAAATGTTAGAACTTGTAGCACTAGAACCTTTTCAGGATGGATGGTTAAGTCATACTTGGCCTGATCAAGCTGGATTTTTTGGTGATGGAAAATGCGCAATGGCTTTCATGGGTAACTGGATGTATCCAGCTCAAAAATCTAACAGTGCAAGTGGAGAAGGTTTAGGAGATGATAATATGGGTATCTTTAGTATGCCAATGACTCCAGGAGCTCTTGGTGATTCTGCTGATACATTAGGAGGTATCAATGGATGGTTGGTTTCTAAAACTGCACCAGACTCAGCTGTAGAATTTTTAATGCACTTAGTTTCAGCAGATATTCAAAATGAGGATGCTGCAAAAGGTGCTTATCTTCCAGTTGTAAAGGGTGCGGATAAATCAATTACTAACCCAATACTCGCTCAAGTTGCAAACAACATTGGAAATTCACAATATCACCAAATTTTTTATGACCAATTTTTAGGTCCTGATATTGGAAGAGTTGTCAATGATGTGTCTACTGATCTTGCTGCAGGAATTATTTCTGCTGAAGAGGCAGCACAACAAGTGCAAGACTCTTGGGAATTTAATCAATAAAATCTAAAGAGAGGGCTTTTTTTATAAAAGCCTTCTCAAATAAATATATGAATTCAGCCAAGTATAACGCTCTTTTAAGTAAATATTCCACACTTGTTATATTTATGATTCCTGCGTTAACTATTTTCACAATGTTTGTTGTTCTGCCAATTATTGAGGCAGCTTATTATAGTTTTTATAGATGGGATGGCTATGGAGATCCAAATAAATATGTAGGGTTAAAAAACTATAAATACCTTTTTAAAAATAAAACTTTTATTCTTTCATTAAAAAATAACTTTTATATCATTGCTATATCTCTATTTATCCAATTACCTTTTGCATTGTTGGTTGCGCTAATGATTTCTGATAAAATAAGAGGTGCTAATTTTTTTAGAACAGTTTTTTTTCTTCCATATATTCTTGCAGAAATAGTTACAGGATTAATTTGGGCTTATATTTATGATGGTAATTACGGAATGGTTGCTGCAATTTGGAATTTCTTTGGAGCAGAACCACCTCATATGATTGCTGAAAAAGAAACTGCAATGATTGCTTTATATATTGTTATTTTTTGGAAATATTTTGGAATTCATATGATGATATATATTGCAGGCTTACAAAATATTTCTAAAGAAGTTTTAGAGGCGGCAAGGGTTGATGGAGCAGGACCAATTACTACAGCGTGGAGAATTAAAATTCCTATTATTTTACCAACAATAAGACTATCAGTTTTTTTATCTATTTTAGGAGCTCTTCAATTATTTGATATAATTATGCCTTTGACTGGGGGCGGCCCATCTAATCAAACACATTCAATGGTAACATATTTATATTATTTTGGAGTCATGAGAATGAAGTTTGGATTTGGAAGTGCAATAGGTGTTGTTATTTTCCTAATTTGTTTCACAATAGCTCTTACTTATCAAAGAACTTTAATGAGGAAAGATTAATGTTTAGTAACTTTAGATCTTACTACATGTATTTATTTCTTTTTTTATTAGCAGGAATCATTTTTATTCCTCTTTACGTTTCTATTGCTGGAGGATTTAAAACAATTGGCGATTTAAGAACTAACTCACTAGGATTACCAACGGAATGGATTATTGGAAATTACACAAGTCTTTTAGTTGATAATAAGTTTTGGTTATTTACTTGGAATTCAGTTTTATATGCAGCAGGAACAACTTTTTTGGTAATTTTATTAGCCTCAATGACAGCATTTGTTTTTGCTCATATGAAGTTTGTTGGAAGTAGATTTTTATTTAATTATTTTATACTTGGTTTAACTTTCCCTTTTGCCACAGCAATTCTGCCATTGTTTTTGAGAGTTAGAGACCTTGGTTTGCTAGGCTCAGTTTGGGCAGTTATTTTGCCTCAAATTGCATTTGGCTTAGCATTTGCAATAATATTATTTAGAGGATTTTTTAGACAAATGCCATCTGAGTTATTTGATGCTGCATTTGTTGATGGTTGTACATATTCTCAATTTTATTTTAGGTTTACACTACCTCTTTCAACGCCAATTATAGCAACAGTTGCAGTAATTAATCTTGTTGGTAGTTGGAATAATTATTTACTACCTCTAATAATGATAAATAGTGAAAGTTTATATTCTTGGCCACTTGGGATAATGGTTTTTAGAGGTGAGTATATTACTGATTGGCCAAAGATACTTGCTTTTGTTTCTCTTACTTTAATTCCTGCTGTAGTTTTTTTCTTGGCACTTCAAAGATTTATTGTAGCTGGTCTCACAGGTGGCGCAGTTAAGGAATAGTTTTATGAAAGTAGGAATTATTGGTTGTGGAAATATTGCTGATATATATTTTTTTAATTCCCAGAAGTACTTTAATAATTTTCAAATAGTTGCATGTGCTGATATTAAAAATGAAGCAGCAAAAAACTATTCAGATAAATATAGTGTAGAACAATTATCTTTAGATCAGATATTATCAAATAAAGAAATTGAATTAATTATAAATTTAACTATCCCAGATGTTCACTTTGAAGTTTCAAAATCAATTCTTGAAGCTGGTAAACATTCTTATTCAGAAAAACCACTCTCAATAAAATTTGAACATGGTGAAGAGTTAGTAAATTTAGGTAATTCAAAAGGTTTACACGTGGGTTGTGCCCCAGATACTTTTCTTGGAGCTGGTATACAGGAAGCAAAAAAAATTATTGATCAAAATGAAATAGGTAAAATAAATCTGGGCAGTATTTCAATGGGTGTAGCTGGACATGAAATTTGGCATCCTAATCCAGATTTTTATTACAAATATGGTGGAGGCCCAATTCTTGATATGGGCCCTTATTACTTTACTGCATTAGTAAACTTACTTGGTCCTGCGAAAAATGTTTTCACGCAATCAAGAACAGTTTATCAAAAAAGAGTTATTGGTAGTGGCGATAGACAAGGTCAGGAAATAGAAGTTGAAATCCCAACAACTTTAGTTTCACAAATAGAGTTTCAGAATGGTGCATTAATTGATTCATTTTTTTCTTTTGATGTTTGGAAACATAGTAAAAATCACATTGAGTTATATGGTGATAAGGGTTCAATAAATATTCCTGATCCAAACATGTTTGGTGGTGATATTCTAGTTTGCAAATCAAAAAATGGAGATTGGGAAAATATTGATACTATGAATAATAATCTAGGAAAAATAAATATTAAAAATAAATCTGAAAAAGCAAATGAGTCAGCGGGTATTGCTAACTATAGAGGTATTGGTGTGAGCGAAACAGTTGATGCAATAAAAAATAATCGTTTAAATAGATGTAGTGGAGAATTAAGCCTTCACGTTTTAGATATACTAGATAGTATTATTACATCATCAAAAGAAAATAAGAAAATAGAACTTAGAAGTTCTATTAAAAATTTAAATTATTTTTCAGAAGAAGAAATTAGCAATTTATTAAAATGAAAGGAATAAAATGAAAAAAGCTCTTATAGTTTATGGAGGTTGGCCAGGACATGAGCCAGAGAAATGTACTGAAATAATTAAAGGCATGCTTGAGCCTGAAGGATATGAGGTTAGAGCAGAATATCAAACTTCTGCATTTGCAGAAGACTATGTTCATGAAATGGATTTGCTAATACCTATAGTGACTATGGCCTTTCATTTTGATCCAAGAGGAGAAATAAAAAAAACTGCTGTTAACAATGTTATTAAAGCTGTTCACAACGGTTGTGGTCTTGCGGGTCATCATGGCGGAATGTGTGATGCATTTAGACAATCAATTGATTGGCAGTTCTTAACAGGAGGTCAATGGGTAAGTCATCCAAATGGTATTCATGATTATAAAGTAAATATAACAAAAAAAAATGATCCAATCATGGAAGGCATTGAAGATTTTGATTACCATTCAGAGCAATATTACATGCACGTGGATCCATTAAATGAAGTTTTAGCAACGACAACATTTAAAGGTAACGAAGTTTGGAACCTTGAACAAGAACCTGGCTCATCAAGTGGTGATGCATATACAACAGAATGGTTAAAGGGTGTAGAAATGCCAGTTGCTTGGAAAAGACGAATTGGAAAAGGTAAAATTTTTTATATTTCTCTTGGTCATTTTGCACATGAACTAAACCATCCACAAATGAATAAAATTTATAAACGTGGTTTACTTTGGGCATCAAGATAGAGTAATATAATATAATATAGGAAATCAAATGACAGAATATTTTAGTAAAATACCAGAGATTAAATTCGAAGGCGAAGAAAGCACAAATCCATTTGCTTTTAAGTTTTATGATGAAAACAAAAAAGTTTTAGGCAAGTCTATGAAAGAGCATTTAAGGTTTGCTACTTGTTATTGGCATACATTTACTTGGCCTGGCCTTGATCCATTTGGTGGTCAAACATTTGATAGACCGTGGATGCAAGCGGGAGATGAAATGAAAATGGCTGAAATGAAACTTGATGCTGCGTTTGATTTTTTTACTAAAATAAAAACACCTTTTTTCTGCTTTCACGATCGAGATATTTCTCCTGAAGGTTCAAATTATGCTGAGACACAAAAAAATTTCTTTCATATTATAGATTTAATGGAACAAAAAATTAATGACTCAGGAATGAAATTACTTTGGGGAACAGCAAATGCTTTTTCTCATAAAAGATATATGAGTGGTGCTTCTACCAATCCAGACCCAGAAGTTTTTGCATATAAAGCTGCACAAGTAAAAGATTGTATGGATGCAACAATGAGATTAAGCGGTCAAAACTATGTTCTTTGGGGTGGAAGAGAAGGATACGAAACTATTCTAAATACTGACATGACTAAGGAAACAGCTAATCTTCAAAGATTTTTAGAATTAGTCGTTAATTATAAACACAAGATAGGATTTAAAGGTCAAATTTTATTGGAACCAAAACCTCATGAACCAACTAAACATCAATATGACTTTGACTCTGCAACTTGTTTAGCGTTTTTACGCAAGGCAGGTTTAGAAAATGAGATTAAACTAAATGTTGAAGTTAATCATGCAACTTTATCTGGTCATAATTTTGAACATGAAATTGCTTACGCAACTTCAAACAGCGCCTTAGGAAGTATTGATATTAATAGAGGTGATACTTTGATAGGTTGGGATACCGATCAATTCCCAAATAATCCCTCCGACTTAATTATGTCATTTTATTTTATTTTTAAGAATGGCGGCTTAGGACAAGGAGGCATGAACTTTGATGCAAAAATAAGAAGACAATCTATTGATGCTGAAGATTTATTTCATGCTCACATTGGGGGTATGGATGTATGTGCAAAAACACTTATTGCTGTAGAAAAATTAATGAATGATAATGTTATTCCTAAGTTTATTGAAGATAGATATGAAGACTGGAATAAAAATTTGGGTCAGTTTATTCATAATAAGGATACTGGATTAGATGATATAAATAAAAAAGTAATCGATGATAATATCGAACCAGAACCTCGTTCTGGAAGACAAGAATATCTGGAAAATATCTTAAATAAATATTTGTAGTTACTAGCCATAAGTTTCTATACTAATTGATTTATAAATATTATGAAAATTTATAAATTAGACACAGAATCAGAGTTTGAAAAATTAAACCTTTGTCTTGCAATAGGTAATTTTGATGGAATACATAAAGGGCATCAAGAAATAATAAATAAAATTAAAGAGATTGCATCAAACAATAATTTATTATCTTCTATAATGAGTTTTAATCCTCATCCTCGTGTTTACTTTAATCAAATTAATGAGCCTTTTAATATTTATACTCAAAGCGATAAAATAAATTTTCTTGAACGATTGGGTTTAGACATCTTTATAGATTTTTCTTTTGATAATAATCTATCAATATTATCAGCTGATGATTTTGTAACTAAAATTCTTATTGATAAGTTAAATATTAAATACTTAGTTATAGGTAGTGACTTCAAGTTTGGAAAAGACAGAAAAGGTAATTTTAAAACATTAGAAAAATATGCTGAAAAAAATAATTTTAATATTCATTTAATCGATCCTATTATGCTTGCTGATAAATCGGATAAATATTCATCTTCAATAATTCGATCACAAATAAAAAATGGTTATATGGAAGATGTTACAGAGTCTTTAGGCAGGCCCTGGCATATGCATGGAAAAATAATTGAAGGTGATAAAAGAGCTAGAGAAATCAATTTTCCGACTGCTAATATGACACCAGATGAACACATATTACCAAAAAGAGGTGTTTACTGTGCAGAGGTGCTGTTAGAAGGTAAAAAATACAAAGCTGTTTCAAATTTTGGTTTAAGGCCAACAGTCGATGGAAGCAAACTCCTTCTAGAGACTCATATATTTAATTTTAGTGAAGAAATATATGGTAAAGAATTGACTGTTGAATTCCTTACATTTATTAGGTCTGAACAAAAATTTAATAATTTTGAACAACTAACTAAGCAAATCAACAAAGATATAAATAAAGCTAAAGAATATCATCAACTATAATGGAATATAAAGATACAATTTTTCTTCCCAAAACATCTTTTGAAATGAGGGCTAACCTTCCCTCAAAAGAACCTGCAATAATAGAGGAGTGGGATAAAGAAAATATTTTTAAAAAGCTAAGAGATAAATCTAAAGGTAGAGAAAAATTTGTTCTTCATGATGGCCCACCATATGCAAATGGACATATTCATATGGGGACAGCTCTTAATAAAATTTTAAAAGATGTCATTGTGCGAACTCAACAAATGGCTGGTAAAGACTCTATTTATGTTCCTGGATGGGATTGTCACGGTTTACCAATTGAATGGAAAATAGAAGAAGAATATAGAAAAAAAGGAAAGAACAAGGATGATGTCCCGACTGTTCAATTTAGAAATGAGTGTAGAGAGTTTGCAGAAAAATGGATTGATATCCAAAAAAAAGAGTTTAGGCGACTTGGTGTTGAAGGAGATTGGGAAAATCCTTACCTCACAATGTCAAATCAAGCAGAAGCACAAATTGTTCGAGAGCTTGGAAAATTTTTACTTGATGAAAGTTTGTATAAAGGAGCAAAACCAGTTCTCTGGTCTGTCGTAGAAAAGACAGCTCTAGCTGACGCTGAAGTCGAATATGAAGATCATACGTCCAACACTATATATGTTAAATTTTTAATTAAAAATTCTACCGATAAAGATTTAATTGATTCTAATATTGTTATTTGGACAACAACTCCTTGGACGATTCCAGGTAACAGAGCTCTGGCTTATGGTAAAGAATTAGATTATTCACTTATTGTTGTTGAAGAATTAGAAGAAAATAGTTTAGTCAAAAAAAATGATAAATTAATATTTGCATCAGATCTTTTAGAAAGTGTAACTAAAGAAATTGGAATAAAAAAATTTAGTACAAAAAAGAAATTTAAAGGAGATAATTTATCTTCTTGTGAATGTGAACATCCATTTAAACAATTGGGATACGATTTTATTGTAAAACCATTTCATGGAGATTTTGTAAACTTAGAACAGGGAACAGGAGTTGTACATATAGCTCCTGGACACGGAGATGACGACTATGTTTTAGGCATAGAAAATAATGTTGATATTATCCAGACAGTTCAAGATGATGGAAAATATAATCAACATGCTGTTGGTTTTGAAGGTGAGCATATTTATAAAGTAGATCAAAAAATTTCAGATAAATTAGAAGAATTTTCAAAATTATTATTTAAAGGGACGCTTCGTCATAGCTACCCGCATTCATGGAGGTCTAAAGCTCCTCTTATTTATAGAAATACACCACAATGGTTCATCTCTATGGAAAAAAATAATTTAAGAAACATTGCTCTTAAATCAATTGATGAAACTATTTTCTATCCTCCTCAAGGACAAACAAGGCTTAGATCAATGATTGAGACTAGACCAGATTGGTGCGTCTCTAGACAAAGAGTCTGGGGTGTACCTTTACCATTATTTGTAAATAAAAAGACAGGTCAGCCTTTAAGAGATGAAAATATTATCAATAGGATAGCTGACATATATGAAAAAGAAGGAAGCAATACCTGGTTTACCGAAGATCCACAAAGGTTTTTAGGGGATGAATATTCACTTGACGATTATGAACAGGTAAAAGATGTAGTTGAAGTATGGTTTGATAGTGGTTCTACACATGCTTTTTGTCTAGAACAAAGAGAAGATTTGAAATGGCCTGCATCAATGTACTTAGAAGGAAGTGATCAACACAGAGGATGGTTTCATTCATCTCTTTTAGAGTCTTCTGGCACAAGAGGTAAAGCGCCTTATGAAAGTGTTCTGACACATGGGTTTGTTGTTGATGGAAAAGGACGTAAAATGTCTAAATCTTTAGGTAATGTTATTTCTCCAGATGATATATTAAAAAAATATGGAGTAGACATTTTAAGATTGTGGGTTGTTGCTTCTGATTATTATGATGATCTTAAACTTGATAATGCCATTCTCCAATCACAAGCTGAGTCTTATAGAAGAATAAGAAATACCTTTCGTTTTTTAATTGGTAATTTAAGTGATTTTACTGAAGAAGAAACTATTGATGAGAGTGAGTTTCCAGAGTTAGAAAAATATCTTTTACATCGATTGTGGGAAGTTGATCAAGTTGTTCAAAAATGTGTATCAACATTTAACTTTCACTTAATGTTTACAACACTTTTAAACTTTTGTTCAAGTGATCTTTCAGCTTTTTATTTTGATATTAGAAAAGACACTATATATTGTGATAGCAAAGAGTCCGTTCAAAGAAGATCTACTAGAACTCTATTAAATATAATTTTTAATCATTTAGTAAGATGGTTTGCCCCATCTATTTCCTTTACCTCTGAAGAAGCTTGGAAAGCTATGGGAAATAAAGAAAGTATACACCTACAAGATTTTTTACAATGTAAAAAAGAATATGAAGATAATCAATTAAATGAAAAATGGAATTTAATTAAAAATATTAGAAAAGTTGCTACTGGAGCAATTGAAAAGATAAGAGAAGAAAAAATTATTCGCTCAAGTCTTGAAGCACATATAGATATTTTTGTTTCTGCAGAAAGTTATAAAAAACTAGAGAAAGTAATGTTTGATGAAATTACAATTACTTCATCATTTTCTTTGTATGTTATTGACGAAAAATCCAATGGTTTTTCTATTGAAGATATTTCAGATGTTATCGTAAAAGCTTCAAAGGTAAATGGAGAAAAATGTCAAAGATGTTGGAAATATGAGGCAAAGTTAATAAATGATGAAGTTTGTAACAGGTGTAATACTGTAATATTTAAGTGATTAAAACAGCAGTATTTATTTTTTTGATATTCTTAGATTTATTAACAAAATTTTTTATTCAGAATAATTTATTTTTAAATCAATCAATAAAAATCAATGAATATTTTGATTTAGTTTATATTCAGAACTTTGGTGTTTCTTTTGGTTTATTTTCTGGTTATGTTTCTCATTGGATATTAATACTTATAGCCTTAGTAGTTGTCATATTAATTTTTTATTTATTTATTAAATCAGATAAACAACTAGAAAATCTGGCTTATTTCTTTGTTATAATTGGGGCTTTATCAAATATCATTGATAGATTGATAAATAGTTACGTTGTTGATTTTATCTTACTACATTATGAAAATTTTTATTGGCCAGCATTTAATCTAGCAGATATCTATATTACAATTGGAATTATCATGTTAATAATGAGTTTTTTTATGAAATCAAAAACATTAAAATGAAAAAAGTTATTTTTGTAATAATCATTTCCTCAATTTTTTTATCTTCTTGTAATACTATAAGAAGTAGTGCCGGTGTAGAAAGAAAAGTAATAGATGAATATAATGTAGTTGAAAATCCTCCATTAGTAATTCCACCAAATTTTAATTTATTACCACCTGATCAAATTAAATCAAAAGATATTGATGATACCGACAGTGAGCTTGCAAAGGAAATTCTCTTTGGTCTGGATGAAGAAAGTGATGAAACACCTTCTGAAAATTCTGTTATCGACAATATTCTAAAAGAAACTGAAGCAGATCAAGTAGATAATAGTATCAGGGAAGATCTTGATGGAAACTCAGAAGATGAAATAAGCCAAGATAATACAGATGTTGAAAGTGAAAATATAGAAGAGCCAAAAAAGAAGAAAAGATTTTTCTTTTTCAACAATAAAGAAGAAAATGAAGATGACGTAGAAGATGAACCTAAAAAGAAAAAAAGATTTTTCTTCTTTTAATTTATAAATGGAAATAAAATACTTTAATTCAAATTTTGACAAAATTACTCAAAATAAAGTTACTGATCAAAATATAACTAGTGTAATAGAAAAACTTCCTTCTCTGAATATTATTTCAGATAAAAATTTATTAGAAGAAACCATAATAATTTCAAATCAATTTAAAGAAAAAAAGGAAAAAATAATTGTATTTGGTACAGGAGGTTCAAATTTAGGAGCTAGAGCATTAAATAATATTATTTCCAAAAATAAAATTACCTTAGAGTTTTATGATAATGTTGACCCTATTAATTTTGAAAAAAATTTTCAAAATATTAATTTTGAGTTAACTGGCTTCCTAGTTATTTCAAAATCAGGTACTACACCCGAAACATTATCTCAATTTTCATGCCTCTATCAAAAAGCAATAGAGGCTAATAAAGTTAAAGATTTTTTTTCAAATACTTTAATTATTACTGAATTTAAAGAATCACCACTTTTTAAAATTGCAAAAGATAATAATTGTTTATTATTAGAGCATCATAAAGATGTGGGAGGCAGATATTCTATATTTACCAATGTTGGTATAGTTCCTGCAATCATTTCTGGGTTAAATATAGATGCTCTTTTTAGTGGAGCATCTGAAGTAATTAATAATATTGATAATTACAAACCTTATGATCTTGGAAGATATTTAACTCAAAAAGAAAATGTAAAATTTACTAATAATGTTTTAATGACATATTCTGATTCACTTTATTTTTTTGGAAAATGGTATCTGCAACTTTGGGCAGAAAGTATTGGAAAAAATAATAAAGGTATTACAGCAATTCATTCAGTAGGGACCACTGATCAGCATAGTCAATTACAACTGTATTTAGATGGTCCTAAAGATAAGTATTTCACCTTTATAACTACAGATCATTCAAATAAGGGCATAAAAATTAATAATGATATGTTTGAAGGTACTGATATTGACTATTTTAAAGATAAAACAATGGGGGATTTAATGGAAGCTGAACAGCGTGCAACCATTGAAACTTTTAAATTAAATGATTTTAGTTTTAGAGAAATTTATATTCCTAAAATAGATGAGCAAAACTTAGGTAAATTATTATCATTTAGTATAATAGAAACAATTTCTTCCTGTATGTATTTAGATGTAGATCCTTTTGATCAGCCCGCTGTTGAACAAGGTAAAAAACTAACGAAAACTTATTTAAGATAATTTTAAGAAATAAATTATTGTTTTGCCGTAAGTTTTTTTTTGAAGCAGATTTAAATTTTCTGGTATTACAATATTATGTTTCACACTCGTCTCCAAACCAATCAAAGTAGTATCTTTAATTTTATTTGATAAATTTTCTAATAGCTTTGTTAAATTATATTTTGCATATGGTGGATCAATATAAACAACTGAAATATTTTGAAATTCTATTTCTAATTTAGAATTAATAAGGTCTTCTTCATAAATTTTAAATTGATTATTTTTACAAATACCTAAACAGTTTTGTGTTAAAATATTAATAACCTTAATATTATTTTCAAAAAAAATTACCTCACTCATGCCTCTAGAAATTGCTTCTAAGCCCATTGTGCCAATACCTGCGAAAAGATCTAAAAAAATTTTATTTTTATATAATTCGATAGAATTTTTGATTGCATAACTTTCAATTATTGAAAAAAAAGCTTCTCTTTTTAGAGAAGAAGTTGGTCTTACAAAATCATTAATGCTAGCTAATTTTTTTTGTTTAAACTTACCTCCAGTAATGCGTATCATTTGCTAATTGAATTTAATTTTTGAAATTGTCCTTCTTTGAGTCTACCGAGCTTATAAGGGCCATATCCAATTCTTACTAATTTAACTATATTCCATGAAAAATAATTACAAATATTTCTAATTTCTCTATTTTTTCCTTCTTTAAGTTTAAAAATTAACCAACTATGATTTTTTAATTTTTTTTCAAAGGCAACTTTAATTTTTTTATAACTTATTTCTTTAATTGTAATGCCTTTATTTATTTTTTGTAAATCAGCATTTTGTATATTACTATTTATACAAACTCTATAAATCCGCTCAATGTTTGAAGATGGATGTTCTAAATATCTTGAATAATCACCATTATTAGTTAGTAAGATCAATCCTTCACTCATATAATCCAATCTTCCAACACTTATCAATTTCCCGATATTTTTTGGTAATAAATCAAAAATTTTTTTTCTACCTAAGTTATCTTTTGTACTACAAATATATTTAATTGGTTTGTATAACTTCCATACTTCAACTTTATTTGTTTTTTTAACAATTTTATTATTAACTTTAATAATATCTAAATCACTTACTTTATGACTTGGATGAATACATAGTTGATTATTAATTTTAATTTTTTTTTCAACTATTAATTTTTCTGCATCTCTTCGTGAACAAATTCCAGCACTTGATAGATATTTTGAAATTCTAATATTCACTTTGCTGCATGAATAAAATTTTTTATTATTTTTATATCATATTTTGTAATTAAAAATTCAGGATGCCATTGTAAGCCAATACACCATTTGTGTTTTTTATGCTCTATTCCTTCAATAACACCATCATTGGCTGCACATGAAACATTCAAGTCTTTACCAATTTTTTTTACAGATTGATGATGCGCACTATTAACTTTAATTTTTTGAGTTCCACATATTTTATGTAGTTGAGTATTTTTTGAAATATTTACAGTGTGACTAGTTTGATTTCTTGGATTTACTTGTTCATGGTTTATCGGATCTCTTTTTAAATCTTGTATTAATGTTCCACCACATGCTACATTAATAAGTTGAGCACCACCACAAATTCCCAATATAGGTTTGTTATATTTAAAAAAATTATTGAAAATATTTATTTCAAAATTTGTTCTCTTATTTTTAATATTTTTGGATTGAGTGTTACTTGTTTTATATAATTTGGGATTAATATCAAAATCTCCTCCAGTAATAATTAAACCATCAATTAAATGACAAAAATCATCAATATATTTTTTTTCGTGTAACAGAGGAAAAGGAATAGCATTAAATTTTGTTAAGGAAGTTAAGTAATTTTCCCTCAATGCATACCATGGAAATTTTGAGTATGTTTTCTTTTTTTCACTATCAAGAGTTATTCCAATAATTGGTTTTTTCATTATAATTCAATTATAATGTACTACATAAGTGTGTTCCAGAATGAACGTTGATTTTTTTATGAAAGAAGCAATTATTGAAGCTGACAAAGCTTATAATTTAAACGAGGTTCCGGTTGGGGGAATACTTGTTCATAATACAACGAAAAGGATTGTGGCCAGAAGCTACAATACAGTAAATAAAGATAAAAATGCTATTAAACATTGTGAATTAAATCTAATTCAAGAAACTTGTGAAAGACTAAAGCTAAAATATTTAGAGAATATGACATTATTTGTTACCTTGGAACCATGCACTATGTGCGCTAGTGCAATAAGTGAGGTACATATTAAAGATGTATATTTTGGGGCTTATGATGAAAAGAATGGAGGAATTGAAAAACTTCGAGTTGCTTTTCAAAGACAAAATATATTTATGCCAAATATTTATGGTGGGATTATGGAAAAAGAATGTAGTAATTTATTAAAAAATTTTTTTAAAAATAAAAGTGATAGATAAAATTAATATACCAGAATTTGAAGTTTCAGAATTTAACCAAGCATTTAAAGAAGTAATTGAGTCCAATTTTAATTATGTAAGAATTAAAGGAGAAATTTCTGAAGTTAAAACTGCAACAAGAGGTCAAATCTATTTAACACTTAAAGACGAGGATTCTATTTTAAGCGGAGTTATCTGGGATCAGAAAAAAAAATATTTAGATATAAATCCAGAAATAGGACTAGAAATAATAGCAACTGGTAGAATTACCACTTGGTCTCGCTATAAAACTACTTACCAAATAGATATTGATAAAATTGAAATTGCAGGAGAAGGAGCACTTTTAAAACTTATTGAAGAAAGAAAAAAAAGACTTCAAAAAAAAGGCTATTTTGATGTAGATAATAAAATCCCATTACCTTTTTTGCCTGAGAGATTAGGTATAATTACCTCTCCCACTGGCTCTGTAGTACATGACATAATTAATAGGGTGAATGATCGTTTTCCAATGCCATTAGATATATGGCCTGTCTCTGTTCAGGGTGTTGACGCAGCAGATAGCATTATAAAAGCTATCGAAGGTTTCAATAAACTTAAATCTAGTAAGCCAGATATTCTCATTATTGCTAGAGGTGGAGGTAGTACTGAAGACTTAATGGCATTTAACGATGAAAATATTGCAACAAGTGTTTTTGAATCAAAGATACCAATTATTTCAGCAATAGGTCATGAAACAGATACAACAATTATTGATTTAGTATCAGATTTAAGAGCGTCTACACCAACTGCAGCAGCTGAAAAAGCTACCCCAGTTAGATTTGAATTAATAGAAAAAATTAAAAATTTACAACTTAGACTAAACACAAAAGTAAATTCACAAATTCAATCCAAAAAAGAAAATTATGAATATTTAAATAAATTTCTCAAATCTCCAAGCTTGATAGTTAATAATTATAAGGAGAAGCTTTTAGATAATTTTAAAAATTTAACATTATCAATTGAAAATAAATTTAGTATATCAAAATTGAATCTTCTCAACCTTGGAAAATCTATTGTTTCACCAGATTCATCAATAAACTTAAAACAAACAAAGATTAACAATCTTTCAAAAAATCTTAATTTGAATATAGCCAATAATTACAAAGATAAGCTAGAAAAATATAAGTCTAATATAAGATTGCTCAATTCCAATTCTATTTCTTCAAATCTTAAAAAAGGATACTCAATTTTGATGGATAAAAAGAAAATTGTTAAGACAAGTAAAAAAATTACTACTGACGATCAATTATCAGTGAAACTTATTGATGGTACAATTGATATAAAAGTAACAAAAATTAACTAAATCTTTTATGCTGCCAGAACCATTGACTGGGTTCTGCTTTAATCCACTGTTCAATCTTATTATGAATTTCTTCCATCATCTGAGTATCATTAATTTCTAAATTATTATGATAAAGTGGCTTTAAAAATGTTAGCTCAATATTTCCATTATCAATTCTTTTATTTTGTATTGGAATTATTGGTAAGTTATATTTTCTAGCTATTTTCAAAAAACCTGTTTGTGTTTTAACTTTTTTATTAAAAAACATTACTTCTTCTCCTGAGGAGTCTTTTTGATCTATTAATAATACAATTGATAACGAATTATTTATTGCATCAACAACATCTTTGGCACTTTTTTTACCTTTGGGAGTGTAAAAGCTATTTTTAGAAACAAGAGAATTTTGCCTAATATTAAGTATTAGTTTATCAATAAAATTATTGTTTATATGACGATAAATGCCACCAATATTAATTCCAAT
>CACGDO010000002.1 GCA_902571865.1 uncultured Alphaproteobacteria bacterium | reverse complement strand
TCTGAGGCTGTATAACTAACCTCTTCAAGTAGTTTTTCCATTACAGTATGAAGCCTTCTGGCACCTATATTTTCTACGTTCTGATTTATCTCTGTAGATAGAGAAGCAATGGTATCAATACCATCTTCTTCAAATTTCAAATCAACCTTCTCTGTTCCAAGAAGTCCTTGATACTGCTTAATCAAGCTGTTTTGTGTTTCAGTAAGAATAAGTTTAAAATCTTTTTTACTAAGACTATCAAGCTCGACTCTAATTGGTAATCTACCTTGAAGTTCAGGTAGCATGTCTGATGGTTTTGATAAGTGAAATGCCCCGGAGGCAATGAACAAAATATAATCTGTTTTTACCACACCATATTTTGTAGTAACCGCAGTTCCCTCAATAAGTGGTAATAAATCTCTTTGAACACCTTCTCTTGAAACATCCGCGCCACTTCTATCAGCTCTAGAAGTAATTTTATCTATTTCATCTATAAAAACGATGCCATTTTGCTCTACATCATCCAATGCTCTTGAGTTTATTTTATCTTTATCTAATAGTTTATCGGTTTCCTCACTTAATAAATATGCATGAGAATCTTTAATACTCATTTTTTTCATTTTCTTTTGATTGCCAAACCCTTTTCCAAATACATCACCTAAATTAATCATGCCCATTTGAGAACCAGGCATCCCAGGTATATCCATAGTTGGTAAACTTAAATTTGCATTAGCTGAAACTGGAATTTCAACCTCATTATCATTTAACTCACCTGATCTTAGTTTTTTCCTAAAATTATCTCGAGTAGCTGGCGTTGAGCTTTTAGAAACCAAAACATCTAAAATTCTTTCTTCTGCATTTTTTTCTGCTTTTGCCTTCACCTCTTGACCCATTTGTATTTTTGTTTTTGTAATGCTTATTTCAACCAGATCTCTTATTATTTGCTCAACATCTCTTCCAACATATCCAACCTCTGTAAACTTAGTCGCCTCAACTTTTACAAAAGGAGCATTTGCTAACTTAGCAAGCCTTCTAGATATTTCTGTTTTGCCGCAACCTGTTGGACCGACCATTAAAATATTTTTTGGTACAATTTCCTCTTTTAAAGAATCATCAAGTTGTTTTCTTCTCCATCTATTTCTTAAGGCAACTGCAACAGCCTTTTTTGCTTTGTTCTGACCAATGATAAATTTATCTAATTCTGAAACAATTTCTCTTGGGCTGAAGTTAGATTCCATTTTACAGCTCAATAGTTTCTGAAACAATATTATGGTTTGTATAAATACAAATATCTGCCGCTATATTAAGTGATTCTAAAGCAATTTCTTTTGCATCCATTTTTGTATTTTTCATCAACGCTTTAGCAGCACTATTTGCGTATGGACCCCCAGAACCTATTGCAAGTATTCCGTCGTCAGATTCAATTACATCACCAGTACCAGATAATAACAAACTTACATCTTTATCAGCTACGATCATCATTGCTTCTAATCTTCTTAAATATCTATCTGTTCTCCAATCTTTAGCTAATTCTACACAAGCTCTTTTAAGTTGGTTCTTATATTGATCTAACTTTCCCTCTAATCTTTCAAATAAAGCGAACGCATCTGCAGTAGATCCCGCAAAACCAGATATAACAGTTTCATCGGCACCAAGCCTTCTAATTTTTTTAACATTTGATTTCATTACGGTATTACCAAGACTGGCCTGACCATCACCCGCAATGACGACAAGATTATCTTTTCTAATTCCTACAATAGTTGTTGATTTAATAATGTTTTTTTCCATTCTTTCATAAGATGGCTATTTAATTATTTTTATCAAGTAATTTACCTAGAATAAATCATATTTCACTGATATTAGGCAAAAATGCGAAAAGGTAAAGTTGAGAGAAACACTAAAGAAACCAAGATAAGTTGCGAAATTAACTTAGATGGTGCTGGACAATCTAAAATTTCAACACAAATTGGTTTTTTTGATCACATGCTGGAATTATTATCTCATCATAGCTTAATAGACATAGATTTAAAATGTGAAGGAGATACTAATGTTGATCTTCACCATTCAGTTGAAGATACAGCTTACGCAATTGCTTTAGCTATAAACAAGGCATTGGATGATAAGAAAGGAATAAACAGATATGGTTTCTCATATGTTCCGATGGATGAATGCTTATCAAGATGTGTTATTGATTTAAGTGGAAGACCAGAGCTTGTGTGGAATGTTAATCTTGGTTTAAAAAAAATTGGTGAAATGGACACAGAGCTATTCCATGAATTTTTTAAAGCATTTTCCAATGAATCAAAATGTAATTTACATATTGAAAACCTATATGGAAAAAACAATCATCATATCATAGAGTCATGCTTTAAAGCATTTGCTAAAAGTTTGAGATTTGCTGTTGAAATAGATTACAGAAGAAAAGACACCATACCATCATCAAAAGGCACTCTTTAATTTTTAATGAAAAAGATCACTATCGTCGATTACGGCTCAGGCAATGTTTTGTCCGCACAAAAATCTTTTGTTAAGATAGCAAAAGACATCAATATTGAGGTTGACGTCTTAATTTCAAAAAAACTAAATGATGTAAAAGATTCAACCCATGTTGTATTGCCTGGTCAAGGAGCTTTTTCTACATGCATGAATGGTTTAAAAAAAACAGATGGATTGATTGATGAGCTTTCTGAGTTTGCATTAATAAAAAAGAAACCATTTTTAGGTATTTGTGTTGGTATGCAAATGTTAGCTAAGATGAGTGAAGAAAATGGAGATCATGAAGGTTTAGGTTGGATAGACGGTCAAATTAAATTATTGCCAGGAGATAATTTAAAACTTCCTCATATGGGGTGGAACTTGGTAATGCCAACAAATTCAAAATACAATAACTTAATCTCAACTAAAAATGACTATTATTTTGTTCACTCATATTACTTCGATTGTGCCAATAAAGACAATATTTTGGCAGAAACTAAGTACGGAACAAATTTTGCTTCAATAGTTGGAAAAGAAAATATATATGGCGTGCAGTTTCATCCTGAAAAAAGTTCCTCCCAAGGATTAAGCTTATTAAAAGAATTTATTAGAGTATGAACATGTCTACACAACTAAAAGAAAAGATTAATATTTCAGTTGATAACATAGAAACACTTTCAGACGTAGATTTGGCAGATCTTTGCAATATTACAGAACAAGCAATTAAAGCCGGAGGAGGTTTTGGTTGGTTAAGAGTTCCAACAAGAGATATTTTAACAGATTACTGGACCAAAAGAACCAATGATAAATACATTAAACTTATTGTTGGTAGGCTCAATGGAGTTATAGCTGGAACCCTTCAACTTGCTTACGAGGCTCCTAATATTGAGTCTAGGAAAAATATCGCACGTATAAGAAGACAATTTGTTGCTCCATGGGCAAGGGGTTATGGTTTGGCTAAAACAATGATTGATCACACTGAACAAATTGCAAAAGAAGATAATATTAAATCATTGCAGTTAGCTGTAAGAGAAACACAAGATGCAGCAATAAAACTATTTACAGGTAAAAATTATATAAAGTGGGGTGAAAATCCATACTATGCTTACATTAATGGAAGTTTTATTAAGGGTTACTATTACTATAAAAATCTGTAGTGCAAATTATACCAGCCATTGATTTAAAAGATAATAAATGTGTTAGACTTTCTAAAGGAAAAGATAACACCAGTGTTGTTTACAATGAAGACCCAGAAAAACAAGCAATCTACTTTGAAAAAATTGGTTGTAAAAAACTTCACTTGGTTGACCTAGATGCTGCTTTTGGTAGATCAAATGTTAATTTTGAAACAATAAAGAAAATTAGAAAATCAATCTCAATACCAATACAATTAGGGGGCGGAGTTCGAAGTTTAGATTTAGCCAAAAAATATTTTGAAGTTGGAATAAATAATTTGATTATTGGCTCAATGTCTGTTGAAAAACCAAATGAAGTTATAATTTTATCAAATATTTATGCGGATAAAGTATATGTATCATTAGATATTCTTGAAGATAACATAATGATAAAAGGATGGGATAAAAATTCAGGAAAAAAAATACAAGACATTCTTGATATTTATACTAATTCAAAAATTAGAGGATATGTAATTACAGATATTCAAAATGATGGAATGCTAAAAGGTTTAAATTTAGATTTTGTTAGTAATTTTATAAATAAAATAAACTTAATTAAAAAATTTTATAAAAAAATTATAATTGCAGGTGGTTTAACAGATTACTCTGACCTAGCAAATTTAAAAAAGCTAAATACAAAAAATATTGAAGGAATAATTTCAGGTAAATCTTTCTATGAAGGAAAGATTGATCTAGTAGAGGCGCAAAAAATTCTAAACTAAAATGGTAAAAACAAGAATAATCCCATGCTTGGACGTTAAAGATGGAAGGGTTGTAAAGGGAATCAATTTTTTAAATTTAATTGATGCAGGAGATCCTGTTGAACAAGCAAAACACTATTCTGATAATGGGGCTGATGAAATATGTTTTTTAGATATTAGCGCATCATTAGAAGATAGAGATACTATGATTAATGTAGTTAAAAAAACTGCAAACGAGGTTTTTATCCCCCTTACAGTTGGTGGTGGAATTTCATCAATAGAAAACATACAGGCTTTACTTAAGGCTGGCGCCGACAAAGTTTCTATAAATTCTGCAGCAATTAAAAACCCCAATATCATTAAAGAGGCTTCTGAATATTTTGGAAACCAATGCATTGTTGTGGCTGTCGATGCAAAAAAACACAATGATGATTGGTTTGTTTATTCTCATGGTGGGACTAAGAAAACTGATTTACTTGCTTTAAGCTGGATAGAAAAAGTTCAAGAGCTAGGAGCTGGGGAAATTCTTTTAACATCAATGGATAAGGATGGTACAAAATCTGGCTTTGATAATGAACTGCTGGGTAAAGTATCACAATTTATAAAGATACCAGTTATAGCTAGCGGGGGAGTTGGAACTCTGGATCATTTCTATGAGGGTGTAGTTAAAGGCAAAGCTGATGCATTATTAGCGGCCTCAGTCTTTCATTTTAATGAAATTAGCATTAAAGAAGTAAAGGAATACTTAAAGGGTAAAAATATAAGCATTAGAGATTAAATTTTATGAAAATTGAAGACTTAAATGAAATTATAAATAATAGAGTACAAACAAGAAAAAAAAATTCGTATACCAATAAGTTATTAAAGTTAGGGCCAAAAAAAATAGCTCAAAAATTTGGAGAAGAATCATCAGAATTAATTATAGATTTTTTAAAAGGATCAAAAAAAAGAACAATAGAAGAGGCAGTTGATGTAATTTACCATCTTCTTGTTTTGTTAAAATCAAAAAAAATTACCATTAATGAAATTCATAAAGAACTTGATAAAAGAAAGTAAAACAAAATGTATGATGAAAACAACATTTTCGCTAAAATATTAAGGAAAGAAATACCCTGTGATAAAGTTCACGAAGATGAGTTTAGTTTATTTTTTAATGATATTAACCCACAAGCTAAAATACATGTTTTAGCTATACCAAAATTTCCTTGTACAACTTTTTCTGATTTTCTAAAAAATGTAGATAATGAAAATATCGCTTCCTTTTTTAATAGTGTTCAGTTTGTAATTAATAAACTTGGTGTTGAGAGCAAAGGTTATAGACTAATCACGAATTCAGGAGAAAATGGTGGACAAGAGGTGCCACATTTTCATATTCATATTTTAGCCGGAGAAAAAATTGGAAGATTAAGATGATTTATTCTTTTTCTTTAATTATCACGTAGTTAACAATCTCACTAACACCTTTTATATTTTTGAGCGCAATTATCATTTCATCTAAAAGATCGGGCCGAGCTGTAATACCTGCAACATAAATTTTACCCTGAATTGTCTCAAAATTAAATGTAATTGCTTTTATACCGACAGTTTTAGCTGCTACAGCTCTAGCTTGTGTATTAATCCATAAATCACTTGCATAATCTTTTAATGTAGTTCTGTTACCAATTTCAATTTCATTTATAATTTCTCTAACCCCCTCAACTTCCCAAACTAATCTTACAGCATCAATTCTTATTTCTTGATTATCAACAAGGCCGGTTAACAAAACTCTACCTTCTAAAACACTAGTATTGATATTTACAAAAAGATTATTTTCAGCATTTAAGAACTTTGCTGCGATATTAACCTTAATAGTTGCATCATCAATAACTGTACCAAGTGATCTTTCTCCCTCGGCAACAACCATCGCGCTACCCCCACCGGTTGCAAGTACGCTTGCTGGTGAACATCCGTAGTTAATAAACGAAAGGGTTAAAATAATTGGAATTAATATAGTCTTTATTATTTTTTTGAATTCAACAACCATTTATAAATTTTGTTTTTATTAATTCTTGTAAATTTATGCACTATTTCCACGATGTCGGTCAAAGAAAATTTTGTAGCCATCTTTTTTAATTCTTTGCTATACAAATCAATGTTGTCAAAATCTTGATTTTTTGATGTTTGTCTATCGATGATTGCAACAAACTCTCCTTTAATATTTTGTTTATCTTCTAGTATTCTATTTTTTACATTGCTCGGAGTTCCTCTAAAAACAAATTCATTTACCTTTGTAAGTTCTTTACATATTGAAATTAATCTATTACCCATGATGTTTTCTAGGCAATCTAAAAAAACAATTAATTTATGATTTGAGACAAAAAAAACACAAGCCCTTTTTTCTTGTGAAATATTCTTAACAAGATCCTCTATCTTTTTTTTAGATTTTGGAACAAAGCCAAGAAAAGCAAATTCTGAAATTGGTAATCCTGATAACTGTAAACTCGATATAATTGACGAGGGGCCAGGAATAGATGTAACTCTAATATTATTTGCAATACAATATTGTACTAAATTATATCCTGGATCTGATATAAGTGGTGAACCTGCATCAGAAATTAGAACACAATTTTTATTTTTTAATAAAACTTTAATCTGATCTATAATTTTATGCTCATTATAATCATGTAAAGCTATTAATTTCTTTTTAATGCCTAATTTATTTAGTAGTTTAAGCGAATGTTTAGGATTTTCACAAATAATTATATCACATTCCCCAAGTATTTTTATAGCTCTATAAGTTATGTCATCTAAATTCCCAATAGGTGTTGCTACAATTGAGAGACCATTAATAATATTATTCATTATTTATATATTTATATTTATAATTTCATGTACTCCAGTAAATTTATCTAAAGAAGATACAAAAAATACTCAAGAAACAACTATTTCTGAAAAATCAATTGATACTAAAAGTAAAAAAAAAGTAATTGAAAAAAAAGAAAGCATACAAGACAAGCAAAAAAAGAATTTGAAAGATGTTGTTTTAGATAAAAAGATTATTGCTTTATTTGCAAAAGATGATGATAAAAAAACAACAAAACAATTCTTGAACACCTATGAAATGGGAATTTATAACCTTGGTATAAATGATGTTGTTATACAAATAGAATTTTTTGAAAATGAAAATGATCTAAAAAAAATTATAGAAAAAAATCTATTACCTGGGAAGATTTTTCTAGGACCAATTCAATCCAAGTATTCAAGGCTTTTAAACAATTATTGTACTCATGAAGTAATATTTTTTTCATACTCCTCTAAATCTTCACTAGCAAAAGATTGTGTTTATTTAATAAATTTTTTTCCACAAAATGAACTTTCACAACTTATGTCATATTTAAATGATGATGCAAAAGTTGCGCTTCTTTATCCTGAAAATGAATATGGATATTTAATAAATAGTCTAATTGATGATATAATTTTTGAAAGCCCAGCAATATTAGTAAACAGATCTTCATATAAAGACGAACTATCAAATGTAAGAGAATCAATAAAAGAATTGGGTAAATATGAATTAAGAAAATATGAATTGAATAGACAAAAACAAATTTTATCTTCCAAAAAAGATGAAAGATCAAAAAAACGATTAAAAAAATTAGAAAGATTTAAAACTACAAATGACTACGATTTTACACATATTTTGATCGCTGATTATGGTTTGAATTTATTACAAGTTGCACCTCTTCTACCATATTATGATATAGACCCTAATATTGTACAATTTATGGGAACCGGAGTAATAGATGATAAAACTTTTTTCTTCGAACCCTCTTTGCAAGGAGCTATATTTCCAGGTGTTCCTGAGTCAAGAAGAACAAACATAATTAGTAATTATATTGACATATATGATGATGAATTTTTAAGAATCTCAACACTTCCGTATGATTTAATTGGTTTAATAAATTTCATTTATTCAAGAGAATATAAACTTAGCGATGTAGAAAAACTATTAAATAATCCCAATAAAAAATTTAATGGCGTTGATGGCAACTTTTATTTTAAAAATAATATGATCGAAAGAGATCTTAACATCTTAAAAATAAATAACGGAAATTCTTTTGTGATTAATTAATTAAAAAGTTAATCAATTTTGTTACAGCTATAGACCTATGGCTAATTCCATTTTTTTCTTTAGTGCTTAATTCCGCCAATGTTTTTTTATAATTTTTAGGAATGAAAATTGGATCATAGCCAAAACCAAATTTACCCTTAGCTTCTTCAGAAATTTTTCCATCAATTTTTCCATTAAATATTACGTTTTGATTCTCTTTAAATGTTAGGCTTATTGAAGTTTTAAAGTAAGCATTTCGTTCACTATTTTTTTTAGTACTTTTAATAACACTTTCAAAACAAGCCTTATTGCTTTTGAAATTATTTAAAAATCTTTTTGAAAGAACGCCTGGTTCCCAATTTAAGCTTTCAATACATATTCCTGAGTCATCGGCAAAACAAGGAATGCCAGTTTTATTAAATCCATATTCTGATTTGATTTTTGCATTTTCTTCGAAAGTCTGACCGTTTTCTTCAGGCTCTTCACTTATATTTAGATCATTTAATGAAATAAGTTCTAGATTAAATTTGTTAAAAATTTTTTTAATTTCAATTATTTTATTATTATTATTTGAAAAAAATAATAATTGCCTCAATTTATTTCAAAGCCTCTTTTTGTTTAGAAATTATCTCTTTAACTCCAATTTTTGCTAGTGAAAACATTTCTGTAAATTGAGCATCATTGAAAAAAAATTCTTCACCAGTAACTTGAATTTCAGATATTTCATCTGAATCACAAATTACAAAATTTGCATCTACTTGAGCTTCTGAGTCTTCCCTATAATCTAGATCCAATAATGCTTTATTTTCCACTATACCAGTTGATACTGCTCCTATAAAGTTTTTGATAATTGGTTTTTGGAGATTATAATTATTTTTTAATTTTTCTATAGCCAGATATAAAGAAATAAAACCACCACTGATAGAAGCAGTTCTTGTCCCGCCATCTGCTTGAATTACATCACAGTCTATTTTTATTTGACGCTCTCCAAGGTTTGAAAGATCCACAATTGATCTTAAGCTACGCCCAATTAATCTTTGTATTTCTTGCGTCCTACCCGACTGCTTTCCTTTTGCAGCCTCTCTGTCCATTCTAGTATTTGTTGACCTTGGTAACATACCATATTCTGCTGTAACCCAACCTTTTCCAGTATTCCTTAACCAGTGAGGAACTTTTTCATCAATTGTTGCAAGACAAAGGACATGTGTGTTCCCAAATTTTACTAAGCATGAACCATCAGCATGAATATTTATATCTTTCTCAAATGAAATTTCACGCATTTGATTGAAGGATCTATCTTTTCTCATATAAATTTAATAATAGTAGATAATTATTATTTTTAAATAAAATTCTTATGTCTGATAATTTATATGCACAAATTAATGATAGATCGAAATTAATTTTTAAAAAATTAGTTGAGTCATATCTTAAAACTGGGTCGCCAGCAGGATCAGAAACAATTATGAAGATGGGGGGCTTAAATCTTTCTTCAGCATCTATTAGATCTATTTTATCAAATTTGCAAAAAGAAGGGCTTTTGTACGCTCCACATAGATCAGCAGGAAGAATGCCTACTGAAAAAGGCATGAGATTTTTTGTTGATGGACTGTTAGAATTTGGAAGAATATCTAAAGTAGATAAAGAGAATATTAAACAGCAGTGTTTAACTAAGGGCAAATCTTATGAGGAGGTTCTCGATGTTGCTTCTAAAGCTATTTCAGGGTTATCAAGTTATGCTGGAATAGTTATCGCACCAAAATTTCAAAAAAACTTGAAGCACGTTGAGTTTATAAGATTAAACAGTAGTCAATTAATGCTGATTCTTGCTTATGAGAACGGAGAAGTAGAAAATCGCATCATTGAAGATAATGGTAAATATAATAGTTCATTATTGATACAGGCTTCCAATTATCTTACATCAAAGTTTACCAATAAAAACATTTCACAAATAAAAAGATTAATACAAACAGATATAAAAAATTCACAAAATGAGTTAGAGTCAATTTCTTCAAAATTAATTCAACAAGGTATTATTGAAACTCAGCCTAATAGTAAAAATCCTTACATTTTTCTTCATGGTCAATCAAACTTATTAAAAGATGAAATAGTTTCAAAAGATTTAGATCAAATCAGAAATCTTTTTGATGAAATTGAGAAAAAATCTAGTTTTGTAGATATACTAGAAACTGCAGGAAAGGCAAAAGGTGTTCAAATTTTTATCGGATCTAAAAATTTTTTGTTTAAACACTCTGGTCTTTCTATGGTAATGGCCCCATATAAAAATAATGATCAAGAAATTATTGGGGCTATAGGCGTAGTTGGTCCAACAAGGTTAAACTATTCCAAAATTGTTCCACTTGTTGATTATACGTCAAAAATTATTGGAAAGGTGATTGATTAATGATTGAGAAAAAAGAAGAAGATAACCAACAAGAAGATATTAAAGAACCTGATTCTGAGAATATTGAAAATGAAGAAGATAATAATGATAATGAAGAAAACACAGATACAGAAGAGACAAGTGAATATGAAAATACAGAAGAAGATAGTTTAGAAAAAGAAATTGAAACACTAAAAGAAGAAAAAATCCGATTACTTGCTGAAATGGAAAATCTTAGAAAAAGATTTGAACGAGAAAAAGTTGAAACGATAAAGTTTGGTAGCATAAATTTAGCAAGAGATATTCTATCGCCAGGAGATAATCTAGAAAGAGCGCTAGATGCTTTACCAGAAGATGAAAATCATCCAGAAAGTATAAAAAATCTTATTGATGGTTTAAAAATGGTACTTAAAGAATATAAAAGTAATCTTGAAAAACACGGGGTCAAAAAAATTGAAACTTTAAATCAAAAATTTGATCATAATTTTCATCAAGCTATGATGGAAGTTGAAAATAATGATGTAGAAGAAGGAACAGTAGTACAAGAAATCCAATCTGGCTATACAATGCACGATCGTTTATTAAGAGCAGCAATGGTTGGGGTTTCCAAAAAACAAGTCGCTAAAACAGAAGAACCCTCAGGAGAACAAGAAGAAGACAATCCTGAAAATGAGAGTAAAGAAAAGTCATAAAAAGCCCTAAATTACTTGTTTTTTTTAATATTAATCGGGAACATCCTTGTATTTTAAAACTTTTTTCCCATATCTAATGTAGCCAATGTTTATTGGTAAATAATTAAGTAAAGAGGATAAAAAATATGGCAAAAGTAATTGGTATTGATTTAGGTACTACAAACTCCTGCGTTGCAGTGATGGACGGTAAGGAAGCAAAAGTAATTGAAAACTCTGAAGGTGGAAGAACAACCCCATCAATGGTAGCATTCAGTGACACAAAAGAAAAACTTGTTGGACAATCAGCTAAAAGACAAGCAGTAACTAATTCTGAAAATACTTTATTTGCCATAAAAAGATTAATTGGAAGAACATTTGAGGATGAAGCGGTTAAGTCTGATAGCGGATTAGTACCTTATAAAATAGTAAAAGGTGATAACGGTGATGCTTGGGTAGAGGCACGTGGAGATAAATATAGTCCAAGTCAAATTAGTGCATTTATCTTACAAAAAATGAAAGAGACTGCAGAGTCTTATTTAGGAGATACTGTTACACAAGCAGTTATAACAGTTCCTGCATATTTCAATGATGCTCAAAGACAAGCAACAAAAGATGCTGGAAAAATAGCTGGACTAGAAGTTTTAAGAATTATTAACGAGCCTACTGCTGCAGCGTTAGCATATGGTTTAGATAAAAAGAAAACTGGTACTGTTGCTGTTTATGATCTTGGTGGAGGTACATTTGATATTTCCATTTTAGAAATAGGCGACGGTGTTTTTGAAGTTAAATCAACCAATGGCGATACGCACCTTGGCGGTGAAGATTTTGATCTTAAAATTATTGATTATCTTGCTGATGAATTCAAAAAAGATAATGGTATTGATTTACGTTCAGATAAACTCGCCCTTCAACGTTTGAAAGAGGCAGCTGAGAAAGCAAAAATTGAATTATCAAGTTCTACTGAAACAGAAGTTAACTTGCCATTCATTACTGCTGATCAATCCGGCCCTAAACATTTAACGATTAAATTATCGAGAGCAAAACTAGAAGCTATCGTAGGTGAACTTTTAAACCAAAGTTTAAAACCTTGCGAAATGGCACTCAAAGATGCTGGATTACAAGCTGCTGAAATTGATGATGTTATTTTGGTTGGCGGTATGACAAGAATGCCTAAAGTAACGGAGATAGTAAAAAACTTCTTTGGTAAAGAACCTAATAAAGGTGTTAACCCAGATGAAGTTGTTGCATCTGGTGCTGCTATCCAAGCAGGCGTATTACAAGGTGATGTCAAAGATGTTTTATTGCTTGATGTTACACCTTTATCACTTGGTATTGAAACACTTGGCGGTGTATTCACAAAACTAATTGATAAAAACACAACTATTCCAACAAAGAAGAGCCAGGTATTTTCTACGGCTGAAGATAATCAGAGTGCAGTAACAATTAGAGTATTTCAAGGTGAAAGAGAAATGGCTGCTGATAACAAATTACTAGGTCAGTTTGATTTAGTAGGTATTCCACCTGCCGCAAGAGGAATGCCTCAAATTGAAGTAACTTTTGATATCGATGCAAATGGTATTGTAAACGTTTCGGCTAAAGACAAATCAACTGGTAAAGAACAACAAATCAAGATCCAGGCTTCTGGCGGATTATCAGACGAAGAGATTGAAAAAATGGTCAAAGAAGCAGAAGAAAATGCTGAAGCTGACAAAAAGAAAAGAGAAGCTGTTGATACTAGAAACCATGCTGATAGTTTAATTAATGAAACTGAAAAGAATTTAAAAGAGCACGGAGATAAAATTCCTGAAGCAGATAGAAATAAAATCACAGAGGATATTGAAGAGCTTAAGAAAGTAAAAGACGGTGAGGATTTAGAAGCTATAAAATCTAAAACTGAAGCACTTGTTCAGTCATCTCTTAAAATGGGTGAAGCAATTTATAAACAAAACCCTCAAGGTGCTGGACCTCAACCTGATCCATCTGGTGCTGAACCATCAGCTGATAATACAAAAGATGAAAAAGTTGTAGATGCTGAATTTGAAGAAGTAGACGAAGATAAAAAAGATTAACGCTCCATAATTTTTATAAGGAGGAGATGTGGCTGATAAAGATTTCTATGAGATACTAGGTGTTCAACGAAATGCCAGTGAAGATGAAATAAAAAAAGCTTATAGAAAACAGGCCATGAAATATCATCCTGATCGTAACAAGGATGATAAAACAGCTGAAAGAAAATTCAAAGAAGCAGCTGCTGCTTACGAAGTTCTAAAAGATTCAGAAAAAAGATCAGCTTATGATCAATATGGACATGACGCTTTCAAACAAGGTGGAATGGGTGGAGCTCAAGGCTTTGGAGATTTTGCAGGTGGCTTTTCTGATATCTTTGAAGAGTTCTTTGGTGGGGGTTTTGGGGGACAATCATCAAGAAGACGAGGACCTCAAAGAGGAAGTGATCTTCGTTATAATATGTCCGTTTCACTGTTCGAAGCTTTCACTGGAAAGAAACCACAAATAAGAATACCTACATACGTTGGCTGTGATGCTTGTGCAGCAACTGGAAGTGCAGATAAATCTGGACCAAGTACTTGTTCTACTTGCGGTGGTGCAGGAAAAGTTCGATCTCAACAAGGATTCTTTTCAATTGAAAGACCATGCCCTACATGTGGTGGAGAAGGTTCAAGTATAAAAAATCCATGTCTTAAATGTTCAGGAACAGGGAATATAAAAAAGCAAAAAACAATTTCTGTTACTATTCCTGCTGGCGTTGATACAGGCACAAGAATTCGAATAGCCGGTGAAGGTGAACCTGGTGAAAGAGGTGCTGGAAATGGGGATCTATATATTTTTGTTGAAGTTCAAAAGGACAAACTCTTTGAAAGAGAAGAAGAAAATTTATTTTGTGAAATACCAATTTCAATCACTACTGCTATTTTAGGTGGTGAAATAGAAGTACCAACAATAGAGGGAAAAAAAGCCAGACTTAATATTCCAGCGGGAACTCAATCTGAGACACAATTTAGACTTCGCGGCAAAGGAATGAGTATACTTCGACAAAGTAGAAGGGGTGATATGTATGTGCAAGCAAACGTTGAGATACCAGTAAACCTAAATAGCAAACAAAAAGATATTTTGAGAGAGTTTGAAAATGAAGGTGGGACATCAAAAAAACATAGCCCAAAATCGCAAGGTTTTTTCTCAAAATTAAAAGAAGTCTGGGAAGATTTAACATAATTTCTTTTCAACTTACAATCACCAAAGTATAAGAAGTTTTTATGGCAAAAATTAAAATAGCAGTTGCAGGTTGTCTTGGCCGAATGGGCCAGGAAATATCGAAACAAATTTTACAAAATAAAAATTTAGAATTTGTCGGTGGTTTTGAACACAAAAAACATAAAGATATAAACAAACCTTTAAACAAAGTTTCAAGTATACACTCTGCAAAATTAGTTACAGCTAATGCAGCTCAGTTAATCAAAGAAGCAAATGTTATCATTGATTTTACAACACCTGAGTCTACTTTAGATAATCTTAAGATCGCCTCTGCAAATAAAACAGCAGTTGTTATTGGCACAACCGGAATGACGGATGCACAAAAAAAGAAAGTAAAAAGTTATTCTAAAAAAATACCTATACTCATGTCTTCCAACATGAGTTTGGGCGTTAACTTATTATTTAACTTAGTAAAACAAACAGCATCAGCTTTAAAAGATACTGATTATGATATTGAGATTGCTGAGACTCATCATAAACATAAAAAAGATGCCCCTTCCGGAACCGCATTATCTCTGGGTGAATATGCAGCTGATGGAAGAAAAACTAAATTAAATAAATCAAAAGTTTTAGATCGTACTAAAAAACTATCATCTAGAAAAAAAGGTGACATTGGTTTTTCTGTTACAAGAGGTGGTGAAATTGCAGGTGAACATACAGTAAGTTTTATTGGTACCAATGATAGAGTTGATCTAGTTCATAAAGCTAATAATCGATCAATTTTTGTAGATGGTGCCATCGAAGCAGCAATCTTTATTTCTAAAAAGAAAACAGGTCTTTTCAATATGAATGATTTGTTATTTTAATAATAGCTTAATTGTCTTTTAATTCTTAAGTACAAACTTTCCTTTAAATCAGCATGCAAGAAAGTTGCAACTTCAGTTTCTTTATCTGATTCTCTTATTGATAACTTGGAAGTATTTTTAAATTTTGTAAAAAAAACTTTGGACCAATAAGTGCTGAATTTAGATGAATGTAAAAGTTTATCACCTTTATATTTTCTTATAGATATTTCTTTTTGATTAATGTTTATTTCATCCTTAATATTTTTTTCTTTGAAATATAAACGGATTAAATAAAAAATTATCAGATATTCAAGTCCAAGAAATATAGATACAGGCCATGCACCTTGTACAATAAGAAAAATAGAGAATAATGAAATCCAACTTATAAAAATAATTCCTAAAACTAAAAAGACTGATTTAGAACAGCTTTGATAAGGTCTTATATTTTCATTTAATGAATTCATAATTTGACATTAATATAAAATAACCTTTCTGATAAAGGGACATATGTGCACAGATATTAAATCGATAATTTCCATTTTATTATTAATTTATGATTGCTTCCAAATCCTAAAAAATGGCTAAATTCCCTTGATCTCTTGCTAATTTAGTAAGGAACATATAGATGCATCCCCGAAAAAATATTAAGTAATAATCCTTATTTAATGGTGGCTTGATGAAAAAGATTGGTAAAATTTTAGCAGCAAACAGAAGTGAAATTGCTATTCGAATTTTTAGAGCTGCTGAAGAGTCTGGTATTAAAACAGCTGCTATTTATTCTAAAGAAGATCGTTTTGCTATTCACCGGTTTAAAACAGATGAAAGTTATTTAGTTGGTGAAGGCAAAGGTCCAATTCAAGCATATTTGGACATAGACTCGATTATTAAAATTGCTAAAGATGCAAAGGTTGATGCTATCCATCCAGGTTATGGATTTTTATCTGAGAGTCCTGAACTGGCTGAGCAGTGTGAAAAAAATGACATAACATTTATTGGACCTAGTAAAGAAATACTAAAAAGGTTTGGAAATAAAACTGAAGCTAAAAAAGTTGCGGAAGAAGCAAAGGTAGGTACCGTTCCGTCTGTTCTTGTAACAAAAGAAAATTTAAAAAGTGTTGAAAAAGAAGTTGAGAAAATTGGTTACCCAGTAATTGTTAAAGCTAGTTGGGGTGGTGGCGGTCGAGGAATGCGTGTTGTTAGATCAAGCAATGAATTAATAGATCAAATTACAACTGCTCAAAGTGAGTCACTTAAAGCTTTTGGAAAAGATGAAGTATTTATAGAAAAATTTTTAGAAGATGCTGCGCACATTGAAGTTCAAATTTTAGGTGACAAACATGGAAATATCATACATCTTTTTGAAAGAGATTGTTCTCTTCAAAGAAGGCATCAAAAGATTATTGAAAGAGCACCTGCACATTTTCTTGAAAATAAAACTCGAGAAGAAATTTGTAACGATGCTATTAAAATTGCAAAACAAGTTAAATACTTTGGTGCAGGAACTGTTGAATTTTTGTTTGATAAAAAATCAGGTGAATTCTATTTCATTGAAGTTAACCCAAGAATTCAAGTTGAACATACAGTAACAGAAGAAGTAACTGGTATTGATATTGTAAAAGCTCAAATTAAAATTGCAGAAGGTGAAAAAATTGGCAATAATCCAGCTCTTCCTAAACAAGAAGATATTCATCTAAATGGATTTGCTATTCAATGTAGAGTTACTACCGAAGATCCGCTTAATAATTTTATGCCAGATTATGGGAAGATAATGACTTACCGATCAGCCGCTGGTTTTGGAGTCAGGCTAGATGCAGCAAATGCTTCTTCAGGTTCGATCATCACACCGTATTATGATTCTTTACTTGTAAAAGTAACAACTTGGGCAAAACATCAAGACGACTGTATTAAAAGAATGGATAGGGCTTTACGAGAATTTAGAATTAGAGGTGTTAAAACTAATTTAGTATTTCTTGAGTCTCTTATAAACAATAGAGATTTCCTTGAAGGAAATTACAATACCAATTTTGTGGATACTAAAAAAGAGCTATATGCTTATAATCCTCAAAAAGATCGAGCATCAAAAATCGTATCTTATCTTGGAAATATAATTGTAAATGGACACAATGATGTATCTGGAAGAGTTAGTAACAATTCGACTGTAGAGGTTCAAATTCCTATTTCAAACACTAAAAGTGAAAAAAATAATTATGTAAAGGATTTACAAACTTTAGGTCCAGAAAAATTTGCAAAAAAAATAAAAGAAACACCCTACACCCTAATTACTGACACAACGATGCGTGATGCACACCAATCGCTTCTTGCTACAAGAATGAGAACAGATGATCTTATTAACATTGCTGAATATTATAGTGAAAATCTAAGCAACTTGTTCTCTTTAGAATGTTGGGGCGGAGCAACCTTCGATACATCGATGCGTTTTTTAAAAGAGGATCCTTGGGATAGATTAGCAAGATTAAACAAAAAGGCGCCTAACCTTCTTAAACAAATGCTCTTTAGGGGATCTAATGCTGTTGGATACAAAAATTATCCAGATAACGTTGTCAAACATTTCATTCAACAATCAGCACAAGCTGGAATTGATGTATTCCGAGTTTTTGATTCATTAAACCTAATTGATAATATGCGTGTTGCAATTGATGAAGTACGCAATCAAAATAAAATTTGTGAAGGAACTATCTGTTATACAAATGATGTAACTGATCCAAATGAAAAAAAATATACATTAAAATATTATATAGATCTGGTTAAAGATTTAGAAAAAGCAGGAGCACATATTATCGCTATTAAAGATATGGCGGGATTAGCAAAGCCTAATGCTATAAAAAAATTAGTTAATGAAATTAAACAAACAACTGATCTCCCAATTCATTTCCATACCCACGATACATCTGGTACTTCATCAGCTTCAGTTCTTGCGGCAATAGAAGAAAAGGTAGATATCGTTGATCTTGCAATTGACTCGATGAGTGGATTAACATCACAACCTGCACTTGGTTCAATTGTATCAATTATGAAACAAAATCATCAAGACCCAAAACTTGATGAAGAGGCTATAAGAACACTATCTTTATATTGGGAGCAGGTACGTCAAAATTATCATGCATTTGAAACTGATTTCAAAGGCGGAAGTTCTGACGTGTATCTTCACCAAATGCCAGGTGGGCAGTTCACGAATTTAAAAGAACAAGCGAGATCATTGGGAATTACAACTGATAAGTGGGGAATGGTTGCTAATAAATATGCAGAGGTCAACCAACTTTTTGGTGATATTGTGAAGGTAACACCCTCTTCAAAAATTGTAGGCGATATGGCGCTTTATATGATCGCTAATGATTTATCTAAAGAAGATGTATTAGACCCAAAAAAAGAAATTTCTTTTCCTGCTTCTGTTATTGAGTTCTTTAAAGGGGAAATTGGTATACCGCATGGAGGCTTTCCAAAAGAATTACAAAAGAAAGTTCTCGGAGAGGCAAAACCCCTCACAAAAAGACCAGGGGAAGTTTTAGAATCAGTTGATTTAGATAAAGAAGCCAAAAATTTAGAAGATGAAATAGGAATGAAAATTAATCAAACACATCTAGCGTCTTACCTAATGTATCCTAAAGTTTTCAAAGATTATGTTGATCACTTTAAGGAGTTTAGTGATACATCAATTCTGTCAACCGAGTTGTTTTTCTATGGACCTCAACAAGATAAAGAATACACGATAGAAATTGATAAAGGAAAAAACCTTATCTTAAGATATTTAGCGAAAAGCGAAGTTAATAGTAATGGAAAGTGCTCCGTGTTTTTTGAAATTAACGGACAACCAAGAACAATAGATATAGAAAATAAAGAATTTTCAAAAAATATAACACAAAGATCTAAAGCAGATGATAATAATTTGGATCATGTCGGATCTCCTTTGCCAGGCCAAGTTGCTAAAATATTTGTTCAATCAGGTAGTAAGGTGATTAAAGGTGATAAGTTACTAGTGATCGAGGCTATGAAAATGGAAACTACAATAAATGCTGATAAAAGTGGAACAATCAAATCAATTAATGTTGCATCTGGTGATAATGTGGAAACCAAAGATTTGCTTGTTGAAATTAGCTAGTAAGGTCGTATTCTTTATAACACTCTTCTATCGAGTTCTTTGTATTTATAAGCTCTCCTAAAGAGTCTCGAAATTCAAAATATTCTACTCTCCTAATATTTGAGTTTATATTAAAGAAGATAAACAACCTACATGAACTACTATCATATCGCATCATATACACTGAGCCATCAGATCTTGCTAAATTAGGTTGTCCCAGTTTTTGTTTAATCTCAGCAAGTTGTTTTCCCATGAAATTTATTTCTGCGATTTTTTGCTGCTCCTTAACTATAGTTTTTTCCTCTTCTTTTTCCTCAGTGATAATTTGTTGTTCTTCAACAATAGTTTTATCTTCAATAATTTCTGGCTCTTTTTTTATAATAGTTTCTTCAACTTTATCTTTTACTACCACCCCAACTTTAACGACTTCTCTTCCAACTTCAATAGTCGTACAGCTAGATAAAAACACTAATGTTAAAAAATAAATTGATAACCGCATTGCTCTTAGTGGAATTTCTATATATGTAATCGCATATGATTACAGTAATTAAATCATCATTCGTTCAATACAAATTAACAATTTTACGAAATAAAAAAACATCAAATACTGTTTTTAGACAAACTATGAATGAAATAAGCTACCTCATTGCTTCTGATGTTCTTCAATACGTTCCCTTTAAAAAACAAACAATTGAAACACCTCTAAAAAAAATGAGTGGTACAGCCTTGGGTCAACCCATTATTTTGGTCCCAATTTTACGTGCCGGTTTAGGGTTACTTGAGGGTTTTGCAAAATTTTTACCGGAAGCTGAAAAAGGTCACATAGGTTTATACCGTGACGAACAAACTTATGAACCTGTAGAATACCTCTTTAAACTTCCAAGAGTTAAAAATAAAAAAGTGTTAATTCTAGACCCAATGTTGGCCACAGGTAATTCTTCAATTGCTGCAATCAATCTAATAAAACACAAAGGCGTTAATATAAAAGATATATTTTTAGTGTCTTTACTAGCAGCTCCTGAGGGTATTAAAAATATTCAAAAAAAGCAAAAAGGCATTCATATATTTACTTGCAACATTGATGCTAAATTGAATAAAAATAAGTTCATTGTACCGGGATTAGGTGACGCAGGCGATAGGTATATGGGTACTTGAAGTTATCCATAAAAAATCCTATTATTTATCCATAATCTCATTTTTTAATGCATTTTTTTATCAAGAAAATGTTATCAATGGGATATCTATAATTCATATTTAAGGGGGATTTTTGGTATGAAGAAAATTTTAAGTATTTTTTCGGTTTCTTTCGCTCTTGTCTTCTCTTCAAGTGCGTTCGCAAACACAATTGGAGTTGTATATGACTCTGGAGGAAAATTTGACAAATCATTTAACGAATTAGCATTCAATACAGCTGAGAGAGTTGTTAATGAACTTGGCTGGGGCATGATTGAGTTTGAATCTGCAAACGACAATCAGATCGAGCAAGGTATGCGTAAGATTGCTGATAGAGGAGCAACAATGATCGTAGGAATGGGATTTGCTCAAGCTGATGCAGTTGCAGCAGTTTCAGCTGATTACCCAGATATAAAATTTGTTGCAGTTGATGTTTGTTGGTTAGACGATCCAAACAATAATATTTATCAAGCTTGTTATAAAGAACATGAAGGCTCTTTCTTAGTTGGAATGATGGCTGCTATGGCTTCTAAAAGCGGAACAATAGGTTTCGTTGGTGGAATGGATATTCCTCTAATTAGAAAATTCCAAGGTGGTTATGAGCAAGGTGCACAATATGTAAATCCAGATATAACTGTTTTAGCTAATATGACTGGAACTACAAACGAAGCATGGAATAACCCAACAAAAGGTGCAGAATTAACAAAAGCTCAAATTGATGGTGGCGCTGATGTTGTATACCAAGCTGCTGGCGGAACAGGTATTGGTGTTCTTCAAGCTGCGGCTGATGCCGGTATTATGGGTATCGGAGTTGACTCTAATCAAAACTGGATGCACCCAGGTAACATGTTAACATCAATGTTAAAGAGATTAGATCTAACGATTTTTGAACAAGCTAAAAATGTTGAGTCAGGCAGATTTGAATCTGGCATAAACATTCTTGGTCTTTCAGAAGGAATGGTTGGTTATGCAACTGAAGATGGAATGGTAACATCTGAAATGGCTGCTGCCGCAGACGCTGCTGCTGCTGACATTGCGAGCGGTGCTCTAGTTGTTGCTGACTGGTCGCAAGAGTAGATACTAAAATAAATATTTGGTGAGACCAAAGATTAATAAATAATTTATGGTCTCACCTATCTTAGAATTAACGGATATAAATAAATCATTTGGTCATGTTCAGGCCAACAAAAAAATTAATCTCAAAATAAATAAAGGAACAATTCACGGCATAATTGGAGAAAACGGAGCAGGCAAATCTACTTTGATGAGTATAGTCTTTGGTCTTTATCAGGCTAACTCAGGCTCAATTAAAATTAATGGAAAAGAAATTAACTTAAGATCTCCAAGAGATTCAATAATAAACGGCATTGGAATGGTTCACCAACATTTTATGTTGGTAGAAAATTTTACTGTACTCGAAAATATAATTCTTGGTTTTGAAGGTGAAACAGTATTTGGAGAAAAATTACAAAAGGCAAAAGAAGATTTAGAAAAATTATGTAAAACATATAATTTTAATATTGATCTTGATGCTACTATTTCAGATTTATCTGTAGGTTTTCGTCAAAGAGTGGAAATATTAAAATCTTTATACAGAGGAGCAGAAATTTTAATTCTTGATGAGCCAACAGGTGTTCTTACACCTCAAGAAGTTGATGAATTATTTAAAATTCTTCGTTCACTAAAAGATGAAGGCAAAACTATAGTATTAATTACGCATAAACTAATTGAAATAATGGATTTAACAAGCGAAGTATCAGTGATGCGTCAAGGCGAAATGGTTGGGCATACAAAAACTGAAGATACAAGCAAAGAACAACTAGCTGAAATGATGGTAGGAAGAAGTGTCTTACTTAGAGTTGATAAAAAAGAAATAAAAAAAGGGGAAACCATATTTAAAGTTAATAATCTTTCAGTTAAAGACGATCTAGATGTAACGCGTGTAAAAGATGTAAACCTAGAAATATGTTCAGGAGAAATTCTTGGTATTGCTGGTGTAACTGGTAATGGACAAACTGAATTATTAGAAGCACTTTCAGGAATTAGAAAAGTAGAGTCTGGAAGTATTGAATTATTTGGTGAAAAAATTTCCGATCAGAATAATTTCTTAAACCCAAGAATGCTTAAAGAAAAAGGTTTAGCGCATGTACCTGAAGACAGGCAAAGAATGGGTTTAATAGGCGATTTCAAGGCTTATGAAAATTTAATTTTTGGTTATCATGATCAAGAGCCATATTCAAAATCAGCAATTTTGAACAATAAAGAAATTACTGAATACTCAAATAAGGTTATGCAAGAATATGATGTTCGACCTAATTCTCCAAACTTAATAACATCTAATTTTTCAGGAGGTAATCAACAAAAAATTATTTTGAGTAGAGAGCTTAATGAAAATCCAAAAGTTCTTTTAGTGGGGCAGCCAACAAGAGGTGTAGATATTGGAGCAATCGAGTTTATTCATCAACGTCTTATTGATATGAGAGATAAAGGTGCAGCAATACTTTTAGCATCAGTTGAGTTAGATGAAATCCTGTCCTTATCTGACCGAATAATCGTTATGTTTGATGGAAAAATTGTTGGAGAAAAAGAAAATAAAAATGTCACTGATCGTGAGCTAGGATTACTTATGGCTGGTGTTGCATAATGAGTAATATTGTAGTCGATAAATCAAAAGTTCCATGGTGGGTCTCTAATGTTATTGTTCCACTAGTAAACTTAACATTAGCATTATTAGTTTCAGGGCTTTTTGTTTTTATTGCAGGCGAAAATCCAATAGAGGCTGTTAAGTTAATTATTTATGGATCATTTGGTTACATCCAAGGATTTGCTTATACACTTTATTACACAACAAATTTTATTTTTACTGGACTAGCTTTTGCTGTAGCTTTCCATTGCAGACTATTTAATATTGGTGGAGAAGGTCAAGCATACATAGGCGGCCTAGGTGTTTTTTTAGTAGCAATAAATTTAAGTTTTCTCCCTGTTCCAATCGTTTGGCTTTTAGCAATCTTTGGTGCATTTTTATTTGGTGCAGCATGGGCTTACATACCTGCTTATCTTCAATCAAAAAGAGGAAGTCATGTTGTTATTACAACGATAATGTTTAATTTTATCGCTTCATCTTTAATGATTTTCTTACTTGTAGATGTGATTAGAGATACAAATCAGATGGCACCACATACGGTGAAGCTACCAGAAGAAATCTGGTTACCAAGTTTTGAAGCATTCTCCGGAATTCTTGGAATAAAAATAAGATATTCACCTCTCAACCTGACTTTTTTATTAGCAATTGCATCATTATTCTTTGTTTGGTTTTTAGTTTGGAAAACTAAATGGGGTTATGAAATGCGAGCAGTGGGACACAATACTCAAGCAGCAATATACGCGGGTATATCACCTCATAAAAATATTATCATCGCGATGTGTATTTCTGGAGGTTTAGCAGGTCTACTTGGCGTCAATGAAATTCTTGGTGTAAGCCATAAAATTCAAGCAGGCTTTCCAGCAGGATATGGATTTACAGGAATTGCAGTTGCACTAATGGGCAGAAATCATCCGATTGGTATTTTACCAGCAGCTTTTTTATTTGGAATTTTATACCAAGGAGGCTCAGAAGTTACATTCGAAATGCCAAACATAACTAGATACATGTTTGTTGCTGTTCAAGGATTAATAATATTATTTAGTGGTGCATTAGAAAATCTTTTTAGACCACAAATAGAAAGCTTTTTTGTTAGAAGACTTAATAGAGAGGTAAATGCGTAATGGAATTTTTATCTGATATTGCTTCTTTAATTAATTCTACTTTAAGAATATCTACACCTTTAGTTTTTGCAGCAATGGCTGGTATATTTGCCGAAAGATCTGGAGTAATAGATTTTAGTTTAGAAGGTAAAATGCTTATGGCCGCATTTGTGGCAGCTGTTGGTTCATACTATTTAGGTAACCCGTGGTTAGGTTTATTATTAGCTATAATTGTATGTGTGTGTTTATCAATGTTACATGGATTTGCTTCGGTAACCCACAAAGGCGATCAAGTAGTATCATGTGTTGCTATAAATATTTTAATTATTGGTTTAACAACTGCTTTAGCAGCTGCCTGGTTTGGGCAAGCAGGTCTGACGCCAACATTAAATGAAAATCAGCGTTTTTTAGAAATCCATCTTCCTTTTGCTGACGCACTAAGAGACATTCCGGTTATTGGAACACTTTATAGTGATATATTAAGTGGTCATTATGTTTTTGTTTATTTAGCATATCTTTCTGTTCCACTAGTTTTTTGGATAGTATTTAAAACTAGCTTTGGTTTGCGTCTAAGAGCCGTCGGAGAAAATCCAAGTGCAGTAGATACTGCTGGGATCAATGTCTTTACTATGAGATATAAAGCACTAGCAATCAATGGAGTGTTAATTGCTTTTGCGGGAGCTCATTTATCAACTGCCGTTAACGCGAATTTCTTTAGAGAAATGTCAGCTGGTAGAGGATACTTAGCACTAGCAGCAATGATATTTGGAAAGTGGCACCCTAAAACAGCATTAATTGCTTGTTTACTCTTTGGATTTACAGATGCTCTCCAAATCAGATTGCAAGGTGTTGAGCTACCTGCAATTGGTGAGATACCTGTTCAATTAATACAAGCACTTCCATACATACTAACAGTAGTATTGCTTGCTGGTTTTGTTGGAAAAGCAATTGCGCCTAATGCTATTGGACAACCTTATATTAAAGAAAGATAATTAAATACTTATTTAAAAAAAATTCCTATATACTTTATTTTTGCTAGGAGAAAATATGTCAATACTAGAAAAATACATGAAGGTTTTTAATGAAAAAGATGAAGCAGGAATGAACGAAATCATCCATGATGATTTCAAATTTACAATGCATTCTAGCGGCAATGTTCTATCAAAGTCCGACGTTATAGGCTGGGCTATGAGTGACGATATTAATGATGATAAGTCTAGAATTGTATACGAAAATGATGAGATTGGGATACATCACTCTTTCGTTACTTTTAAAGATGGCAACACACAAGCTGTGATGGCGGTATACAAATATAAAGATGGCAAAATAATTTCACTAGAAACTGGGGCAACCAATATGCCAAAATAAAAAAAGTGGAACTCCAAGTTCCACTTTTAAATTAATTTAAATTATTTTTATTCTTCTAAATCGAAGCGATCAGCATTCATCACTTTGTTCCAAGCTTTGATGAAGTCTTTTTTCATTTTTTCTTCACTATCATCACTTGCATAAAGCTCTGCTATCGCTCTTAATTGAGAATTGGATCCAAAAACAAGATCTACTCTAGATGCAGTTCTTACTTTTTCTCCTGTAATTTTATCTGTAGCTTCATATGAATTACTTCCAGTTGGCTTCCAACTTACACCCATATCTAAAAGCTTATCAAAAAAATCATTTGTTAACTTACCTTTTGTATCAACAAATAACCCTCTTTGATCTGAGCTAATACCTAAAGATCTCATACCGCCAACAAGCACCGTCATTTCAGGAGCAGTTAGTCCCAATAGTTGTGCCTTATCCAACATTAATTCTTCAGCAGTGACATCATAATTCATCTTTAAATAATTACGAAAAGCATCTGCTTCTGGCTCTAAAACTGCAAATGAATCAATATCAGTTTTATCTTGAGTGGTATCACCTCTACCTGGAGTAAAAGGTACTTCCATCCCAGTTGCTTGTTCCACGCCCACATTACCAGCAAGGACGATTACATCAGCCACTGAAGCTCCTGTTTCTTTCGCAATAGGCTCAAGAATACCAAGAACTTTTTTTAATTGCTCTGGTTTATTAACTTCCCAATCTTTTTGAGGAGAAAGTTTAATCCTTGCTCCATTAGCTCCACCTCTCATATCTGATCCTCTAAATGTAGAGGCACTTGCCCAAGCAGTTTCAACCATTTCTTGAGTTGTTAAACCACTACTTAAAATTTTAGCTTTTACTGTTTCAACATCATAGTTTGAATGACCTTGAGGCACAGGGTCTTGCCAAATCAATTCTTCTTCTGGAACTTCTGGTCCCATATACCTAGTTTTTGGACCCATATCTCTATGTAGAAGTTTAAACCAAGCTCTAGCAAATTGATCAGCAAAATATTCCGGGTCTTTGTGAAATTTTTCTGATACTTTTCTGTATTCAGGATCTTCACGCATTGCCATATCTGCTGTTGTCATCATTGTAGGAACTTTTACTGAGGGATCATCAACTTGAGGTGCCATGTGTTCTTCTTTTTGATCAATCGCATGCCAGATTTGAGCACCTGCTGGACTTTTTACTAACTTCCATTCGTAACCTAGAAGCATATCAAAGTATCCATTATCCCACTGAGTTGGATTAGGTGTCCATGGACCTTCTATACCACTTGTTGTGGTATCACGACCAACACCTGAACCGTGCAAGTTATTCCAACCTAAACCCATTTGTTCTAGAGGAGCACCTTCTGGTTCTGCTCCAACTAGAGCTGGATCACCAGCACCATGTGCTTTACCAAAAGTATGTCCACCTGCAGTTAGTGCTACAGTTTCAGTGTCGTTCATTGCCATTCTTGCAAAAGTTTCTCTTATATCTTTTGCACTAGCAAGTGGATCAGCTTTTCCATCTGGTCCTTCAGGGTTTACATAAATCAGTCCCATTTGCACTGCTGCAAGTGGATTATCTAAAATTCTATCACCAGTATACCTTTTATTTTGTAGCCATTCTTCTTCTACACCCCAGTAAATATCTTCTTCTGGGGCCCAAATGTCAGGACGTCCACCACTAAATCCAAAAGTTTTACCTCCCATAGATTCAATTGCAACGTTACCTGTTAAAATAAACAAATCAGCCCAACTAATTTTATTTCCATATTTTTTCTTTATTGGCCAAAGAAGTCTTCTTGCCTTATCTAAATTACCGTTATCCGGCCAACTGTTTAACGGGGCAAAACGTTGAGCTCCTGTTCCACCACCACCACGGCCATCACCAGTTCTATAAGTTCCAGCAGCATGCCATGTCATACGAATAAAGAAACCACCATAATGACCATAATCAGCAGGCCACCAATCTTGAGAATCAGTCATCAGATTATGGAGGTCTTTTTTTAATGCAGCATAATCTAATTTTTTGAACTCTTCTCGATAGTTAAATCCAGCTTCCATTGGATCTGATTTACGATCATGTTGATGAAGTATGTTTAAGTTAAGTTGATTTGGCCACCATTCGCGGTTTGATGTACCTTCTCCCATATTTTTTGTAATTGCTCCGTGCATTACAGGGCATTTACTTTCTGCATCCATTTAGAACCTCCGTTATTTAATACTAATATATAAAGAATTTAAATTAAAGAAAAGTGAAAACTATAACTCAATTTTGAAATTTTCAGGTCGCCACGTCGCAGGTGCAAGTTCAAAATCATCAAAATCAAAAGCAGGTGCGACAGTGCATCCAATTAAACTGAAAGCACCAGAGGATCTCATCGCGAACCATGTGTTTGCTGTTACTGTGTAAATATAATTATGATCTGACCCCAAAGAAAATACTTCATAATTAACTCCGTCATTTGATGTGAAAACTTCTAGAGGATCTCCTGAATAAAAATGTAATATTTCATTTTTAGCTAATCGATGCCAATGTGATTTTTCATTCTTTTTTAATAAGTAATAAATTTGACTAACATTATCATTCTTAAAATTTTCAACATAATGTCCTCCTTCAGGATGACTAATCATATTGAGTTTTTTTATTAAATTATCTGCTTCCACTTAGATTAAATGACCAAGTTTACTTTTCTTAGTTGAGATATATTTTTCATTATACTTATTGGTATCTGATAAAATAGGAACTCTTTGATTTACTTTGATACCCATATCTTCAAGCGCTTTTATTTTTTTTGGATTATTTGTCATCAAATCTAATTCTTTGATTGCTAAATATTTTACCATTCCAGCTATATTTTCATATGTTCTTTCATCATCTTTGAAACCTAGTTGATGGTTAGCTTCAACAGTATCTAATCCCTTGTCTTGTAAACTATATGCTTTAATTTTATTTGAAAGACCAATGCCTCTTCCTTCTTGTTGAAGATAAAAAATAACCCCTCTTCCATTTTGAGCAATTTGTTTTAATGATTCAGTTAGTTGGAATCTACAATCACATCTCATACTAAAAAAAGATTCCCCTGTAATACACTGCGAATGAATTCTTGATAAAACTGGCTCATCGGTAAGTAAGTCACCCATACATATTGCTAAATGATCTTTAGATTCATTTTCATCTGTAAAGGCATGTACAGTGAACTCTCCAATATCTGTTGGAAGTTTGCTAGTCTCAATAAACTTTAATTTGTCTGACATTATAGTTTAGTAGGATTTGGGGCACCTTTATATACTTCTTCAGGATCAAAAACTTTTTCTTTCTCTTCAAATTTAAGAACAACTTTAGAGCTAGAATTATCCAATGGAATACTTCTATAAAAACATGATCTATATCCTACATGACAGCTAGCACCACCTTTGACATCAACCCTTAACCAAACACAATCTTGATCATCATCAATTCTTATTTCTTTTATCTTCTGCGTTAATCCACTTGTTTTACCTTTGTGCCAAAGGGTATTTCTACTTCTAGAAAAATAAACAGCTTCACCCAAACTTATAGTTTTTTTAAAAGCTTCTTCATTCATATAACCTTGCATAAGTAGTTCACCAGATGAAAAATCTGTTGTTACAACTGGTATTAGACCATTTGAATCAAATTTTGGAGCCAGTTCACTTGACTCTTCAACTTGTTCTATAGATTTTCTTTTTTCAAATTGAATGTTATCCATTTTTTAATTTTTCAGCAGCTTCTAATGCAAAGTAAGTCAGTATACCATTTGCCCCTGCTCTTTTAAAAGATAAAAGAGATTCCATTACAACTTTTTCATTAAGCCAACCTTTATTAATTGACTCTTTTATCATCGAATATTCACCAGATACTTGGTAGGCAAAAGTTGGAACTTTAAATTCTGATTTTATTCTAGAAATAATGTCAAGATAAGGCATACCAGGCTTAACCATTACCATATCTGCACCTTCGCTTATATCTAATCCAACTTCTCTAATGGCTTCATCACTGTTTGATGGATCCATTTGATATGTTAATTTACCATCTTTACCTAAATTAGAACCAGAACCTATAGCATCTCTAAAAGGCCCATAAAAACCTGAAGCATATTTTGCAGCATAAGAAAGTATTAGGGTATCTGTTAAATTATTTGAATCTAATGCACTTCTTATTCTTCCAACTCTTCCATCCATCATATCTGATGGGGCAATTACATCACAACCAGCATTCGCTTGGATTAGAGCTTGTTGTTCCAAAACCTCCAAAGTTTTATCATTATCTATTTTATCATTTATAACTAAACCATCATGCCCATGGTCCGTAAAAGGATCTAACGCAACATCACACACGATACCAATATTTGGAAAATCTTTTTTGATACTTTTAATGGATCTGCACACCAAGTTGTTTTCATCTACAGCTAAACTCCCCTCAGAATTTTTAAGACCACTTTCAATTTGCGGAAAAATTGCAATAGCAGGAATATTAAATTTAACAGCTTTTTCTACTTCGCTTAAAAGTTTATCAATAGAGTATCTGCTTACACCAGGCATCGAATTAATAGGATCATCAATCTTGTTTCCCTCGCATACAAATAGAGGCAAGATTAAATCATTAACACTAAGTGTATTTTCAGCAACTAAACGGCGAGAGAATTCTTTCATTCTATTACGTCTAAGCCTTGTACTAGGAAACTTACCTTGCATGTTATTCATTTTTTATTCTATTGGTGATTTTGCTTCTTTAGATAAGCTAGTAACAATATCTTCTAATTTAAAGGTCTTTGTTTCAGAAGATCCAATTCTTCTAACGGACACTGTTTTATCTTGAGCTTCTTTTTTTCCAACAGCGATAATTGCTGGAACTTTACTATTACTGTGTTCACGTATTTTATAACCAATTTTTTCATTACGTGTATCTATTTCGGCCCTAATTCCTTTTGATACTAATGCTTTTTGTACTTCATATGCATACTCATCAGTATCAGATGTAATTGTAGCAACAACTGCTTGCAATGGTGAAAGCCAAAAGGGAAGATGACCTGCATAATGTTCAATTAGAATGCCGGTAAATCTCTCTAAGGAACCAAATAGAGCTCTATGCAACATTACTGGTATTTTTTTATTTCCATCTTCTCCAATATAAGTAGCCCCTAATCTTCCAGGTAAATTTAAATCTACTTGCAGTGTTCCACATTGCCAGTCTCTGCCGATTGCATCACGTAAAACAAACTCTAATTTTGGACCGTAAAATGCACCTTCTCCTGGGTTGAGTGTGTACTCAAGACCTGTCGCTTCCATAGCTTGCATTAATGCAGCCTCAGCTTTATCCCAAATAGCATCATCACCTACGCGTTTTTCAGGACGGTCAGAAAATTTAATTCTAACATTATCAAAACCAAAATCCTTATAAATACTAAGTATTAAATCACATACCGTTTTACTCTCTTGTGTAATTTGATCTTCTGTACAAAATATATGTGCATCATCTTGTGTGAATGCTCTTACCCTCATTAATCCATGAAGTGCACCAGATGGTTCATAACGATGTACTTTTCCGAATTCAGATAATAGAAATGGTAAGTCTCTATAACTTTTTAAACCTTGTTTAAAAATTTCTACAGCACCAGGGCAATTCATTGGTTTGATAGCGTAAATTTTATCGTCTTTTGCTTCAGTTCTAAACATCATGTCACTAAATTTATCCCAGTGACCAGATGTTTCCCAAAGAGACTTATCCATCATGTCAGGCGTATTAGTTTCTACGTAACCTGCCTTGTCTTGTCTGTTTCGCATATAATTTATTAACGATTGGAATAATGTCCAACCTTTAGGATGCCAAAAAACTGCTCCAGGAGCCTCTTCCTGAAAATGAAATAAATCCATTTCCCTTCCCAGTTTTCGATGATCTCTTTTTTCTGCTTCTTCAATTTGTAAAAGGTGTTGTTCAAGATCGTTTTCTGTTGCCCAGGCTGTTCCATAAATTCTTGTTAGCATTGTATTAGATGAGTCACCTCGCCAGTAAGCACCAGCAACTTTCATTAATTTAAATGCTTTACCAATTTGTTTTGTTGAAACCATATGAGGACCTCTGCACAAGTCTAACCAATCACCTTGTTTATAAATACTGATTTCCTCATTATCAGGCAGATCATTAATTAACTCAACTTTGTAGTTTTCACCTTTATCTTTAAAATGTTTTATTGATTCTTCTTTAGACCATACTTCTCTTATAAAATTTTTGTTTCTTTGAATGATTTCATGCATCTTCTTTTCAATTTTTGGAAGATCAGCAACAGTAAAAGGTTCCTCTCTTGCAAAATCATAATAGAAACCATTTTCAATTGCTGGACCAATTGTAACTTGTGTTCCAGGAAATAATTCTTGGACAGCTTCTGCCATTACATGAGCACAATCATGTCGTATTAATTCAAGTGCTTCCTCGCTATCTCTTTTTAAAATTGCTACAGATGCATCACCATTAATAGGTAAATTAATATCTTTTATCTCTTTATTAATTTTTATAGCGACTGATTCTTTTGCAAGAGATTTAGAAATTTGTGATGCCAATTCAAGACCATTGATGCCTTTATCAACTTCTTTTTTATTTCCATCTGGAAATGTAATTATTATCTTTTCACTCATCTAGATTTCCGCCAAATCGTCCCTTTATCAGTATCTTCTATTTCTATGCCTTTATCTTTTAATGTGTCTCTAATAGTGTCTGCCAAATTAAAATTTTTACTGCGTCTAGCTTCATTACGTTCATTTATCAACCTTTCAATTTCTTCAGCATTTTCAGTATTTTTTTGATTATAACCTAACCAATTTCCTGGATCATCTTCAAGAATACCTAATATTTTACCGGCAGAAAGAAGATTTTTTTTGATTTCTTTTTTTCTTTCATCAGATGCAGATGAAGCATCATTTGCTTCTTCATTAAGTTTTGCAATGACTTTAGGTGTATTCAAATCATCTAAAAATGATTCCATTATAGAATCAGAAGGTAAGTTAGAATTTATTTCAACTTCTGACAACTCTAATAGAACTCTATAAAGTCGATCTATCATTTTGCTATTTTGTTCAATGATTTCTTCTGTCCAGTTCAATGGCTGTTTGTAGTGAGCTGACAACAATGTTAATCGCAAAACCTCTCCCTTGTATTTTTTATTGAGATCATGAACGAGTCTAATATTGCCAATTGACTTTGACATTTTTTCTCCCTCAACATTAACAAATCCATTATGAAACCAATAAGTTGCAAAATCTTTAGGATCTTTATTTTCAGATATGGAACAAGTTTGTGCTATTTCATTTTCATGATGCGGAAACACCAAGTCAATACCACCGCTATGGATATCAAAAGGAAGGCCTAATGATTTTTCTGACATAACGGAGCACTCTAAATGCCATCCTGGTCTTCCAAATCCCCAAGGTGAATCCCAACCAGGTAAGGGTGAGGGAGATGGTTTCCATAAAATAAAATCTGCTGGATCTTTTTTGAACGGCGCTACTTCAACACGGCTTCCAGCTATTTGTTCATCTCTATTTCTTTTTGAAAGAATTCCATAATTATCAAAACTTGGCACATGAAATAAAACATGACCCTCTTTTTCATAAGCTTTATTTTCATCAATTAATTTTTTTATTAATTCGATCATTTCTTTAATATGATCAGTTGCCCTTGGTTGAATATCAGGAAGATTAACGCCAAGTGCACTCATGTCATTATTGTAAATCTCTGTATATTTATTTGTGATAACACTAATATCCTCACCTGTTTCTTTAGAAGCTTCTATAATCTTGTCATCAATATCAGTGATATTAGATACATAGGTCACTTGTTTAAATTGTGTTTTTAATACACGGACTAATAAATCATTTACAACTGCCATACGCGCATTACCTATGTGCGCAAAATTGTAAACAGTTGGACCGCAAGCATATATTCTTACATGATCTGGATTAACTGGTTTAAAAAATTCTTTTTTACCACTTAATGTGTTTTGTAACTGTAATGACATCAATATAATTTTTAATAATTAAGTTCTATTACCACGGGTTCGCCATGAACTAAAATGATTGCAGCTTTTTCAAATGATGGAGGACCTTTTGGTTGATAATTATTACTAAAGGCAAAACCTTCTTTTGGTCTCCAGAATAATCCAGTCTTTAATTTTCCATCTGAATCTTCATCGTGATAGGCAACAATTGCTATTTTTCCTTCATGTATCTTACTCAAAGGAACTACAACCTCACCCTTTTGCACTCTTTTTCTAACGCTCTCAATTGCTAATTCTTCATCCAAAAAGCTCTCTTTTGAGTCATATATCTTAACATCAATGTAACCATCACCATGTTCTACATTTGGAAAAATGATAGTTCCATGTGCAAAAAGACCTAAAGACCATGTGACTGTTAAGCCAAAAAAGAATATTTTAGTAAAAAAACTTTTCATATAAGTATCCTAATTATAATAGAATCAAGTGCTGAACAATAAAGAATATCTAAATAGACTATATCAATCAGATAAACCTCTTATAATTTACAAAACTGATAAGGGTTATGATATCTATACTGATTTTTCTAGAAGAATTATTATTAATAAAAAAAATCTAAAATATTTTCTTAATATCCAATCAAAGTCAAAAAAATCTAAGATTGAAGAATTGAATTGTTATGTTGGTTTCTTTGGTTATAAGCTTCTTTGTGAAAATATAGGAATAAAGTTTCCAAAACAGCAATCTAAAAATTTTCATAGCGGCGTATTTTACAAGCCAAAAACTAAAATTAGTATTGGTAAAAAAATAGTAATCAAAAGCATTAAAGCCAATTTTAGAAATATAAGTATCAATACAAAAAAATATTTACAGTTAAATAAAAAGTTTAATCTTAATTTATCTTTAAAGCAGTACTCTAAGATATTTAATGATTTCTCTAAAAATATTAAACAGGGAAAAACTTATCAAATTAAAATAGCTCAAACATATTCGAAAAAAGGTAATATCAATTCTATTGATCTTTTTTGGAAGCTAATGAAAATGAATGAATCACCTGAAAGTTTTCTTATCAGGGAAAAAGACTATAATATCGTAAGTTGTTCACCAGAGACACTCATATTGAAAAAAGATAACACAATTAGAACTAAACCTATTGCTGGAACATTAAGAAAAACAAAGCAGTTAAATAAAAATAAAGCTCTCACATTCTTTAGAAGAAATGAAAAAGAAACTAAAGAACATAATATGATTGTTGATATGGAAAGAAATGATCTGTCTAAAATTTGTAAAACTGGATCTGTAAAAATAGATAAACTAAAAAAGGTTGAGGAATATCGTGATCTTTTTCATTACGTAACGACAATTAAGGGAGTTATAAAAAATAAAATGAGTAACCATGATATAATTTCTTCTTTAATGCCAGGAGGTTCAGTGATTGGTTGTCCAAAAATTAGTACTATTCAACTTCTAAATAGAAAAGAAAAATTTGACAGAAATATTTATACAGGCAGTTTTGGAATTATACATTCAAATGGTGATATGCGATTTAACATAATGATTAGAACACTACTTAATTTCAAAAATGATATTGAATTATCAGTTGCTAGTGGTGTGATCTTAGGTAGTACTGCAAAAAAAGAATATAATGAAAATTATATTAAAGCTAAATCGCTTTTAGATCTATTTAACTAATGATTTATCTCATTGATCATGAAGACTCATTCACATACAATTTAGCTCATCTACTAGATAGTATTGAGCCAACATTTGTTTCAAATTATTATGAAATAAATCAAACAAAACTAGAAAAATCTTCGACCATCGTTCTTTCACCAGGCCCTGGTGAACCAAAAGATTATCCATTAACAACTAAGATTTACAATAAATATAAAGGAAAGAAAAAAATATTAGGAATATGCTTAGGTTTCCAACAAATAGTTTTTTGTGAAGGAGCTAAAATAGTTCAACAAAAAAATATTCTTCATGGCTATCAGAGTCATATTAAAGTTACTAACGATAAATCAATTTTTAAAAAAAATTTTAATTTCCTTGGAGGTCGATATCATTCCTTAAAAATGGCTGAACCATTTGTTTCTCAATCAATGATAATTACAATGCGTTGTGTAAAAACAAATGTAGCAATGGCGGTTGAAGATGATATTAATAAAGTCTATGGATTACAGTTTCACCCAGATTCATTTTTAACTCCACATGGAAAATATCTTATTAAAAAAATCCTTTCACGCTAAGAATTTTAAATTACTAAAGTTCAATTCTCTTTGGGGATACAAGGGCATCTTTACAACCATTAGACTATTAGGCAAAGAGCCAAATTTTATCTTAGTTGATCAGCATTTAAAAAAACTAAATAAAGATTTAAGATACTTTGGCATTGATATTAAAATTTCAAAAAATTTTTTAACTAATTTTTTAAATAAATATTCTAAAATTAAAAATTACGATCACCTACTAAGAATTGCAGTCACAAAAAAAATAATCTCATTATCTGTACGTAAACGAAACAAAGATCATAAGTATTTTACTGCAAAATTTTTTAGATTCCAACGGGTTTTACCTAACTTCAAAAACTTACAATACAAAAAAATAATTTCTTTACAAAAAAAAATTAATTTACAAAAAGAAGAGATTCTTTTTTATTTTAGCAACAAAATTTTAGAAGGCTCTACGACCAATTTAATTTTTGTAAACGGTAATAAATTATTCACTCCAAAAAATTACTATTATCATGGAATTACTCTAGAATACTTAATTAAAAATCTACCTTATAAAATTCATAGAACAGATATTAATATTTCTAGTTTACATCAATTTAGTGAAATACTTCTAGTTGGTTCTGGTAAAGGTGTGGTTAGTATTTCTTTTATTAAACAATTTAATTGGTATAGGTCTTCAATGAAAATATATAATTATTTATCAAAAAAATATTCAAAAATATTATTGAAATGAAATTAGGAAAATATAATTTTAAACTATCTAGTCCAACGGTAATGGGAATATGCAATGTTACTCCTGACTCTTTTAGTGATGGTGGAAAGAGTTTTAAAAGTTCAGATGCACTAAAAAATATCAAAGAAATGGTTAAAAATGGAGCAAGTATTATTGATATTGGGGCAGAAAGTACAAGACCTGGTTCAGATCCATTAACACACATAGAAGAAGTTAAAAGATTAGATCCGATATTAAAAAAATTACCAAAAAATAAATTTGTCATATCGGTTGATACTAATAAAATTGAAACTCAAGAATATGCATTAAATATGGGAGCACATATTATAAATGATGTGTTTGGTGGCTCAGAAGATTTATTCTTTTTAACTAAAAAATTTAAAACAGGTTTAATTTTAATGCACACACCTGCGCCACCCAAAACTATGCAAAAGAAAATACACTCATATAATAATGTTGTACAAGATATTAAAAAAATATTTCTTCAGAAAATTAAACAATTAGAAAAAATAAAAATTCCTTCATCCAAAGTTTGGTTTGACCCAGGTATTGGTTTTGGTAAAAATTTAAAACAAAATATAGAAATCATGCAAAAAATTAATCAATTTAAGTTTAAGGGATATGGATTACTATTAGGATCATCTAGAAAAAGCTGGATCAACTTCATAGATAAGAGTGAAACAAATCAAAGATTGGGAGGTTCAATCGCTTCTGCATTATATTGTTATCAAAAGGGAGTAGATATATTTAGAGTTCACGACATAAAAGAAACGTCTCAATCATTAAAAATTTTTGAAAAACTATGTTCAAAGTAGAAATTAAAAACTTATCCATCAGTGCAAATATAGGCATCACTGCTCAAGAGAGAAAGAAAAAACAGTTGTTAAAGGTAACATTAGAATTTAGTTATCCTGTTAAAAACTCACTAGATTTAAATAATATAAATAATGTGAAGGATTATTCATCTATTACAAAATATTTAAAAACCTTCATAAAGGAGTCTCAATCTCATACTCTTGAGCATTTAATAATAAAAACATCTAATGTTCTTGAAAAAAAATTTAAAATTAAAAAAGTTAAAATTACAATTAATAAAACAGCTGTAGCAAAAAAATATGGAGCTGACTCACTAAGTGTATCAAACTGAAACAATAATCGCACTTGGCTCAAATCTAGGTCATGCTATATTTAATTTACGGTGTGCTGTTAGAGAGTTAAAAAATATTGGTAATATAAAAAAATTTGCAAATATTTATGTTTCTTCTCCTTATGGATACAAATCGCAAAGTAATTTTTTTAACACCGCAATAAAACTATTAACCAACCAGCAGCCATTAGAATTAATAAATAATATTTATGAAATTGAAAAAAAATTAAAAAAAAATAAAAAAATTATCAATGGTCCAAGAAACATTGATTTGGATATTATTTTTTTTGGCAAACAAATATTTAATAAAAAAAATTTAATAATTCCTCACCCAAGAGCAGCTGAAAGAGATTTTGTGTTATATCCAATACTTGATATTGATCCATTTTTTAGACATCCGCTTGAAAAAAAATCAGTAAAAGTCTTATCGCAAGAGTTGCAAAATAAATATATTATTAAACGTTTATCCTACCGAAATTTGATTTAAAAAATCCTTGAGTTTTGATTTAGAAATTAAATTTCTCTGATTTTTCAAGCTTCTAGAAATATCTAATCCAAAAGGTGTTATTTGTTTTAGAATGGTGGAAACATTTTTTTTGTCTATACCGCCACCAATATAAACTGGAATATTTTTACTTTTTATAAACTGTATTTGTTTAATACTTTTTCTCAATGAATACTTTTTAATACTCTTTTTCCTATAAACATTCATATCAAAATAAATAACATCAACAATTTTTCTAATTGATTCAATGTATTTTTTATCAAAATTTTCTGGATTAATTGCAATACCAATTTTTAATCTTCTAAATATTTTTTTTATTTTTAATAAATCTTTTTTGGGAAAATGATATGAACATGAAATTGTCTTTGGTTTTGTAAAATCTATTTGCTCTATTAGCTTGTCTAAAGATACATACCGAGTCAGAAGCACTGATTCTATCTTATAATTTTTACATTCTTTAATTAATGATTGTATTTTTTTATCACTAACTGTGTTTGGTCCATTTAAATTTTTACTTGCAAAACCCAATGATTTTATTTTACTTTTATGTGCCACTTCAACAGATTTCACATTTGTTATGCCACAAATTTTTAGAGGTATATTTTTCATTAAATTTTATTTTTAAAAATTATAAATATATGTAAACTATTTTTTTTTATATATGTCATTAAATTTTTATAGACGAGTAGCGTTTGGCCTGTCGCCAAATGAAAAACCAGATAAAGATCCTCTTAATTGGGCAATAAATCAATTAGATACCATACCTGATCTCTTGTGGCCTGGAACAATCCCAACAGAAAAAGATTTAAGAAAAAAATATGGTGAATGGGTGTACGGAGATAGAGAGGTTTTAAGAAAAAAATTTAAAAATGATAAACATGCGTATAGAAAAGCAAAAGATGAATTAAGAATAAAAACTGGTGAAAGATATTTTGAATTAAATGAACATGCTATTCGTCATTTTCAAACAAAGTATTCCAAACAACCTGTTTTAGAGCGTTTCTGGCTTTTTTGGGGAAATCATTTTGCAATAAGTGAAAAAGATTTTCTAGCAGAGTTTAGTACTGGACCCTATCAACGTGAAATTATTAGACCTAACATGGTTAAAACTTTTGAAGAGATGGTTCAGTCAGTAACTACTTCATGGTGTATGATTCATCACCTTGATAATTCAGAATCTTTTGGCCCCAATTCTAAAAAAGGAATGGAGTGGGGAGAGACTATAAACGAAAATCATGCAAGAGAATTATTAGAGTTACATACAGTTTCTCCTAATGCTGGATATACTCAGGAAGATGTTATTCAGTTAGCCTATATCATGACAGGTTGGGCGCACAAATGGGATAGAAAAAATTTAGAAACCGGCGATATATGGTTTGATCAAGAAATGCATCAAAAAGGAGATAAAATAGTTTTAGGAGTTAAATATAAAAATGACGCAAAAAGAGAACTTGCAAAAGTAATTCATGATTTGGCAACACACCCAATCTGCATAAAATTTGTTTCAACAAAATTATGTAGGCATTTTATTACAGATGAACCAACAGATGAAATGATAAAACCCGTAATAGAAGCATGGAACAAATCCAATGGAAACTTAATTGAAATTCATAAAGCAGTTATAACGCAAGCTTATAAATATAATGAGAATACACATAAATTTCATCCACCTGAAATATGGTTAATGCAACTATCTAGAATGTTTGATTTAAATATTCCGCTTTCTTTTGAAAAAATGAATTATACTTTTAAGTCAAAACCAAATAATAGACAAAGACAATTATCATGGATACTTAGAGAAATAGGTCATTCACCTTATCGTGCCAAACAACCTAATGGTTGGAGTGATTTGGAGGTAGATTGGGTATCACCAGAATTATTATTACGTCGCTTTTGGTTTGCTTCAGTTGAACTTCCCATGCTTGTAAAATCTGGAAACAGATCACATGATTTTATTTTAACTTGTCTTAAAAATAATTTTGATGATCATGAAAATATGGCATCACTTATTGAGAATTTTAGATTTGGCATATCAGATTATGATTTAGGGCAAAAGTATGGAGTTATTTGTAATTTGCCAGGAGTATTAAAAATATGAACTGCACAAGAAGAAATTTTTTAATTGGAGGATCAACAACATTGTTTCTTTCTGGATATTTTCCAAAAATAAGTTTTGCTTCAATGCAGAAAAAAAATCTAATTATTATATCACTTCGCGGGGGAATGGATGGTTTAACAGCTGTTCCTGTTATTGGAGATAAACGTCTAAAAAAATTGAGAAAAAAACTTATTCTGGAAGACGTTCTTAATTTGAACAGCGACTTTGGTCTTCACCCTAAATTAGAAATTTTCCATAAACTCTGGCAAAAAAATCAAGCGGCATTTGTTCATGCAACAAATATTCCTTACACAGGTAGATCACATTTTGATGGACAAAATTTAATGGAAACTGGAGCACACATTCCATACAAAGAAAAAACAGGATGGCTTGGTAGGGGATTACTAGCTTCTAATATTATAGGAAAAGGTTTGGCAATATCTTTACCAATGCCACTTTTATTAAGAGGTGTGCCACAGAATAATAATTTCTTCCCATCACCAGATTTTGTTGAAACAAAGTTAATAGATCAAATTTATAATGAATTTAAAGGTGAACATAACGAGCTAATTAAATCTACACTTGATACAATTAGACAAAGACCATTGTCTATGCAAATAGCTACTGACTCTGATGATAGAAAAAAACTTGCTCTTGAAGCTGCTAAACAATTAAAAGATCAAAGTGGTCCTAGAGTTGCTGTATTTGATTTAGATGGTTTCGATACCCATGCTGCTCAAGGAGGTGTTGATGGAGCGCATGCTGATGAACTAGAAGAAGTAAATAAGATCGTTACTATTCTTCATGAAAATCTTGGCCAAGCATTTGATAATACACTAATTCTTACTCTCACTGAATTTGGCCGAACTATAAAACAAAATGGAGGCTATGGAACTGAGCACGGATATGGAAGTGCAATACTAATGGCTGGAGGCTTGTTAAAAAAATCTCAAGTTTATACAGATTGGCCTGGACTAAAAAAGAAAGAATTGTTTGAGGGAAGAGATCTAAATTCGACTGTTGATTCCAGGGCTGTTTATAATTCTGCAATGTCAATTTGTTTTAACCAAGATCCAGAATTTTTACGTAAAGAAGTTTTTTGGGGAGATCAACTTCCTGATTTGTCACAAGAATTGTTTAAGATTTAGAAATAAATAATTTTTTTAGTAATTTCATGTTAAACAAGAATATGGTTTCAGAAAATTTTGATAGTTTATTCAAGGCTGCAAAAAAAGTTAGAGAGCAAGCTCATGTGCCTTATTCAAATTTTAAAGTAGGAGCAGCTTTTCTAACAGAAGATAGTAAAATTATTACTGGTTGTAATGTTGAAAATGCTGCCTATCCTCAATCCCAGTGTGCCGAAGCAACTGCAATTGGAAATATGATATCTAATGGAAACAAAAAAATTTTAGAAGTTGTGGTTATAGGTTCAGGTGAATTATTATGCTCCCCCTGTGGTGGTTGTAGACAGAGGTTAAGAGAATTTGCTACTTTAGATACTAAGATTCATATGTGTAATGAAAATGGTCATATGAAAACATCTACGCTCGAAGAATTACTTCCAGATTCTTTTGGCCCAGAGAATCTTTAATGTTACCCTCGGCAAAAAAATTTTTAGAAATAACAAATAATACTTCACCCGATATTGCCGTAATTTTAGGAAGTGGACTAACTAATTTTTTTGAAGAAAAAGACATTCAAGAATCAATCTCATATGAACAGTTAGCTGATTTTCCACAGCCAACTGTCAAAGGTCACGCAGGTAAATTAGTTTTAGGAAAAATAAATAATTTAAATGTTGTTTGTATGTATGGAAGATCACATATTTATGAGGGGCATAATCCCCAAAGTTTAGCTTCACCCATAAGAGTATTGAAGGACATTGGGTCTAAGTTATTAGTTGTTACAAATGCAGCAGGTAGTTTAGATGAAGCTATGCCGGCTGGCAGTCTAATGGCAATTAAAGATCATATTAACTGGAGTGGTTTTAATCCACTTATTGGACCCAATGCTGAAGAGTATGGCCCTCGTTTTCATGATATGAGTGATGGGTATCACAAGTTTTATAGAGATCAGTTAATACAAGTCGCTAAAAAAATAGATCAAAAAATTTATGAAGGTATCTATTGTATGTACTCAGGACCAAATTTTGAAACTCCTGCTGAAATCAATGCCTTAAAAGTAATAGGTGGAAATGCAGTTGGAATGTCTACAGTACCAGAAGTTTTAGTTGCTAATCATTGCGGACTTCCCGTTATTGGTATCAGCGTAATCACCAACTTAGCTGCTGGTATGAATAAAACAAAATTAAGTCATCAGGAAACTTTAGAGAATGCAAGTTTAGCAGAGAACAATGTTTTAAATTTAATTAAACAATTTATACAAGAAGCTCAATTCGATGATACCTCAAGAGATAATTAGAAAAAAAAGAGACAACCAAGATCTATCAAAAGAAGATATCAACTTTTTTGTAGACGGTTTAACAAATGGATCTTTTTCAGATGCACAAATTGCAGCAATGAGCATGGCAATATTTTCAAATGGGATGACTCCTGAAGAAACTGTTTGTTTAACTGAAGCGATGACGAACTCAGGCGATAAACTGAATTGGTCTGAGATTGTAGATTCTGAGTTGGTTTGTGATAAGCACTCAACTGGTGGTGTTGGAGACAAGACGAGCATTATTTTAGCACCAATTCTTGCAGCTTGTGGACTGTATGTACCTATGATTTCAGGTAGAGGTTTGGGTCATACCGGTGGTACTCTAGATAAATTTGACTCAATACCTGGGTACAATACAAAGCCTGATTTAGAAACTTTTAAAAAAGTTGTAAAAGAGGTTGGTTGTGCAATTATTGGTCAAACCTCTAACTTAGCACCAGCTGATAAAAAATTATATTCTATAAGGGATATTGTAGGTACAGTAGAATCTTTACCTTTAATAACATCATCTATTCTTTCAAAAAAAATTGCAAGCGGTCTTTCATCTTTAGTACTTGATGTAAAAGTTGGTAATGGATCTTTTAATAGCACTATTGATATAGCAAGAGATTTATCCAACTCCTTAGTAAGAGTCGCTAAAGGAGCAGGTTTACATTGTGAAGCTATACTAACAGATATGAATCAGGTCTTAGGTAAAAGTGCTGGTCATACGCTAGAGATATTAGAATGCATAAAATATATTAAAAATGATTTAAAGGATCACCGATTAGAGAAGATCACTAATGAATTAATATCTTCGCTATTAGTAAACATTTATAAAATTTCTAAAGAAGAAGCATATAATAAAATTAATAGGGTTATTAATAATGGACTAGCTGCAGAAAAATTTGAAATGATGGTTGCAGCCTTGGGTGGACCAAAAAATATTTTATCATCTTTTGAAAAAGATTTAAAAAATAATTCCGTTCGAAAAGATGTATTTTGTAATGAGGAAGGGTGGATAGAAAAAATTCATACCAGAGAATTAGGCCTTATACTTATTGAACTTGGAGGTGGAAGAAAACAGGTTACCGATAAAATAGATTACGGAGTTGGATATGATAATGTACTCAATATTGGTGATGAAGTGAATTCCATAACTCCTTTATTAAGTTTATACTCAAATAAAAATATAGATGATAATTTAATAAATAAAATAAAAGGCTGTTTCATTATTTCAGATAAAAAAACTCAAAAACTATCTGAAATATTTGAAACTATAAATTAATGAGCACTCAAACAGAAATTAATGAAGCACTTGTGCAATACTTACAAAGCGTAGGTTACCGAGAAGATAAAATAATTACTGAACTAGAAAATGAAACTATAAAACTTGGTAGTGTTTCTCAAATGCAGATTGCAAAAGAACAAGGTCAGTTTTTAGAAATGATAACTAAAATTTCCAATTCTAAAAACTGTTTAGAAATTGGAAGGTTTACAGGGATGAGCACTTTATTTTTGGCTAGAGGTCTACCTAAAACAGGAAAAATCGTAACTGTTGATAATTCAGATGAATTTTTATCGTTAGCAAAAAAATATTGGGAATTAGATAATATGAGCTCAAAAATTGAATCGATTATTGGAGATGGTGTTGAGGTAATGCAAAGCATGATAGACCGTCAACAGAGTTATGATTTAATTTTTATAGATGCTGATAAAAATAATTATCCAAATTATTACGAACTTTCGCTGAAACTATTAGTTTCTAATGGAATAATAATTATTGATAATATGCTTTGGCACGGCGATGTGGCTGATGAAACTAAACAAGACTCTCAAACAAAAACTATCCGTGATTTAAATTTAAAAATACAAAATGACACAAGAGTGGAATTCTCTCTTCTGCCATTATCTGATGGATTATCCTTTATAAGAAAAAAATAACAAAGACTTGAATTAAACACAATCATCCCCACATTATAATTGTCTGTATGCCATTGTGGGTATGGACAAAATAAACTTGCTTAATAAAGGAGTTATTATGACTAGAAACCTATCCGTTTGGAATTCACTAAGACCATTCTCTGTTGGATTTGACTCAATTTTTGATGAATTTGATAGAATGTTGGAGTCTACGGAACGATACAATACAAATTATCCACCTTACAATATTCATAGAGTTGATGAGCATAACTATAAAATTGAAGTTGCTCTCGCTGGATATAGTAAAGAAGATATTGAGATTGAATTAAAAGAAAATAACCTAACTGTTAGAAATAAACCTAAAGAAAAAGTGGTTAATGAAAATGGCAATGGTGTAATCCATAAAGGAATCTCAACAAGACAGTTTGAAAGATCGTTCACAATTTCAGAAGACATTAAAGTTAAGGATGCTGAATTAATTAATGGACTTTTAACAATTGATCTGGAGAGAATTATACCAGAAGAAAAGAAAGCTAGGCTTATTTCTATAAAATAGTCTTGGATAGGGGCCCTTCGAGGCCCCACCTAGAATTAACGTCTATTACTTTTAATTAGAATAGTTCTAAAATTCTTAAATATCTATTTTATAATATCAAAATAATTTTTTTTTACATAAATATTAATTTTTACCTATAAATAAATCTACTTCCGTTCCATGGTGGTTAGTTTTTATAACATTATAACTCACATTTAATATTACGATTCCTAACCACCTATTTTACAAAACCTTTAAATTAGAATAAATCTAAATACATCCGATATTGCCTATAAAAACTGGGTAAATAAAATAAAAAAATCTGTTTTTTAAATTATTATAAAAGCATCTTAGATCCTTAGTAATAGGACGTGGAGATGATTAATCTTTTTAAAGGTAAAGGCGCATCTTAACCAAACGAGTTTCAACTCATCTCCACACCCTAAAACTAAGAACATATTTACAAAAAAGGAAAATATACATGAAAAAAATTTTACTCATTGTTACTGCTTTAGTTTTTTCTTTCAGCTTTTCTAAATCTTTTGCAGATGGTCATGGTCCAGAAGTTTATGGACCTTACCCTATTACTTTAAAAGGTTATGACGGCGATAAAACAAACTCAGTGAAATATACAGGTCAGATGGCCAGACAAGTTTTACATGACAGTTTAAAAGCTTTAGTGAAAACAGGTGATCTTGATAAAATGATGTCCTATTATAACGGAGAAGATGGTTTAGAAATAATAGCTCCTAAATCTGCTGATGGTTTTCCAGTTAAACAAACCATGGTTTCAGAAATAGGTAGCGGTAACCTTTCAGGTAAAATGTACAAAGGATACATTCCTGGTTGGGGTAATCTAACAGGTCCAGAAGCTATTGAACATATGATGCTTAAGGCAAGTGAAGTTGAAGGTGGTTTTGATCCATCTACTGGTTTTGATTACACACAATTAATATCAAAGTTTGCTATGGGAGCTGTTTTTTATAACCAAGCTGTAAACAGTTATCTTGGAAGTAAAATGGAAATTGGTCAAAAACCAAATAATGCACCTTATAAAGAAGGAGCTTACTACACTGGTAAGGAGCATAGTTGGGATGAGGCATTTGGTTATTGGGGATCTGCTGCTCACGCACTAACTCTCTCAGCTGAGGACAACTATAATGTTGCTAAGAAAAAAGATTTAGCATCTGCCGACTTTAATAGGGATGGTGTTGTTGATCTATATTCTGAGATGACTTTTGCACACGCTTACTATGCTTCAAGTTATGATAAAGGTGGTAAGACTGATTATCTTGCAACTATTAATCAAGCATTTATTGATGGACGAAAAGTAATTAGAGATGCTGATGGAAGAAACTTAAATTTTTCTGAAAGAACTGACATGTTAGCCGCAAGAGATGTGATTAGAGATAACTGGCAAAAAGTTATTGCTGAATCCGTCTTTAAATATGCTGGATCTACCTACAAAGATATTGTTGCACTTGAAACAATCATGGATGCCAATGGTGATACTGAAGAAGCTTTTAGAAAATATGCTAAACATTGGGGTGAACTTAAAGGTTTTGCATTAGCTCTACAGTGCGGTCCTGGAGATCTAGGAGAAACTGCTGTTAAGATGAACCGAATGATGGGTTTTGGCCCTGTTCTCTTAAACGCATCACAGGTTGTAGGTGTTGACTCTAGTGGTAATTTCATAAAAGACCAAGCACAGGAGTGGAGTGAGTTTAAACTTCATATGCTTAAAATTCAAAAAATGATGGTTGATGAGTTTGGTATTACTGCAAGAAACAATGATCAATTAGCTGCAATGGAGGAGCTTGCTGGTTCTATGGGAAGTTCTGACTCAGCTGAAAACGATTAATTGAATATTATGGTGTGGCTTTGTATAAAGCCACACTGCTAAACTGGAATGGAAATTTTAACAGAATATTTATCTAATATTGGTAATCAATTTATTGATCCAAAAAAAAGAGTCTTTGTAGCATACATTGGAATCTCAATATTAATTGCATTTCTATGGTTTATCTTATTAAGAAAATATTCTCTCTTTGCAGCATTTAAGAAAATTTTTGATAAAAAAATATTTTTTTCTAAGTCAGCAAAATCCGACTACAAAGTTTTTCTTATTAATCAATTAATCATGATGACTATTTCACCATTTTTAATTACTCAATTAACAATTGCTACAGCACTTTACTTTTATTTTCACACCATTGATTGGTTAAGCGTTGGAATGTTTAAAGAAACCCTTCCAATTGTTGTGATAATTGCTTTCACTACTTTTCAATTTACTATTGATGATTTTAGCAAATATATAGTTCATAGGTTTATGCACAAATGGCCAATTTTATGGTCACTTCATAAAGTGCACCATTCTGCTACCGTTTTAACACCAATGACTGTTTTTAGAACTCATCCTTTAGAGGGAATAATTTTCTCTCTTAGAAGTTCAATCACACAAGCAATAAGTATTTCTTCTTTTATTTTTTTATTTGGTGATTCAGTAAGCTTATATACAGTTCTTGGAGTAAACATTTTTGTATTTATTTTTAATATTCTAGGATCAAATTTACGACACTCACACGTAGGAATTAGATATTGGAGATGGGTAGAGTATATATTCATTTCGCCAGCCCAACATCAATTACATCACTCTATTGCAAGAGAACACCATGATAAGAACTTTGGAGCAGCTTTAGCTATTTGGGATTATCTATTTAGATCACTTCATCATTCAGTTGAATTTGAAACTTTAGAACTTGGAATTGAAAAGAACCAAAAAGATGAAAGTCATAATTTAAAAGATTTATACATAAGTCCATTTATTGAAATTAAAAATTATTTTTTAAGAAAGTTTTTAAAAATAAAACTTAAATTTAGCTCAATTAATCTGAAAAGGAGATCGTTAAATGAAAACTAATTTATTACATTTTGTATTTTTATTTTTTATATTTATTTTTACTCCGTATTTAAATGCAAAAGAAATAAATATTTATTCACATAGACAGCCATTCTTAATTAACCCTTTTCTAGAATTATTTACTGAGGAAACTGGCATTAAAACAAATGTTGTTTATTCTAAAAAAGGCTTAGCCCAGAGACTGAAGGCTGAGGGAGAAAATAGTCCAGCAGATGTTATTCTTACAGTAGATATAGGAAGACTGTATATTTATGATGATCTTGATTTACTTTCTCCATTAGATTCAAAACAGTTACAAAATAATATTCCTAATTACCTGAGGAGCCCTGACAATACATGGTTTGGCCTTTCCAAAAGAGCTAGAGTTATTGTAGTCCACAAAGAGAAGATTGCAGAAGGTGAAATAACTAGAATTGAAGATTTGGCGGACCCCAAGTGGAAGGGAAAAATTTGCTCAAGACCTGGAAGTCACGTTTATAACCGTGGAATAATGGCATCAGTTTTAGCAGCGCTTGGAGAAGATGACGCTGAAAAATGGGCTAAGGCTATGGTGGCTAATTTTGCCAAAAGACCACAAGGCAATGATAGAGCACAGGTTAAAGCAATTCATGAAGGGGAGTGTGAACTTGCTCTTATAAATAATTATTATTATGGAAAACTGAAATTCTCAGAAGATCCTGAACAAAGAAAATGGGCCGAAAGTGTGAGATTAGTTTTTCCTAATCAAGCTGAGGGTGACAGAGGAGCTCATGTAAATATTTCAGGTGGAGGTGTAGCTAAGTATTCTAGTAACAAAGAAGAAGCTCAGAAGTTACTTGAGTTTTTAACAAGTGAAAAGGCACAAAAACTTTACGGAGAAATAAATTTTGAATACCCAGCAAATCTAAAAATTGAGCCTGGAGAAGAATTACAAAGCTGGGGTAGCTTTAGAGAGGATACACTTCCAATAATAAAAATAGCAGAACTTGCTCCTAATGCCCAAATGATAATTGATCGGGTTGGCTGGTAGTTTATAACCAAGTGAATTTGTATAATTGGAATAGCTCATCTACGTTAGCAACTTTTCTTGCTCTTTTTATAATTTGTCCAATAGTTGCTATTTTTTACTCCGCATTTTTAGGAGACACCAGTCTTTGGCCACATTTATTCTCAACCGTTCTACCAAGATATGTTTACAACACAATTGTGCTCATGATCGGGGTAGGAATTCTAAGTATGATCTTTGGTGTTTCTTCAGCATGGGTAGTTACAAGATATAACTTTATAGGTAAAAATTTTTTTGAGTGGGCACTATTATTACCTGCTGCAGTACCTGCATATATCATTGCTTATACATATACTGATTTTTTAGAATACGCTGGTCCATTACAAAAACTACTAAGGGAAATTTTTAACTGGAATAGTGTTGACGACTATTGGTTCCCAGAAATACGATCAATGGGCGGAGCTATTTTAGTTATGTCGTGTGTTCTTTATCCATATATTTATATGATGACCAGAGCATCTTTTTTAACCGTGCCCTTATCTTTTTATCAAACAAGTTTAATTTATGGAAGAAGCAGTTTTTTTTCTGTTGCCCTGCCACTTGCAAGACCGGGAATATTTGCTGGCCTAGCACTTGTATTAATGGAAACAATTTCTGATTTTGGAACAGTTGAATACTTTGCTCTAGAAACTCTAACCCTTGGTGTATTTAATGTTTGGTTGGGAATGAACAGTCTATCAGGTGCAGCACAAATATCTTCAGTTTTATTTATTTTTGTTGTTGTCCTTTTAACTATTGAATATTTAGCAAGACGTAGACAAAGATATTTTGAAAAAAGTAGTGGTCAAAATATGCTTGAGTCAGAAACAATTTCATTTTCTGGAAAGTTACTTTGTTTTTTAATCTGTTTGACCCCAATTACTCTTGGATTTGTAATTCCTGTGCTCATTCTTTTAAATTTCGTTTTAAGTGGTTTTTCTATAATTAATTTTAGTGAAGTTATATATGCTGCAACAACAAGTATATCACTTGCACTTGCAGGAGCTGCTACTGTCATGCTAGTCTCTATAATTCTAATTATTGTATCAAACTATAAATCAAATACTTTTCAAAAAGGATTAATTTTTGTAGCTTCATGTGGTTATGCTTTACCAGGTACTATACTTGCAGTTGGCATTGTTATCTTTTTTGGATGGTTAAACTCAATAGCTAATATTGAAATGGGATATGCTGCAGGCGGTTTCTTAGTATTAATTTTTGCTTACACAACTAGATTTTTAGCAGTTGGTAATGCAGCCCTGCGATCAGGAATACTTAAAGTTCATCCAAATGCGGTTGATGCTTCCCAAACAATGGGAAAAGGTTTTCTAAATACAATTCGAGTAATCGTATTACCCTTAATTTATACCAATATCCTAATAGGAGGCATTCTAGTTTTTGTTGATATTTTAAAAGAACTTCCAATCACTCTACTGCTAAGACCTTTTAATTTTGAAACTTTAGCTACTTATGTTTACCAATATGCATCTGATGAACTTTTACAAGAATCATCATTTGCTGCTCTAATTATTATTGTGGTTGGTCTTGGTCCAGTAATATTTTTAAATACAACTCTTCAAAGAGTTTCACAAAAAAAAGAAAGCAACTAATTTTTAAAAATAAAAGCTTGAGATTGATCTATCTCAATTTCGACAGCAGATGATTGTTGAGGATTAAATTCTGGAGGCATGTGACTATGAACATGAATAACCTGATTATTGTCATCAAGCACTGAAAGATGAACAAAACTAAAAGAACCCATTAATTTTGAGGCCATAACAGTACCTTTTATTCCATTAACAGGTGTTGGTTGTTGTTTTAATTTTACTCCTTGTGGTCTTACATGTATTTCTACATTTGTATTTTCAAGTTCATTTGGAGCTTTAATTTTTCCTACTGGCGTATCTACAAAAGAGTTATTAACTTTTCCATGAAACCTATTTGTTTCGCCAAAAAATTCAGTCACATATGAATTTTTAGGATTTTTATATAATTCTGCTGGGCTACCAGATTGAATAATATATCCTGAGGTATCCATAATATTTATTTGATTAGAAATGAACATAGCTTCAAATGGATCATGAGTAACAATAATCACTGATATGTTAGATTTTTGTAATAAATGCAAAGTATCATCCCTGACCTCTTCTCTTAAATTCAAATCAAGACTCGAAAATGGCTCATCTAATAAAAGTAAATCAGGTTGAGAAATAATTGATCTTGCTAATGCTACTCTTTGTTGTTCGCCACCACTTAACTCATGGGGAAATTTATTTAGAGAGTTTGGAAGTTTTATTAAATCAATAATATCCTCAATTCTATAATTTGAATTTTTATAATTTATAGGATACTCTAAGTTTTGCTTGACTGTTAAATGTGGAAATAAAGCATAGTCTTGAAATAAAAAACCAATTTTTCTCTTTTCAGTTGGTAGATGTTTTTTTGTACTACTCACCTCTTCGCCATTTATTAAGATTTCACCAGATTGTACTTTTTCTAAACCTGCAATAAGTTTTAATAATGTTGTTTTTCCACTTCCTGAAGGACCAAGAATACAAGAAATGCTATCCTTGGTTAGATTGAACTCAATATTATTTAAGATTTTTTTATTATTAATCTCATGAGTCAGATTTTTTACTTCAACAGCTAACATAACTTTCCTAATACACTAAAAATTAAACACGAGGAAATTTATCTAAAACTTCACTTTCCCATTCTAGAAATTTTTTGGATCTATTATCTGGACTTGGGTGAGATCCCATAAATTCGGGCATTCTTCCTTCTTGATCTGCCATCATTCTTTGCCATAGTTTAGCAGGTTCTTTAATATTAAAACCTGCAAGATTCATAAATCCCATGCCTAAATAATCGGCTTCACTTTCCATTTTTCTACTAAAAGGAAGAAAGATTCCATATTTAACAACTGAGTTGTAAACATTACCACCTACATTACCTATTCTAAAAGACTTATTGAGAAGTTCTGCATACCTACTTCGTGATATTCCAATGGTTGCCATTTGTATCATAGAAGCTTGAGTTAATTTTTCTACAGTATGTCTTGCAAATGCATGAGCAATTTCATGTCCCATGACTGCTGCAATACCATCATCATTTTTACATATAGGAAGTATACCTGTATAAAAAGCGATTTTGCCCCCTGGCATACACCAAGCATTTTTTGTTTCTGAGTCTATAAGAGCGAACTGCCAATTAAAATTTCCAGCAGGATTTTTTTCACGCTTATTAAGATAATACGTATCCAGAGAGGTATAAATTTCTTTTCCTATTTCTTCAATTTTTTTTGATTCATTTGTGTTATCCAAAAGAATTTTATCTTCTTTAGCTTTAGATAAAAATCTTGAATATGTTTTTTCAACCTCTTGATTTAGAGATCTTTCATTAGGATAAATTTTTGGAGTGCCAAAAACACCTCCACCCATTAAAATTATAGGTAGATTGCTATCATATAAATTTAACTGACTTCGATTTGTTAATGGTACCTGTGTACAAGAAGGTAAAATCATCGAACCACATAAAGAGCAACTTGCGCCAAAAACAAAGCTTCTTCTGTTTATTCTTGCTTCCATATTATTATTATATAGGTAATTTTACTTATATGAATATTTTTAATTCAGTTAAAAAAGCAGAAATTCATGTTCATTTAGAGGCAACCATTACGCCAGATTTATGTAAGAAATTTGCTAAACGTAATAATTATGAAATACCTGAAGAAATGTTTGGCTCAAAGTACGCATACCAATGGGATGATTTTTATGATTTTATAAAAAAATATGACATCGTTACTTCTGTAATACATACGCCAGAAGATTATTTTGAATTAACGTATGAATATTTAAAAGATTGTGCGGCTAACAATGTTCTTTATGTCGAAGCGATGATTTCCTCAACTCATGCTAAAGAAAAAGGGATGACCTATCATTCTTTTATTGAAGGAGTCTATGAAGCTTCCAAAAAAGCTGAAGAAGATTTTGGTATTGTTTCACGTTACATAATGAATGGAATCAGACATTTAGGATCAGATTCAGTACAAGGAACTGCAGAGGAAGTTTTAAATAATCCTCATCCTTGTTTAGTTGGTTTTGGTTTGGCCGGTGATGAGTTACATTTTCCTCCAAATTTATTTGTTGAAACATTTGATATGTTAAAAAAAGAAAATTTTCCAATTACGGTTCATGCAGGTGAATGGGATGGTCCTGTAAATATAAGAAATGCTATTAACCTTCTGCATCCAACAAGATTAGGTCACGGAGTTCGATCAATAGAGGATCCTGATTTAGTTAAAGAAATAATTGATAAAGATATTATACTAGAAACTTGTCCAACAAGTAATATTGCAACTAAGATTTATGAAAATTATGAAGATCATCCTGTGAAAACATTATTTGATCAAGGAGTAAAAGTAACAGTCAATTCTGATGACCCTCCTTTTTTTAATGCAACGATAAATGGCGAATACAAAGTTATGGAAGAATTAGGCTTGAATGAAAAAGAACTTACCTCACTTACTCATAACGCCATTAAGTATTCTTTTTGTGATGAAGAAAATAAAAATAAATTATTATCTAAATTAAACTAGATAGTTTTACTAAAGGTCTTGCACCGTAGTGTGAAATAATTTCTGCCGCAGCAATAGATGCATATTTTCCGCATTCCTTCATACTCTTATCTTTTGAATAACCAAACAAAAAGCCAGCTGCAAATAAATCTCCTGCACCAGTTGTATCAATAACCTTTTCTACTTTTCTTGCAGAGACCTCAGTCACTTCACTTCCCGATACAATCACTGATCCACTACTTCCTTTAGTAATAGCTGCAACAATATTTAACGATTTTGCATATTCTAAACCTTCATCAAAACTATCCGTTTCTGCCATAGCTTTTATTTCATCTTCATTGGCAAATAAAATATCAACATTCTCTGTTATTAATTCTTTAAAAGAGTCACGGTGTCTATCAACACAAAAAAGATCTGAAAGAGTAAAAGCAATTTTTTGATTATCGGCTTTGCAAATATCCACCATTTTCTTCATAGCCTTTTTTGCATTCTCATTGTCCCACAAGTAACCTTCCAAATATGCAATCTTATGATTTTTAATATCATCTTCTTTTATATCTTCAGGTCCTATTAATGTCCCAGCACCAAGAAAAGTACACATTGTTCTTGTTCCATCTTCTTCAACAAAAATTGTACAACATCCAGTTGAAATATCAGGAGATGTAAATCCCAATGGAAATTTTAGTCCTTCCCGGATCATATCTTTTTGAAGGTATACTCCAATTTCATCATTTTTAATTTTTCCAATAAAACTTCCATTACCGCCAAAAGAGGTGATACCAAACATGGAGTTACCAAGGGAACCTCCACCAGCCATTTCTCTGATGGAATAACTATCATGCAAATTATTTTTTAAATTTTCATCAATAAGATTCATAGAATCTCTATTAATTTCATGTTTTTCAATTTCACTTTGATTGGAAGGAATTATGGCATCTACCATAGCATTTCCAATCCCAACTACGTCTAATTTATCACTCATTTTTGTTTAATAATTATTGGTACTAATTGTACTATAATCACTCCAATAAATATTGCAAGGCATCCAAGTATTTTTTGTGTGACTAAAACTTGATTTAAAAGTATCCAACCTGCTATTGCAGCAAAGACTGACTCCATTGATAAAATAATAGCTGCAGGAGCAGGATTAGCTTTATGTTGAGCAATAATTTGAAGTGTATATCCAATGCCAGCAGAAAAAATACCCGTATATAAAATTTCAAACCATTCAATTTGCATATTGGAGAGCTTTGGTTCCTCCCACATAAAAGCCAGAATCATAGATAAAATAAAAACAATAAAGTACTGAATACTTCCAAATAAAAAAGGACTGTTAAGTTCTTTCATAAAAATATCGATACAAATAATATGTAAGGCAAAAAACAAAGCAGCAATAAACAAGAGTGAATCTGATTGTTGAATTTCAACTGATTGATTAGAGGACAAAAGATATGATCCATACAAACAAAGTAAAATGGCAATCCAGATAATCCAGTGTACCTGTTTTTTAATTATGAATCTTGAAATTATACCAACAAAGGGAACGTAAAGAGTGCTAAGAAAAGCAGCATTTGATATTAATGATTTTTGTAAAGCGTATTGTTGAAGTCCCATACCACCAAAAAGAAAAAAACCTGTAGCCAAACAAAGATAAACTTTTTTTCTATCACTTAATATTTTAAAAATATTTTGTTGTTCTAGATAAATCGCAAATGGTATTACTGTTAAAAAAGCAAGAAAGAATCTTCCAAAGCTAAAAGTAAAAGGACCTATGGCTCCCATTCCAGTAGTTTGGCTTACAAAAGCTGTTCCCCATATAAGTGAGGCAATTAACATGAGTATGTTAGCTCTTGTATGACTCATAAAAATATTTGATTACTTATTTTATTGTTTATCTTTATTAATCCACCAAGACTCAATTACAATTCCGTAAAGTGGAATTTCGTCTGGGTATTCAAAAAAATCCCAATATGCAATTCTGTCTTTGTTGCTATGATAAAGAGGAACTACATAGTGACCCCATAACAATACTCTATCAAGTGCGTGGATCGCTGTTGTTAATTCTTCTCTATTTGTTGCACTAATTAGTTTTTCAATTAATGCATCAACTGCCGGACTATTGATACCAGGATAATTTCTGCTTCCATCTTTTTGACCAACTTCTGATCCCCAATAAAATTGTTGCTCATTTCCTGGGCTTAAACTGACTCCCCAATATCTTTTAATCATATCAAAATCATAACTTAACAATCGTTCTTGATACTGTGATGAATCAACAGTTCTTACATCCATTGTAATGCCAAGTTTTCTTAAATTACTTTGATAGGCTAAGGCAATCTTCTCATCAGATGGACTGACAATCAAGAACTCAAACTTGAATTCTTTTCCATCTTTTACCAGTTTTCCATCTTCAACAAACCATCCCTCTTTTTCGAGTATTTCTTTTGCTTTCAATAAATTTTTACGGTCATTACCACTGCCATCCGTAATAGGTGGTGTAAATGATTCTGTAAACACCTCTGCTGGAATTTTATCTTTCCATACATTCAGTAATTCTAACTCATTTTTTGATGGTAAGCCTGAAGAAGCTAATGGTGAATTATCAAAATAACTATCTGTTCTCACATAAGCATTTTGATATATCGTTTTATTAATCCATTCATGATCATAGGCATAACTTAAAGCAAGTCTTACATTTCTATTATTAAATATGTCACGTCTTGTATTCATCACAAGACCATTCATTCCAACAGGTCTATCGTTATTCATTTCTGTCAGTATTACCTCACCATTCTGGACAGCTTTGAAATCATATTCTGATAACCAACGTTTAACATTGTATTCTCTTCTAAAGTCGTATTCACCAACTTTAAAAGCTTCAACTAAGACATTTGAGTCTTTGTAATAATCATAAATAATTGTATCAAAATTATAGAGACCTTTATTTACTGGTAAATCTTTTGCCCAATAATTTTCAACGCGTTTGTATTTTATTTGACGACCTGGATCGAGACTATCAACTTGGTATGGACCACTGCCTAGAGGGATATCTAAAAATGTTTTTGTAACATCAAGATTTTCATAAAACTTTTTTGGAATGATAGGAAGAAAGCCCGCAATAATAAGAGGCAATTCTTTATCTTCATTATTTTCAAAAATCATTTTTATTCCATCATTTCCAATCAATTGAGTTTCAACAACTTTGCCATATGTTTTTTTCTGATTTGGAGTACCTTTTGTTTGAAATGTTTCTAGACTAAACAATACATCATCGCGTGATATTGGTGAGCCATCATGAAATGTTGCATTTGAATTTAAATAAAAAGTTATAGAAGATCTATCTTCAGGCAATTCTACTTTTTCAGCTATTAAACCATAGAGAGAGAATGCTTCATCCCATACTCTTCTCATTAACGTATCATTAACATACCCAAGTCCAGCAGCTTTAGAGCCTTTAAAAGCTACTCTATTAAGATTATCAAAAGAACCATATGATCCAAATTTTACTACACCACCTTTAGGTGCATTTGGGTTTACATAATCTAAATGTGTAAAATTGCTGCTATATTTTGGTGTGCCATGCATTGCAATTCCATGAACTTTTTCTGCAGAAGCGAACTTTAAAGGTAATAAAAATAAGAAAGCACAAAGCAGTAAGATAGAAAGATTTTTCATAGATTTACACTAACAATTTAAATGGATTTGATAAAGATGTTCTTAACATTACTACAATTTTAGATTTATTAATATATATTTAAAATATGAAGATTTTAAGCTCTGAGATTACTCCATATAAAACGTATTTAAATAGACGAAAGTTTATTAAGAGCTCATTGGCAAGCGCCTTGTTGGCAACAGTCTCATCATCAGTTTTTGCTAATCATGATAGTAATTCTTCAGTTTATAATAAATATTTAAATGAGAATGATAAACTGAATTCTTACGAAGAAATCACAACGTATAATAATTTTTATGAGTTTGGGACTCATAAAAAACATCCTCATTTAAACTCTGGAAATTTTAAACCTAGACCATGGTCAATAAAAATAGATGGTCTCGTGAAAAAACCTCAAACATTTGACTTAGAAAAAATTTTATCAAACGTAACAATAGAAGATAGGGTTTATCGATTGAGATGTGTTGAAGCATGGTCCATGGTTATTCCTTGGCAAGGTTTTCAGTTATCTGAACTTATAAAAATGGCTGAACCTTTAAGCTCAGCAAAGTATGTTCAATTTGTAACTGTGTTCAGACCGGAAGAAATGCCAGGTCAGCAAAAGAGAACAATTATTTGGCCATATAGAGAAGGGCTTCGAATGGATGAAGCAATGAATCCTCTAACAATATTAGCAACTGGATTGTATGGCCATGAAATGCCTAATCAAAATGGTGCACCCATAAGATTAGTTGTTCCATGGAAGTATGGTTTCAAATCAATTAAATCAATTGTGGAAATTAGATTTTTAGATACTCAACCTGAAACATCCTGGGAAACTTTAGCTCCTTGGGAATATGGTTTTTATGCCAATGTTAATCCTAACGTAAACCATCCAAGATGGAGTCAAGGAACAGAAAGACGAATTGGAGAGTTTAAAAGAAGAGAAACACTAATGTTTAATGGCTATGAAAAAGAAGTAGCACATCTCTATAAAGATTTAGATTTGACTAAATTTTATTAATGAATGTTTTCAACAAGAAATTTTAATCGCAGTAAACCTGTTTTATTTATTTTAATTCTATTTCCTAGTCTACTCTGGGCGTACCAATTTGTTACTGGGAATCTAGGAGTAAATCCAATTGAAAAACTAATGGATGAGCTAGGTCTAATGGCACTTAGATTAATAATAATAACTCTTATGATTACTACTCTATCAAATATTAAACCTTTAAAATCGATAGTTGTATTACGAAGAATGATTGGACTTTTTGCTTTCTATTATGTTTGTTTGCATTTCTCCACTTACATAGTTTTAGATCATTTTTTAGATATGAAATTTATCATACAAGATATTATAAAAAGACCATTTATAACTTTTGGTTTTATAAGTTTTCTTTTTTTAATCCCACTTGCTAGCACCTCAACAAACAATATGATTAAACGATTAGGTTTTAAATTATGGAAGAAAATTCATTATTTAATTTACCTAGTAGCCATTCTGGCTAGTATGCATTTTTATGTTTTAGTTCGTGCTGATAAAACTGAACCAGTCATTTACATGGGAATAATTATCCTCTTATTACTTCACAGAATATTTAAAAAACTTACTCGTCCTCAGTTGGCTCAGTAACGGGGTTCATTTCCATACCGGCAGGACTAATATTTCGTGGTAAAGGATTATATTGTGATTCAAGATCTCGAGGTTTAGTTCTTTGAGTCATTCTATACAAACCAAAAAGTCCTAGTAGTCCGTGTATTAAAAATAAATAGATATAAAAACCTACCGCTCCCAAAATTTCCATGAAAGTAGAAACAAACAAAGGTCCGATAATTGATCCAATACCAATAAGTATACCAAAAGTTGCACTTGCTGATACTATCTCATTAGGTTGTAAGAAGTCATTTGTATGAGCAACTGTTAGTGAATACATTGGTAAACATGCAACTGAAAAAAGACCAGTAAAAATTAAGAATAATGTTAGCGGCATAAAGTTTGCAAAAACAAAAAATAAACTCAAACCTGAAGCCATAAAAGAAACACCAATAAGAATAACACGTCTATCAATTCTATCCGACAAATATCCAATAGGCCATTGAGATAGGGCACCAGCTGATGTTATAATCATCATATACAGAGAAATTTCAAATAAGCTTAAATTAATAGATGAAGCATAAATTGCACCGTACCCAAAAACTGCACTATGCGATAAACCAGTTGCTAAGGCACCAACAAAACCTAAAGGTGAAACAGTATAAAATTCTCTTAAAGAAAAAAATTTAGGACTTTCTGTATTAGGCTGTTCTGTTGAAGATAAAAGAATAGGAAGAAGTGCAAATGATAATAAAATTGATACTAAAATAAATAAATCAACTTTAGCTGGATCGCCTAAATTTAATAAAAATTGTCCTGCTCCAACAAATACAAAAGTAATAATCATGTAAACTGAAAGTAATTGACCACGAGTTTGATTAGTTGATTTTTCATTTAACCAACTCTCCATGATTACATAAATTCCAGCAAGACTTAAACCAGTTAATATTCGTATAAACATCCATGAATAGGGATGAACAAATACTGAGTGTAATAATATAGCGATAGAAGCAAGCGATGCTAAAGCAGCAAAAACTCTTATGTGACCAACACGTTGTAAAAAACTTGGAATTGTTAACGCGCCAGTTAAGTATCCAACGTAATAACCAGCTATAATAAGTCCTGATGCAAAAAAACTAAAACCTTCTAAAACAGAACGAACACCGATTAGTGTTCCTTGCAAACCGTGACCAAGACTAATTAAAGCAAAGCCAAAAAAAAGGGCCCAAGTGTTTTGTAGTACCTTAAACATCTTCTAAATTTTTATTGAAATTCTAGTATTCTTCTTCGCCGTCTTCTTTAGGTTTAATACCTTCGGCTATTGGATCAATTTCTGTTTCATCTTCTAATAAAACAGTATCATCCTCAAGATTGTCTTCGTTGTTATCCAAATCCAGATTCTCGATATCAAGATCATCATCTTTTTCTTTTGGTTTTGGAGGGATAGGATTAGTTAAGGGAGCAGCATTAGTACTTCCAGGTTTTCTTCCACGTCTTGGTCTAGTCATGGTAGTAACTTCAATTTCTTTACCACACTCAGGACATTCCAGTTCCGTTCTTCCTAAGTCGTAATATTGCTTACTACACATAGGACATATTCTTTTTAAACCCCAAGATTCTTTGTACATTTCTACTCTTCTTTTTTTATAAATATTTTACCGCAATAACCACAAACAATTTTGTTCTCATTATTAAAGGTATAATAAACTGCGGGATGTCCTAAACCATCTTCACCACCATCGCAAGAGATAGTTTCGGTTTTTGGATCTACTTCCACAATATCCTCAGTCATAAAAGTCATATAAAATTTTCGTGCAAAAAGTCTATATTTTTTCCTTATAGAATTTGAAAATAAACAACCGAAATACCACTCACTATTAAAATAGAAGGTATTATTCGAGATTTTGCATTCTTCTCAAATAAAAAAAGCATTCCAATAATTGCTGCAAACACAATGCTTATTTCTCTAATACTAGAGACATAAGCTATTTCTATGAATTGCATACTCCAAACAACAATTGCGTAACTACTTGTTGCAAATACACCAGCAGCAATCCCGGATCTAAAAGTGTACGTTTCTTTTTTTCGTAAACCATCTTTCGAGATCAAACCAATAATTAGTAAAGGTATTCCATTAAGTGTGAAGAGCCAGTAAATATAGGAAAAACCATTTTCAGAAAGTCTAACCCCGACCCCGTCAACTAATGTGTAAGCAGTAATTAGAATAGCCGTTGATATTGCGAGAGCAAAACCTCTGAAGTTAAAAGATAAATTTTTAGAATAAGAAATTAAAAATAAACCAATACAAACAATTAATATTCCAACAAAACCAGCAACACTAATATCAGAACTTAAAAATAAAATACTAATGATCGCTACAAACAAACATGAACTTCCTCTAGAAATTGGATATATGTACGAAAGATCTCCGTATCTATAAGAATAAATTACATTTAATCTATAAATGACGTGAATGATGACGGTTGCAATTAAAAAATACCAAACCTCTAAAGTTGGAAATGGAACAGTAAATGTTAAAGGTAAAAAAATTGTAACTTCTAAGACAGACGTTATACCCATTAACGATAATGGGTTCTTACTTGATTTTATTATAGCACTCCAAACTGCATGACATAGAGCAGATACAAGAATTAAGATAAAAATAAAATTTACTGACAATGTCATCAGTAGATAAGAATTTACTTCATGCCTGTCAAAGTAATTCCTTCAATAAATCGTTTTTGCGCGATTATAAAAGCAACAATAAGAGGAACAGTTACAGTAACTATCGAAGCCATCATAGGACCAAATTCGTCACTATCAATTCCACCTCTAAATTCTCTTATACCAAGCGGCGGAGTAAAGAGATCTCTATTTCCTGTTATTACCATACGAGGCCAGAAATAATCATTCCAGTGTGCAACAACTGAGAATATTGCAAAAGCAAGTAACGCTGGTATTGCAGTTGGAAGCATTACTTTCCATACAATTGCGTACTCTCCCATGCCATCCATCCTGGCGGCATCAATTAATTCATCGGGCACAGTCATAAAAAATTGCCGCATTAAAAAAATTCCAAACACCGATATGGTCCAGGGAAGTATCAAGGCGGAATAGGTGTCAACTAATCCTGCCTGAGCCAACATAACATATAATGGAAGCGCAATTCCATGAACTGGAATGAGCAAACAAAATAAAACCATTGAGAAAACAAATTCTCGCCCGTAAAACCGTAACTTAGCGAGTGCATACGCGCACGGTAAGGCGACTAAAACCTGAATGATAAAGATTGATAAAGTAACAATGACACCATTCATTAAGTATCTAGGAATAGGAGCTTTTTCAAAAGCAAACCAATAGTTGTATTGATATGGCTTCATTGTACATGTTTCTTCTGAATAACCAGTTTTAACACATACGGGAAACGTTTGAGTTTCTTGCGCACCAATAAGACCACCAGAAATTGATTGGATTTCTTGCTGAGATTTTAATGACATAGAAACCATCATATAAAAAGGGAGCATTACTACGATAGCACCAATAATTAAGATTGCATGTTTCCAACCTTCCCCAATATATTGTTTAGCTTCCATTAATAATGAACCCTCTTCTCAATGACATATCTTTGGAAAAACGTTAACACAAGAATAAATCCAATAAAGACAACAGTGATTGCTGCACCAATACTGGTTAAGTTTTGTTGAATAGCTTTTTCAAAGATTGCATACATCATGACATACGTTGTTTTTGATGGACCACCTTTGGTCAGTATTTCGATTGTATCAAATACCTGAAATGTTCTAATGGTAGTAATAGTGACAACAAACAAAGTTGTTGGACCAAGCATTGGCCATGTAACAAGTTTAAATTGCTCCCATGTAGATTTAGCACCATCCATTTCTGCTGCTTGGTATAACTCTCTTGGTATACTTGTTAAGCCAGCTAAATATAAAACCATATTAAAACCAAAAGCCTGCCAAATTCCTATGAAACATACTGTCCAAATCGCAGTATTTTTTTGTTTTAACCAATATGGAAAATCCATGTTGTTTGCACATGCTACAGCATACCAGCTTTCTTGTGAGTCTACCCATGGCAACCAATGAAAACCAAGAATGAATTCCCTAACTCCTCCACACCCATTTGCTAAAAAACTATTTACAATTCCTAATGTTGGATGAAGAGTAAACTCCCATGCAATTGCCATTGCAAGAAGAGTTGCCATAACTGGAAGAAAAAAAATTGTTTTATATATATCGGCGCCAAACCTTAGTGAATTTAAGAGCATAGCAGCACATAATCCAAGTACAACAGAAATTGGAACGACAACAATAACATACGTCGCTGTGGCCCAAATCATTTTGACATATGTTTTTCGATTGAACATCTTGTCATAATTTTCTAGTCCAACCCACTCGAATGTTTTGTTTCCTAAATTATAGTCAGTAAAAGAAATTCCTCCTGCAAGAAAAAGAGGAAAGATTAAAATAATTATCATCAGTATGATTGCTGGTGCAATAAACCATATGTGAGCTTTTGAATTATGCATTAGTAAATTGTATCCTTATCCCATTGCATTATTAAATTGTACCCTCATTCCTGCTTGATTAAAAAGTAATGCTTTATTAGACACTCTTTTAATATTCACGCCAGAACCGTTTGAAATTTGGTGTGTAAATTGTGGTAAGCCTCTTACAATTATTTTATTTGAACCGTCTTCAATATTTACATGAAAGAAAATATCTGAACCTAAATTTTCTCTATATGCAACTGTTCCACTAAATGTATTGTCATTACTTTCATTTGTAATTTCTAAATGTTCTGGTCGAATACCAATATGTAAATCTGTATTACTTTCAGAACTTTTTCTTTTAAGATTAACGTTGAGAAAACTTACAGTCCCACTTGAGTCCGAAGTTCCTTTAAATATATTTATTTTTGGACTTCCAACAAACTGAGCCACACTTAATGAGGAAGGATTGTCATATACTTCTTGAGGCGTATCTAGTTGTAATAAATTTCCATCAATCATAACAGCCATTCTAGAAGACATAGTTAACGCTTCTGCTTGATCATGTGTTACGTATACAAAAGTAGTTTTAAGTGAATTATGAAGTTCAGATAGTTCAGAACGCATGTGAACTCTCAAAGCTGCATCTAAATTTGAAAGAGGTTCATCCATTAAAAAGGCAACAGGCTCTCTAACCATAGCACGACCAAGAGCAACTCTTTGTCTTTGACCACCTGACAATTGTCCTGGTTTTCTATCCAATAGTTCTGAAATTTTTAGAGTTTCAGAAGTTTTATTTACTAATTGATTTATAGATTCTGTTTTCTCTTTTTTGCTTGGAGAAAAATTACCAATCAAGGGCAGTCTTTCAAATGCATTATAATCCCTAAGTCTTAATGGAGTTTCTAAATTTTTTCTTACTGTTAGATGAGGATAAAGAGCATATGATTGGAAGACCATTGCCAGATCTCTTTCACTCGCTCTAACTCTATTTACATTTTTATTATCTATTAATACATCACCTGAAGTCTGCTGTTCCAATCCTGCAATTATTCTAAGTAACGTAGATTTACCACAACCAGATGGACCAACTAATGTTAAGAATTCTCCATCGTTTATATCAACATTCAAATTATTAAGTACTTGTGTAGACCCAAATGATTTTGAAATATTTTTAAGTGATATTGTCCCCACTCATTCCCCCTGTATCTTAACCTTAATCTACAAAATTTTATTAAATTTGAGAATATTTTAAATCTATTTATTTCAGTTTTATTTCAATTTTATTAACAAATATTCAAATTATGATTGAGTTTAATTAGCAGATAACTATAAATTCGTATTTTTAATAATATATATTAGTTGAAATCGTGTCCGATAATTTAGAAATTAATAATAGAGAATATCCAAGCTCTTTCTCAAAAACTGCTATTGTTATATGCCTTGATGGTAGTCAAAAAGAGTATCTCGAAGAAGCATCAAAATCAAATCTTACACCAAACCTTGATAAATTAATTGCAAGTGGTGAAAACCTACTAGTACACAGCGCTATTCCAAGTTTTACAAATCCAAATAATATTTCGATTGTAACAGGCCAACCAAGTTCTGTTCACGGTATATGCGGAAACTTCTTTTATACACCCGAGACCGGTGAAGAAGTAATGATGAATGACCCAAAATATATGCGAGCACCAACTATTTTTGAAAAATTTTATAATTCTGGTTCTAAAATTGCTCTGGTTACTGCAAAAGATAAGCTGAGAACACTTTTAGGAAATGGATTAAGTTTTGATGATGAGAGAGCTATATGTTTTTCTGCTGAAAAATCTGATCAAGCTACAAAAGAGCTTAATGGCATAGAAAACGTAAACGATTGGTTAGGGATGCCAGTACCAGAAGTATATTCTGAAGGACTTTCTGAATTTGTAATGGCTGCAGGTGTAAAACTTCTTGAAGAGTTCAAACCAAATATTATGTATTTATCGACAACAGATTATATTCAACACAAATATGCACCGGGAAATGAAACAGCAAATAAATTTTATGCAATGTTTGATAAATACATTGGTCTTTTGAATAAGGAGAATGTTTCTATAATCATTACCGCAGATCACGGTATGAAACCAAAATCAAAAGAAGATGGTTCACCTAATGCAATATTTTTACAAGATTATTTAGATAAAAAATTTGAACCAGACATGGCTAAAGTTATTTTACCTATTACAGATCCATATGTTGTTCATCATGGTTCACTTGGTTCTTTTGCAACAATTTATTTAGAAGACAAGAGCAAGGTAGATTCAGTTGTAAATGCTATTAAAGAAATAAAAGACATAGAAGTTGTTTTAACGAAAGATGAAGGATGCTCTACTTATAATTTACCTCCTGATAGAATGGGGGATATTATATGTATGTCTTCAGAATTTATGACTATTGGTTCATCTGAAGATAAACACAATCTTTCTGGATTAAATGAACCTTTACGTTCACACGGCGGACTTCATGAAAGAGAAGTGCCATTCATATCAAATTTAAAATTACAAAATTTTGATACTAACAAACAATTATATAATTATGATGCATTTTACTATGCAATTAACGGAGCCCTATGATGCACAAAAAAATGATTAATGAAGCAATGCGTATAGCTGGAGAAAAAGTTACTTCAGATAAAACAATAAATGTTGAGTACCCTTTTACAGGTGAAGTAATCGGAACGGTTCCAGCCGGTACTGCAGAGCATGCAAGAAAGGCTTTAGATATTGCTGCAAATTACCAACCTAAACTTACAAGATACGAGAGACAAAAAATTCTTCAAACTGCTGCAGAAGTACTTGTTAAAAGAAAAGAAGAAATTTCTGATATTATTACTTTAGAACTTGGTATCTCAAAACAAGATTCTTTATACGAAGTAGGAAGAGCTTTCGATGTCTTTTCATTAACGGCTCAACTTTGTATTCTTGATGATGGAGAAATATTTTCTTGTGATTTAACTCCGCATGGAAAAGCGAGAAAAATATTTACCATAAGAGAACCTTTAACGGCAATTTCAGCAATCACTCCATTTAATCATCCTTTGAATATGGTAGCACATAAAATTGCACCTTCAATTGCAACTAATAATTGTACTGTATGTAAACAAACAGAATTAACACCTTTAACAGCAATGGTACTTGCTGATGTTTTATATGAAGCAGGTTTACCACCAGAAATGTTTTCAGTTGTAACTGGATGGCCTCAAGATATCGGATCAGAAATGATCAAGAATCCAAATATTGATCTAATTACTTTTACAGGCAGTGTAGGCGTAGGAAAATTAATTGCTGAACAAGCTGGATACAAAAGAACAGTTCTTGAGCTTGGTGGTAATGATCCTTTAATTGTTTTAAATGACTTAGATGGTGATGATCTTAAAAAAGCTGTTGAGCTAGCTGTTACTGGAGCAACGAAAAACTCTGGTCAACGTTGTACAGCTGTTAAAAGAATACTGGTTCAAGAATCCATTGCAGATCAATTTGTTGAAATGGCTCTTGAGCGTGCTAAGAAAATTAAATTTGGTGATCCTATGAATATGGAAACAGACTTAGGTACGGTTGTTAATGCTCAAGCTGCAGAACTTTTTGATAAAAGAGTTTCAATGGCAGAAGAAGACGGTGCAAAAATTTTATATCACCCTGGAAGAAAAGGTGCTTTGTTACCTCCAATAGTTGTAGATCATGTTGATCCTAAAAGTGAATTAGTTTTAGAAGAAACATTTGGTCCAGTTATACCAATCATTCGTGTGCCTAATGACGATGAAGCTGTAATTAAAATATCTAATTCAACCGCATTTGGATTATCATCTGGTGTATGTACAAATAACTTCATGCGAGCAAAAAAATATATTCAAGGTTTAAATGTTGGCACTGTAAATATTTGGGAGGTTCCAGGCTATAGAATTGAAATGTCTCCTTTTGGAGGAATTAAAGATTCAGGCCTTGGTTATAAAGAAGGTGTAATTGAAGCAATGAAGAGCTTTACTAATGTAAAAACTTTCTCACTACCTTGGTAAAAAAAATAAGTTTTTCTCTAATTTTTCTATTTCTGTGGAAAAATAAGCATATTTTTTAGTAATATTTTCGTAATAAAATTGTAACCCTTTCTAGCTACATGTTAGATTAAATTATTATATTCAATCGGGAGGATTAAATGAAAAAATTAATTACAGGATTGGCAGCCGTATTAGCTTTCGGTTTTTATGGTTCTGTTAATTCAGCTAAGTCTATTGAAATAGAAGTAGCTTATCCTTATTCAGGATTATTTGATGTAACGTTTCAAGCTATTATGCCAGAGTTTGAAAAAGCGCATCCAGATATTCAAGTTAAATTTAGAGCAACTTATGAAAACTATGAGGATGCAACTGCAACAATCTTTAGAGAGTCTACTTCAGGTAATTTACCAGATGTAACAATGCAAGGTCTTAACAGACAGGCACCTCTAGTTGACAAAGGTATTGCTAAGTCTTTAGAGCCATTTATCGCAAAAGAGGCAGCTTTTGAAAAAGATGGTTACCATTCTGCTATGTTAAGTCTTTCAACATTCGGTGGTGAAGTTTATGGATTACCATTTTCTGTATCAACACCAGTTGGATATTATAACATGGATTTATTAGCTGAAGCAGGTGTAGATAGTATTCCAACTAACTGGGACGAAGTTATTGCAGCATGTAATAAATTGGAAGCAGCAGGCAAAGGAACTCTATACTTTGGTTGGAACATTACAGGTAACTGGTTCCACCAAGCATTAATGCATACTCAGAATGTTCCAATGGTTAAAGATGGAGCTGTAAATATGGGTGGTGATGCAGGACTTGCAACGTTAGAGCAAATGAAATCAATCATGAGCGGATGTAATATGCCAAACTATTCAATTGCTGATGGTCAAGCTGCGTTTAACGCAGGTACTATTGGTATGATGTTCTGGTCTACTTCAAGCTTGGGTTCAGTTAATGCTGCAAAGGCAGACTTTGTTTTAAAAACTGCACCATTCCCTGGAATGGCTGGAGTTAACAATGGAACACCAGCAAGATTACCAGCAGGTGGAAACGCTGCAATGTTAGTGTCTACATCTGATGATCCAGCAAGAGTTGATGCTGCATGGACTTTCTTAAAGTTCATTACATCAGGTATCGGTGCTGCATTAGTTGCTGAAACAACTGGATATGTTCCACCAAACAAAGCAGCGAATGAATTATTAGGAGATTTCTATAGTAAAAACCCTAATAAACTTACTGCTGTTGAACAACTTCCACTTCTTGCAGATTGGTTTGCCTATCCTGGAGAAAATGGATTAGCTGTTACTCAGGTAATCTATGATTACACAGAAGAAATTGCTACAGGCGATGCTGATGATATGGGTGATCTCCAAGAAGAAATGATGGAAGAAATAAACGATCTTATGTAATTTGAGATTATTTATTGTTAACTTTTTATTACAGCGGCTTTATAAAAGCCGCTGTTTTATTTTAAATTTAAATGGGAGTAAAAATAGATGCCTCTTACAACAACTACAATAGGTGCTTATCCAAAACCGAAACAAACACCCATTCAAGATTGGTTTTTAGGGACAAAATCAGAAGAAGAGAGAAAAGCGTCAAAAGGATTATTATCAAATTGGTCACCTGGCGCATATGAAAAAGCGTTAGAGTCTGTGGGTGCGGATGCTGAAAAATTATTTTTAGCAGCAATTAAAGAAGTTATAACTGATCAAGTAAGTGCAGGTATCGATGTTCCAACAGATGGGGAAGTTAGGCGCGAGAGTTATGTATTATATCAATGTCGATTTTTAAATGGTGTAAGTTTTAAGGAAGTTACACATAAGTCAGTAAGACAAGGTGCGTTCGAAGCTGACCTTCCAACTATTGTTGCACCAATTTCAAGTAAAGAAATACGTATGCATTTAGACTGGAAGAGTGCACAACAATTTACAAAAAACCCAGTTAAAATTACGTTACCTGGACCAATGACAATTACAGATTCAATTGCCAACAATTACTATGATGACATGAAAAAACTTGGTTTTGATTTAGCATTAGCCCTCAATAAAGAAGTTAAAGCACTTGTAGATGCAGGTTGTCAGTATATTCAAATTGATGAACCAGTATTTGCTAGAAAGCCCGATGAAGCTCATTCTTACGGTATGGAAAATTTAGAAAGAATGATGCATGGTATTCCTAAAGAAGTGCAACGGGTTTGCCATATTTGTTGTGGTTATCCTAACTCATTAGATTCAGAAGGTTATAAAAAGGCTGATCTAGATGCTTATGATAGAATTGCATCACTTGTAGATGATTCAACTATTGATGAAGTATCTTTAGAAGATTCACATAGGCATAATGATTTAAATCTTTTAGAAAAATTTACTAAAACAAAAGTAATTTTTGGATTTATTGATATTGCAAAAAGTAGAATGGAGTCTGTTGAAGAGGTAAGAGTTCGTATCAAAGATTCACTTGAACATATTGATGAACACCGCTTAATAGCTGCACCAGATTGTGGTTTAGGTTTCTTTACACGAGAACAAGCAATTGAGAAAATGACAATTTTAACTAAAGCGGCAAAATCAATTTAATGTAATGTGGAATTATTTTAATCCTGTTGAAATTATCTTTGGAGAAAATAGATTTAAAGAAGTACATGATGCTCTTAAAAATAAGAACTACATCATAATAACTCATCCAGAAGAAATTTTTAAAAAATATAGCGATGAATTAAAATCTTCTTCAAATCCACCACTATCCGTTATGACGGATGTTCAGCCTAATCCAGATTATAAGGATATTTTAGAGCTACAAAAAAAATTTTCTTCAATCAATGAATCGGTAGATTATATTTTAGCTATAGGTGGTGGCTCTGTTACAGACACAGCTAAAGCAATTGCTGCATTTAAAGATAAACAAGAATATCTAACAGATTTCGTTCGCAATAAGAAAAGTCCAAGAGTCGAAAATCCAATCAAGATTATTGCAATACCTACAACTTCAGGAACATCAAGTGAGCTTACGTGTTGGGCCACAATTTGGGATAAAGAAAAAAACAATAAATTATCTTTGGCGCATAAATCTCTTTATGCAGAAAAAACAATTATCGATCCATCTATTATGGTTGATAAGCCTTTAGGCTTGACCATTTCAACTGGTTTAGATGCTCTCTCCCATTCAATGGAAAGTATTTGGAATATTAATGCAAATCCAGTTTCTGCTTCTCATGCAATACAAGCATCAAAATTAGTATTAGAAAATTTACCACTTCTCACTAAAGATTTAAGAAATGTTGAATTACGTTCAAACATTGCGCTGGCATGTGTTCATGCTGGTTTAGCGTTTTCCAATACGAAAACTGCTATTGCGCACAATCTATCATACCCTGTGACACTCAATTACGGTATTCAGCATGGTATTGCTTGTTCATTTACTTTACCCATGATTACTAAAAGTATGGTTGGAATTGATAGTGTAGCTGAGGAGAGACTAAAATTAATTTTTAATGATAATCTAGAGAATGCTGCAGATCATCTGAGTGAATTTATGCGTTCTTTAGAGGTTCCTCTTAACTTAAATGAAATAAAAGTTCCTGTTCAAGAATGGAATAATATAGTAGATGATGCGTTTTTAGGGGAACGAGGTAAAAACTTTATTGGCAATAAAGAAGCCTTCATCTCTTCTGCTAAATCAATGGGACTTTATTAGTAATGAAAAAAAATTTCAGGTTTTATGATAACAGACAAAAATACTTATTATTTGTCACAACAACAAATGAAAAAAATCAAATTGCCGATGCGATACGCCCTCACGTAAATAAAATTAAACCTCAAAAACCTGGTATAAAAATATTTGATGCTGGTATGGGTGATGGTTCCTTACTTATGAATGTTATGCGTCAGTGCCACGAGGCTAAGCCTAACGTACCTTTATTAGTTTGCACAAAAGAAATAAGCATAGAAGATGTAAGATTAGGTTTAGAAAAATTACCCGATAGGTTTGTTGAACATAAGAATACGGTTTTTGTCATTTCAAATCTACACTACGCTGAAGCTGCAAACCTAAAATCAAAAAATGAAGTTAAACAGAAAAAAATTAATTGGAATATTATTAAATTAAAAGGAGATACCTCTCTTGAATTTGCCCAACAATTAAGAAAACAAAATGAATTTTTAGAAAAAAAATGGAATATAGAAATTAATAAAAAGTCAGGTAACCATACTTATAAAGAGCCTTCAGTCATGGTTATTTACCGCGAAGATCAAGAATTTAATGTAAATGAATTAATACCTACCAAAAAAAAATCAGATAATAAATTTGATCTTATTATTGCTTCACAGCCTTATCGTTCAAGAATTTCAGCAGAAAAGAAATCAAAATATGTCATCGAACCAATGATTAGGGCCTTAAAATCAAAAGGGAAATTATTAACTATTCATGCTTCAGGAAAAGATCCTGCTAATGAAATAATTCGTAAAATTTGGCCAAAAGAGGACCCATTTCCTTCTCTTGGAAATAGTATCATTTCTTATCTTAAGAAAAATTTAGATAAAGATTTATTAAGCAGTTTATCTTTTGGAGAAAAAAGAATTATTAAATGTAAATTGAGAGCTCTACCAACAGAAATCAGTGGAGGTATAGCTACATCATTAGTTTTTTCTGCTTGGAATGCCTCCATATATGTTAATCAAATGGATGATGATAAAGTAATGAAGGTAGAAAAAACAAAAAATTACGAAAAAGTAGTTCAAAATATTGTTGCTAAAAATAAAGGCCTTTATTTTAACAATGAAATATTTGTAATCGAAAAAAAATAATTTTTTATTTAAACCAATTAACTTCTGTTTTTAAAAAATCCTCTGTATGAATAATTAAGGCGTCAGATCGAATTATTGCAACATTATAATTTGTATCTGTATTAGCCGTTCCTAAACGATATTCATTTGAAAAGTTAGGTATTAGAGGAGACCAAGTACTTCTTGGGGAAGAAAAAGTAATACCACAATAAGAACCAGAACTTGTAATGTGTTGATGACCAAAAAAAATATGTTTTATTATCTTATTATTTTTAGTTAAAATTTGTTGAAACTCTTTTTTTTGTTGTAATCCTATTCCATCACTTTCCTCTTTTACTAATGCCAGTGGATTATGATGCATAAAGATGTACGTATCTGTATTAGTTTTACCTAAAATATTGTTTAACCATTCTTGCCTCTCTTCACAGTAATGTCCTTGGTGAGTATTAATCAGATTAGTATCGATAAAAATTAAACGTTTATTATCTATATCTTTAAAGTATTGAATAAATCCATTTGGATCGGTTTCAATATTAGGAAAGTTTATTTTAAACTCATCTCTGATATCATGATTACCTATAATTAGTTGAGGATTTAAATTCTTTGGCAGCCCTGCTTCATCAATGATTTTTATAAATAACTGATAAGAATCTTTATCACCTAAGTCTGTAATATCACCAGTGATGGCAAATAAATCTGCATCACCATGATTATTTTTTATATGACTTAATGCTTTTTTAAATTTACTGACAGGATCTATGCCATGAATCTTATCTATATAAATATGAGGGTCTGAAAGGTGAATAATTTTCATTATTAAATATAAATTTATAATTAGATCGCAGTTTTAAAATAAATATATTTATTAAATTCATCTTTTAAGTCGATGCTAACTCTTGCATGTACTTTACCTTGTTTTCCTTGAAACGATTGTTTTTCCGTAACTGGAAACACCCCTTCATGCCAAATATTTGGATGAATATACAAACCTTTTGATCCGTCACAATAAAATGCTTTAAAATGTTCTGGTTCAATGTCGTCTGTCGGTAAGGCTAAAGGACAAATAAATGGTTTATTTTCTTCAGGAAAGAAAAGCTGACCTCCATCAGGGTGATAATTTGCATGCCATAGAAATATTTTTGTTGGATCTGAATATTTATCTTTTTGCAATTCTTGATCAGGATTATTGGCATAACCCAGTATATATTTTCCATCTACTTCATAATCGCTCTTATGTTGAACAGCATTATTTTGACCATAAAGCACGTCACCTTGCCACCAGGTATCAAAAGAACCTTCGGTAGTTCCACCTTCATTACCAGTTCCCTCTTCTATTTCGCGCCATCCTTGTTTTGGCCAAGTAACAATTTCAATATCACTATTTTCAAAACTATCGATTAAATATCCGTATCCTTTAAGATTTTCATTTGTTGCTTTAACTAATGGTATTTCAATTTCTCTTGTCATTATTTTGTTAGTTTAATGTTAATCCCAATTCAGTAACGACTTCTTTTACAGCTTTTATTGTATCCATCATGTCTTGTTCATCTAAATTACCAATACACCCAATTCTAAAAGTTTCTGCCACTGTTAGTTTTCCTGGATAAATTAAAAAATCTTTTTCACTAAGAGCATTATAAAATTTCTCAAAGTTAAATTTAGGATCATTAGGTTGTTTAAAAGTAATAATAATTGGTGCTTGCAAATTATCAGGAAGTAGTTGCTCAAATCCCAACTCTTTCATTCCATTACAAATAATTTCACAATTTTTTTTATATCTTTTACCTCTTCCCTCTACCCCACCTTGTTGTTTATGTTCCTCAATCGCTTGATTGAATGCAGCCAATACGTGTGTAGGAGGTGTAAATCGCCATTGTTTATTTTTTTCCATTGCTTGCCATTGATCATATAAGTCTAGACTTAGTGAGTGACTATTGCCTTTTGCATTTTGAATAACTTCATTTTTAACAAGAATAAAACCAACACCTGGCACACCTTCTAAGCATTTGTTTGATGAAGCGGCTACAGCATCAAATGTAATTGTTTTAGAACTTAAGGGTAATGCACCAAAGGCACTCATTGCATCGATGAATAAAGATAAATTTTTCCCTTCAACCAATTTTGCAATGTCTTCAATAGGATTTAAAATACCGGATGTTGTTTCACAATATACAGCAAAGACGTGTGTTAAGTTGTTGCTATCAATTAACTCTTCAATTTTATTGATGTCATGTACTTCATGTTCAGCAACTTCATATTCAATAAAATCTCTCCCTAAATATGTGCACATTTTTTTCATTCTTTGTCCGTAAGCACCATTGATCAGAATCAGAATTTTAGAATCTTTTTGAGTAAGAGAGCTCACCATCGACTCTACAGCAAAAGTTCCACTTCCCTGCATTGGAACACATTGATATTTATCTTCACCATCTATTAATTTAACAAGGGAATCTCTAATTGATGCATTGAGATCAATAAATTTTGTATCTCTCGAACCCCAATCATGAAGCATAGCCTCTTTTGTTGACATCGATGTCGTGAGAGGACCAGGCGTTAATAATTTTTTATCCATTAAATATTTACTTAATAAATATTATTATAAATTTGATCAATCTTATTAAAGTTGGAATTGAATTTATTTTCTAATAAGTTAATTATAAATGAGAATGGAAGAAAATATCGTAGATTATCTCTTAGATCTTTTGAAAACAAAAGGTGCTGATATTCAATATGGTAATGAGGATGTGACCCAGCTTGAGCATGCACTCCAATGCGCTGAACTTGCTGAAAAACATAAATTACCAGGACCAACAATTGCTGCAGCATTACTGCATGATGTTGGCCACCTTATCTATGAGGACGGCGATCCCATTCATGAAGGGAAAGATGGTCATCATGAAAACCTAGGTGCTGATTTTTTAAAAAAATATTTTGGTGAAGATGTTATTTTACCAATTAGAGCACATGTTGATTCAAAAAGATATTTATCAAGTGTTGAAGAGGGTTATTATGATAGCCTATCAGAAGCATCGAAACTTTCGTTAAAAGTTCAAGGCGGTCCTTTCACAAAAGAAGAAGCAGATGCGTTTATCAGCAAACCTTTTATGGATGAGGCAGTAGAACTTAGAAGATTTGATGATCTAGCAAAAATTCTAGATAAAAAAACTCCCGATGTTGAACATTTTCGTCCCTATTTAGAAGAAGCAAGACAGTCTTTTTTAGCTAAACAAGCGTAAATGCAATTTAGCAATTATGATTTTATTGACTCTAAGTCATTTGCAGGCAAAATTATATTAACTTCTTTTCCAGGTCTTAATCCTAGTGGTTCATTTGAAGAGACAATTTTAGCAAACGAATTAGAAATATTTAAAAATAATAATTGTAGCTCTATTACTTCTTTTGTTGAAGATAGCGAATTTGAAAAATTGTGTGATAAAACTTTGTTTGTCAAAAATATTTATGAACATAAATTACATTGGTACCATTTACCCATTTATGACATGGGAGCACCAGATAAAGATTTTAAATATAAATGGGAAACAACAAAAGTTTTATTAAAGAACGAATTGATAGATGGTAAAAATATAGTTTTACATTGCCGTGGAGGAAAAGGAAGAGCTGGCACTATAGCTGCGATTTTACTTGTTGAATTTAATTATAAAAAACAAGAAGCTATTGATCTAGTACGATCAAGAAGAAAAGGAGCTATCGAGTCAAAAATCCAAGAAGATTTTATTTTTTCTTATCGAGCAGTTAATTAAAAAGAGACCGTTAAATTAAAAATATTTTCTAGAATAAATAAAACAATTAAAGAAATTAAAGCTGCAATTATAGGTAGCGTCATCCAACCCAAAGAAATTCTACCCGCAATTGACCATTGAACTTCTTTTCCTCCTTTTAAAAGACCAATTCCAATTACGCCGCCGACAACAGCTTGGGAACTTGATACTGGTACCAAAGGTATAGAGGGAAGATTTATAGATTGTAAAAAAGCACTTATACCCTGGGATGCAAATAAAAATAAAACAATAGAATGCGATATAACAACAATAAATGCTGCCACTGGTGTCATTTTTAAGAGATCATTACCCACGGTAAACATAACTCTTTTCGAGTAAGTAAAAACACCAACAGCTATTGCTAAACCACCCAGCAGAAATAGTTGTTCTTTTGAGGAAAAGACAAATAAATTTCCAATAGTAACATCAGTAAACGGTGATATAGGTACGAAGACACCCATTACATTAGCAATATTGTTTGCACCTAAACTATAAGCACCAAAAGCACCTGCTAAAAGTAAAGCTGTTCTTGTATACGCATCAAGTCTGAGAATATGTAACTTTCTATTGAGTATAACTCTTTTTGTAAAAGTAAATAAACCCATTGCAATAACTCCTGCAATGATAGGACAGAGTATCCATGTTCCTAAAATAGTAATTAAAACTTGAAGATTAGTTGAAGATCCCGTGTATAAATTCCAACCAACAATTGCTCCAACAATCGCTTGCGTTGTTGAAACAGGCAAGCCAACTTTGGTCATTAAATATACAGATATTCCCGCAGCCACACATGCTGCAAAAGCACCAGGCAATGCATTAATAGCACCTAACTTACCTAAAGTTTCTGTTGTGCCTGCTCCGCTAATAATTGCACCTAGAATAACAAAGACACTACAAATTATTGCTGCACTTGTGAAACTAACCATACGTGTTCCAACTGCAGTTCCAAAAACATTTGCTGCATCATTGGCGCCAAGTGACCAACCTAAAAAAAGACCACCAAATAAAAAAATTAGAATTGTAATTTCCATTGAAAATTAAACAGAACGTTTAATAGCGTAAATTTGAACCTCGTCAGCTATGTCTTCTGCTTGATCACAAATACGATCAATTTTCTCTACAAAATATCGAAGATGCATTTTTTGATCTAGAGGTAATTCAGAATCAAAAATTCTTCTTGCAAGAGAACTAAATTTTATATCAGATTCTTTTTCATAAAATGTAACTTTATGTGCATTATCTCTAACAGATTTAATATCTCTAAAAAATGATCTTACGGTTAAACATAATGATTCAACACAATTTACAACAGTCTCTGTTAACTCAATTAAATCTTGGTGAAACTCTTTTGGAAAATTAGGTTTTTGAATAGAGAAGTGATAACAATTCCCTTGGTACATTCCAATTAATTCGTCGATGTGTTCTAGAAGTCGTAACACGTCACTTCTTGCATCTGGGATTAGTGTTTCTTCATAAAGAGTATGCTCAACATCTTTCGTAATTTTGTCGGCCTTACTTTCCATATCTTTTACTTTTTCAACCATTTCCTCAAATTTACCGTTGGCAGAATGATTAAGATAAGTTGGAACAATTGATTTAAATACTAAACCTACTTCAGAGACAATATCCACAAATTCATCAATTTCTCTTTCAAGTTTCTTGGTATCACCAAATAAAGATGCACTTTTTAGTCCAAACATGGCGTGCTTATAGAACTTTTCAAAAAAAAATAAAGAAATGTTAAAAATTCGTTACAATTTGATTAATATCTTTATCTTTAAGATACATATATTAATGAAAATTTTCAGAATTTAGGAGTTTTATGACAGATATATCAATTAATAGAATTAAGTGGTTTAGTACCTTTTTAATCTTGTCAGGAATATTATTAACTAACTTAAATGCATATCCATATAATATTATTATACATGGAACAGGTGCAGTTGGTTGGTCAGTGGTTGGTTATATGACAAGAGATAAAGCGTTATTAACAAACTTTGGATTACAACTACCTCTTTTTCTTTTTGGGTACGTCTATTTATTTGTTTAGAAAAGTTATTAATTTTTAGAATCAATTTGTGAATCTAAAAATTCATTAGCACAATCTTCCCACGTAAATTTAATAGCAAATTCACGACAATCATTTCTATTCATTTTAAGAGCTTTTTCTACTGAATTACCTAGTCTGTCATCAAGTGTATTTATTTTAGAATCTTTAAGAATATCTTTTGGTCCAGTAACAGGAAATGCTGCAATTGGTGTTCCACAAGCAAGAGCCTCAAGTATTACATTCCCTAAAGTATCCGTTTTAGATGGGAAAACAAATACATCAGCATTCGCATAATATTCTGCAAGTTCTTTACCTCGTTTCAATCCAACAAAATTTACGTCAGGATACTTTTTTATATATTTTTGTAATTCAGGACCATCTCCTACAACTGTTTTATTATAATTTCCTTTTAGTTTTAAAAATTCTTCAATATTTTTTTCAATAGCAACTCTTCCAACATAAGTCAGTTGAATGTCATTATCATTTCTATTTCTTTTATTTGGGTTGAATAATTCAGTATCAACTCCTCTATTCCATACTTTTAAATTTTTGAAATTATACCGCTCTAATTCTTCGACCATGGAAAGCGACGGAACAAGTACATTTACAGAATTATCATGAAGTCTTCTTAATATTGAATATGTTAGACTTTTAGGAACATAAGCTCTCTGTTTAATATAATCAGGAAAACGGGTGTGAAAAGAAGAAGTGTATCGTAATTTATTTTTAAGACAGTACTTACGACCAGCAAAACCTACTGGACCTTCAGTCATTATATGAACAATATCTGGATTAAATTCTTTAAAAAATTTTTCCGTAACTTTTTTAGTACTGAAAGAAATTTTTATTTCTTTGTACCAAGGATAACTAAAATTATTAAACATCTCAGGATGTAATATTTTAATTTCAAAACCTTTTTTTTCTAGGAGAGGTATAACACTTTGAAATGTCGTAACTACGCCATTTACCTGAGGAACCCACGCATCACTTATTAACGCGATTTTTTTAGGCTGCATCCTCTTTTATTTTTCGTCTTTCTTCTAAAGAAATTAATTTTAATTTTTCTCTTTCTTCGGGCCAATTAAGAATTGATAAATTTCCAATTTCATCTTCTACGAGTGCTGTGCAACTTTCAATCCAGTCACCATCATTACAATAGAGAACACCATTTAATTCTTTTATTTCTGGTCTATGTATATGCCCACACACAACAACATCGGCATTTTCTCTTCTAGCTCTATCAGATACCGCAAACTCAAAATTACTAATAAAGTTCGTTGCATGCTTTGTTTTCTTTTTTAAATATTGAGACAGTGACCAGTAAGATAAACCCATCTTTCTTCGAATAAAATTAAATACATTATTTAACTTTAGTAAATATTCATAAAGTGCTGATCCCACTTTGGCTAACCATCTTGCATTAATGATCACAGCATCAAACTCATCTCCGTGTGTAATCAGTACTTTTCTTCCATCAGCTAATTGATGCGTATCTTCGTTTTTGATTGAAATTTCTCCAAAGGAAAAATTTGTAAAATCTTTTAATACTTCATCATGATTTCCTGGAATAAGCACTACTCTAGTTCCATTTTTTGCTTTTTTTAAAACTTTTTGAACCACGTCGTTATGTTCTTGAGGCCAATACATTTTCTTACGCATGCGCCATCCATCAACAATGTCGCCTACTAAAAATAAATATTCTGAATCTGTTTCTTCTAAGAATTCTAAAAGCATTTTGCTTTTACAACCATTGGTTCCTAGATGGGTATCTGAAATCCAAATTGTGCGGTAAAATTTTTTATTATTTTCAAATTTCATTAATTAAAGAATTGCTCTTATACATAAAAGTATCATTTTATAATACAATTTATTATTATATGTGTGTATTGTATAAAAATAACAGTATGACGCAGAAAATTTGGTTTAAAAAAAAATCACCCCTTCACGGCTCCGGATTATTTGCAAAAACTAATATTAAAAAAGGCCAGAAAGTAATCCAATATATTGGTGATAAAGTTACTAAAAGAGAGGGTGATAAAAGAGCGGATAAACAAATCCGTAAAGCAAAAAAAGATAAAAATAACGGCATGGTCTATGTTTTTGAATTAAACAAGCGATACGACATAGATGGTGATGTTGATTATAATTTTGCAAAATTTATTAATCACTCATGTAATCCTAATTGTGAAGTAGACATCATAGATAATGAAATTTGGATTTCTTCTATTAAACGAATAAAAAAAGGTGCCGAACTTTTTTATAACTATGGTTATCCTTTTGATACAGATTTTGTGGATCACATTTGTAAGTGTGGTTCGCGAAATTGCGTAGGCTATATTTTAAGTGATAATGATTGGCCTAAACTAAAAAAATATGAAAAAAAACTTAAGTCAAAGTCTAAATAAAATCCCAATTATAATTATAGCAATTGATATTAACAAACAAATTACTTTTTATAACAATGTAGCCAAACAGAAATTTCTATTTATTGAAGAAAAAATAGATATTAACAATGTTATTCGCTCATCTGAGTTGAATAAATTTATTGAAGAATCTTTTTCGAATAAAAAAGACTCTAAACTTGAGTTTTCCCCAAGCAATTTTACAGACTTGTATTTTTTAGGAGATTTAACTTTTTTTGATAATGATTACAGTGAACTTATCATATCTTTAACTGATCAGAGTACTTTAAAAAATTATGAACAAATGAGAACTGACTTTGTAGCTAACGTTAGTCATGAATTAAGAACGCCTTTGTCATCTATAGTAGGATATATCGAGACTATAAAGAATTCCGTAAATTCATCTTCTGAAAATAAGCTAGATAATTTTGTTGGTAAATTTTTAGATACTATGGAAGATCAGGCTTGGCGTATGACCAGATTAGTAGAAGATCTATTACTTTTAAGTAAATATGAATCAGATGAAATACAAATGAATTTTGAACAAATTAACATCATTAATCTCATTGAAGGTGTATTAGACAATCTACAAAATAAAATTAATGATAAAAATATAGAAGTTAAAATTAATAATTATTTATCAAAAGATGATGTGTTAGGTAATAAAGATGCCCTTATTCAGGTTTTTATAAATTTAACAGATAACGCAATAAAATATAGTAAAGAAAATTCAAAAATTGAAATTGAATTAAAAGAAAGATTGGAGCAAAATATTAATTATTGTGAAATTCATTTTCGAGATTTTGGAGAAGGTATTTCAGAGGAACACCTATCAAGATTGACTGAGCGTTTTTACAGGGTAGATAAAAATCGGTCTAGAAATCAAGGTGGAACCGGCTTAGGCCTTTCAATAGTGAAACATATTACCAATAAGCACAATGGTAAAATGAAAATAGAGAGTCAGATTGATAAAGGCTCAACCTTTTCTGTAGCGTTACCAATTATTAATTAAAATGTAATAAAATTGTAATAAAGTATTTGTATCTATTTTTTTAATTAAAAAATTAGAGGATAATTATGAAAAAAATAATCTGTTTCTTATCAACTTGTCTTTTTTTAAGCTCAACGAGTTTAATTGCAAGAGACTATATTTCTATAGTTGGTTCATCAACTGTATATCCATTTGCTACTTTAGTAGCTGAGAAGTTAGCTTCTGAGGGAATGAAGGCGCCAGTAATTGAATCAACTGGTTCTGGTGGAGGTCATAAATTATTTTGTGCGGGTATAGGAGTAGAACATCCTGACATAACTAATTCATCAAGAGCACAAAAAGATAAAGAATTTCAGTTGTGTAAAGAAAATGGTGTTACAGATATAATTGAAGTAAGAGTAGGAAATGATGGTATAGCGTTTGCATATTCAGCAGATTATGATTACGGAGATATTAATCTGACCAAAGAACAGATTTGGCAAGCAATGGCAAAAGACAATAAGAATGCGCCAAAAACTTGGTCGGACATAGATGCGAGTTTACCCAATGTAGAAATTTCAATCATGGCACCACCACCAACTTCAGGAACAAGAGATGCTTTCGATTCACTTGTAATGAAAAAGGGTTGTGTTAAAGAAATGTTAGTCGCAGATGGGGATTGTAAAAAATATCGTGAAGATGGACATGTAATTGAAGGTGGTGAAAAAGACGAACTTTATGTTGAGCATATTTCAAAGGAGAAAGGTGCTTTTGGAATTTTTGGTTATAGTTTTTTATCCAATAATACTGACAAAGTTAAAGCTTCTAAAATAGACGGTGTAGAAATTTCGATGGAAGGTATTCAAGACTATTCATATCCAATAGCAAGACCATTATTTTTTTATATTAAAAAAGCACATATAGGCGTAATTCCAGGAATTATGGAATATGTTAATGAGTTTGTTAGCGAAGAAGCAACTGAAGATTATCTTTTGGAAGCAGGTCTTGTAGAGCTTAGTCCTTCTGATAGAGAAACTGTTCTAGATGCAGTTAACAATCAGAAAAATTATAAATAATAATTTTTAAAATATCAAAAAGGGGGATACGAATCTCCCTTTTTTTTAATTACAAATAACCGTGTTTTTTTGGTCAATCGTCCTAATACTAATAGGAATTTATTCTTCTTATATTTTTGGAAAATCACGCATTAAAAAACTTGTATATTCGACAAACCTTAAACCTAAATCACAATATAATTATCATGCACAATATGTCTTAAGTTGGTGCTTATTACCTGCATTAATAGTCTATTTCTCTTGGGCAATTTTTGAAGAACAAATAATTCAAAATCTAATTTTAGATAGTTTTGAATACGTAGAGGGTGCTGCATATGATGATGGGCTTCTCTTAGCGGAAATTAGAAATGTAGCAAATAATATTGATTTCAGTGATGGTAAATCACAAGAAATAATTAATGCTGCAGCGCAATACAAATCATTAAAATTAACTAGCCAGATTTCATTCTACATATCAATTATAATAATTATGGTCCTTGGTTCTTTGTATGCTGTTAGAAAAATAAATATTCAGTTTAATGCACAGGATACAATTGAGAAATATATAAAATATCTACTAATCTTTTGTTCTTCAATCGCTGTCTTAACAACAATTGGAATAATATTTTCATTAATTTTTGAAAGTTTTCGTTTTTTCTCTCAAGTATCTTTATTCGAATTTTTATTTAGTACAGAATGGTATCCCTTTATCCCAATCAGAGAAGGTCAGGCTGCAGCTGAGGGATCTTTTGGTGCAGTTCCTATATTTGCAGGAACTTTTTTAGTAATGATTGTTGCTATGTGTGTTGCAGCACCTATTGGTTTGTTAACCGCAATTTATTTATCAGAATATGCTTCTCAAAAAGTAAGAAAAACAGTTAAACCATTACTTGAAATTTTAGCAGGAATACCAACAATCGTTTATGGTTTTTTTGCTTTTGTGACAGTAGCACCTTTTGTAAAATCTTTTGGTCAATCGATAGGTATAGATGCTTCTCCAACTAGTGCTTTAGCAGCTGGTTTAGTTATGGGTGTAATGATAATTCCTTTTATTTCCTCTTTATCTGACGATGTAATAAATTCAGTTCCACAAAGTTTAAGAGAAGGATCTCTTGGTATTGGTGCTAACAAAGCGGAAACAATTAAAAAAGTAATTTTACCTGCAGCACTCCCTGGAATTGTAGGAGCTTTCTTACTTGCAATTTCAAGAGCTATTGGAGAAACAATGATTGTTGTAGTTGCCGCTGGAACAGCTGCTAATTTAACTGCTAACCCTTTTGAAAATGTAACAACTGTTACTGTTCAAATAGTTGTTGCTTTAATTGGTGATCAAGAATTTGATAATCCAAGGACTTTATCAGCATTTGCTTTAGGATTAGTATTATTTGTAATCACATTAAGTCTTAATGTATTAGCATTACGTATCGTAAAAAAATACAGGGAACGCTATGAATAGTATTGTTGCACAAGAACGAATAATTGCACTTCGTAAAAAAAGAAGTGCTCAAGATTTACGTTTTAAATATTATGGTTTTATAGCAATGTGCTTAGCATTAGCAGTGCTTGTTTTTTTATTATACTCGATATTTTCAAGAGGTTTTAGTGCCTTTCAAAAAACAACCATACTTTTGGAAATAAATTATGATCAAGAAATTCTAAAATTAACTCCCGATTCAACAGATCAGGAAATTGAAAAAGGTAAATTTTTTAAAGTTAAAAAGAACGCTTTAAATAATGTTTTTGAAAATTTGAGTAAGTCTGATGCTAAATTAATTAAAAAATTATTTTCAACTAATATCGATAAAGAAATAAAAAATTATTATATAGATAATCCTTCTGTTCTAAACACGACTCAAAAATTATGGGTAACAGCACACAGTAATGTTGATCAAATGTTAAAAGGTAATTCAAGAAGAGATGTGCCTGAAGATAGAAGAAAGTTAAATGACATCCAATTATCTTTCATAGATCAATTAGTTGAAGAAGATAGAATTCAAAAAGAATTTAATAATTTCTTTTTTACTAGAGCAGACTCAAGACACCCTGAAATTGCAGGAATCGCTGGATCTTTTATGGGATCTTTACTCACACTATTTGTTGTATTTATTTTATCATTTCCCATAGCAATTGGTGCTTCAGTTTATTTAGAAGAGTTTGCTCCAAAAAATAAATTAACAGAATTAATTGAAGTTAATATTTCAAATTTGGCCGCTGTTCCGTCCATCGTATTTGGTCTCCTGGGTTTAGGAGTATTATTAAATGTGTTTGGTTTTCCAAGAAGCACACCTCTTGTTGGAGGGACAGTCCTAGCATTGATGACACTACCTACCATAATAATCGCCTGCAGAGCTTCATTAAAAGCTGTGCCACCTTCAATTAAAGAAGGTGCTTTAGCAATAGGTGCAACGAAGTCTCAAGCAGTTTTTCATCATGTTGTTCCACTTGCTTTACCCGGAACATTAACAGGAACGATTATAGGTTTAGCGCAGGCATTAGGAGAAACAGCTCCATTAATTATGATTGGTATGGTAGCCTTCATTCCCAATATACCAACAGGAATAACAGAACCGTCAGCCTCTTTACCTGTTCAAATTTTCTTATGGGTAGAAAGTGCTGAACGAGGCTTTCAAGAAAAGTCAGCAGCAGCGATTATGATTATATTATTATTTTTATTTATGATGAATGCTCTTGCTGTATATTTACGAAATAGATTTGAAAAGAAATGGTAGAAAATAACAATACTAAGATTTCAGCGAAAGACGTTGATGTTTTTTATTCTGAAAAGCAGGCATTAAATAAGATCTCAATGGACATTAAAGAAAAAGAAGTAACAGCTTTAATAGGTCCATCTGGTTGTGGTAAATCAACATTTCTTAGATGTATCAATCGAATGAATGATCTCATTGAAATTTGTAAAGTAACTGGATCAATTAAAGTTGATAATGAAGAGATTATAAGTTCCTCTACTGATGTGGTAAGCCTCAGATCTAAAATTGGAATGGTTTTTCAGAAACCAAATCCTTTTCCTAAATCAATATTTGATAATGTAGCTTATGGACCTAGTATTCACGGATTAGCAGATACAAAATCTGACCTAGAAAATATAGTTATAACATCATTAAAAAAAGCTGGCTTATATAATGAAGTTAAAGATAGATTAAACGAACCAGGAACAAGTTTATCAGGGGGTCAACAACAAAGATTATGTATTGCAAGAGCAATTGCTGTTAATCCTGAAATAATCCTAATGGATGAACCTTGCTCTGCTTTAGATCCAATAGCAACTGCTATTATAGAAGAATTAATTGATGAATTAAGATTAAACTATACAATTATTATTGTGACTCATTCTATGCAACAAGCAGCAAGAGTTTCTCAGAAAACATGTTTCTTTCATTTAGGAGAATTAATAGAATCGGGAGAAACAAATAAAATTTTTACAAATCCCGATAATACAAAAACACAGGATTACATTACAGGGAGATTTGGATAATGAAACAAGAAGGACATATTGTAAAATCATATGATGAGGAAATAAAAGACATTAAAAACAGTATTGTTGATATGGGTAGCTTAGTTGAAAAACAACTTAAAGATTCACTACAGTGCTTAAAGGATAAAGATACAGAGTTTGCAGAAAAAATTATAGAAAACGATAATGTGATTGATAAAGCGTATAATGCTCTGGATCAAAGTTTAATTGAAATCTTAGGAAAGAGACAACCTATGGCTTCAGATTTACGAACAATCTTTTCGGCAATTAAAATTAATAAAGATTTAGAAAGAATAGGAGATCACGCAACAAATATTGCAAAAAGAGTTGCAGTAGCAGAAATAGTATTACCAGAAAAACCTTCGAGAGATATTATTAATATGGGCGAGAAAGTTAATATTATGATTAGCGAAGTTATAAAAGCTTTTTTAGAATTTTCAGATGAAGACGCAAAAAAAGTATGGTTAATGGATAGAGAAATTGATGAAGAATATCTTGGAATATTAAGACAATTATTAACCTATATGATGGAAGAACCAAAAAGAATTACAGCATGTACAAGTCTTTTATATATGGTCAAGAATTTAGAGCGTATGGGTGATTATGTTCAAAATATTGCCGAAGATATTTATTATGCAGTTTCAGGTGAACCACTATTTGATGGTAGTTCGGATCCAACGTGGGAAGCAATTCTTCCAAAGAAAAAATAAATTGTAATATAATTGTAACAAAAATTTAATAGTAGAGATTCATGAAACTAAAAATGCTTATCGTCGAAGATGAAGAAGCATTACTAGATCTTCTTAAATTTAATTTTAATAAAGAAGGATATAAAATAGATACTGCAACGGACGGTGAAACTGCTTTAGAAAAAATATTATATAAACCACCTGACATAATTATTCTTGATTGGATGTTACCTAAACTATCAGGAATTGAACTTTGTAGAAGAATTAGAAAAAATAAAGAACATAAGAATATTCCTATCATAATGTTAACAGCAAAAGGTGAAGAAGAAGATAAACTTCGCGGCTTAGAAACTGGAGCAGATGATTACATAACAAAACCTTTTTCGGTTAACGAATTAGTGGCAAGAGTAAAAGCTGTTCTTCGACGAATTAGACCAATGTTTGTAGATGAAGTTTTAACTTATAAAGGTATAGTAATTGATCTTGTATCTCACTCAGCATCACGAGATGGAGAAACTCTTCATCTTGGTCCAACAGAATTTAATTTATTAGCTTTCTTCATGGAAAATATTGGTCGTGTCTTTAGCCGTGAACAATTACTAAATCATGTTTGGAAAAATGATGCCTATGTAGAACCTCGAACAGTTGATGTTCATATAAGAAGACTGCGAAAGGCCATTAATAATGACGTAAAAGAAGATTTTATAAGAACCGTGAGATCAGCAGGATATTGTTTTGGCTCGTAATTAAGCCATAAATTTCACTTATACAAATCACTTACCAAACTATAAAACCACCATATGAAGAGTCTTTTTAGATCATTCTTTACCGTCAGCTTTTATACATTTTTAAGTCGAGTATTAGGTTTTATTCGTGACATATTAATAGCAAGATACCTTGGATCGACAGTCATTGCAGATGCATTCTTCGTAGCATTTCGTATTCCTAATTTCTTTCGCCGTGTCTTAGCGGAAGGAGCATATAGTGCTGCATTAATCCCAGTTTTCTCTGGTGTTGTTCTCAATCCAAAAGATGAACGCGAGGCTTCTGATTTTGTTGAAAATACGACCTCTATGTTACTATTTGCTACGGTAATTTTAACGATCATTTTCTTCTTTGGAATGCCTTATATCATTCAAGTTTTAGCACCAGGTTTTACTGACAATAAAGAAGCCTATGAACTTGCCGTCCATTTTGGAAAAATAATTTTCCCCTATATTATTTTTATTTCTTTAGCTGCACACTTTGCCTCAATTAATAATGTTCATGAACGTTTCGCTGCTGGTGCATTTGCTCCTGCTATTTTGAATATAAGTTTTATTCTGTCATTATTCTTTTTAACACCTTTTGTGACAACTGCGGGTCACGCATTATCGTATGGTGTATTAATAGGAGGAGTTTTACAATTTCTATATTTATACAGAGCGGTTTTAAATTTTTATCGACCACGTATTCGTATCCCAATTTTAAATGAAAAGTTAAAAAAGTTTTTCAAATTATTTTTTCCAGGTGTTGTTGGTTCAGGAGTCATTCAATTAAATATTGTCATCGGAACTATCATCGCTTCCTTTTTACCCGTTGGTGCTATTAGTCATATTTATTACGCGGATCGTCTTAACCAATTACCACTTGCTATATTTGGAATAGCACTTGGTATTGTTCTTTTACCAAGTTTATCAAAGGCTATTAAACAATCAGATCAAGAAACAACAAATAATATTCAAAATAGATCTATTGAATTCTCGTTATTAATTTCTTTACCATCAGCCATAGGTTTATTTATTTTAGCTGAACCAATTATACAAATTTTATTTGAACGAGGTGCATTTGTAGCAGAAGATACTTTTTATACTGCTAAAGTATTAAGTTACTTTGCCTTAGGTTTACCTGCTTACATTATAATTAAAGTTTTAGTTTCTTGTTTCTTTGCAAGAGAAGATACTAAAACACCACTATACATATCCATTGTCAGTGTGATTACTAATGTTGTGTTATCGCTACTTTTAATTGGATCAATGAGAGAAATGGGCATTGCTGTTGCAACAGCAATTAGTGCATGGGTAAATGCATTATTACTATACCTCTTTTTAGCTATTAGGAATCATATGAAATTTGATAATCTATTAGTTAGGAATTCTATTAAAATTTTACTAAGTTCATCCTTATTATTTGTAGGAATATACGTATTAAATGGACTATTCTTTACAAATATTGGTGGTAATTCAGTATTATTAAATTCATCACTTTTACTTCTAATGATCTTTTTAGCTATAATTATTTATTTTGGATTAGTAATTATGTTAAAAGTCCTATCGGTAAATCAGTTAAAAGAATATTTAAAAAGATAATATGGAAAAACCAACAAAAAGAATTTTATCCGGCGTCCAACCATCTGGCGATCTTCATTTAGGAAATTATCTTGGAGCCATAAAAAATTTTGTTTCTCTTCAAAAAGAATACGAATGTTTTTTTTGTGTTGTTGATTTACATGCTATTACTGTTTGGCAAGATCCTAAAGTGTTAGCAAATAAAACTAGAGAAGTAACTGCTGCATTTATTGCGTCTGGTATTGATCCAAATCAAAATAATATTTTTGTTCAATCACAAGTTCCTCAACATGCACAGCTTGGATGGTTGTTTAACTGTGTTGCCCGAATGGGATGGTTAAACCGTATGACACAATTTAAAGATAAGGCTGGTAAAAATAGTGAAAACGTATCTGTTGGTTTATTTTCTTATCCAACATTAATGGCAGCAGATATATTAATCTATTTAGCAACGCACGTTCCTGTAGGTGATGATCAAAAACAACATTTGGAGCTCACTAGAGATATAGCCCAAAAATTTAATAATGATTTTAAGACAGATTTTTTTCCTATTCCTGAACCATTAATTTTAGGAGAGGCGACAAGAGTGATGAGTCTTCGTGATGGGTCAAAAAAAATGAGTAAATCAGATCCATCTGATTATTCGAGAATCATGCTAACTGATACGGCAGAAAATATTACACAAAAAATTAAAAAGGCAAAAACAGATCCTGAACCATTACCACAAGATAAAACTGGTTTAGAAAAAAGACCCGAAGCTGAAAATCTAATCTCGATATTCGCTTCTTTGCAAGACACATCAATTGAAAGTGTTATTAAAGATTATGCGGGTAAAGAATTCTCCACTTTTAAAAAAGATTTGGCAGATTTATCCGTATCTAAATTAGAGCCTATTACGAGTGAAATGAATAAACTTATGAATGATGTTTCTTACATCGATTCTATTTTAAAACAGGGTCAAAATAATGCTATTGCAGTAGCAGAACCAGTTTTACAGAAAACAAAAGAAATTATTGGGTTTTTAACATAAAAAATTCCCCAAAATTTGCATTTTTTCACAGAATATTCATACTAAAGACATATTAATAACTATATATAAGCCATATGTTTATACAAACAGAACAAACGCCTAATCCTCAAACTTTAAAGTTTTTACCGGGCAAAGTTGTTATGGATGATGGGACAGCTTTTTTTCAAAATATCGGGGAGGCAGCTAATTCACCATTTGCAAAACGACTATTTGACGTAGAAGGAGTTGAGGGAGTATTTTTTGGTAGTGATTTTATTACTATAACAAAAGGACAATCCTTAGATTGGCAAGTTATGAAGCCATTAATATTAGGCTCAATCATGGATCATTATAACTCTGGTGAAGAAACAATCACCGCTGTAAAGAAAGGTGATGATTCTTTAAAAGTTGATGAGGAAAACGATACTGATATTGTTAAACAAATTAAAGAGCTTCTTGATACAAGGGTAAGACCTGCAGTAGCGATGGATGGTGGAGACATTATATATGATAGTTTTAAGGACGGTGTCGTCTATCTTCATATGCAAGGTGCATGTTCAGGGTGCCCTAGTTCGACAGCAACACTTAAAATGGGAATAGAAAATATGCTTAAGCATTATGTTCCTGAGGTACAAGAAGTTAGACCTATTGATGCATAAAATTTTTTTATATCCTTTGGTGGTTATTGGCTTAGCAATTACCATTCCAACTATTGCTTTTGAAGAAAAACCAACAACATTGGATGTTAAATATAAATTAAATGCAGAACTAGATGAACTTGTTCTAAATTATTGTAAGACTTATGACTCATATACGATCAACAAACTTTATTCAGAAAAAGATATCTTAAAAAATGATATTCTAAATAAACTAAAGAAAAAAAAATTTTTAGTTAATATTAAAATTAAACCATTAAACCCAAAGTCATATTCCGGTATTGAAAATAATGCACGAGTTAACTTAGTTGCAAATTTATCTGAAAAAGATTTCCAACATTTAAATGAGCAAAAAAAACAATTTGTTAAAACAGTTCTACCCTTAATAATAAATGAGAATCAACAAATCTTATCTAACAGAAATGATTTAATTATTTTACGTGCTAAGCTTACTGAAAATAATTCACTAAACAACCATGAACTAAATAAATTAAGAAAAATTTCTAAAAAATATAAAATAGAATTCGATAACGAGCACAAAATGGAAATTATTGATAAACTTCTTTTAAGAGTTGAAATAATTCCAAATTCTATTGTTTTAGCTCAAGCTGCAATTGAAAGTGGTTGGGGATCATCTAGATTTGCGCAGGAATATAATGCATTATTTGGTGAATATACGTATGATAATTCTAAAGGAGTTGTTCCACTGAAAAGAGAAAGCGGTGATACTCATTTAATCAAAGCATTTAATTCTTATAATAATAGTGTTACCTCGTACTTTAATAATATTAATTCTCATTACGCATATGAAGATTTTCGTGAAATTAGAAATATAATGAGAGAAAGAAATAATTTCTCAAATGTGAACTTACTTGTTGAAAGATTGTCTACTTACGCAGAAGATGAAAATTATATTAAAACAATTAAACAAGTAATTAAGACTAACAACTTTAGTATTTTTGATCAAAAAATTATTTCTTACTAATTAAAAATAGAATTGGTGCCCAAACCATCTCCAATTTCCATCACTATCTTTAACAGTACAATTCATTCTCGATCTTCCAGGTGATAATTCTCTTGTAAGTCTTATCTCAATCCTTTCATTAAATTTATAAATTTCTCTATCAACTTGACCTTTGCTATCAAATATAAAGCAATCCAGAGATTTTGCCTTCTTATCATCAAGAAGAGAAAAACCTATAAATGGTGGGTTTTGGTTAATAGTTGGATTATTAGGTATAAAGTCATAAACTCCCAATCCTTTAGAAGAAGCAGCAAATCTTACTCTATCTATTTCACCATATTTTTCATTTAAGGAAAACCTTGGCAGGTAATACATATTTGAAGTTTCATTAATTATTCCAGAATGCTGACCAAAAGCTACTTTAAACTTATATTCTTTTATTAATTCAATAATTTCATCTGTTGTTTCCCCATAAGGAAATGCAAATAAAGTTGGTATCTCCCCAAGCTCTTTTAAGAAGATTCTATTGGATGTTTCTATTTCATCTCTTACTTCTTCAATACTAATATCTGGCATGTGGGCATGTGTATGAGAGTGTGCACCAATTACTACTCCTTCTTCTTTCAGTTTTCTTATTTGATCCCAGTTAATATATTTTTTATTATTTGAAATCGTCCCTGTTGTTACAAATAATGTAACTGGAATATTATTTTCTTTAAATAAAGGCCATCCAACTTCTAAAAAAGACTTATCAGCATCATCTACACTTATCCCAATAGTATTTGCTGGAAGATCACCATCATTAATAATTGTATCAATAATAAAATCTAATGATTTAATAGTATATTTTTCTTTAGTTAATTCTTCAATATGACTATTAAGTTGGTCAATGGTCACACTTGTTGAGGGATATTTAGAAACTCCAAATTTATGATACATAAATACAGTTGCTGAGTTTTTTACTTCATTAGCAAAAGCACTACTTACTAATAAAAAAATTAAAGAAATACTTTTTAAAAATAGCAATAGAATGTAGTTATGTAATTTCATATGTTGTTATTTCTAGATATTATATCATCAATACCAGAATTTTGTGTAATTGATGACAACAAAATAATATTACAACAGAAAATTACTAAATCTGAAACAGATAAGTTAAGTGATAATATAATACAATCCTATATAGAAATAGATAAACGATTAAATTTAACTAAAAATCTCAAAAAAATTTCTACAACAATTGGTCCTGGTTCTTACACAAGTTTAAGGGTTGGTTCAGCATTTATTTCTGGTCTTATGATTTCTCGTAATATTCCTTATTACCCACTAACTATTGAGGATATCTTAAACTTTAACGCAATAAAACATTCCAAAAAAAATTTGGGAGTTTTTATAACCTCTTCTAATAATCAGAAATTTTTTTGTTATAAAATTAAAGATAACAACATGAAATACTATAAAATTGAAAATAATAAATATTCAATTCCAAAAAATATCGATTTGATTCTTTTTAATAAAAGTAAAATAAATGAAAAAAATGAATTAGAACAAATGAGGTTTTCTTTTTTTGAAGAATTTTACAACAATTACAATAATTTCACTTTTAAAAAAAATATTATTATTGAACCAATATATATATCAAATAATCAATTACTAAATTGAATAGAATTAGCTTAATAAATAAAGAACACTTATTATCAATAATCAAATTTATAAATGATAATAGTGATGAATTTAATTATTTTAAAAACATAGGATGGAATATAAAAAATATTGAAAGTCATTTTAGCAAAAATAATAATTACTCTCTTGGATATTTTAAGGATAATAATCTTGTAGGAGTCTTAATTGGTGATACAATTAAAAATGATAAAGAATATGATTTAGAATTGCATATTTTATTCGTATCAAAACATCAAAGAAGAAAAAAAATTGCAACAAAATTATTAAATTATATTGAAACAAATAATCTCAATTTTTCAAAGATTTTCATTGAAGTTGCTGAAGATAATGAAGAAGCAATAAATTTTTATCAAAAAAACAACTTTGTCTTTTTAAATTTTAGACATAACTATTATAGGTATAATGACAAAAATATTCATGCTAAATGCTTCGTAAAAAATATCAATAATGAGTGATAAATATATTTATATAAAGTCTTATGGCTGTCAGATGAATGTATATGATAGTAATCGTATTAAAGATTTGTTCTCAAATAAGGGATATAAAATAACAAAAGATATTTCTAAAGCAGATTTAACTGTTTTAAATACTTGTCATATTAGAGAAAAGGCAGTTGAAAAAGTTTATTCTGATATTGGCAGAGTAAAAAAAATTAAAAACAAAAAACAAAATATGAAATTAGTAGTTGCCGGTTGTGTGGCTCAAGCTGAAGGTCTTGAAATAAAAAAAAGATCTCCTTCAGTCGATTATGTCGTTGGACCTCAATCTTATCACAAATTACCTGATATGATTGATAAAGTTGATGAAATTGAAAATAGTGAGTTTTTACAAAATGAAAAATTTAAAAACTTAATTTTCAATTCTTCGAATTTATCTTCTGAATTTTTATCTATTCAAGAAGGGTGTGATAAGTTTTGTTCTTTTTGTGTAGTGCCATATACAAGAGGACCTGAATTTTCTAGACCAGTTGATGATATAGTAGAAGAAACAAAAAAATATGTATCAAATGGTATTAAAGAAATAATTTTGCTAGGTCAAAATGTTAATGCCTATCACGGTATTGCCTCTGATGGAAAATCAAAAGATCTAGCTTTTTTGATTAATAAGATAAGTGAAATTGAAGAAATTAAGAGGATTAGATATATGACATCTCATCCTATCGATATGAAAGATTCTCTTATAAATGCCCATGCTGATAATTCAAAGCTTATGCCTTTTCTTCACCTTCCTATCCAATCTGGCTCAGATAAAATTTTAAAAAAAATGAACAGAAAACACACAGTTGATGATTATTTAAAAATAGTTGAAAAAATAAGAAATGTTCGCCCCGATATTGCTCTTTCATCAGACTTTATTGTTGGTTTCCCGGAAGAAACAGATAAAGATTTTGAAGATACAATGAAATTTATTGAAAAAGTAAATTTTGTCATTGCTTATTCATTTATTTATAGTCCAAGACCAGGAACACCTGCTCAAAATAAAGATAATATTAGTTTGTCAGATAAAAAGGCACGCTTAAGCGCATTACAATCATTACTAACACAACAACAGATAAATTTTAATAAATCATTTGTTAATAAAGGAATGGAAGTATTATTTGAAAAGATAGGCAGGCATAAAGATCAATTTATAGGTCGTACAATCTATAATCAAAGTACATTTATTAACTCGAAAAAAGATTTATTAAATCAAATTATGACTGTGAAAATTACAAACTCAACTAATTTTGCACTTGAATGTCAGATATAGTAAATAAAAACGAAAATTTAGAATTAGAATTAGAAGATAATACAATTTTAAGTAACTTATTTGGAATCAATGATAGAAACTTGTCTCTTATAGAACAAATTAATCAAGTTAAAATCCAATACCGTGGAAATAAAATTAAAATATCAGGTAATAAAAAATCAATTTTTGAAACTAAGAAAACTATTCTTAATTTATTTAAAGAAGCACAAAATGGTGCAGAAATAGATGAGGATAGAATTAGAGATAATAAAAGTTTAATATCTATGAATATTAAGTCAGACAAACAGATGGATTTATTTATTCAAACCAAAAAAAGAAAAATTATACCAAGGACAGAAATACAAAATAAATATCTTCAACTACTAAATACTAAAAACATTACATTTGCTATTGGTCCTGCTGGAACAGGAAAGACTTATCTTGCTGTTGCTAAAGCAGTTTCAGCTCTCCAAGATGGCAAAGTAAATAAAATTATTTTATCCAGACCAGCTGTAGAAGCTGGCGAAAAATTAGGTTTTCTCCCTGGGGATTTAAAAGAAAAGGTAGATCCTTTTTTGAGACCAATTTACGATGCTCTATATTCAATGTTACCTTATGAACAGGTAGAAAAAAAATTGCTTAACAACACAATAGAAATAGCACCTATTGCGTTTATGAGAGGAAGAACCCTTGAAGATTGTTTTATAATTTTAGACGAAGCTCAAAATACAACAAAAACACAAATGAAAATGTTTTTAACAAGATTGGGTAAAAATAGTCAAATGGTAGTTGTAGGAGATATTACTCAAATCGATCTAGTAAGTGAAAAAGATTCAGGACTTAAAGATGCATTAAAAAAGTTAAACAAAGTTGAAGATATAGGTTTTATTGAATTATCAGAAAAAGATGTTGTACGACATGATTTAGTCAAAAAAATTATTAATGCATATGAAAAACATAAAAGTTGATTTTTTTTCTGAATCAAAAAAATGGCCAAGGAGAATACCTAAAATTAAGACTATTACAAAAAAGACTATAAATAAGATGAGTTCTTATTTTAAAACAGATCATAGATATGAACTAAATATTATTTTAACAAATAAATCAAAGATGATAAAACTTAATAAAATCTATAAAAATAGTCAATCAGATACAGATGTTCTTACTTTTATTTCTAAGATTTCAAATAAAAATGTTGGAAAAATTTTATATTGTGATATTTTTTTCTCAATTGATACTATTGAAAAATTTATACATAGGAATAAAATTAACATATATGATCATTTTAACCATCTATTAATCCATAGTTTATTGCATATTAACGGATACAATCATAAAAAAAAATTAGATTTTAAAAAAATGAAAAAAGAGGAGATAAAAATTTTAGGGTTATTTGGCATTAATAATCCTTATAAAACTTAATGAATACAAATAACGCTGATAAATCATCGAGCTGGAAAAATTGGATAATCAAAAAACTATTATCTAATGATTCAACAAAAGAAGATATCTTAAATTTTATTGCCAATGATGAAGATAATAAAGATATCGAAAATCTTAATGACAATAATGAAAAAAATCTAATTAAAAACATTGTAAATTTGAATGAAAAAAGTGTTGAAGATTTAATGATACCTAGGAGTGAAATTGTAGCCTTAGACCATGACAAATCTTACAACGAAATTTTAGAAGTTATTAAGGAAGAGGGACATTCTAGAATTCCAGTATTCAAAAAAAATATTGATAATGTAATTGGTTTTTTTCACATAAAAGATTTTATTAAAACGTCACAGGATACATTTAAGATGAACGAAATAATAAGAGATGTATTATTTGTTGCTCCAAAATCTCCGATTTTAGATTTACTGAAAACAATGAGATCGTCTAGAATTCATATAGGACTAGTTGTTGATGGAGTTGGAGGTGTTGATGGATTGGTAACAATAGAAGACTTAGTTGAAGAAATTGTTGGTGAGATTGAAGATGAACATGACGCTGAAGATGATGAAGAATTAGTTTATAAAAAATCAGATAATTCAATAACTGTAGATGCTAGTTATAGAGTTGAAGATTTAGAAGAATTTTTTTCAATTAATATCCAAAGAAATGAAGATGATGAAACCTCTTCTGTAGGTGGTCTTGTATATGAAAAAATAAACAGAATACCAAAAAATAATGAGGTAATTGATTTTAATGATGAACTTACGATCAAGATCGTTAAATCAAACAATAGAAAAATTGAAATTGTTGAAGTAAATAAAAATAATTGAGCATTTTAATTTATTTTATCTTAGGACTTTTAACTTCACTTTTATTTCCCCCATATTTTTTTTTACCACTAGGTTTTATTATTTTTCCATCCCTATGCTTTTTATTAGATTTAAATAAAGAAAATTATAGTGATAAAAATATTTTTACTAAATTCTCAATATTTGGGTTTGGTTTTTTTATTAGTTATTTATTTTGGATCAAAAACCCTTTTTTTGTTTTTGAAGAAACTAAAAATTTTTTTCTAGTATTTTTATTACTGATAATATTCTTATCTGTAATTTTAGGTTTAATCTTTACAATAATTTTTAAATTAGGAAAAAAAATTCCAATAATCATTCTTATCCCAATTATGTTTACATCTAGTGAATATATAATATCAATATTTTTTTATGGATTTCCTTGGTTCACATTTTCGTTATTATTTTCTAGTAATGAATATTTACTATTTTCTCTAAAATCATTTGGAACATTATTTTCAAGTTATTTAATTATTCAGATATTTTGCATACCTTTTATTTTTTTAACTAAAGAAAACTTTAAACAAGAATTGAAATATCTAACACTGTTTATTTCTCTGCCAATTATTAGCTTATTAATTACAAATTTTAACCTAGAAAAAAATAATTCTAAAATTAAAACAATTAATATGGAAATTTTCCAATTAAATTTTAAAAATAATGATCAATTTTTGACACCTGAAAAAAAACTTCAAAGGATCATAAAACATATTGATGGAAGTGATGCAGATTTGCTTATCTTTGGTGAAAATAATTTTCCTTATCTTTTAGATGATCTTGAACTAAAAATCATAAAAGATTCTCTAAAAGAAAATCAAACATTAATTATTGGAGCAACTAGATATGAAAATAATAAATATTATAATAGTTTAGTAAATATTAATTTAGTAAATGTAACTTACTTTGATAAAAAAATTCTTGTTCCCTTTGGAGAGTTTCTACCATTAAGAAATTCACTGACCTTTTTAGAGAGTATCGTTGGTCAAAATGATTATTCACAAGGTAAAGTTGAAAGAATAATTAATCTAAATGATAATATAAGTTTTATTCCTGTGATTTGTTATGAAATTGTTTTTTATTGGAAGCTTTTAAATAAATTAAATAACAAAGGTAATTTTATTGTAAATATTACGAATGATTTTTGGTTTGGTGATTATCTCGGTCCTTATCAACATTTCTATCTTACTAAAATTAGAGCTGCAGAGTTTAATAAGCCAATTATTCGTGTTTCAAATAATGGAATATCTGCAGTGATAGATAATAAAGGTAATGTACTAAATAAAACTGAATTTAACAAAACTGAGAGTTTTAAACACAAATTATTATTCAAAGAAAATAATAATTTATTAAATTTTCATTCAATATTTAAAATTTATCTCTTTATTATTTTTTCAATAACTACTTTCTATTATTTAAGAAAAAATGATTAGTAATAATTATAGCAATCGCTTATTTGGGAGAACAAGAGGAAGAAGCAAGAAAAAAATTGATTTAAAAAAATATCATCAAATAGTTGACAAATACAAGTTTCAAAATTGCGATAAAAAAATAAATTATATTTTAGATATTGGCACTGGATATGGTGAAACTAGTATATTTCTTGCAAATCAATTTTTAGACAAAGTTATTATATCTTGTGAAAAATACATTGATGGAAATTTAATTTTACTTAAAAACATTGAAAAGAATGAAATAAATAATATTCTATTACATAACGGAAATGTATATGATGTTTTAGAATGTGCACATAGAGAATGTTTTGACCTTGTATGGATATTTTTTCCTGATCCATGGCCAAAAAATCGACACGCAAAGCGTAGATTGATAACTAGTGATTTTTTAATAAAACTTCATAACACTTTAAAAGAGGATAGCGAGATACATATCGCTACAGATTCAACAATATATGTAAGATTTATTTTAAATTCAATTTATAGTTGTAGGGATTATTTTGTCTGGATGAACCAATCTGAAATGAATCTGCATATAAAGGATTATTTCGATATTGAGACAAAATATTATAAAAAAGCAATTAATTCTCAAAGAAAACCATCTTTATTCATTTTGAGAAAATTATAGGCTTGAAATTCTGCCAAATATTAATATACGCATTATTATTAAGGTGGGTTATCCCACCTTTTTTTTATAAATATGGCTAAAAAAAAATATAATGTAATTAGAGAAGATATGCTGCAAGTTGCATCTAATGTAGCGCAAGAAAAAAATATTGATCAAGATTCAGTTTTTTCTGCAATGGAACAAGCATTAGAAAAAGCCGCAAGAGTAAAATATGGCCAAGAGATTGATATAAGAATATCTATTGATAGAAACACAGGGGATATTAAACTTAATTCTTATCTGGAAGTTGTCGCAAATATTGAAGAAGAGTTTCAATCCAGGCAAATTCTTTTAGAAGATGCAAAAAAAATCAATCCAGATATCGGTTTAGGAGAGTTCATTACTAAAGAACTGCCACCTATTGAATTAGGAAGAGTTGCAGCACAAAATGCAAAAGGAGTAATAATTCAAAAAGTAAGAGAAGCTGATAAATCTAATCAATATGAAGAATATAAAGATAAGGTTGGTGAAATAGCAGTTGGTATAGTTAAAAGAACTGAATTTGGAAATTTAATAATAGATTTAGGTAAGAGTGAAGCTATAATTAAACGAGAAGAACTCATTCCAAGAGAAACATTTAAGAATGGAGATAGGGTTAGAGCTTATATTTACGAAGTAAAGAACGATGTAAAAGGCTACCAAGTATTCTTATCAAGAACACATCCTCAATTTTTATCAAAATTATTTTTTCAAGAAGTACCAGAAATATACGAAGGAGTTATTACTGTTAAAAGTGTTGCAAGAGATCCTGGTTCAAGAGCTAAGATTAGTGTTTTTACAGAAGACTCTACTATAGATCCGGTCGGCGCTTGTGTTGGTATGAGAGGTTCAAGAGTACAAGCTGTTGTAAATGAATTACAAGGAGAGAAAATAGATATTGTTACATGGTCTGATAATCAAGCTACTTTTTTAGCTAATGCTCTTGCTCCAGCTGAAGTTAGTAAGATTTTTTTGTATGAAGAAAAAAATAAAGTTGAAGTTGTAATACCTGATGATCAATTAAGTTTAGCAATTGGAAGAAAAGGTCAAAATGTAAAATTAGCTTCTAACTTAACTAGTTTAGAAATAGATATTTTAACTGAGGATGAAGAATCTGAAAGAAGACAACAAGAATTTAAAGAAAAAAGTATTTTATTAGCCGAGGCACTTGATGTTGAAGACGTTATTGCTCAACTTCTTGTTACTGATGGTTATACAAGTGTTGAGTCTATTGCTTCAGAAACTTTAGAAAATTTAGAAAAAATAGAAGGTTTTGATACTACTTTAGCTCAAGAAATAATTGATAGATCTACAAACTTTGTGAAGGAAAAAGCAGAGTTGGACCAAAAACTTATAGATGAAAATATTAGTGATGAAAAATTAAAAAATTTGAATGGTATGAATAACAGTATTTTAGCAAAATTAGCAAAATCAAATATTCTCAATGTTAATGATTTTGCGGATTTAGCTACATTCGAACTTATAGACAAAGAAGAAGGTATATTAAGAGAATTAGATCTTGATGAAGAAATAGCTAACAATATGATAATGGAAGCAAGAAGTTTCTGGTCTGAAGAACAAAATAAGGATTAAAATTGGATAAAGATAAAGGTAATAAAAAAAAGCCATTAAAACTATCTTCATCAGGAAGACTTCAAATAAGAAAAAATCTTGGTCCAGCAGGAGATAAAGCAAGAACTAGTGGTAGTAAAAAAACAATACAAATTGTTTTTAAAAATAAAAATAATCAACAAAAAAGTTCATCTACAACACAATCTAATTTTAGAGGATCATCTAGTCTAAGAACACCTAGGCCAGGAATTAATTCATCACCGCAACCAAACTTTTCCTCACCTAATAAAACTAGAAACTTTGAAAATAAAAATAAAAAAACTGTAGATAAAAAAACCCAACAAAAAAAATCAACTCTTCGTCCACTTGAAGATGATTTTAGTAAATCTGATGCTAAAAAAATACTAGAACAAGAAGAACAAGAATTTGATAAATTTCCCAGTTTAGCTAAAATAAAAAGAGCGAGAGAAAAAGAAAGACTAAAATCAGCAACCGAGGAAGATGACGCTAAAATCTCTAGAGAAGTTTCAATTCCTGATTTTATTACTGTTCAAGATTTAGCCAACAGAATGGCTGAGAAAACAGCAGATGTAGTTAAAGTCTTAATGAAAATGGGTGTAATGGCAAATGCTACTCAATCATTGGAGTCTGATACAGCTCAACTAGTTGCAGAAGAATTAGGCCACAAAGTAACAGTAGTTAAAGATGATGATGTTTTAAATGACATTAAAGATTTTGAAGATCCAGAAGACAGTCTCATTCAAAGAGCTCCTGTAGTAACGATCATGGGTCATGTTGACCATGGTAAAACCTCTTTACTTGATGCATTCAGACAAAGTAATGTAGTGTCTGGTGAGGCAGGAGGTATTACACAGCATATTGGTGCTTATCAAACAAACAATAATAACAAAAAAATTACATTTATTGATACTCCTGGTCACGCTGCTTTCTCAAATATGAGAGCAAGAGGTTCTAAAACAACTGATATAATTATACTTGTTGTGGCTGCAGATGATGGAATTAAACCTCAGACAATTGAGTCAATTGCCCACGCAAAAACTGCGGAGGTACCAATAATAGTTGCTATTAATAAAATTGATCTCCCTGGAGCCGATCCTGATAAAGTTAGAAATGAACTACTTAGTCATGAAGTAATTGTTGAAAAACTAAGTGGTGAAGTTTTAGATATAGAAGTATCGGCGACTAAAGGAACAAATTTAGATAAATTAGAAGAAGCTATTCATTTACAAGCAGATCTTCTTAATCTCAAAGCTAATCCTAATAGAAAAGCCAGAGGGTCTGTAATTGAATCTAAACTTGAAAAGGGCAGAGGTTCAGTTGCAACAGTTTTAGTACAAAAAGGAACATTGAAAGTAAGTGACATATTTGTATCCGGATCTGAGTGGGGTAAGGTTAAAGCTTTAATTGATGATAAGGGTAAAAATATAAAACAAGCTGAACCAGCTGTTCCAGTTGAAGTTTTAGGATTTGACTCTAATCCTTTAGCTGGTGATGATTTTATTGTAGTTGAAAGTGAGGGTATTGCTCGAAAAATTGCAGAATTTAGAGCAAGTAAACTTCAAATTCAAAAAAATACGGTTGCAAAATCTAATGTTGAAGAAATGTTTGCTCAAATTAACAAAGGTGAAGCAACAAGTCTTCCAATAGTAATTAAAACAGATGTTCAAGGCTCAGCAGAAGCAATTGAAAATTCAATAACTAAACTCTCAACCGATGAAGTTAAGGTTAATGTTATTTACAAAGGTGTAGGCGCAATTACAGAGAGTGATGTTACATTAGCTAGCTCTGGAAGAGGTTTTATTGTTGGTTTTAATGTTAGAGCACTACCTCATGCAAGAGATATAGCTAAAAGAGATGGTGTAGATATTAAATATTATTCAATTATCTATGAACTTATTGATGATGTAAAAAATCTTCTAACTGGTTTATTAAAACCAGATATCTCTGAAAATATTACAGGTAATATAGAGATTAGAGAGGTATTTAATATTTCCAAAGTTGGAAATATAGCAGGGTGTATGGTTAAAGATGGTCTTATTTCAAGAAAATCACAGATTAGAATTCTAAGAGACAATATCGTAATTCATAAAGGGCAAATTAGTAGTCTAAAAAGATTTAAAGAAGAAGTATCTGAGGTCAAGTCTGGTTTTGAATGTGGTGTAATGCTAGAAAATTATAGTGATATAAAAGTAGGCGATATTATAGAAACATTTGAAGAAGTTTCTACGAGCAGAAAGCTTTGATGTTTTATTACAATGGATACTCAAAGGCAAATTAGATTCGGTGAGCTCATTAGATCATTACTTAGCGATTGTTTACTAAAAGAAGATTTTTTTGACGAAAATATTAATTCTTCGTCAATTACAATATCATTTGTAAGAATGTCTAAAGATTTAAAGATTGCAAATGTATATTTTATGCCTCTAGGTGGTAAAGACAAAATACATATTTTAAAAGTTTTGAAAGATAGAAAATATATTTTCCAAAAATTTTTGTCAAAAGCAAAAATTAATGCAAAATTTACTCCAAGGCTCTCTTTCTATCTAGATGATACATTTGATGAGGCAGAAAAAATTGAAAATCTATTATTAAACAAAAATGTCCTTAGAGATATTAAATAATGATTTCAAAACAAGGTTGGATAAATTTATATAAACCCAAAAATATTACATCTTTTAAAGCCATTAATTCTATCAAAAAAAAATTTTCAATCAAAAAAATTGGTCATGCAGGCACTTTAGATCCTATGGCAGAAGGTGTTTTACCAATTGCTATAGGAAAAGCAACAAAACTCATTCCATATATTAGTAATATGAATAAAGAATATAAGTTTGTTGTAACATGGGGAGCTCAAACCACAACAGATGATGCTGAGGGTAAAATCTTATTTGAATCACATTACCTGCCTAAAAGAAAAGAAATAGAAAAAAAAATTATTAAGTATATTGGTTTTATAAATCAGATACCTCCAAAAGTTTCGGCAGTTAAAATTAATGGTAAAAGAGCTTATAAATTATTTAGAGAAAATAAAAAATTTACAATTCAACCAAAAAAAGTTTTTATCGAAGATTTATATATTACTGACCATAGTATAAACAAAACATCATTTAAAATTTTATGTGGTCAGGGCTTTTATGTCAGAAGTCTAGCTCGTGATTTAGCCATAGATCTTAAAACATATGGTCACATTTCTTCATTGAAAAGGTCAAAAGTAGGTAAATTCAGTGAAAAAAATTCGATTTTACTGGACGATCTTCTAAAAATAGGACAAATGCACGAACAAATTAATTGTATCTCCACTACAATTTCTATGCTGGACGACATCTTGGCTTATGAAATTGAAGAAAAATTAGATATTGAAAATTTATCTTTTGGAAGATCTATTAAAATTGATGAAAGAAAAATTATAAATTCTTCGTCAATAAACTTAGATAAAAAAAATATTTTTTTATTTAAGAAAGGAGACATTGTCTCAATAGGCAAATTAGATGGTAATTTGTTTAAACCAAATAAAATATTAATATAGGAGAACCGATGTCGATAACAAAAGAAAATAAAAAAAATCTTATTAATGAATTTTCTAAAAATGAAAAAGATACTGGATCAGCAGGTGTTCAGATAGCAGTTTTAACAGAAAGAATAAAAAATTTAACTGAACATTTTAAGACTCACAATAAAGATAATCATTCAAAAAGAGGACTAGTATCATTAGTTAATAAAAGAAAAAAATTGTTAAACTACTTATCTAAAAAAAATAAATCTGAATATTCAGATTTAATAAAAAAATTAAATATTAGAGGTTAAAAAAAGAGGATAAATAAAAATTATGTTTGATGTGAAAAATGTTGAAATTGAATGGGCTGGAAGAAAACTTAAATTAGAAACAGGAAAAATAGCAAGACAAGCTGACTCAACAGTCATAGCCACATATGGTGGTACGACAGTTATGTGTAATGTAGTTGCTGCAAAAGAAGCAAATCCTGATATGGATTTTTTCCCCTTAACAGTAAATTATCAAGAAAAATATTATTCTGTAGGAAAAATACCTGGTGGTTTTTTTAAAAGAGAGGCTAGACCAACTGAAAAAGAAACATTAGTTTCTCGATTAATTGATAGGCCAGTTAGACCTTTATTTCATAAAGATTTTAAAAATGAAACCCAAGTTACTTGTACTGTATTATCACATGATCAAGAAAATGACTCAGATGTTGTAGCAATGGTAGCAGCAAGTGCTGCATTAACTTTATCTGGTTTGCCATTTTTAGGCCCACTCGGAGCAATTAAGATTGGTTTCATAGACGATGAGTTTGTTGTTAACCCGAGTAAGAGTCAACTATCAAATTCTAAACTAGAATTAGTATTGGCAGGGACTAAGGAAGGTGTACTAATGATCGAGTCTGAAGCTCACGAGCTTTCAGAAAAACAAATGTTAGATGCAGTAGTTCTTGGTCAAGAAAATTATAAAACAGTGATTGAAGCAATAATTTCACTAGCAAAAAAAGCGGCAAGAGAACCTTGGGAACTTAAAGAAAAAGACGAAGAAATTAAAAATCTACCATCTAAGATCAATGAAGACTTTGGTAAAGATTTTATAGATGCGTATAAAATAACTGAAAAACAAAAAAGATCAGAAAAATTATCTTCGTTACGAAATGAAATTTCTGAAAAATTTGTAAGTGAAACACTCTCACCAGTATTGGTTTCAGATGCAATAAAAAATGTAGAGAAAGATATAGTTAGAGGAGAATTAATTAATACTGGTAATAGAATTGATGGAAGAGATACAAAAACAGTCCGTCCAATTGTGTGTGAAACTGGAGTTTTAGAAAGAACTCATGGGTCTGCATTATTTACAAGAGGAGAAACACAAGCTCTTGTAGTTTCTACTTTGGGAACTGGACAAGACGAGCAAAGAATAGATGCAATTGATGGTGAATATACAGAGAATTTTATGCTTCATTATAATTTTCCACCTTACTCTGTTGGAGAAGTTGGAAGAATAGGTTCTACCAGTAGAAGAGAAATAGGACATGGAAAATTAGCCTGGAGAGCTATTCACCCAATGTTACCTTCTAAAGAAAAGTTTCCTTATACTTATAGAGTTGTATCTGAAATTACAGAATCTAATGGCTCTAGTTCTATGGCAACTGTTTGTGGTACCTCAATGTCTTTAATGGATGCAGGAGTGCCTTTAGAGAGACCAGTAGCAGGTATCGCAATGGGCTTAATTAAAGAGAATGATAAATATGTTATATTATCAGACATACTTGGTGATGAAGATCATCTTGGTGATATGGATTTTAAAGTTGCAGGAACTTCTGAAGGAATAACTTCATTACAAATGGATATTAAAATAACTAGTATCACAGCTGAAATTATGGAAGAAGCATTAGCGCAAGCTAAAGATGGACGCTTCCATATACTTGGTGAAATGGCCAAAGCAATAAATAAACCTAATCAATCGATTTCTCAATACGCGCCAACAATAACTAATCTACAAATAAACAAAGATAAAATTAGAGAAGTTATTGGTAAAGGAGGAGCAGTTATTAGAGAAATATCTGAAACAACTGGAGCTAAAATTGAAATCAATGATGAAGGTTTAGTGAGTATTGCAGCTGTAGATCAAAAATCTGGAAAAGATGCATTAGAATGGATCAAAGGTATTGTTGAAGAACCAGAGATTGGTAAAATTTATGATGGTAAAGTTATAAAGATAATGGACTTTGGCGCTTTTGTTAATTTCATGGGATCTACAGATGGTCTTGTTCATATTAGTCAATTAAAAAATGAAAGAGTAGAGAAAGTTGAAGATGTTATTAGTGAAGGAGATATTGTTAAAGTAAAAGTACTAGATATTGACTCAAGAGGAAAAATAAAACTTTCTATGAAAGCAGTTGACGCAGAAGAAAACGCTTAAATTACCTAAATTAATTGGGCACAGAGGTGTAAAAGATCTGTGTCCAGAAAACACTTTAGAATCTATCTTTAAGGCATTTGATTTAGGTTTAAGTTTTGTAGAAATAGATGTTAAGATTTCTAAAGACAGGGTTCCAATTTTACTACATGATGACACACTTGATAGAACTACTGACGGCAGTGGGCTTGCAATTGATTATGATTATGAGAACATAAAAAAACTTGATGCGGGAAAATTTTTTTATAAAGAAAATACAAATATTTTTGTTCCAAAGTTAGAAGATATTCTTAGTTTGTGTACTAACAATAATGGTAATTTAAATATCGAATTAAAACCCAATAAAAATTTTGAAAAAGAAAATGTTTATCAAATATATAAAATTACTAAAAATATTAATCAAATAGATATTTTTTTCTCCTCATTTGATATTATTTCTATTTTAGAAATTTCAAAACTTTACCCTCAATCTATACGTAGTTTTTTATTAGATGATTTTAAAGAATATAATATTGATGATTTGATTAGCATATCAATTAATCATGATTTAAAAATTTGTGGATTAAATATAGATCTTGTCACTGCTGATATTATAAAAAAAATTAAAAAATCCAATATGGCAATAACTGTTTATTCAGATAAAAATATAAATTTATCTAGCGCTACTGATATTTTCTCCATAGGTGTTGATAGTATTTTTGTTGATAATCCTTTAGATTTGTTGGGAAAATTTTAGAACTTATTGGGCATTCCAATAATATTGTAACCACAGTCAACATAATGTATTTCACCAGTAACTGCAGAAGATAAATCACTAACAAAGTATAAAGCAGATTTACCAATTTCATCTAGTTTTGCATTTCGTTTCAATGCTGAATGTTCTTCTGTAAATTTAAACACTTCTCTTGCATTATTTATTGCTGCGCCAGCAATTGTTCTCATAGGTCCTGCTGAGATTGCATTAACACGAATATTTTTTGTGCCTAAATCAACACTCAAGTATTTTACACTAGTTTCTAATGCAGCTTTTGCAATTCCCATTAAATTGTAATTTGGTATTACTTTATTTGACCCATAAAAAGTAAGGGTAAGAATACTTCCTCCATCATTCATTATAGGCTCAAAATATCTTGCAAGACTAGTTAAAGAAAAACATGATATTTCCAAACAATTAATAAAATTATCCTTTGAAGTATCAACATATCTACCATTTAATTCTGACTTATCTGCAAATGCAACAGCATGAATTATAAAATCAATTGTGCCCCACTCTTTTTTTATAATATCTACAGATTTGTTTATTGAGTCATCATTATTAAAATCACATTCTATTAATATTTTTGAATTAATTTCTTCAGAAAGTGGTTTCACCCTCTTCAATAATATTTCATTTTGATAACCAATGGCTATTTCAGCACCATTTTCAGCTAGTTGTTTTGCTATTCCCCATGCAATTGAATGATTATTTGCAATACCAAATACTAAACCTTTTTTATTTTTAAGCATGATATTTTGAAAATACTAATGTTGCATTTGTACCACCAAAACCAAAACTATTAGACATAACATGCTCAATTTCAACCTCATTTTCCGTTTTTAAAAGAATATTACAATCTTTGGCACTATCATCGAGATTTTCAATATTAGCAGAACCACAAATAAAATTATTTTTCATCATCAATAAACTATAAATTGCTTCATGCACACCAGTTGCACCTAAAGAATGACCAGTCAAAGATTTTGTTGAACTCATTTTAGGAATATTTGAGCCAAAAACATTTTTGATTGCTTCCAATTCTTTTACATCTCCTATTGGAGTGCTTGTTCCATGTGTATTTATATAATCAATATTACCATCAATATTTTTTAATGCTTGCTTCATGCATCTTTCTGCTCCTTCTCCAGAAGGCTGTACCATATCGTATCCATCTGAAGTTGCTCCATATCCTGTTATTTCACCATATATTTTAGCACCTCTAGCTTTTGCATGCTCTAACTCTTCAAGTACTAAAGTTCCACCCCCACCAGCAATTACAAATCCATCTCTATCTGCATCGTATGCCCTTGAAGATTTGTTTGGAGTAGAATTATATTTTGATGACAAAGCACCCATTGCATCAAATAAAATTGATAAAGTCCAATGGAGCTCTTCACCTCCTCCAGCAAAAACAATATTTTGTTTTCCCATCTGAATTAGTTCGTACGCATTACCAATACAATGTGAACTTGTAGAACATGCTGAAGTAATTGAATAGTTAACTCCTTTAATTTTAAAAGGAGTTGCGAGAGTTGCAGAATTTGTACTAGACATTGCTCTTGGCACCATAAATGGTCCAATTTTTTTTGAACCCGAACTCTTTCCAATTTCAGAAGACTTAAATAAATTTTGTGTAGATGGACCACCTGAACCAACAATTATACCAGTCATTTCATTTGAAATATCACCATCCTCTAGCCCTGAGTCGTCTATAGCATCTTTCATCGCAATATAGTTGTAGGCAGCTCCATCACCCATAAACCTTAATAATCTTCTATCAATTTCGTTACTAATATCTATATTTGGTTTACCGTGTACAAGACTTCTAAAAGAAAATTCCTCATACTCTTCTGCACTTGTTATCCCAGATTTTAAATTTTTAAGACTGTCTATAACATGCGATTGATTATTACCAATACATGATACTATACCTAATCCTGTTACTACTACTCTATTCATTACTTATTGCTCAGGTAAAAATAAACCGACTTTCATATCTTTAGCTTCATAAATTGTTTCACCGTCAGCTTTTAAAACACCATCTCCAACTCCTAAAATCAATTTTCTTAGTATGAGTCTTTTAAGAGATATTTGGTAAGTTACTTTTTTGACTTTTTGTAATACCTGACCGGTAAACTTAACTTCACCAACTCCTAAAGCTCTACCTTTGCCTGGTTGACCAAGCCATCCTAAATAAAAACCAAGTAATTGCCACATAGCATCCAAACCTAAACAACCTGGCATTACGGGATCATCTTTAAAATGACATTCAAAAAACCATAAGTCTTCCTTAATATCTAGTTCTGCAATAACCTCACCTTTAGAAAATTCTCCACCAGTATCATTTATTGAAGTAATTCTATCAAACATTAACAGAGGAGGCATTGGAAGTTGAGCATTCCCTTTTCCAAAAAGATCACCTTTTGCACAATCAATTAATTGATCGTAGGTAAATGAATTTTGTTTCATAATTTTAATTAAACTTTTTTTATGTATTTATCAATTAACTTAAACTGATTTTAAATAACAATTATGTTTACTTTTAATAACAATATTTTCAATGCTTAATTTTTTTCCATCGGAAATTGTCATTATATTAGTTTCATCCTTTAAATTTAAATAGAAATTAATTATTTTTTGAGCAGTAATCAAACCTGCTAACCCTGCAGAAATGCCTGAAATACCTACTACACTACATCTTGGAAGATCAATATCATCTTTGTTAGGAAAGATACAATTTAAACATAGATGATTATTTTTATTCGCATTATTGAAAAGAATTATTTGTAAATCGTGTCTTAATGCAGAGGAATATAAAAAATTGATTGAGTTCTTAAGGCAATATTCATTTAATAATTTAGAACTGAACCAATCATCAGTTGCATCAACAATTATAGAACATTCTTTTAAAAAATTTAAATTTAAAGAGTTAATATTCTCATCAATAGTATTAATTTTACATTCAGTATTAATTAATTTTAATTTATATTTTGCTACATCAACCTTTTTTTTTCCAATATCATTTAAATTAAACAAAATTTGTCTATTAAGATTACTTTTTTCAACAATATCTCCATCTACTATTAATAATTCTTTAATTCCAGAGTTTACTAAATATTGACCTAAAGGACATCCTATACCTCCCATACCAACAATACCAATTTTTATGTTAGATAATTTTTTTAGGTTTTCTTCAGAAAATTCGTTTAAAATAAATAACCTGCTAAAAATTTTATATTCTTCCTCAGAGTAATCATTCATAATTCTATAAAGTATTATAAATTTGTTTTATAATTTGTTTTGCACAATTTACCTTTGTCATTTTCTTAAATTTTTTTATCTGGTTTTTTGTAATTATCGATATTTGATTATAATCTGAACCAAAAACTTTATTTTTACTATCGATTTTATTGTAAACAATCATATCACAATTTTTATTTGCTAGTTTTTTTTTAGCATTATTAATGCCTCCTGTTTCAGCTGCAAAACCTACTAAATATGTAGGCCTTTGAGTTTTACTTTTTCCGATTTTTTCTAAAACATCAATATTCTTATGAAGACTAATATTTAATTTTTTATTCTTTTTAATCTTGGATTTATAGATATTATTATTTTTGAAATCAGATACTGCAGCAGTAAAAATTCCAATATCAATTTTAGAAATTTTTCTAATTTTTTGATACATTTCGTTTGCTGATTTTATTTGAATAAATTTCAAATTTGGTGGAGGATCTAATTTTGTTGGTCCAGATATCAAGGTTACATTCGCTCCATATAAAACTAGTTGTGAAGCAATTTCATAGCCTTGTTTTCCAGAAGATTGATTAGAAATAAATCTAACTGGATCAATCATTTCAATTGTAGGTCCTGCAGTTACTAGGCATTTTTTACCTTTTAATAAATTAATATTTTCTAATCTGCTTAAAATTTTATTTACTATATTTTTTGAGTTATCAATTCTTCCTAAACCAAATTCTCCACATTTTAGATTTCCAACTTTTGGACCAATAAACTCATGACCATTATCTTTTAATAATCTCACATTTTTTTGATTAATTTTATTATGCCACATAAAACTATTCATTGCGGGGACAAACAAAATTTTTTTATTTGCAGCAAGCAACGTATTAGAAGCTAAATTATTTCCATATCCATTAGCAAATTTTGCAATAGAATTAGCTGTAGCTGGACACACTACTATTATATCATTACCTCTTGATAAATTAATATGTAGCATCTTATTTTTTTTCTCATCTTCATCAGTAAATATTCTATTTTTAAGTAATGTTTTTATATCTAATATTTTTGCATATTTCTTTGCCTCGTTAGTTAGAATACAGCTAATCATAACTTCATTATTATTTAGCAAAGTAATAATTTCTTTACACTTGGATGCAGCAATAGAGCCAGTTATTATTAATAAAACTTTATTCACTACAATTTGTAACCAGTGTGTATAGCCACAATTCCATTAAATAGATTAATAGTCTTGACTTTAGTAAATCCACAATCATGTAGATTTTTGCTAAGCTCTTCTTGTGATGGAAATAAATCAATACTTTCACTTAAATACTTATAAGCATTTTTATCTTTAGCAACTATTTCTCCTAACAGAGGTAAGATTTTTGATTTGTAAATTTTATATGAACTTGATACCAAAGTTGACTTAGGCGTACTAAATTCTAAACAACAATATTTTCCACCAGGTTTAAGAACTCTGTAGGCTTCTTTTAAAGATGAAAGATATTCTGTTACATTTCTTAGGCAAAATGATATTGCATACTTATCAAAAAAATTGCTTTCAAAATTTAATTTTTCTGCATTGCCAATAAAATACTTTATATTTTTCTCTTTTTTTAATCTTTTTCTCCCTTCTAATAACATTTCCTCATTTAGATCTAAAAGATAAAGATATGTTGATAAATTTTCTTTTAAGATTTCACTGGCAATATCACCAGAGCCAGAACCAACATCCAAGATAATTTCATTTCCTTTTATGTCCATTATCTCTACAAATCTTTTTTTCCATAATCGATGCATGCCTAAGCTCATTAAATCATTCATTATATCGTAGCTTGGAGCTACACTTGAAAATACATTCTGAACAAGTTTAGTCTTTTGTTTTGAGTTTACTTTTGTATAACCAAAATTATAATCTTTTTTCATTATGCCAGAATTACCTGAAGTTGAAACTACAGTTAGAGGACTCTGTGTAATATTGAATCAAAAAATATCTTATGTCAAAATTCATACAACAAAACTACGTTTTAAAATTCCTAATAATATAAGTAATATACTACGTAACTCCAAGATATCCAACCTAAGACGAATAGCAAAGTTCATTATCATAGATTTAGATATTAATTATTCTCTTGTAATACATTTAGGAATGTCTGGAAGACTAAAAACTGCTTCATCAGCCTACAAAAGAATAAAACATGATCATATTGTTCTATATTTTTTAAGTAAAAAGATACTTATTTATCATGATCCAAGGAAATTTGGCTTTATAGACATAGTAAAAACAAAAGATCTTCAAAAACAAAATTATATTTTGAGTCTGGGCGTTGATGCTTTGAGTCCAAATCTTAAACCTCAAATGATATTTGAAAAAATTTCAAAATCTGAAGTACCTATAAAACAGATTTTACTCAACCAAAAAATAATAGCTGGTATTGGAAATATATATGCTTCTGAAATTTTATTTGATGCCAGAATCTCACCTCTAATTTTGGGTAAAGATTTAAAAATTAGTCTCATTTCGAAACTAATTAAGTCAATAAAAAAAATTTTGAAGAAAGCAATAAGATATGGAGGGTCTAGTATAAGAGATTATAGATCTATAGATGGAACATTAGGAAGTTTTCAGTCAAATTTTAGAGTATATAATAAAGAGGGAATGAAAATTGGCACTGATAAGGTTAAAAAGATAGTTCAGTATGGAAGATCAACTTTTTACTGCCCAAAACTCCAAAATAATAAGTAATTCAACATTAAATATTAATTGACTTAATATATTTTGAATTTATAGCACACCTATGGCTAATCATGCTTCAGCAAAAAAAAGATCAAGACAGAACAAAACTAGAAATACTGTTAATTCTCAATACTTATCCAAATTTAGAAACGCTCTAAATAAATTTAAATCATCAGTTGAAGCAAAAAATGAGGAAGAAATACATAAATCCTTTAGTAGCGTCAACTCAATCATGGCTAGAGGTTTAAAAAGAGGTATTTTTAAAAGAGAATACATATCCAGAAAGTTATCCTCCTTATCAAAACAATTTTCAAAAAAATAATTTTTTTTTAATTTTTTTCACTTTTCTTCTTGCTAAAAATACTTAAAGGGTGTTGATTAAGTAAATTAATTTGGTGATATAATTTTACGACTTTTGATTTTTTGCGTAAAATATTTTTAAGAAAAATCGTTATGTTGGGGGAAAATGGATAATACATCTACTAATATTGACGAAAGTAAATGGTTATCTTTTAAAAAAAATTTAAAGAAAAATGTTGGTGACTCAGCTTACAATAATTGGTTAAAACATTTAAAATATGTCTCCTTACATGAAACAACAGTAACTTTCTCTGTTCCAACTAAATTTTTGAGAGATTGGATAGTAAATAATTACTCTGATAAGATTAAAGGAGAATCAAAGCATATAGCTGAAAAAGTAGATACTATTAAATTCGTAGTAAAACCTTCTGGTGGCAGAATAGTTCCTGGTACTACTAGAACAATCAAAAGTAATGATAATCATTGGAAATCAAGTATGGATCTAAGATCTAATCAGGCATCTACATACCCAAATGAATTTGGAGCCCCCCTTGATCCTAGATTCACATTCGAAAATTTTGTTGTTGGAAAACCAAATGAGTTAGCATTTGCTGCATCTCAGCGAGTCTCAGAAGCAAATAAAATAACATTTAATCCATTATTTTTATGTGGAGGCGTGGGGCTTGGCAAAACACATCTAATGCATGCTATTGGTTGGAAGATCAAACAACAAAACCCTGAAAGAAAAGTTATTTATCTATCTGCAGAAAAATTTATGTATCAATTTGTAAGAGCACTAAGATACAAAGATACGTCTGCATTTAAAGAACAGTTTAGATCCATCGATGTTTTAATGATTGATGATGTTCAATTCATTAGTGGTAAAGATAATACTCAAGAAGAATTTTTTCATACTTTTAATGCATTAATAGAACAGAATAAACAAATTGTAATTTCAGCTGATAAAACTCCAACCGACCTTGATGGAGTTCAAGAAAGATTAAAATCTAGACTTGGTTGTGGACTTGTAGCAGATATTCACCCAACTACTTATGAATTAAGGCTTGGTATACTAATTGAAAAAGCTCAGAAAAGAGGTGTAGAGATTCCACCAAAAGTTTTAGAATTCCTTTCTCACAGAATCATATCTAATGTAAGGGAAATGGAGGGGGCATTGAATAGATTAGTTGCCCATGCAACTTTAGTTGGTACTGCAATCACAGTTGAAACAGCTCAATTAGTTCTTCAGGATTTATTAAAATCATCAAATAAAAAAATCACTATTGAAGAAATTCAAAAGAAAGTTGCTGAACATTTTAATATCAGGATTACAGATATGCACTCTCCAAGAAGATCACGATCAGTAGCTAGACCTAGACAAATTGCTATGTATTTAGCAAAATCAATTACATCTAGATCATTACCAGAAATAGGAAGAAAATTTGGTGGTAGAGATCACACCACTGTAATGCATGCAGTTAAAAAAATTGAAGAACTTAAGTTATCTGATGTTAACTTTAATGAAGATCTTGAATTGTTAAAAAGACTTATAGATTCTTAATAATTTTTATCATATTGTTATGATATGAAATTTAAAATATCACAATCAAATTTTTTTAAAACATTATCTCACCTCCAAGGCATAGTTGACAAAAAAAATTCATTGCCAATTCTATCAAATATTTTAATTGAGGCAAAAAATGATCAATTGATTTTATCATCAACAGATATGGATATTTCTATAATTGAAAAAATTGATTGTAATATATTTGAGGAAGGTGCCACTACTATAAATTCTCAAATATTATATGATATAGTAAGAAAAATTGATGGTAATAGTGAAATAGAAATAATTTCAAATAATGGAAAGTTACTAACCTTACGTGCTGATGGGTCTAGGTTTTCATTAGCTTGTTTACCAAAAGAGGACTATCCAATAATTGATCAAGACACTTTGGGCGTCAAAATTAAAATTAATTCAAATATATTATTTAAATTGATTGATAAAACAAAGTTTGCAATTTCTAATGAAGAAACAAGATACTTTCTCAATGGATTATATTTTAATATTAGCAGCGAAAACAATAAAAATATGGTAACTTTAGTCGGTACTGACGGTCACCGATTGGCAAAATTTTCTTATGAGGTTGAAGAAAATATTGACCAAATATCTGGTGTAATTATTCCTAAAAAAACAATTTATGAAATTTCTAAATTATTATCAGAAAATAACACTGAAGTAGAAATATACATTAGCTCAAATAAAATTGTTTTTGTATTACAAAATATAATATTTATATCAAAACTAATTGATGGAAGTTTTCCAGATTATAAAAGAGTAATTCCTAAAGATAATTTAAATACTCTCAAAATAAAAAGGGAATTATTACTTTCTGCAGTAGATAGGGTAAGCACAATTGCTAATGAAAAATCACCAGTAATAAAGTTTAAATTATTAAATAATGTATTAAATTTAAATACTATCAATAATGAAAGTAGCACTGCATCTGAAGATTTAAAAATAAATTATAATGGTGATGATATAGAAATTGGATTCAATTCAAAATATATAATGGATATAGTTAATAATTTAGAAGATGAAGAAATATCAATTAATTTAAAAGACAATACTTCTCCAATTACTGCTCTTGAAAATTCAAATACTAATTTAGTTTATGTCTTAATGCCAATGAGAGTTTAAAATTTGGCAAAAATAAAAGATATAAAATTTAACAATTTTAGAAATTTTACCGATTATAATATTTCTTTTGATAAAAAATTAAATATTTTTTTTGGTAAAAATGGATGTGGAAAAACAAATATTTTAGAAGGTATTTCTTTAAATGCTAAAGGTAGAGGAATAAGAAATTCAAGTCTTTGTAATCTGATTAAAAAAAAAGAAAGTAATTTTTTTATAAAAAATAATTTACGAATAAATAATAACGATTTTGATATTAAAATATACGCAGAGAACATTAATAATAAATATAAAAAAATAATAAAGATTAATGATGATTTTTCAAAAGAATCGATTAACTTTTTAAATCAATCTATATCATATATTGTTTTTTTACCTGAAATGGAGAGATTATTTCAAGCCTCACCATCTTATAGAAGAAATTTTTTAGACAGATTAATATATTCGAGTAAAAAAAATTATAATCGATTGATTAATAAATATAAGAAATTGTTAATTGAAAGAATTAAAATTCTTCAAAAAACTTCTTTTGATAATGAATGGTTAAATCAAGTCGAAAATGAAATTTCATTTTTAGGGATGGAAATATATCAGTCAAGGTATTCTGAATTAAATTCAATTAATAAAATTATAAATATTTTGAATCAGGATCACAAATTTAAGTTTAAACTTAAGTTGCAAATGAAGGATGATTTTTTTAGCAATGATTTAACATCAGAAAAATATTTATCAGTTTTACAAGACACACGCAATTATGATAAGAATTATGGAGGAACCAAAATTGGCCCCCATAGATCTGACATCATAGGCATTATAGATAATGATTTTGATGCCTCACTGCTGTCAACGGGACAACAAAAAACTATTGTCCTTATGATTTTATTAGCACAGTGTTATTATTTAACAAATTACAAAAAAATTAACCCAATACTACTATTTGACGAAATTGGTTCTCACTTGGATTTAAATAACCGTCAAATACTATTAGATATGATTAATAGGTTTGAAATCCAATTTTTTTTAACTGGTACTGAAAAAAATATATTTTCTTTTATATCAACAAATGCTCAATTTTATAATATAACTGATATATGAATTCTGAATATTCTTCTGACTCTATTAAAGTACTTAAGGGGCTCGAAGCAGTAAGAAAAAGACCAGGAATGTACATTGGAGATACTGATGATGGATCAGGTCTCCACCAAATGATTTATGAGGTTCTTGATAATTCTATAGATGAGGCACTAGCAGGTTTTTGCGATAAAATAGAAGTAATTTTGAATGCTGATGGAACAGCAACCATTACTGATAATGGCAGGGGAATACCAGTTGATCTTCACAAAACTGAAAAAATACCAGCAGCTCAACTAATAATGACTGAATTACATGCTGGCGGTAAATTTGATCAAAATAGTTATAAAGTGTCTGGTGGATTGCATGGAGTCGGAGTTTCGGTAGTTAATGCATTATCTGAAAATTTAGTTTTAGAAATCAATAGAGATGGAAAAATATACAACATTGAGTTTGAAAATGGAATTGTAAGCAATCAATTAAATGTAATTGGTAATTCACAAAAAATTAATAATAATTATTTTACAGGAACTAAAATTACATTTTTACCTACTAACAAAATTTTTAAAGATATTAATTTTAATTTTAAAGTAATAGAGAAAAGACTTAGAGAATTAGCATTTCTAAATACAGGTATAAGTATTTTTTTATCAGATAGAAGACAGGCTAAAGAAAAGAATATAAATTTTAAATATGATGGAGGAATTAAAGAATACGTAAAATATTTAAATGAAGGAAAAAATCTGATCAATCCAAACCCAATATTTTTCAATGGCGAAAAAAATAACATTTCTATTGAATGTTCATTGCAATGGACTGATAGCTATCATGAAAATACGATTTGTTTTACTAATAATATTATTCAAAGAGATGGTGGAACTCACCTTGCAGGTTTCAGAGGCGCACTTACTAGATCAATAGTTAATTATGTAAATAAAAATACAAAAAATTCTAACAATATTACTGGTGAGGATGCAAGGGAAGGATTAACTTGCATCATATCTGTAAAGTTACCTGATCCAAAATTCTCTAGTCAAACTAAAGATAAATTGGTATCCTCTGAAGTAAGGCCAGTCATAGAGTCTACTAGTTTAAATAAATTGGAGCAATGGATTGAAGAAAACCCATCAGAAATTAAAAAAGTAATTGATAAAATAATTGAAGCATCAAATGCTAGAGAAGCTGCAAGAAAAGCAAGAGAATTAACAAGAAGAAAGACTGGTTTAGAAAATACTTCTCTCCCAGGTAAACTAGCAGATTGTCAGGAAAAAAACCCAGAATTATCAGAATTGTTTATAGTTGAAGGTGACTCAGCAGGTGGATCAGCTAAACAGGGTAGAGATAGAAAGAACCAAGCAATTCTTCCATTAAGAGGTAAAATTTTAAATGTTGAAAGAGCTAATGATAAACAAGTTTTAACAAGTAATGAAATTGGCGCATTAATTACAGCAATAGGGGCAGGTGTGGGAAATCCCACTGATGATACAGATCTAAATAAATTAGAGGGTAAGTTCGATATAACGAAAATGAGATATCATAAAATAATTATAATGACTGATGCAGATGTTGATGGAAGTCATATTAGAACACTTTTGTTAACTTTTTTTTATAGACATATGAAACCAATTATTGACTCAGGGCGGTTATATATTGCACAACCTCCTTTATATAGACTCAAAAAAGGTAATTCTACAGTTTACAAAAAAGATGACACTGATTTAGAAGATTATTTAATTGAAGAGGGATTAAAGAACACTATTTATAAAAATACTCAACAATCTCAATTTGCTGGAGAACTATTAAAAGAAATAATTTACCTGTCTAAAAAAACTAAAAATTTAGTTATGCCATTATTAAGAAGAGTAGATAATGCTGATATAATTGAGCATACTGCTATTGTAAGAGGATTAGACTTAAGGAATTTAAAAGATGACTCAATTGGTCAAGAAATAGCCAAATACCTTCAACAAAGATTAAACTTAATTTCTAATATTTCGCAAAAAAATTGGAAAGTATCACATAAAAATGACCACATTTTATTTGAAAGAACAATTAGAGGTTTTACAGAAAAATATATTATAGATGAAAATTTTGTAATTACACCTGAAGCAAAGGCTTTAAATAAACTTAAAGACGATTTAATGGAAAATTTTTATCGTGTTAAAGAAAGTGGTTGTGGATTATTAAGTTACAGAGGTGAAGAGTTCAATATTTATGGACCATTGAATTTAATTGATAAAATATTAGATATTGGCAAATCCGGTCTTCAAATTAACAGATATAAAGGGCTAGGTGAAATGAATCCCGATCAATTATGGGAAACAACTTTAGATCAAAATGAAAGAGTATTATTATCTGTAAAAATTAATGAGATTGATGCTGCAAATAAAGCATTTGAAGATCTCATGGGAGGAGAAACAGATGCAAGGAAAAAATTTATAGCAGAAAATTCATTAAAAGTAGCTAATCTTGATATTTAGACTTTAATGAATACAATTTTACTTGGAAATTTAATTAAAATAAGATGGATAGCAATTTTTGGACAGGCCTTAGCAATTTTTTTCGTATCATTTGTTACCAAAATTCAAATTCCATTTTTTGAAACTCTGACAATAATCTTATTATCAGTTGCAGTAAATTTTTATTCTTATTATGAAGAAAGAAAAAATAAATCTATCAGCAACACAAAAGCTTTTTCATATTTACTTTTCGATACCTTGCAATTAGGTTTTTTGTTATTTTTGACTGGAGGAATAATTAACCCTTTTTCAATATTAATTTTAGCACCAGTAATTACATCAGCATCATATCTACCTGCATTAATGACAGTTATTCTCTCAACTATTTCAATAATTATTATAATTATATTAAATTTTTATTATATACCTCTTGATCTAGGACCTAAATTTTATTTACCAAATCTTTATAGTTTTGGTTTAGTTGCCTCATTAATTATTACAGTAATTTTTATTGCTATTTATGCTTATTTATTTGCAAGTTCTTCGAGAAAAATTTCAAATGCACTTTCAGTTTCAAAACTACAAATTTTAAATCAAAAGAAAATGACCGAAGTAGGTTCTCTTAGTGCTGCTGCAGCTCATGAATTGGGTACCCCGCTTAATACAATATTTTTAATTTTAAATGATTTATTAAAAGAAAAAAAATTAATTGATGATAAGAATATAGTTAAAGATATTGTGTTGTTAAAATCACAAGCAGAAAGATGTAAAGAAATATTACAAAGATTTTCAAAAAATCCCCTTAAATTAAAAGATAATTTTTTGGAAAAAGTAAAAATATCTGATTTAATTAAAATAAACTTTGATAAATTTAATAAAAATAAAAATCTACTTTTAAAAATAAACCCCTCTGACTTTGAGCCTGAGATTGTTTATAGAGATGAAATAATGTACGCTTTGGGTAACATAATTCAAAATGCAATATTCTACTCTATGAATACAACTAAAGTTGAATTAAACTATAAAAAAACAACCGTTAATATAACTATATCTGATGATGGCAGTGGTTTTTCTAAAGATATAATTGATAAATTAGGAGAGCCATATGTTTCGAAAAATAATCAGGGAATGGGATTAGGTATATTTATAGCAAAAAACCTAATTGAAAATATGGGTGGCAACCTTGATTTTTATAATTCCAAAGATGGCAACGCTGTTGTTGAAATTAACTTCGATAACTCTATCTTAAATATATGAGTATGAAATTACTGATTGTTGATGATGACCTTCCTTTTAGAGAGAGACTTACAAGATCCATGGAAAAAAAAGGATTTGAAGTAATATCTTCACCAGGTTTTAAAGATTCATTGTTAAAGGTTAACCAGAATAATTTTGATTATGCAGTTGTTGATATGAGATTAGAGGATGGGTCTGGATTAGAATTAGTAAAAGAACTGCAAAAAATTAGTCCTCAAACCAAATCACTTCTTCTAACTGGTTATGGAAATATAGCAACAGCTGTTGCTGCAATTAAATCAGGAGCAATAGACTATCTCCCTAAACCAGCAGAAATTGATCAAATTTATGATGCTCTTACCAATTCAAAGGAAATACTACCACCTCCTCCAGAAAATCCAATGACAGCAGATCGAATTAGATGGGAACATATACAAAGAGTGTTTATACAGTGTAATAGAAATGTATCTGAAACAGCTAGAAGATTAAGAATGCATAGACGAACATTGCAGAGAATACTGAATAAACATGCCCCAAGAGAATAGTAAAACGTTATCCATAGTAATACCTGTTTTTAATGAAATTAACTTTCTTAGAAAACTCTTCGAACAAATTAAAAAATTTTTTAATAATGAATATACTGAAGTTATTATTGTTGATGATGGTTCAAACGACGGTTCATCCGACTTATTAGCAGAATTAAAAAAAAAATATAACTACAAATTCTCACTTAAAATTATAAGACTTGATATCAATTCAGGAAAAGGAAAAGCAATTCAGATAGGTATTAAAAATTCAAATGGAGAATATGTTTTGCTTCAAGATGCAGATTTAGAATTAGATTGTAAAGATGCTAAAGAAATGTTTGAAATGATTTCTACTAATAAAGAGATAAAATGTATTTTTGGCAGCAGATACTTATCAGGCAAATTAAAGAAAAATAATTATTTTTTTAATAACCTTGTAGGAAAAATAAATTCCTTAATATTCAACATTTTTTTTTCACAATCATTAAGTGATGTTCATTGTGGATTAAAAATTTTACATAGAAGTGTAATAGAAAAAATTCAACTTAGTATAAATGATTTTGGTATTGAAATCGATCTAGCTTCACAAATTGTAAGAAATAACTTTTTTATTTATGAATTTGGTGTCTCATATTTTTTTAGATCCAAAGTACAAGGAAAAAAAATTACATGGGTTGATGGTCTAAAATCTTTTTATTATCTTATCAAAGTAAGATTTTTTGATAATTCTGCTTCAACAAATTTATCAATAGCATATTCTGCAGTTTATATGGCATTCGTAGGATCATATTTGCTATGTATCTGGTGAAAGAATGGCATTTGCAACATTCTCTTTAAGCTTACTGCTTTTACTTATTTTTTTAGACGGTTTTAGGAAATCTATTATGTCATCAATTTTGTTGGTTCATTATTTGGTAAAGGTAATGGAACAACACTAGCTGTGATAATTTTCTTTATATTAGGATTATTAGTTGCTCTAAAATCTAAAAAAACTTTTTCAAATTCAAAGCTTAGTAATTATTTTTAAATTTACTAAGACACATACATAATCCAATAATAAAAAATGTAGTCACTCCAAACCAATTTTTAATTAAACTCCCAGTCGACATAATAGGCCAAAACATTATTAAAATTATCACAATAGAAATTATTTTATATTTTTTATCAGCAGTATTATTTATTATAAACTTTACCAAGAAAAATAAGAATAAAATAAATGAAATAAACACTATTAAACCACCCTCTGCTAACCATTGTATATAAATGTTGTGTGGATGTGATGCACACTCATAATTTATCATCATATTTTTATATAATTCATTGTAGTTACATAGATATTTAAAATTATTAATACCAATTCCTGTAATTGGGTTATCTATAAACATTTTAAACGACAATAAATAAATTTCACCATAAGCAGAACTGCTAAAATTTTTAATTACCTCGAAAAAATTGGGCTGAATATTTATAATTTTTGAACAGATTTTTTCAGTATTGTTTTCACATTGAAAAAATTTTTCAATTTTCTGACCTTGATGATATTCAGTAGACTCAATTATATTAAAGTCATTATAAAAGGGATGTAGATAATTTGCTAAAAATATAAATAATGCACCAATCAAAATTGATGACATAATAGATTTCCTAAAACCGTCTAAAAAAATAAGTAAAAGCAGTAAGCTTAAAGAGAATGTTGCAAATGCCATTCTTTCACCAGATACATAGCAAACTAAAATAATTATAGATAGATAAAGTGATTGAAAAATTATATTATTTTCTAATTTTTTTTTAGATATAAGAAATACAAATCCAAATAAACCAAACTTTGATAGGTATGATCCAGGAATTAATTCATCTCCAAATGGACCAGTTAATCTTCCATACCAGTTTGACTTAAATCCTAATAAATCTTCTTTAAAACCATCTTTAGATGTATAATTAATGAATTGATAAAGTGTATCTATACTAACAAACACAACAATAATAAATAAAACCAATAATAATCTCTCAAAAAATTTATTATCTCTAAAAAATACAAAATAACAAAAAAATGGTATTAATAAAATTCTAATAAAAATTAGAGAATCTTGGAAAGAATAAGTTTTATTATATGAAAAAAAACTTATTAATATTAAACTTAACCAAAATATAATTGAAATTCTAAAAAAATTTAACTTTATAAAGTTTTCATATTCTTTTTGATAAAGAATATAAAATATTCCAAATATTACACCTAATGTAATTACAATATCAGGTATCGCTGGACCAGTAATTAAAAACAAAGGGATCAGTAAAAAAAGGTAACTAAATAAATTTTTAGACTGCAGTATCATTTTTACTAACTACTTTAATAAAGACGTCTTCTAAATCACCTTCAGATGTATTAATTTCTTTAAATTCAATTCCATTACTATTCAAAATATTAATAATTTTTTTTATATTAGTTTTATTTTTATCATAATTTAGTTTTAATATGTTATCCGTAATTACTGGTTTAAATTCATTTAACTCTTTAGGAATGCTTACGCTTTCATCTAAGACAAAAGAAACTGACTTAGTTGATATAATATTTAGTAAATCAGTCTTAGATCCTTCGATAACTTTTTTACCATTATTAATAATAGTAATTTTGTCACAAAGACTTTCAGCTTCCTCTAAATAATGAGTTGTTAAACATATCGTCTTTCCTTGTTTGCTTATTTTTTTTATATAATTCCAAACAGATGTTCTAATATCAATGTCAACACCTGCAGTTGGCTCATCTAAAATTATCATTTCTGGATCATGAACAAGAGCCTTTCCAATTAGTAATCTTCGTCTCATCCCACCAGACAAGGTTCTAGCGTAAGCATTTCTTTGATCTGTCAATTTTAAATTATCAAGAATTTCATCAGTTTTTCTTTTTCTTTTAGGAACCCCATATAAACCTGCTTGCAGCTCTAATAATTCAGCTGGAGAAAAGAATGGATCAATATTTAATTCTTGCGGAACTATACCTATTTTGAATTTACTTAATTTAATGTTTTTATCTATATTTATGCCACAAATATTAACATCTCCTGAATTTTTTTTGACTAAACCTCCAAGAATATTAATAAAGGTTGATTTGCCTGCACCATTTGGTCCTAATAGACCATGAATTGTTCCTCTTTCTAGCTTTATACTAAAATCAATTAATGCATTAACTTTTTGAGTTTTTTTATAAAAAACTTTATTTACATTTTTAGCTTCAATTGAATATTTATATTCTGACATTTATTTAAAATCTTATATATTTAAATTTATAATGAATAAAAAGAGTAGATTAATACTAGTTGATGGTTCTGCCTATATTTTTAGGGCTTATTATGGTCTTCCTCCAATGAATCGTGCTGACGGCACACCAATTAATGCAGTTTTTGGATTTACTAATATGCTTGTTAAGCTGATAGAAGATTACAGTCAGGATAAAATGATAGTGATATTTGATGCTGCAAGGGAAAATTTTAGAAATGAAATTTATCCAGAATATAAAGCTAATAGAGGTGAGGCTCCTGATGATTTGATACCACAATTTCCTTTAATAAGAGAGTGTGTAAAGAGTTTTAATATACCTCAATTAGAAATTGAGGGATATGAAGCTGATGATTTAATAGCTACTTATGTTAGCTTAGCTGAAAAAGATAAAATTGAAACTATCATAGTTTCCTCAGATAAAGATTTAATGCAGCTTGTTAGTAAACATGTAACAATGCTTGATCCAATGAAAAATAAAAAAATAGAAATCAAAGATGTTGAAGAAAAGTTTGGTGTACAGCCAGATAAGGTTATTTTTATTCAAGCTTTAACAGGAGACAAAGTAGATAATATTCCAGGTGCACCTGGTATTGGGCCTAAGACTGCATCTCAGTTAATAAATGAATTTAACGACATTGACGGTTTAATAAAAAATCTTGATAAAATTAAGCAAGAAAAAAGAAGAAATATTCTTACAGAATCAGAAAATGATATCAGATTAAGTTTGGAACTTGTAACACTAAAAAATGATGTAAAAATACCTGAGGGTATTGAGAAAATAAAAACATATAACGAATTAAAAAAAGAAAATAATAACATCTTTAAATTTCTAAAAGAACAGGGCTTTAGGTCAACCTCTGAAAGATTAAAATCCAATTCTTTTATATCTAGTGATAATAATAATATTATTCACAAAAAAGAAATAGAACCAAAATACCAATTAATTAATTCAAAGGAAAATTTTGAAAAGATTTTAAACGAAATTGAAAAAAAAGGTATATGTGCAATAGATACTGAAACAAATTCACTCAATATAGAAAAAGCTCAATTAGTTGGTATCTCACTTTCCTACAATGAAGACATTTCTTATTATATCCCAATCAACCATACTACACTAGATGGATCTAAAAGAGTTAATGGTCAGTTAGATGAAAAATATGTAATTAATCTTATTAATAAAATCTGTGAAAACAAATCAATCTTAAAAATTGGTCAAAACATAAAATACGATATTAGAATTTTAAATAAGTATGGAGTCACCTTTAATTCAATTGCAGACACAATGTTAATCTCCTATTCAATTGATAATGGAATTTATAAACACAACTTAGATGATCTTTCATTTAATCATTTAAATCATACAACAATTAAATACAAAGAAGTTGTTGGTACAGGAAAAAATGAAATTACTTTTGATAAAGTAACTATTGATAACGCAGTTAATTATGCTGCAGAAGATTCCCTATTAACTTTCAGGCTTTTTAAAAATCTTTATCCTCGTTTAATAAAAGAAAGGGCTAATTTTGTTTATCAAAACATTGATTTGCCTCTTGTAGAGGTATTATCTTCAATTGAAGCAAATGGCATAGAGGTGAATAAAAAGTTTTTAACAAGTCTAAGTAATGAATTTGAAAATGAAAGTAAAATACTTGAAAAGAATATTTATAAACTCTCAAAAGAAGAGTTCAATATTGGCTCGCCTAAACAATTAGGAGAGATATTATTTGTAAATCTTAAAATACCTGGTGGGAAAAAAACAAAATCAGGAACATATTCTACTGATTCTTCAACTTTAAATAGTTTAGCCTCAGATGGATTTGAAATTGCACATCTCGTTCTTGAATGGAGGGAATTAACAAAACTTAAATCAACTTATACTGATGCTTTATTTAGATTAACAGATGATAAAAGTAGAGTTCATACATCATTTGGTTTGGCTAATACTTTAACAGGTCGATTAAGTTCTACAGATCCAAATCTTCAAAATATTCCAATTAGAACTGAAAATGGAAAAAAAATAAGAACAGCTTTTGTTAGTGGAAAAGGAAAAAAATTAGTCAGTTTTGATTACTCTCAAATAGAGCTTAGATTAGCTGCAGAAATTTCTAGTGATAAAAATTTCATTAAAGCTTTTAAAAACAATGAAGATATTCATGCATCAACTGCTAAGGAAATATTTAATTTAAATGATAGTCAAATAAACAATGACTATAGAAGAAAAGCAAAAGCAATTAATTTTGGTATTCTATATGGAATCAGTCCATACGGTTTAGCTAAACAACTTGATATTTCCAATACAGAAGCAAAAGATTATATAAATGAGTATTTTATTAAATATCCAAAAATCAAAAAATATATGGACCATCAAATTGATTTCGCAAAAACAAATCAATACGTAGAAACAATTTTTAAAAGAAAAATTAATATTAAGGGAATTGCTGATAAGAATTTTGCTGTTAGAGGTTTTGCAGAAAGACAAGCTATTAACGCACCAATTCAAGGTAGTGCAGCAGACATTATTAAGTTAGCAATGATTGAAATTCACAAGGAAATAAAACTTAAAAATATTGAGGCTGAAATGCTTTTACAGGTACATGACGAACTAATTTTTGAAGTCGAAAGTAAAAAATATGACAATTTAGTAAGTAATGTAAAAACAATTATGGAGTCAGTACATTTAAAATATAAAGATTTTTCAGTTCCACTCACTGTTGATTTTGGTGCTGGTGATCATTGGGGGCAGGCACATTAGACCATAGTTTATGGAAATAAAAAAAAAAATTAAGAAGAGAAATCCCTTTGCTCAAGATTTAAAACTACCTAAGTATAAACAAAGAATTGTTAGAAATAAAAAAACTTACACAAGAAAAGGAAAAAAAAAGGTTATTTAGAATTCTTCATCAAAGGTATTCATTGCGAACCATTTTTCAAGCTCATGATACCCTCCAATTTTTTCACCATTTAAAATTATTTGAGGAAAGGTTTTAGCGTTTGGAAACTTTTCAAAAAAATCTTCTCTAGTATAATCTGTATCAAGCATATAAATCTTTGGATTATATTTAGCTAACCGTAGTTTAGCTCTATCACAGTATCCACAATTAGTTTTAGAATATATCTCTGCTTCCATCAAAATGCTTCATCAAAACTTAAAGCTCTATCAGTAGGTCTTTGATACTCAGATACTCTTTTTTCAAAAAAGTTTGTAACATTTTGAACATCCAAAGCTCTCATAAAATCAAAAGGATTCTCTGTTTTAAAGACTCTGTCAAATTCAAATAGATCAGCAATTCTGTCTGCAACAGCTTCGATATACTGACACATTAAGTCTTGATTCATACCAATTAAATCTACTGGCAGTGCATCTTTTACAAATTCTTTTTCAAAAGCTACTGCTTCTCTAACAATTTCTTCAAACTGTGATTGAGGTACGTCTGAAGGAATCAAGGATAAATCACTAATATCTGCATCAGTTAATGTTTTATTATTAAACTTGTCTCTTAAAGTCCTAAACATTAATGATGAAAAGCTAAAGTGCATTCCTTCATCTCTTGCAATCCAATCGTTAGATAGGGCTAAGCCAGGTAATAACCCTCTTTTCCTAAAGTAATATATGGCACAGAAAGAGCCAGCAAAAAACAAACCTTCAACTAATCCAAAACCTATCAATCTGGTTAGGAGATTTTGACTGCCATTAAGCCATTTTGATACCCATTGTGCTTTATGATTAATACATGGTACATTTTGAATTGCATCAAAAAGCATATCTTTTTCTTTTGCATCTTTTACATAAGCCTCAATTTGAAGACCGTACATTTCTGCATGAATGGATTCGTTCAACATTTGTATTGAGATAAAACATCTTGCTTCAGGTATTAGGATTTCTTTGTAAAATCTACTTGCTAAGTTTTCATTAATCATTGCCTCAGAGTTTGCAAAATATGCAAGTACATGCTTAATAAAATGCTTTTCACCATCATTTAAAGTTTCAAGGTCTCTTAAATCATCTTGCAATGATACTTCTTCGGTTGTCCAAAAGGCTTGAATATGTTGTTTGTACCTATCCCAAATTTCTTGGTTTTTTATTGGAAATATTGATTTAACGCCTTTTGATATCATTCTTTACTCCTTCTTTATGCACTGCAAGTTTCGCAATCTTCTGGTTCATTGTTTTGTTTAATAGCAGTATTTATATAAGCATCTTTTGCTGCTTTTTCTGATGAAACTGTAACTTTTACAGCATCAACTGCTGATCTACTTCTTAGATAATACATTCCTGTTTTAAGACCTTTTTTCCAAGCATACATATGCATTGAATTAACTTTTCCAAATGTAGGCGTTGAAAGCCAAAGATTCATTGATTGGGTTTGATCAATAAATGGCGCTCTATCTGCTGACATATCTATGACAGTTTTTTGTGATACTTCCCAAACTGTTTTATAGATTTCTTTTAGCTCAGTTGGAATTTCATTTATGTTTTCAACCGATCCATTTTCTAAAATTATTTTGTCTCTCATATCTTTATTCCACAGTCCTCTTTGAGAAAGTTCATTCACCAAATATCTATTTACGAGTAGGAACTCACCCGAGAGTGTTTGTCTTTTATATATATTAGAGGTTTGTATTTGGAATGTTTCAGTGTTACCTAATATAATGCCTGTTGACGCAGTTGGCATACAAGCTGTGGTTAAAGAGTTTCTTACACCGTGCTCTTTAATTCTAGCTCTTAGCGCATCCCAATCCCATTTTGAAGAAGGATTAACATTCCACAGATCAAATTGAAATTTACCTTCCGAAATTGGTGAATTTTTAAATGTTTCGTATGCTCCCTTTTCTTTTGCTAATTCACATGAAGCTTCTAGAGCTCCAAAGTAAATTGTTTCAAAAATTAATTTATTTATTTCTTTAGCCTCTTCAGAATCATAAGCTATTCCTAACTTGAAGTAGACATCTGCAAGACCCTGTATTCCTAAACCTATTGGTCTGTGTTTATTATTAGATCTTTCCGTTTTATCAGTTGGATAAAAATTAATATCAATTACTTCATCTAAGTTTTTTGTGGCCAATTTTGCTGTTTCATAAAGAGCATCATAGTCATATATTAATTTTTTATCTGATTTTTTTACAAATTTTGGCAGAGCTATAGAAGCCAAGTTACATACAGATGTCTCGTTCTTATCTGAGTATTCAACTATTTCTGCACACAGGTTTGAAGATTTAATAACACCAATATTTTTTTGGTTTGACTTGTTATTGATTGAGTCTTTATAGAGCATATAAGGCTGTCCTGTTTCTATCTGCGCTTCTATAATTTTAGACATTAGATCTCTTGCTTTAATTTTTTCTAAATGCTTCATTTCATTTTCATACTTAGTGTAAAGTTTTTCAAACTCATCACCATAAACATTAGAAAGTCCTGGACATTCATGTTCACTCATAAGTGTCCATTCTTCATCATTTTCTACTCTTTTCATGAATAAATCTGGTATCCATAAAGCGTAAAACAAATCTCTTGCTCTAAATTCTTCGGCGCCAGTATTTTTTCTAAGTTCTAAAAATTTCTCAATGTCAGCATGCCAGGGCTCTAAGTAAACTGCAAAAGAACCTTTTCTTTTACCTCCGCCTTGGTCAACTGATTTAGCAGTCTCATTAAAAATTTTAAGAAATGGAATAAGACCATTAGATTTACCATTTGTTGATTTTATTCTACTTCCACTACCTCTAATGTTGTGTGCGTGCATGCCAATACCACCTGCGGTTTTAGATATTAGAGCACAATCTTTTATGGTGTTAAAAATACCTTCAATAGAATCATCCTCCATACCTATTAAAAAGCACGACGATAATTGTTGCATTTTTAATCCACTATTAAACAAAGTTGGAGTAGCATGTGTATACGTACCAGTTGATAAATTTTTATAAGTTTCTTTTATTTTATCTAAATTAAACTCATTACCGGTAACTGTTAAAGTTACTCTCATCCATAGGTCTTGAGGTCTTTCAATTGTTTTATTATCAAACTTTAATAAATATGCCCTGATTAGTGTTGTAAGAGCAAAATAATCAAAGGTATAATCTTTGTCATAATCAATCACTGATTCTATTGCATCTGCATTTTCCATCACTTTTTTATAATAATCTTCTCTCAATAAACCATCATCGTATAAGTTCTTTGTAGCTATTATGAAGCCTGGAGTTTCTTTATGAAGAGAATTAACTTTTATCCTTGCTGCTAGGTAAGAATAATCAGGATGTTCAACTGTTAAAGCTGCTGCTGTTTCAGCAAGATAAGTATCAATTTCAACAGAACTAATATCACTATACAATCCTGGAACTGCTTTTTGAACAACAACAATTGGATCAATATTTAAACCAGTCGATAGAACAGAAACTCTATTGGTAATTTTATCAAGTGAAATTGGTTCTTTACTTCCATCTCTTTTAGTGACCATCATTGAAGAAGCTTTTTCTCCAACTTGTTCTTTTAGTTTTTTAGTATGATATCTTGAAGCTGCTCTTTGTTCTCTATACAAAACATATGCTCTAGCAACCTTATGATGCTCATCCCTCATAAGAGCTAATTCCACTTGATCTTGTATATCTTCTATGTGAATCATGTCTCCATCAGCAATCCTTCTGGTTAATGCTGAGACAACTTTATGTGTTAAAGCTTCGACGGTTTTATGAATTCCATCTTGTTGTTCTTTTTCCTTATTTTTATCATTTCTAATTTTTGTTTGTGCTAAGAATGCTTTTTTAATAGCATTCGAAATTTTCTCCGATTTAAAAGGAGTAATTGCTCCGTCACGACGTACAACACTTAATGTTAAAATATTTACACTTTTTTCTTCTGAGATTTTTGCTGATACCTGTAGATTGTCTGCCATTTAAATTCTATCCATTTTTAAAAAATTATTGTCGAAAAACACAATATGTAGTGCCGCCGAAAAGGGACAATACAACATTTGCTCAATATCGCAATAAGAACAAAGTAAGAACATAAATATTTTTTTTATCATGTCAATCCCTTACTTAATTCAAATTTTGAGGAGACAAACAAGTTATTGAAATATTTACATTTACTTATCAACTTAAGTCACATTTTGTTAACCGACTCATTTTTTCTTTGAACTTAAATCTGCCATAAATTATTAATAAAAAGCAATATGCCCAAGATAGCATTAGTTGATGACGAGCAGTCGATTCTCACATCAGTATCTCTTTCTCTGCAAAGTGAAGGGTTTACAGTAGATACATTTCTTAATGGTGTTGAGGCCTTAGAGGCTCTTGAAAGTAAATCTTATGATTTGGGATTGTTTGATATTAAGATGCCTAAAATGGATGGAAATGAACTTCTTTCAAAAGTACGTTCGAGCAAGATTGAAGATCTAAAAGATCTTCCGATTATCTTTTTAACCTCAAAAGATCATGAACAAGATGAGATTATTGGATTAAGAATGGGAGCTTCAGATTATATAAAAAAACCTTTTTCACAAAAATTATTAAATGAACGCATAAGAACAGTGCTAAGAATTCATAATAATAGAAATGAAGAACAAAAAGATAATAGTATTAAAAAACAAAATTTTACAAAAGGTGATTTAATACTAGATGAAGATAAACAATTATGTTTTTGGAAAAGTATAGAAATTGAACTTACAGTTGCAGAGTTTAATTTAATTAAATCTCTTGCTCAGTATCCTGGAGTAGTAAAGGATAGAAACCAATTGATGGACGCTATGTATGGTGATTCTATATATGTTGATGATAGGACTATTGATAGCCATATAAAGAGATTAAGAAAAAAATTCAGATCTTATGATAATTCTTTTGATCAAATAAGAACAAGATATGGTTCTGGATATTCTTGGCGTGATTAAAAGATTATTTAGCTTATCAAGTTATAATTTAACATTTCAACTCATTATTCTTAACTTAATTATTGTATTTTTAGGTTTGATATTTTTATCTTATTTCAATTACTACTTAATTCAAAATAATAAATTCATAGATAATAGGGATCAATCAATAAAATTAAATTTATCTAATATAACAAAATATTTAGAAAATACTTCAATATTAAGAGTACCAATTTTTCAGTATGATTATCGTTGCAGATACCTTCAAGATATTGAAGCATACAAGGAGACTTGTGACTTGGCAGATAATATTAATCCTATCGAATTGTCAGAACCTGAGTTAGAAAAGTTTACAACTGAACAATTTATATTTCAAAACTTTGGTGATAAAGATTTCAACACTGTTATTTATAATGAAAATTGGATTAAAATTGCAGACTCAACAAATTTATTTTTGAGCACAGATGTTGAGGAGATAGATTTATCAGAAACACGTGAAAATATACTTGATTTCTCAAATTTTTTTGAAAAAATTTATATTAATAATTTTAATCATATTAATAATTACATTCTTAAAAATAAATTTACTAAAAAATTAGACAAAAATGTACATGAAATTATCTTGATTATTGATACAATTAAAGAAAAGCAGAAACTCGTTAAAACGTTCAAAGATGAAAATAATGATATAACTAGAATTTTAACATCACCTATAATCAAAGATAATAACGTCTATGGAGTTGTTTTAATAAAGTATAAATTGTTATTAAATAATAATGAACTAGCTGGACAATCTTTGAATTTCTTTAATTTTTTTCTTTTATTTATTGTAGTTACAATTTTATTATCATTTATTTTTTTGAGAGGTCTGATAACACCACTAAGGCAACTAACTAAAATCACTGTTCTTGAGAGGGATAAAACAAATAAGAAAAAATTAATATACCCTCTTAGATCTGATGAAATTGGTATTTTATCAAACCAAATACAACTTATGTCAAAAGAATTGAAATCACAAATTAATCAATTAGAAAAATTCAGCTCTGATGTTGCTCATGAACTAAAAAATCCGCTTACTGCAATAAAATCTTCGATTGAATTACTAACTAGCAAAAAAATAAATAAAGAAAATAGATCAAAAATAATTAATAATTTTAATAAAGATATCGACAGAATGAACAAATTGATTTCCGACATATCTCATTTTTCAAAAACTATTGCAGAAATCGAAATAGAAAATTTTGAATTAATTAATGTAAACAAATTTCTAGAAGAAAATTTTGGTGAAAAATCAACTAATAAAAAAAATATTAAAATTTTACTTCAAACAGATAATAATAAAAATTTAGTACTTCTTAACAAAGATAAATTTTTGCAGGTAATCTTAAATTTAATAGATAATAGTATTTCGATTTCCAAAAATAATTCAAATATTTTAATTACATCAAACAAAAAAAATGAAAATTCAGTTGAAATTAAAATTTATGATCAAGGAAAAGGTATAGATTTTAAAGAAAAGAACAAAATTTTTGATAGATTTTATACTGATAGGATAGAGGATAGAGACCAGCACTCTGGTCTTGGGCTTTCAATATCGTATGAGATAATAAATCTATTTAATGGTTCAATTGAATTAACAGAAAGTGACAAATTAGACTTTAGAGGTGCTTGTTTTCTGATTAAATTACCATTAAAAAGTCAAAATAATCATAAAGGGATACAATCATGAGTGAAGATTTTAAAGTTAAAGACCTAAGTTTAGCTGATTTTGGTGACAAAGAAATTGCAATAGCTGAAACAGAGATGCCTGGTTTAATGGCACTAAGAGAAGAGTATGGTGATTCTAAACCTCTAGATGGGGCAAGAATTGTAGGTTGTTTACATATGACAATACAAACTGCCGTTTTGATTGAAACTCTGGTATTTTTAGGTGCTACTGTTAGATGGAGTTCATGTAATATTTTTTCCACTCAAGATCACGCTGCTGCTGCAATAGCTGCGAAAGGCATTCCAGTATTTGCTTGGAAAGGAATGACAGAAGAAGAATTTTGGTGGTGTATTGAGAAAACATTAGAAGGACCAGATGGTTGGAAGCCAAATATGATTTTAGATGATGGTGGAGATGCTACAAAAATAATTCATGAAAAGTATCCAAAAATGTTGGAAGAAATTTTAGGTTTATCTGAAGAAACAACTACAGGTGTCCACCGTTTGAAAGAGATGGAAAAAAATGGAACATTAAAGGTCCCAGCAATAAATGTTAATGACTCAGTTACTAAGTCTAAATTTGATAACTTATATGGTTGTAAGGAAAGTTTAGTAGATGGAATAAGAAGAGGTACTGATGTAATGATGGCTGGTAAAATAGCCGTTGTAGCTGGATATGGAGATGTTGGTAAAGGTTCAGCAGCTAGCTTAAGAGGCGCAGGTGCGCGTGTTTGTGTGACCGAAATAGATCCAATTAATGCACTTCAAGCGGCAATGGAAGGTTACGAAGTTGTCACAATGGATGATGCTTGTAAATATGGTGATATATTTGTTACTGCCACTGGTAATCTTGATGTGATTACGCAAGATCATATGAGACAAATGAGAGATCGTGCTATCGTCTGTAATATTGGACATTTTGATAACGAAATACAAACAGAAGCTCTTCAAAATTACAAGTCTGATGAGATTAAACCACAAGTAAGAGAGGTAGAATTTCCAGATGGGAAGAAAATATTATTACTATCAGAGGGAAGACTTGTTAACCTAGGAAATGCCACTGGCCATCCAAGTTTTGTTATGAGTGCATCATTTACTAATCAGGTCTTAGCGCAACTTGAACTTTGGAAAAATTCTAAAAATTATGAAAATAAAGTTTATGTTTTACCAAAACATTTAGATGAAAAAGTTGCATCATTACACTTAAAGAAAGTTGGAGCAAAGCTTACGGAATTAACTGATAAACAAGCAGAATATATTGGTGTTAGTAAGCAAGGACCATTTAAAGATAATACTTACAGATATTAGGAGTTAATATGAATAGATCTTATTTATTTACAAGTGAATCAGTTTCTGAAGGTCATCCAGATAAAGTTTGTGATAGAATTTCAGATATGGTTGTTGATACTTATTTATCATCTGGTGACCCACAAACACGCGTAGCTTGTGAGACTTTGACTACCACTAATAAAGTAGTTTTAGCTGGAGAAGTTAGGGGCCCATCAGTTTCTAAAGATCAGATTATATCTCAAGTTAGAGATTGTATTAAAGATATTGGTTATGAACAAGATGGCTTTCATTGGCAGAATTGTGATGTTGAAAGTTTTCTTCATGAGCAATCAGCTGATATTGCTATGGGTGTTGATTCTGGTAGCAACAAAGATGAGGGCGCAGGTGATCAAGGAATCATGTTTGGTTTTGCTTGCAAAGACACTGCGTCATTAATGCCAGCACCGATACATTATTCTCATCAAATCCTATATAAAATGGCTCAAGCCCGTAAAGATGGATCTGCATCTGGTCTAGAACCAGATTCAAAAAGCCAAGTTACAATGCTTTATGAAAATGGAAAACCAAGCAAAGTTACATCTTTAGTAATTTCCTCACAACACAAAGAAGGTTTATCTCCTGAGGATGTGAAAGATATTGTTAAACCTTATGTATATGAATGTATACCTAATAACTTATTAGAAGGTCTTAAAGATGAAGAATTCTATGTTAATCCAACTGGAAACTTTGTAATTGGAGGTCCTGATGGTGATTCTGGTCTAACAGGAAGAAAAATAATTGTTGATACATATGGTGGTGCAGCCCCACATGGTGGAGGAGCATTTTCTGGAAAAGACCCATCTAAGGTTGATAGATCTGCAGCATATGCAGCTAGATACCTAGCAAAAAATGTAGTTGCAGCTGATCTTGCAGACGAATGTACTATACAGTTATCCTATGCAATAGGAGTCTCAAAACCTTTATCAGTATATGTAAATACCAATGGAACAAATAAAGTAGATGAACAAAAGATTGAAAAATCTGTACAAGATTTATTCGATCTAAGTCCAAGAGGAATAAGAGAACATTTAAAACTAACAAATGCAATTTATGTTCCAACCTCTGCTTATGGACATTTTGGTAGAGAGCCAAGTGACAAGGGACATTTTACCTGGGAAAAAACTGATTTAGTGGAAGCTTTAAAAGGTATTGCATAACAAAATTTGCAAAAATTAAGTAATCAAATTTTAGATCTTCGTGAACTTGAAAAATTCACTACTAATTTAAGTAAAGACATATCTTTTGGAGATATTTACCTATTTCAAGGAGAACTAGGTGCTGGCAAGACAACATATATAAGATCTTTAATTAATAATCTTCATGTATTAAATAATCTGCCTAAACCAACTTCTATTATTAGTCCAACATATCCAATTTTGATTACCTACGAATTAAATTCAAAACAAATCTATCACTATGATCTTTATAGAGTTAAAAGTTTAAAGGAATTAGAGGAATTAGATTTTTTCGAAAATCTAAATAACAATATTACATTTATAGAATGGCCTGAAATGTTAATAAATTTACCACTAAACAAAAAACATTATTTAATAAATTTAGATATGATTTCTGAAACTAAAAGAAAAATTAATATTAGTTTTAATCAATTGTTTAATGAATTCTGATCCTAACGATTTAGAAAAAATCAAGGACGGATTATCTAAAAAATTAATTTACAGAATTAGAAAAAATGAGAACACCCAAATAATAATTGATTTTTCTAAAGATAAACAAGAGTTTAAAAATTTCCTTAATATTTATGAAATATTACTAAAGGTTAATGTATCAATTCCTAAGATATATGAAGTTAATCAAAAACAATATAAAATATATATGCAAGATTTTGGAAATGATAGATTTAATAAAATATATAATAAAGATAATCTTTACAAACTATTAAAACTAGCTTTAGATAATATAATTGTTATTCAAAACGAATTAAATTTAAATAATTTAAAAAATTTAAAAGAATATACTTTTGAAGATTTAAAAATTGAACTTAAAGAGTTTGTTACTTATTATATTACTACCAATAAAAATTCAAATTTTCCAACTTCAAAATTTTATGAATTATGGGAAAGTATATTTTATTCTCAAAATTATAATATGAAAAATTTTGTTCACAAAGACTTTGAATTTGTTAATTTATTTTTTTTAGAAAATTATGAATCACATTTACAATGTGGAATTATTGATTTTCAAAGTGCTTTTATGGGATTTATAGGATGGGACCTAATATCATTATTAGAAAATCCAAGAATAAATTTTACAAGAGATTACAATGATAAATTAATTGAATATTTTTATAATAATACGCCAATTATTGAAGATCTCAATATTTTTCGGGAACAATATTATGTTTTAAGTTTAGCTCGTCAGACCCGATTACTTGGTAGATGGAGAAAATTACTTATCACAAATAATGATAATCAATACTTAGATTATTTAAAAATAACTAAATCTAGAACAATAGCGACATTGAATAATATTAAAAATTATGAACTAAGATCAATTTATGAAAAGTATTTATAATTTATGAAGAATTTTACGTTAATGATTTTATGTGCAGGTTTTGGATCAAGGATGCTAAATTTGACACGCAGTACCCCAAAACCTCTGTTAAAATATAAAAATAAAGTATTATTAAAGAACACAATTGATTTTTTTACCAATATTGGATGTGATGAAATCATAATAAATACACATTACTTACATCATAAAATTAAAAAGTATTTGGACAAAAATTTTAAAAAGTATCCAATTAAGATTATTTATGAAAAAACAATACTTGGCACAGGTGGAGGAGTAAAAAATATTTTCAATCATACAAAAAGAAATAAAATCTGTGTTGTTAATTCTGATATTTTTTGGACTAAAAAAAATAAATCACATATCAAAAATTTTCTTAGCAATTATCAAGATGTATCTCACTGTAAAATGTTATTGTCTAAAGATATTAATTTTTTAGGCTTAAAAAAAGAAAATGGCGACTTTAATTTAAAAAGAAATGTAGTCATAAATTGGAAAAGTAAAAATGCGAAATTGTATTATTCTGGTCTTCAAATCGTATCTAAAAATATATTTAATAATAGAAAAAAAATATTCTCTATGAATGAAATTTGGACAAAACTAATAAAAAAACATCAAATCAAAGGGTATATTATTTCATCCAAAATTAGACATATTGGGGATAAAAAATCAATTTTAGAAAATTAGATTTAATTTAGCTTGATAATAGATAAATATTTCTTAAATATAAATCATGACTACTCATGTAACAAACGATCAAACTTTCGATAAAGATATCTCTACTAATGATGTGCCAGTGGTAGTTGATTTTGGCGCAGAATGGTGTGGCCCATGCAAAGTACTCGATCCAATTTTAGAAGAAATTGCTGAAGAGAACAAAGATAAAGTTAAAATATATAAAATGAATATTGATGAAAATCCCATGACTCCACAAAAATATGGTATAAGAGGAATTCCAACGATAATGATTTTTAAAAAAGGTGAGTTAGTGGATACTAAAGTTGGTAGTCTTCCAAAGACAGCTTTAGAAACTTGGATACAATCTAATTTAGAGTAATTTTCTTCTAATTTTTCCTATCAGATACAAAGAACCAGTAACTAAATATATTTTTTGTTGATTAGCTCTAAAATATTTTAAAGCATCATTTATATTATCTATTTGCTCACATTTTATAGAATGTATATCACATACTTCATTAATTTTTTTTGTTTCAAATGAATTTTTTTCTTCTGGAATTTTTATAGCTAAAACTTTTGATATTCTTTTTTTTATTTTTCCTAAAAATAAACGTGCTTTTTTATTATTCAACATTCCGAATAAAACTATAGGTTTTATTTTTTTAGTTTTTAAAAAAATATTTAGTTTTTCTGCCCCATCAATATTATGAGATCCATCAAGAATTATCTTATTATTTTTGTAATTAATTATTTCTAATCTTCCTGGCCAAAGTGTTTTTTTTATAGCTAAATTAATTTGTTTTGTATTCAAATTATACCCCATATTTTTCATAACTTTTGCAAAATATATAGATATTGATGCATTTTCTTCCTGATGTTTTCCATTCAATGAGGGTTGAGAATACAAAAACTTTTTTCTATCCATTATTATCTCAAACTTATTTTTCAATGATTTTGTAACGTGATATTCTTTTCCATAAAAATATTTATTTTCAAAATTATTTAATTTTTTTTTAATATAACTTCTTAACTCTTTTTTTTGTTTGCCAACTAAAACAAAACCACAATTCTTTACAATGCCTAATTTTTCATTAGCAATTTTTTTAAGAGTTTTTCCTAAAAATTCCTCATGATCAAAACCGATCGGAGTCAAAATACTACAAATCTTTTTTGGAATTATATTAGTTGCATCTAATCTACCTCCTAAACCTGTTTCTAAAATAAGGAAGTCAGATTTTGACTGTTTAAATAATATGAAAGCTGCGGCAGTTGTAATTTCAAAAAAAGTTATTGGTCTATTATTATTTATTTTTTTTACAAATTTTAAAGTATCGTAAAGTTTCTTTGTGCTTACTTCCTTATTATTTAGGATAATTCTTTCATTAAATCTAGATAAATGAGGGGAGATATATGCATCACATTTATACCCATTTTTAACTAAAATATTTCTTATAAAACTTTGTACTGAACCTTTTCCATTTGTTCCTGCAATATGAATTGTTTTTGGTAGATAATTTTGAGGATCACCCAATTTTTTTAATAATACTTTTAATCTGTCTAATGAAAGATCAATATATTTAGGATGAAGTGTGACAAGTTCATCTAACAACTTTTCTGTTTTAGATTTCACTTATTAACTTATGTGATCTAATACTTTGTATAAAGTTTCTTTAAGGTCTTTCCTGTGAGAAACAATATCTACCATTCCATGATCTTTTAGATATTCAGCTTTTTGAAAATCTATAGGTAATTCTTCTCTGATGGTATCTTGTATAACTCTTTTACCCGCAAAACCAATTGTAGCACCTTGTTCTGCTATTGTTATATCACCTAACATTGCAAAAGAAGCTGTCACTCCACCAGTAGTAGGTTCAGTAAGAACTACTATGTAAGGTATATTATTTTCATTTAACAAATCAACAGCAGCAATTGTTCTAGGCATTTGCATTAAGCTTACTATTCCTTCCTGCATTCTTGCTCCACCAGATGAAGTAACAATTATATAAGGTAATTTATTTTCTACAGCAATTTTAGCTCCTTTAACTATTGCTCCACCTACCGCTCTTCCCATAGAGCCACCCATAAATTCAAAATTCATAAGTCCAGATATTATTTCTTTATCTTTGATTTTACCTCTAATAAGTATGAAAGCATCATCCCTTTTTGTTTTTTTTCTATATTCTTTTAATCGATCTTTATATTTTTTTTTATCAGAAAATTTTAGTGGATCATCAGAAATTTTATCAAGACTAATTTCACTAAAATCACCATCTTCAAAAAAAAATTTTATTCTATTTTCTGCTGACATCCTAAAATGATAATTACAATTAATACAAACATACAGATTTTCTTTTAAATCTTTGTGATGAATCATATTCCCACAGGATACACAGTTATTCCATAATTTTTCAGGGATATCTCTTCTTTTTACTAGTGAAGATAGTTTGGGTTTAACAAAATTTGTTAGCCAATTCATACAATCGTTCCATTTTTTAAATCTTTTGAAAATTTACCAATCTCTGATAACATTTTATCTTTGTCATTTAAATTCTCTTCGATAATTTTTATTATACTTGAGCCAACAATTGCACCATCTGCTACTCTACATATATTACTAACGTCAGTTGAATTTTTAATTCCAAATCCAGGAACAACAGGCAAATTAGTAAATTTTTTTATAAATTTCACTGATTTTTCAAGTTCACTTAGATCAGCTGATTTCTGTCCTGTAATACCCATAACACTAACATAGTACAAAAAACCACTAGCATTTTTTAGTATCAGCTTAAGCCTATCTTCATCAGTTGTTGGTGTAATCAATCTTATCAGATCAATATTGTGATGATTAAGCTCGTTGATCAAATCTTCATCTTCTTCAGGCTGTAAATCCACTATTATTAAACCATCAACACCATTTTCTTTACATTTTTTTACAAACTGCTCAATTCCAAAATGTAGAATTAGGTTATAGTAACCCATTAGAATAACAGGTAAATCATCTTTAATTTTCTTTGCCTCTGAAGATAAAGTAAATATATTTTCTAAATTAATTCCTTTGCTTATAGCTCTATTACTTGATAATTGAATTGTTGGACCATCAGCCATTGGATCAGAGAAAGGCATTCCAATTTCAATTATATCTGCTCCGTTATTAATAATTGTTCTTATTATTTCTAAACTAGTGCTTAGATCAGGGTCACCTCCAGTAACGAATGTTACTAATTTTTTTTTCTTATTTTTAAATGCCTGACTAATTAAATTAGACATTAAATTTTTATTTTTAATTCATCAGCTATTGTAAAAATATCTTTATCTCCTCTACCACACATATTCATTACAATAACTTTATCTTTACTATAATTCTTGGCTATTTTCTTTAATGCTGCTAATGCATGGGCAGGTTCTAAAGCTGGAATTATACCTTCTAATTTGCAACAATACTTAAATGCTTCTAAAGCCTCTTTGTCTGTTGCTGACATATATTTCACTCTTTTTTCTTCAAATAAAAATGAATGTTCTGGACCAATCCCTGGATAATCTAAACCAGCAGAAATGGAATGAGCTTCCTGAATTTGCCCAGTGTTCGATTGTAATAAGTATGTCTTATTACCATGCAATACTCCTGGCTTACCACCAGTCAAACTTGCTGCATGCATATTAGTATTAATACCATGACCTGCTGCTTCAACAGCAATCATTTCGACATCTGGATCATCTAAAAATTCATGAAAAAGTCCCAAAGCATTCGAGCCACCACCAATACAGGCTATCAATAAATCTGGTGATTTTCCCTCTACTTTATTTAGTTGTTCTCGAACCTCTTTTCCTATTACAGATTGAAAATCTCTAACCATTGCTGGGTAAGGATGCGGTCCTGCGGCAGTTCCAATTATGTAGAAAGTATCTTTAACATTTGTTACCCAATCTCTAAGGGCTTCATTCATCGCATCTTTAAGTGATTTCGAACCTGTTGAAACAGATCTTATTTCTGCTCCAAGAAGTTTCATTCTAAAAACATTAGGTGATTGTCTTTCAATATCTTTTTCACCCATATAAACTATGCAAGGTAGGCCAAATAAAGCACATACTGTTGCTGTTGCAACACCGTGTTGCCCTGCTCCTGTTTCAGCAATAATTCTTGATTTGCCCATTTTTTTTGCCAATAGAATTTGGCCCATACAGTTATTAATTTTATGAGCACCTGTATGGTTAAGTTCATCTCTTTTGAAATAAATTTTTGGACCGCCAAGATCATTACTGATTCTTTCTGCAAAAAATAATGGACTTGGTCTACCAACATAGGTTTTTAAATAATGGTTAAATTCATTTATAAATTCTTTATCATTTTTTATTTTTTCATATTCTTTTTCTACTTCAAGAATTAATGGCATTAAAGTTTCTGAAACGTATCTTCCACCAAACTGACCAAAATACCCTTTATCATTTGGATAATTTTTGTATGTATTCTTAAGCATCTTGTAATTTTCCCATAAAATTATTTATAATGCCATTATCTTTAATGCCAAGCTCTTTTTCTACTCCAGAGGACAAATCTATACCAAATGGATTTATATCATTAAGAATTTGATTAATGTTATTAATATTAATTCCTCCAGACAAAAACCATGGTTTATCAGTTTCAAGATTTTTCAATAAATTCCAATCAAAACTTTTTGAATTTCCACCAGGCAATTCTCCTTTCAATGGTTTATAATCAAACAAAAAATAATCTGCACTTTTATATTTTTTAATTTCTTTTGTGTCATCTTTATTACTAATTGAAATTGATTTAATTATTTTAACATCATTCTTTTTTAAAGATTTAATATATTCTTCATCTTCTGATCCATGTAATTGAATAAATCTTAATTTTAAATTTGTTACTAATTCCTCCAACTGATTAATATTTTTATTTACAAAAACACCAACACCTTTAATATTTAAACTTTCAGATTTTTTTTGAAGAATACTTGCATTTTCAAATGAAATATTCCTAGGGCTTTTTGGATAAAAGATCATTCCAAAGAAATTCACCTTATTATTTTCACAGCAAACTAATGTATCTTCATTTTTTATTCCACAAATTTTAGTTAGCATTTCTAAGCTATTGTTCTATTAATTTCTCTTAAAACTTTTAGCGGAGCTTCCGCTTCAGTGATCGGCCTTCCTATAACTAGGTAATTAGCACCCATTTCAATTGCTCTTTTTGGAGTTTCAACTCTTTTTTGATCATCTTCTTTTATTTTATTATCTATTCTTATGCCTGGAGTTACAATAATAAAATTTTTTCCAGTTTCTTTTCTTATATCTTTTATCTCTTTTGGACTACAAACAATACCATCTAAATTATTTTTAATTGCTGATCTTGCAAATTTTTTTACCAAAACCGAGACTTTTTTTTCGTTATAGTATTTTTTTGTTTGTCTTGAATCCAAACTTGTTAAAATTGAAACTCCTAATATTTTAGTAAATTTATTTTTAGATTTAGAAGATAACATCATCTCATCACCTCCGGAAATATGTATTGTTGTTAATAAAGGTTTAATTTTAGCAAGTGCATTTAAACCATTTTTAACAGTATTTGGAATATCATGTAATTTTAAATCAAGGAAAATATTAGGGCAGATTTTATAAATTTTCTTATATCCATTTAATCCAAAATTAAAAAAAAATTGATATCCTATTTTAAAAGCATAAACATCTTTTCGAAGTTCTTTTACTAATTTTATTGTTTTAACAATATTATTATTGTCGAGAGCAACAATTACCTTATTAGATATCATCTTCTCTTTTTAAAAAAATTGGTTCATTTATTCTTTCATGTAAAATTTTTCCAATTTTGAAATGTAACTTGTAACTTTGATTTTTAAAAAGTTTTTGGTTTGTTTTTGGATTTCTTACAAATTTTTCTTTATTAATTTTTCTACTCATTGTACCAAAACCTCTAATCTCAATATTTTGCCCATTTTTTAATGACTTCGAAATTTTTTTTACGAAAATATCGAATAGTATTTCAATATCTTCAAAACTTAGATTGTTGTGTTTTTTATGTAATTTTTCTAGGATTTGTGATTTTAACATCAATCCTATTTTTTTAGAACCGAACCTAAAATATCTCCTAAAGAAGCACCAGATGTGCTAGATCCATACTTACTTAGAGCTTCCTTTTCATCTCTTATTTCTAATTCTTTAATTGAAAGATTCAACGTTCTATTTTTTGAGTCAATTGAAGTGATTATTGAATCAATATTTTCATCTAATGCAAATCTTTCAGTTCTATTTTCGTTCTTATCATTAGACAGATTTGATTTTTTAACAAACCCAAATATTTGTTTCTCTTTGTCAAGTTCAACTTTCAAACCCTTTTCATCAATGTTAATGATTTTTCCTGTTACTTTGGTATTCATTGGGTTGGCTTCAATATACTCTTGTACTGGATCATTATTTAAGTGTTTAATCCCTAAACTAATTCTTTCTTTATCAGCATTAATATCAAGTATTTTAACTTTTACTTTTTCACCTTTTTTTAACCCTTTAATAATAGTCTCACATTCTTTTTCGTCCCAACTTAGGTCAGATATGTGAACCATTCCGTCTATTTCATCAAGTACTTTTACGAAAATACCGAAATCTACAACATTAACAATCTCTGTTTCAAATGTGTCGTTAATGGCAAAGGTATCTTTCAACTTATGCCAAGGGTTTTCTTTCATTTGCTTTAAGCTACAATTTATTCTTTTTTTATCATCATCAATTTCTAGAATTAAAACCTCAACTTCATCTCCAACATTAACAATTTTAGATGGATGAGGAGGTTTTTTTAACCAACTAAGTTCGTTTAAATTTATAATACCGTCAAATTGGTCATTTATAATAATATGAACGTTATTATCATTCATACTTACAATTTTACTTATTATTCTCTCATTAACTTTAATATTATCATTTACTTTATCCCAAGGGTTATCTGTAAGTTGCTTTATTCCAAGGCTTAATCTTGCTAGTTCTTCATCAAATTTTAGGACTTTTACTTGTACTGTAGAATTAAGTTCAAGAATATCAGAAGGGTTATTTATTTTTGTCCAAGCAATGTCTGTAACATGAACTAAACCGTCTATACCTCCAAGATCAATAAATGCGCCGTAATCAGTAATATTTTTTACTTTACCTTCTATAATTGAACCTTCTTTTATATTTTTAAGAAGCTCAGTTCTTTGTTCTTTAAGTTCATTTTCCGTAATTGCTTTTCTTGAAACAACTATATTACCTCTATATTTATCCATTTTAAGTATCATTAACTCAAGTGGTTTGTTTAATAATTCTTTAGTATCTTTTATAATTTGCCTTGTTTCTATTTGACTCCCAGGAAGAAATGCAACAACTCCATCTAAATCTACACTCATTCCACCTTTTACTCTATTAAAAGGAATTCCAGTAACAACTTTGTTTTCATTAAAGCTCGTTTGTAAATTTTGCCACGCTTTTTGTTTAACAGCTTTTTCCCTCGAAAGAATAGTTTCACCATTAGCACTATCTACATTTTCAATAAATACTTCAGTTTCATCTCCCACATTTATTTCAAACTTCTGACCAGGTCTTGAAAATTCACTTAAAGGAACGCGGCCTTCACTTTTTAAACCAACATCTATAGTAACAATGTCGTTTTCAATTGATATTATCTTTCCTATAGAAATACTTTTTTCTTTTGCCGATGAGTTTTTTAAAGTGTTACTAATTAGTGTGTCATACTCTGAATTAGAAATTTTATTAATAGTTGTTTGATTCATAAGTACTTATTAAGGATTAATTTATCAATTTGCATTGTTGTTTCTAAAAAAGTACCATTATTATCAATTAAATATGCATCTTTAGGAATAACTAACGGTGAGTGTTTTCTTAGTTTGTCTCTGTTATCTCTCAATTTTATATCCTTCAAAATTTTTGGGTATATAGACTTTTCACCACTATCAATCAACTGTTTATATCTTCTTTTTGCTCTTATTTCAGGTTTTACATGAATATACAGTTTTAAATCTGCTTTTTTAAAAACAACTGAACCTATATCTCTTCCATCAATTACAAAACCTTGATAATTTTTATTTTTTTTAACAAAATCATGTTGCAATCTATTAATATAAAGTCTTACAGTATTATATATAGCAATTTCCGAAGCTAATTTACTCACCTCTTGGGTTCTTAATTTTTTACTATTTTGGTATGAAATTGTGGCTATTTCACTTATTTTTTTATTAATATTGTTTAAATTTTTAATATCAATTTTTTCATTTAGGAAAATTAGAGCTAAACGTCTATAAAGTATTCCTGAATCCAAATGTTTTAGCTTCCATTTCTTACTTATGTATTTAGAAATTTTTTCTTTTCCTGATGCAGCAGGACCATCAACAGCTATAATTTTATTTCTCAAGAAATATTTCCACCTAATCTATTTATTTCATTTTTAAAATTTGGAAAACTGGTGCTTATTGATTCAGAGTCATTTATCGAAAGAGGTCCTATCTTAGTTCCCATAACCGCAAATGCCATTGCTATTCTATGATCAAAATCAGTTTGAATTATATTTTTTTTTATGTGGTATTTATCTGATGGATAAATAATTAGGTCATCATTTTCATTTTTACATTTAACCCCACAATTTGTGAGATTAGTTAATATAAGCTTTAGCCTATCACTTTCTTTTACTCTTAACTCTTTTAACCCACGAAATATACTTGGAGAACTAGCAAAAGAAGCAGCAATTGATAAAATTGGATATTCGTCTATCATTAAATCTGCAAATTCTGGCCCAAGTTCACATCCATGTAAATCTGAACTAGCTACTTCAATATCACAAATTTTCTCATTATTATTTTCTCTTTCATTTGAGAAAACTAGTTTTGCACCCATTTTCTTTAGCGCTAAAACTATGCCATTTCTTGTAGGGTTATTATTAATATTTTTTAGCTTTATATGTGAATTTTTGTTAATTAAAGCTGAGACTATAAAGAAGGCACTACTTGAAAGGTCATTTGGTACATTAATATTTTTAGATACCAATTCTTTTTGTCCGGTTATTTTTAATTGTTTTTTATTTTCTACTATTTGAATGTCAATATTGGCTCCAAAAGATTTTAACATTGTTTCTGTATGATCTCTAGTAATTTTATTTTCTATAATTTTTGTTTGACCCGTAGCATTTAAACTTGCTAGTAAAATTCCAGATTTTATTTGTGCCGAAGGAATTTTTAAATCTATATTATTAGCAATTAAATTAGATCCTTTTATAAAAAGAGGCATAGTACCATTTGATGTTTCAATTTTTCCGTTCAATTTTTTTAAAGGCTCAGATATTCTTTCCATTGGTCTTTTAGATAAAGATTTATCTCCAGTTAAAATTGAATCAAATTTCTGCGATGATAAAAGTCCTGTTAATAATCTTGCACTTGTTCCAGAGTTTCCAAGGTAGAGATCTTCTTCTGGTTTCTTAAGAGAATTTAAACCATGCCCATAAATAATTATTTTTTTATCATTTTCTTCAATTTTAACTCCCATCTTTCGAAATGCATTAAGAGTATGCATTACATCATCTGATTTTAATATATTTGTTATTTCGCAAATTCCATTTGAAATAGAAGGTATTATAATTGATCTATGTGATATTGATTTATCTCCAGGTATATTTACTTCTCCTACTATACCATTACTTATAGGGTTGCTGATCATATCAAAGTTTAAAATTAGAACCTAAATAAAATTTTTTTATTTTTTCATCATTTGTTGCGGATATAGGATCTCCTTCATAAAATATTGCACCCTCATTGACTATGTAAACTTTATCTACAATTTTGAGTGTTTCTCTAACATTATGATCTGTTATTAAAACTCCAATATTTCTATCTTTCAATTTTTTTATAATCATTTTTATTTCTTCAATAGAAACTGGGTCTATACCTGTAAGCGGTTCATCTAATAACAAATACTTTGGATTTGTAGCCAATGTTCTTGCAATTTCTAATCTTCTTCTCTCACCACCAGAAAGAACAATTGATTTAGATTTTCTTACATGATTAATATCAAACTCATTTAAAAGATTTTCTAAAATAATATTTTGTTTAAATTTATCTTTTTCTTTAATTTCAATAATTGACAATAGATTATCTTCAACGTTCATACCTCTAAAAATTGATGCTTCTTGAGGTAAATAGCTAATTCCTAGTTTTCCTCTTAAATATATTGGCAGGTTTGAAACATCTACTTTGTCTAATATAATACTTCCACGATCCGGTTTTAATAAACCAACAATTATATAAAATGTTGTAGTTTTTCCCGCTCCATTCGGTCCTAATAATCCAACTACTTCCTTTCTATTAATTGATATACTGATGTCTCTAACTACTTCTTTATTTCCATACGTTTTTGAAATTTTATTAATTATGAGACCATCATCTAGAATTTTAAATTTATTATTCATTGTTTTTAATTATTATTTTTACTTTATTTTGATTGTTAGATTTAATTTTATATGAATTATTACTAGTATCAAGAGTTCCATAATCACCAGTGATTTTCTCATTATTACGAATTATTGTAACGCTATCAATTAGTTCAATTGTTGAATTATTATTATTAAAATTAATTTTTTTTGCATACATCTCAGTATCTTTATTTTTTATGTAAGATAATTTATCATCGATAATATTTAGATAAATTATTTCTTTTTTGTTATCATTGTTTGTAAACACGCCATCAATTGATTTACTTTTTATTAGTATATTGTCGTTTTCTAATTTTGAATTAGGACCTTTTAATGAAAACTCACCATTAAGGTTGTTAATTATAATAAAACCATCAGAAAACATTTCAATATCTTCAGTTATTATCTTTGATCCTATGCCCTCAATTTTTAATTTTTCATTTTTGACTTCAAATGTTAGTAACTCTCCATTTCCCTCCATATTAAATATTACTGACTTAAAATCGACATCCCCATTCGCATTTAGTTCTGTGATGTCATAAAGGCTTTCATTAAAATTAACCTTTACATCATTGGCGTTTAAAGAAAAACTTTCTGATTTAATTTTTACATTTTTTTTTAATAAGTAAAATTTTTCATTTTGATAAACTTCAATTCCATTATCTGTAGATATTTCAGTTTCTCCATTATCTACTGCAGAAATGCTGAATGAATAAAAAAAAATTATTATTATTTTTAAAAATAATTTCATTTTAAGACAATGTAAGATTTTCCATAAAAAATTATATTATTTCCTTTATCATTTATATCAAATCCATCTGAAGAAATTGTAGTATTTTTTGATTTGAAAAATGATTTAGTATTACTTTGAGCAGTTTGATTATTTCTATTGAAGATAACTTCTTCAGTTTCAATACTAAACTCATTAGATTTAAACTTAACATTATCTTTTAATAAAATTTCATTTTTATTTAAAAAATTACCTTCATTAGCAGTTATATAAATTTTTTTGGAATCATTATTTATTGCAAATTTGGGTTCAGCAATATCAACGTTTGATAAATTTGTTTCTAAAATCTCAATTTCAATTTTATTTAGTTTAAATTGTTTAGAGAATATTAATAAAATAAAAATAAATGTTAGAATTGTTCCAAATATAAAAACTAATTTTCTGTTGATATATAAAAAAAAATTCAAATTAACTCGTCAATCTTAGTAAATCATGAATATGTACTATTCCTAATGGTTTTTTGCTTTCACAAATAAACAAGCTTGTAATTTTTTTTGTGTTCATCAAGTTAATTGCTTCACCTACTAACATATTTTTGTTTGCGAGAGTTGGATTTTTTGTCATCATATCAGAGGCTTTTTTATCAAAAAATTTAGAGTTTAATTTTCGTCTTAAATCACCATCAGTAATTATGCCCACTATTTGACCCTTATTATTAATCACTCCAACACAACCAAAACTTTTTTGTGTCATTGTAAGTAAAGCTTTAGACATTTTTTCATCTAACTTAGCTAATGGAATTTCTTTCTTAGTATGCATTAGTTCGCTTAAGTTTTTTAAATCTTTTCCTAGATTACCGCCAGGATGCAAACTTTTAAATTCATTACTTCTAAAACCTCTCAATTCTAGTAATGCAATCGCAATACAATCTCCAATAATCATACTCATCGAAGTAGAACTTGTTGGTGCTAAATTTAAAGGACAAGCTTCTATTGGTTTTTTATATAAAATACCTACGGTAGCATTTTTATGTAATATACTTTTAGAATTACTCGTTATACTTATAAGCTTAATATTAAATCTTTTAGTAAATTGAATAATATTATTAAGCTCTGATGTTTCACCTGAATTAGAGATTGCGATTACACAATCATCTTTTTTTATACCTCCTAAATCACCATGACTTGCTTCAGTAGCATGCACAAAATATGACGGCGTCCCTGTTGAAGTAAGAGTTGCAGATATCTTATTACCTATATGTGCACTTTTTCCAACACCGGTAATTATAACTTTTCCATTTGTATTATAAATTAAATTTACTGCTCTACAAAAATTCAAATTAAATGTAGACTTTAAATTTTTTATACTACTTAGTTCTCGTGCTAAGGTTCTATTTGCACTATTAATTATTTTTTTATTATTTTTCATTAATGTTTAAATATATCTTGCTCTGACCAACCATTGATATCTAAATCTGTTCTGTATTGAATAAAATCAAAACAAGCTTTAGCTAATTTACTTCTTTTTTCTCTTAATAACATTAAATCAAGTTTATCTTTAATTTTGTGTAAATATAAAACATCTGTAGCAGCATATTTTTGTTGTTCCTTAGTTAATTCCCCGCCCCAATCAGAAGACTGTTCAGTTTTTGAAATTGATTTTCCTAATAATTCACTACAAAGATCTTTATATCCATGCTTATCTGTATATGTCCTAACCAGCTTTGATGCAATTTTAGTGCAGTAAATATTTTTAATATTAATTTTGAAGTTGTGTTTGAATACAGCTACATCAAACCTAGCATAATGAAAAATTTTTTGAATTTTATTATTTTTAAGAATTTTAATTAAATTTAGAGGTTTTTTTGTAGATAAGTCAATTTTTACTAGATGACATACTTCATCACCATTAGAAACTTGGACTAAACATAATTTATCTCTTTTAGGATTTAATCCCATTGTTTCGCTATCCAATGCAATGGTATTAGTAGCTTTAAAATTTGCTGGAAGATCTTCTTTATAGAAATTAATTTTCATTTTGATTTTATTGCCTGTATAATTTATATTTTTTCTCTATATCACTTATTTAATTAAAGGTCATGAAATCAATAGTAATTTTTGGAGGCGCAGGTTTTGTAGGTAAACATTTAATAAGGCGTCTTACTAAAAATGGCTATAAAATAATCGTTCCCTATCAAAGATCAATACAAGAAGCTAAAATCAGACTTTTAGGCGTAACAGGACAGGTAATTCCATTTCGTTATTCTTCATTAGAAGATAAAAGGCTTAAATCTGTTTTAAATAACGCTGAAGTATGTATTAATTTGAAAACTACATATGATCAAAAGAAGGGTAATTTTAACAATACAATATTTAAATTTAATCAAAAACTTATTAAAATTTTAAAATCTAGCCAGGAATTAAAACAATTCATTCTTTTTTCTGGTCTTGGTGTAGATATTGATAAAAATTCAACAAGAAGTAATTCAGTGCATAAATCTGAAAAGGAAGCTTATAAACAACTAGATAATGTAATCATTATAAGGCCAGGAGTTATTATAGGTGGTGGCGATATTTTCATGAAAAAACTTTTACCAATATTTAAAGCTTCTTTTTTTGTCCCACTTTTTGGTGATGGTTCAACAAAATTCCAACCAGTGTTTATTGATGATGTATCTCTAGCTGTTGATGAAATAATTAATTCTAAGATTAAAGGGAAAAATATTTATGAACTTGCTGGTCCTAGGATTTATTCTTACAAAGAATTTTTTAATCATATTTCTAATTTTTTAAATAAAACTCGAGTTTTAGTTCCTGTTCCTATGGCATTTATGAAACCTATGATAAATATTGCTGAAAAAACTCCGATTTCTCCTCTTACTTCAGAACAGTTAATATTATTTGAAAAGGATAATCTTGTCGTAAATGTCGATAAATCGTTTCAAAATCTTGATATTAATCCACAGGATACACTACAAATACTTAAAAATATTGTTGTAAATTAAGGGTTTTCTTAGTTTTAGTACATAAGTGGTACTATTATTTCAAAATTATTGTTTCTTTTTTTATCTTGAATGTGTATTTGGTTCGATCTAGATAAAATAGTAAACAAATGATAACTAAATGCTAAAATTTACTAAAATAAATAAGGAAAATCCTAGTAAAGTATCTGCCAAAGAGAGGGTTAAATCATTTGATGAAATTTACGCCAAATATGCCTCACAAAAGGCAGAAGAACAAGCTTCCAGATGTTCTCAATGCGGCGTTCCTTTCTGTCAAGTTCATTGTCCTTTACATAATAATATTCCAGATTGGCTAAAACTAACTGCTGAAGATAGAATGCAGGAGGCATTTGAAATTTCCAGCTCTACAAATAATATGCCTGAAATTTGTGGTCGTATATGTCCTCAAGATCGTTTGTGTGAAGGTAACTGCGTAATTGAACAATCTGGTCACGGCACTGTTACTATAGGATCGATAGAAAAATATATTACAGATAAAGCTTGGGAAGAAGGTTGGGTTAAAAATATAGAACCAGTTGAAGAAAGAAATCAAAGTGTTGGAATTATAGGTTCTGGTCCTGCTGGATTAGCTGCAGCAGAAGAACTTCGTAAAAAAGGATTTCAAGTTACAATATATGATCGCTATGATAGACCAGGAGGTCTCTTAATTTATGGTATCCCAAATTTTAAACTAGAAAAAGATATTGTTATAAGAAGAACAAATCGACTTAAAGAAAGTGGAATTAAGTTTGAATTAAACTGCGATATTGGCAAAGACATTACATTTGAAGATATTAAAATTAAGCATGATGCAGTTCTTATAGCAACTGGGGTTTACAAATTTAGAGAAATCAATCTAAATACATCCAATTTTAATAATGTTGTACCAGCTTTAGATTTCCTAATAGCGAGTAACAAGACTGGTTTAAAAGATAAAGTTGAAGATTTCACAAATGGAAGATTAAACGCAAATGGAAAAAATGTAGTTGTCATTGGTGGTGGTGATACAGCTATGGATTGCGTTAGAACGGCTGTAAGACAAGGAGCAAAATCTGTTAAGTGTCTTTACAGACGTGATAAGACAAATATGCCTGGTTCGCAAAGAGAAGTTCAAAATGCAATAGAAGAGGGCGTCGATTTTCAATGGTTGACTTTACCAACTGAATATTCGGGAAACGGGTCATTGAAAAATGTCAGAACCGTTTTAATGCAACTTGGAGAACCAGATGAGTCAGGTAGAAGGAAGCCAGAGCCAAAAGAAGGTACGGAAAAAGAGCTAGATGTTGATTTAGCTATAGAAGCTTTGGGTTTTGAACCTGAAAATTTACCTAAGCTTTTTGATTACAATGACCTGACAGTTACAAGATGGGGTACGCTAAAAATTAATTATAAAAATATGATGACATCAATTGATGGAGTATTTGCTGCTGGAGATATTGTTCGCGGTGCAAGTTTAGTTGTTTGGGGAATCAAAGATGGTCGTGATGCAGCAAAAAATATTAATGAATATTTAGAAAATATTTTTTCTGATCAAAATAATATTAATAAGAAAGCAGTAAATGCCTAATCACTTTATTCAAAAGTATAAAAAGGATAAAAAATTCTTAGAAGAAAATCATGTTTATAATGAACAAGATGAACATTCATCATGCGGTGTTGGATTAATAGCATCTTTAGATGGATCTGAGACAAGAGAAATAGTCGAGTTAGGAGTTCAAGCTTTAAGAGTTTTGTTTCACCGGGGTGCAGTTGATGCTGATGGTAAAACAGGTGATGGTGCAGGAATACAGTTATCCATACCAAAGAATTTTTTTTCTCAACAAATAGAAAGAACTGGCCACACTCCTAATGATTTACCTTTCGGGGTTGGCATGATTTTTTTACCACGTACAGATTTTGCCGCTCAAGAAAATGCTCGTACAATTGTTGAATCTGAAATAATTAAAGAAGGTTTGAAAATATATGGTTGGAGACACGTTCCAATTAATTCATCGATTATTGGTGATAAAGCAAAAGCAACAAGGCCTGAAATAGAACAAATACTAATTTGTAATGAAGAACTAGAAGATGAAAAAGAATTTGATAATAAACTTTATATAATTAGAAAAAGAATAGAAAAAGAAATTAGAAATCAAAATATTTCAGACTTTTATATTTGCTCACTATCTTGTCAGTCCATTGTTTATAAAGGTATGTTTTTAGCAGAACAGCTTTCCAATTTTTATCCAGACATCCAAAATGAATATTTTATTTCTAGATATGCAGTTTATCACCAGCGCTATTCAACCAATACATTTCCCACTTGGTCTTTAGCACAGCCTTTTAGAGTGATTGCGCATAATGGTGAAATAAATACACTTAAAGGTAATAAAAATTGGATGGCTGCGCATGAGCCAAGAATGGAACATAAAAATTTTGGCAATAATGTAGATGATTTAAAACCCATAATTGATGCTAAAGCGTCTGACTCTGCTGCATTAGATTCAACAATAGAGTTATTAGTTAAAGCTAATCGTTCTTTACCTATGGCTAAAATAATAACAATTCCAGAAGCTTGGTCCCACAGAAGAGATTTTCCAAAAAAAATAAAAGATTTATACGCTTATGGTGGAGCAGTTATGGAGCCATGGGATGGTCCAGCAGCAATATGTGGCGCGTACGGTGATTGGGCTATTGCTGGAATGGATAGAAATGGTCTTAGACCTATAAGATATACACTAACAAATAATCTTCTTATTGCGGGTTCTGAAACTGGAATGGTTGATATTAAAGATAATGAAATAGTAGAAAGAGGTAGGGTAGGACCAGGTCAATTAATAGCAGTCAACTTTAAAGAGAAAAAATTTTTTAAAGATCATGAAATAAAAAAGTATTTAGCAGAAACTAAACCATTTGGTGATTGGACTAAAAAAATCACGTATATTGATAAACTTGTTCAATCTGTTGATGAAGAATTTAGAGATTTAGACTCTGGAGATCTACGAAAAAGAATGGCATGCTTTGCCTGGTCAGTAGAAGACATCGAATTAATACTTCATCCAATGATTGCCGAAAAAAAAGAAGCAACGGGATCGATGGGAGATGACACTCCACTAGCAGTGCTCTCAAATAAATATAGAGGACTCCATCACTTTTTTAGACAAAATTTTAGTCAAGTTACAAATCCACCAATTGATTCATTAAGAGAAAGAGTTGTTATGAGTCTTCGAACTAGAATTGGAAACTTAAGTAATATTCTTGATGAAGATGAAGATCAATGCGATCATTTACAATTGAACTCTCCTGTTCTTTCAATTGAGCAATTCAAATCTATGCGAAGATATATGAAAGATAGTGTGAAGATCATTGACACAACAATGGATAAAACAAATCCTGAAAATAATTTTGAGATAGAAATTTCAAGAATAAACCGAGAAGCAGAACAAGCTGTTAGAGAGGGGTATGTTCATATAATTTTAAGTGACAAAGAAATGTCTAAAACAAGAATAGCTCTTCCTATGATATTAGTTACAAGTTCTGTTCATCATCATTTAATTAAACAAAATCTTCGAACTTTTATTTCCTTAAATGTTCAATCTGCAGAATGTTTAGATGTACAATATTTTGCAGTTCTTATCGGAGTTGGAGCAACAAGTGTGAATGCATATATGGCACAACAAGCTATAGCGGAAAGACATAAAAAAGGATTATTTAAAAATCTCTCATATGAAGAATGTGTAGAGAGATTTATTAATTCTATAAATAATGGTCTGCTTAAGACTATGAGTAAGATGGGAATATCAGTGATTAATTCATATCGAGGTGGTTGTAATTTTGAAGCGATTGGACTCAGTAGAAATTTAATGAGCAAATTTTTCCCTTCTATGAGTTCTAAAATATCCGGTATCGGTATCAGCGGTATTGAAAGAAGATCAAGATTAGCTCATGATAATGCTTATGAAGAGAGTGTTATTACACTGCCGATTGGTGGAAACTATCGCTACAGATTTGGCGGAGAAAAACATGCTTTTGAAGCAAGATCAATTCACATGCTTCAAACTGCAGTAACTTCTAATAATTATTCTTTATTTAAAAAATATTCTACAATGATAGATGAAATGGATCCTATAAATATTCGTGATCTTTTAGACTTCAAAAAACATAACAATAATAGTAACTCTAACACAGTAGAACCTTCTCAAGAAATTAGAAAAAGGCTAGTTGCACCAGGAATATCACTTGGAGCCCTGAGTCCAGAAGCGCATGAAACTCTTTCTGTAGCAATGAATAGGATAGGAGCTAAATCTGATTCAGGTGAAGGTGGTGAAGATCCGATTAGATTTAAACCTAAGCCAAATGGAGATAACGCATCATCAAAAATTAAACAAATTGCAAGTGGACGATTTGGTGTAACAGCGGAATATTTAAACAATTGTGAAGAAATTGAAATTAAAGTTGCACAAGGTGCAAAACCTGGTGAGGGTGGACAATTGCCAGGAGGAAAAGTTACAGAATTAATTGCTAAACTAAGACATTCAACCGAAGGTGTGACGCTCATTAGTCCTCCTCCTCATCATGATATTTATTCTATCGAAGATTTAGCTCAGCTTATTTACGATTTGAAACAAATTAATCCAAGAGCTAAAGTATGCGTTAAGTTAGTTGCTCAGTCAGGGATTGGAACAGTCGCAGCTGGTGTTGCAAAAGCAAAAGCTGATACGATACTCATATCAGGTCACAATGGTGGAACTGGAGCAAGCCCACAAACAAGTATAAAGTATGCAGGACTTCCTTGGGAACTTGGATTAAGTGAAGTACATCAAGTTCTTTCTCTAAATAACTTAAGGGATAAAGTTGTTCTTAGAACTGACGGAGGTTTGAAAACAGGAAAAGATATTGTTATTGCGGCTATGCTTGGGGCAGAAGAATATGGAATTGGGACAGCAAGTTTAGTTGCTATGGGTTGTATCATGGTTAGACAATGTCATTCAAATACTTGCCCCGTTGGAGTTTGCTCTCAGGATGAAAAACTTAGAGAAAAATTTACCGGTACACCAGAAAAAGTTATTAACCTTTTTAGTTTTATTGCTGATGAAGTAAGAGAAATTTTAGGATTACTAGGCTTTTCTTCTCTTGATGAAGTAGTTGGAAGATCTGATCTTTTATATCAAGTCAGTAGAGGAAGTTCTGATCTTGATGATTTAGATTTAAATCCAATTATTCAAACCATTGATTCATCAGTTGGAGAATTTGACATAAAGAAAAATACAATTAATAAAGTTAGCGATAGCCTTGATATTAAAATCATAGGAGACGCTAAGTCTTTCTTTGAAACAGATCAAAAAATTGAACTAAACTATAATATCAAAAATACTGATAGAGCTATTGGTACGAGACTTGCATCAGAAATTACTACTACAAAAGGAATGAGTTCTCTTCCAGAGGATTTCTTTACAGTTAATTTTCATGGTTCTGCTGGCCAATCATTTGGATCATGGAGTGTGCAAGGAACTACTCTTAAAGTTTTTGGTGACGCTAACGATTATGTTGCAAAAGGATTATCAGGGGGTAAAATTGTTATACAACCAAGCTCATCTTCACAACTAAAAACAAACAAAAATGTTATCATTGGGAACACTGTCCTATATGGAGCAACGCGTGGTAAACTCTTTGCAGCTGGAACTGCTGGCGATAGATTTGCTGTTAGAAACTCTGGCGCACATGCTGTTATTGAAGGATGTGGTGATAATGGATGTGAATATATGACTGGAGGAAGTGCAGTTATTCTTGGCGAAGTAGGAAATAATTTTGGAGCTGGAATGACTGGAGGTATGGCATTTGTGTACGATAAAGAAGGAACTCTACCACTTCGAATAAATCTTGAGGATATTTTCTATCAACAACAAATGACAAATTATTGGGAAAAAGTTTTATATCAAAAAATTGAAGAACATATCAAGGAAACAAATTCAATGTACGCAAAAAAATTTACTTGAAAATTGGGAAAATGAGAAATTACTCTTCTGGCAGATTGTTCCAAAAGAAATGATCAATAAATTTGATAAACCTGTATTAATTCAAGAAGAAAAATCTGCTTAGTTTATTATTGATTGAATAGAATCATTCATTATTTTTAAATCAAATGGATCGGATAATCTATGATCACTATTTTTTAATAATTTTATTTGGATTTGATTTCCTTTAATTTTTTTTACTATTTTTTCTGGAACATCTGGAGTGACAACATTATCTTTTAGTCCTTGTATCAAAATTAAGGGCTTATTCCATTTGAATTCTTTATTTAAAATTTTATTTTTTCTACCTTCAATAATGTATTTCTTTTTTATAAGATAACTAAACCCGTAGGATGAATATTTAATAATGCCTTTTTTCTTCATTTCTTGTTTTTTCTTTAAAGGGAGTTTTTTGTAAAACCCATCGATATAATCAGGTGCTGCCGCTAGGCCAATTAATCCAGCAATTCTTTTTGGTCTTGCTTTGGCTGCTAAAAACATTAACCATCCACCCATACTGCTACCAACCAGAATTTGCGGTCCTTTTGCAATATTATCAATGATATCAATTAAGTCTTTCTTCCAATCTGAAATTGTAAAATCTTCGAATTTTCCATCAGATTTACCATGACCACGGCATTCAAAACGGATGAACCGCAATTTATTTTTTCGCGCAAATCTTTCTAAAGACAAAGCTTTTTGACCACTCATATCTGAGTTAAGGCCATGGATAAAGATGATACCAGGCCCCTTACCCTTTATAGATTTATAGCGAATTCTTTCTTTTTTCTTATTAATAAAGTAAGGCATCTTTGATACAAATACTTATATTTTAATAAAATGTCATCATTTAATGTCGCTCAAATTCTTCCCTCTTTAGATTCTGGTGGTGTCGAAAGAGGTACTATTGAAGTTGCAAATTATTTATCTGAATTAAATTTAAAAAATAATATTATTTCAAATGGAGGGCGTTTAATAAAGGAAATTGATAAAAATTATACTAATCATTTTCAATTACCAGTTAACTCAAAAAATTTTTTTATTTATCCATTAATTGCTAATCAATTAAAAAAATTAATTTTTAATCAAAATATTAATGTTGTTCATGTAAGATCAAGAGCACCAGCATGGATTTTAAGTTTTATAAAAAATAGAAATTTCAAAACAATATCTACATTTCATAATGTGTATAGTGGTAATTCTTATTTTAAAAAAATCTATAATAAGCAATTATCCAAAGTTGATCAGATTGTTGCTATTTCAAATTATGTAAAAAATGAAATTAGTAAAAAATACAATTTGGATTTAAATAAAATTAAAGTGATTAATAGAGGAGTTGATGTTAAATATTTTGAAAAACCAATTTTAGATTCTCAAATAGAAAATATAAAAAATAAGTATCAAATTGATACCTCAAAAAATATTATTCTATATCCTGCAAGGCTAACAAACTGGAAAGGTCAAATTGAGTTTTTAGATATATTTAATAAGATGCAAAATGATAATTTTTTACTTTATTTTGCAGGTGATACAAAAAATCAATCTTATACAGAGAAACTACAAAATAAAATTCAAAGTTTTAACATTGGTCATAAATGTAAGATTATAGGCAATCTAGAAAGAGATGATTTGAAAACTTTATATTACCTATCATCAATTATTACCTCTTTTCCTTTACAAGCTGAAGGCTTTGGAAGAATTATAAGCGAAGCATTAATAATGAAAAAAAGGGTACTAGCCTTTAACTATGGTGGTGTTAAAGATCAGCTCAATAAATTAGATGATATTTATAAAGTAGATCCTCATAAATATAATGAAATAAACATAAAACTTCAAAATATTATAAAAATAGATAAAGAAAAATTTTCTAATATTTCATTAGAAAGTAAAGAATATATATCAAAAACATTTTCAAAATACCAAATGGTACAAAGTTACGTAGACTTATATGAACAGCAGTCAATTTAACAAAATACTAGTTGTAAAGCATGGATCACTTGGTGATATTGCATTTTCTATACTTGCTATGGCATCAATTAAGCAATTTTTTAGTAATGCCACTATTGACTTGCTAACTGAAGAAAAATACGCAAATTTTTTAAGCAATTCAAATTATTTTAATTCGATTTTTAAAGATAATAGAAAAGGAATAATTGATTCACTTAAGGTAATATTAAAAATTAATCAAAATAAATACGATCTAATCATAGATTTACAGAATTCTAAAAGAACAAATAATTATTGGTCATTCTTAAAATTTATTTCAGAAGTAAAAGTTAACGGATCTCGTTCTAATTGTGATATTCAATATGTAATTCCTCCACAAGGAACTGAATCTCCACAACAAGGTTTATACAATCAACTAAAATTACTTGGAGTAAATGAAATTTATCAAAATGTAGATTGGCTTTCCAGAGATATTACGGCAATTAATGAAGATAAAATAATCTTAATGATACCTGGTGTTTCTAAATCAGGTAAGGAAAAGCAATGGTCACCAGATAAATTTGCAATACTTGCAAGTACTCTAGAAAAAAAAGGATATCATATTTGTGTTATTGGGCAAAAATCAGATAAACAAACAGTAGAAACGATCAATAATGCATGTCAGAAGGTTATTGATTTAAGCGATAAATCACCTCCTGAAATCATCTACTCCATCGCTAAAAAAAGTGATTTTATAATTAGTAATGATACTGGCCCAGGTCATATAGCAGCTCTTAGTAATTCACCTATTCTTTTTTTAGCTAAAGATAATGTTATCTCAAAATCAAACTTATCTGAATATAAAAATGCTTATACGATTCTGACCGATACAATGGACTCAATTTCAGTAAAAAAAGTTTTAGATTTTTTACAAGATAGTAAGTTAATCAATAAATGAAATTAATTCTTTTTCTAAATTTTGGTTGTTAGAGAATAGTTTAGTATATTTTTTCTTCCATGGCGCATATTCTTCTGCAATCATACCTGGAAGATTATCTGAATCATAAATAACACAAAGTTTCGTTTCAGAAAGTGATGCAATATGTGTGCATCCACATTCAGGTGTAATTACATATGTTGAAGAGTTTATTATTGATGTCCAATTATCAAAATTTAATCTATCTAAGATTAAAATATTATTTATACTTTTAAGATTTTCAAACTCTTCATTAGTAATAATTTCATATTTTTTAAATATTTCATAGAATACATTTTTTGATGTTCCATCAGTTGTCATTACAACATTGATTTTCAAATTTTTAAGATTGTCTAATAGTGTAATTAAGTTTTCTTCTGAAAAATATTTATTGATCCATTTTGAAGACAAGTGAATTAAGCATAATTTCTTAGAACTTATTTCTATTTTATTAAATCCTAATTCATTCTTAATTTCTGCAGTATTATTATAACTTAATCCACTTTTAGTAACTAACTCCATCATAATTTCTGTTTGATGAATTGGGATTTTTTTGGAATATCTTAATTGACGATCGATTATTAAGCAGTGAGTAAAAAAGATTTTACCCAAAATTCTATCAAAAAATTTACTCATGTAATTATTTTTGTATCGAGATTTAAAAATTAATAATGACTTTATTTTACTTTTAGAAAAAATTGATATTAATATACTGAATATACCAGGGCTAAATGTGAAAATATAATCATAATCTTCATTTCTTAATTTTGAAATTATTTTCAAGACTTGATAAAATTTATTTTGAAGTAAAAAAATTTTGTTAATAGATTTATATTTTTTACATATTTTTTGATTTTTTTGAGAACATACAATATCAATTTTACAATCCTGATTAGCTTGTTTTAGCCCTTGAACAACTGGAAGAGTAAGGATCATATCTCCCATTTTATCGTTTCTAATTAAACAAATTTTCATAAAGTGTATTTAATAACTTAAAAAACAGTTTATATTTTTTAAAATCAGCCCTTGAATTTAAATTCATTTGAGATTATATCCTAACAAAATATGACAAAAGACTTAATTTCCTAATATGCTATTAATTAATAGCTTTAACTCAATCTCTATATAATCTTGGCTGTAAATTTCAAAACAAAGAAAGATACTGGTCCAAGAATCAATGAGCAGATTACTGCAAGTGAAGTCAGACTAATATCTAGTAGTGGTAAACAAATGGGGATCTTAAGCATTCGTGAAGCTCTAATTCAAGCAGAAGATGAAGGTTTTGATTTAGTTGAAGTGTCTCCTGAAGCTAATCCACCAGTTTGTAAAATTATAGATTATGGTAAATTAAAATATAGAGAGCAAAAAAGTAAGAAAGAAGCAAAAAAGAAACAAAAAACAATTGAAGTTAAAGAGATTAAAATGAGACCTGGCATTGATACCCACGATTATAATGTTAAAATTAAAGCACTCTCAAAGTTTATAGGTGGTGGTAATAAAGTTAAAGTCTCTATGCGTTTCAGAGGACGTGAAATGGAGCATCAAAATTTAGGCTTTGATCTTCTAAAAAAATTAACTTCAGAAGTCGAAGAATATGCAAAAGTTGAAGTAGCTCCTAAGTTTGAGGGAAGACAAATAATGATGATACTTGTCCCTCAAGTTGCTAAATAATTCTACATATTGCAAAATACTCAATTATCAGTATAAGCCTTCAAAACTTGTTATGGCCTGCGGGGCAGCCTAACGGGAAAACTTACAATATAGGAGATAGTAATGCCCAAGCTTAAAACTAAGAGTAGTTTAAAAAAAAGATTTTCTAGAACAGGTACTGGTAAAATTAAATTTAAACCTGCTGGAAAGAGACATGGAATGAGTAAACGTTCCAATAAATTTATTCGTAACACGAAAAGATCTGCAATTATGTCACCAGGTGATTCTGCTTTGATTGATCATATGTTACCATACAACAAGTAAGGGGAAATCAATGGCAAGAGTATCACGAGGTGTTACAGCAAGAGCTAGACACAAAAAAGTAATTAAAAGAGCAAAAGGTTATTACGGTAGAAGAAAAAATGTTTTTCGAGTTGCTGTGCAGGCTGTCGAAAGAGGTATGCAATATGCTTATAGAGATCGTAAAAAAAGAAAAAGTGATTTTAGGGGTTTATGGATTCAAAGAATCAACGCTGGTGTTAGACTTCATGGCTTAACATATTCGCAATTTATATCTGGTCTTAAAAAATCATCAATTGAAATAGATAGAAAGATTTTAGCGGATCTTGCAGTTAACCAGCCAGAGGCTTTTAAAGCTTTAGTCGATAAAGCTCAATCTGCTAGATAATTTTAATTAATAAAATATAATAGATATTGATGGCATTTGCTGAAAATAAAATTGATGTTCTAAAAAAAATTAAAGCTTCAAAATCCTTCGAAGATTTAGAAAAACTTCGACTATATTATCTAGGTAAAAAAGGATTAATACCTGAAGCTTTAAAAGGATTAGGCTCTTTGTCGATTGAAGAAAAAAAATCGAAAGGACAGGAATTAAATATTATTAAAAAAGAAATTGAAGAAGGTATTAAAAACCAAAGAACAGAAATTGAAAATATTGAAATTTCAAACAAGATTAATTTAGAATCAATTGATGTTACTCTACCACCTAATATTTCTGAAAAAGGAAAAATACACCCAATTAGTCAAACAATATTTAATATTATAGAAATTTTTGGAAATTTAAATTATGCAGTGGAAACAGGTCCAGATATAGAAACAGATTTTAATAATTTTACAGCTTTAAATATCCCAGAACATCATCCAGCAAGAGAAATGCAGGATACTTTTTATGTTCAGGATAATGGAGACAAAAATGTTCTTCGAACCCATACCAGTCCTGTTCAAGTGAGAACTATGCTTAACACAAAACCACCTATTAAAATTATTGTGCCTGGCAGAACTTATAGAAGTGACTCAGATGCTACACATGCTCCTATGTTTCATCAGGTAGAAGGTTTAGTCGTTGATACAAGTTCTACTATGGTTGATTTAAAATCAACACTCGTTTCATTCTTAGAAGAATTTTTCGAAGTCAAAAACTTACAATACCGTTTTCGCCCTAGTTACTTTCCTTTTACCGAGCCTAGTGCAGAAATGGATGTAGCTTATACCAAAGTAAATAATAAAATTAAAATTGGTGAAGGAGATAAATGGTTAGAAATATTGGGTTGTGGAATGGTCAATCCTATAGTTTTAGATAATTGTAATATCGATTCAAAACAGTTTCAGGGTTTTGCTTTTGGTATGGGAATTGAGCGTTTGTCGATGCTTAAATATGGCATTACAGATTTAAGAAGTTTTTTTGATCCAAATTATAGATGGCTGGATCATTATGGTTTTAGTATTTTGGATAACCAAACACGATCAGGGCTATAAATGAAATTTACACTAGACTGGCTAAAAGATCATTTAGATACTTCTGAAAATTTAAATACCATAACAGATACTTTAACCAATATTGGTTTAGAGATTGAAAGTGTAGAAGATAAATCAGAAATATTTAAGAATTTTACAGTAGCTAAAGTTTTAAAAGCAGAAAAACATCCAGATGCAGATAAGCTTAAAGTATGTCAGGTTGAAACAATAAATGGAAATTATCAAGTTGTGTGTGGTGCTCCAAATGCAAAAGAAGGCATGCTTGGAATTTTTGCGCCAGAAAGTAGTTATATTCCTGGAACTGACTTACATTTAAAAAAAACTAAAATTAGAGGAGTTGAGTCTTGCGGAATGCTTGTCTCAGAAAGAGAGATGGGTATTTCTGATGAACATGATGGAATTATTGAAGTAAAAGATAATTATAAAATTGGTGATTTATTTAGTAAAATTTTTGCAATAGATGAACCTATTATTGAAATTAATTTAACGCCAAATAGATCTGACTGTTTATCGGTCAGAGGTATCGCAAGAGATTTAGCAGCAGCAGGAATTGGTAAATTAAAAGACTTAAATTATAAAAAATCAAAAGAATCATTCAAAAGTCCAATTACGTGGAAAAAAGAATTTCAAAATAATAATCTATGTCCTGGAGTAGCAGGTCGATATTTTAAAAATGTCAAAAATGTAGAAAGCCCTAAATGGCTTAAAGATAGATTAACTGCAATCGGATTAAGACCCATTTCAGCTCTTGTTGACATTACAAATTATATTACCTTTGACTTAGGAAGACCACTTCATGTTTACGATGCGGACAAAATTTCAGGCAATTTAACAATGCGTTTAGCTAACAAAAATGAGGAATGTTTAGCATTAAATGAAGTTAATTATAAATGTGACAGTGACATGATTGTAATATCTGACGATGAAAAAAAACTTCATGGAATTGGTGGTGTGATGGGTGGTTTTGATAGTGGTTGTAGTATGGAGACTAAAAATGTCTTTCTAGAAGTTGCATTATTTGATCCGGTTTCTGTCACTAAAACTGGAAGAAAACTAAATCTTCAAAGTGACGCACGTTACCGTTTTGAAAGAGGGATTGATACTGATTCTATCTATTGGGGTGTGGATGCTGCAACTCAAATGATTTTGAAATTATGTGGAGGAGAAGTAAGTGAGTTCATTTCTTCAGAAATTAATATAGAAAAAAGAAAACCATTTATGTTTGACACAAATAAAGTGAAGACTTTTGGTGGAATAGAAATAAATATTGAGGAACAAGAAAAAATTTTAGTTTCACTTGGTTTTTCTGTTAATGAAAAAAAACCAAAATTTGAAATTAAAAGCCCTACTTTTAGACCAGATATTGTTGGTGAGGCAGATATAGTAGAAGAAATAATTCGAATTTATGGTTATAATAAAATTCCTCTTAAAAAAGTAAATAATCAAGAAGAAAAAAAGCAGATTTTAAATACCAAAACAAAAACTTTTTATAAAAGTAAAAAAATTATGGCTTTGAATGGATATTCTGAAGTTGTAACCTGGTCGTTTATGGATGAAAATAATGCAAAAATTATATCAGATGAAATAATTAGTTTAAAAAATCCTATAAGTACTGATTTAAATTCTATGAGACCATCTACGCTTCCAAATTTATTAGAAGCAATCAATCAAAATAAATCTAGAATGTATTTAAGAGCAAAAATATTTGAAGTAGGTCCAAATTTTTCTAAATCACTACCTGACCAGCAAGAAAATGTTGCCACTGCTATAGCTTATGGCCCATCTGATGAACAAAATTGGTTATCAAATAAAAAAAATATTGATGTCTTTAGTATAAAAACTGATTTATTTGCTATTTTAGCTGATTTAAATGTACCTATAGATAATTTGCTATATGAAAAACTAGAAGGTAAAATTTATCATCCTGGCAAATCATCTTCTTTGAGGCTTGGTAAAAACAAAATAGCTAATTTTGGAGAATTACATCCAGTTCTATTAAAAACAATGGATGTTAATTTCAAGGTATACGGTTTTGAAATATACTTAGAGAATATTTCACAATTTCAAGAGAATAAATCTTTTTCAAAAGGAGGTTTTACTAACAATCCCTATCAAATGGTTGAAAGAGACTTTGCCTTTCTTTTCCCAAAAGAAGTAAAGGCTGGTGAGATAATTAAAAAAGTAAAAAAAATAGATAAAAATATAATTCAAAAAGTAACAATATTTGATGTTTATGATGGTGATAAACTTCCAGAAAATAAAAAAAGTATTGCTTTTAGGGTATTACTGCAACCTCAAGACAAAACATTCAACGATCAAGAAATAGAAGAATTATCACAAAAAATAATAGACCAAATATCTAAATCGCTTGATGCTTCTATAAGAAACTAATGACAGAACTTAGTTCTATTCGTAATTTCTCAATTGTTGCTCACATAGATCATGGAAAATCAACGTTAGCCGATAGACTAATACAGTTTTGTGGCGGTTTAACTGATAGGGAGATGAAAGAGCAGGTTTTAGATTCAATGGAATTAGAAAGAGAAAGAGGTATTACAATAAAAGCTCAAACAGTTAGACTTTCTTACAAATCAAATGATGGAAAGACTTACATACTTAATATTATGGATACCCCAGGTCATGTTGATTTCTCTTATGAGGTATCAAGATCTTTAGCAGCGTGTGAGGGGTCTTTATTAATAGTTGATTCTACACAGGGTGTTGAGGCTCAAACATTAGCTAATGCTTATCAGGCTATTAATAATGATCATGAAATTTTACCTGTCCTAAATAAAATTGATCTCCCTTCTTCTGAGCCAGATAAAATAAAATCACAAATTGAAGATGTGCTAGGTATTGAAACAGAAAATGCTTCTCTTGTTTCAGCAAAAACAGGTGTGGGCATAGAAGATTTATTAAATAAAATTATAACTCTTCTCCCTTCTCCATCAGGTGAACTAAATAAAGAACTAAAATGTATGTTAGTTGATAGTTGGTATGACAGCTATCTTGGTGTTGTGGTACTTGTAAGAGTTATAAATGGTGAATTAAAAAAAGGTCAGAAAATAAGATTTATGGCAACAGGTGCCACATATACAATTGATAGAGTAGGAATATTTTCTCCCAAGGCAACTGAAGTAGATACACTTGGACCTGGAGAAATTGGTTTTATAAATTCTGGTATTAAAAGTGTTTCTGATTGTAAAGTTGGTGACACAATAACAGATGATAAACTTCCAACAGAGGAAGTTCTTCCAGGTTTTAAACCATCTCAACCTGTTGTTTTTTGTGGTATGTTCCCAGTTGATTCAGATGATTACGAACACATGCGTGATAGTATGGCTAAACTTGCTTTGAATGATTCAAGTTTTTCTTATGAGCCAGAAGTAAGTCCTGCTTTAGGTTACGGCTTTCGTTGTGGTTTTTTAGGCTTGCTACATTTAGAAATTATAAGAGATCGTTTTGAAAGAGAATTTAATTTAGAGCTTGTAACTACTGCTCCATCAGTTGTTTATAAAATTTTAATGAAAGATGGATCAACAATTAATCTTCACAACCCTACGGATATGCCTGATCCAGTTAAAGTAGAAAATATTTCAGAGCCTTGGATAAAGGCAACAATTATTGTTCCCGAAGAATTTTTAGGATCAGTATTAGAATTATGTACTTCAAAAAGAGGTATTCAGGTAAATATGAGTTATGCAGGAAATAGACCATTAGTTGAGTATAAACTTCCACTCAATGAAGTTGTTTTTGATTTTTATGATAGATTAAAATCAATTACGAAAGGCTATGCAAGTTTTGATTATGAAATTACAGGATATGAGATAAATAATTTAGTTAAAGTAGGGATACTTATCAATGGAGATCCAGTAGACGCTTTATCTTTAATTGTTCACAAAGATAGATCTGAACAAAGAGGTAGAGCACTTTGTGAAAGATTAAAAGATTTAATTCCAAGACAACAATTTAAAGTAGCAATTCAAGCAGCGATTGGAGGTAAAGTAATTGCGCGTGAAACTGTAGCTTCATTTAGAAAAGATGTAACACAAAAACTATATGGTGGTGATGTTACAAGAAAGAATAAACTTTTAGATAAACAAAAAAAAGGTAAAAAAAGAATGAGGCAGTTTGGAAAAGTTGATATTCCACAAAATACTTTTTTAAATGCTTTAAAAATGAATGATAACTAAATTTAGGAGAGATGTGAGAGCGGTTTAATCAGCACGCTTGGAAAGCGTGTGTAGTAGCAATACTACCGAGGGTTCGAATCCCTCTCTCTCCGCCATAAAATTAGAGATTTTAAATATTCATCTAATAAATTATATTATTTTTTAGCAAGTTTAGACAGCCAAGATTATTAGGATAAAAAAATATATAATTAAATTTTTTCTTTATTTTTTTAAAACATACTACTTTTTTTTCAGGAATACATAATGGATCTATGTTTCCACAAAATAATATATAATTATCATCTTTCTGAATATTTCCAGCATATAATATGGGAGTAGGTAGTCTTATTTTTATTGTAAATCCATCAATATTTTTTTCATAATAATCTTTTCCAATAACTAATTTTTCAAAACTTTTCATCTCATTAAGTGAAATATTTAACTCATCTAAATTTTTTATTGTGTTTGGAATATTATAAAAAAAATTACTAGAAAAAATTATTAATAAAAAAAATATTAATATTTTTTTATTATAAAAAAATTTCTCAAAATAAAATCTCGTGATTATTTTTATTGAAATCAAACTAAAAAAGATTGCAAATAAAGCGTAACCAGCAAATCTTGATTGTGGAGTTTTGAAAAACCAAAATAGTATAGATAACAAAATTAAAATAATAAGAAAATTTTCAATTTTGGTAACTTCAGGTCTTTTATTTGGTCTAAATTTAATAAAAATAAGAATAATAAAAATTAAAATTAAACTTGTTATTGGAATATTTAATAACCTATTTATATCATGGTCCATTAACCAATATTTAGTCCAAAACCCTACATCAGATTTAAGATAATCAATATGATTTAAAATATTTTCTGCTTCAGACCAAACAAATTTATCAGTTGTAGTATTTATTGATTTTGAATAAAACATATATCCCTTTGATGAAGCTTCAAGTAGATTCATTCTTTTAGAAGTAATTTCTTGATCAATAGTCCAATTAATCGTTTCTATACATGTGAAGTTTACAGGGTAGAAAATACAACCAGTATTTATTAAATTTTTTGTAAAGAACGTAAGCGATAAAATAATAATAAATATTGTAAATCTAAGATTATTTATAATTAATCTATTTTCTTTAATTAGTATAAAAATACAATATAGCAACAACGGAAGTATGAAGACGGAATTTATTCTAAAGATTATTGAAGTAGTAAAAAATAATATTGAATAGAATAAATAAATATTGGACTCATTTTTATAATTATATTTTAATAAATAAATAAATCCTAGAATTATAAATATTTGAGGAGGTATATCTGCGCCATGATCTTTTAATTTTGAAAATACAACTATCGAAATAGTAAGTATAATAAAAGTTATTAATTTAACTTTTAAAAATTTTGAATTAAAAATTTCTATAGTTAAAAAAGAAATAAAACAAAAAAAAAATAAATAATTTAAAATAAAGTTTAGTTCAAATTTATATGGAGGTAAGGCAAATAACGCAGAATAATTAAACCAGCTCATATATGGATTTGCTAAAACATCATTGAAATTTACTAATCCAAAAATAATTTTATAATTATTAATCAAGTTAAGATATGGGAGATGGTGATAGTAAAAATCTTCATGTAAATTATTACCTATCAAAAAAGGAAATAGAAAAATTTTTATAAAAAATAAAATCTTTAGAGAATTATTAAAATTAATTTTCTTAGAATAAATTATGAAAAATAATAAGCCTAATAAATTAACAAGTATAACTATTAAAAAATCTACTTTATAAAAAAAATGTATGAATATCCCAATAAAAGTTAATAATGGTATAGATAGTAGATATAACTCAAATGGATTTGAGTTACCGTTATTATTAAATACGAGTTTTTTGAAAAAAAAACCATATCCAATTGATGAAAAAAAAATTAAAAATAAATATAGATAAATAATTATTATTTTGTAAATTATAAACATACTTAAATGAAAAAAATACTTATCACCGGGGGAGCTGGTTTCATAGCTTCAAATTTAATCAAATTAATTTTAGATAATAATTCAAAAGTTTTCATATATTCTTACGACAATTATTATTCTGGTTCTCGAAAAAATCACATTAAATCAACTAAAGTAAAATATATTAAAGGAGATACTCAAAAAATAAATAAAAACAGATTGTTAAAAAAAATAAATTTTGATCATGTGTTTCATTTTGCAGAATTTTCAAGAATTGTCCCTAGTTTTGATAACTATGATACTTGTATTAAAACTAATACATATGGAACCTTTGAAGTTATTAAATTTTGTTTAGAGAAAAAAGCAAAATTAATTTATTCAGCATCTTCAAGTACAATTGGTAATAATAAATTTCTTTCACCTTATTCCTGGTCAAAATATGCAAACAATGAGTTGATCAAAAATTTTTCAAAATGGTTTGGTTTGAAATATGTTATAGTATATTTTTATAATGTATACGGACCAAATCAAATAACTAAAGGACATATGTCGGCTGTTATAGGTATTTTCGAAAAACAATACTTATTAGGAAAACCATTAACGGTTGTAAAGCCTGGGACTCAAAAAAGAGATTTCACTCATGTTGAAGATATAGCTAATGGAACATATCTAGCAGCAACTAAATCTTTAAATTCTGAATTTCATTTAGGTTCTGGAAAAAATTACTCTATTATAGAAGTAGCCAAAATGTTTAAAAGCAAATATAAGCTCGTATCAGAAAGACCTGGAGAAAGATTTTATAGTCTATCAAAATCAAATAAAGCAAAAAAACATTTAAATTACAAAATTAAGAATGATTTAAAAAGTTATATAAGCAATTTTATAAATAAGAAATAATTTGAAGAATTTACAAACATATACAATTGTAGGAGCAGGACCTTCTGGTCTTGCTGCAGCAAATGAACTATCAAAAAACAAAAATAAAGTTACCGTATATGAAAAGGCTGATTTAGTTGGTGGTTTAGCCAGAACAATAGAATACAAAAATTGTAAATATGATATAGGCCCTCACAGATTTTATACTCTTAATAAAGAGGTAAATGAATTTTATAAAAATATTTTAGGACCAGATAGTATTACAGTTAAGAGATTGACTAGAATTTTTTATGACAAAAAATATTTTTATTATCCACTTTCACCTTTTAATACACTTATAAACCTAGGAATAATAAAAGCGTTTAAGATACTTACAAGCTATTTTTTTTCTAAAATAAAATCGATATTCAATTATAGCAAAATTAAAAATTTTGAAGATTGGGTTATTTCAAATTTTGGATCTGAATTATATAAAACTTTTTTTAAAAGTTATACTGAAAAAGTATGGGGAATTGAATGCAAAGATATTAGTAAAGATTGGGCTGCACAAAGAATTAAGAATATAAGTTTTTTTAATGTATTTTTTAATTCTATAATTAAAAAAATAAGAAAGAAAAAAGTAAAATCTCTTGTAGATTCATTTCAATACCCAAAATATGGAGCTGGTTTTTTTTATAAAAAACTATCTAATAAAATTATAGAAAATGGTGGAAAGATCGAACTTAATTCAAAGCTTACTCAAATAAATCATTTAGATTATAAAATTAAAAATATTGTTATAAAAAATAGTACTGGAATAGTAGATATAGAAACAGATTTTTATATTGTTAGTAATCCTTTTACTGAAATTATTAGAATATTAAATCCTAAACCACCACAAAATATTCTAGAGGCATGTAATAATTTAAAATATAGGCATCACATAGGTGTGAAACTTGAAATTCATGGATCTATTTTTCAAGATAATTGGATATATGTTCATGATCCAAGAGTAAAAATGGCTAGAATTTCCAATTACAAAAATTTTTCTCCATACATGTCTAATAGTGTTAATATAAACCCTATTACAGTTGAGTATTTTTGTTTTGAAAATGATAAGATTTGGAACTTGTCTGATCAAGAAATTATATCATTTGCTATAAAAGAATTAAAATTAGCTGGTATTATTGATATAAATAATACGGTTAAAAATTCTTTTATAGTGCGTTCATTAAATGCATACCCGGTAATAGCTAAAGATTACCAAAAATATGTTTTAGAAATTAGAAATTATTTAAGCAAATTTAGTAACTTATTTCCTATAGGTAGATCAGGAATGTTTAAGTATAATAATCAAGATCATGCAATTGCTACAGGTATGTATATGGCCAGAAATTTAATTAATAAAGATTTTGATATTGATATATGGAATATTAATAGTGAAGGAATTTATGTAGAAGGTGAAATAAAAGATTAGATTAATCTATTTTTTTACACCAAAACTGGTACATGCCTGAAAAAATTCTTGAGTTATTTTTTTCAAATTCTTCCCATTTATCTAGATTATATAGATCATTTGTTTTATTATATTTTCTCTTAAATCGTTCCAAAACATATGTGTCTTCAAATCCTAAAAAAAATAATCCTAATTTATTCATATGACTTCTTATTTTTTTAATTGTAAATCTATGCTCCTGTACATGAAATAATAAATCTCTGACTCCACTTGTTGAATAAAAATCTGGACTATATTTAATACTATCCCATGTCGTAGTATTATTTTCAAAAATATCTTTTCTAAAATTAATAATATTTTCTTTTGTAGTTTTGATTCTTAAATTATTTATTTTTTCTCTTATATTTGCAATATTTTCTCGAGCTTTTTCACTATATAAACCAATTAACATTAAAGCATCTTTTTTTAAACAATCAGTTAAACATTCCCAGCCTACTAGTGGATCAGCCATATGATGTAGAACACCAACAGACTCTATAATATCAAATTTTCTATCTAATTTTCTTAAGTCTAATAAATCTCCTTGAATAAATTTTATATTTTCACAATTTAATTCCTCAGCTTTTCTTTTTGCATACGCTAAACTATTAAAACTAAGGTCTAAGGCAAAAATTTCTGCATTTTTATATTTAGAAGCTGTAGTTATTGCGTGTTGTCCAGTACCACATCCAGCAATTAAAATTTTTGCATTTTTAGAAAAATTCAATTTTTTCAAATCTATGTTTAAATTTATATCTTCAATTACTTCTTTTATAATTCTGGGCTCAATACTTAAACCAAGATTAGTCCATCTAGGATATGGATTTTCTTCATATTGATTTTTGACTTTTATTGAAATTTTATCATTAATCTCTGAAATTGATTTTATTTTTTTAGTATATTTTTTTTCTTCATTATGATTTTTATATTGTAATATAAATATCTCTTTTAATTCATTTGAAGGATTGATTTTTTTACACCAATCAAAGCTATATAGAGGAGAATAACAAGATAATATAAGTATCTCCAAATCATTTATTTCTTTTTTATTAATATTATTTTTAATTCTTTCATTAATCTCATTAACTTTAAATTTTTCATCATTGGTCTCATAATATACATATTCATTAAAAAAACATTGAGATGATAATGAAATTAAAAATTTCAAATAAATTTTTTTAAAATTATAATTATAAATTTCATTTAAAATTTCATTTCTAATTTTTATAAAATTTTTTTCAAAATAATAATTTGGGATAGGACAAACTTTCATAAACTGTAACAAAAGTTTGTTCTTATTTAACCCTTCTATAATTTTATTTAAATTTTTAGGATAGTTATTATTTTCTATTAAAGAAAAATTATCTTTTAAGTTTGTATTTAAAAATAAACCATTTATTATATTTATAGCTATAGCATTTGGTCTAACAATTATTTTCTTTTCCAAAAGATACAAAAAAAATTTGTTTATGTATTTATTCTTCTCATTTAGTATGAAATGCTGAAGAACACTGGCTAAATTATAAAATCCTCTAATATAATTTGGGTTTATGGTTAAAGTTAATATATAATAATCAAGAGCTTTTTTATTTAAATTTCTTTTTCTAAATATATTCCCTAAGTTATTGTAAGCTTTATAATAACTCTTATCTAATTCTATAACTTTTTCATAATTTTTGATTGCATTGTCTTCTTCACCAAGTTTGTTATAAATATTTGCTAGATTATAATATCCATCATTGTATTTTGGATTTAAATTTGTAACTTTAATGAATAGCTTTTTTGCTAAATTATAATTTTTTAACTGAGTATGAATTACTCCTGAAATATTATTAATTAAGATTGAATCAGGATATTCACTAATTATACTATCAGATAAATTAAGAGCTTCTTTATATTTTTTTTCATTAAATAACAATATTACTTTTTCAATTAATATTTTATCAGGTTCTTGTTTAATCATTTATATAACTGAAGATATTAGTTTCTTTGTATATTCTGATTTAGGTGAATTAAAAATATCTCTACTATAATTTTCTTCAACAATTAAACCATCTTTTAAAACAATTATTTTATTAGCAATAGCTCTTATAACTCGCATATCATGACTTATAAAAATATAGCTTAAGTCTAATTCTTTTTGTAAATTATTTAATAAACTTAATATTTGGTTCTGAATTGTTACATCTAATGCAGAAGTTGGTTCATCTAATATTAGTATTTTAGGTTCTAAAATCAAAGCTCTAGCAATTGCAATTCTTTGTCGTTGACCACCAGAAAATTCATGAGGATATTTTTCTATCGTATTTTCATATTCTAAACCAACTTTTTCCAAAATATTTTTTAATTTTTTTCTTTTGTCTACCAGGCCAATATTGGGATAATGAACCATTAAACCTTCTGATATAATATCTTCGATATTCATTCTAGGACTTAGGGATGAGAATGGATCTTGAAATACAACTTGAATATCTTTTCTTAAATCTAAAACCTCTTTTTTACTTAACTTATTTAAATTTTTTTTATTTATTATTATTTCTCCTCTAGATTGAATTAACTTTAGAATTGCCAAAATAAGTGAAGTTTTTCCTGAACCAGATTCACCTACAATTCCAATAGTTTCTCCAATTTTTAAATTAAAGCTAACATTGTTAATTGCTTTTACATAATCAATTGTTCTTTTAAGCAATCCTTTTTTTATAGGATACCAAACGTTTAGATCCTTAATATTTATTATAGATTCACTTTTTTGATTTTTATTTTCTTTAATATTACTTTGATTGGATACTAATTCTTTAGTATATTCATTATTAGGATTGTTAAATATTTTTTCTTTTGTCCCAAATTCAATAACTTTACCATTTCTCATAACATATATGTAATCTGATAATTTTTTCACAACAGAGAGATCATGGCTTATAAAAATCATAGACATACCCATTTTTTTTTGAATATTTTGAAGTAACTCTAAGATTTGTAACTGTATTGTTACATCTAAAGCTGTAGTTGGTTCATCAGCTATTAACAAATCTGGTTCATTTGCAATACTCATTGCAATCATAGCTCTTTGTCTCTGTCCCCCAGATAATTCATATGGATATATTTTTGGTCTTGATGAAATATCACTAAGGCCAACTTCATTTAGTAATTTTATAGATCTTTTTTTAGCTTCTTTTTTACTTAATGTATTATGCGTTGTAATAATTTCTTCAATTTGCTTATTTATTGTATGAAGAGGGTTTAAACTTGTCATTGGTTCTTGAAATATTGTTGAAATTTTATTTCCTCTTATATTTTGGATTTCTTTTTGACTTAAATTTAATAAATTTTTATTATTATACTCTATTTTTCCTGTCTTAATGTTAGCTCCATTTGGTAATAATTTTAATATGCTTAGAGCTGATAATGTTTTACCTGACCCAGATTCCCCAACTATTGCTGTAGTTTTACCTTTTACTACATCAATATTTACATTTTTAACTACGTCAGTATATTTATTAAACGCTATACTTAAGTTACTTATTGATAATATTTTCTCCATTTTAATTAAAAGTCTTCCTTGGATCTAATGAGTCTCTTATTGCTTCACCAACAAATACTAACAGGCCTAACATTAAACCTAAAGTTAAGAAACTCGTAATTCCAAGCCAAGGAGCTTGTAAATTATTTCTTCCTTGGTTAACCATTTCCCCCAAGGATGCAGATCCTGGTGGTAATCCAAAACCTAAAAAATCAAGACCAGATAATGCTGTGACTGAAGCACTTAAACTAAATGGAAGAAAAGTAACAGTAGCAATAGTTGCATTAGGTAACATATGTCTTATAATAATTTTTGTATTTGAAACTCCTAATGCTCTTGCTGCTCTTATATAGTCAAAATTCCTTGCTCTTAAAAATTCTGCACGAACTACGCCGACATAGCCCATCCAACTAAAAAGTAATAAAATAATTAATAGCCACCAAAAATTAGGTTGAATCACACTAGCTAAAATTATTAACACATATAATGTTGGTATTGCTGACCACACCTCCATAAATCTTTGGAAAAATAAATCAGTTTTTCCCCCAAAATAACCCTGTATTGCTCCGGCAGATACTCCTATAATCATTGAAAAAAATGTTAAGGTAAATCCAAATAATATGGATATTCGGAAACCATAAATTAATCTTGATAGAACATCTCTAGCTTGATCATCAGTACCAAGCCAATTTTTATTTGAAGGCGGTGAAGGAGCTGGAGCAGATAAATCTCTAATTATGGTATTATATGAATATGGAATTATGGGCATAATCATCCATCCATTTTCCTCAATTAAATTTTTAACATATGGATCTTTATAATCTGCCTCTGTTTCAAAATCTCCTCCAAATGTTGTTTCTGAATAGAAAGAAAATATTGGATAATAAAAATTTGAGTTATATTGTACTAACAAGGGTTTTTCATTAGCAATAAAATTAGCAAACAAAGAAATAATAAATAAAAAACTAAATATCCAAAAAGAATAATAACCTCTCTTGTTGCTCTTGAAATTATTTAATCTTCTTTGGTTTAATTTTGATAATTTTTTCATTGTCTTGATTCAAAATCTATACGAGGATCAATAACTGAGTACATAAAATCGCCAATTATTCCCATAACCAAACCAAGTAGTGAGAAAAAATAAAGTGTTGCAAATATAACTGGATAATCTCTAGTGAGAGCTGCTTCGTATCCTAGTAATCCCAAACCATCTAATGAAAAAATAACCTCAATGAACAGAGAACTTGAAAAAAGAATTCCAATAAAAGCTGATGGAAATCCAGCAATTACTATTAACATTGCATTTCTAAAAACATGACCATAAAGAACCTTTCTTTCAGTCAAGCCTTTTGATCGAGCTGTAATTACATATTGTTGATTTACTTGATCAAGAAATGAATTTTTTGTTAAAAACGTTAAACCTGCAAATCCACTCACAAGCATAGCAGTTAGAGGTAAAGCTAAATGCCAAAAGTAATCTATTATTTTTTGAAACAAAGTTAATTCATCAAAATTTTCAGAAAATAAACCGCGTAAGGGAAAAATATCATAAAATCTTCCACCTGCAAAAAATACAATTAATATTACAGCAAATAAAAAATTTGGAATTGCATAACCTATTGTTACAATAGAACTTGATACAATATCGAATTTTGATCCATCTTTTATTGCTTTTCTAATACCTAGAGGTATGGAGATTAAATACACTAATAAAGTTGTCCATAAACCAAGTGATATTGAAACTGGCATTTTATCTAATACAATAGAAGTAACTTTTTGATCTCTAAAAAAACTTTCACCAAAATCAAATGTTAGATAATCTCTAAGCATTTTAACAAATCGTTCATGGGCTGGTTTGTCCATTCCATACATCTTTTCGATTTCTTTTATAACATCTGGATCGAGGCCTTGTGCTCCTCTATATTTACTATCATTAACTGATGTAGCATTATCTCGATTAAACTCTAAAGTTTCACCCTCGCCACCCCCAGAAAATCGAGCTGTTGACTCAACAGCTGTACCAGTCATTTGTGCAATCATTTGTTCTACTGGGCCTCCTGGAACAATTTGAATGATTGCAAAATTAATAATCATTATTCCAAAAAGAGTTGGAATAATTAAGAGAAGTCTTTTTATTAAGTAAGCACCCATATTGTGCTATTTTATATTATTTCTAATAAACTTTAATAATTAGTTTGATGTTCTATTTGATTGGATTATTTCAAATTTATTCTGATTAATCCACCATGTATCGAAGCCTAAAGAATATTTTGGTTTTATTTTTGGTTGATCAAAAAAATCCCAATATAGAACTCTATATGAGGAAATATGCCATTGTGGAATAACATAATAATTCCATAGAAGAACACGATCTAGAGCTTTGGTTATTGTAATTAACTCTTCTCTATCACTAGCATTAATTAGACTTTCAATTAATCCATCTACAGCATAATTTTTTATCCCAACAACATTTCTAGAACCATCAGTATCTGCTGCATCTGAACCCCAAAAATTTCTTTGCTCGTTACCTGGAGACAAAGATTGACCAAAGGTTTGCACAACCATATCAAAATCAAATGTTTCCATTCTTTTTTGATATTGTGCACTATCGATTGTTCTTACTTCGGCAATTATTCCTAATTTTTCAAGATTATCTTTAAATGGGAAAACTATTCTCTCAAAAGCAGGTGATCGTAATAAGATTTCAAATTCAAAAGGCTCTTTTGTACTAGCGTGTATAAGCTTACCATCAACTAATTCCCATCCAGATTCTTCTAAAAGTTTTGAAGCTTCTTGCAATTGCATCCTCATATAACCAGAACCATCTGTAACTGGATTTATATATTCCTCTGTAAATATTTCTTTTGGTAGTACATCAAAATATGGATTTAAATAATTTAATTCTTCTTTTGAAGGAAGACCAGAGGAAGCAAGTTCTGAATTCTCAAAAAAGCTATCCGTTCTTTTATATGCATCAAAGAATAAATTTTTATTAGACCACTCAAAATCAAAAGCATAAGCAAGAGCCTTTCTTACTCTTCTATCTTTAAATTTATCTTTTCTTATATTAAATGCAAAACCTTGCATACCTTGTGGATTTTCATGACTTATTAATTCTTTTTTAATTAAGCCTTCATTCACAGCGTTTATATCATACGCAGTTGCCCATTCTTTTGATGAATTTTCTGAGAAGAAATCAATCTCACCAGATTTAAAAGCTTCTCTTTCAATACCTCTGTCTTTGTAATAATCATATCTAATTGTGCCGAAGTTATCTTTACCAATTTTAATTGGTATTGATGCACCAAAACCCCAATAATTTTGATCTAGTTCGTAAGTAATTGATCTTCCACTATCAAATGATTTAATTTTGTATGGACCACTTCCAATTGGTATTTCCAGAGATGTTTCTTCAAAGTTTTTATTTTCCCAGTAATGTTTCGGTAATACAGGTAATTGACCAACAATTAATACTAATTCTTTATTCGTGTTTGTTGTAAAATTAAATCTAACTTTATTTTCTTGTTCTTTAATTACCTCTTTTACATCTCCATAGTAGTATTTATAAAATGGATGACCTTTTTCCATTAGAGTATTAAATGTCCAAACAACATCGTCAGCTGTAATTTTCTTCCCATCATTCCAATACGCTTCGTTTCTTAATGTAAATGAAACCCAAGATCTATCATCTGGCCATTCAATCGTTTCTGCCAATAATCCGTATTCTGTAAATGCTTCATCACTTGATCCTGTTGTTAATGTTTCATACAATCCTCCAATTCCAGCTGCCGAGGTACCTTTTAAAATAAATGGATTGAAACTATCATAGGTTCCAATGGCACTTCTTACTATTGACCCACCTTTGATTGAGTTTGGATTAATGTATTCAACGTTTTCAAATTCTTTTGCGTATTTTGGCTCACCATGCATTGCAATTGCATGTGATATATTAGTATTTGCTTGTGCCTTAAATTGAAAAATTAAAGTAAATGTAAAGATCAAAGTGAGTATTTTCATACTTATAATATATGTCTATTTATTAAAAATTAAAATAAATTTTAGTTTATTAATTTAATTATTTCATCATGAAGAGAGCTTGTACCTGATGCAACTAAACTGCCATCTGAGTCTAAAGATATATCTTGTCCAAACTTATCAGTAATTACTCCGCCAGCTCCTTCAATTACATTTACAAGAGCCATATAATCATGCACTTTTAATGTATCTTCTAAAACAATATCAATTAGACCTGAGGCTAACATTCCATACATGTAACAATCACCACCAAATCTATAGTATCGGGATTTTTCTTTTAGTAATTCTAATCCTTTTCTGATTTGAGGTTCATCAAAATATAATCCAGATGTAAAAAGATAGGCATCTTTAATTTGATTAATTGTACTAGTTTGAACATTTTTTCCATTACATTTTGTCTTTTGATTTTTTATTCCCATCCATCGCTCATTATGTGCAGGGCAATTAATAATTCCTAAAACTGGTTTTTTATTATGAAGTAATGCAATTAAATTACCAAAATCTTTATGTCCAGCTATATAACTTCTTGTTCCATCTATGGGATCTAATACCCATAAAAATTCAGAGTCTATATTTTCACTTTCATACTCTTCACCCAAAATTCCATGATCAGGATATTCTTTTCTTATTCTCTCTCTTAATACTTGTTCTGTTTCTTTATCTGCTAAAGTTACAGGACTTTCATCATCTTTAATTTCTATTTCAATTTTGTTTCTAAAATAATGCATCGAAGTTTTAGATGCATCATCGGCTAAAGAGTTTGCAAATTTTGAAAACTCTTCTGTATCTAAGATCATTACTTTAGTTTACGGAAGGGGAGCTGGATTATCTGAGTGTTCTCTTAGGAAATAAACTAAGTCTGCTCTATCTTTTACTTTTTTCAAACCTGCAAAGTTCATTTTTGTACCTTTTATATATTTTTTTGGTTTATATAAAAATTCTGCTAATTCTTCATATCCCCATTCTCCACCGTATTCAGCTAAAGCTTTAGAGTATGCAAAACCTTCAACATTTGCTTTTGGTCTATTTATGATGTTCCATAAGTGAGGGCCTACTTTATTTGCACTACCTTTCTCATAGTTATGACATGTTGCACATTTTTTGAATAATTTTTCCCCATTCTCGAGAGAAGCACTTGCTAGTAACATTGAAATTGGTTCAATTACTTCCTCTTTTTTTTCTACTACTCCTACACCAGTAGAATCTTCAGGAACGTCTATTTTATAAGCTGTTTCTATTTTTTCATCATGATCAATATCAATGACTAAATCTCCAAAATGCCCAATTAGGGTAACAATTAAGACTGCTAATATAATAGATGCTAAAATTTTATTAACTTCAAGCCCAGACATGTATAAGTACATATACAGATTTTTTAGAAGAAAGAATATATTTGTCGTGAGTATGAAATTTAAATTCTCTTGCCTAATTGTCGCATAAATTATGAAAAATGTTGTAATTATACCTTCACGAATGGCTTCCACTAGACTGCCGGGTAAACCATTAATGGCTATAGATGGTATTCCAATGATACAACGAGTATGGCAACGAGCAATGGAGTCAAATATTGGAGAAGTGTTTGTTGCTTGCTCAGAAATTGAAGTGCATGATTTAATCGTAAGTAATGGTGGCAAAGCTATTATGACAGATCCAAATCTCCCCTCTGGAACTGATAGAGTTCATTCCGCTTTTTTAAAGATAAATAATAATCAAGATATTGACATAATAATTAATCTACAAGGTGATATGCCTCTTATAAATCCAGACCATATTCTTAAAGTCATTGATCCAATAAAAAAAAATTTTACTATTGGCACACTTGCAACAAACTTAAATGATAATGAATTAAATAATCCCAATGTAACAAAAGTTGAAGTTGATTTTAAAAAAAATGAAATAGCGCAGGCGTTAAGTTTTTATAGAGAAGTTGCGATAGAAAATAAAAACTTATACCATCATGTTGGTATCTACAGTTATACTCCAGATTCAATAAATACATTTATCAATCTTCCTAAATCAAAAAATGAAATAGATCTAAGTTTAGAACAAATGAGAGCTATGGACTCTAATATTCCAATTGGAGTTACATATGTTCCTGAAGTTCCAATAAGTGTAGATACAAAAGAGGATTTAATAAATATTGAAACTAATATAAGAGAGCAAAATGATTAAAGTTGACAGTTTTTCATTTCAAGGTGTAGGTGGTGCTTATAGTGAACAAGCAGGAAAAAATATTTTTCCAAACGCAACAAGTATGCCGTGTGCAACTTTTGAAGATATGTTTGAACATGTTAGATCAGGAAAATCAGAAGCAGCTATGGTTCCAATAGAAAACTCTCTTGCTGGAAGAGTAGCGGATACTCAAAGATTGATACCCGACTCCGATTTAAAAATAACTTATGAATATTTTCATGAAGTAAATCATAACTTACTTGGAATTAGAGGTGCGAAAATCTCAGATATCAAAAGAATAAGAAGTCATGAACAGGGAATTGCTCAATGTCGAAACAAAATTTTAAAATTAGATAAGCAAATGATTGTTGAAGCTGATACAGCTGGATCTGCTAAATTAATTTCAGAGTTAAATAATATCGAAGATGCAGCTATAGCATCTGAACTTGCTGCTAATATATATGATCTTGATATATTAGAAAAAAATTTCCAAGATACCCAAAATAATGTAACCCGATTTCTTGTTATGCAAAAAAATTTATTAGATATAAATCCAGAAACAAATGATATTCTTACAACATTAGTATTTACAGTTAGAAGTATTCCAGCGGTTTTATATAAATGTCTTGGTGGATTTGCTAGTAATGGTGTTAATATAACTAAGCTTGAGAGTTATATTCACCCACAGGGTTTTGATGTAGCACAATTTTATGTAGATTTTGAGGGACATCCTGAAAATACATCTGTAAAATTAGCATTAGAAGAGATGAAATTTTTTTGTAAGAAGATAGAAATCCTTGGGGTATATGAGAAATCTTCATTCAGGAAAAAATAGTATTTTTTGAAAAGTCTATTTATATTTTATTTACATTAATGTTATATTGCTACAGGGAGGATTGAGGGCAAATAAATTGCTAATCCAGTCAGATCTGAAAAGAAGCAGCTGTAACAATCTTGTTTGGGTCTCAATTCCTTCCATTGATTATAATGACAGAAGAAAAAAAATATAAAGTTTTAGCTAGAAAATACAGACCTCAAAAATTTGAAGATTTAATTGGTCAAGAATTATTAGTAAAAATTCTATCAAACGCTATCAATAATGACCGTTTAGCTCACGCATATATTCTAACAGGTGTCAGAGGTGTTGGAAAAACCACCACTGCTAGACTTATAGCTATGAGTATTAATTGTAAGAATAGAGATAAAAAAAATTGTGAACCATGTGGAAATTGTGATTCATGCAAATCAACAACTTCAGACAGCAATCTTGATGTTATTGAGATTGATGCAGCTTCTAATACTGGCGTTGATGACATTAGAGAAATAATTGATAATGTAAAATATAAACCTGTTATTGGTGATTATAAAATATTTATAATTGATGAAGTTCATATGCTTTCAAAAAGTGCATTCAATGCGCTGCTTAAAACTTTAGAAGAACCACCAGAACATGTTAAATTTATTTTTGCCACAACAGAAATTAAAAAAGTACCAATAACTGTTTTATCAAGGTGTCAGAGATTTGATTTACATAGAATAGAAAATAAAATTTTATCAGATCATTTATTAAAAATTTCCAAACTAGAAAATATTGATATCGATTTAGATGCTATTTCGTTACTTGTCAGATCAGCAGATGGATCTGTAAGAGATGGTCTTAGTCTATTAGATCAAGCAATAAATAGTCCTAATGAAAAAGTTGACTCGCAAACTGTAATAAGCATGCTGGGATTAGCTGATAGAGAAAAAATATTTAACTTAATTGAAATTATTTTAGAAGGAGATGCCCTTGGTTCAATTAATAAGTATAAAGAGTTGTATGAGTTAGGGGCAGATATAACAATGATATTTGATGAACTATTAAATGTAGTACATTTTCTTGTTCAAATAAAGTTAGCACCAGATTTAAAAGATGACATTTATATTCCTGAATTTGAAAGAAATAAAGGAGCTGAATTATCATCAAAAATGACATTAAATAGTCTGAATATTATCTGGCAAATTTTATTCAAAGGTTATCAAGAATTACAAAATAGCTCTCATTTATACCAACATGGAGAAATGATTATTTTAAGAATTATTTATTTACATGATGGTCCAAGCCCAGAAGATCTAATTAAAAAAATGGACAAAGAAGTAGTAAAAAAAGAACCTTTAGAAAAAAATCTTGAACTACAAAATGAATCTAATGAAAGTAACAAAGTTCTAAACTTTAATGAAAATAAAAAAGAAATTTCACCAAAAGAAAATATAAATATAAATCATGTTCAAGACTTCAGACATTTTGTCGATATGTTTTTTAAAAATAGAGAAGGATTACTTCACACTAAGTTATACAATGATGTACTGTTAGTCTCTTTTAAAGAAGGAGAAGTTACCCTAAACACATCTAAAATTAATGACACTGGCTTTAATAGAACTGTTGCGAAATTAATCTCTAAATGGACTGGAAGAATATGGCAGATACATTCATCTACAAGCAATCTTGGAAAAAGTTTGCATGATGAAGATATTATTAACCAACAAAAAGAAATTGAAATAATGAAAAATCATCCAGAAGTAAAAAACATATTAAAAGAATTTCCTCAAAGTAAAATTCACGCTATTACAGAACTAGGCGAAATAAATGATGATGACACAGATATAAATCAACCAAAGATAAAAAAGGAGAAATAATGGTTAATTTAGGTAATATGATGAAGCAAGCTCAACAGTTGCAAAAGAAAATGGCTGAAGCACAGAATAAATTAAATGATATTGAAGTTGAAGGTACTTCTGGAGGAGGTCTAATTAAAGTAACAGCTACAGCAAAAGGTATTTACAAAAGAATTTCAATTGATGATAGCTTGATTAAACAAGATGAGAAAGAAATACTTGAAGATCTGATTGTAGCAGCAATAAATGATGCTAAAGAAAAAGGAGAAGCTGTAGCCCAAGAAGAAATGAAAAATCTCACAGGTGGCCTACCATTACCTCCAGGAATGAAACTTCCTTTTTAAAGATGGAGCAATCCCCAATAGATAAATTAATAAACGATATTTCAAAACTTCCAGGATTAGGAAGAAGATCGGCCCAAAGAATCGCTCTTTTTTTATTAAAAAATAAAGATAAAAATTTATCTCCTTTAATTGAGAGTTTAAACTTATCTTATAATAAAATTATTGAGTGTTCAGGATGTGGAAATATAGACATGGTAAATCCATGCAATATTTGTGCAAATCCTAAAAGAGATAAAGCAACAATTTGTGTCGTAGAGGATGTGTCAGATTTGTGGACATTAGAAAAAGTAGGATTTTATCGTGGGCTTTATAATGTTTTAGGCGGTTCATTATCAGCGATTCAAGGTATAGGAACTGATGAATTGAAAATAGAACATCTACTAAAGAGAATTGAAACAAACAATGTCAAAGAAATTATTCTTGCCTTAAGCACAACTATGGAAGGACAAACAACATCTTTTGTTATTGCAGATAAACTGGAAAAATTTAAAGATTTAAATGTAACAAGACTTGCACAAGGAATCCCTATGGGTGGAGAAGTACACTACTTAGATGAAAATACATTAAATACAGCATTCCAATCTAGAAAAAAAATTACATAAATAAAAATGGATAAATTACTTTACGTACCAAATCCACTATTACGCCAAAAAGCAGATAAAATTCAGTCTGTTGGAATTAAGGAAAAAGAAATTGCCAAAAATATGATGCAAATAATGATAAAAGCACCAGGCGTAGGTTTAGCAGCAAATCAAATTGGAATTCTAAAACAAATTGTGACTATATTTTTTGTAGATCAAGAGACTAAAAAAGAAACACAATACACATTGTTTAATCCAAATATTGTTTCATACTCACAAGAAAAAATTATTATGGAAGAGGGTTGTTTATCTCTTCCTGAACAATTTGCAGATATTGAAAGACCTCAAAATATAGTAGTCGACTATTTAGATGAAAATAACAAACAAATAACAAAAGAAGTTAGTGGAGTGGAATCAAGAATTTTACAACATGAAATTGATCATCTTTCTGGAAAGTTATTTGTAGATTATCTTTCTTCATTAAAAAGGAATATAATGATTAAAAAAGTACAAAAATTTTTAAAAAATAAAAAATAATGAAAGATAAAAAAATAATTTTTATGGGTTCGCCTAAAATAGCATCTGACTATCTTGAGGCTTTAATTAAAAGTAATTTCATAATTTCTGCGGTATTTTCACAACCCCCAAAAAAGAAATCTAGAGGAATGAAAATAATTGAATCTGAAGTCCATCAAATTGCAAATAAAAATAAAATAGAAGTTTTTTGTCCAAATATATTTGATAAAGATACTATTGAGACAGTGAAAAAATTAAATCCTGATTTAATTATTGTCATGGCATATGGTAAAATATTGCCAAAAGATATTTTAGATTTACCTCCATTTGGTTGTATCAATATCCATGTTTCTTTGTTGCCTAGATGGAGGGGTGCAGCCCCAATAGAGCATTCTCTAATGAATGGTGATAAAGAGACTGGTATATCAATAATACAGCTAATCGAAAAATTAGATGCTGGACCAATTATTAATCAAAAAAAAGTAGATATAGAAGATGATTGTAATAAAAATGAATTAAGTCAAAAATTAACAGAGGTTGGAATCAAATTATTAGTGGAAACTATTCCTCTTATATTTGATAAAAAAATTTCTTATTCTGATCAGAATGATAATGATGCAACATATGCAAATAAAATTTCTTCACTAAACAGAAAAATTAATTTTAATAAATCTGTAAATGAAGTTTTAAATCTTATAAGAGCACATTCACCCAAACCTGGTGCTTGGTTTACTATACAAAATGAAAGAATTAAAATCATTAAAGCAAGAAAATCAAACTCTAACGGTAATGCATCGACAATACTTAACGAGACATTTGATATTGGGTGCAATGGTGGAAGTATTGAACCACTCATTTTACAAAGAGAAGGCAAAAATGCTATTTCTAAAGATGATTTTCTTCGGGGATATAGTTTTAAGGTTAATGAAGTAATAAATGCCTAACTACAAAATAACATTAGAATATGATGGAACTAATTATGTTGGTTGGCAGCGTCAAGAAAATGGTCCTTCCGTTCAACAATTGGTTGAAGAGGCTATAGAAAAACTATCAAAACAAAAAATAACACTTTTTGGAGCTGGTCGAACAGATGCAGGCGTTCATGCAAGAGGACAAGTAGCTAATTTTGAATTAGAGCAACATTTTGATACTGATACTATTAGAGATGGCATTAATCATTATCTAAGACCCCAACCCATATCTATTTTACATGCTGAAGAAGTAGATAAAGATTTTAATTCAAGATTTTCAGCAAAATTGAGATGGTATGAATACAAGATCTTAAATAGAAGATCACCAATTACGTTAGAGCAAAACAAAGTTTGGTGTGTACATAAAAAAATAGATGCTGAAAAAATAATAAAACAATCACAACAATTTATAGGCAAATTTGATTTGTCTGCTTTTAGGTCAATAAATTGCCAATCCAAATCACCAATTAAATCTATTAATTCACTAGATATAAATTTTAATCATGATGAAATAAATTTTTTAATATCAGCTAAATCCTTTTTACATTCTCAAGTTAGAATCATGGTTGGTACACTGGTTGATATAGGACTTAGTAAAATAGAAAAATCTATTTCAGAAATTATTCAATCCAAAAAAAGAGAATATGCAGGAGTTACTGCACCACCTGAAGGATTATATTTATTGAAAATAGATTACTAATAAAAGCCAATTTCTGATAAACAAATATCTGCTTGAAAATCTTTAAATCCAGCAACTACCCCTAATGTTTTGATATTCTGACCAACTAACTTTTTTGGTTGATAAGCATTTGATTTTTTAAATTCACTAAAGGGTGCTTTTATTACTGTCCACTCAGAATAAGTTTTAAAACTATATTTATAATATTGCCATGGAGCCATCGTCAAAGCGGTTCTTACATGAATTGAATACTCTTCATTATTACCAAACACTTTAAAATAAACACCCTCAAACTCTTCTGTTGATATTGAAGGTTTTAATTGATTTCTTATTTGAATAAAACCACCGTTATTTTCAGTCGTGACATCTCCTGTCATATGATAACAATTAACATCATTAACTTTTGATATGATCGCTTTACCCTGAGATAATCCACCCATTACTCCGTCAGTAAAAAAGGCCCAATTTTGACCTTGAGAAGAAATTCCAGGTGTTTCTAAGTTATCAAGTATCATTTTATTTTGAGATTGAAGATTGAATGAAAAAAATAAAATAAAAATAAAAATTACTAAACTTTTCAATTTTTACGATTTTCAGCTAATTTTTTCTTAATAAGAGATAAACCTGTTTCAACCTTAGATTTATAAGATTCTTCAAATGCCTCTAACTGCCAATCTGATAATCTAGATTTTAGTTCAGATAAATTATTTTGTTTCCATTCATTTGAAGTATTTTCATCTTTCCAAATATCTTTTTCTTCATTAGTTCTTCCACAGCCATAGCAATACCCTGAGATTGGGTCAGTTTTACATACGCTAATGCAAGGCGAAGTTACTTTGTTCTGTTCCATGTTAATATACATATATTTTTTTTTAGTTTATTCCATTAAAACGATGTAAAACTTTAAAATTATGACTGATTTTAGCTATTTAAATGTTGATAATGCTTATAAATTAATCAACCAAAAGGTAACAAAAACTCCTTTGGTAACTAATGATTACATAAATAATCTTTTAGAAGCTGAAATTTATTTTAAACTTGAGAATTTACAAAATACTGGATCATTTAAACTACGTGGAGCTACACATAAAATTACAAAATTAATAGAAACTGTAAAAGACTCAGGTGTAGTAGCATATTCGTCAGGTAATCATGCACAGGCTGTTGCCTATGCATCTATGATTAATACTATTAGTGCAAAAATAATAATGCCTAAAACTGCACCTCAAATAAAAATTGAAAATACAAAAAAATATGGAGCAGAGGTAATATTATACGACACTTACTTTCAAAGTAGAGAAGAGATAGGAAATGAAATTCAAAAGAAGGATAATAGAGCTTTAATTAAACCCTATGATGATGAAGATATAATTGCTGGTCAGGGAACTGCAGCTATCGAAATTGTAAATGATTTGAAAGAGCAATCAATTGAACCTGATCTGTATTTATGTTGTTGTGGAGGTGGAGGGCTTATTGCAGGAACATCAACATACTTAAAACATATTTACCCAAATATAAAATCATATTCTGTAGAGCCTGAAGAATTTGATGACACAAAAAGATCTTTAGAAGCTGGTAAACTTATAGAAAATAAAAAAAATGCTAAATCTTTTTGTGATGCACTATTGGCACCACAACCTGGTAATATAACTTTTCAAATTAATTCAAATAATCTTGAAGGAGGACTAAGTGTTTCTGATGAAGAAGTAACAAAAACTATAATTTTGCTAGCTGAACAACTTAAAATAGTTGTGGAGCCAGGAGGAGCAGTTGCAGCTGCAGCAGCATTAAATAATAAAATTGATGTTAAAAATAAAAAAATTATAGTTATGATTTCTGGTGGTAATATCGATCTAAGTTTATTTAATAAGTTATAATGAATCAATCAAATTTAAAAAAATTACAAAATCTATTAAAAGAAAAAGATACCGATATTTTTGTCATTAATAGAAGTGATGAATATTTAAATGAGTATATTTCCCCAAATGCAGAAAGATTAAATTTTATAACAAATTTTTCTGGTTCAGCAGGAAGAGCAATTATAACACCAACAGATGCCTTCTTGTATGTTGATGGAAGATATACTTTTCAAGCAAATACTCAAATTAATGCCAAAGAGATTCAGGCAAAACATCTAAATAGCTTTTGGACAGATTTAGAAAAAATCTTATTAGAAGAAGAATATAAAATTGCATTAGATCCAACTCTTCATTCAATTATAGAAATTGAAAAAGTAGAAAAAATGTTAAAGAATTCAACATCTCAACTTCAACTAATAGATAAAAATTTTGTTGATTTAATATGGGAAAATCAACCAAAAACTCAGTATACAGATATATTTGATCACCCAACAAGTTTTGCTGGTCAGGCCAGAAGTGAAAAATTAGATATTTTAAAAAAATTTTTAGATCAAAATGAAATTGATCATTACTTTGTTTCTGGACTTGATAATATTGCTTGGCTATTAAATTTAAGAGCAGATGATATTAAATATACACCGTTGCTTTATTCTTATCTTCTAATTTCAAAAAATAACAAACACTCTTTGTATATTAAAGAGTCTTCAATGCCAGAAATTCTAAAAAAAGAAATCCAAACACTAATAAATATTAATAATATTGAAAATATCGGATCAATTTTCAATAACATTAATTCATCCGAATCAATTGGTTTAGATTTTAATTCCACCACTTTTTATTTTTTAGATCTTTTAAGAAAACAAAAAATAAATACTAAAAATTTAGTAAATCCATGTATTTTGTTAAAAGCTATCAAAAATGAAACTGAACTAGATGGGGCAAAAAAAGCACATATAAGAGATGGTGTTAGTATTACCAAATATATTTATTGGTTAAAAAATATCATGGATCCTAAATCAAATGATGAAATAAGTGTTGCACATCATTTAGAAAATCTTCGAAGAAAAAATGAATTATTTCATTCTCTATCTTTTGATACAATATCAGCAATTGATCAAAATGCAGCCCTTCCTCATTACCGTGTTACTGAAGAAGGAAAATCATTTTTCTCAGATAATAATATTTATCTCGTTGACTCAGGAGGGCAATATTTTGATGGAACAACCGATATAACAAGAACTATAATTTTAGGTGAAGCAACAACAGAACAAAAAGATAGATTTACTAGAGTTCTTAAAGGTCATATTGCATTATCAAATCATGTTTTTGAAAAGGGAACAAAAGGAACTGATATTGATTATCTAGCAAGAAAAAGTCTACAAGAAATTAATTTAGATTATGATCATGGTACTGGTCACGGTATAGGAAGTTTTTTGAGTGTCCATGAAGCTCCACAACGTATTGCAAAAAAATCAATGTTTGATAGCGTTGAGTTGCTTCCGGGAATGATTTTATCCAATGAACCTGGATACTATAAAGAAAATGAATATGGTATAAGAACAGAAAATTTAGTCGTGATAAAAGAGAATAATGATAATAAATTATATTTTGAAAATATCTCGTGGTGTCCAATAGATTTGGATCTTGTTGAAAGTAGTATGCTTGATCAAATTGAAAGACATTGGTTAAATAAATATCATAAAAAAGTGTACGAAAAATTGGAGTCGTACCTTGAGAATAAAGAGCGAGATTGGCTTAAAGGGGCAACTTCTAAAATTTAGCTAAAGCCGCCGATTATGCGGCTTTCTTATTAATATCAAATTCAGTTCTTAGTAGATGTTTGTCTAATTCAATTTTCCACTCTTTGCCATATTCAGATTTGAAATATTTAACTAAATCTTCATCATTATTATAGTTTTTGTCACTTAAATCTTCGTAAACTTTATTAAAAAAGTTAAAAACATTAATCATTATTAATTCCTTTCTTGTATGATTTAGTAATTATTCCATGCAATTAAAGTATAAATCTATCAATTTAATTATGCATTAAATGCATATGTAGTTTTAAAATTATTTTTTTTATAAGATCAATAAAATTAGATATTTGAGCTAATTTTAATATTAAAATTTAATTCATTAAGAATTGAGGAATTTAATTCGTTCTCCATTGACTTTATATTTTAAATACGTTTCAATCTTTCTATAATCATTTTAATGGAGGGTAAAATGAAAAAAAAGATCTCTAGGAGAAAGTTTATTAACCATACAGGTTCTGCTGCTCTTGCAGGTGCTCTAGTATCACAAGTTGGTATGAAATATGCATTTGCTGCTAACACTAAACCAGTTAGTCTTTTGCTCGGTTCACATATGGATTATTTACAAGCTTTGGCTCCTGCTTACGCAGAAAAATATGGTGTTACACCAAGTATAGAAACAGTCACAACACCAGATTTATCAGTAAAACTAAATTCAGCTTACATTGCTAGAAAAAGTGTAGGTGATGCTATATTTGTTACTGCTTCAGAAATTGCTGGTTTGGCAGACAAAGGTTGGTTGATGGACATGAGTGATTTTGTCAATGATACATTAAAGCCAAACGGCGTTATGCAAAATAGTTTAACTGCTGCAACTTACAAAGGAAAAGTATATGCTGCACCAATTACTATTGGTTGCCCAGTACTACACTGGAATAAAAATCTACTTAAAAATGCTGGATTAGACACAGAAGCGCCTAATAATTGGCATAGTACTAAAAATTCTTGGAACGAACTTATTCGTTTTGCTAAAGAAATAAATGATCCTGATAATGATATTTACGGTATTGTTGATGCTTGGGCAGGTACGCACAGTTTTTGGACTTTTGGCGCATTACTTCAAGCAAATGGAGGAAGTTTTTTAGATGGAAATCTTGATCCAATCATGAATAGTGATGCCGGTGTTGAGGCCTTAAATATGATGGTTGATCTTTTACACAAAGATAAAATTATTGACCCAGCAACGCCTACTTACACATGGGTATTTGATGCTTCTCCAAGCTATATGGCGGGTAAAAGAGGATTTTTCTTAACATGGCCGTTTATTAGTGGAATTGCTAATTTTACTGAAGATTCAGCAGTACAAGGAATGAGTGGTATAGCGCCACTTCCTGCATTAGAAACTTCAGCATCTGTAGATGGATCAGAATTTTTAGCTATACCTAAGTATGCTGATAATCCTGAAGCAGGAAAACAGTTTATTGAGTTAGCATTAAATCCTGATAATCAAATTCTGCAAGGATCGACATCACCTTGGGCGCCATCATTAGAACCGGCACTGAATCATCCTGATGTTGTTAAAAATATTTCATTTGCAGGTGTAATTAGGGACTCATATCTTTATCCTGTAGATGCAGGTTTTTCTGCAGATAGAAATCAATGGGTAGAACTATTATCAAATGAAGTGTCTTTGGCATTAACCCAAAAGAAAAGTGCAAAAGATGCTTTAAATGATGCTGTGAAGCAAATAAATGCAAGCAGATCATAATAATTAAAATTTACACAAATTATGAAAATTAATTTGGGTAATTATACTTGGGAGGAAGTTAAGGATTTATCAGATAAAGATCCGGTAGTCCTTCTTCCTCTTGGTGCATTTGAACAGCATGGAAAACATCTTCCGCTTAAAGTAGATGAATTCATGGTTAACAACATTGCAATTGAGTCTGTAAAAAAATCTCATAAAAAAAATATTAATTCTGTTGTAACTCCTGTTATTTGGTCAGGATATTCACCACATCATTTAGATTTTCCAGGTACGATTTCCATTAAAGATGAAACATTAATTAGCTTAATAATGGATATAGTTGAAAGTCTATTTAAAAATAAACTTGAAAGAATTCTAATATTAAATGGTCACGGTGGTAACATCGGAATTTTAAAAAATGTATTACAAAAATTAAAATATGATAAAAATATTTACATAGCTACAGCTTCATATTGGGATTTTGCTATGAAAGAAATAGATAACTGGAGACAGTCTGATCTAGGTGGAATAAATCATGCTTGTGAAATGGAAACATCGCTAATGTTACACATGCAGGAAGATATAGTTAATAAAGAAAATATAATTGATAATCCATTAACTAGATCTACTTATACAGGAGTTGATCTTTTAGCTGGAGGAACAGTTGGTGTAAGCGCTAGCTTCAAGGAACTTTCAGATCATGGAGTTATAGGCTCACCTAGTCTTGCAACGAAAGAAAAAGGCGCTGATCTTTTCGAAATTATAACAAATAAAATTTGTGATTTTATTGAAGATTTTTCAAAATGGAAAAAACCTTTAAATGGTAAAAATGAATAAAAAAAGTTTCGCTTTGTTTTGCTATCCCTGGGATATAATTGATGAAGGTTATGATGCAATAATTGATGCAGTTAAAAGAAGTGGATTAAATTCTATTTATGTTACTGTAAATTATCATTCTGGCATGTTTTTTTTACCTCATAGTAAAAAAAGAAAAATATATTTTCCTGAACCTGGAGCCTTATATTTTAATCCTAGTAATTGGCACAAAAATCATACTTTTCAATCACCTATAAGTAATCTAACTGAAAATTGGACTAAGTTTTGGGAGGAATTATCTAATAAGTGTAAACAAAATAATATAAATTTGTGTGCTTGGATGCTTGGAACACATAATTCTGGGATAGGAACTAAGTATAACGAAATATCAGTACATAATGCTTGGGGAGACCCAATTACTCATTCTTTATGTCCATTCAATTCTGAGGTAGTTGATCACTTTGTTAAAGTATCAAAAGACGTTGTTAATCTAGGTGTCTTTGATAAAATTTTAGTTGAATCTCTTGAATATTTACCACTTAGACATGGTCATCATCATGAAGTAATTGGAGTAGATTTTCCAGATGATTTAGATTTTTTAATGTCTCTCAATTTCAGTAGAAGTTGTATGGATCAATTAAAGAATAAAAATGTTGATGGAGAAATTATAAAAAATTGGGTCAAAAAAATTTCAGATGACTATTTTAATAAACGCTTAAATAATGATAAAATGGATTGGCAAGATTTTGAAAAAATTTTAGATGGTCAATTCTGGCAATATTATCTAATAAGAGAAGAGAGTATTACTAATATTAATAAGGCTGTTATTAATGAGCTTAGACAAGATAAGAGTTTAAAAATTGGTTTGTTAGACTTCGGGCCTTTGTATTCGCTTGGCCCCTATAATCAAAGATGGCAAAATGGTGTAAATTTAGAATACCTCTTACCACTTATAGATGAAATTCATCCAACATTTTATTTTGCAGATTTAGATTTTAATAAGAAAAAATATGAAATTTATAAAGATGTTATAAAAAATAAAGTCGATATGATACCAGCAATTAGGACAATTCTTCCACAAACATCAAATCAAAAAGATTTAACTAACCAAATTGAAATATTTAATAATGACGCCGCAGGTTTTAGTTTTTATAATTATTCATTTATGAATTATGAAAATTTAGATTGGATAAATAAAAGTCTTTCTCTTCAGGATAATAATATTTAATGAGTACTGTAGTAGATATTTTAATTAATCCAGTAACTTTAAGATTTAGCTATCATAACAATGAATTAATTTATTTGTTTTCTTCACACCCTGAACAGCAATTAGATGAAATGGAAAAATTAATGGGAGTAAGCACAGATGATGGACCAATTTTTGATACAAATGTTGGTTTTTTGCCTGTAGCTACTACAACATTAATAAGAGGAGAAAAAAATATATTAGTCGATCCTGGTAATTATCATATTGGCTTTTATTCCATATTAAAAAGGGCACTTGCTTCTAAAAATTTAACATATGAAGATATAGATATTGTAGCAACTACACATACACATTCTGATCACGCTGCTTCAATTGTTCATTTTAGAAATAAACCTTGGATCATTGGTGATAAAGAATTTGAAGATATGATAGCCATTGAGGGTAAAGAAATTGTTGAAGCAAAAAAATCAATGATGGGTGAAATAATTGAAATTTCAGATGAAGATGAAACGAAAATTATGGAAGACGTTTATGCAATTACAACACCTGGGCACACAAATGGGCATATTTCCTTTATTGTTAAAACTGATAATGAAACTGTTTTAATTGCAGGAGATCAAACAATGACCAAAGAGGAATATTGCAACAGAAAATTTTCTAGATGGTATCCTGAAGAAAATTTGAAACAACTAAATAAATCTCTTGATAAAGCAAAAAATTATAAGCCTGATCTTGTAATTCCAGGGCATGACAGATCATTCCAAACATCCAAGTAATTTAAGTTTTAAATTTTCTAGAGAAAACATTCTCGCTTTTAGTTTAATTCTTCCTTCATTAATTCTTGTTTTTATAACTTATCTGTATCCAGCTATTTTCACTTTTATAATTAGTTTTGCAGAATATGATATTGTTAGATTAAAAATTAAAAAATTTATACAATTTAAAAATTTTGAATTTTTAATTAATAATTCCTTTTTCACTTCTGCAGTTTTAAGAACGATTTATTTTGGTTTGTTAATTTGTCTATTTACATCTATTTTTTCTTTTCTAATAGCATTGTTATTAAATGAAAAATTTATTGGTAAAGCTTTTTTAAGGGTAATGATTGTCTTGCCCTGGGCAGTTCCATCTGTAGTTTCAGGTGTGCTTTGGGGACAAATGTTTCATGCAGATACAGGATTTTTAAACGCTTTATTTTATCAGTTAGGAGTAATATCAAGTTATAAAATTTGGTTAGCAGATCCGTTAATTGCTTTACATATAATTGCAATAGCTGAAATTTGGAAAGCAATACCTTTTATGACATTATTTTTTTTATCAGGTCTTCAAAGTTTACCATCTGAAGCATTTGAAGCTGCCGCGGTAGATGGTGCTAATGTATTTCAGAGATTTTTTTATATTTTATTTCCATTAATGTTACCAATAGTAATACCATTATTTTTGATACAATTTGTTTTGGCAATGAAATCGTTCGATACCATCTTTGTTCTTACAAGAGGAGGTCCTGGAGGTGGAACTACAACTTTAAATTATTTTATTTATCAAGAAGCATTTGAAACATTTAATTTGGGTAGAGCTTCAGCAGCAGCTTATGTATTATTGATTATCACATTAGCTGTTGTGCTTATTCCTTCTATCTCAAGATATGTTGTTAAAATATTTTGGGGAAATAAATGAGAACAAATTTGTTATTAAAAAAATTTTTTATCTATGTATTTGCATTTATAGTTTTTTTGATAATGTTCTTTCCACTCTATGGATTGATATTAACAAGTATACAGCCAGAAAATATTATAAGATCAAGGAATCTATCTTTTTTTCCAAAAGAAATTATTTTTTCACATTTTGCAGAAGTTTTAAAACCTGACCATATATCTAATTTATATGTAGGTATGAAAAATAGTTTGATTATCTCAATTCTCACATCTTTTTTATGTTTAATTTTAGGTTTTCCAGCAGCATACTCTTTATCAAGATTGAACTTACCTGCAAAAAATATAATTCTTGGATCTCTAATTTCTATTTATTTTTTACCTACAATACTTTTTGTAATACCTTTGTTTGTAATATTAGTTTCTTATCAGTTAGATGATACAATATTAAGCTTAGCTGTTCCTTACACAGCATTTATTTTACCTTTTGTCATATGGATACTAAAATCGTTTATTGATAAATTACCTATTGAGGTTGAGGAGGCTGCTAAAATAGACGGATGCTCTACTTTTCAAATTCTATTTTATATTATTTTTCCCTTGTTAAGACCTGGTATAATAGCAGCATTTATTTTTGCTTTTATCTTGTCTTGGGTTGAATTTTTAACACCACTTATTTTTACAAATAATTTAAAAATATCAACGGTAGCCTTAGGATTATTTAGAAGCACTATAGATATTAAAATTGGACAACAGGCTGCAGCTGCTATTATAACTCTAATACCCGTAACAATACTGATGATTTTTTTTCAACAATATATTACAAAAGTAGTATTAACAGGCAGTAATAAATAATGACTAAAAAAAAAATAGCAGTAATAGGCACAGGGCTAGTAGGCACCTTCCATGCTGAAACATTTTTCAGAAACCCAAATGCTGAACTTGTTGCAGTATGTGATATAAATAAAGAAAAAGTAAATTCAGTTGCAAAACAATTTAATTGTAAAGCTTATGAAAATTTTGAAAAATTAATTAAGTCAGAAGACTTAGATGCAATTAGTATAGCTACACCAGAACAAATTAGAATTGAACCGACAGTTTTATCAATGGAGAAAGGCTTGATGATTTTTTTAGAAAAACCATTAGGCAAAGATTTAAATCAAATAAAATTATTAGTCGATAGGACTAAAGATTATAATAAAATTATATCAGTCAATTTTATTCTTCATGAAGATCCAAGATATAAATTAATGAAACAAAAAGTTAGACAGAATGAAATAGGAAATTTAGTTTCTTGTTTTGCAAGAAGAAGAGGCAGTAGAGCTGGTATAGAAATATATGCTCCCTGGACTGATCTTTTATCTTCAACACTTATTCACGATATTCAAATGATAATGTCCATCAATAAATCTAAACCCACAAGAGTATTTGCTGAAGCAGTAATTAGGGAATGTGAAAAATTTAATTCTCATGATGCAGTATTGGCATTAATGAAATTTGCTGATGGAAGTATTGCATCTTTTGAAACATCATGGGTTTTACCAAAAAACCAACCTGAATTTCTTGATCCGGCTTTACATATAATTGGAGATAAAGGTTCAATTATTATAGAAGGTTCATCTACAGGTTTATCAGTACAAACAGAGAGCAGTTTTCAGAAACCAGATATGGTTCATTGGCCAATCATTGATACAAAAGTAGACGGCTGTCTTAAAAGAAATTTAGATAAATTTATCGATGATTGTATTTTTGATAAAAAACCTGATGTAAATCTAAATGATGCTTTTGATGCAGAAAAAGTAGTATTTGCAATGAAGGAGTCGATTAATAAAGGTATACCAATAGACTTAATTAATTAATTAGTTTTGATATATTAAAAAAAATGATTGTATTATTAACACAATGCTTTCCTTCACGAGTTGGAGGAATAGAAACCTTGATGTACAATATAGCATTGCATCTAAGTCATTCTAATGATGTTGTAGTATTAGCAGATCAACAGAATTTTGAAAAAGATAATATTTTTGATCAAAAAGAAATAAATTTTTCTACTAAAAGATTTCGAGGTATTAAGTTCTTAAGAAATAGAAAAAAATACTATGAACTTAAGAGAATATGCTATTCTTCAAAAATTGATGCTGTAATCAGTGATAGTTGGAAAAGCCTTGAAGTAACAATAGATTTTCTTAAAAAAAATAAAATACCAGTTATCAGCTTAGCTCATGGTAATGAAATAATAATTAAAAATGATAAACATCATAAACGTGTAAAAAAAATATTAGAACATGCAAATGCAATAGTAGTAAATTCAAACTACACAAAAAATTTACTAAATAAAATAAGTAATAATTTTAAAAATGTTAAAATAATATACCCAGGTATTAATATTAAAAAAAATTATATTGAAGAAAATATAAGTTTAAACCAAGGTTCTCCAAAATTACTTACTCTTGCAAGACTTGAAAAGAGAAAAGGTCATGCTTTAATTTTAAAATCTATAATGAACTTAAAAAAATATTTTCCTAATATTCAATACATAATTGCAGGTGAAGGCGAGGAACTAGATAGTATTAAAAATAAAATTAAAGAATACAATCTTCAAGATAATGTAAATTTAGTTGGCACCGTTAACGAAAATCAAAAAAATTATATATTCTCTAATACTGATTTAATGATAATGCCAACCCTAGATGAGAGTTCATCGAAATCTATTGAAGGGTTTGGTATAGCCTACATAGAAGCAGCAAATTTTAAAATACCCTCAATAGCATCAGATATAGGGGGTACTCCTGAAGCTGTAATACACAATAAAACAGGTTTAATAATAAAAGATATTGATGAATTAGATGAAGCAATAAAAGGCTTGATAGATAATAATGAAGACAGATTAACGCTTGGTCAAAATGCTAAAATTAGAGCAGAAAATGAACTTAACTGGGATATTCAAATCAAAAAATATAATGATTTAATTAAAGAAATTCAATGACAATATTATTTCATAATACAACATTTGATAAGATAGATGTTTGGAAAAAAACAATAAAAAAATATTTTAAAAACGAAAAAATAATTTCTATAAAGGATTATAAAAAATTTAATGATGTAAACTGTGCAATAATTTGGAATCTACCAGATGATATTCTCTCAAGACTAAAAAATCTCAAAGTCATTTTTTCTATGGGTGCTGGTGTAGATCACATTTTAAAACTAAAAAATTATAATAAGAAAATTCCTATAATCAGAATAAAAGATGAAGAAATGGGGGAGAGAATTGCCAATTATTCTCTAGCTCAAATATTAAATTATCAATTAAATTTTAAAATTTTTCAAAATTCTCAAATTAAACATTACTGGTCTGGCGAAAGAACACCAATTGATAATAAAAATTTAACAGTAGGTATTTTAGGTCTAGGCTTTCTTGGTAATCATATTGCAAGATTACTAAATAAATTAAATTATAATGTTATTGCATATAAAAAAAATCGAGCAAAAGTAAAAAATGTAAAAATATATACGGGTAAAAATATTACAAGTTTTATTAAAAGCTCTGATGTTATTGTTTCTATTTTACCATCAACACCTCAAACAAATAATATAATAAATAAAAAGTTTTTAAAAAATATGAAAAAAAATTCTTGCTTAATAAATATAGGTAGAGGAAATGCAATTGAAGAGAAAGACCTTGTAAATCATTTAAAGAAAAACAAAAATTTTTATGCTTATTTGGATGTCTTTAAAAATGAACCTTTAAAATCAAGTAGTCAATTTTGGAAATTACCAAATGTAACAATTACACCACATGTAGCAGGTGTAACAGCTATAGAGCCATCTGTTAAATATATGTATTCCAAATATAAAAAACTAAGAAAAAATAAAAATGTAAAATCAGATGTTAATCCATCTGATGGATATTAATTGACATCAAAATAATTTTCTAAAATTCTAAAATAAATATTTTCTAATTTAATAATATCTTCAACAAAAACAAATTCATCTACTTTATGAAGAGTTTGATTTCTAAGACCTAACTCTACTACTTCACAATAGTTCTTTATATATCTTGCATCAGAAGTGCCACCATCGGTTGCTTGCTCAGGTGGGCTGTTTCTGCCTGTGACATCAGAAATTGATTTTGAAATAATATTATATAAATCACCGGCTTTATTCAAAAATGACTCAGCTGTTGCATCATAAGTATAAGTGCAACTAGCGTTTTCCAGTTTAGAGAAAATCTTTTCTATTTTATTATCAATCCATTTTATAAGTGAGTCAGATGAGTGCATATCATTAAATCTAATATTAACTGTTGCTTTAGCTAATTCTGGAATTACGTTTTGAACAGGGTTGCCAATATCAATAGTAGCGATTTGAACTGATGTTGGTAAAAAATTTTCATTACCTTCATCTAGCGGCTCTTCTAATATACTATTTAATAAATTCACTAAGTGATGTGAAGAATTTTCAGCTAAATGAGAATTCGCTGTATGTCCTTGAATACCTTTTACCTGAAAAAAGAAACTAACTGATCCTCTTCTTCCAATTTTTACTTTATCGCCGACCTCATTTTTAGAAGTTGGTTCACCAACTAGACAATGATCAAATTTATAATTTTGTTTACTTGCCCATTCAAGAATTCTTGGTGTGCCGTTTACAGAGTCTCTTTCTTCATCTCCTGTAATAATAAATGAAATCTTACCTGGAATATTTTCATATTTATTTACAAATCTTTTAGCGGCACTAATGAAACAAGCAACACTGCTTTTCATATCTTCACTACCTCTTCCATAAAGTTTACCTTCATCTATTTTTGCTGAAAAAGGCGGGTATTTCCAAGAACTTTCATTTCCTACTGGAACTACATCTGTGTGACCAGCATAAGCAAAATGCTTTCCTTCATTTCCTATCGTTGCAAATAAATTTTTTACTTCATAAGAATTGTTTCCAGAGAAAGTTAATTGATGACAGTCACATCCTATAGCACTTAGATGATTTTCAACGACTGTTAAAGCCCCCTCATCTTTTGGAGTTACACTTGCACATTTAACTAAGGACTGTGTAAGAGTAACTGGATCAAAATTAATTTCTGACATTAATCTCTTAAAAGATCATTGATTGATGTTTTGCTTCTAGTTTTTTCATCAACTCTTTTAACAATAACAGCACAGTATAAAGAAGGATTAATATCCCCTTCTTTTTTTCCTGGTAACGTACCTGGTACCACAACTGAATACGCTGGAACTTTTCCCATATGAATTTCCCCAGTTGATCGATCGACTATTTTTGTAGATGCCCCAATAAATACACCCATTGATAAAACCGCACCTTCACCAACAATAACACCTTCAGCCACTTCACTTCTTGCTCCAATAAAACAATTGTCTTCAATAATTACTGGATTTGCTTGGAGAGGTTCAAGTACACCCCCAATACCAGCGCCTCCAGAAATATGACAGTTTTTACCTATTTGCGCACACGATCCAACTGTTGCCCAAGTATCAATCATTGTACCTTCATCAACATATGCACCAAGATTTACAAAAGAAGGCATTAAAACAACACCTTTAGCAATAAATGCAGATTTTCTTACAACTGCGTCTGGTACATATCGAAATCCTGCTTTTAGATGATCATCTTTAGTCCAATTTGCAGTTTTACTTTCTACTTTGTCAAACCAAGTGGCATGCGATGCTTTAATTATTTCATTATCATTTAATCTGAAACTTAATAGAATTGCCTTTTTAATCCATTGATTAACTTGCCATTCATTATTAATTTTTTCACAAACCCTTAAGCTTCCACTATCAAGTTTGTTTAAAGTTTCATCTACTGCATTTCTAATATGACCTGCAGTATTGACATTAATATTATCTCTATCCTCAAAGGCATCATTTATAATTTTTTCGAGATCACTCATATTTTACCCTCATTTACATCTTTTAAAAATAAACTCAAATCTCTTGTTTGAAAATCTAAATATTCTTTAGATGCTTCAATATCATCGGAAAAATTCTCATAACCAGCATCAACCCAGACAGGTGTAAAACCAACTTTTTTTGCTGGAACTAAATTCTTTGCAATATCATCAAACATTGCGGATTTATTTGCTTCGATATCAAATAATTCAATAATTTTTTCATATGGAGAAATTTCTGGCTTAGGAATATAATCAGCCATTTTAATATCATATATTTCATCAAAAAAGTTTGTTAGATTTATTTTCTCTAACACATCTAAGACATGCTGCTTATTTGCATTTGTATAAATAATTTTTCTTCCCTCAAGTTTATATAATTCATCATTAAGATTTTGATTTGGACCAACAATTGAGTAATCTAACTTATGAACTTCTTCTAAAAAATAATCAGGATCTACACCATGATTATCCATCATACCTCTTAATGTAGTGCCATGTTGCTTGTAATATTTTGCTTGTAGTTTTTTTGCTTCAACTAATTCCATATTTAAATTTTTAGCTACAAACTCACCCATTAACTTATGTACTTGCTGAAAAATTCCACTGTCTGCAGAATAAAGTGTATTGTCTAGATCAAATATCCAGGTATTGATGTTATCTTTAAAGCTCATTTAATTACTTGTTATTTGTGTACCAATTCCATGTTCAGTGAATAACTCTAATATTACTGAATGAGGAATTCTTCCATCTAAAATAGTAGATTTTTTAACACCTTTTTTCATTGCATCAATACATGTATTAATTTTCGGCTTCATACCTCCAGAAATATATTCTTTATTAGCAATACTTTTAGCTTCTTCTAAAGTTATTGATGAGATTAATTTTTCATCTTTGTCTAAAATTCCAGGTACATCGGTTAGTAATAATAATTTACTTGCCTGTAACTCACCTGCTATAAAACCTGCAACAGTGTCAGCATTAATATTATATGTAAAATTATTTTCATCCTTACCTAAAGGAGATATGACAGGTATTTGACCATTTTTTATAAAGCTAGTTAGCATATCTTTGTTTAATTTTTTTGGTTGTCCAACAAAACCAATATCAACTATTTTTTCAATATTTGAATCACTGTCTTTAATTTCCACATTCAATTTAGTTGCAGTTACTAAGTTATCATTACCAGATACTCCTATCGCTTTTCCTCCAGATTCACTTATAGATTCTACTATTTCTGAATTGATATCCTTAGATAAAACTTCCTCAACTACCTTAATTGTTTCTTTATCAGTAACTCGTAATCCTTCAACAAATTGTGTTGATATATTTTTTGATTTAAGTCTCTCACCAATTTGAGGCCCTCCACCATGAATAATAATTGGTGACACACCTACTTCTTTTAATAACCCAATATCTCTTGAAAAACTCTCAGACAGTTTTTTATCTCCCATTGCATGTCCACCGTATTTTATTACAATGGTATCACCACTATGTTCTCGAATGTATGGAAGAGCTTCAACTAAGGTTGAGGCTTTATGAATAAAATAAGCCTGATCACTCTCTGATAAAAAATCAAATTTCATATTTATTGTGATAACCCGTATATAGATCTTTGAATCTCTGTAATACCATTATTTTTTTTGGTCTCAGATTGATATATTTTCGTAAATGATTTTTCATAATTTTGCATTAAACTTAAAATTGATTTTTTTTGATATTCTAAATAGTTATTAGATATTTTATCTATTTTAGTTAAAATTATTGAAAATTTTCTTGAACAATCACTCAATAAATCCAACATATCAATATCAGAATTTTTGATACCAACTTTTGAGTCAATGAGTAAAAAAACATGGTCAAGTGTATCTCTATTTTCTATATATTCTTCAATCAAGGTCATTAAATTTTCTCGTGCAACTTTTGATACTTTGGCAAAACCATAACCAGGTAAATCAATCATATTTATTTTTTCACTAATTAAAAAAACATTTATAGCCTGCGTTCTTCCTGGAGTTTTACTAGTTTTTGCTAATTTTTTTGTTTTAGTTAACGAATTTATTAAACTAGATTTTCCAACATTAGATCTACCTATAAAACAACATTCTTTTTTTATATCTGAATAAGGCATATCTTTAAATGACTGAAAGGAACCTAAAAACTTATTATTATTAAAAAAGTTATTTAAATTTTTATTTAAGCTAGCCATTTTTGGCTAAAATTCTTCTTTGAATATACCATTGCTGTGCAATTGATAAAATATTGTTCACTGACCAATATAAAACTAAACCAGCTGCAAAACCAGCTAGTACAAAAGTAAATACAAATGGAAGTAATGCAAAAATTCTAGCTTGTGTCGGATCAGCGGGAGCAGGATTTAGTTTTTGTTGTAACCACATAGTGAACCCCATAATGATAGGAAGAATACCAATATCAATTATTGAAAGTATAGGTGGCACATCCCAAGGAACTAATCCAAATATTGTCATTAAGCCTAATGGGTCTGGCGCAGATAGATCATGAATCCATCCATAAAAAGGAGCGTGATACATCTCTATCGTAACAAACAACACTTTATACAAAGAGAAGAAAATTGGTATTTGTACTAAAATTGGTAGACAACCCGCAACAGGATTAGCTCCCTCTCTTTTATACAAGGCCATTAGTTCTTGCTGCATTTTTTGTCTGTCATTTGGATATGTTTCTTTTAATCTTTGCATATCAGGCTGAAGTTTTTTCATCTTTGCCATAGATTTAAAAGATGCTTGTGCCAGTGGGAATAAAATTAAACGCATTAAAATGGTAAAGGCAATTATTGCTAGACCAAAATTACCTGCATAACCAAAAAACCAATTAATGGCATATGAAACAGGTTTAGTTAAAAAACTAAACCAGCCCCAGTCAATTGCATCAGTAAATCTTGGTATAGAGAGATTTTCATCATAAGCACTTAAGACATTTAATTTTTTTGCACCCACAAATAATTTTCCGCCGTAAGATATATTTTCACCCGAGTTAATTTTATATATCTGACCAACATAACCTGCCCTATAGCTATCACGTCCATTATTTCCGTATCTATAATTGACGTTAATGGATTGGTCAGCATCAGGAATTAAAGCAGACATCCAATATTTGTCTGTAAAACCTAACCAACCTCCTTGTGTTTTATTATCGCAAAACTCTTTTTTTGTTTGCATTGATGAATTACAATCATCGGCAATATCATCATAATTTTTTTCCAATAATTCATCGTTTATTAGACTAATTAAACCCTCGTGAAGTATAAAAAAATTAATTGTATCTGGTGTGTTTATTCTTTTGATTAATCTGTATGGAAAAACTTCAATATCTTCACCACTGTTATTTTCTATTTCCTGTGTAATTGTAAACATATACTCATCATCAACTTGATAGTTGATTTTGAAAGTTATATTTTTATTATTCGTCCAACTAAGTGTAACAGGGCTTGAGGGGCTTAGAGTGGTAGAGTTAGTTTTCCAATTTGTTTCTAAATTAGGTAATTCAATGTTAGAATTTTTTAGCTCTTTCCAACCTGTTTCAATATAATATGGATTAGCAGTCCCATCCGGTAATAAAAGCTGAATATTATTCGAATCAGGTTCTAAGCTAGTTTTATATTTTGATAACATGAGGTCATCTAAAATTGCTCCTTTTAAATTTATAGAACCTTTAATGGATGCATTTTTAAAAATAACTCTGTCGGTTTGAATTAAAGCTTCATCTCTACTTTGTATTTCTGAAACAACTTTGCTGCTTTGTCCGTCAATGGATGTTGCAGGCTCTAATACTTCATCTTCTTCAAAGGATGTTGTTTGAATTGGTTGAGTTGGAAATAATAATTGAAAAAAAATAATTATCGCAATTGAAATACCAATAGCCAAATATAAATTTCTTTGCTCGTTCATTTATTTAACTCAGATTTTTTTGGTACTGGATCAAATCCGTGGGAACCCCAAGGATGACATCTTGAAATTCTTTTCACCGATAAAATTGACCCTCTAAATAAACCATGTTCTTTTAATGCTTTAATAGAATACTCAGAGCAGGTTGGTAAATACCGACAATTCTGCCCAAGGATTGGAGAGATCAATAATTGGTATAGTCTAATTATTACAATTAAAGGTAACGAAATATACTTACTAACCATTTATCTTTCCCTTAAGTTCTAATAAAAGTTTATCAAATTTCTCTTCGAGCAATGACGTTTTAGCTATTAACACATAATATGAATTAATTTTACCATTAATAAGTATTTTTCTAGCTAATTCTCTCATTATTCTTTTTGCTTTATTTCTTTTAACTGCATTTCCAATTTTTTTAGATGCTGTGTATCCTATCCCAATAGAATTTTCTAGATCTTGATTATGTAAAATTTGAACATTCATATTTTTACTTTTAACAAACTTTCCTTCATTTCGTACCATGACGAAAGTAGATCTTTTCTTAATTGTAAATATTTTATGGGCCATTAGGCCTATTAAGCGCTTAACTGAGCTCTTCCTTTTGCACGTCTTCTATTAATGATTTGACGACCTGCTTTAGTTGCCATTCTAGCCCTAAAACCGTGTCTTCTTTTTCTAATTACTCTACTAGGTTGGTATGTACGTTTCATATTAAATCTTTGGGCCTAATACGAATTCATTATATATAAGTCAAATATTTACTTGAATATTCAATGAAAATTATAAGAAAAACTGATGAATTACAGCAAATCTTAGTTTTAATTAAAGACAAAGGTCAATCTATTGGTTCAGTTTTAACAATGGGTAACTTACATGACGGACATTTATCGCTAATCAAAGAAGCACAGTTAAATAATGATTTTGTTGTAACTTCAATTTTTATTAATCCAACACAATTTAATAATGAAACAGATTTCAGTTCTTATCCAAAAACAATAGATGATGACATCGCTGAATTAGAAAAAATAGGTTGTGATTTATTATTCTTGCCAGAGATACAAGAAATCTATCCAGGAGATTTACTAAAACAAAATATTGTAAACAATTTTAGAGGTATTCTATGTGATAAATATAGACCAGGCCATTTTGATGGAGTTACTACAGTTGTAGATATTTTTTTTAGTATAATTAAGCCAAATACAAGTTACTTTGGTGAAAAAGATTTTCAACAAATAAAAATAATTAAAGAGTTAGTAAAAATTAAAAATCACAATATTAAAATTGTTTCATGCCCTTCTATTAGAGATGATAGGGGTATGAGCTTATCCTCAAGGAATTCAAAATTTACCAATGATCAATCAAAAATATTTAATCAATTAGGAAGTAAAATTTATGAATTTATAAATTTGTGTAAAAAAAAATCTAGTAATATTAATCTTGATAATTTTAAAAAACAGATATTAGAAAATAGTATTAACAAGATTGATTACATTGAAATCAGAAATGAAAATGACTTAGAAATAACTGATGTTTCTTCTAAGGCACGACTTTTTATTGCTTTATACATTGGTGAGATAAGAATTATTGATAACTTTAAATTATACTAAGGTATTAACCATTCGTATTCTGGTTCATTATTAATAAATTTTAATTTCAATCTTCGATGACCTGAAATTTCTAAATATAGCCAATCAATTTCGTCAATTTTATTTTCGACTACGGTAAAATTTTTATAACCTTGCTCACTTTCTTCAAGACTTGGTTCTTTCCCAGTCAGATGTTCTGGAATTCCATCTTCTGGAAACTCAGTAACTGAGCTTGGGTCTTTTAAAGTTAAATAACATTTTCTACTAAACAATCTTGTCTTATCCCACATTTCTTTAGCTTTCTCATTTTGATTATTTATTGAAGAAGTTGTTTTGATACGCAATTGAATTTTCATTTTATGATCATAAAAAACAAAAAGAGATTTATTATTTTTTTGTAAATTAGAAACTTTAGGGGATCTAAAATCTGTATGAAAGTTTAGTATTAAATTAGCAGGGTCGAATTTTCGTAAAACTACCACTCTCGAATCTATTCCGCCTTCAGCATCAACATTGCTAATTACAGGGGTGTGAAAAGCATGTTTTCTATCCTTAACACCTCTGGTTAAGTTTTTTTTAATATCTTCAAATATTTCCTGAGTATTTTCTTTTGAAGAAGTCGACATGGTTCCTGTAATATAAATTGTTTTGAAGAAATAGCTAGATGATGGAAATAAATAAAATAGCGAATTTATTGAATCTTGAGCATGTTAAGTTTTTAATATCTATCTTTAAAGAAAATAATATTGAAATCCGATTAGTAGGAGGATGTATACGAGACGCTCTTCTTGAAAGAGAAATCAAAGATATTGATACAGCGACAACTTTGGAGCCTGAAGATGTTTTGTCATTACTAAAAGAGAACAATATTGAGTATGATGATTTTGCTATTCAATATGGATCTATAATTGCTTATCCTCATAATCGAAAAATACAAATTACAACTTTACGTGAAGATGTTAATCAAATGGGAAGACATACAAATGTAATTTACACCAACAGCTGGAAAAAAGATTCAGCCAGAAGAGATTTTACTTTCAATGCTTTATATGTGGGAAACAATAATAAACTCCATGATTATTACAATGGCCAATCAGATTTAAATGAAAGTAAAATTTGTTTTATTGGTGAAATAGAGGATAGAATAAAAGAAGATTACTTAAGAATCTATCGATACTTTAGGTTTAGAGGTTTATTTAATTTACCTAAAACATCTTTAAGTGATCAAAAGATTGTAGAAAAATATATTCACGAATCTTTGGCAGTGTTGACCAACGATGTAATAAGACAAGAAATATTAAAAATGTTTAATATGTCTTTTCCATTAAATTGTTTTTACATATCTCATCAAACGTTACAAAAATTCAAATGGGTTGAAATAGTGCAAGAGCATTTTATACGAACAAAATACGACCTTGGATTAAATAAATGTCTGAATAAGATTGATAATTTAATAAATTAGTTTTTTAGTTTACAATTTTCGCACAAACCAAATATTTCTAAATTATGTTTTTTATAATTGAAGTTATTTTTTTCTGCTTGTTTTGAAAAATAAGAAAATAAATTATTTCCAGTTAGCTCAGTAACACTATCACAGTTTTCACATATCAAAAAAGATGTAGAAGTTTTTGCATTACATCCTTCATGTTTACAAGCAACGTAAGAATTTCTACTTTCTATTTTGTGAACTTTTCCAATTTCAATCAATTTATCGAGTGCCCTGTAAACTTGCAGAGGAGATTTTATTCCCATTTTTTGTATATCATAAAGAATTGTGTACGCCTTCATCGGTTCAGAAGAGTTTTCTAAAACTCCAAGAACTGTTTTTTGATTCTTAGTTAAATTATCCGATGCCAATCCCATAAATCTCAATTACCAAATTGTTTTCATTTTTGCAACTTACCTCTCAACTCTAGTGGAATAAGAGAAATGATAAATAATATTATCGCTATAACAATAATTGATGGTCCCGAAGAGGTATTCAATTCCAAAGAAGTAAATAAGCCAATTGTAACAGATAAAATACCAATTAATATGGCTACAAATACCATTTGTTTTGGATTGTGAGTTATATTTCTTGATGCGGCAGCTGGTATTATTAGCAGACCAGTAATTAAAAGAGTCCCAATCATTTTTATAGACAATGCAATAACTCCAGCTAGTAGTAGGGTAAAGATCATATTATATATGTTCGGTTTCATTCCTTCTGCTAAAGCTAGATCATAATTAACTGTAGCTGAAAATAATGATTTCCAAATAAAATATAAAATTCCTATAATTATAAAACCACCAATCCATACTAGAGCGATGTCTTCTACAGTTACTGCTAAGATATCACCAAAAAGTAATCCCATAATATCAAAACGAATACTTGATAAAAAGCCGATTAAAACCAAGCCAATAGCTAAAGTAGAGTGAGCTAATAATCCAAGTAATGAATCACCAGCCAATCTAGTCCTCTTTTGAAGGTTAAGAAGCAGTAAAGCAATAACTGCAGATATTACAAATACGGAAAAGGCAATATTTAAACTAAAGGCATAAGCTAAAGTTACTCCTAATAAGGCGGAGTGAGCTAAAGTATCACCAAAATATGACAATCTCCTCCAAATTATTAAGCAACCTAGTGGCCCTGTAATTATTGCAATACCGATACCAGCAACTAACGCTCTAGTAAAAAAATCATCAAACATTAACTTGATATACTTCCGTCAGAATCATGTATGTGATCATGTTCGTGCTGATAATATGTTAAGGTTTTTGATCTATGCTCACCAAATAATTCTATATAAGCTTTATCTTTTATAACCGAACTTGGTTTTCCTGAACAACAGATATGTCCATTTAAACAAACTACATGATCTGTTGCAGACATTACAAAATGCAAGTCATGGGAGACTAATAAAATTCCACAATTTAGGTTTGCTGAAATATTTTTTATAATATTATAAAGGTCAATTTCTCCATTAAAATCAACTCCTTGGACAGGTTCATCTAAAACTAGTAATTCTGGTTTTTTTGAAATAGCTCTCGCTAGAAGGACACGTTGAAATTCGCCACCAGATAGACTGTGTATTTGTTCTTTGAAAAGTTTTTCTACACCAGTTTGATTTAAAGATTCAATAATTTCATTATTGCTGAGATTATTGGTTAATCGCATAAAATCTACAACACGTAATGGCAAAGTCCAATCGATATTAATTTTCTGAGGAACATATGCTATTTTATTTGTATACCGTTTCAATGAACCTTCATCAGGTTCAAGAATATTAAGTACCATTTTAGCTGTTGTAGTTTTTCCAGAACCATTGGGTCCAATCAGGGTAACTATTTGACGACTTTTTACCTCAAGAGATACACCTCTTATCAGCCATTTTGGTGACTTATAAATACCTGCGTTGTCTAAACTTACCAATAAATTATTTTTACTCATTTTTCTATTTACAATTTAAAATGTAATATTATAACATTACACTATTTAACAGACTTAATTCTAATAGGAATACTTTTATGAAACAAACGAACTTTTTTCTACATATTTCTAAGATTATTTTGTTTTCAGGAATTCTTGTTGCAACTGCATCTGCTAGAGCAGAGCTAAAAGTTGTTACCACAATTAAACCACTACATTCATTGATTTCAAATGTTATGGATGGAGTAGGTGAACCTGGACTTATAATTGATGGAAGTATATCACCACATAGTTTTACAATGAAACCATCTCATGCGAAAATGCTTGAGGAAGCAGATGTCATTTTTTGGATTGGAGAGAGTATTGAAACATCAATGGAAGAACCTCTAGACTCAATTGCAAAAGATGCAGAAGTAATTGAATTTATGGAACTTGATTCAATTGCTAAATTAAAATTTAGAGAAGAATCAATTTTTGGTGACCATGACGATCACGACGATCACGACGATCATGACGATCACGACGATCATGACGATCACGACGATCATGACGATCATGACGATCATGACGACCATGATGACCACGATGATCACGACGATCACGACGATCATGACGACCATGATGACCACGATGATCACGACGACCACGACGACCATGACGATCACGACGACCATGACGATCATGATGACCATGACGATCATGATGATCACGACGACCATGACGACCATGACGATCACGACGACCATGACGATCATGATGACCATGACGATCACAGTGGACACGACCACCACGGTCATGCACATGGTGAATTTGATGCTCACATTTGGTTAGATCCAATGAATGCCAAAGAAATGGTTCATGAAATAGCTCATGAGTTAGGTGATTTAGATCCTGCCAATAAAGAGAAATATGAAGCAAATGCTGAAGCAACAATTAAAGCTTTAGATCAGCTTATTAGCGATGTTGGTACAGATATTAATTCTGATGCAAAATTTGTTGTCTTCCATGACGCCTACCAATACTTTGAAGAAAGATTTGGTGTAAGAGCTGCAGGAGCTTTAACATTGAATACTGATGTTTTACCTGGTGCAAAGCAAATAGCTGATATTCAGGATGTTATTAAGGATAAGGGAATAAAATGTATTTTCTCTGAACCTCAATTTAATCCAAAGATTATTACAACAATAGCTGAGGACATGAATATCAAAACAGGAGTTTTTGATCCTTTAGGTGCTAACATTGATGCTAGTAAGTCACTTTACTTTACGTTGATAAGTAATCTAGGGGACGAGCTTAAAGGCTGTTAAATTTTAATATTTAAATAAATTCCACCTTGTATTAAGGTGGAATTTATAAAACTAATTATAAGGAAATTGATATGGAAAATACTTCTCAGGTTCCAGTTACTGTTTTAACAGGGTTTCTTGGAGCTGGAAAAACAACTCTTTTAAATCGAATATTAACTGAACAGCATGGAAGGAAATATGCTGTCATAGTTAATGAATTTGGTGAACAAGGTATCGACAATGATCTTGTTGTTGATGCTGATGAAGAAGTATTTGAAATGAACAACGGGTGCATTTGTTGCACTGTTAGAGGTGATTTAATTAGAATTCTTAGTGGTTTAATGAAACGTGCTGATAAACTAGATGCAATTATAGTTGAAACAACTGGTTTAGCTGATCCAGCCCCAGTTGCTCAGACATTTTTTGTTGATCAAGATGTTGCTGATAGAACAAAATTAGATGCAATTGTTACAGTTGCCGATGCTGTTCATCTAAGTTCTCAATTAGTCGATCATCATGAAGCAGAAGAACAAATTGCTTTTGCTGATGTAATTTTGTTAAATAAAGTTGAACTTGTTGGAGATAATGACATTGTAAAAGTTAATGATCGTATTAGAAAAATTAATCCTTTTGCTAAGATTATTAAAACAACACGTTGTGATGCACCTCTTGATGAAATCGTAGGCTTAAATGCATTTAGTCTAGATAGAGTATTAGATATTGAACCTGACTTTCTTGAATCAGATCATGATCATGAACATGATGATGATGTTACTAGTCTATCCTTTGTATCTGATACACCATTAGATATGGATAAGTTCCAAGATTGGTTTGGAAATTTACTCAGGACTAAGGGTCAGGACATACTTCGATCAAAAGGAATTTTGAACTTTAAAGGTGAAGAAGAGCGATATGTATTTCAAGGAGTGCACATGCTTATGGATGCATCTCCAATGGGACCTTGGCCTAAAGGGAAAGATAGAAGCTCGCGAGTAGTATTTATTGGTCGTGATCTTGATAATATGAATCTTAAGGAAGGCTTTGATAATTGTAAATCAGCATGAACGCTGATTTAGAAAAACTTCAAGAATCAAATAAAACTGAACTTGAAAGAAGAGGCTCAATTTTTAATATTGGAGCACCAGCTACAGAAGCGGTTACAATTCGTGATCAAATAGCGGTAGGATTTGGAGACGGCACTGTAAGATTTTTTCAATCTGGATCTGACCCTAAAACTGTTAAAGCACATAAGGGTGTAGTGTTGAGTATGACTAATTATGAAGATCATGTGTTAACGGGTGGAGACGATGGACGTTTTCTAAAAATATCATCTAATGGAAATATTGATGAAATTTTTAATTTTGGTTCAAAGTGGGTTGACTGTGTGGCTTCCCACAAGGATACCAAAGTTTGTTCATCAGGAAAGACTGTTTATATTTGGACAAAAAACAAAGATAAACCACAAACTTTAGAGCATCAAAGTACTGTTGCTGGATTAGCATTTGATAATAAAGGTAAGCGTCTTGCGGTCTCAAGATACGGTGGAGTAACAGTGTGGAAACTTAATAATAATAAATGGACAGCATCAAATTTTACATGGAAAGGATCGCATGGAACTGTAACGTTTAGCCCAGATACAAAATATATTGTAACTGCAATGCAAGAAAATCAAATTCATGGTTGGCGCATAAACGACAAAGCGGATTTAGCAATGAGAGGCTATCCATCAAAAATTAAAAGTTTTACTTGGGTTGGTGATACACCATATTTGGTAACATCTGGATCAAGTGATGCAGTTTGCTGGCCATTTGATGGTAAAGAAGGACCAATGGGGAGAAAGCCAATTGTTGTTGCAAACGGTGGTAAAGAACTTGCAACATTTGTTAAAGCACTAAATGGAGAAAAAGCTGTTTTCACCGGTTTTACAGATGGGTCAGTTTTATTAGCAGAAATTGATGAAAGTAAAAAACCAATTATGATTAGAAGTTCAACAGGTTCGGAAGTTTCAACAATAGCGATATCTAGTGATAATTCACAAATATTAATTGGTGATATGAAAGGTTCAATTCTTTTATCATCTTTATGGGCAGACAATTAAAGGAGAAAATATGTTTAATCGTAAAACTCAAAATGTTGAAAAAATAAGAAATCTCAAACATCTAATTTCCAAGAAATATAAATTATCAGAAAATACTATAATAAGTATTGCTGAGCTCAGTTGTCATGAGCCCGATTGTCCTCCGATTGAAACTGTTATTACTGCAAGAAATGAAGACGGATCAATGAAAAATTGGCGAGTAGCGAAATCAATAGAAGAAATACAGGAGTCAGATATTAATAATCTAACAAACCACACCCATTAGATTGTTTAATTTAGAATATATTATTAACAGCAATCTCCACCTTCACAAGTACAACAACAGCTACAACTGCAGCCACACTTTGGAGGGTTTGGATTTTGATTTTTCATAATTTCACCTATATATTTTTTATTATAATTTTAAAACACAAATGAGAAAAGCATTAGAAATTAAACAATGTATGAAGACTTTTGAGGGTGATGGAATCCCAGTTACTAGAGCTTTTCCAGTTCCAGGAATGAGAGAAAACGATCCATTCCTTCTTTTTGATCATTTTGGTCCAATTAATTATGAGCCTGGAGGTGCAACTGGTGTACCAGCTCATCCTCATTGCGGATTTGAGGCAATTACATACATGCTTGGTGGTGAAGTAGAACACAGAGATTCATTTGGGGGACAAGCAGAAATTGAAACTGGTGATGTACAATGGATGACAACTGGATCAGGTTTAATTCACTCTGAATTAGTAACGGATAAATTTAAGAAGAGTGGCGGTATCATGCAAGGATTACAAATCTGGGTTAACCTTCCACGAAAAAATAAAAAAGTTAAACCTTGGTATCAACACATTAAGAAAGATACAATTCCAACAGTGGAAGAAAATAAAAATATTGAAATTAAAGTTCTTGTTGGTGAAGTAAAAGGAACAAAATCAAAAATTCAAACTTATTCACCTGTATCTATATTTGATATTCAGTTTTCAAAACCTGATATGACAAAGTTTAATGTTGATAAAGAACAAAACTTAATGATTTATATTATTGATGGTCAGTTACAATTTTCTGATCTTGATAAAATTGCAAACAAAGGTGATATGATTTATTTTGATCAATTAAGTGATGAAATTCAACTTACATCAATATCTGAAAATGGATCTTATTTAATTTTAGCTGGTAAACCTCTGCAAGAACCTGTTGCACGTTATGGTCCCTTTGTTACCAACACTGAGGGTGAAATAAAACAAGCTATGCTGGACTATCAAGATGGCAAGATGGGAAGCTTAACTTAATTTTAATTGCCTTAACATTTCACCAGCAACAATAGCCACAGAACTACTAAGATTAATTGATCGTGGACCATCAATCATGGGTATGGTTAATCTTTCATTAACAGAGTCGTGAACATACTCAGGTACTCCTGCACTTTCTCTTCCAAATAAAATAATATCATTTGATTGAAATTTATAATCAAAATAACTTTTTTGACTTTTTGTTGTAAGTAAAATTAATCTATAAGAATTTTCTTTTGACCATTCTTTAAATTTTTCCCAACTCAAATGTTTTGTAAGATCAAGATAATCAAAATAATCCATCGAAGCTCTTTTTAATCGTTTATCATCAATTATAAAACCTGCTGGCTCAATGATATCGATAGGTATTCCAAGACAAGCACCCAATCTAAAAATGTTTCCAGCATTTTGAGGAATATCAGGTTCAAAGAGTGCAATTCTCATAAATTTATACTGTATTATGTAAAACTTGCGTCACGCTGGCACATATATATTCAGTATTTTTTTTATTAATTCATATATAACAAAAATATAAAAAATGGCTAAAAAACCTAAAAATAAGAGAAGAGATTTCCTACAACTTAGCACTGTAACACTTGGTGCTGTTGGAACAGCTGCATTTATATGGCCATTTCTAAAAAGTATGAGTCCAGCAGAAGATACATTAGCTGCAGGATCAACCGAAGTCGATATTAGTGCTATCGAAGAAGGTCAAAGTATAACAATAAAATGGCGAGGAAAACCAGTTTTTATAAAGAAGAGAACAAAAGATGAGATTGAAGCTGCAAAAATGGTTCAGGCTGGCGATCTACGAGACCCACAAGATGATGCAGATCGAGTACAAAAAGAAGAATGGTTAGTTTTAGTCGGAGTATGTACACACTTAGGTTGTGTTCCACTTGGTCAGAAAGTTTCAGACATGAAAGGTGAGTACGATGGCTGGTATTGCCCATGTCATGGTTCACACTATGATACATCTGGAAGAATTAGAAAAGGACCAGCTCCTAAAAACTTGGACGTTCCGCCCTATACCTTTTTAAATGATACTACTATAAAGATTGGATAATTATGGATCAAAATAGAAAAGTACATCAATTTAAAAATCCTGTCCTAAACTGGATTGAATTTCGTTTACCAATAATTTCTTACTTCAAAAAAGAATACGGCGATTATCCAATGCCTAAGAATTGTAATTATTTTTGGAGCTTTGGTGCGTTGGCAACAATTACACTTGTTACAATGATTGTAAGTGGAATTTTTCTTGCAATGAATTACACACCACATACTGATATGGCATTTGATAGTGTTGAAAGAATAATGCGAGATGTCAATTACGGATGGTTAATGCGATATATTCATTCTAATGGTGCAGCCTTTTTCTTCATCATAGTTTACATTCATATAGTAAGGGCAATGTATTTCGGTTCTTACAAATATCCAAGAGAGCTTAATTGGATTTTAGGTGTATTCATATTTTTATTAATGATGGCAACTTCTTTTCTTGGTTACACTTTACCGTGGGGACAAATGTCTTATTGGGGAGCTACAGTTATAACAAATTTATTTAGTGCAATTCCATTTATTGGTGAGGGATTAAAGACATGGCTTCTTGGTGATTACAATGTTGGAAATGCTACTTTAAACCGTTTCTTTGCTCTTCATTACGTTTTACCATTTGTTATTTTTGGTGTTGTTGGATTACATGTTGCTGCTGTTCACGTTCATGGATCAAACAATCCTGATGGGATTGATATTAAAACTAACAATGACTCAGTAAACTTTTTTCCATATATGTTAATTAAAGATACAGTAGCTATGTGTGCTTTTGGTGTTGCTATTTCTGCAGTAATATTCTTTGGACCAAATCTTATGGCTGAAGTTGATAATTATATTCCAGCAGATCCACTTGTTACTCCAGCTCACATTGTTCCAAACTGGTATCTTGCACCTTTTTATGCAATTTTAAGAGCAGTACCTGATAAATTGGGAGGAGTTCTCCTAATGTTTGGTGCAATAGTAATTCTCTTTGTTCTACCTTGGTTAGATAGATCAAAGGTAAGAAGTTGTAATTATAGGCCAATATATAAATGGTTTATGATGGGTTTTTTCGTTAACTTTTTTGTATTAGGTTATGTTGGAATGCTTCCAGCTGAGGGTTTATATCTTTTAATCGCAAGAGTGGGTTTACTTTACTACTTTGGTTTTTTCTTCATTATTACACCATTTGTTGGTTGGATAGAGAAGCCAAGTAAGTTACCGCTCAGTATTAGTGATGTTTATACTAAAAACATAGCCCCTAATATTGGTGGAGGAGAAAAAGGAATGCCTGCGCCAGCAATGCAAAAAGATACCAATCTATAATGCGCCTATTACTTATTATTTTTTTATTATTCTGTTCAAATTTATTTGCTGCAGAAATGAGTACTGAAAAAATGCCAAAACAAGACTGGTCTTTTAAAGGTGTAACAGGAACTTTTGATAGAGCTGCAATTCAAAGGGGCTATAAAGTCTATAGAGAAGTATGTGCAGGATGTCATTCAATGAAACTTCTGTATTACAGAGATCTTATTGATGTTGGTTTTTCCGAGGCTCAAGTAAAAGTAATTGCTTCTGAATATACTGTATTAGATGGTCCAAACGATGACGGCGAAATGTTTGAAAGACCGGCTAGACCAGCAGACAGATTTGTGAATCCATATGCTAATGATAACGAGGCAAGAGCAAATAATAATGGAGCTTATCCTCCAGATTTAAGTGTAATTACAAAAGCTAGAAAATATGGGGTTGATTATATTTATAATCTTCTTCTTGGTTATGTTGAGCCTCCAAAGGGAATGGAGGTCGGTAATGGAATGTGGTACAATAAATGGATGGCTGGAAATCAAATAGCTATGCCAGCACCTATAGCCGATGGAAGTGTAGATTATGATGATGGCACTGATAATAATGCAGAACAGTTATCGGCTGATGTAACACATTTTCTTCACTGGGCTGCTGAACCAGAAATGGAAGAAAGAAAAAATTTAGGAATTAAAGTAATATTATTCTTTATTATTCTAGGAACAATTGTGTACTTAGCAAAAAACAGACTTTGGCGAGACGTCACTTAGACATTAAATAAAAAGTTCATTACATCACCATCTTTGACGATATAATCTTTACCTTCTTGTCTTAGCTTTCCTGAATCTCTACTTCCAACATCACCATTATTTTCTATATAGTCTACATAGGAAACAGTCTCTGCTCTAATAAATCCTTTTTCAAAATCAGTGTGAATTTTTCCAGCAGCTTGAGGTGCAAGTGTTTCTTTTTTTATTGTCCATGATCTTGTTTCTTTTGGACCACATGTAAAATAGTTTATCAAACCTAAAAGTTCATATCCTGATTTTATAACCTTATTCAATGTTGTTTGATCTAAATTAAGTTCTTTAAGAAATTCAAGTTTTTCTTCTTCATTATCTAATTCTGCTATTTGTGCTTCTATTGATGCAGAGATTAAAACTACAGAATGATTATTTTTTTTGGCAAACTCGATGACTTTTTTTGATAATTCGTTTCCAGTATGAATCGATTCTTCATCTACATTACATATGTACATAGTTGGCTTTAGACTAATTAAGTTAAGATTATTTACAAAGTCAATTTCATTACTAGCAAATTCCTCAATTGTTAAGATACTATTAGCATCTAGTATTTGTAAGATTTTATTTATTATCTCAAATTGATGTTTAGCTTCTTTATCGTTTGCTTTCAATTTTTTTTCTAAACTAGTTTTTTTATTATTTAAGCTTTCAAGATCAGCCAATTGCAATTCTAAATTTATTGTTTCAATATCATCTAATGGATCAATTTTTGATGATACATGAGTAATATTAGTATCTTCAAAGCATCTAACAACATGTGCTATTGCATCAACTTCTCTTACATGTCCTAAAAATTTATTCCCTAAACCTTCTCCTTGTGAGGCTCCTTTTACTAATCCTGCAATATCAACAAAATCCATAAAGGAAGGAATTATTTTTTCACTCTTTCCAATGATTGCAAGTTTGTCTAATCTGTCATCGGGCACTGCAACTCTTCCTATATTTGGTTCAATAGTTGCAAATGGATAATTTGCAGCTTCCGCTTTATTTGATTGGGTAAGCGCATTGAATAAAGTGGATTTACCAACATTTGGTAATCCAACTATCCCACACTTAAATCCCATAATTAATTTTGCTCACTTATTTTTGTTAAAAATAGAGGAATATCTGAAAATATTAATTCTATATTTTTAACCATTTTATCAATCTTTTTATTTATTATTTCTTCTTCTGATTTTGAGAATTTATTTAAAACATAACTTGAAACTAAATCTTTATGCCCAGGATGATCAATTCCAATACGTATTCTAAAATAATTTTCTCCTATAAATTGGTCAATACTTTCCAACCCATTATGACCTCCGTTTCCACCGCCTTGTTTTATTTTTACTTTGGATAATTCTAAATCTAGGTCATCATGTATAACAAAAGTATGCTCTAAATTTATTTTATAAAAATTTATAATTTCTGAAACAGCTTTTCCAGATAAATTCATGAATGTAAGAGGTTTTAACACAAAGATTTTTTGATTATTTATTAGACCTGAATATAATTCTTTTATTTTATCTTCTTTGATTTTATCAAAATTAAAATATGAGATTATATTATCCGCTAAATGGAAACCTACATTATGTCTTGTATTTTTATAATTTACACCTGGGTTCCCAAGTCCACAAATTAAAAACATATAATGAAATATAAAGTAAAGTTACTTAGATTCTTTATTTTCTTCTTTATTATCAGATGATTCTTCCTTCTTTTCTTCTGATTTCTCTTCACCACCTTCTGCCGCACCTTCTTCAGTTGTTTCTTCAGTTTTAGTTTCAACTTCTACAGTTGGCGGAACTAAAGTAGCTATTACGAAATCTCTATCTGATATAGTAGGAGCAACTCCCTCAGGTAGTTTAATATTGCTAATTTTAACTGCATCACCTATTTCACTTTCAATTAAGTCAAATTCTAGTTTGCTAGGTATATTATTAGCATTACATGTTAGTTCAACTAGTCTTCTAACAGTATTTAAAACTCCTCCTTTTTTCAAACCAGGACATTTATCTTGATTTAAAAACTCAACTGGAATTTCAACATTTACTTTTGTATTCTCTTGAACTCTTAGAAAATCAAAATGTATAAGTTGATCACTTACAGGATGATATTGTAATTGTTTAGGAAGTATTTTTTCTTTCTTTCCATCAACATCAAGATCAATGATTGTTGAATAAAAAGAACCAGTACCCATTAATTTTTTGATTATTTTATCTTCTAAAGCGATTTTCTTAGGTTCAGTTCCCTTGCCATAAATAATACCAGGTACTAATCCTTTTATCAAAAGACTATGATTTGAACCAATGTCTTTATTTCTTTCTATCGCTTTAAAATCATTCATAAAATAAAAAGTTTAATCGAAAAGGGCAGACACTGAAGTATCAGTGTTAATCCTTTTAATCGCATCACCCATTAAAGGAGCAATACTAATATGTCTAATGTTTTTTGTGCTTTTTACCTCTTTAGAAGGCTCAATTGTATCTGTTAAGACCAATTCTTTTATGCTTGAATTTTCAATCTTTTTAAGCGCATCTCCAGATAATACTCCATGCACAATATAAGAATAAATTTCTTTAGCCCCATTTTTACTAAGAGCTTCTGCAGCATTACATAACGTGCCTGCAGAGTCAGCTATATCATCTAGTAAGATACAAGTTTTATCTTTTACATCTCCAATAATATTCATTACTTCAGACTCACCAGCTTTTTCTCTTCTTTTATCAGCAATTGCTAGTCCAGCCTCTAACCTCTTAGCAAAAGCTCTAGCCCTAACAACACCGCCAACATCAGGTGAAGCAACAACTAAATCTTTATTTCCATTAAATTTTTCTTTAACATCATCGATTATCGGTCTTACAGAAAAAATATTATCTAAAGGAATGTCAAAAAAACCTTGAATTTGACCAGCATGCAAATCCATTGTTAATACCCTATCAGCGCCCGCGGATGTAATTAAATTTGCAACAAGTTTGGCAGTGATTGGTGTTCTAGGCCCAGTCTTTCTATCTTGTCTTGCATATCCATAATAAGGGATAACAGCAGTAATCCTTTTTGCTGACCCTCTTCTTGCAGCATCAATTGTGATTAAAAGTTCCATTAAATGATCATTTGCTGGATGTGATGTAGATTGAATAATAAAAACATCTTCACCTCTAATATTTTCGTTTATTTCAACAAATATTTCTCTATCGTTAAAAGTTCTTACAGAGGCATCTGCTAATGGAACATCAATATGTTTAGAAATTTTTTCTGCTAGGGATTTGCTACTATTACAGGCGATTATTTTCATATAATCAAATTAATTACTATATTAGAATAATAATAGATCAACTAAAATTAATCATTAAATGCAATGATATTGAGCATTCTTCCAGTATCTCTAAATTTTTGTGATTCCCTACGATGGCTAAAAAAAACTCTCTTATTTGAGAAGGTATCTTTGTTAATATTATATATATTTTTAATACCCAATTCCTTAAATTGAAAGTTAATCAATCTTCTTAAATTAAATAAATCTTTATTTTTATTTTTGTATTTGAAGAAAATAGAGTATTTTTTATTTTTTCTTATAAACTTACTTTTAAAGTCTTTTGATACTTCAAAGTTTTTAAAACTCAAACAAGGACCAATAAGAACAACAATATTTTTTTTAATTATTTTTTGTTTAACAAAATATTCTATACCTTTTGCAGCTATATTCTTTAATGCACCTTTCCAGCCTGAGTGAAGGGCGCAAATATATCTTTTATTTTTATCAAAAATAAAAATTGGACAGCAATCTGCTGTTAAAATGCCTAAAGCTATTTGCTTACTGCTCGTGATTAACCCGTCTCCAGAATATTTTTTACCTATATTTTTTTGTTTAATTTCTACAATGTTGTTGGAATGTATTTGACTAATAAATTTAATATTTTTTTTGATATTTAAATTTTTTAGACAAATATCAATATTTTTATTTACATTAACTTTAGTATCTTTGCGGTTTAAGCTACAGTTTAGTGAATAGTTTTCTTTTTTTGATACTCCACCATTTCTAGTAAAAAAACCAGCTCTAACAAAAGATTTAGTTTTTGCATGTGTAAAATAATTTTTAATAATCATAAGTTAGAAACAACAAGACACTTAAATAGGTTTCCCATCCTATCAACATTAATTAATCTATCCACTTCTTCTTCCAATAAATTTTTATTTAAATTTGAATTTTTAGTTAGCAATTTTTGCTTTCGTTCTAATATTCCATATTTTTTTAAAAAATCTCTTTGTGAAACAAATTCGTTTATTTGTAATTTATTTTGTTTTGCTATTTCAATTAATTCACTAAAATTTACATGACTTGAAATGTCTTGTAGGCCTATATTTTCAAAAATGCTGGTTTTTTTATGGTTATATATTG
>CACGDO010000001.1 GCA_902571865.1 uncultured Alphaproteobacteria bacterium | reverse complement strand
TCAAACTGCAGCTGATAATATTGCAGCAGGCGAGTCTCAAGATGATGTGTTTGTATACACTATGACAGATGGTACTGAAAATGTAAGTGCAAATCTTACGATAACAGTTTTAGGTGCGAATGATAATCCTTCTGCACAAGATGATGTCGGTGTTATTAATGAAGGAGGAACTTTAACTATTCAAAATGGAGATAATGCAAATGTTTCTGGAAGCTATGATGCTAATGGTGAAAATTCAGGAGATGTAATCGATACAACATCTAGCTCTCATAAAGATACTGATCTTGATACAAGTGACACTCTTTCTATTACAAAAATTAAAAAGAGTGGCGGATCTGATTCAAATGTTTCTTCTGGAAGTTCGTATAATAGTAGTGGTACTGCAGTGACTGGTACCTATGGTACGATTACAATTGGTGCAGATGGTTCATATAAATATGTTGCTCAGTCTAATATTGCAGGACTTAATGATGGAGCTACAGTTACTGATACGTTCACTTACACATTATCTGATGGAACAGCTACTACGACAGCTGATATTACAATAACTGTTATTGGTGGTACTGCATCAAATAATTCTCCAAGTGCTGTAAATGATACCGATGCTGTCAATGAAGATGCTACAATTACAAAAACAGGTGCACAAGATGATGTTTTAAATGACGATAGTGATTCCGACGGGGATACAATTACAGTTAATCAGATTCAACCAAGTGGTGGATCTGCTTCATCTGTAAGTGCTGGCAGTACTTATGATTCTAGTGGTACATCTGTAACTGGTACCTATGGTACTCTTACAATCGGTGCTGACGGTTCATATACCTATGTTGCTGATCAAAGTGCTGCTGATGATTTAGATGCTAGTGATACTGCAACTGATACTTTTACATATAGAATTACTGATGGGACTGCTACAGATACTGCAACATTAACTATTACTGTCACTGGAGTAAATGACACTCCTTCTGCAGTCGATGATACTGATGCAGTGAATGAAGATGCAACTATTACTAAAACTAGTTCTCAAGATGACGTATTAAATGATGATACCGATGCAGATGATGATGACACATTTTCTATAACTGCAATACAACCAAGTGGCGGCTCTTCCTCTTCAGTAAGCTCTGGTAGTTCCTACAATTCAAGTGGTACATCTGTAACTGGAACATATGGTACATTAACGATTGGCGCTGACGGTTCATATACCTACGTTGCTGATCAAAGTGCTGCCGATGCACTAGATGCAAGTGATACTGCAACTGATGTATTTACTTATACAATTTCAGATGGTGATGCCACTGATACTGCAACACTAACTATAACAGTGACTGGAATCAATGATGATCCAGTTGCAGTAGATGACACTGATAGTGTAAATGAAGATGCAACTGTAACAAAAACTGGATCGCAAAATGATGTTTTAAATGATGATACGGATGCAGATGATTCATCATCTGTAACTGTCACACAAATCAAAAAGGATGGTGGATCAAATTCTGCTGTGAACTCTGGCAGCACATATGCTTCTAGTGGCACTTCAGTAACTGGTACCTATGGTACTCTTACAATTGGTGCTGATGGTTCATATACGTATGTTGCTGATCAATCTGCTGCAGACGATTTGGATGCAGGTGATACAGCCACTGATGTTTTTGTGTATACAGTTAGTGACGGAACTTCTACAGACACTGCCAACTTAACTATTACTGTTACAGGTATTAACGATGATCCTGTGGCAGTAAATGATACTGATAGTGTGAACGAAGATGCAACTGTTACAAAAACTGGATCGCAAGATGATGTTTTAAATGATGATACCGATGCTGATGACTCAGCTTCTTTAGTTGTTTCAAATATTCAACCAAGTGGAGGATCAAGTTCAACAGTTTCTTCTAGTACTACTTATAGTAATGGTACATCAGTAACCGGAACTTATGGTACGTTAACAATTGGCGCAGATGGTTCATATACCTACGTTGCTGATCAAGATGCTGCTGATGCATTAGATGCAAGTGATACAGCCACTGATGTCTTTACGTATACTTTGTCGGATGGAACAGCGACAGATACAGCAACACTAACAATAACGGTAACTGGTATCAATGACGATCCTGTAGCAGTAAATGATACTGATGCTGTAAATGAAGATGCTACAATTACAAAAACAGGATCAGAAGATGATGTATTAAATGATGATACGGATGCAGATGATTCATCATCTCTAACTGTAACGCAAATTAAGAAAGATGGTGGATCAAATTCTGCTGTAAGTTCAGGAAGTACTTATAATTCTAGTGGCACATCTATAACTGGCGCATATGGAACGCTTACAATTGGTGCTGATGGATCATATACATATGTTGCTGATCAATCCGCAGCTGACGATTTGGATGCAGGTGATACTGAAACAGATGTGTTTGTTTATACTGTCAGTGATGGAACTACAACTCAAACAGCAAATTTAACTATAACTGTAACTGGTGTAAATGATACACCTACTGCAGTCGATGATACCGATGCCGTTAATGAAGATGCTACAATTACTAAAACTGGATCTCAAGATGATGTATTAAATGATGATACGGATGCTGACGACTCAGCCTCTCTTAATGTGTCAGCAATCCAACCAAGTGGAGGATCGAGTTCAACAGTTTCTTCTGGCACAACTTATAGCAATGGTACCTCTGTCACAGGTACTTATGGTACATTAACAATTGGTGCTGATGGTTCTTATACATATGTTGCTGATCAAGCAGCCGCAGATGCATTAGATGCAAGTGATACAGCAACTGATGTATTTACGTATACTTTGTCTGATGGCACAGCAACAGACACAGCAACTCTAACTATTACAGTTACTGGTGTAAATGATACACCTGTTGCAGTCGATGATACTGATAGTGTTAATGAAGATGCAACTGTTACAAAAACAAGTTCTGAAGATGATGTTTTAAATGATGATACAGATGCGGATGATTCATCTTCTGTTACTGTAACACAAATTAAAAAGGATGGCGGATCTAATTCTGCAGTTTCTTCAGGTAGTTCTTATAATAGTAGTGGTACATCAGTAATAGGAACGTATGGTACCTTAACTATAGGTGCCGATGGATCATATACATATGTTGCTGATCAATCTGCAGCTGATGATTTAGATGCGGGAGATCAAGTAACAGATGTGTTCACTTACACCGTTTCTGATAGTTCAGTTACAGATACTGCAAATATAACAATCACTGTAACTGGGGTAAATGACTCACCTTCTGCAACTAATGATACTGATAGCGTTAATGAAGATGAAACTGTTACTAAAACAGGTGCGCAAGATGATTTATTAAATGATGATTCAGATGCGGATGATAGTGCAAGTTTATCTGTAACAAATATATCTCACTCTAATGGAAATACAGGTACTGTTGCATCAAGTTCAACTTATGCAAGTAATGGCACACAAATTGTTGGAACTTATGGAACATTAACAGTAGGAGCTGATGGTTCTTATACGTACACTGCTGACCAAGATGCTGCAGATAGTATCGCCGATGGCTCAAGTGAAACAGATGTTTTCACTTATACCCTTTCAGACGGCTCAGCGACAGATACAGCTACAATAACAATTACTGTTAGTGGGGCAGATAATGAAGTTGCTGCTGTAAATGACACTGGAGCTGTTGATGATGACAGCACATTAAGTGTTGGAAATCAAAGCGCTGGTGTTCTATCGAATGATACAGATAATGGTAGTGCTGCATTATCTGTAGGCGAAGCTTCAGTCAGTGCAATTCGAACAGGTAGAGAAAATGCTAGTGGTACTGATGGAACGGTTGGGTCAACACTTGTTGGAACTTATGGATCTCTTACCCTTAACTCAGATGGTACGTATGATTATACTGCTAATACTGATGCGGCAGAAGCACTTGCTCCAGCACAAACGGCAGTTGATTATTTTACTTATACTATATCAGATGGAACTAGTACTGATACAGCTGAATTACAAATAACTGTTACAGGTATTAATGATGCGCCAACATCTTCCACACCTGCAACTATATATGCAACAGAAAATCAATCAGTAACCATTCAGACAAAAACATTCTTTAGTGATCCTGATCCAAGCTCTAATTCTTATGGTCAATTAACTTACTCAGTGAGTGGTTTACCTGCTGGATTAACTATTAATTCAAATGGTAAAGTTACAGGTATAGTTACTCAAGGTACTTATACATTTACTGTCACAGCTACTGATGGTGGTAACTTATCTACTCAACAAACATTCACTCTAGAAGTTGCTAAAAGTACTGACGTTGATGCAGTTCCAGAAAAACTTAAAATTAATAAAAAAAATATTGAGAAAAAAGTAAAGAATAAAACTGTCGTATTTAAAGAAAGATCAGTGGTAGAAGTTGCTAATCTTGAAGTTCCAAAGAATTATTCATTTAATGGTGGAATGCGTGTAGTTGATGTAGCAGTTGAAGATTTAAGTAATACTACTACTGATGACCCCACACCAATGAGTAAAAGTTTTCTTAATGAAGGAACAATTTTAGGTTTTGCTATTGGAGATGATTATAGAATAAATGTTAAACAATACACAGCAACAATGGAAAACGGTTCAGCTGTTCCTGATTGGGTAAAAGTAGATCCAAAAACTGGTCAAACTCTAGTTCAGTTTCCTGACAATATATATTCAATTGATATTAAGATTATCGCAATTGATAAAGATAATACAACAAGAGAAATTGATGTTACCCTTGATCAATCATCAATAAAACCAGATAAAAGTCTAAAAAGAAGTTTAGGAAATTTTATTGATAGAAGTGCTACGTTAAAATCAGAAGTATTTATAGATAATAATGGAAAGATGCAGTTAAATGCTCTTAATAAAAACCAAGTTGATTTAAATAGAACAGCTAACCTAAATAATAGTGAAATTGTAGATATTGAGAATAATTCTGATAATAATTCTACTTTATCTACTTTAAAATTAGCATCCATTGATAAAAATTTAGATAAAATTACAGTTAAAATAGCCGATGATAAAAGAAATCAAGTTGTAAAATATTCATTAAGTATTCCTGAGCAAGGATTAACATTAGGTAATCAAATACCAAACTGGTTAAAAATTAATGCTGAAACTGGTGAAATAGAAGCAACTCCACCACAAGGTTTGGATAATATTAAGTTACAAATTATAGCTGAGGATGAAGATGGTACTCTAAGAACATTAGAAGTAGATCTAGATTTATCGTCGAATGATCAATCAAAATTACCTAGTAAAACTGTAATAGATAAGGAATTAGAAAAGTTTGCTTCTCTACAGGATCAAATTCATGTTAAATACAATGATTATGAAAATTACGGAGATAAAATTGTTAAAATTGCTAGCTAGTTCTATTTTAATATTATCTTTCTTCACTAAGAATGCTTTTGCTGAAGAGAAAGAATCACGAGCACTAGTTGTAGCATCCCAACAAGCAGTTCTATCGAGTGAATTAGCAGCAAAAATTGACAATATTCCTGTTAAAGAAATGCAACGTTTTAAAAAAGGTGATCTCTTAATTCAATTTGATTGTAGTTTATATGAAGCACAAAAAGATGTTGTCAGTGCAAATGCGAATAGTGCTTTAATTAAAATGGAAAGTGACGAACAAATGTTACAAATGCGTACAATAGGGAAATATGATCTTGAACTTTCTAAATCAGAATATGAAAAAGCAAAAGCAGAATTATTGATAGCCGAACTAAATTTAAAAAGATGCAAGATTTCTGCACCATTCGATGGAGCGGTTGAAGAAATTTTAGTCAATACATTTGAAACTATTCAGCCTCAAGTAGAGTTAATGAAAATAATTCAAACTGATGTTTTAGAATTAGAAATGGTTGTATCAAGTGAGTGGATTTCATGGCTCACCATAGGACATCCAATTGTGGTTTATATTGATGAAATTCAAAAAGAATTTAATGCTACCGTAAGCGGTATAGGTGCAAACGTTGATCCGGTAAGTCAAACAATACAGTTAAAAGGTACAATTACCGATGCTAGTCCTGCTCTTCTTGCTGGAATGAGTGGTCGAGTTTTATTTTGAGCGAAGACAAGTTAACTCGTCTTTCTCGTATTTTTTCATTCGAAAAAAAATTACGTGAAGCCAAGAATATGGTTGAGCTTCGTTACATCATAACAAATGAATTAAGAACAATTAGTCCATATGTATTTGCTTTTTTTGGAGAATGGAAAAGTAAAAATAAATTCAAAATAGAGACGGTATCTGATGTTACCATTATTGAAAGAACATCTCCAACAGTTTCTTTAATTCAAAAATTAATGAGAAAAAAAATAAGTGACACTTCTTATGAAGTGCACAATTTTACATCTGACTTAAAAACCCTATCACCAGCAAAAGGAGAAAAACCGTTGCCTTCAAATTTTTTATGGGTACCATGTTTCTCAGTTCAAAAAGGACCTGAAGCTGCAATGTTGCTGTGTCGTGAAGATGAATGGAATGAAGAAGAAATAGAATTTATAAAACATTTAAGTTCGACAATAGGGCATGCTTTTGGCTCTCTCTCAAAAAATAATAGTTTTATTAGCTTTAAATTTTTACGTAATTCATTTTTACAATCTTTTATTTTTTTAGCTTTAGTTGCAAGTATGTTTGTGCCTGTTGAATTATCAACAATTGGAAAAATGGAGATTATTCCTAAAGAACCAAATTATATTAACTCACCTTTAAACGCTGTAGCCCAAAAAGTTCTAATTCAAAATAATGAAGTAATTAAAATCAATCAACCAATTATACAACTTGAAAAAACACAGTTACAAAATGATTATGAATTGTCAATTCAAGAATTAAGAATAATTGAGACTGAATTGTTACAGGCTCAACAATCTTCTTTTAATAGTTCGGAAGATAAAGCGTTGCTTGCAAGACTACAGGGGCAAATTAAATTAGCAAAAGAAAAAACTCTTTATCAAAAAATTTTACTTGATAAAACTTTGGTTGTTTCACCTGCTAATGGTATAGCTATTTTAAAAGATAAGTCTCTCATTATTGGTAAGCCTTTTCAAATTGGAGAAACAATAATGACCATAGCTGATCCAAATAAAATTTTAGTAGAGATTATGGTTCCTGTAAAGGATTCAATCACTATTAAAAGAGATGCAAAAGTGAATATCTATTTAGATTCAGATCCACTTAATGTTTTACAAGCAAGAGTAATGAAATTTTCTTATGAACCAGAAATGACATCGCAGAATATATTAGCTTACCGTGTTACAGCTAAGCTTATTGCAGATAATATATATCCAAGAATTGGATTAAGAGGTTCAGCAAAAATTTATGGTGATCAGGTTAGACTCTATTTTTATCTTTTTCGAAAACCAATTATTTTCCTACGACAAACATTTGGATTATAAATGTTAACGCCATCAATTAGAGAAGATTTACAATTATTTGAGGGAACACCATTGGAAGATGGCTCTCCAACTTGGTTACTATTTGATACTTTAACAAATAAATATTTTACAATAGGATTAAATGCATTCCGATTACTCAATTATTGGAATGCCGATGTAGATACTAAAACTTTTATAAAAAATGTTGAACAAAAAGGAGTTAACTTAAAAGAAGAAGAATTAAACGATTTTATTTCTTTTTTAAAAGTAAATGATCTTATATCCCATCATAATTCTGAAGATACAAAATTCTTAATTGAAAAATATAAAAATCAGAAAAAACATTTCATTTTATCAATAATTCATAATTACTTATTCTTTAAAATCCCTCTATTAAAACCAGATACTTTTTTAGATAGTACTTTAATGTTTGCGAAAGTAATTGGTTCAAAATTAGTTCGTTATATTGTCTATGTTTTAGGTTTAATTGGTATTTATTTTGTAATCCAAAATTGGGATCAATTTATTAATACTTTTCTTTATTTTTTTAATTGGAACGGATTTATATTTTATGCATTTTCACTTGTATTAGTAAAAGCAATTCATGAATTTGGTCATGCATATGTTGCAAAGAACTATGGATGCAATGTCAATTCTATGGGCATTGCATTTCTTGTCTTTTTTCCTTTTTTATATACAGATAACACTAATGCTTGGAGATTGAGAGATTATAGTAACAGATTACGTATTAATTTTGCAGGTATTTCAACAGAATTACACCTTGCGTTATTGGCAACTTTTTTTTGGTCTATTTTAGAGCCAGGTACATTAAAAAGTATTGCATTTTTTATTGCTACTACAAGTTGGGTTTCTTCTTTATTGATAAACATCAGCCCTTTTATGAGGTTTGATGGATATTATGTTTTGGCAGATTTTTTAAGAGTAGAAAATTTACAACCACGTGCTTTCTCGCTTGCTAAATGGAAATTAAGACAAATTATTTTTGGTCTTAATCACGAACAACCAGAGAAAATGAATGCTAATAAAATAAATTTTTTAATTTTTTATGCTTGGTCAACATGGATATATCGTTTCTTTTTATTTATTGGGATCGCAATATTAGTTTACCATTACACATTTAAAGTATTAGGAATTATTTTATTTGTTGTAGAAATAATTTGGTTTATTTGTCTACCTATTTATAGAGAAATTTCTTTATGGTGGAAAATGCGTAGCGATATTGGACTCTCTTTTAATTTTATTAGAACTATATTATTTATTTCAGTTTTATTTTTTCTATTCTTTTATCCTTGGAAAAATTATCAAAAAATTCCAGCTATTCTCCAATCAGAAAATTTTATATCTATATATGCTCCTGAAGAAGCACAAATAAAAAGAGTACATATAGAAGAGGGTGGCAAGGTTCAAAAACATCAACTTCTTATTGAGCTAACTTCACCATCACTAAATTATAAAATTAATCAAACAATTGGAAAGCTTGAATTAGCTGAGTTACAAATTAATAATGCATTACAAAGTAAAATAAATAGAGAGCAATTATTATCACTTAGAAGTAAAAAAAATAAGCTAGAAACTGAAATCTTAAATTATAATAAAATAAAATCATCCTTAAATATTAGGGCTCCTTTCAATTCTGAAATTACTTTTTTAGAAAAGTTTAAGAAAGACCAATGGGTTAATCAAGAAGATCCTTTACTGTCTCTGGTTGATAAAGATACACAAACAATTTTTGCTTTTATTTCTGAAAAAAATATTGCAAAAATAGATCGCACAAAAGATTTATTTTTTATTAGCTCACACATAGATAGTCCTAAAATTCCATTATCAATTAAATCTATAAGTAAATCACCAGTAAATACTTTTAATCTCTTTCCAATTGTTACATCATTGTATAGTGGGCCTATTGCTGCAAGAGAAAATTCTAGTTCAGATATAATATCTGAACAAGCCTATTATCAAATAAGTATGAACTTAGTAGGAGATATAACTAAAGTGGATCAGAAAATGTTAGGTTCAGTGAATATAGCAATTTATCCAACTAGTTTTGCAGAACGAATTTATAAGTATGTTTATGCTGTGTTAATTAGAGAATTAAGTTTTTGATTTTACACTATTATAACTAACCCCAATCATTAGAAATAATCCTAAACTTAATAACACTATTGAAAAACCAAAACCAACTCGCTGAGATATTAAAAATGTTAAAGCAGAAGCTAAAATTGGACCTAAAAAAGCTGTAATTTTCCCAGATAGAGTAAATATTCCAAAACTAAAACCTTGTCTGTTATCGTCAGTTAAATTAGCCATAACAACTCTGCTCGAGCTTTGAAGTGGGCCTGTAAAAAAAGTAGCTATTATAACATATAATATAAACATTGATTGATTTGTATTTATGGAAATTAATAAGATTAAAAAAATTAAAACAATTAAAGTTAAAATTATTGTTAATTTATCATTTTTAATTAAATATCCAAATAAGTAACAACCTATTGCACCACTGATGTTAGCTTGTAGTCCAAGAACTAATAATTGTTGTAAAGATAATCCCATTACAGAAGTTCCAAAAATACCTATCGTAGTTGTAATAATAACCAAACCATCAATATAAAAAAGTCTTGCTAATAAAAAACGCCCAGTATTAGTTAATTTATCTTTCCAAATTAAAGATTTAATTTCAAGAAAGGTTTTATGTGTGTATTTCTCAGCAATATGATTAATGTTAGACAAAAACAATAATGGCAAAGCAAAAAGTAAAAACCAGAAAGCTAATACTATATGAACAAAACGAATATGATCAAAATTTTCTTTATTCAAATTAAAAATATTTTTTTCAGGTAAAATAAAAAATTGCAAAAGTAAGAAAAAAATTACGACTCCACCAATAAATCCAGAGCCAAAACCAACTCCTGAACCTAGGGTAAGATTAGTAGGATAGCAGTTTTTTAGAGTAGCATTATAAAAACTATTAGAAATCTCGTAAGTAATTCCACTAATTAATAAAACTAATAAGGCATAGTAAGTATAACTTGATGAAGGTTTAATTAGAAAAAAGCAACCAATTGTAATAATGCATAATATTGAAAATAATCTTAAATAAAATACTTTTCCATTTTCTCTACTATCTGCAATTTTTCCAAGGTATGGCATTATTATAGCAACTATTATACCGGTAATACCAATTGTGAATTGCCATAAAGCTGTACCATATTGTGGATCATCAACTACATTGTTCACAAAATAACTTGATGTTAGGGCTGCTATGACAATCATTGGAAATACGGAGTTTCCAACATCATATAATGAAAATGATAATAATTTGTTCATAAGAATATTTTAATTTTTATTTTCTATAGTTGAAATAGTTGAACTTTTTTTGTTCATATCTTTTATAAGATCTTGTAAGAAGCCTATACTCTCCATATCTTGAATTAAAAAAGATAACTGTTTAAGTGTATGTACTGAAAAACCCTTAAGTATTTCTGAATATTTTTCAGTAAGCATGATTCCTCCAGTATTATCTTTAACAAGTAGATGTAACGAAATTAATCTATTCACTCTACGTCTCACACTTTCTTTTGGCTGTTCTAAAATATTAGCAATACTTAAAATTGATAATTTGGATCGTTTAAAAATTTTTGTAATTTTTTCATCTTTTAAATTTGATAAATCTTTAATCGAAAGTGACTCAGAAAATTTTAAGTTATATGCTAATTGTGCAGCTACAGTGTTTAGAACCATCATTTCATCAAAAGTTAGTTTTAATTTACCTACTCTTTTGTAATAATCAGTTAAAAACATTAAAAACGCATAACCTACGTTTGAAAATTCTTGGTTTGAGTCAATTCTCATAATATAATTCTAATAATAAACCCAAAATGGGCTTATATAAAGTACAACTAATAAAACGTTATAAATTATGGAAAATTTTGTATGTCTAAATTCATAAGTGTAGTTAAATTTAAAGTTAAAACTGAAGAAGAAAATAATTTTATTGCAGCGATGCAAAAATATAATTTACCAGAGGGTTTAATTTTTAGGAAATTAATTAAAACAGGTGAATATTCTTATTGCAGCATAATAGAATGGGCAAACGAGGCTGCTTTGGAAAATGCTAGACCTCATATGATAGCTTTTCTTGATACAATAAGAAATATGTTAATAGAGTTCAGTCAAGAATTAGGTGTTACAGATCCAGCATCTGGCCCTGTAGTAATTGATCAAAGTGGCCTAGTAGCAGAATCTGGAAAAACTATTACTGGAAAAATAAAAGTATAAAATTTAATTTCATAAATAAAATTAAGTTTATATATGTTACTATTGATAATTACTTATGTATTTTAAAATCTATCAAATTTTTATTATTATATTATTCTTTAGTTTTAATTTGGTTGCAAAAGATTTGACTTTGCAAACCTTTAATGAACTTAAAACAGAATTAACAAATAATAAAATAACTATTGATCAGTTTAGTAAAAAAATTGATGAGTTTGATATAACTTCTGAAATTTTTGAAATATCTAGAAAACTTTTTTTGGATGATGCTTTATCACTAGAAGACTATTTAGAAGTAATTGAAAATGCTTTAATAAACAAAACCCCTTTAATTCAAAAAAATGAAGGCAGTAATGAAATAGAAAGTGTTACTTCAGTAATGAATGGCGAGTATATTTTTCAAACTGAAATAACAAATCTAAGCCAATATATTGTTGGAGATTTAAATTATGGAGAATTATTTAACAATAAATTTATTATTGAAAACAATCATTTAAAAGAAATTCATTTAACTAAAAATAATGAAGATTTATTAAAATTTTCAAAAGCTAAAATAATTATAAATGATAATAACTTTATTATTAAGTCTAATGTTATTGACCCTTCAGATCCAGCAGCACCTTTAAAATATAGATTTGAAGGAAATATTGATAACAAAATAATAAATGGAAAGATGATTGTTTCTTACTATGGGAATGAACTCCCTCAAGGTACCATTCTAGTTGAAGCCAATACTGTCAATAAAATGGATACAAATTTAGAATCAAATATTAACGATGAAATTGAACAAATAAATTTGAAATTAAAAATTGTGAGAGTAAATATAAATGTCCCAACTGAATTAGCAGCAAGAATAAATAATATTGAAAAATTAACTTTACTGATGGACTCTAATAAAGTTAAAGAAATTAATTATGAAGAACAGTCTAATAATTTTTTTGTTAATAAAAATATAAGATCAATTAAGGATATAAATATTAAATTAACAAAAAAGAGTATTTTGAAAGGTAAATCTAGGTTAGTTATAAAGCAATTTAGTAGTGAAAACGTTTCAGTTTATTGGAATATTGATTTATCTACAAAGGATCCATCTGGAAATGTTATAATCGAATTAGTTGGAAGAGGTCCACAAATTGAGCTTATCCCGATAAAATAGATAAAAATATTAATTTTTTTGTTTGATCAAACTTTTTTTTATTTTTTTAACATTAATTAATTGATAATTATATTTGATATATAGAAATTCTGATGAAAATAATTGGCAAAATAAATGTATTAATATTATTTATTGCAATAATTTTTTTTGGAAATACAGTTTATGGTGCAAGTGAAAAATCTTTGCTTCTAGCATTAAATTTAGAGTGTGGTGCTGATAAAAAAGGAAAAAAACCTTACAGAGATAATTTTTTTGGTTTTGCGACTGAGCACAGTTTTCATGCCAGTAGGTGGTGGAACGGATCAGGAGACAGGCTTGGAGAAATTGGTCAAACAACTTTAAATGCAACTAGAACAAATAAATCATTAGTAATCAATGGTGAAGGTTCATGGATTGACAATAAGAGTAAAAAATCCTGGAAATTACAATTTGTTTCAAAAGGTGATAAATCAATTATAGAACATTTAGAAAATGGTATTGAAGGATTCGAAGGCAGTGGTCAGGGCAGAAGAGAATGTGTAATTAAACTTCTTAATCAAGTTGAAGCAAGTGATGCAATACAGCTTGGCTCTTATACAAAAGTAATATCAGCTCTTAGAAACCAAATAGATAATTTTAAAGAAAGAAATGATAATTTAGAAAATCTTAATAATGACTACACACAAAGGATTGAAACTTTAGATACTCTTATAACTACCTTAAAAAAAGAAAAGAATACTAATTTAGAAAAAATTGCTAGCTTAAATTCCGAATTAGAAAAAAATAAAAATAATTCTGAATTTGAAATTAAGTATGAAGAACTAACTAAACAAATTAAAAATTTTACAAATAAATTGGAAATATCTACTAAAGAAAATATTAATTTAGAAAAAGAAATATCATTACTTAAAGAAACAGAAAATACCCTTTTGAACTCTATAGTTGATATCAATAAAGAAATTGATTCCCTTACTGATATTAACTTATCATTAATGGATAAAATAGATTTATACGAAAAGAAAGAAAAAGAATTAACTCAAATAATAGCGGAAAATGAAAATCAAAGACAAGAAGAAGAGAGACTTATTAATGAAAAAAAACAACAGGAAGAAGAATTAGCTGAAGAAAGAAGATTAGCAGAAGAAAAAAAACTTAAAGAAAAGGAAGAGTTAGAAAAATTAGCTCAAGAGGAATTAAATCAAAAATTAGCACTTTTAACTGAAGAAACAGATTTAGAAAAAGCTCAAAATTTTTTATTAAATCTTGAACGTTTTATTAAAGAAAACCCAGCCGAATTTGATATTATTATTATATCTGAATATTTTATCGCAACTAGATCAATTCTTGATGGAGATTTAAACTCTACTAATAAAGCAAAATTACTTGAGTTTAAGGATTACGTTAGTCAAAATAGCGAGTTATATCTCAATTTTTCTAATGAAATTTCAAAAACTACACAAAATGAAAAATTAAATAAAATTAATGAAGCAATATTAGGTTTAGAGAATAGTATCAATGAATTAAAGCTAATTATGGTCAATAATCAGCAATCAGCTAATTTACAAAAATGGACCGATATAATAAAGCTGGCCGAAATTTCACTTCAAGAATTAAAGAGTATTGAAGATTTAATAAATTCTAAAAAAAATATTGATGATCTAATCAAGTTTAAAAAACAAGCAGATAAAGCAATTTTAGATTTAAACAAAACTAAAGATGAGTTGAAAATATATTTACAAGAAAATTTGACTACTGAGTTAGCCCCATTAATATTAGATCAAATTAAAGTAATAGAAGATTCAATTGTTACAGAAAATGTTGAAAAAATAACTAAAACTAATGAAGAAACAAAACAATTTATTAATAAAAAAATTATTGAGCCAGAAGAAAAAAAGAAGGCTGAGGAAATTGAAAAGGAAAAAAAGGCACTATTAGAAGAGCAGAACAAAAAATTTGAAGAAATATTTGAAAAATATAATGTAAAAAATGATTATCAAGAGCAAATTGTTAAATTATTGTATTTCTTAGATTTACCTTTTGAAAAAATAGAATTCTCTAGTAGAGATAATGAGGTTAACATTTTTAATATTGGAGATATAAATAACACATTGCTTTTAGATAGGTTACAAATTAAAAAAATTAACAAAGATTACCTTGATGATTTATTTAAATTAAATGAAAAATATGAATATCTTAGTGATATAAAAGAATACAGTGAACTTCCAGAACTTCAATATTTTGGAAAGATTGCGGAAAGCATAACGTTTTATGGTTTTACTGATAAAGGATTTGTCGGCCTTGCAGATTTATCTGTAGGAGAAATTGCTATTAAAAACCTTGATTTTCCCAACTTCGATAAAATTAGTAATATCTTAGATTCAAGTATAGCTAATGATGAAGAAAAAAATATTCTAAGTATAATTTTAAGTGCTAAATTTGATAAAATTCATTTAAAGGATTTTAAATTATCTGAGCCTGAAACAGCCTCATTAAAATATTTTGAAATTACTAGTTGGGATGAATTTTCTTTTAAAAACATTGAGCTTCAGGATTATTCAATACAGGAACAATCAAATCAATTCAATTTAGAAAAATTTAAAATAAGCGATTTTAAATTAGATAAAAATTTTACTTATGATCTTTTGAGCTCTATAGAATCCCAAGAGTTACTTTTAAGTGGTGACTATTCAGAAATATTTAATTCATTTATATCTCTAGATAATTTTGAAGTTATTAACTTCAATTCTGAAATAAATAATTCAAATATATTTTCTTTAGACAATGCAAAAATAAATAATATAAAATTTGATTATTTTGGAGATGATAAAAGCATCAAAGTTCCAACTAATTTTAATTTTGAAATTAATGGAGCTGATTTTAATTACGAAGAATTCCGTGACATAAGTGGAAGTCTAGGATTCTTAGATGGTTTAATAGATGATTTGGATTATGAAAAGATAAAATTTGATTTTAAATCAGGTTGGGAATGGGATACAAATAGAAACAATATTTTATTTGATTTAGATTTGGGTATAACTGATGCTGCTTCCTTAGCTGTATCTTCTAATTTCATTGATTTGGATACAAAAATACTTAATATTCAAGGAGGCCCATTATTAACATATTTAATGACTTCTCCTAAATTAAAAGAGTTAACGATATCACTAAATGATAACTCACTTAAAGATAAACTTTTAGATTATGTTGCAAATGAACAAAATATGACAACAGGACAATTGAAAGATTTTGTAATTCAATCAATGGATATATACTCAAATACTTTAGGTATTGACCAAGGCTTAGCAAAAGATTTTATAGAAGCTTTATCTAACTTTATTGAAAAAAGTAATAGGATCGTCTTATCTATTAAGCCTTTAAATCCAGTATCTGTAAATGATTTAACTCCAGATGTAATAGGACAAAATTATAATGGATTAATAAATAAATTAAATATTAGTATTGGCAATTAAAAATAAAATATTTCACATAATAAAATTAAATTTATTAAAAAATGGTAAAAAAAATTCTAGTATTTTCAAATGGTGAAAAAATTGGAGATGGAATAATAAAATTACAACTTCTTCACGAAATTAAATCAAGACTTCCACATTATAAATTATATTGGCTAACTAATAAGGGTAAAACTGTTTATTCAAACACTCTTAAATTCATAGCAAGTAATTATATTGATGAGATACTTGATCAAGCAGACCTTAGTCCATTATTTTGGAATAAAATATCTAAAAAATATAAATTAGAAAATGAGTTTTTTGATTATATTTTAGATACACAAAAATCAGTAATTAGAACTGTTGCATTAAAAAGAATAAAACATAAAAATTTTATTTCTGGATCTGCTAATGGTTTTTTTTCTACTAAAAAAATTAAAAATAATAACAAAAGAAAGTATTATTTAAACTATATTTTAGATCTATTAGACTTAATAGTTTTTAAAAATAATAGAAGTGATTTTAAAATTCCTATTAGTAAAAATCTTGAAGAAGCATTAAGTGATATTTTACAAAAAAATAAAAACTATGTAGGTATCGCTCCTGGAGCGGGTGAAAAAAATAAGATTTGGTCTTTAGATAACTACATCGACTTATGTAACTATCTTGTAAGAAATAATAAAACTATAGTTTTTTTTATTGGACCTGATGAATTATATTTAAAAGAAAAATTAAAAAATCTTTATCCTCACTCAATATTTATTGAGGATCATATTAAAAGATATCAAAATATAGAAATTATTATGGCTACTACCAAATATTTACAATTAGCCATTTCAAACGATAGTGGTGTTAGTCATATGTTATCAACTGGATATTGCCCATTAATTAAACTCTTTGGCCCCAAAGATTCAAAAAAATTTACTCCTGAAAATCCAAATCTATTTTCAATATCCTCAAGTGATTTTAATTCAAAGAATATCAATAAAATACCTGTCTCTAGAGTGATTGAAGAAATAGAAAAAGTTCTAATTTAAAATTTCATATATTCGAAGGTAGACAAGTATATTTTTCATCATTACTTGTTTACTTTTATATGTTCAAATTTGATAAACTCGTATTTGGAGATGCAGGGTGGGGCGATGAATTTCTTATAGCAACACTGATGACTCTACTAGTAAGTATTTTATCAATGGGGTTAGGTCTTTTTTTAGCAATTATTACAGTTTGGGCAAAGATAATACAAAACAGAATAACAAGATTTATTGCAAATTTTTATACAACAGTAATCAGAGGTGTTCCTGAATTATTAGTTATATATCTAATTTTCTTTGGCGGCAATGCTGTTGTTATGAGTATAGCTAAAGTATTTGGATATAATAAATATATAGAACTAAACGCACTTACAATTGCGACAATAGCCATTGCAGTAATATCAGCAACATATTCCAGTGAAGTTTTACGAGCTTCTTATTTAGCTATATCTAAAGGTCAAATAGAAGCTGCAAGAGCACTGGGTATGAATAAATTTAGTATTTTTTTTAAAGTTATTTCACCACAAGTTATTAGACATGCTTTACCAGGAATTGGGAACGTATGGCAAATAACTCTTAAAGATACTTCTCTCATTTCTGTAACTGGTCTTGTTGAAATCATGCGTCAATCTAGAATATCTTCTAATGTTGAGCATTCACCTTTAACTTTTTTAATAACAGCCGCAATATTGTATTTATGCCTAACCACAATATCCGGAAGGGTTTTTAAGACTTTAGAAGTAAACTATTCAAAAGGATTTTCAACATGATTGAATTTTTAAATAGTATTCAAAATTCTTTAATTTATAAAAATTTCTTTTTGATCCTATCTGGCTTAGATAATACAATTTTATTATTATTAATTTCATTACCACTTGGTTTTGTTTTAGCATTATTATTTGCTCTAGGAAGAGTTTCTAAAATTATATTATTATCAAGAACAATTGCCAGTTATATTTTTGTCATCAGAGGAACGCCTTTACTTGTTCAAATATATTTGATTTATTTTGGTTTAGGTTCTGTAAAATTTATTAGAGAAAGTTTTTTATGGTACGCATTGAAAGAGCCTTTTTGGTGTGGGGTAATAGCTCTTACAATTAATACTGTTGCATATGGAGCAGAAATTTTTCGAGGTGGCATTCAATCAATTGAGAAAAGTCAGGTTGAATCAGGTCTATCTCTTGGGTTTGGAAAATTTTTACTTTTAAGAAAAATTATTCTACCTATTGCTATACGAAAAGTTCTACCATCTTACGGTAATGAATTAATACTAATGGTTAAAGCAACCTCTTTAGTTAGTCTTACAACTTACATGGAAATGACAGGTATTGCGAGAAAGATTATGGCTAAAACATTTGCACCAGTAGAAGCATTTATTGCTGCAGGTATACTTTATTTATTTTTAAATTTTTTAATGGTGCAATTTGTTAAATATTTAGAATGGAAATATAATCCACACTTAAGATTAAATAATTAATTTCTAAACTTTTTGTGACATGCCCCACAATTTGCTGACATTACTTTAAAAGCATCATTTAGCATTTCACTATCTTCTAATTCCGCACTAAGTGAAATCATTTCAATATCACTAACAAACTTATCGTTTAATTCATTAAAAGTTTCTCTATCATTCCATATTTCTTCACTAGCCCCTTTGTGCTGACTACCTTCAGGATAGTGATCTTTAAAATCCGAAGCAGTGTGTAACAAAGTTTCGTTTAGTTCAAGAATTGCTTCATAATCATTTGTTTTTAATAATCTAAATATTTGAGATGACGCACTTTTAACTTTTTGCATTAAAGCCATTCTATTATTAACAATCTCTTCAAGAGATTTGTCTTCTAAAGTTACTTTATGCCCCATCAAAATAGTAGGCGTAATCAACGATAGTACTATGAGTATAAGTTTAAAGCGTGTAACCATTTTTTTTTAATGTAGATGAAAGGTAGTTATATCCAATTTTAGCATATTCAAGTGGATTAGCTTTTTTAGGATCCTGTTCAGCTTCAATTATAAGCCATTTTTGATACTTTTCTTCAAATAATATATTAATTAATGGTTCATAATCGATGCATCCATCTCCAGGAACAGTGAAAACACCATCTAAAAAAGACTCTCTAAAACTTAAGTCATCTTTAATAGATTTTAAAAAAACATCTTTTCTAATATCTTTACAATGAATATGGTTAATTCGAGAAATATAATTTTTTAATACTCTTTCGTAATTTGCTTCGGCAAACATTAAGTGTCCAGTATCGTAAAGCAAAAATGTATTTTGATTTGTCATATCCATAAATCGATCTACATCTTCCTCAGACTGTATAATAGTTCCCATATGCTCATGATACGACATTGGCATTCCTTCATCCATCAGCATATCAGATAATTCACTGATTTTTTTGCAATAGCTATCCCATTCATCTTTTTCAAGTATTGGTCTTGTGCTTAAAGATTTTGATTGATCGCCTTGGATTGATCCTGATACATCAGCAAAAACAAAAACATCTGCATTTATTAACTTTAATAAATTTAAATGATCTTGTAGTGCTATCCATTCTTCTTTTACACTTCTTTCTCTAAGCATTGCGCCATACCAACCACCTGGCATTTTTAAATTAAATTTTTCTAAAAGATATTTTGTTATTCCAGGATTTCTCGGAAATTTTCCACCTAATTCAATACCTGAAAATCCAGATGTGCTTGCATCCTCTAAACATTTCTCAATAGGTGTATCACCTCCAAGTTCTGGCATATCATCATTGCTCCAGGCAATAGGCGCAATACCAAGTTTAATTTTCATGAAGTTTTACATATTTCATGATAGATGAAAAATAAAGATAAATATGAACATATTATTAGTTGATGGAAATGAAAAAGAAGCTTCTGATCGATATACAAAATTGGGTATGGATACGCAATATCAAGTATACGAAAAAATCTTAAAAAAATATTCTAATTCAAAAATAAATTTAACTACAATTCATCCCGCTATTTGTGATAATTATCTTCCTTTAGGCATAAGTCTTGATGACTTTGAAGCGATTGCTTGGACGGGAAGTTTACTAAATATATATAATGAAACAAAATCTATAACTAATCAAATAGAGCTAGCTAAAGAATTATTTAGAAGAAAAAATAAAATATTTGGAAGTTGTTGGGGGCTTCAGGTTTTAGTTACTGCTGCAGGAGGAAAAGTAAGAAAAAATCCAAATGGACTTGAAGCAGTTTTGGCTAAAAATATTACATTAAATCAAGATGGTGTAGTTCACCCTATGTATAAGAATAAAAAAAAATCATTTAATGCACTCTGTTGGCATTATGATGAAGCAGAAAATCTTCCAAAAGAAACCAAAGTCCTAGCTTCAAATAAGATTAGTAAATTTCAATCTATAAGCTTTGAAGCAAACCAATCAAATGTTTGGGCAGTACAATACCACCCAGAATTTAATCCAAAATGGATGGCTGGACTTATGGAAATGAGAAGAGATATTTTGCTGGAACAAAAAGTATATGAAAATTTATCAGAATTTGAAAATGAAAAGACGATTTTGCAAAACCCTGATAATCTTGAAAAAAAAGAATTACAAATATATGATGATGTAGTCGATGAAGACATCCATTCTTTAGAAATTTCAAATTGGTTAAATCTTAATAAAAATTATTAACTACATTGATAATTGATTTCCACTTACTAATACTAGATGTTGAAATGGATTTGTTAATATTTGCTTTTACTGTTTTATCTTTTTTCCAAAGTTTACTTATTTGGCTTGTATTTTTTAAATATCCAGATTGAATTGCTGCAAGATATGCTGCACCAAGTGAAGTAGTCTCAACATTACTTGGTCTAATAATTTTAATTTGAGAAATATTTGCTAAACTTTGTAGAAAGCTATTATTTTTAACCATACCTCCATCAACTCGTATCTCACTAATCTTTGTCTTAGAATCTTTTTCCATACACTCAATTAATTCATAGGTTTGAAAAGATAGGCTGTCCAAAGTTGCTTTGATAATATCTTCTTTAGACGTATTTCTAGTGATACCAAAAAATGTTCCTCTCGCATTAGGGTTCCAATATGGTGCGCCAAGTCCAGTTAAGGCTGGGACAAAAAATAAACTTTCATCTTTATTAGCTTTTTTATACAATTTATCAGTTTCACTAGAATCTTTTATAAATTTTAAATTATCGCGAATCCATTGTATGGCAGAACCTGCTACAAAAATACTTCCCTCATAGCAAAACATTTTTTTACCATTTATTTTAAAAGCAACGGTTGTTAGTAATCTATTCTTAGATAATTTAAATTTTTCTCCAATATTCATAAGAAGAAAACAGCCTGTACCATACGTACTTTTTGATTGCCCTTTTTTAAAACACGCTTGACCAATTGTTGCTGACTGTTGGTCTCCAGCCATGCCACCAATTGGTATTGCATCACCAAATAATTTAGTAGAGCCAAAATCATATGCATTTTCAACTACAGTTGGTAAGATATATTTTGGAATATTAAATATTTTTAAAATTGTGTCAGACCACTTCTCTTTTTGAGAATCAAAAATCATGGTTCTTGAGGCATTTGATATATCTGTTAGGTGAGATTTTCCTTTGGTTAAATTCCATAATAGCCAGGTGTCTATTGTTCCAAAAAGTAAATTATTATTCTTTAAATTCTTATTTGCTTCCTTAACGTTATCAATAATCCATTTAATTTTAGTTGCAGAAAAATAAGGATCAAGTTCTAAACCAGTTATTTTTTGAATTATTTTATCAATCCCTTTTATTTTTAACTTTTCACAAACATTAGCTGTTCTTCTATCTTGCCAGACTATCGCTCTATAAATTGGTTTCCCAGTTTTTTTATTCCATAAAACTGTTGTTTCTCGTTGATTTGTAATTCCAATTGAAATTATATTTTTTGAATTTAACTTATTTTTTTTTAATATTTTTGAAATTAAATTTCTAACATCGTCCCAAATTTCTGTTGCATTATGTTCTACCCATCCTTCATTTGGAAAATATTGTTTAAATTCTTTTTGTACAATATCAAATATTTCAAATTTTTTATTATACAGTACAATTCTTGAACTTGTTGTTCCTTGATCAATAACTAAGAAATATTTATTCATATATTAGACATCTAAATTTTTAATGAAGTTAGCATTATTTTGAATAAATTTAAAACGTAACTCTGCTTGTTTTCCCATTAAGGTTTCAAATAAATTTTCTGTAATTTTTAAATCTTTTTTTGCTTTTTCTGAGTTAATTAAAATAAGATTTCTTTTCTTTTGATCCATAGTTGTTTCTTTTAATTGATCTGCAGGCATTTCACCCAATCCTTTAAATCTTGTGATATTATAATTGTCTGACTTAAATTCTTTTTCAATCAATTTATCCCTCTCTTTTTCATCATATGCGTAAAAAGATTTATTTTTGTTATAAATTTTAAATAGAGGAGGCATTGCTAGATACAGTTTATTTTCATCAATTAAGCTTTTCATGTATTTGTAAAAAAAAGTAATAAGTAGAGTTGCTATATGTGAGCCATCTACATCAGCATCCGTCATTAGTATTATTTTTTCATATCGAAGTTTTGAAATTTCAAAATTTTTTCCGATTCCACATCCTAACGATTGAATAAGGTTTTGTATTTCATTATTATCAGCAATTTTAGATAACCCAACATTATAAACATTTAATATTTTTCCTCTTAAAGGAAGTATTGCTTGAAATTCTCTATTTCTAGCTTGTTTTGCAGAACCTCCAGCACTATCACCTTCAACAATGAATATCTCAGAATCTATTATAGATTTACTTGAACAATCTACCAACTTGCCTGGAAGACGATTTCTTTCTTTAATACTTTTTCTATCTAACTCTTTAATTTTTGATAAATCTGTCCTCTGAAGTGCTCTTTCAATTAAATTATCTAAAAGTATTTTTGAATTTTTTTTATTAGCATTTAACCATAATAAAAACTCTTGTTGTGTCTTTGTTTCAATTTCTTTTTGTAAATATGGCATTATTATTCTTTTTTTAGTTTGCCCTTCAAAACTTGGATCATTAATAAAGATAGAAATAATAACATTACAATAATCAAATATATCGCTGTGATTGATATTACTTATTTTTGAAAATTGATTTTTTTGCCCATAAAGTTTTATAGCTTTTAAAATTCCATTACGAATACCATTTTCATGTGAGCCTCCATCTGGTGTCTCAATCGTGTTACAATAAGATTTTAAACTTGAAGTTTCATTTGTATTAAATGATATTAGTGTTTCAAAATTTTCATTATCTTTGATGACAGATTTTAATAAAAAATTTTTTTCAAATAATTTTGAGTTGTTTGAGTATTCTAATTGAAAATAATCCTCAATTCCTTTTTTGTAAAAAAAACTTTTGTTGTTTGGTGTATTATCTTTTATTAATTCTTTATCAATTTTAAAGTTGATAGTTGTGCCTCCAACCAAAACAGCTTTCATATTTATAAAATTATATAATTTTTTTGGAACAAATTGTGTTTCTTCAAATATACTTTGGTCTGGAAGAAAAGAAATTTCTGTACCTTTTAACTTTTTACTACATTTTTCAATTTTAATTTTTGTTTTAATTTTACCTTTTGAGTAATCTTGTCGATATAGCTTGCCATCTTTGAAGACTTGAACTTGTAATAAAGAACTCAATGCGTTAACAACAGAAATACCAACTCCGTGTAATCCACCAGAAGTTTTGTAAGCATTGCTATTAAATTTACCACCCGCATGAAGTGTTGTTAAAACTACTTCAAGTGCTCTTTTATTTTTATATTTAGGATGAAAATCAATTGGAATACCTCTTCCATTATCTTTAATTTTTATTGTACCGTCTTTTTTATATTCAAAACTTATATCAGTTGCATGGCCTGCTAAAACTTCATCTATACTATTATCTAATACTTCATTAACTAAATGATGTAGACCATCTTGGTTAGTGCTCCCAATGTACATGCCTGGTCTCTTGCGAACAGGTTCAAGACCCTCAAGTACTTCAATATCTTTAGCATTATAAGTTGACTTTTTTGCCATAATTATTTCTTATCAAAAGTATTGTGCTAAAAATATAAAAAAAACCGCCCTAAGGCGGTTTTCTTTTAAAGATTAATATAAAAATTACGCGTCGTAATAAAGCTTAAACTCATGTGGATGAGGTCTAATGTTAATTGGATCAACCTCACTTTCTCTTTTGTAGCTAATGTAAGTATCTATTACATCTTTCGTAAATACATCACCTTCTAATAAAAATGCATGATCTTTTTCAAGAGCATTGAGTGATTCAGCTAATGATCCAGGAGTTGATTGTATTTTTGATAAAACTTCATCACTTGCAGCATAAAGATTTATATCAGTTGGATCTCCAGGATTAATTTTATTTTTTATACCATCTAATCCTGCCATTAACATTGCTGAAAATGCTAAGTAAGGATTTGCAGTAGGATCAGGACATCTAAATTCCATTCTTTTAGCTTTAGGGCTTTGAGAATAAGCAGGAATTCTAACTGACGCAGTTCTATTTCTTTGAGAGTAAACAATGTTTACTGGAGCCTCAAAGCCTGGCACTAATCTTTTATAAGAATTAGTTGTTGGAGCACAAAAAGCTAATAGAGCTGGAGCATGTTTTAGTATTCCTCCAATATAGTTAAGCGCTAAATCACTTAGATTGGCGTAGTTGCCTTCTTTATACATTAACGTGTCACCGTCTTTCCAAACACTTTGATGAACGTGCATACCTGAACCATTATCTTCAAATAAAGGTTTAGGCATGAAAGTAGCTGTCATCCCATGTTGTCTAGCAACATTTTTAACTACATACTTATATTTCATCATATCATCAGCCATCTTTAAGAGTGGTGAAAATTCTAAATCAATTTCACATTGTCCACCTGTTGCAACTTCATGGTGATGCGCTTCAACAGTAAGGCCAATGTCTTGCATAGTCATTACCATTTCAGTTCTCACATCCTGAAGTGTATCTACTGGGGGTAAAGGAAAATAACCTTCTTTATGCCTAGGTTTATGTCCTAGGTTTGGATTTTCATCAGCACCACTATTCCAAGTACCTTCAACAGAATCAACTTCATGAAATGCAAAGTTTGATCCAGAATCAAACTGAACATTATTAAAGACAAAAAATTCTGCTTCTGGTCCAAAAAATGCTGTGTCACCAATACCAGATGATTTTAAATATGCTTCTGCTTTTTTAGCAATATTTCTTGGATCACGACTATAATCAACCAAAGTTACAGGATCTTTAATATTACAATGTAATGCTAAAGTTTTTTCTGAAAAAAATGGATCAATATAGGCTGTTGCTGCATCTGGCAAAACAATCATATCACTGTCTTGAATTTCTTGAAATCCTCTTACTGAAGAGCCATCAAATCCAAGTCCATCAGAAAATGTGTCTTCATCTAAGAATTTAATTGGAATTGTAAAATGCTGAGTTGTTCCCGGCATATCAGTAAAGCGCATATCAACCATCTTAATGTCCATATCTTTAATTTCAGACATTAGATCTTTTGGAGTCGAGCTTTTTAATTTCATATCTATCTCCTTACTTCAACAAAAGGGTATGCCATCCAGCCTTACCCGGTTAAATCATGCTCTAGTTATGAAATCTGCTTTTGATGCGCGTTCCTTCAGCTTTTGGCTTACTTCCGACCTATAATAATAGGTTGAACGATTTATAACTTTTGCATGCGTTCCTTCGGCACAATGCCTACTTCCGACTCTAAATGAGTTGAACGATTATTGGTTAATTACTAGGTTTTATATAAAAGTAAAGTAAAATTAGACAGCATCACTGTCTTTTTCACCAGTTCTTATTCTGATTACCTGTTCAATATTAGATACAAAAATCTTACCATCGCCAATTTTTCCAGAATAAGCGCTAGTTTTTATTGATTCAATGACATCGTTTACTTGATTATCTTCAACGATTACTTCGAGTTTCATTTTTGCTAAAAATTCATCATCATAGCCATCATTAGCATCAATTCCACCAGTTGATCCTCTTTGCCTACCAAAACCTTTTACATCTACTAATGTCATCCCAGATATTCCAAGTTCATGTAGAGCTTCTTTAACTTGGGAAAGTTTAAATGGTTTAATAATTGCTTCTATTTTTTTCATATCGTTGATATTCTATTAATAGCTTCTTTAATGTTTTCTAGAGAATTAGCAAAACTTATTCTAACAAATTTATCAGCATTATCTCCAAAGCTTGAGCCTGGTACTAATGCAACACCCTTATCTTCAAGTGCAATTTCTGAAAATTTATTTCCACTCAATCCAGTTTTTGAAATATTAGGAAATGCATAAAAGGCACCACCTGGTTCAAAACAAGAAATTTTTTCTAATTTATTCAGCTCATTAAAAACATACTCTTTTCTTTTTTGAAATTCATTAACAATTTTTGTTATTTCTTTCTGCGAACCTTTTATTGCTTCTAAGCCTGCATATTGGGAAATTGATGTAGCGCAGGAATTGTAATTGACACATATTTTATTCGCATGTTCAATTAAATTATCTGGCCATATACTCCAACCTAATCTCCATCCAGTCATACAATATGTTTTGCTCCATCCTTCAAGAACTATCAATCTATCTCTTATAATTTCGTATTCTAATAATGATGGCATTTGTTCATTATTAAAAATAATATTACTATAAATTTCATCACTTAAAATGGAGACGTTTGGATACTGCTCTAATAAATTAACAAGATCAGTAATTTTTTTCTTATTCATATATGATCCTGTTGGATTGTTTGGATTATTTATGATTATCAAACTTGTTTTATCAGAAATTAATTCTTTTAATTGTTCAGTATTAATTTCAAAGTTATCTTTTTCTGAGAGTTTTAATGGGACAGCTTTTGCACCACTGTATTTGATCATAGATCTATAAATGGGAAAGCCTGGATCAGGAAAAATTATTTCTCTATCTTCACTACCTAATAATAATGCAGAAATAAAAATTACAGGCTTACCTCCTGGGGTTATTAAAACATTTTCTGCTTTAATATTTGCTTTGTATTTCTTGAATACTAGTTCTGAAATTGCTTCTCTTAATTCAAGTATGCCATTTGATGGTGTGTATCCATGATACCCATCTTTGATTGCTTTAATTGCAGCCTCCTGAATATTTATAGGTGTAGGAAAATCAGGCTGTCCTATTCCTAAATTAATAATATCTTTCCCTTTAGAAGCGAGATTATTAGCTTTTGCAAGAATAGAGAATGCCGTTTCTGTTTCTAAATTAAATATTCTTTTTGAAACTTCCATATTTTTGATATAGCGATTTAATATAAAAATTAAACTTTTAATTAAGATACATGGCGAGCGTAGCTCAGTTGGTTAGAGCGCAGGCTTGTGGTGCCTGATGCCGTGGGTTCGAATCCCATCGTTCGCCCCATTTTCTATTTAGTTTATTTTCTCTATTGTTTTTTAAATTATTGTACATAAAAGGCTTTTAATAATAGGGCCGGTGGTGGAATTGGTAGACACGCTAGATTTAGGTTCTAGTGCCGCGAGGTGTGAAGGTTCAAGTCCTTTCCGGCCTACCATTTGGTTTAAAGAGTTATGAATACAAAAGAATTAAAATCTACAAAACTTTATAAAGAATACTCATTAGAAATTCCGCATGAAGAAATTGATATTGAAGTTGATAATAAAATAAATCAAATACTACCATCCGTAAACATACCTGGTTTTAGAAAGGGTAAAGCACCATTAAACATTGTCAAAAAAAAATATGAAGATACCGTCTTAAATGAAGTAATTCAAAAAGTAATAGATATAAATACAAAAAAATTAATTGAAGAAAAAAAATTTGCACTCTTTAGAGCTCCAAAAGTTGAACTTACTAACTATGAAAAAAATAAACCAATAACGATAAATTTAAAATTTGATTTAAAACCTGATATTAAACTTAAAGATTTTAAAGATCTTAAAATAAATAAATATGAAATTGAATTAGGTAAAAAAACAGAGGAAAATCAGTTTAAGAATTTTATTGCTTCACAAAAAAACTTCAAAAAAATTGCAAGCTCTCGTCAATTAAAGAATACTGATAAAGTTATAGTTAATTTTCAATCTACTCAAGAAAACCTTCCTGAATATTTAAAATCTCAAAAAAATTTTCCTATAGATTTAGACGTTGATGATGGAATACTTCCAAATTTAAATAAGGAATTGATTGCTAAAAAAGTTAAAGTCGGTGATAAATTAGATTTAGAATTAAATTTATCCAAAATTCTTAAAGATGAGAAATTTAATAAAACAACTTTTAATTTTGAAGTAATATCCATAGAAGAAAAAATTAAATTTGAAATTACGGAAGAGTTTTTGGATAAAAATGGTTTCAAAAAAGAAAAAGATCTTAAAGACTTTTTAGTAAGCAATATCAAAACTCAATATGAGCAAGGCATAAAACAAATAGAAAAAAAAGAATTGATGGATCTTTTGGATAAAAATTATAAATTTGAATTGCCTGATGGAGTATTAGAAGATGATTTTAATCAAATATGGGGACGCTTAGAGCAAGCTAAAAAAGAGGGCACTTTAGATGAGGATGATAAGCTTTTAAAAGATGATGATCTTAAAAAGAGATATAAAAAAATTTCAGAAAGAAGAGTTAAACTTGGTTTATTAATGCAACATATCGCCTCAGAAGAAAAAGTTGTTGTATCTGAAGAAGAAATTAACAAAGGAATATTAGAATACTCCAGGCAATATCCTGGTCAAGAAAAGCAGATTATTGAATATTTTGAAAAAAATCCATCATCGCTGGATACAATTAGAGCACCTCTTATTGAGCAAAAAGTAATCGATTCAATTATTTCCAAATCGAAGACAAATGTTATAAAGTTAAACGAGGAACAATATAAAAAACTTGAAGTTAAAACATTTGATATTAAAGATACAAAAAAATGATAGACCCTATAGATAATATTACCAATAACTTAATTCCAATGGTTGTTGAGCAATCAGCAAGAGGTGAAAGATCTTATGATATCTACTCAAGATTATTGAAAGAAAGAATAATTTTTCTAACTGGACCTATTGATGACAATGTGGCAAGCTTAATATGCGCACAAATATTATTTCTAGAGTCTGAAAACCCTAAAAAAGAAATCTCTTTTTATATTAATTCACCAGGCGGTATTGTTTGGTCTGGATTAGCCATTTATGATACTATGCAATATGTTTCTTCAAAAATTATGACTATTTGTGTTGGTCAAGCTGCATCTGCAGGTTCATTACTATTAACTGCTGGAGAGAAAGGAATGAGATTCTCGTTACCTAATTCAAGAATTATGGTTCATCAACCTAGTGGTGGTATGCAAGGACAGGTTACAGATATTGAAATACAAACTAATGAAATCAAAAAAACAAAATTGAAATTAAATGAAATTTACGCAAAACATACAGGAAAGAAATTATCAGAAATTTCAAGTATAATGGAAAGAGATAAATATTTTTCAGCTGATGAGGCCATAAAATTTGGTCTAATAGATAAAGTTGTTAAGGATAGGAAATAATGAATAAAAAAAATGACAAAGATTCATTATTTTGCTCTTTTTGTGGCAAAAATCAAAAAGAAGTTAAAAAATTAATAGCTGGCCCAACTGTTTTTGTTTGTGATGAATGCGTAGAGCTATGCATGGATATAATTAAAGAAGATAATAAAAATAATAAATTCAAAATCAAAAAAGATATACCAAAACCATCAGAGATAAACAAATTTTTAAATGATTATGTAATAGGTCAAAAAGATTCAAAAAAAATACTTTCAGTAGCTGTTTATAATCACTACAAAAGATTATCATCCAATCTAGAAAATGATAATGTTGAAATTTCAAAATCAAATATTCTTTTAGTTGGCCCAACTGGCACTGGTAAAACATTGCTAGCTCAAACTTTAGCAAAAATATTAGATGTTCCTTTTACAGTCGCCGATGCGACTAGTTTAACCGAAGCAGGCTATGTTGGAGAAGATGTAGAAAATATAATTCTTAAATTATTACAGGCATCTGATTATAATGTTGAACGTGCACAAAAAGGGATTGTTTATATTGATGAAATTGACAAAATTGGAAGAAAAAGTGACAATCCTTCTATAACAAGAGATGTTTCTGGAGAAGGTGTACAGCAAGCACTTCTTAAAATTATGGAAGGCACTATAGCCAGTGTTCCACCACAGGGAGGAAGAAAACATCCACAGCAAGAATTTTTACAGGTAGATACTTCCAACATACTTTTTATATGTGGAGGAGCATTTTCTGGTCTAGAAGAAATAATAAATTATCGTTTAAAAGGAACCGCCATTGGTTTTAATTCTAAATTAGATATTGAACATAAAAAAACTATTGGCGCTTCACTAACAAAACTAGAAAATCAAGATTTGTTAAAATTTGGAATGATACCAGAATTCATTGGAAGACTTCCAGTTATTACAACTTTGTATGAATTAGATGAAGATATGTTAATTAAAATAATGACTCAGCCAAAAAATGCTATTGTAAAGCAATTTGTGTCTCTAATGAAAATGGATGGTGTTAAATTAGAAATTAAAGAAGATGCGCTAAAAGAAATTGCAAAACTAGCAGTTTCTCAAAATACAGGCGCTAGAGGATTAAGGTCTATAATAGAAGATTCATTAATGGAAGTTATGTATAATGTTCCTGATCAAAAAAATATATATAAAATAGTAATAAATAAAGATGTAATTACAAAAAAATCTGAACCAATTTTAATTTATGCAAATAAAGAAAATAGTCAAAAATTAATATCAAATAACTCTTGAATTTAGTCAATACATAAACATTTATATTATATGGCAAAAAACTATCTACCCGTTCTCCCACTTAGAGACATAGTAGTATTTCCTAATATGGTAGCTCCATTATTTGTTGGAAGAGCACAATCAGTAAACGCCCTAAATCATGTAATGACAGGTGATAAAAAAATATTTTTATTATCTCAAAAGAATTCAAAAGTTGATAATCCTAATAAGGAAAACCTTTATTCTTTCGGGACTGTTGCCAAAATCATCCAACTTTTAAAACTTCCAGATGGCACGCTTAAAGTTTTAGTTGAGGGCATTCAAAGAGCAAAAGTAAATAAGATAGTCTTCAATAAAGAATTTATTACAGCCTCTGTTACAGAAATTAATTTAAAAACAAAAAAAAATTCAAATATAAAAGCTTTGCAAAAACTTGTTGTTGAGCAGTTTGTTGAATTTCAAAAAATAAATAAAAAAGTTTCACTTGATGTAATTAATAATATTAAAACACTTAATGATCCTGACAAAATAGTTGATTTAATTGTATCAAACATTTCAATTTCTTTATCTCAAAAACAAGAAATTTTAGAAATGTTAAATACAGAAGATAGGCTTAATAAAATTTATGGATATTTAGTATCTGAAATTGACTCATTTCAAGTTGAGAAAAAAATAAAAGGTCGTGTAAAAAGACAGATGGAGAAAACACAAAAAGAATATTACTTAAATGAGCAAATGAAAGCTATTCAAAAAGAATTAGGTGAAAATGAAGATTTGGATGAAATTGCTGAGCTTGAAAAGAAACTTAATCAATTTAACCTATCTAATGAAGCTAGAGAAAAATGTACTTCTGAAATCAAAAAACTAAAAAATATGAGCCCTATGTCTGCTGAAGCAACTGTAATTAGAAATTATTTAGATTGGGTAATGTCTATACCTTGGAACAATCCTGATGAAATCTCTCAAAATATTAAGAAAGCTTCAACAATTTTAGAGAATGATCATTATGGGTTAGAAAAAGTTAAAGAAAGAATTCTTGAATATCTAGCTGTTCAGAAAAGAACTAATAAACTTAAAGGCCCCATTTTGTGTTTAGTTGGTCCACCTGGTGTTGGAAAGACTTCACTAGGTAAATCTATAGCAAATTCTACAGGAAGAAGTTTCGTAAGAATGTCCCTTGGTGGTGTAAGAGATGAAGCAGAAATCAGAGGACACAGAAAAACATATATTGGATCAATGCCTGGAAGATTCATCCAAGCTATGAAAAAATCAAAATCTTCTAATCCACTAATATTGTTGGATGAAATTGATAAACTTGGTTCAGATTGGAGAGGAGATCCATCATCTGCTCTTTTAGAGGTTCTTGATCCTGAGCAAAATAGTAAGTTCAATGATCATTACTTAGAGCTTGATTATGATCTTTCTGACGTAATGTTTGTTTGCACTGCCAATACTTTAAACATACCCCCAGCTCTTCTTGACAGAATGGAAGTTATAAGAATACCTGGCTACACAGAAAAGGAAAAAAATCAAATTGCTAGGAGATATTTAGTTCCTAAACAAATAAAAAACCATGGTATTAAAAAATCAGAGATTTCTTTTAACACTAGAGTCTTAAATTCAATTATTAGAAACTATACAAAAGAAGCAGGAGTAAGAAATCTTGAAAAAGAAATTTCTAAAGTTTGCAGAAAGACAGTAAAGAAATTAGAAACTACAAGATTGAAAAAAATTCAATTAAATGAAAAATCTTTGCAAGATCTTTTAGGTATTGCAAAATTTAGATCAAGTGAAATTGAAAAAAAGAATTTAATTGGTGTAACTAATGGTCTAGCCTGGACTGAAGTTGGTGGTGAAATCCTATCAGTTGAGGTCATTTTATCAATTGGAAAAGGCAAATTGACAATCACTGGTAAGCTTGGAGAGGTTATGAAAGAGTCAATACAAGCGGCAACTTCTTACGTAAAATCCAAATCGATTAGTTTAGGTATAAATCCTAAAGACTTTGAAAATTATGACATCCATATTCATGTACCAGAAGGAGCAACACCTAAAGATGGTCCAAGTGCAGGTATCGCTATTTTTAATTCTTTAGTATCTTCATTAACAAATAATAAAATTAAAAGAGATGTCGCTATGACTGGAGAAATTACACTTAGAGGACGTGTTCTTCCAATTGGTGGTTTAAAAGAAAAAATATATGCTGCTAGTAGAGCTGGAATTAAAAAAGTTCTTGTACCTCAAGAGAACTTTAGAGAAGTATCTGAATTCGATAGGGAAGTAATTAAGGATATCAAAATAATACCCGTCTCCGATGCTTTTTCAATACTTGAGCATACTCTAACAAAACCAGTGATTCCATTAAATTTAAGCGAATCTCAATTAAAAAATAACCAAAATACTACCAGTACCCATTAAAATTTTATCTTAAATAATCAAGTATTTTAGCCATTTATTTATTAATTTCCCTTATTTCCGGGAAAATTTTTATATTAATGTTGACTTGTTTGGAAAACAGATAATTATCTAACAAATTTAATAAAGGAGATTAAAAGTGAACAAAAATGATCTTATCGCATCTGTTGCATCTTCTGCAGGATTATCAAAATCTGACGCAACTAGAGCTATTGAAAGCTTTCTAGATTCAATAACTAATTCTCTCAAAAGAGATGAAAAAGTAAGCATTGTCGGCTTTGGTAATTTCAGTGTAAGTCATAGAAAAGCAACTACTGGGAGAAATCCAAGAACTGGTGAATCAATCCAAATACCAGCTTCTAAAAGACCAAAATTTACTGTAGGAAAAGCACTAAAAGACTCAGTGAATAATTAATATTTTTTTTTCTTGCACCGGCTGTTAAATAAATCTAACAGCCGTTTTTATTTGGGTGTTTAGCTCAGTTGGTAGAGCATCTCGTTTACACCGAGAGGGTCGGGAGTTCAAGTCTCTCAACACCCACCATGCGCGGGAGTAGTTCAGCTGGTTAGAACGCTGCCCTGTCACGGCAGAGGCCGCGGGTTCGAATCCCGTCTCTCGCGCCACTTATCTCTGTGTTTATTTTGTGTACTAAAGTCGCAACTAGACACGTTGTTATTGTTGAATAAATCGTTAAATACATTACTAATTTAATTGTGAGATTATAGTGTCAGAGTTTCTTTTTGAATATTTACCAATATTAATTTTTATCTTCATAGCTTTGGCATTGGCTGTTGGAATGACTTTATTATCTTTTGTAGTTGGAGACTCTCAGCCAGATCAAGAAAAATTGTCTGCCTATGAGTGTGGATTTGAGGCTTTTGATGATGCTCGTGGACGATTTGATGTAAGATTTTATTTAGTAGCAATCTTATTTATTATATTTGATCTAGAAGTTGCTTTCTTGTTTCCGTGGGCAATAACACTTGGTAAAATTGGATTGTTTGGTTTTTGGTCAATGATGATTTTCCTGACTGTGTTAACTATTGGTTTTATTTATGAATGGAAAAAAGGTGCTTTAGAATGGGAGTAGATGAAGCAAAAAAAATTGTTGATGATACTCTAAACACAGAATTATCCTCTAAAGGTTTCCTAGTTGCTAGCTACGATAAAATTCTCACATGGGCTAGAACTGGCTCCTTATGGCCTATGACATTCGGATTGGCATGTTGTGGAGTAGAAATGATACATTCTTATATGGCAAGATATGATCTAGATCGTTATGGAGTTATACCAAGAGGTAGTCCTAGACAATCTGATGTAATGATTGTTGCTGGAACACTAACAAATAAAATGGCACCGGCTTTAAGAAAAGTTTATGATCAAATGCCTGAACCTCGATGGGTTATATCAATGGGTTCATGTGCAAATGGTGGTGGATATTATCACTACTCGTATTCAGTAGTTAGAGGGTGTGATAGGATAGTTCCCGTTGATGTTTACGTACCAGGATGCCCCCCAACAGCAGAAGCATTAGTTTACGGTATATTGCAATTACAAAAAAAAATTAGAAGAGAAAATAAATTTAAAAGATAATTTATATGATTAAATTTCTTACTAAAATAGATGGCATAAATAATATTTTAGAGAATAATAATTTGTTAGAAATAGAATTTAAAAAAAATAATATTATAAAAATTTTTAACGAATTAAGAGATAATACTGAGCTTAATTTCAATCAATTATTAGATATTACAGCTGTAGACTATCCTTCAAGAGAATTTAGATTTGATTTGATTTATATTTTGCAAAGTTTAACTAAAAATAAAAAAATTATTTTAAAAACTTTTATTAAAGAAAATGAAAACATAGAATCAATTACCAATATTCACAAATCTGCAGATTGGTATGAAAGAGAATGTTATGATTTATTTGGAATTGAATTTATTAACCATCCTGATTTAAGAAGAATAATGACGGATTACAATTTTGAAGGTTATCCGTTGCGCAAAGATTTTCCTTTAACAGGACATACAGAAGTTCGCTACGATGACCTTGAAAAAAAAGTAATATATGAGCCTGTTAAGTTAACTCAAGAATTTAGAAATTTCGATAGTGAATCTCCTTGGGAAGGAATGGAAAACAAACTTTTTGGTGATGAGAAATCGACTGGTGAAAATTAAATGAAAGAAGTAGAGCTTAATACAACTACAATTAACTTTGGCCCTCAACATCCAGCTGCGCATGGTGTTTTACGTTTAGTAGTTGAGCTTGAAGGTGAAGTAGTACAAAGAGCAGAACCACACATCGGGTTGTTACATAGGGGGACAGAAAAATTAATTGAATATAAAACTTATCTTCAGGCTGTCCCTTATTTTGATAGACTTGATTACGTTTCACCAATGTGTCAAGAACATGCTTTTGCATTAGCAACTGAAAATCTCCTTGGTATCAATGTTCCTGAAAGAGCTAAATATATTCGAGTTATTTTTGCGGAAATTACTAGAATACTAAATCATTTGTTAAATATACCTGCCTATGCTGCTGACATTGGTGCAGTGACACCTTTTTTATGGTGTTTTGAAGAAAGGGAAAAGCTTTTGGAGTTTCATGAAGCAGTATCTGGTGCAAGATTTCATGCAGCCTATTTTAGACCTGGCGGCGTTCATCAGGATATGCCAGAAGGAATGGAAGAAAAATTATTTGACCATTTTAAAACTCTTCCAAAATTTATTGATGATCTTGAAAGCTTGCTGACTAATAACAGAATTTTAAGACAAAGATCAGTTGATATAGGAATAATTTCAAAGTTAGAAGCAATTGAATGGGGGTGTTCGGGTCCTGTATTAAGAAGTGCAGGTGTAGCATGGGATTTAAGAAGATCTCAACCTTATGACGCCTATGATCAAGTTGATTTTGAAGTTCCTGTTGGAAAAAAGGGTGATTGTTTTGATCGATATTTGGTTCGCATAGAGGAAATGAGACAAAGCATTAGTATTATTAACCAATGTTTAAATAAAATCAAACCAGGCCCAATATCAATTGAGGATAATAAAATTACACCTCCTAAAAGAAATCAAATGAAAAAATCAATGGAAGCTTTAATTCATCATTTTAAACTTTTCACTGAAGGTTACCGAGTTCCCGCTGGTCAAGTTTATAGTGCAGTAGAAGCTCCAAAGGGTGAATTTGGCGTTTACCTTGTTTCTGATGGATCTAGTAAACCATATAGATGTAAAATAAGAGCACCAGGTTTTGCACACCTTCAAACATTGGATCATTTATCTAAAGGCCACTTAATGGCTGACATAGCCGCTATACTTGGTAGCTTAGATATTGTTTTTGGAGAGATAGATAGATAATGCATCATCCTGGTACAAATAATAAAGTATATAAAAAAATTAATGATAACTTTGAATGGTCATCAGATAATTTTAAAAAAATTTCTGAAATAATAAAAAAATATCCATCAAACCGTATTCAAAGCGCAGTTATTCCGTTACTTGATTTAGCACAAAGACAAAATAATGGATGGTTAAGTAAAAACTCAATGGAAAAAGTAGCTGAAACTCTAAGTATGTCTTATATAAGAGTGTTGGAAGTTGCCACTTTTTATTCGATGTTTAATTTAGAACCTATTGGTAAAAATTTTGTCCAAATTTGTAGAACGACACCTTGTTGGTTAAGAGGGAGTGATAAACTGTCTAAAGTTGCACAAGAAGTTTGTGAAACCAATGTTGGGGAAACAAGTGATAATAAAATATTTACAGTTGTTGAAGTTGAATGCTTAGGTGCATGTTGCAATGCTCCTATGGTCCAGATCAATGATGATTATTATGAAGATTTAGATGAAGAGAGTTTTAAAAAAATACTTCAAGATTTAAAAGATAATAAATCAATAAAAGTAGGTTCACAAATTGGTAGAAAATCATCACAACCTGAAAGAAAATTTGATGCTTAAGGAAAAAGATAAAATTTTTAAAAATTTATACGGTTTTGAAGACTGGAAATTAGAAGGTGCCAAAAAAAGAGGTATTTGGTCAAATACTAAAGAACTTATTAAAATGGGTAGCGAAAAAATTGTTGAGGAAATTAAAAATAGTCAATTAAGAGGAAGGGGAGGTGCAGGTTTCCCCGCGGGACTTAAGTGGTCATTTATGCCAAAAGACTCTGGAAAAGATCATTACCTAGTTGTTAATGCAGATGAGTCAGAACCAGGCACATGTAAAGATCGAGAGATTATGAGAAACGACCCACATCTTCTTTTAGAAGGTTGTTTAGTTGCTGCTTTTGCTATGCATGCACATACTTGTTATATTTATATAAGGGGTGAATATTATTCTGAATCTTCTAATTTACAAAAAGCAATAGATGAAGCTTACGCAAATAATTTAATTGGTAAAAATGCATGTGGTACAGGGTGGGATTTTGATATTTATCTTCACAGAGGAGCAGGAGCATACATTTGTGGTGAAGAAACTGCTTTACTTGAAAGTTTAGAGGGTAAAAAAGGTCAGCCCCGATTAAAGCCTCCGTTTCCTGCTGGCGCAGGTTTATATGGATGTCCAACAACAGTTACAAATGTTGAAACAGTTGCCGTTTCACCAACTATTTTAAGACGCGGTTCAAAATGGTTTTCTAACTTAGGTAGTGCAAATAATACAGGTACAAAAATTTTTAGTATTTCAGGACACGTAAACAACCCATGTAATGTAGAAGAAGAAATGGGAATACCGCTCAAAGATCTCATTGAAAAACATGCAGGTGGGGTAATCGGTGGTTGGGAAAATTTATTAGCTGTAATACCTGGAGGTGCAAGTGTGCCTTTATTACCTAAGTCTATTTGTGATACTGTTAAAATGGATTTTGATAGTTTAAAAGAAGTTCAAAGTGGATTAGGAACTGCTGCTGTTATTGTAATGAATAAATCAACAGATATTGTTGAAGCAATAGCCAGATTGTCACATTTTTATAAACATGAGAGCTGCGGTCAATGTACACCTTGCAGAGAAGGTACTGGATGGATGTACAGAATGATGGAAAAAATGGTTCATGGAAATGTTGAACATCAAGATATTGATAAAATTTTAGATGTGACTAAGCAAATTGAAGGTCATACTATTTGTGCCTTAGGTGATGCTGCTGCTTGGCCTATTCAAGGTTTGTTTAGACACTTTAGACCTGAAATTGAAAAAAGAATTCAAGAAAGAAATAAAAGAGTAGCCTAGTGCCAAAGATAACAATTGATAATAAAGAATACGAATTTGAAAACGGCATGACCGTAATGCAAGCTTGTGAACAAGCAGGAACTGAAATTCCAAGATTTTGTTATCATGAAAAACTCTCAATAGCAGGAAACTGTAGAATGTGTTTAGTAGAAATGGAAAAAGCTCCAAAACCTATTGCATCATGTGCCATGCCAGCTGCAGATGGAATGGTTATAAAAACAAAAACAGAAACAGTTAAAAAAGCTCGAAAAGGTGTAATGGAGTTTCTTCTCATTAATCATCCATTGGATTGCCCTATTTGTGATCAAGGAGGAGAATGTGATCTTCAAGATCAAGCCATGTATTATGGTTTTGATAAAACCAGATATGAAGAAAACAAAAGAGCAGTTCAAAATAAAAATATGGGACCACTTGTCAAAACAATTATGACAAGATGTATACATTGTACAAGATGCGTAAGGTTTTCTACAGAAGTTGCGGGTGTTGATGATATAGGATTACTTGGCAGAGGTGAAAATGCTGAGATCACGACGTACTTAGAAAAAACTATTGAGTCAGAATTATCTGGAAATGTAATTGATTTATGCCCCGTAGGTGCTTTAACAAGTAAACCATATGCATTTAAATCTAGACCATGGGAGTTAACTAAGACAGAAACATTTGATGTGTTTGATGGTATAGGTTCAAGTATAAGGATTGATACAAGAGGAAAAAAAGTTTTAAGAGCTCTTCCTAGAATAAATGAAGAAACCAATGAAGAATGGATAAGTGATAAATCTAGATTTGCAGTTGATGGACTCTCAAGTCAAAGATTGGATAATGTATATTCTAAATCAAATAAAAAACTCCAAAAATCTTCATGGGATAATGCATTTGAATTAGTAAAAAAAGAAATTACAAAAAGAGGTAAAGAAAATACTGTATTCCTATCTGGTAAGTTTACCGATATTGAAACTTTATATTCCGCACAAAAATTTAGCAATTCACTAAAATCAAAAAACTATGATTGTAGATTTGATAATACACAAATTATCGATAATTCATCTTCAAGTTATAAATTTAATTCAACAATTCAAGAAATTGAAAAGGCTGATGCTATTCTTTTAATCGGATCAAACCCGAGATGGGAAGCAGCGGTACTAAACGCTAGAATTAGAAAGGCATATATTGAAAATAACTGCAAAATTGGACTTATAGGTCCTAAATTAGATCTCACTTACGATTATCATCATTTATCTGATTCTTTAGATTACCTTAATAAATTATCTAATAATAAATCTGAATTCAATAAAGTTTTAAAATCTGCAAAAAACCCACTTATAATATTAGGTACTTCAGCAATAAATAATGATCATGGAAAAAAAATATTAGAAACTGCAGGATTAATTGCGAAAAAAATTCAAAAAAATAAAAATATAAATCCATTAAATATTCTTAACCAAGATATTTCTAGAGTAGGAGCATTAGATTTGAAATTTTATAATAAAAAATTTGATAATGATTACAATAAACAATTAAAAAAACATATTGATAAAACAAAGCCTGTAGTTTTCTTAATGGGGTTAGATGAGATAAATTTTTCAACATTTGAAAATGCTTTTGTTGTTTATCTTGGTCATCATGGAGATGTTTCAGCATCTATAGCTGATATAATTTTACCAACCCCTGCATATACTGAGAAAAGTTCTACTTATATGAATATAGAAGGTAGAGTTATTCAAACAACTAAGTGTCATAATCCAATAGGTGAAGCAAAAGAGGAGTGGAAAATTTTTAGAGTTTTAAGTGACTTATTTGAAAAAAATTTAAATTTTAATAATCTTGGGGAGCTTCGAAATGAGCTTACAAGTACCTATGGTCAATTTGCTCTCTTAAATGAAGTTAATTCTATTGGCGAAATAACTTTTGCTAAAAATAATAAAATTGAGAATATTAAAATTAAATATAACATTGAAAATTTTTATATGAATGATTCTATTTCTAGATCTTCTGAAACAATGGCAAAATGTACTAAAGATATTTTAAATAAGGCAGCATAATAATTAGATGACTTATGATATATTAATTACAGGGTTAATAATCATTGCCCAAATACTTGCTGTTGTTGTGCCAGTTTTAATATCTGTAGCTTTTTTAGTTTATGCTGAAAGAAAAGTATTAGCATTAATTCAATTAAGAAGAGGTCCAAATATAGTAGGGCCTTTTGGTATATTTCAAAGTTTTGCTGATGCATTAAAACTTATTACTAAAGAAAATATTATACCTAGTGGATCAAATAAAATTGTTTTTATTTTAGCACCCATAATAACAATGGTACTTAGCTTAGCAGGTTGGGCAGTAATACCTTTTGCTCCAGGATGGGTAGTCTCTGATATTAACGTAGGTATCATGTATCTGTTTGCAGTATCATCTCTTGGAGTATACGGAATAATAATGGCTGGATGGGCTAGTAACTCTCAATATCCTTTTCTAGGAGCATTAAGATCAGCTGCTCAAATGGTTTCATATGAAGTATCTATTGGATTTGTAATAATTACTGTATTATTATGTGTAGGTTCTTTAAATTTATCAAAGATAGTTTTAGCTCAGCAGACTGTATGGTTTGCAATTCCATTATTACCTATGTTCATTATTTTTTTTATTTCTGCGTTAGCTGAAACAAATAGATTACCTTTTGATCTTCCTGAAGATGAATCAACACTTGTTGCAGGATTTTTTACTGAATATTCATCTGCTTCATTTGTATTATTTTTTTTAGGTGAATACGCGAGTATGATTTTAATGTCTTCTATGACTGTCATTCTTTTCTTAGGCGGATGGCTTCCTCCATTTGATGTATACCCATTAAATGTTGTTCCTGGAGTAATCTGGTTTACTGTGAAAGTAATATTTATATTATTTTTATTTATTTGGGTTAGAGGAACTTTCCCAAGATATAGATATGATCAGTTAATGAGACTTGGATGGAAAGTTTTTCTACCCTTTTCTTTGTTTTGGGTTGTGGCAACTTCTGGTTTTTTAGTATATTTTGACATGCTGCCAAATTAATATGTATAAATTAATTAAATCTTTTACTTTGTTTGAATTATTTCAAGGACTATTTTTAACTTTCAAATACATTTTTAAATCTAAAGTTACAATAAATTATCCTCACGAAAAAGGTCCATTAAGCCCACGTTTTAGAGGCGAGCATGCTTTGAGAAGATATCCAAGTGGGGAAGAGAGATGTATCGCATGTAAACTTTGTGAAGCAGTATGTCCTGCTCAGGCAATTACAATTGAAGCAGAGCCAAGAGAGGATGGAAGCAGAAGAACAACAAGATATGATATAGATATGACTAAATGTATTTACTGTGGTTTATGTCAAGAATCTTGCCCAGTTGATGCAATAGTAGAAGGACCAAATTTTGAATTTGCCACTGAAACAAGAGAAGAATTAATTTATAATAAAGATAAACTTTTAGAAAATGGAGATAGATGGGAGCAAGAAATTGCTCAAAATATTCATCTCGATAGAAAATATAGATAAGAATGGTTCTTTATTCATTAACATTTTATCTTTTTTCATCTGTTGCAGTTCTTTCTGCTCTAATGGTTATAAGTGCAAAAAATCCAGTTCATTCAGTTTTGTTCTTAATTTTAAGCTTTGTTAACGCATCAGGACTCTTTGTTTTATTAGGTGCTGAATTTTTGGCAATGATCCTTGTTGTTGTATATGTTGGAGCTGTTGCCGTCCTTTTTCTATTTGTTGTAATGATGCTTGATATAAATTTTGTAAAGTTGAGAGAAGGTTTCTTGCAATATTTACCTTTTGGAGCATTATTAGGGATAGTTCTAGTAATTGAACTTGGAATACTTTTTTTAACAGATAGATCGTCTAATATTTATAATAATCAAAGACCACTACAACCTATAGTTAATGAAGTGGAAAATACAAAAATGATTGGGCAAATACTCTACACTGAATATTTTTATTTATTTCAAATATGTGGGATAATTTTATTAGTCGCAATGATTGGTTCTATTACACTTACATTAAGAGATAAAGGTGGTGTTAAAAGGCAAAATATAGATTCTCAAAATACAGTTGATGCATCAACAGCTATAGAAAAGAAAAAAGTAAAAATAGGCGAAGGAATTTAATTAATGATTACTCTTGAACACTATCTTTTTCTAGGCGCAATTATTTTTACCTTAGGTGTTTTAGGAATATTTTTAAATAAGAAAAATTTAATTATAATTTTAATGTCTATAGAACTCATCTTGTTGTCGGTAAATATTAATTTTATTGCTTTCTCAGCGTATATTAATGATATCTCAGGGCAAATCTTCGCAATGCTTACACTTACTGTTGCAGCCGCTGAAGCAGCAATTGGACTCGCCATACTTGTAGTATTTTTTAGAAATTTAGGATCAATAGAAGTAAATAAAATTAATCAGCTTAAGGGATAGTAGATGGCAACCTCAATTATATTTTTACCTCTACTTGGTTTTCTTTTTTGTTTTTTACTCGGTAAACAGTTTAACTATAAGGTCTATCAAATATCAACAACTTCAATCCTTTTTCTTTGTACTTTATTTTCTTGGATAATATTCATTCAGTTTATTAATAATAAGGAAACTGAAATAATTTTTATTCTTAACTGGATCACTTCTGGAAACTTTATTGTTGATTGGTCAATTAGATTAGACACTTTAACTGCTGTGATGTTCATTGTGGTTACAACTGTTTCTGCTTGTGTTCATTTATATTCAATAGGCTATATGGAAGAAGATCCATCAAAAATAAGATTTATGGGTTATCTGAGCTTATTTACTTTTTTTATGCTTGTTCTTGTATCAAGTAATAACTTACTGCAAATGTTCTTTGGTTGGGAAGGTGTTGGGCTAGCCTCATATTTATTAATTGGTTTTTGGCACCATAAAGATTCAGCAAATAAAGCTGCTATAAAAGCATTTGTTGTAAACAGAGTTGGAGATTTTGGATACGCAATTGGAATTGCTGGAATTTTTTATATTTTTGGCACGATAAGTTTCGACAGTATATTTTCACAAGTGGATCGATTTAGTGAGCATCAAATTCAATTCCTTTCATTCAGTTTTCCAACTTTAGATTTTTTATGTTTTCTTTTATTCATAGGCGCAATGGGTAAATCTGCTCAATTAGGTTTACACACATGGTTGCCAGATGCCATGGAGGGACCTACTCCTGTATCTGCACTAATACATGCTGCAACAATGGTAACTGCTGGTGTATTTTTAGTTGCAAGAATGAGTCCTCTTTATGAGTTTGCGACATTTACTAATTTATTCATTACTTTTATTGGTGCAGCCACAGCTATTTTTGCTGCGTCTATAGCCTTAACGCAAAATGATATTAAACGAGTCATTGCATATTCAACATGTAGTCAATTAGGATATATGTTTTTTGCAGCAGGTGTAGGAGCTTATAATGCATCAATATTTCACTTAACAACTCATGCATTTTTTAAAGCCCTTCTATTTCTTTCGGCAGGTTCTGTAATTCACGCAATGCATCATGAACAGGATATGAGAAAAATGGGGGGACTTTTCAAAAAAATACCTTTTACTGCCTCAATGATGTGGATTGGATCTCTTGCAATTATTGGTTTCCCATATCTATCTGGTTACTATTCAAAAGAAAGTATTTTAGAAAATGCTTTCTATGCTTCAAATGGAATAGCATACTTTGCATATTTAGTAGGTATTTTAACTGCTTTACTTACTGCTTTTTATTCATGGAGATTATTATTCCTAACATTTCATGGTGAAAATAGATCAAATAATAAAACATATGATCACGCCCATGAATCACCTTTAGTAATGACAGCTCCATTATTTATTCTTGCAATTGGTTCTATTTTTTCTGGAATATTCTTTGCTGATTACTTTATTGGATATTATAAAAAAGAATTTTGGGATAATGCTATATTATTAACAGAAAGTTCTCATAAATATCTTCCTCTTACACAATCATTAATATCAAAGTCTGCTGTTGCAGTAGGAATTCTTGTCTGTGTGTTGATATATTCAAATAATTTAAACAGAGCAAAAAATCTTTCCTATAATTTAGATCCTTTATATTCTCTTTCTAAAAATAAATGGTATGTGGATGAGCTATATCATAAAGTATTTGTTTTAACTTTTTTCAAATTAGCAAACTTTTTCTGGAAAAGAGGAGATGAAAAAACTATTGATGGTTTAGGGCCAAACGGGGTTTCCTGGATTATTTCAAAATCTTCATCTTATGTAAGTTTATTTCAATCAGGGTATTTGTTTCATTATGCTTTTGCTATGCTTGGTGGCTTAGTAATAATTTTAACATGGTTTTTATATTACTAAATGATTGACTGGCCATTAGTATCAGTAATAATTTTTTTACCTTTTATTGGCGCTTTAATTATTCTTTTTATTAAAGAAGATGAATTAACATCAATTAATATTAAATGGGCTGCTTTGCTAACAACGTTAGGAACATTTATTTTAAGTCTAATACTCTGGCTACAATTTGATTATTCCAATCCGTCTTATCAATATGAAGAAAAATTTAGATGGTTTGATGATTTTAATTTCTTCTACCATGTTGGAGTTGACGGTATTTCACTTTTTATGATTTTATTAAGCACATTTTTGACCCCACTTTGTATTTTAGCTAGTTGGAATAATATTAAAAAAAGAGTCAAGGAATACATGCTTTCTTTTTTATTTTTAGAGACTGTAATGATTGGAATGTTTGCTTCTATAGACATACTTTTATTTTATATTTTTTTTGAAGCAGTATTAATACCAATGTATCTAATCATAGGTATATGGGGAGGCAATAGAAGAATCTATGCTTCTTTTAAATTCTTTCTCTACACTCTTTTGGGTTCAGTACTCATGTTGATTGCTATTATTGTGATGTATAGAAATACAAGTTCAATGAGTATTGAATTCTTACAAGGTAATTATTTTTCATATAATACTCAGTTGTTTCTTTGGCTTGCCTTCTTTGCTTCCTTTGCAGTTAAAATTCCTATGTGGCCTTTTCATACATGGTTGCCCGATGCCCATGTTGAAGCTCCAACGGCTGGATCTGTTATTTTAGCAGGAGTACTTTTAAAAATGGGCGGATATGGTTTTATTCGTTTCTCTCTAGGTATGCTTCCAGAAGCAACAGAGTTTTTTATTCCTTTAATTATGACATTAAGTATAGTTGCTATAGTATACACTTCGTTAGTGGCACTAGCACAAACTGATATAAAAAAACTAATTGCATATTCATCTGTTGCTCATATGGGAATTGTAACAATTGGAATTTTTATAGTTAATCAACAAGGTTTAGAAGGAGCAATGATGCAAATGATAAGTCATGGACTAGTCTCAGCAGCTTTATTTTTATGTGTTGGTGTTATTTATGATCGAATGCATACTAGAGAAATTGAATTTTACGGAGGATTAGTTCAAAGAATGCCACTTTATGCAACAGTATTCATGATTTTTATGCTGGGATCAGTTGGATTACCTGGGACCAGTGGTTTTATTGGAGAATTTTTAGTTATTGTTGGCGCATTTAAATATTCAAGTTACGTTGTTATTGGCGCGGCTTTTGGAATAATATTATCCGCTGTTTACATGCTATACCTTTATAAAAGAATTATTTTTGGCAGCATAACTAATAATAAACTTGCAGATATTTTAGATATAAACACAAGAGAGAAAATCATATTAATTCCTTTAGCAATTTCAGTAATATTACTAGGTATATTTCCAAATCTATTTTTAGATCCTATGAGATTATCACTTGAACTAATTATAACAAACTATGAAATAGCCAATGCTAAATAATATTTACAATATTTTTTTTATACCCGAAATTTTTTTAGCATGCTCCTCTTTTGTTTGCTTACTTTTTGGTCTTTTTTTAAAAAAGAATGCATTTAGGCAAACTTCCAATCTAGCAGTTTTCGTTTTATTATTTACCATTTTTCTTGTTTACAATGATAGTGAATCAAATTTTGCAAATTATAAAAGTTTATTTAGCCACTCTTCTTTTATAAATTTTTTTAAAATTTTAGCTCTATTAGGATCTATAGCTAGTATCATTATTTCTAAAGATTATTTCTTAGGCATTAAGCTTAAAAATTTTGAAATTCCTGTTTTATTTTTATTTTCAACACTTGGGATGATGTTAATGATTGCTTCAAATAATCTTATGTCTATGTATCTAGCAATAGAACTACAAAGTTTATCTCTCTATGTTGCTGCAGCAATAAAAAGAGATTCAATTTCATCAGCTGAGTCAGGAGTAAAATACTTTATTTTAGGAGCATTATCTTCGGGTATACTTTTGTATGGTTTCTCCTTAATTTATGGATTTACTGGTTCAATGAATTTTGATGATATAAGTTTCTATTTATCAAAATACGATAATTTAAATTTAGGTCTAATATTTGGGCTTGTATTTGTGATGGTAGGCTTGGCCTTTAAGGTTTCAGCCGTACCTTTCCATATGTGGACTCCCGATGTTTATGAAGGTGCCCCAAATTCAATTACAGGTTTTTTTGCTATTGTACCTAAGATTGCTGCAGTAGCTTTAATTTATCGTTTTTGCTTAGTTCCATTTGAAAATTTTTACTTAGAATGGAGTCAAATAATTTTATTTTTATCAATAGCCTCAATGTTTCTTGGAGCTATAGCGGCTATAGCACAGTCAAATATTAAAAGATTATTAGCTTATAGTTCTATCGGACATATAGGTTATATATTAATTGCTTTAGTTGCCGCAAATGATGATGGAATTAAAGCAGCATCAATTTATATGTTTTCATACATGATAATGAATATTGCTATTTTTGCTATTTTACTTTCATTAAAAGTTAAAAATGAATATTTAATTAATATAAGTGATTTAAAAGGGTTAAGTAAAAGTAATCCAATCGTAAGTCTTTCTATTTCAATAATAATGCTATCTATGGCTGGCATCCCTCCATTTATAGGATTTTTTGGAAAGTTTTATGTTTTCATTGCTGCAATTGAACAAGAATTATATGTACTTTCAGTTCTTGGTGTCCTAGCCAGTGTTATTTCTGCTTTTTATTATTTAAGAATTATTAAGATAATGTATTTTGATGAAAGTAAAAGTGAAGGAATAATTAATTTTAAAATTTCTTTTCAATCAAAAATTATTCTATTCTTAAGTTTGTTTTTAATTATTTGTTTTATATTTTATCCATCTTTATTGATTAATATATCAGCAAGTTTGACCATTTGATTAATGTCATTAGATAAAATTAAAAATCTATTAGATAAAAACAATTTTGATTTTCATTTTATTGAATCTGTAGATTCTACAATGTCAGAGGTTAAAAAACTTATTGATAATAGAAATATATGTTTGATGGCAAATGAACAAAAAAAAGGATTTGGAAGACGAGGAACAACTTGGGAAAGTCCAAAAAATAATGTCTATATTTCTATTTTATCTAAAAATATATTGCCAATAGAAAATCATTTTTTAAATAATGCTTTTATTACTAATATGATCTGTTCTGTGATTGAAAATATTTGTAATGTAAAAACTCAAATTAAATGGCCAAATGACATTTTAATTAATAAAGAAAAAATCTCTGGAATAATTTCTGAAATATTTAGTATCAAAAGTGATAAATATATAAATACTGGTTTTGGAGTTAATATAGTATCTTCTCCAAAAATTGAAAATTATCCAACAACAAATATTAATAAATATAATAAAGAAATTAACAATTTTTATTTTGTATATGAAATTATGGAAGAGTATTTTAACAATTTTAAGCAACTGCTAAATAATCACGAAAAAATTATGACTGAATATAAAAGTAGATTATTATATTTAGGGGGCAATATTAATTTAAAAATTGATGAACAAAATGTAAAACAAGGAATATTTTATAATCTTAACCCAGATGGTTCAATCACTTTAAAAAATAATATTAACTTTGAAAATATATATAATGCTAGAATAATTTAATGATTGTTATAGATATAGGTAATACGAATATAGTTATAGGTTTTTATACAAAAAATAAATTAATTAAAATTATTAGATTAAAAACAGAAAAAAAAATTAATATTACAAAAAAAGAAATAAATAAATTTTTTAAATCTAACAAAAAGTTGATTAATAATCTTAAAGATAGATTTTGTATCTTGTCCTCTGTTGTACCTTCTTTAAATTTAATTTTAAAAAATATTTTTCAAAAAAATAAATTCAAATTTCATGTAATTAATCCCAAAAAAATATCATTCAGAGATAGTATCAATTATAATTTAAATCAAATTGGGAGTGATCGAATAGCAAACTATGCCTATTTATATAGTAAGAAAATCAAAGACTGTATTATTCTTGACTTTGGTACAGCTACTACTTTTGATGTCATTAAAAATAATCAATATTTAGGTGGATTAATTTTTCCAGGTATAAATCTTTCAATGGACACACTTTTAAAAAATGCTGAGTTAATAAAAACTTCAAAAATCTCAAAATCAAATAAAATTGTTAATAATAATACATCAGCTTCTATTCAATCAGGTTTCTATTTTGGTTATTTGCATGCAGTTAATGGCATATTAAAGCAAATTATTAAGGAGAATAACTTTAAGCCCAAAGTCTATATTACTGGTGGTCTAGGTAAAATATTTAGGGATAAAATTATTTATAAACCTATATATATGGAACATTTGACATTAGAAGGAATAAAAGAAATCGGTAACAAACATTTTTATGGGTAATAATTTACAACTAAATGATTTTAATGAAGGACTACACTTTTTATCTCTTGGAGGTATTGGAGAAATAGGTGCAAATTGTTATCTTTACGGATGTGATGGAAAATGGATAATGATAGATTTAGGTCTTTCATTTGCAGATGAAAAGTTTCCTGGTGTAGATTTATTAGTACCAAAAATTGATCTTATTGAAAGTTTAGAAGATAATCTCGAGGCAATTATTATCAGCCATGGTCATGAAGATCATGCAGGAGCTGTTGCGTTCTTAGCAAATAAAATTAAATGTCCAGTATATGCAAGTAAATTTGCAAAACTTCTTATCGAAAATAGGCTAAAAGAATTTAATAAAGTAGAAGGATTTACTTTAGAAGAGATAAATCTAGAAAAGAAATTAATACTCAATAATTTTGATATAAGTTTTATTCCAACTACACACTCAATTCCTGAACCAACTGCAATTGTAATTAAAACAACATATGGATCATTACTTCATACTGCTGATTGGAAAATAGATCATTCACCTACTTTAGGAGACTCATTTTCAAAAGAAAAATTTGAAAAATTAGGAAATGACGGATTACTTGCCTTAATAGGTGACTCTACTAACGCAAATGTGCCTGGTAAATCAGAATCTGAAAATGACGTTAGGGATGAACTGACAAGTGTATTTTCAAGATTTTCTAATAGAATTGTTGTTACATGTTTTTCTTCAAATATTGCAAGAATGAAAAATATTATTCAAGCAGCAAAAAAAAATAAAAGAAAGGTTGCTCTTGTTGGTAGGAGTATGAAAAAAAATATCGAGGTAGCAAGAAAATGTGGTTATGTTTCGGATGATGAAATTTTTATCAGTGAAGATGAAGCTTCTTATATACCAAGAGAAAATTTAGTCATAATTTGTACTGGTAGTCAGGGTGAAAAAAGATCTGCCCTTTTTAGAATAGCTTATAATTCTCATCAACATTTACATTTAGAGCCTGAAGATGTAGTAATTTTTAGCTCTAGAGATATCCCTGGTAATGAAAAATCAATAAATAATTTAAAGAACTTACTTATTAGACAAAGAGTCGAGATAGTAACTGCTGATGATGATTTAGTACATGTTTCAGGTCATGGTTATGCAGATGAAATAAAACAAATGTATAATTGGACAAAACCTTACTTATCTATTCCTGTGCATGGTGAACCTATGCATCTAGAGGCACATAAACAATTATCTTACTCATCTCAAGTACCATTTACTAAAATTTTAGAAAATGGAAAATGTCTCAAAATTGCACCAGGTGAACCTAAAATTGTAGAAAGATTTGAAACTGGAAAGTTAATTGTTGAGGGTAAAAATCTTTACGACTCTGAATCTGCTTTTATTAAAGAGAGAAGGAAATATTCATTTGAGGGGCTAGTTTTAATTTCTTTAATTATCAATGATGATGACTATTCAATTAATAAAAATATGTTGCTTACTTTAAAAGGATTGCCAGGAATAGATGAAGAAAACATTAAAAATGATTTTAAAATACTTTTTATAGAAAACTATACAAAACTTAACAAAGATCAAAAATCATCAGATCTTATAGTATCTGACTTAGTTAAAAGTAGTTTTAGAAAGATTATAAAAAATTCAATTCAAAAAAAACCAGAAATTGAAGTTCATTTAATAAGATCTTAATGGCACTATTTACTCATGTTCTAATTTTTATCCTTGTTTGGTGGATTTTATTTTTCATACTCCTACCGATTAAGATAAAAGTACCCCAAAAGGTAGAATCTGGACATGCAAAAAGTGCTCCAAGTAAGCCATATCTTCTAATAAAATTTATAGCAACTTCATTAATATCAGCTTTAATTTTATTTTTTTTGATTTTATTTGGATTTGATTTATCAAATATATTTAATAAATGAAATATTCTAACTTTTTTCTTCCCACTATTAAAGATGCACCATCAGATGCTGAAATAATTTCACATAAATTAATGATCAGAGCTGGCATGATTAAACAATCTAGTGCCGGTATTTATTCGTGGTTACCTCTAGGTCTACTTGTATTAAAAAAAATTGAACAGATTGTTAGAGAGGAACAAAATAATGCAGGAGCAGTAGAACTGCTTATGCCTACGATTCAATCTTCTGATTTATGGATTAAATCAGGAAGATACGATGATTATGGAAAAGAAATGTTAAGGATTACAGATAGAAGTGGAAGGGAAATGCTTTATGGCCCAACAAATGAAGAATTAATTACAGATATATTTCAAGCAAATATAAATTCTTACAAAGATCTTCCAAAAAATCTTTATCATATTCAATGGAAATTTCGAGATGAAGTTAGGCCTAGGTTTGGAGTAATGCGAGGAAGAGAATTCTTAATGAAGGATAATTATTCATTTGATCTTGATGAAAACGAAGCAAAAAAATCTTATGACAATATGTTCAAAGCATACATAAAAACTTTTATTAGAATGGGTTTAACACCAATTTCCTTAAGAGCGGAAACTGGACCAATTGGTGGTAATTTAAGTCATGAATTTCAAATACTAGCTAAGACTGGTGAAAGTACACTTTATTATGATAAAAAATTAGAAACACTAAACCCTGAAACTATAGACCCAAATGAGTTGCAGTCATTTTATGCTGCAGTTGATGATCAACATGATGAAAAAAATTGCCCAATTTCAAATGAAGATTTAAAAATTTCTAAGGGCATTGAAGTGGGTCATATATTTTATTTTGGAACAAAATATTCTGAGAAATTAAACGCATTTGTTCAAGATAAAAGTGGGAAAAATGTTCCAGTACATATGGGATCATATGGCGTTGGTGTTTCAAGACTTGTGGGTGCAATTATAGAAGCTTATCATGATGAAAAAGGAATTAGGTGGCCTTTAGAAGTTGCTCCATTTAAGGTTTCCATAGTTAATTTAATGCCAGAAGATCAAGATTGTGCCACAAAATCATCAGAATATTATGAATATTTTATGAAAAATAATATTGAAGTCATTTTAGATGATAGAATCTGCAGTATAGGAAAAAAATTATCTGATAATGAGTTAATTGGGACACCATATCAAATTATTATTGGCAAAAGAGATTTAAAAGACAATTTAGTAGAAATAAAAAATCGCCAAAATAATGAAAGTGAAAAAATTTCATCCAGTAGTGTAATTGATTTGATTAATAATAAGTTAAAAAAATAGATGATTTCTAAATCAGAACGATTACTGATTTTTAGGTTTTTATTTTCTAAGAAATCCGATGGCTATGTGTCTATTTTCGCTTGGTTTTCAATAATAGGTATTAGTTTAGGAGTAGCAGCAATTATTATAGTTATGTCTGTTATGAATGGTTTTAGAATTGATCTAACTAACAGAATAATTGGACTTAATTCGCACCTTAATATTTATAGTTTTGATAATGAGATAACAAATAAGCAAGCTGATGAACTTATATTGAATATTGATAATTCTTTTTTTTACCAACACTACAAATCTATTGAAACAAATGGATTAATTATAAAATCAAATAACTCAAAAGGTGTGATGATCAAAGGTTATGATGCATATGATAAAAATCATTATTTGTTTAATTCAATTAATATGGGCTCATTAATTAAAAATCCAAAAAGTGAAATTTTAATTGGAGACTCCTTAGCGAACGAAATGAATTTAAGCGTGGGAGATAAGGTTAAAATTGCAATTCCAAAGACTGATAAAACAATACTAGGAAATATTCCAAGATTTAAAACATTGGAGGTAGTAGGTGTATTTGATCTAGGTTTATATGAATATGACTCAAATTTAATTTTTTTATCTACAGAACTTGTTAGAAAATTACTCTTATATGATGAAAATATATATAACAAAATTGAATTCTTTACATCATCTCCTAATGAAATTGAATTATTTAAAAATAAAGTAGAATTAGAAACATCTAATCTTTTATTAAATTTTTATTCAATATCTTGGAAGGATCAAAATAAAACTTTAATAAATGCACTTAAAGTGGAAAAGAATGTTATGTTTATTATCCTTTCTTTAATCATCTTAGTTGCATCATTAAATATTATTTCAGGTTTAATTATTTTTGTAAAAGAAAAAAATAAGGATATTGGCATTTTAAAAACTATTGGAATGAGTAATAAAAGTATTATAAAAATATTTTTTACTATTGGAATCTCAATTGGTTTGATTGGCTCATTAATAGGATTAATAATTGGAATACTTTTCACAATAAATATTAAATCAATTCAAAGTTTTTTAGAATATTTACTTGGAACAAAATTATTTTCTGAAGAAGTTTATTATTTATCATCTTTACCTTCTAAAATTAGCGTAAATGAGATAGTTTACGTACTTTGTGTAGCAATAATCATATCAATTATATCAACTATTTTTCCAGCTTTAAGTTCAGCTAGAATAGACCCTGTTAAAAGTTTAAGAAGTGAATAATAAATATTTATTAGAGATAACCAATCTTTGTAAAAATTATACAAATGAAAATAATTCAAAAATTGAGATAATTAAAAATTTAAATTTTAAATTAAAGCAAAACACTAAAGTTTCAATTGTTGGGCCTTCAGGTTCAGGCAAAACAACTTTTCTTAATATTATTGGTCTACTTGACTCAGAATATGATGGAAACTTTTATTTTAAGAATAAAGATATTTCTTTGTGCTCTAAAGATGAAATGAATAAAATTAGAGGATTATCCATTGGTTTTATTCATCAATTTTTTCATCTGATTCCTGAACTCACTGTGATCGAGAATGTTATGCTACCATTATTAATTAATAAAAATGAAAAGAAAAGTTTTGAAATTTCTAAAAAACTACTTCTTGAATTTGGTTTAGATGAAAGAATAAATTATAAACCTTTAAAATTATCAGGAGGAGAGCAACAAAGAGTCGCTATTGCTAGATCTTTGGTAAATGATCCGGATTTAATTTTAGCTGATGAGATGACTGGCAATCTTGATGAAGATACTGCTAACAATATTTTTAAATTTTTTATAAATTATATCGAACAAAATAATAAAACTTTAGTATATGTTACTCATAACAAAAATTATTCTTTATTAGCTGATGAAATTTATTATTTTAAAAATAAGAAAATACATTTGACAAATGCATAATCCTTTTATTCATTTACGTTCTTTATCTTCATATTCTTTATCTGAAAGTACACTAAAAATTACTAATTTAGTAGATCTTGCAAAAAAAAATAACATGCCTGCAATTGCCATTACAGATAATAATAACATGTTTGGAGTATTTGAATTTTCAAAAGAATGTGTAAAAAACAATATTCAACCTATAATTGGAACTTCAATAAATTTATTGGATATTATTGTAAATAATCAAATTTCCCAAGTTACATTTTTAGTCAAAAATGAAATTGGCTATAGAAATTTATTAGAGTTAAGCTCACTCTCTCATCTTAAGGAAGGAAATAATGTTGGATTATATTTTTCGCAATTAGAGAAATTTTCTGAAGGTTTATTTTGTTATATTGGTGGTGAATTTAATCCATTACTTTTATTAAACAAAGAAAACAAAAAAAAAGATATCATTAAATTAATAGATAATTTTAAAAAGGTTTTTAAGCAAAATTTCCTTTTTGAAATTCAAAGAATAAGTGATCAAAATATCGATTTTTTTGAAAAAGAACTTATTAATTTATCAAAAGAATTTGACATACCCCTTATTGGCTCAAATAATATTAAATACGCTAATAAAGATGATTATTCAGCTCATGATGCATTACTATGTATTGCTCAAAAATCTACTATTAACAATTCTCAAAGAAATACTTCAAATGAAAATATTTATTTTAAGTCAAATGATGAAATGTATTCTAATTTCGAAGATATTCCTGAGATAATACAAAATAATTTTAATATTTCTCTATCTTGTAATTATTTTCCTGAATCAACAAAACCACAATTACCTGAATTTAAAAATGATTTAAATTTATCAGCAGAAGATTTTTTATCAAAAGCGTCTGAACTTGGACTTGAAAAAAAAATAAAAGAAAAAAATATTAAGAATTTACAAATTTATAGTGATAGATTGAAATATGAAAATGAAATAATAATTAGAATGGGATTCGCAGGATACTTTTTAATAGTAGCAGATTTTGTAAATTGGGCTAAAGAGAAATTCATTCCTGTTGGGCCCGGAAGAGGATCAGGTGCCGGAAGTTTAGTAGCTTGGTGTTTAGGAATTACTGATTTAGATCCATTGAAATATGATTTACTATTTGAACGATTTCTCAACCCAGAAAGAGTGTCAATGCCAGATTTTGACATAGATTTTTGTCAAACTAGAAGAGATGAAGTTATTGAATATGTAAATAATAAATATGGAAGTGAATGTGTTGCTCATATAATTACATTTGGTACTCTGGCATCAAGAGCTGCAGTAAGAGATATTGGCAGGGTTTTGGAAGTTCCGTATGGAGAAGTAGATTCATTTGCTAAACTGATACCTTTTAATCCATCAAATCCACTTACTTTAAGTGAGTCTATTAAATCTGAAAGAAGTTTACAAGAAAGGATAAGCAGTGATGAAAGAATTTCAAATATTATAGATGTAAGTCTTAAAATTGAAGGAACTCACAGACACGCATCAACTCATGCTGCTGGTGTAGTAATTGGTCACGAAAAATTATCAAAAGTAGTTCCTTTGTACAAAGATCAAAATACTAACACTAATGCAACACAGTTTTCTATGAAATATGTAGAAGAAGCAGGTTTAATAAAATTTGACTTTCTTGGACTAACGACTTTATCAATTATTGATGATTGCACAAAATTAATAATTAAAGAAAATAAAAATTTTTTAATAAATAATATTCCTCTTAATGACACAAAAACTTATGATCAATTAAGTAAGGGAGATACAGTGGGAATATTCCAATTAGAAAGTAACGGTATGGGAAGTGTTCTCCGTCAGTTACAGCCTGATAGATTTGAAGAAATAATAGCTGTAGTTGCCTTGTTTAGACCAGGTCCAATGGATAATATTCCCTCTTTTTGCAATAGAAAACATGGACGTGAAGAAATTAAGTATCTTCATTCTATGTTAGAAGATGTCCTAAAGGAAACTTATGGAATTATTGTCTATCAAGAACAAGTAATGCAGATTGCACAAGTTTTATCAAATTATTCTTTAGGTGAAGCAGACTTACTAAGAAGAGCAATGGGAAAAAAAATTCAAAAAGAAATGGATATGCAAAAATCAAGATTTATAGATGGTGCTGTTCAAAATAATATTGATAAAAAAGAAGCGTCAAAAATATTTGATTTAGTTGATAAATTTGCAGGGTATGGTTTTAATAAAAGTCACGCAGCAGCATATGCTTTAATATCTTATCAAACTGCTTATTTAAAAGCAAACTTTCCTCATGAATTTCTTACAGCAACTTTAAACTATTCTATAGATAGAACAGAAAAAATTATTTTACTTAAACAAGAAATAGAAAGATTAAATATTAATTTTTTAAAGCCAGATATAAATTTTTCTGATCCTTTATTTTCAATTGAAATAAATGATAACTTAAAATCAATAAGATTTGGATTGGCAGCAATTAAAGGTGTCGGTTTAAAATCAATTTCTAGCATGGTTGAAGAAAGAGACAAAAATGGCAAATTTAAAAGTATCATTGATTTTATGAATAGAGTTTCCAAGGAGGTAATAAATAAAAGACAACTCGAAAAACTTATTCAGGCTGGAGCATTTGATAGTATTGAAGAAAACAGATCGAAATTATTTAATAATGTGCCAAAATTTGTTGAACTATTTGGAGGAGAAAAAAATATCAATCAAGACATGCTTTTTGAAGAAAATGAGATTTCTTTTCAAGATAAAAATCTCTTTAATCAAAATTATGAAAAATGGAAAATTGCAGAAATTTTATCTAACGAATTAGAAGTTATAGGATTTTATTTTTCTGATCATCCATTAAATCATTATCCAAAAAAGTTTTTTGAATTAGAGAATATTATTTCTTTTAAAAACTATTCAGAAAACTATGATTCAAGTATTATTAAAGTTTGTGGCGCTATTTTAGATATTAAAGAAAGATCGAATAAGGATGGAAAAAAATATGCATTTATAACAGTGTCAGAAACTAGTTTTCAATTTGAATTAACTATATTTAGTGAAAATTTATATAAATACCGACCATTATTAAAAGAAGGAAATTTATTAATATTTAATATTGATATCGTGAAAAGTAATACCGATACACGTTTTATAATAAGATCAATAGAACCTTTGGAGAAAACTTTTGTTAAAAATAATTATAAATTTAATATTTATACAAATTTTAAAAATATGGATGAATTAAAAGATAATATTTTTGCAAAAAAAGAAAGTGGCGTCTATAATAACTTTATTGATGTCTTCATTACAGTCGATCAGAAATTAGTGAATTTTGATTTTAATAAATATTCAATTAAATCATACAAAAAACTTGATGATTTGAATAAATCAAAAATTTTAGATTATTCTTTAGAAATATCTTGAAAAATTAATTCATTATAATAATAGATCTCACAAATAAATCTAGCACACAGAAAGAACCGGTGTTTTTGTTTCTGTGGAGGTTAAACCGGGAGTTATTATGAATTTACCAGAAGTTAAAATTGAAGATCTTCTAGAGTCAGGTGTTCATTTTGGACATAATGTTAGAAGATGGAATCCTAAAATGAAAGAATATATTTATGGTGTTAGAAATAACATACATATTTTTGATTTAAGAATTACCTTAGAGTTGTTAAACACAGCTCTGGTTAAAATCCATGAAACCATTTCTAAATCTGGAAAGATCCTTTTTGTAGGAACTAAAAAACAATGCAGTGAAGTGGTGAGAGAATTAGCAATGTTAAATAACAATCATTATGTAAATAAAAGATGGTTAGGTGGAACTCTTACTAATTGGAAGACAATTTCTAATTCAATTAAAAGATTAGAAGAAATTGAATTATTTTTAAAAGATAATGAATTATCAAAAAATCTTTCTAAAAAAGAATTATTGGATATTTCAAGAGAAAAACAAAAACTTGATTTAAATATTGGCGGTATAAGAAGTTTAAATGGAAAACCAGATTTAGTAATTATATTTGATGTAATAAAAGATAAAATTGCTGTTCGTGAAGCAAATAAACTAAATATACCTGTTGTAGCAATTGTAGACTCTAATGGTGACCCAGAAAATATTGATTATATAATTCCTGGGAATGATGATGCTCTTCGATCAATAAATCTCTATAAAAATTATTTTTCTGAAACTATTAAAGATGCAACTAATTTTCAAAATTTATCTTTGGAAAAAGAGAATGAAAATACTGAAAGTAAAACTGAAAAGGAAAATAAATAATGTCAAGTACAACTGAGCTTATAAAAGAATTAAGAGAAAAAACTGGAGCAGGCTTCTTGGATTGTAAAAAATCTTTAGAAGATAATGATAACGATATTGAAAAATCAATTGAAGCATTGAGAAAAAAAGGATTAGCAAAAGCATCAAAAAAAAGTGATAGGGCAGCAATTGAAGGTGCAGTAGGAGTTTATTCGAATGAAAATATTACAACATTAATTAAAGTTAATAGTGAAACAGACTTTGCTGCTAAAAGTGATACATTCTTAGATTTTCTTAATAGCTTAGGAAATTTAGTTTTAGAAAATAATACAAATATAGATAAAGAACAATTCCTTAAATTGCAATTTGAAAATGGAACTGTGCAAGATTATTTTAATTCAATGATTGCAAAAATAGGAGAAAATCTAATTCTAAATGATTTAATAATAAAGGAAAATAAAAACACTAATTATTCATTCTATATACATAATAGTTATAGAAAAAATATTGGAAAAATTATATCGTTAGTAGAATACTCTACTACTGATAACAATACTGAAATTGAGGCCTTATCTAAAAATTTATGTATGCATATTGCAGCAATGAAACCTGAATCTTTGGATATAAATGATTTAGACAAAAAATTAGTTACCAATGAAGAAAAAATTCAAAGAGAATTAATTTTAAATTCTGGAAAACCATCAAATATAGTTGAAAAAATATTAGAAGGTAAAATGAAAAAATACTTCAGTGAGGTAACACTTCTAAATCAATCTTACATTTTAGATCAAGATAAGACCGTCAGAGATATAATTAATGAACATTCAAATTATGAATACAAATTAGTATCTTTTGCATTAATTAATTTATAAAATGAAAAAAAGAATATTGCTAAAAATCTCAGGTGAATCACTAATGGGATCCTCCAACTATGGTATAGATGTTTCAACAATAAATAAAATCTCTAATGAAATTAAAAATGTATACAATAAAAAATATCAAATATGTTTAATTATTGGCGGTGGAAATATTTTTCGAGGTATAAAAGGTGCTTCCGAAGGAATAGACAGATCAACATCTGATTACATGGGCATGTTAGCTACAGTAATGAATGCATTATCATTACAAAGTAGTTTAGAAAAAATTAATGTACCAACAAGGGTTCAATCAGCAATTACTATGTCGCAGATAGCTGAACCATATATTCGAAGAAGAGCAATTAGGCACTTGGAGAGAGATAGAATTGTTATATTTGCTGCAGGAACTGGTAATCCATTTTTTTCTACAGATACTGCTGCAACTTTAAGAGCATCTGAATTAGATTGTGAATTAATTATTAAAGCAACAAAGGTTGATGGAATATATAATAAAGATCCAGTGAAATATAAAAATGCTAAATTAATAAAAAATATTACTTACAATGAAGTTATAAATAAAAATTTAAAAGTTATGGATTTAACTGCTATAAGTCTGGCAAAAGATACAAAAATACCAATTTTTATTACTAATATCTTTAATAAAAACTCCTTAATTAATGTTTTGAATCGTAAAGGTTCATATAGTAAGATAAGTTAATGATGACTGATCTTGAAAATAAAATGAATTCTGCTGTTTCACATTTAGAAAAAGAATTAAATTCTTTAAGAACTTCAAGAGCTAACCCAGCAATGGTTGATAATATATTTGCAGACTCTTATGGTTCTAAGACTCCATTGAATCAATTAGGAAATATTTCAGTTCAAGATGCTAGTACAATTACAATTCAAGTTTGGGATACATCTCTCATAAAATCAATAGAAAATGCAATCTCTGAGTCAAATCTTGGAATTAATCCACAAACAGATGGGCAAATAATAAGATTGCCAATTCCAAAATTAAGTGAGGAAAGAAGAAAAGAGATTATAAAAATTGCATCTGAACTTGCTGAAAATGCTAAAGTTACCATAAGAAATATTAGAAGAGATTTTATTGATAGCTCAAAAAATGAAAAAAAAATTTCAAATATTTCTGAAGACGATTTAAAAAGAAATATTAATGAAATACAAAAAACCACTGATAATAATATAGAAAAAATAGACAAAATATTAGAAGCAAAAAAAATTGATATTTTGAAAGTATAAGTTTGTATAATAACTTACGTCATATAGCCATGATACTTGATGGAAACAAGAGATGGGCAAAAAAAAATAATTTTACAAATATTTATGGGTATACAAAGGGTTTTGAAAATATAAATAATATTGTAAAGCATTCTCTTTCAATTGGTTTACCTAACCTAACTATATTTACATTGTCATCAGAAAATTTTAATAGATCATCTGTTAATATAATTTACAATATAATTTATGAAAATTTCTCAAAATTTTTTGAAAATCTTGTAAGAGAGAATGGTGTAAAAATCAAAATATTTGGTTCAAGAGAAAATTTACCAGAAAAAATAATTGAAATATTTGAAGAAAGTGAAAAGCTGTCTGAAAATAATAATAAATTAAGTCTTAATATTGCATTTAACTATGGTTTTAAAAATGAAATTAAAAAAATTTTAAAAAGTATTAAACAAAATAATATAGAAATTAATCTTGAAGATGAGAGTAATTTAAATAAATTATTCTATTTAGGATCAATTCCTGATCCAGATATTTTGATAAGAACTGGAGGTTATCAAAGATTAAGCAATTTTATAATGTTTAATTTAACTTATACTGAGCTTTTTTTTACAGAAACATTATGGCCTGATTTTACAAAAAAGGAATTTAATTCCATAGTTGAGAAATTTATGAAAATAAATAGAAAATATGGATTATAAGAATTTTTTTTTAAGGTTAATTTTTTCAATATTTTTTATAATACTCTACGTAGTTATATCCACTATTAACTTCAATTATGTTCCTTATTTAATATCAGTAATTTATTTATTAATTATTTATGAAATATTAATTTATTTTAAAAAATATAGAATATTACCTTTGATTTATACAATAATTTCAATGGTATTCTTCATCAACATTGACTTTAATAATAAAAATTTCATTACATTTAATCTTTTTATTTTTACTGTAATTATTTTTGATATTTTTTCTTATTTAATTGGAAAATCTTTTGGTAAAAATAAATTGATATCTATAAGTCCAAACAAAACTATAGAAGGATTAGTAGGCGGTTTCTCATTTTCTTTATTATTTAGTATACTAAACTTATATTTTTTTAAATTACCAATAAATATATTTTCAATTTTAATTATAATTTTAATTATTTTATTTGCTTTTATAGGTGATATTTTAGAATCTTATTTTAAAAGAAAAAATATTTTGAAAAACTCTAGTGGATTAATTCCAGGTCATGGAGGTGTATTTGATAGATTTGATAGTTTTCTATTTGCAATTATTTTTTATTCTATATCTACTAAATATATAATATGAAAATAAATATTTTTGGAAGTACTGGTATCATAGGAAGAAAAACTCTTGAATTAATTGATAGTAATTTTCCAAATATCAAAGTTAATTTACTTTGTGCTAAATCAAATTCAGAATTATTAAAATCACAAATCATAAAATATAAACCAAAATATGCTTTTCTTTATGATCATAAAAAATTTTTAAAATTTAAAAACAAAATTAATCATACTAAGCTATTAGACTATGATGAACTCTTAAGTTATCTATTAAGTACTAAATCTAATTTAAGCATTTTGGCAATATCTGGCTATAAATCATTATATTTTCTTGAGCATATAATTGAAAATACTGATAATTTAGGTATAGTTAGTAAAGAAGCTATCGTTTCAGCAGGACATATATTTAAAAAAAAAAATTATTTCAAAAAAACAAATATCTACCCGCTTGACTCAGAGCATTTTTCACTTTTTGAGTATTTTGAAAAAGTTAATATCTCAAAAAACATTAAAAATATTATTCTAACTGCATCAGGAGGTCCTTTTTATAATAAAAGATTTAATACTTTAAAAAATATCAAATTTTCAGAAGCTATAAATCATCCAAAGTGGAAAATGGGATATAAAAATAGTATCGACTCTGCAACATTAGTTAATAAATGCCTTGAATTGATAGAAGCCCATTATTTATTTGATATTCCTTTTAATAAAATGAAAATTCTTATTCATCCTGAAGCCATTGTTCACTCAGCAGTTGAGTATGAAAATTATATTACACAATTTAATTTATTTAAAAATGATATGAAAATTCCAATTTTAAACTTTTTAAAAAAATCAAGGTATCAATACTCAGAAAATAACAAACATTTATTTATAAAAGATTATTCAAAATTAACTTTTACAAATGTAAAACATTATAATTTTCCAATTTACAAATTTTTCAATAAACTTAATAAAGAAAAACCACAAAATTTGATAAAATTTAATATTGGAAACGAATACGCAGTAAATCTCTATAAAAATAAATTAATTAAATATACAGATATATTCAAAATAATTCAAAAAGTAACATCTTTAAATTTGTATTCTTCGGTAAACAATATTAAAGATATAGTACATTATCATGAAGAGATTGAGAAAAAGTTACAGAGCATTAAAAACTTTAATTTTTAGTATTATATTTATTCTGTTTTCTATATCTGTTTTTTCTAATGAAATTTATTATGAAATAAATGGCAATCAATATACAGACAATGAAGTAATTATTTCTTTATTAAAAGATTTACCTAAAAATCTAAACGAAGATTATAGCAACGAAATAATAAAGACACTGAACGACTCAAATTTATTTTCGGATGTAAGTATTAAATTTAAAGATAATACATATACTATTAATGTTATAGAATTTCCCCGAATAAACAAATTATTCTTTAAAAATAACGAAAGAATTAAAGATGAAGATTTAGAAATAATTGCCTCTGAAATTAATCTTAATAACTATACTGAAAATTCTATTGAATTATTCATAAGTGAAACAAAAAAAGTTTATGAATCTTATGGTTTCAATAATGTAAAAATTGAATATAGAGATAAGCTATATAAAGAAACAAATACTGTCGATATTTACTTTAATTTTGATGAGGGAAGTTTAACAAAAATAAACAAAATTATTATTTCTGGAAATGATTACATTTTATCTGATGAAATTAAAGAAATTATTAAATCTAAAACAAAATCAATTTCAAATATTTTTGCTAATAATAATTTTAAACCTTCAATTGTAGAAAGAGATGTTTTTATAATATCAAATTTTTACAAAAATAATGGTTTTTTAGATATTAAAGTACAGTCTAAAATTGAATATTTAGAATCTAATAAAGTTAATATTTACTTTGATGTAATTGAGGGTGATATTTATGAATTGTCATCAATAATAATAGATGATGAAGATAAAATTTTAAATAATAATATTTTAGAATTACTTCAAAACAGAAGTAATGCTATTTTAATTGAAGATGTAAATTTTTCGATAGATAAAATTAATGAACTAAAGAATGATATTTCTAAAATAATAATTGAAAACGATATAAGATTTTTTGAAATAAAATCATTGGATAAAGTAGAAGGAAATAAAGTTGATATAATATTTAAGATTTTAAATATCACGCCTAAATACACTAATCAAATAAATATAGTTGGTAATTATAGAACATTTGATTATGTAATTAGAAGAGAGCTTGAAATTGTAGAAGGAGATGCAATTTATCAAAATCAACTAGAAGATATTAGAGATAAATTAATATCTTTAGATTTATTTGAAACTGTAAAAATAAAAGAAGAAATTATTGATAACAATACAGTTGATTTGATTATTGAAGTAGAAGAAAAACAAACAGGTTCATTTAATGCAGGTGTATCTGTAGGAACTTTGGATGGATTTGCAATTGTTACAGGACTTAGAGAAAGAAATTTTTATGGTACCGGAAGATCTTTAGATGTACTTGTGAATACTTCAGAAGATAAAAATCAATTTAAATTAACTACAACTGATAGATTATCATATGAAAATGACGCAGACATAAGTTATAATATAAATTACAGACAAGAAGATTTCTCAAATGCTAGTTCTTATAAGCTTGATACATTTACATCTGGAATTGGAATAGGGTACAAGATTAATAAACAAATTTATCATAATGTTGATCTTGAATATGTTTTAAAGGATTATAAAATTACAAATAGTTCAACTGTCTCAAATTCTATTTTACAATCATCTGGAGCTAATATGAGTTACCTTTTGAAAAATAATATTAGATATTCAACAGTTAATAGAGGTTTCATTCCACAAAAAGGAAATTATATTAATTTTAATAATACAATTGAAACACCAACAAGCTCTAGTAATGGATATGTAAGAAATATCATTACTATAAAAAATTATTTCAGTAAAAATAGTAATATTTTCTCAGTTCAAACCAAATTTGGAAATATTTTTTCATTAAATAATAATGATATTTTAACAGATGATAAATTTGCTCTTGGAGGAAGATGGCTAAGGGGGTTTGATAGCTATGGAGCAGGACCTCGAAATTCAAGAACATCATATGTGGGCGGTAATAATATTGCAGTTACAAAATTTGATTATTCATATGAGATTACTAATCAAACAAACTTTCCCATATATTTTAATATCTTTAATGATTATGGATTAATTTGGGATAATAAGACTAAACCTACAAATAGTAACAATAGTTTAAGAGCATCTGCAGGATTTGGTATTAAGTATTACTCTCCAATTGGGCCAATTGGTTTCACATGGGGCTTTCCTCTTATTGATGAAGATTATGATATCAAAAGAATGTTTTTATTTTCAGTTGGAAATATAGATTGAAAATTATTTTTTTAATTATTTTTTCAATTAATTTATTTTCATTCAAATTATTTGCTCAATCAATAGTAGTTGTAAATATTCAAAAATTAATCGATAATAATACCTCTTACATACAAAGTGTTAATGAACTAGAAAATTTGAGACAAGACCGTTTAAATAAAATTAAAAAAAAAGAAGAAGAACTAGAAAAAATTTTACTTGAAATTGAAGAGTCAAAAATGATTTTAAAACAAGAAGAGATTAATTTACAAATTGATAAATATAATAATAAATTAAATGATTATAGCGCATATATAGATGAATTTAATTTTCATTTCCAAAATCAAATTATTAATATGAGAGAAAAAGTTCTTAAAGAAATTATTGTATTGTTAGAAAATTATGCTAGAAAAAATAATATTGATTTGATTTTAGATTCAACAAGTTATTTAATAGCATCAAACTCTATAGATATAACAGAGTCTGTGAATATAGAACTTGAGAATATTAATTTAAAGCTGGAATATAAAGATTTTGAATAAAATTACCTACCTAGAAATAAAAGAAATTTTAGAATTAAATTATTTAAATGTACATTCTAAAATTGCTGATGATGAAACTTTTAATGGAATTAAAACCATAACAAATTCATCACATGGTGATTTATCTTTTTTTACCAATATTAAATACTTAAATGATCTAAAAAAAATTAAAGCAAAAGCATGCCTAATCGAGGATAAATTTGTCAAATTACTTCCACTAACCTGTAAACCAATTATTGTTAAAGAGCCTTATTTAGCATTGGCTTTAATTAGTAAATTGATTAATGATGAATCATTTCAATCAAATGGTATTATTTCTGAAAAGTCAATCATAAATACAAAAAGTAAAATCCATAAAAATGTTCAAATAAATCCTTTTTCAATTATTAAAAATAGCACAGAAATTTATGAAAATGTTTACGTTGGATCAAATTCATGTATTGGACCTAATGTTAAAGTTCATAAAAATACAGTAATTGAAGATAACGTATCTATTTCTAATGCAGTTATTATGGAAAATTGCACTATACAATCTGGTGCAAGAATTGGAGGTACTGGTTTTGGATTCGAAATGCAAACCAAACATAAAATTCATCACAGTGGAAATGTAATAATTGGTAAAAATACATCTATTGGCTCAAACACTACAATAGACAGAGCTGTATTTGAAACAACAATTATAGGTAATTCATCTAATATTGATAATTTAGTACAAATAGCTCATAATGTTAGTATAGGAGATGGCGCTATAATAGCTGCTCAAGTTGGTATTGCTGGAAGTACTCGTATAGGAAATAATGTTAAAATTGGCGGTCAAGCAGGTATAGCAGGGCACTTAGTAATAGGAGATAATGTTACAATAGCTGCAAAAAGTGGGGTTACTAAAAATATTCATGACAACAATGTTGTAGCTGGGTTTCCTGCAAAAGATATTAATTTATGGAAAAAAGAGGTAATAAGAAATAGTTTAAAAAAATGAAATTAGATATCGAAGAAATTAAAAAATTAATACCACATAGAAATCCTTTTTTATTTGTTGATGCTTGCGAAATAATTATACCAGGTGAACATGGAAAGTCTGAAAAATATTTTTCAAACGATGAGTATTTTTTTAAGGGACATTTCCCAAATAATCCAATAGTTCCTGGTGTAATAATTGTGGAAGCAATGGCACAAACAGCTGGTATAGTTGTATCTTATAAGCTTAGAGATTATGATGAAAAATCAGTGTTATTTATGAGTGTTAATAAAGCAAAATTTAGAAAACCAATTCTTCCAAATGAAAAAGTATCATTTGAAGTAAAGTTTCTTAATAGTGTAAGAGATGTATATAAATTTGAAGGCACATGTTTTAAAGAAAATATTAAAGTTAGTGAGGCTGAGTTTTCTGCTATGATTACTTATAAGTAATAATCAGAAATATTTTATTTATTTTAAGTTACATTATCATAATTTAATAAGGTTTTACAAATGATTCATCCCTCAGCTGTTATTGCAAAAAATGCAGAAATTCATGAAACAACACATATTGGTCCTTTCTGTATCATTGGGGATGGGGTTAAAATTGGAGAAAATAATAATTTAATTTCTCATGTTTCTATCGTTGGAGATACAACTATAGAAAATAGTAATACTTTTTATCCATTTTGTTCAATTGGTTCTGAGCCTCAAGATTTAAAATATAATAAAGAAAAATCGTATCTAAAAATTGGAAGTAACAATAAATTTAGAGAAAATGTTACCGTAAATCCAGGAACATCTGGAGGGGGATTAAATACAATAATAGCTAATAATTGTTTATTTATGGTAGGTGCGCATGTAGCACATGACTGTATTATTAAATCAAATGTTATTTTAGCCAATAATGCCACTCTTGCAGGACATGTAGAAATTGATCATAATGCAATTTTAGGAGGTAATTCAGCAATTCATCAATTTGTTAGAATAGGAAAATATGCAATGATTGGTGGTATGAGCGGTGTTGAAAAAGATATCATTCCATATGGTTTGTATACGGGAATAAGAGAAAATTTGAAAAGCTTAAACCTTATTGGTTTAAAAAGAAAAGGTTTAAGATCTAATGCAATCAATGAAATTAAAAATCTTATAAATATAATTTTTGATAAAAATGATACAATTGAAAATAATATTAAAAATAATTTTGTTGAAAGTTCTGAAATTTTAGAAATTAAGGAAATAATTGAATTTCTGAACTCAGATTCAAAAAGAGGTATTACCACTTTTGAAAATGACTAAAATAGGAATAATTGCTGGGGATGGTAATTTGCCCCTATATATCGGTAAATCACTATTAAATAAAAATTATGATGTTACATTTTTATCTTTAAATAATAAAAATAATAAATTTTATAATAACCATCATGTTGTAGATTTAGATATTTTATCAGTAAAAAAAATCTTTAAAGTATTAGATTCAAATAAAATAAAACATATAATATTTGCAGGAAGTATAAAAAGACCTGGGATTAAAGATTTAGGTTTTGATTTACCAACATTGTTGCTTGCTAAAAATCTTTTATTAGAAAAAAAAGGTGACAATAATCTTTTAATGAGCTTGAAAAAATATTTTGAAACTAAAGGATATATTTTTTTTAATTGGACCAAATATTGCAAGGAATTATTTTCAACTGAAATAAATTTGACAAAAATCAAGCCCTCTAAAAATGCAATTCTAAATTTAAAAAAAGCAAAATCAATATATCATATTTACAAGAAATTAGATGTTGGTCAGGCTATGATAATTCAAAATCAGTTAGTTTTAGGATTAGAAGCTATAGAAGGTACAGATGAATTGTTAAAAAGATGTAAAGAATATAAAAGAAAAGATGATAATGGTGTACTGTTTAAATTTTCAAAACAAAACCAAAGCAATCTAATTGATATTCCATTAATTGGCTTAGATACAATGAAAAATTTAAAAAAATATAATTATGAAGGTGTATTTTTGCAAAAAAATAAGTGTTTAATTTTGGATAAGAAAAAAATTATTGATTATGCTAGTCAAAATAATTTATTTATCTCATCAGTCGATCTAAATTGAAAAAAATAAAAATTTTTGTTTGTTGTACTGAACAATCTGGTGAAAATATTTGCTCAAATATTTTATCAAGAATGAATATAGATAAATATCAATTTGATGGAGTTTGTGGCAAACAATCCGAAAAATATATTTCTAATAAAATTTATGATTTATCAGAATTTAAATCTATAGGGCTTTTTGAAATAATACTTTCAATTTCAAAATATTTAAAAATGATAAAAAAATTAAAAAACTATATTATTAAAAATAATTATGATTTAGTTTTAACTATAGACTCACCAGATTTTAATTACAACCTTATAAACCAATTAAGAAAATCAAATTATAATAATAAAATAATACATGTAGTTGCACCGACTGTTTGGGCGTGGAGATCATATAGAGCAAGGAAATTTGCAAATATTTTTGATGAAATTTTTTTATTGTTTAATTTTGAAAAAAAATATTTCAATTTCGATAATCTAAATAAAACTTTTATTGGGCATCCAATTTTTCATATAAAAAAAAGAGAGAATAAAGGAAAATATAAGTACCTCTCTTTTTTACCAGGTAGTAGACAAAATGAAGTATTAAAACTTATGAAATATTTCAGTTATATTGAAAAATATATATCTAAGAATAATCTAAATTATAAAATATTTATTCCAACTTTGCCTCATCTTGTCTCTTTAATTAAAGAAAATTCTAAGCAATGGAAAACTGAGACTATAATCTCAACTGATATGAGTAAATTTGATGAATATTATGAAGATGTTTACATAAGTATAACTTGCTCTGGTACTGCCTCTTTAGAAATTGCCAAAAGGAATATTCCTCAAATAGTCATCTATAAACTTAATTATTTCACAGAAATTTTAATCAAGCATTTTGTAAGAGTTAAATATGCAAATCTCATAAATATTATAAGTAACCAAATGATTATTCCGGAACTTGTTAACTCAAATTTAAATGAAAAAAAGTTATTAAATATTTTTCTAAATTTATTTAATGATAGAAAAAAACAAGAAACTCAAATTAACTCAATTAATATGTACCTTAAAGAAATTGTTAATGATTTTAGTCCTTATGATGTGAGTGTTAACCGTATAAATAAGTTACTTAATTCTTCTTCCAAAGCCAATTAAAAATTGATTTTTTTTCTCTAGAAGACTCAACTTGATATGGTCTGGCTTTATAACCAGTGTATAATTGACGAGGTCTGCCAATTTTATTAATAGGATCTTCTATCATTTCTTTCCATTGTGATATCCATCCCACAGTTCTTCCTATTGCAAACAACACAGTAAACATGCTTGTAGGGAAACCTAATGCTTTAAGAATTATACCTGAATAGAAGTCTACATTTGGAAATAATTTTTTACTAATAAAATATTCATCTTTCAGTGCTATTTTTTCTAATTCTATTGCAATTTTAAGCAATGGATCATCTTGCATATTTAATTCTTCTAAAACCTCATGTGCACTTTCTTTCATCACAGTAGCTCTTGGATCATAGTTTTTATAAACTCTATGCCCAAAACCCATTAATCTAAAAGAGTCATTTTTATCTTTAGCTTTATCAATAAATTTTTGTATATTCGATACATCACCAATCTCTTCTAACATTTTAATTACTGCTTCATTTGCTCCGCCATGAGCTGGTCCCCACAAAGATGCAATACCAGCAGCAATACAAGCAAAAGGATTTGCACCAGAAGAACCTGCCAATCTTACTGTTGAAGTAGATGCATTTTGTTCATGATCAGCATGTAACGTAAAAAATCTATCCATTGCTCTTACAATTTTTGGACTCACCTTGTAATCTTCTGATGGCACAGAAAATGTCATGTATAAAAAATTTTCTGCATAAGAAAGATCATTTCTTGGATAAACAAATGGTTGACCAATGGAATATTTATAAGCCATTGCACCTATTGTTGGAATTTTTGCTATTAATCTATGACAGGCAATCATTCTTTGATTAATGTCTGAAAAATCAGTACTGTCATGATAAAAGGCGGAAAGGGCGCCAACAACACCTACCATAATTGCCATAGGGTGCGCATCTCTACGAAAACCTCTGTATAAATTTACCAGTTGCTCATGCAACATTGTATGATTGGTTATTACATCTTTAAATTTCTGCTTGTCTTCAGGAGATGGTAATTCACCGTGCAGTAAAAGATAACAAACTTCAAGAAATTCACTTTTAGATGCCAAATCGTGGATATCGTAGCCTCTATGACGCAGAATTCCTTTTTCACCATCTATATATGTTATTCCAGATTCACATGATGCAGTTGAAGTAAAACCTGGATCAAAAGTAAATAAACCTGTTTCTTGATAAAGTTTACGAATATCCAAAACATTCGGACCATCTTTACTTTCAATAAGTGGAATTTGATACGATTTACCACTCTCATTGTTGAATAGAGTAAACTGTTTATCGTTAACTTTTTTATCTTCGTAATCAGCCATATTTAATTATCTCTATATTGATTTAATCTATCAATAGTATCTTTTTTACCTAATATTATAAAAATATCAGAAATTGAAGGTCCTTGATAGGAATTTATTAGTAAAAATCTTATTGGTTTACCTAAAACAGGGAATTTAATATTATTATTTTTCAAAAAATCATTTATGACATTTTGAATATTATCCCTATTCCAATCATTTATTTCCCCAATTAAATTTAAAAATTCTTTAAAAATACTTCCAAATTCTGAGGTCAGTTTTTCTGTCTTATTTATTTTATAATTTTCATCAAAATAAACTTTAATTGTATCATTCAAATCACTTAGTTTTTTAATATCTTTTTTATAAACATTAAAAATATTTTTCATTTTTGTCTCATCTTTTTGTAAATATTTATATAATTCAGCATCACTTTCACAAAAGTTTATGAATTTTTCTATTCCGTTTTCTTTTCTTAAATAAAAATTATTAAAAAAATCTAATTTATCAAAACTAAATATACTAGATGATTTAGATAAATTTGATATTTCAAAATTTTCAATTATTTTCTCTAATTCAATAGCTTCTGATTTCTCTTGGTTATTTGACCAACCTAAAAGTATAAGATTGTTAATAATTGCTTCTTTTAAATAACCATCTTTTTTTAAATCTAAAATATTTACGGCACCATGTCTTTTTGATAATTTAGTTCCATCTTCTCCGTGAATAAGAGGAATATGAGCATATTGAGGTATATCCCAATTCATAAATTTATATATGTAGTATTGTCTAAAAGTATTAATAAAATGATCGTCACCTCTAATAATATAATTGACTCCTAAATCATGATCATCCACTACTACAGATAACATATACGTTGGTGATTGATCTTTTCTTAGTAAAATAAAATCATCTAACTCTAAATTTGCTATTGTAACGTCTCCTTGAATTGTATCATTAATTTTTAAATTGCCTTCATCCGGTACATCTAATCTTACTACAAAACCTTCATCTCTACTTTGAATATCATTATCATTCTTACATTCAGTACATATTTTTTTAGAATAATTTTTATTTTCTTTAATTAACTTTCTTATGTTAGCTATTTTTTCTTCAGAACATACGCATTTAAAAGCTTGTTTTTTTTGAAGTAATTCTCTTGCAATTTCTTGATGCCTTAATAATCTTTTAGATTGAACTTGAATTTCCTCATCCCAATTAAGCCCAAGCCATTTTAAAGAATTAGTTATGTTATCTGCGTATTCTTGTTTTGATCTTTCATGATCTGTATCTTCAATTCTTAAGTAAAATTTAGATGATGCTGATTTCTTACTTACAATATAATTAATTAAAGCAGTTCTAGCACCTCCAAGATGTAGATTGCCAGTAGGAGAGGGTGCAAATCGTGTTTGTAACATAGTCATCTTAATATTAAGATAAACTATTAATTATATTTTCTTATAATACCAGATAAAGTCCCTTGGACTTGGATTTCACCTGCTTCATATTCCTTTGTCTGAAAACTTTGATTAGCAGGAATTAACAAAACCTTGTTTCGATCAAATTTAATAGTTTTTAGAGTAACCTCGTTATCTTGTGTAATAACAGCTGCAATTTTTCCATTTTCAACATTATTTGTCTTTTTTATCACAGCAATATCACCGTCAAATATTCCTTTATCTATCATAGATAGACCTTTTACTTTTAATCCAAAATATTTAGCATTTGGTGATGTCATTGAGGAGGGCACAGAAACAAATTCATCAGCATTTTCAATAGCTTCTATTGCTTCACCTGCAGCTATTGCTCCAATTAATGGGATATTAATGCTATTCGACAAAGAATTTTCATTATCAATATTATCTTTATTAATAATTTCCATTGCTCTTGCTTTGTGCTTTAATCTTTTGATAAAACCTCTTTCTTCTAGACTTGTTATTAATCTATGAATACCTGACTTTGATTTCAGATTAACTGCACTTTTCATTTCCTCAAAAGAAGGGGAAATTTCATTACTTGAAATGTAACTTTTTAAATAATCGTATAGCTCTTTTTGTTTTTTAGTAAGCATTATCGTTCTATATATGTTCTTTAAGATCAAAACAAGAACAAATGTAAAAATATATATTTTTCAGTTATTTAAATATTAGATTTACCGCCAGTTTTTGACAATAGATGTATATTTTGTATTTTAATTTTTTTATTTAAGTACTTACACATATCATAAATCGTAAGACAGCTAATTGTAACAGCGGTTAATGCCTCCATTTCCACGCCAGTATTTGCGTTTGTTTTAACTGTACTTTTGACAATAAGACTTAATTTTTTATCATTTTTTATAACCTCAATATTTATGTGATCGATTGGAATATTATGACAAAGCGGTATCAATCTTGAAGTTTCTTTTGCTCCCATAATGCCACCAATAATTGCAGTTTTTTCAAGGTTCCCTTTTTTAGTTTCAAATGATTTTATTTTTTTATACGTTTCTTTATCAAATTTAATTTCACCTGAAGCAACTGCTAATCTTTCTGTGACATCTTTATTTGATATGTCAATTATATAAGGATTTCCTTTTTTATTAATATGACTCATTTAAAAGTAATTCTCCAATTTTCTTTTCTTTGTCTTTAGATATTAACAAACTTTCTCCAATTAAAAAATTATAAATTCCTGTTGAATTAAATTTTTTTATATCATCAGAAGTTTTAATTCCACTCTCTGCAATTAAAATATAATCATTTGTTAAATTTTGATTCAAATTTATTGAGTTATTTAAATTGATTTCAAGACTTTTAAGGTTTCTATTATTAATTCCGATAACAGGGTAGTCTAATTTGATTGCTCTTTTCAGTTCGTCTTCATCATGAACCTCTATAATACAATCTAATTTTAATTCATTTGCATAATTTATAAATTCTATTACCTGTTCATCTGATAATATTGATAAAATTAACAATATACAGTCTGCTTGATAAATCTTACTTTCTAAAATTTGATATTTATCAATAATAAAATCTTTTCTTAAAATAGGTAAATTTGTTTTATTTTTAACTAGAGATAAATGATCAATATTGCCTAAAAAATATTTACTTTCTGTTAAAATCGATAATGCCCCAATACCTGATCTTTCATATAAAATAGCAATATCTTCTGGTTTGTAATCTGAAATTATTTCACCTGCACTTGGACTTTGTTTTTTTACTTCGCCAATTATAAAATTTTTTTTATTATTTTGAGCTGAAAGTAATTTTTCTTTAAATTCACGTTTCTCTAATTTTGAAGAAATTAATTTTTCTAATGTTTTAAAAGAACATCTTTTCTTTGTTTCTTCTAATTCTTTAGATTTATCTTCACAAATTTTTTGAAGTATATTACTCATTAATTAGTGAATTTACAAAATTTTTTGTAACTCTTTCCTCAATTGTTTTTTTTGCTAAATCAAAACTCTCTTTTAGATTATTTCTTAAATTGGATAAATATATTGCCGCTCCTGCATTTATTTCTACAATCATTTGAAACTCTCTATAATCACCATTAATCATTTTATTAAAACAATTTGCATTATATTCTGGATCTCCACCTTTTATATCTTCTAATTTAATTAAATCATAACCATAGTCTCTTGGATCAAAACTATATTCCAGAACTTTATTATCTTTCAATTCATTTATTAGAGTATTATCGGATAAACTTATTTCATCTAAACCATCCAATCCGTGAACAACCATAGCTTTTTCAGAACCTAATTCTTTTAAGCAATTACAATGCATAGAAACTAAATCTCTTGAATAGACACCTAGAAGCTGTTTACTTGCTTTAGCAGGATTTGTAAGAGGGCCTAATAAATTAAAAATTGTACGTGTAGCTAAATTCTTACGAACATTAATTACATTCTTCATGGCAGAATGATGATTTTGAGCAAATAAAAAGCAAAAATTTTTATTTGATAATGAGTTTTCTAAATCTTCTACATTATTTGTAATCTTATAACCTATTTTTTCTAGCATATCTGCAGAACCTGATTTTGAACTAACCGAACGGTTACCATGCTTTGCTATAGTAACGCCAGCGCTTGCAGCAACTATTGCTGCACTTGTTGATATGTTTAATGTGTCTTTCATATCTCCACCAGTGCCACATGTATCAATTGTATTTTCAGGAGAGTTTATTTTTAGAGATTTCTCTCTCATTACTTTGGCTGCACCGATTATTTCTTCTTTTGTTTCACCTTTTAACTTTAAACCAATTAGTATTGATGTAATTTTAATATCATCTAATTCTCCACTCATAATTTTATTGAATATATACATACTCTCTTCAATATTCAGATTTTGTTGCTCGAGAATTTTATTTAATATTAAAGCTTGATCCATTATTTTGCTAAGTTTAAAAAGTTTTTTAAAATAATTTTACCCATATCAGTACCTATACTTTCTGGATGAAATTGTAGTCCAAATATTGGTAATTTTTTATGTGCAATACCCATTATAATCTTATTATTTGTTTCAGCAGTAATTAAAAAATCTTTAGGCATAGTTCTTTTATCAATTATAAGAGAGTGATATCTAGTTGCTTTAAATTTTCTTTCTACATTTTTAAATATAGAGTGTCCAAAGTGATTAATTGTATCAACTTTTCCGTGCATGATTTCTTTGCATTTAATGATTTTACCTCCAAAAGCTTGACCAATAGTTTGATGTCCTAAACAAATGCCAAGTATAGGAAATTGTTTAGATAATTCTGCAACGATATTAAGACTTATTCCAGCATCATTTGGTGTGCAGGGACCTGGTGAAATAACTATTGATTTAGGTTTTAATTTACGAATTTTATTTATAGAAATTTTGTCATTTCTAAAAACAACAACCTTCTGATTTAAATCCAGTAAGTAGTGTTTTACATTGTAAGTAAAACTATCATAATTATCTATCAGTAATATCATATATTGAATTTGTATGAATCCTCTGCTGCTGCCATTAAAGCACCAGCTTTATTCAAAATTTCTTGATGTTCATTTTTTGGGACTGAGTCATAAACTATTCCAGCACCAGCCTGAATGTATAATTTATTATCTTTTACAAGTCCAGTCCTCAAACTAATACAAGTATCCATGTCTCCATTAGAATCAAAATAACCCATACAACCAGCATAAAAACTTCTATTTAAATTTTCAAGTTCCTCTATGATTTCCATCGCTCTTATTTTTGGTGCACCAGAAACTGTACCTGCTGGAAATCCAGCCATTAAAGCATCTAGAGCATCTAAATTATTATCTATTTTTCCCTCAACGTTTGAAACAATATGCATTACATGAGAGTAGTATTCTATAATCATCTTTTCAGTAACATTCACTGTTCCTTTTTTTGCAACGCGACCAACATCGTTCCTTCCTAAATCTAAAAGCATTAAGTGTTCTGCGAGTTCTTTCTTATCATTCAGTAAGTCATTAGATAAATAAAGGTCTTCAGTGGCATTCTTTCCTCTTTTTCTTGTTCCAGCAATTGGTCTTATCGTAACTTTTTTGTTTCTTAATTGAACCATTAATTCTGGACTAGATGCAACAAGACCAATTTTATCAAAGTTAAGATTTACAAGATAAGGAGATGGATTTAGTCGTCTTAACGATCTATAAAGATTGAGTGCCTTTAAATTATATTTTGTTTCAAATCTCTGTGAAGGCACAACTTGAAAGATATCTCCATTTTTAATATATTCTTTTGCTTTATTCACAATTTTATAAAATTGTTCTTTATTGAAATTTGATTTAAATTTTAATTTAGATTTTTTATTTTTCTTTTGGGCAGGTTTTAAAATACTTTTTTCTAACTTTTTAATTGTTTTATCAATAAGTAATTTATTTTTTCTATAGGCTTTTTCTGCTGAGATTTTTTTACTTGGATACGTAACTGCCATAAGGGAAATAATATCTTTAATATTATCAAAAACTGCGACAATTTTTGGTCTGATTAAAATTGCATCAGGTATTTTTATATTGTCCTTATTACTTAGTTTAATTTTTTCAATATATTGTATCATTGGATATCCTAGATATCCAACTAGTGTTGGGAAAGGAACGTCAATTTCATTATTTTTAAATTTTGAAATTTTTACAAGTTCTTTAAGGCTATGAATTGGCTTTTGATCTAGCTTATAATCAAAATTATGATCCAAATATTTTATTTTTGCCTTACCTTTCTCAACTGTCCAAATTAAATCTGGATCACAACCAAGTAATGAGTAACGTCCTCTTTTACTTCCACCCTCTACTGACTCTAATAGAAAGGAATATTTTTCCGATTTACTAATTTTTAATAATGATGAAAATGGTGTTTCAATATCAGCAATAAGATTTTTTTTTAATATTTGAGGTAAGCCTTTGTTATATTGACTTATAAAATTTTTTTTTTCTAGACTCATTTATACTGAGATAAAAGACCATTTATCAGTTCATCATTGAACGAAATTTCTTTTGTCTTAATAATCTCACTACCAAATGCTGTTTTCAAATCACCTATCAAATTAATATTTGAAGTATTTTCACCTTCTTCAGGCATCTTTATACTTTTAATATTAGCAAAATAAATAGCATTTTCATCTGATCCAAAAGCTACTTTATCAATATCAGTTTCAAAAATCTTTTGTTTAAAAGATATTGGTAATTCATCATTAATCTTTAAAGATAAATTTAAATTTTCCGGATTAGTTGCATAAAATTTACTTATATTTGTGAAGATCTCTTTATTATTTTCAAAAATATTTTCTGCTTGTTCAGTTTTTTTTGTAAATATAAAATCATTTAAAACACTGTCAAAGATATTATCGATATTCTCTATTTTTGATGGATATATGTCATCAATGTTTACAATAAAAGAAGTATCATTATCAATGTCAACTAAATCACTAACAAAATCTTTATTTTGTGTAAAAGAAAATGAAATTACTTTACTTAAAGTAGGGCCATCTTCGTTAGTATTGTTTAAAATTTTTTTCTTATTGATTAATTTAAGATTATTTTGATCTGCTATTTCAGTAATTGAAAATCCATCAAGTATTTGTTGATCGAGACTTGATTTTAATTCATTGAAGTAATTATCTAATTCAAAATTGGTTAAAGTATTATTTATTTCATCCTTAACTTCATCAAATTTTAATTCTTTTTCTGGGAAAATTTCATCCAAAATAATTATATGATATGCTAAGGTAGTTTGGACTACGTCTGATATATCTCCTTTAGATAATTCAAATATCACATTTGCTAATTGTTCCAAAACTTTATTTCTGTCGACATTTTTGAAATCATTAAAAATTATATTATTTTCTTCTGCATATTTAATAATTTCTTCATTAGTTTTTCCAGAGACACTTAATTTAAACTCATCTGCGTCTTCTTTTGATTTAAAATTAAATTGTTTAAAACTTCTCTCTTCTGGATTTATAAATAAATTTTTATTGTTATTATAATACTCATTAAGACTATTTTCTGAAGGCGAAAAATTTTCTCTAAAATCATTTTTATTTATTAATATATATGAAATATCTCTTTCTTCATTCGTCATATATGAAGCAGAGTTATTATTAAAATAATCTAATATTTCTTCATTATCTTTTGTAATTTGATCTTTATTGTATTCTTCTAGTTTAATTTTGTTGTAAGGTATTTTAAGTAACTCTATTTCTCTTCTCTGATTATCATGCTTATTAAAGTTTATTTGCAATTGTAATGGATAATTTTTTTGAAAGAAAAGGTTATCAAATAAATTAGCTCTAGTTTCGTAATTTATTAAATCCACAAGATCTTCAATTTTTAAGCCTTGTCTTCTTAAAAAGGTATTCAACATTTCATCATCTAATTTATTGTTTATGTATAGATCTGGAAAATTTCTTTTTGTTTGTTTTGCAATTGTTGTGTCATCTAAAATAAAATCTATTTCATCAAACTCATTTTCAAAAATTGCATTGTTCACTAAATTTTGAAGTGCAATTTGATGAACTTGAAAGCTTCTAATTTGATCACCAGTTAATTTACTTCCAATCATTTGTGAAAATTGATTTATATTCATATCCATTGATCTAAGAAATTTAGTTGTTGAAATTGGCGTACCTGAGATATCCGCTACAAAGTTATCAGAATTAAAAAGATTTGAGTATCTTGTTGATCCTCTAAAAAAGAATAAACTTGCTGCAAAAAGTATAGCTAGTACAATGCCAATCCATGAATTTCTAATAGCTCTCATAAAATTTCTATTGCTTCTATAATATTAGTTTCTATAAATAAAAGTAATTATGGTAAATCTTGATAAATATTCCTCAATTTTTATAGCAAATTGGAAATTAAATGGAAATTACTCATTTTTAAAAGATTATTATCAAAAATTAAATGTTAATTCTGATAATTGTACGATTATCTGCTCACCTTCCATTTACTTAAAATCACTAAAAGGAAATAATGAAAACTTATTTTGTGGCGCACAAGATGTCTCCTCTTATAAAGAGGGTGCGTACACAGGAGAATTATCTGCTTCAATGCTAAGAGATAATAATATTGATTTCTGTTTGGTTGGGCATTCTGAACGAAGACAATACTTTGCAGAAACAAATAATTATGTAAATATTAAAAGTTTAAACCTTATTGAGGAAAATATTATACCAGTGATATGTATAGGTGAAACCTTACAGCAGAAAGAAAAAAAACGAACAGAAGAAATCTTATCTACACAAATTAAAGAAAGTATTCCAAATTTAGCAAATCATCAAAATGCATTAATTGCTTATGAACCAGTTTGGGCAATAGGAACAGGGTTAACACCAACTTTAGATGAAATAAATCAAGTACACGAATTAATTAAAAATTTTGATACTAAATTTAGGAACTTTAAGGTTCTCTATGGAGGTTCTGTAAAATCTTCAAATTCTAAAGAAATTAATGATTTAAATCATGTTGATGGTTGTTTAATTGGTGGAGCCTCACTAAATGTTGATGAATTCAATATAATTATATCTTGATAAATTAAATCTAATAAATATAAGCCAACAAATGACTACTCTTATTGTAATTCAACTAATACTAGCAATTGCTCTTGTGATTTTAGTACTGTTACAAGGATCAGATAATGAAGGTTTAGGTCTTGGAGGTGGAACTTTTGGTGGAATGATGTCAGCAAGAGGATCAGCTAATCTTCTTTCAAGATTAACAGCTATTACAGCAACTTTATTTATGATTATGAGCGTTGTATTAACAATAACTGCATCAGTTGGATCAGATCGCAATGTATTAGAGTCTCTTCCTTCAATTAATACAGAAGAAACTTCTGAAGAACCATCTATACCAGAAAATAATTAATTATATCTTGCTATAAATAGATCTATTATGTATCACGGTATTCCGTAATGCATTTTGTTTTTATTACGGGCGGTGTTGCCTCCTCTCTTGGAAAAGGTATAGCCTCAGCCTCTTTGGCAACTCTCCTAAAAAGTAGAAAATTCAAAGTAAGAATAAGAAAGTTAGATCCTTATTTAAATGTGGATCCAGGAACAATGAGCCCATATCAACATGGAGAAGTTTACGTTACTGATGATGGTGCAGAAACAGATTTAGATCTTGGTCATTATGAAAGATTTACAAATCAGTCTGCTAAACAATCAGATAGCGTGTCTTCAGGTAAGATTTATTCTAATGTTCTTTTAAAAGAAAGGAAAGGTGATTACCTTGGTTCAACAATTCAGGTAATTCCTCACGTTACCAATGAAATAAAATCATTTATTAATAGTGATTTAAAAAATGAAGATATCGCTATTTATGAAATTGGAGGAACAGTTGGAGATATTGAATCTCTACCTTTTTTAGAAGCTATAAGACAAATTAGAAATGATAAAAATATTTCATCAGCATTAATTCATATGACTTATATTCCATATTTAAGTTCAGCAGGTGAGTTAAAAACGAAACCAACTCAACATTCAGTTAAAGAACTTCTCAATGCTGGTATTCAACCAGATATTATTATGTGTAGATCTGAACAACCAATAGATAATGATTCAATTTCTAAAATATCTTTATTTTGTAATGTAAAAAAAGAGTCAGTTATTCCTGCATTAAATGCTAAATCAATTTATGAAGTCCCTTCACTGTATTCTAAATATGGATTGGATGAAGTTCTTCTAAAGCAATTAGGTTATAAACCAAAAAATCATAAATTAAATTTAAAGCCTTGGATTGATCTTCAAGAAAAAATTAAAAAAAGAAAACATAAAGTTAAAATTGCAGTAGTAGGAAAATACACAAATCTTAAAGATAGTTATAAATCACTAAATGAAGCATTGGTTCATGGAGGTATAGAAAATTCTGCTGATGTAAATATTCAATGGATTAATTCTGAAAAAGAAAACAACATTAGTTTAATGAAAAAATTAAAAGGTTGTGATGGAATTTTAATTCCAGGTGGTTTTGGTATTCGCGGTATTAATGGAAAAATTAATGCCATCAAATATGCGAGAGAAAACAATATTCCTTTTTTTGGAATATGTTTAGGAATGCAGTTAGCTGTTATTGAAATAGCACAAAATGTATTAAAAATTAAAAATGCGCATTCTTCAGAATTTAAGAAAACTACTAAATCAGTAGTTGGATTAATGACAGAATGGGTAAATAAAAATAAGATCGAAAAAAGAGATAAAAATAGTGACAAAGGTGGAACAATGCGCCTTGGAGCATACAGAGCTGTTTTGAAAAAAAATTCAAAAATCTTTTCGATATATAAAAATAAAGTAATTAGTGAGAGACATAGACACAGATACGAGGTAAACCAGAAATTTCTATCAAAATTTGAAAACAAAGGTTATTATTTCAGTGGTATGTCACCAGATGGATTATTACCTGAAGTGCTTGAGAGTAAAAAACATAAATGGTTTATAGGAGTTCAATTTCATCCAGAGTTAAAATCAAGACCATTAGATCCTCATCCTCTTTTCGTATCATTTATAAAGGCCGCAATTAATGATTAATATCAATCTAAAAAATTTTTCTATCTCAAATAATTCTTCATTTGCTTTAATTGCAGGTCCATGTGTAATAGAAAATGAAAGTCATTCATTGATGATTGCAGAAGAGCTATATAAAATATGTGATGATGTTGGTATTAATTTAATTTTTAAATCTAGTTTTGATAAGGCAAATAGATCAAGTATTAATAGTGATAGGGGCATTAAACTTGATGACGCATTAAAAATCTTTGAAAAAATTAAAACTAATCTAGATTTACCAATACTAACCGATGTCCATAATGAAGATCAATGTAATCAATTAAAACAAGATAGTATTATCGATATTATACAAATTCCTGCGTTTCTATGTCGTCAAACAGATTTATTACTAGCTGCAGGTAGTACAAATAAAATTATTAATGTTAAAAAAGGTCAATTTTTATCGCCAACTGATGTTAAAAATATTTTCACAAAGATAGAAACTACAAATAATAAAAACATCATGATCACTGAAAGGGGAACTACTTTTGGTTACAATACTCTTGTAAATGATTTTAAAGGTATAGATATTATGAAAAAATATAATTATCCTGTAATTTTTGATGCAACTCATTCTGTTCAACAACCAGGAGGAATGGGTGATAAAAGTGGTGGTCAAAGAGAACATATTCCTTCTTTATGCAAAGCTGCTATATCTATTGGTGTAGCTGGTTTATTTTTAGAAACACATAATGATCCAGATAATGCTCCTAGTGATGGACCAAACATGATTAATATTAAGAAGTTAAAAAATTTATTAATTCAACTTAAACAATTTGATGATATAGCGAAAAACCATGCCTAAAATAACAAATATAAAAGCAAGACAAATAATAGATAGTAGAGGAAATCCAACTGTTGAATGTGATATAGAATTTGAAAATTCTACCATTGGAAGAGCTGCGGTTCCAAGTGGAGCATCTACTGGAGTGCATGAGGCTCTAGAATTGCGAGATAATGATAAATCCAAATACAAAGGTAAAGGAGTTCTGAAAGCAGTAGCAAATATCAATAATATAATTTCTAATGAACTAATTGGAAAATCATTTGAAGATATTTCTTCTTTAGATGATTTTTTATTAGAACTTGATGGTACGGAAAATAAATCTAACTTAGGTGCTAATGCAACACTTGCTGCAAGTTTAGCTTTTGCAAAATGTTTAGCTTCTTCTGAAGGTCATGAATTGTATTCTTTTCTTGGTAAAGAAAATACAATGAGTCTTCCAGTTCCAATGATGAACATTATTAATGGAGGATCACATGCAGATAACGACGTTGATATTCAAGAATTTATGGTTGCTCCTATTGGTGCTAATAATTTTTCAGAAGCACTTCAATATGGTTGCGAAATATTTCATTCATTAAAGTCACTTTTAAAATCAAAAGGCTTAAATACAAATGTTGGTGATGAAGGTGGATTTGCTCCTAACATAAATAGTTCTAGTGAAGTCATTGAAACTGTTTTGAAATCAGTGGAGGATGCAGGTTTTAAACCTGGAAAGGATATTTATCTTTCACTTGATGTTGCATCAACTGAATTTTACAAAAATAATAAATATGATTTACAGGGAGAAAAAATTGTTTTGTCTTCTGATGAGATGATAAAATATTTAGAGAAATTAGTAAATGCTTATCCAATTTATTCTATTGAAGATGGAATGGCTGAAGATGATTGGGATGGTTGGTCTAATTTAACAACAACAATAGGAAAAAAAGTTCAGTTAGTTGGTGATGATTTATTTGTTACAAATAAAAAAAGATTACAAAAAGGTATTGTAGAGGGTGCGGGTAATTCTATTTTAGTTAAAGTAAATCAGATTGGAACTTTAAAAGAAACTTTGGAGTCTATTAAATTAGCAAAAGAAAATAATTTTACTACTATAATTTCACATCGTTCTGGTGAGACTGAAGATACGACGATTGCTGATTTATCAGTTGGTGTTTCAGCAGGTCAAATTAAAACAGGATCATTATCTAGAACAGACAGAACAGCAAAATATAATCAATTATTAAGAATTGAAGAAGCATTACAAGGTAAAGCAAATTATGCTGGATCATCTATTTTAAATAATAAATAATTGACAGTTTCGATCTTAAATATGCTATTTGTATAATAAATGAATAAATCTTTAGTTTTAAAAAATAAATTTTATTTCTATCTATCCTTTTTGTTCACTTTTTTTCTCTTTGTTTATCTTCTCTATTTTCTTGTAAATGGTGAGAGAGGATTGCTAAAATATTTCAGTCTTAAAAATCTTAATGCTCAATATAATGAACAATATATTTCCTTAAAAAAGGAAAATGAATTTTATCTAGATAGAATTAAAAGATTACAACCAAATACTATAGATTTGGACTATTTAGATGAGACATTTAGGAAAGTTACAGGATTTACATCAGAAAATGAAACAGTTATAATTATAGAGTAAACTGATTTATTTGACAAAAAATCACCCTAATTATAATTAAAGATTATCTTATGAAAAAACTTCAAAAAGCCGATTACATTAAAATGTATTCTTTTATGCTCAAAATTAGAAGATTTGAGGAAAGAGCTGCTCAACTTTACGGCATGGGCAAAATAGGTGGTTTTTGTCATTTGTATATTGGTCAAGAAGCAGTTGTTGTTGGTATATTAATGACAATTGATAAGAATGATTCAGTTGTAACAACTTACAGAGATCATGGCCATATGATTGCTAGAGGATTAGATCCAAAACGTATTATGGCAGAGTTGACTGGTAGAGAAGATGGTTATTCTGCTGGTAAGGGTGGTTCAATGCATATGTTCTCTAAGGAAAATAATTTTTATGGCGGTCATGGTATTGTAGGAGCTCAAGTACCAATTGGAACAGGTATAGCTTTCACGCATAAATATAATGGAGAGAAAAATATATGCAGAACATATATTGGTGATGGAGCGATGAACAATGGACAAGTTTTTGAAGCTTTTAATCTAGCTGCTTTATGGAAGCTTCCCGTTTTATACATTATTGAAAATAATAAATATGGAATGGGCACATCTGTAGATAGAGCGGCGGCTGGACTAGATTTGTATAAAAGAGGTGAGGCATTTGGTATTCCTGGTGAGAAGGTAGATGGAATGAATGTATTCTCAGTTATAGAAGCAGCAGATAAAGCAGGTAAATATGTTAGGGAAGGAAATGGACCTTATATTATTGAAGTTCAAACATATAGATATAGAGGACATTCAATGTCAGATCCTGCAAAATATAGAACGAAAGAAGAATTAGATAATTATAAGCAAACTGATCCTATTGAAATAGTCAAAGCTGAAATTTTAAAGAAAAAAATTGCAACTAATGATGAAATTGAAAAAATTAATAAAGATACTTTAGAGGAAATAAAAAATGCAGCTGAATTTGCAACCAATAGTCCTTTTCCAAAAGACAGCGAACTTTATACGGATGTTTATTTATAAATTATGAGCACAGAAATTTTAATGCCCGCATTATCTCCAACAATGACAGAGGGGAATCTGTCTAAGTGGTTAATTAAAAAAGGAGATACTGTTAAAGCTGGTGATTTGATTGCTGAAATTGAAACTGACAAAGCAACAATGGAAGTAGAAGCGGTAGATGAAGGTGTCGTTCTTGATCTTTTATTTAAAGAAGGAGAAGCCAATATTCCAGTAAATAAAGCTATAGCGATTATTGGTGATCCAAATGAAAAAGTTGAAGTAAAAAAAGAAGCTCCCATTGAAAAAGTGATTGAAGAAAAGAAAATTGAAAAAAATATTGAGACAAAAATTGATAATAAGAAAGCTAATATAATTGATACACCATCACCCAAAATAGAAGAAGATAAAAATTTAAGTTCAGAAGAAATTACTATGCGCCAAGCGCTAAGAGACACAATGGCCGAAGAAATGAGAAAAGATAATAAAGTTTTCATACTTGGAGAGGAAGTTGCTGAGTATCAAGGTGCGTATAAAGTCACACAAGGTCTTCTTCAAGAATTTGGAAAAGAAAGAGTATTAGATACTCCTATTTCCGAACATGGATTTACCGGATTAGCAGTTGGAGCAGCATTCAAAGGATTGAGACCAATCTTAGAATTTATGACTTTTAATTTTTCTATGCAAGCAATAGATCAAATTATAAATTCAGCTGCAAAAACACTTTACATGTCTGGAGGACAAATTAATTGTCCTATTGTTTTTAGAGGACCTAATGGTGCTGCAGCCCAAGTTGCTGCACAACATAGTCAGGATTTTTCTTCCTGGTATTCTCAAGTTCCAGGTTTAAAAGTCATAGCACCGTCTACTCCTTATAACGCAAAAGGTTTATTAAGATCTGCAATATCAGATCCAAATCCCGTAATTTTTCTGGAAAATGAAATTCTTTATGGTTTAAAAGGTCCCGTTAATAATGACATTAACTTCTCAATACCAATTGGAAAAGCAAATATAGAAAAAGAAGGAAAAGATTTAACGATCGTAACGTATTCAATAATGTTGCAGAAATCAAAAGAAGCAGCGTTAAGATTAAAAGAGGAATACAATTTAGATACAGAAATTATTGATTTACAAACTTTACGACCTTTGGATACAGAAACAATTTTAAATTCAGTTAAAAAAACTAATAGACTAATCACTGTCGAAGAGTCATGGCCATTTGGTAGTGTTGGTTCTGAAATTGCAAATATTGTTCAAAGGGATGCATTTGATTATTTAGACTCACCAGTGATAAAAGTTAATAGTGCTGATGTTCCAATGCCATACGCATTGAGCTTAGAAAAATTATATCTTCCTCAAATTGATGATATTATAAATGCTGCAAAAAAAGTAAGTTATATAAAATAAATGGCAATTAAAGTTTTAATGCCTGCATTATCACCCACAATGTCAGAAGGTGTAATTAATAAATGGTTAGTTAATATTGGTGATAATGTTTCAGCTGGAGATATATTAGCTGAAATTGAAACAGATAAAGCAACAATGGAAGTTGAGGCAGTTGATGAGGGAGAAATTACGCATTTAATTGATACATCACCAGATAAACAAATTGCTGTTAATTCTGTCATTGCTCTAATCAATGGTAGCAAAGATGAAAGATTAGAGGATTATAATGATAAAGATCAAACTGTAAGTAGTGAAGAAAAAAATGAGGTTTCAGAAACACCTAAAGTAAATACTGAAATAGATAAAAGTCAAATAATAGAAAGAAGTAAAGATTTAAACACTAAACAAAATACTAATTTTGCTTCACCGTTTGTTAAAAAATTTTCGAAAGATAACAATATTGATCTAACTCTTATTAAAGGATCTGGACCTGATGGTAGGATAATAAAAAAAGATATTCAAAATTTTGAACTTCATATCAATGATGAAAATATTTCTGTAATTGAGCCATCTAGTATTAGAAAAATAATTGCTGAAAGAACAACACAAACAAAAAATGAGGTTCCACATTTTTATCTTACTATTGAAACACGAATGGATAAGATAATAAATTTAAGAAAAAAAATAAATTCAATTAGTGATATCAAAATCTCGTTTAATGATCTCATTGTAAAAGCATGCGCAATGGCAATAGCGAAAAATCCAGAAACAAATATTTCTTGGGTGAATGGTAAAATTCATCAATATAAAAATATTGATATTGCTGTAGCGGTAGCATTAAAAGAAGGATTGATTACACCTATTGTTAAAGAAGCCGATACAAAAGGATTAGCTGAAATTTCAACAGAAATTAAATCATTAGTAAAAAAAGCTAATCAAAATAAATTATTACCAGAAGAATATAGTGGAGGATCTATAACTATTTCAAACTTAGGCATGTTTGGAATCACAGAATTTCAAGCAATTATTAATCCGCCACAATCAAGTATTATTGCAATTGGATCTATAATTGAAAAACCTGTTGTTAACGCTGGAAGTATTGAAATAGGGCATACAATGAAATCTACGATTTCAGCAGATCATAGATCACTAGATGGTGCTGTTGCGGCAAAATTACTCAAAGATTTTAGCGATATTTTAGAAGATCCCTTCCAAATATGGTTGAATAGCATGGATATGGAAGTTATTTAATTTATATGAGTGGTCCACGTCATCCTGAAAAAGTTAAAAACAAACCAAATCCAATTCCAAAAAAACCAAGTTGGATTAGAGTAAAAGCACCAACTTCAAAATTTTTTAAAGAAACAAATAAGCTTTTAAAAGAAAAAAAAATTGTAACTGTGTGCGAAGAAGCAGCATGTCCAAATATAGCGGAGTGTTGGCAAAAAAAACATGCAACATTTATGATACTAGGAGATATTTGTACTAGAGCCTGTGCATTTTGTAATATTAAAACTGGTAAACCTCATTTTATTGATCACGGTGAAGCTATTAGAATTGCTGAGTCAGTTAAGCAATTGAATTTAGAACATGTTGTAATAACAAGTGTTGACAGAGACGACCTAATAGATGGTGGAGCACTACATTTTATCAACGTAATAGATTCAATTAAGTCTTTAAATCCAAGTTGCACAATTGAAATTTTAACTCCTGACTTTAAAAATAAACCTGAAGCTATAGATATCTTATCAAAAAATTTACCTGATGTCTTCAATCATAACTTAGAAACAGTGCCAAGATTATACCCATCAATTCGTCCGGGTTCACGTTACTTTGTAAGTTTGAATTTACTTAGTCAAATTAAAGAAAAAAACCCAAGTATATTTACAAAATCAGGACTAATGGTTGGTTTAGGTGAAACTAAAGAAGAAGTATATCAGGTAATGGATGATTTAAGAGCAGCTAATGTTGATTTTATTACAATAGGGCAATACTTACCTCCAACACCTAAACACGCTAAGCTAGAAAAATTTATTACTCCTCAAGAATTTGATGAATATAAAAAAATGGCATACGCAAAAGGATTTCTAATGGTGGCATCATCACCGCTAACTCGTTCAAGTTATCATGCTTCTGATGATTTTAAAATTATGCAAGAAAATAGGAAAAATAAACTTTATTCAATTCAATGAAATCATCAAATAGGGAGGAGATAGTCGATCATGACGCAAAGGGTCTTTTTAATATCGTTTTAGATATTGAGAGTTATCCTTATTTTATCCCTTGGTGTTCAGCAATGAAAGTACATTCAAAAAGTGAAAAAGAAATCTATGCAGATATGGTTGTTTGGTACAAATATTTTATGCCTCAAACTTTTGGTTCACACGTCACTTTTGATAAAAAAAAACTCTCAATAAGTACAACTTATATTGAAGGGCCTTTAAAAGATCTTAAAACTAACTGGATTTTTGAATCAATAAAAAAAAATCAAACTAGAATTCATTTTAATGTTGAATTTGAATTTAAACGATTTTTTCATCAAAAAATCGCTGAAGCTTTTTTTCCTTTAATTGAAAACAAAATGATTGAATCATTTAAAGTTCGTGCTGATGAAATTTTAGATTAATTGATTAATTTTGCTAAATATAAAATTTCTAGTTTTTCTCTGTATGTCCAGTCGTTTTCCTTTGTATATTTTCTTGAAAATATAATTACTTTTATTAACTTTAATTCCAATATACACTAATCCTACTGGCTTTAACTTTGTTCCACCATTAGGACCTGCTATACCAGTTGTAGAAATGCAGATTTGTGTTTTTTCATTTTTGTACAGACCATTTATCATATCCTCAGCTACTTCTTTACTTACAGCTCCAAATTTAGAAACATTACTTTTTGAAACAGATAAATATTTAGATTTAGCTTTATTAGAATAACTAACAATCCCGTAAGAGAAAATTTTTGAAACACCACTATATTTTGTGATAGTGTTTGTTATTAACCCACCTGTGCATGACTCAGCAACTGAAATTGAGATATTTTTTTTTATTAATTTATCTATAACTTTTTTAATAATAACCATTTACAATAAAAAGAAAAATTATTGTATATATTCCTGCTATTAAATCATCAAGAATTACACCAAAAGCTGATTTAAGTCTCCTGTCTACTATGTTAGCTGGAAAAATTTTCAATATATCAAAAAAACGAAATAAAATAAAAATTAATATTATTGTGACATAAGGATTTATTATTATAATTTGATCATAAAATATTAAAATTAAGTATATTCCTAAGAATTCATCAATAACTATTATTTTTGAGTCATGTGATTGGGTGTGTGAAGAGAATTTATTAATAAAAAATAAAGATAGTAAAAAGATTACAAAAAAAATAACTACAAATATTTCTAAAGAAATAATTTTGTATTCAACAATAGGAAATAAAATAACTATTGATAAAAAAGATGCGAAGGTTCCTGATGGTATTAATTTAATATATCCAGCAAAAGATAAAGATACAAAAAAATTAGCTAACTTTATCATCTGTTATATGAACTATTGACTCGGCTGCAATTCCTTCACCATTACCAATAAAACCAATTTTTTCATTTGTAGTTGCTTTAATGGATACAGAGGTATTTTTAATTTGAAGTAATGTTGAAATATTTTTAATCATTTTTGAAACATACTTATTAATTTTAGGTTTTTCAGCTATTATATTAATATCTAAATTTATAATGGAATAACCTTTTTCTTTGAGTTTATTTCTGCAATAAATAATAAACATAGATGAATCTACATTTTTCCATTTTTTATCTGTGTTTGGAAAGTGATAACCTATATCTCTCATAGAAAGTGCTCCAAAAATACTGTCACAAATTGAATGAAGTACAACGTCCGCATCAGAATGACCAACTAATTTAGAGAAAGGTATTTTAATTCCTCCTAATTTTAATCCATTTTTAGTATTTTTATCAATTTGATGAATGTCGTAACCAATACCGTATTTTGTTATCGGCTTTCTATATAAATTAAATAACCGAATATCTTCTGGATAAGTAATTTTAATATTGTTTTTCTCACCTTTGATCAAATTTATTTTCATTTTTGATTTTTGTAATAATCCTGAATCATCGTTAAATTCAAAATTTTTATATTTGATATGTTCTTTTAATATTAAATTATATTTAAAACCCTGGGGTGTTTGCAAGTTAATTGCTTTTGTTTCCAATTTACTTTTCTTTATTAATTGTCTGTCATTATATTCAACATATGGAATAGCATTAGTATTTTTGCCTAATTTGGATATAATTTTTTTAATTAATTTATTACTACATAAAGGACGTGCAGCATCATGTATTAATACATTATTAATTTTAAATTTTTTTAAATTTTTTAAAGCATTAAAAGATGAAATTTGTCTTGTAAGCCCAGGTTTTGAATAGGTAATTTTTATTTTCTCAGAAACAGCCTTATGATTAAAGTAAGTCTTTTGATATTTTTTATCTATTGAAATATTTATAATATCAAAGTTTGATAAGTCTAAATTTGAAACAAAATAATTTAAAAAATTTGTATTCCCAATTTTTAAGAATTGTTTTGGAATTTTTTGACCAAATCTCTTTCCTTTTCCGCCAGCAAGAATTACAAGTGCATTTTTCATCATTTTAATTTATAAATAATATTATTTTATAATCATTATTTGAAAAATTAACTAAAGTACACAGTGTTTGACCTATCAAAATTACTTAAATCTATTCATCTATCTAGATTATCTTTTTATTTTTTAATTTTTTTAATAATATTAAGTTTTTCGATTACATTCTATTTAATGCTACCTAATAACGATTTAGTAAAAGATCCTAGAAGACTACAATTTTTTTTATTGGCTGATGTTATATTTGTCATTTTATTGATTTCAATAATTGTTAGACAAATTGTCCTTATTTTAGTTAGAAGAAGAAAAAGTTATGATGAATCGCGATTATATATAAAATTTGTTAATTTATTTGCTGCAATGGCCTTAGGACCAGCCATTGGACTAGTTATCATTACATCACTTTTCTTCAACTTAGAGTTAAGAACTTGGTACGGAGATGCTGTAAGAGACGCAGTTGTCAATTCTAATATTGTAGCAAAAAATTATGAAAATGAGATTCAGGCAGAAATAGTTTCTGATACACAATTAATAATGAGAGAAATATTAAAAGCTTCTCAAAATAATGAAGTAAATATTCAATCAATAAGAGTAGCTTTAAGTGAATTTATTAATTTGAGAACAATTTCAAGTATTTATATTTTTAATACTGAAGGCAATATCTACTTAAGTCTTAAAGATCCTGATAATGAAAATTTTTCTCTTCCATCAAATGAGATATTTAAAGTTGTTAATCAAAACCAAGTTTACATTTTTCAATTAGATAAAAATTCTATTACTGCCTATAAAAAAATAAATTTTTTAAATGATGTTTACATGCAAGTTAATAGAAATTTGAACACAAATATTTGGGACCATATTAGTGCTACAAAAGAGGCATTTGAAATTTACACTGTAAAAGAAGAGGAAAGTTCAGGAATTCAGATAACTTATTCAATGATATTTGTTCTTTTCTCCATTTGTTTTATATTAGTGGCAATTTTAATTGGTTTTAATCTAGCTAGCAATCTTAGTAAACCAATTACAAATTTAATCAAATCAGCAAATAAAATATCAGAAGGAAATTTTGATGCTAAAGTTAGTGAGACAGATCAATTTAAGGAGATAAAAGTATTATTATCATCTTATAATAAAATGATTTCTGAAATTGAGAATAAACAAAATGAGTTAATATCCAAAAGTCAAGAAGATGAAGAAAAAAGAATTTTTATAGAGGCGATCTTAAGTCTTTTAACAATAGGTGTAATTTCTTTAGATAAAAATTTTAATATTTTGTTATACAATAAAACTCTAACAAAACTATTTAGAAGCACTAAAACTTTTAATATAAATGATAATTTTCTATCCTATTTTCCTGAATGGAAAAAAATATTTGAGAATTTTGAAACCTCAAATAAAGTATTATTAAATTTTCAATACGATTTTACATTATTTGATGATCAAAGAAATTTTAATATTAGAATTATTAAAGAGATTAATGATAATAAAATTGAGGGATATGTTGTTGCACTAGATGATGCTACATCTTTAATTTTAGCAGAAAAACATGCAGCTTGGTCAGATATTGCAAGAAAGATAGCACATGAAGTTAAAAATCCTCTAACTCCCATTAAACTTTCTGCTGAAAGAATAGAAAAGAAATTTTTAGATGCAAATACAGATAAGGAGGATATTGCACTTTTAACTAAAACAATATCAAGACAAGTAGATGATATTGGGAAGTTAGTTGATGAATTTTCATCTTTTGCAAGAATGCCTGAGGCAGAAATTAAGCTTGATAATCTATCGAAATGCTTAGAAGAGGCATACCTTCTCTATTTTAATACGAGGAAGGATATAAAGCTTAATTTAATTAAACCTGAAAATGATATTTATTTTCATTTTGATTCCCTTCAAATTTCAAGATGTTTTAATAACTTAATTAAAAATGCTATTGAAGCGGTGGAAAAAATACCCAATCCTGCAGTCGAAGTATTATTAGCTACTGATGTGAAAAATATAAAAATTGAAATAAAAGATAATGGTGTGGGAATTGATGAAAAAATGTTGAGTAAAATATTTGAGCCTTATTTTACAACTAAAACAAAAGGAACCGGTCTTGGTTTATCTATTGTAAAAAGAATTATTGAAGATCATGGTGGTAAAATAAAAATTGAGAAAAATAAAAATATGGCAGGAACAACATCATTAATTAATTTTGAATACAATGCATAAAGTTTTAATTATAGATGATGAAAAAGATATTTGTTTTCTTATTTCAGAAATTTTAAAAGATGAAAATTATAATACTTCAATTGCTCTTAATTCAGATGAAGCAATAAGTAAATTCAATGAAATTAAACCTGATTTAGTTATTTTAGATGTATGGTTATCTAACAGTAAATTGGACGGTATTGAAATTTTAAAGGAATTTAAATCAATTAATAGTAATACTCCAATTATTATTATAAGTGGTCATGGTACTGTTGACCTTGCAGTCAAATCTATAAAAAATGGAGCATACGACTTTTTAGAAAAGCCATTCAATAGTGATAAATTAATTATTCTTACTAAGAGAGCAATAGAAAGTTCATCATTATTGAGTGAAAATAAAAATTTAAAAGATACCTTAATTAAAACTATACCACTAATAGGGAATTCAGAATTCATTAAAAAAATTAACAAACATTTAAATGAGCAGAGTTCAAGTAATTCAAGATTATTAATTGAAGGACCATTTGGAACAGGAAAAAGACATTTTACCAATCTAATACATCAAAATTCACAATACAAAGATAAGCTTCCTATATCAATTGATTTTAAAAAACTTACAAATGAAGCATTGGATAATCTGTTTGTAGAAAATAAAAACGCAATTAATGAAAATATTTTTTATCGATCAAACAATAATACATTAATACTGCTTAATATTGAAACTCTTCCAAATATTTACCAAAAAAAACTTTTAAATTTTTTAGAAAACAAAAAATTTTTTGAAGATCTTGATATTAAATTAAATCATAAAATTATTACAATTACTGAAAAAAATTTAGAAATAGAAATTGAAAAAGGTAATTTTATTAAAAGATTATATGATAGAATTTCAACAGACTTTATAAAATTTACATCTCTTTCTGACAGGAGAGATGATGTTCTTCCTATCCTCAATTTTTATTTAAATGAAAAAAGTGGAGGAAATTTAAGCTTTAAATTTTCTTCTAAAGCTTTAACTAAGTTACAAATGTATGATTGGCCTGGAAATATATCTCAACTAATTAACTATGTAGAGAAAAGCCTGATACTTAACCAAGATCACAATATAAAAGAGTTAGAGGTTGATGATTTAGCATTACAAATGGGAGATGAAACTGCGTCAAATTCTTCCAATAATTCACTGGATTTGTCATTAAAAGAAGCAAGATCAGAGTTTGAAAAAAATTATTTAATATCGCAAATTAAGAGATTTAATGGTAATATAACAAAAGTTTCTGAGTTTACAGGAATGGAAAGAACTGCTCTTTATAGAAAATTTAAATCACTAGATATAAAAGTAGAATAACTAATCAATGAAAACAATTATTTGTGGTGCGGGAGATGTTGGATATAGCATAGCTGATAAATTATCACGCGAAAACTTTGAAGTTACAGTTATTGATGAAGATGAAAATAGATTAAATAAGGTATCTGAAAATTTGGATGTCAAAACAATAAATGGTATTCCTAGTATGCCATCAGTTTTAGAGAGTGCCGGTGCAAATGACTGTGAAATATTAATTGCAGTTACTAAGAGTGACGAAACTAATATGGTTACTTGTCAAATTGGCCACTCTTTATTTAAAATTAAAAAGAAAATTGCAAGAATAAGACAGCAAGATTATTTAAAAAATGATTGGAAAAATTTATATAATGATGAAAATTTTCCAATAGATGCAATTATTTCTCCCGAACAAGAAGTTGCTAAGGGTATATTCAGAAGATTAATTTCTCCTGGTACAATAGATATGGTTGAATTATCAGATAAAAAATTGAAATTAATTGGATTAAAATGTGAGGATAATTTTTTACATTCAGGTCTATCTGTTAGAGAATTATCAGAAAAATTTCCTGACTATTTAGCTAACATAATGTTTATATTTAGAGGTGATCAAAAATTTACAGTAAATTCTTCAACTAAAATTGAAAAAAAAGATACCATCTTTCTAGTTGTTGAAACTGACAATTTGACAGACGTGTTATCTGAATTTGGCCATCAAGAATTGCAGGCAAAAAAAGCTGTGATTATTGGAGGTGGAAATATAGGATTTTCACTTGCACAATTAATAGAAAATTCTGATACATATATAAAAACTGAACTCATTGAAGCTAATAAAGAACGAGCAGAATTTCTTGCGTCAAATTTAGAAAATATTACAGTGACATATGGAGATGGTTTAGACAATAAGATTCTTGAAGAGGTAAACATATCAGATTCAGGATACTGTATATCAATTACAGAAGACGATGAAGTTAATATACTGTCATCTTTATTGGCTAAAAGAGCAGGTGCCAACACATCAATAACTTTGATTAATAATAGCAATTATTCATCTTTGTTGTCTAATATTGGTGTTGATATGACCATAGATCCAAAAATAATAACAATTTCTAAAATTTTAGAAAAGGTTAGAGGTGTAAAAATACGAAATGATTATTCTATAGGTGAAGGTTTTGGAGAAGTAATAGAGGCAGATATTCAATCAGAATCATTTCTTTGTAATAAAAATCTTAAAGAATTGGAATTACCAAAAGGTATACGTATTGGCTCTATTGTAAGGGATAAAAAAATTATAATCCCTAATAGCCAAACTGTTTTTAAAGAAAATGATGATGTTGTTTTTTTTGCTGAAACAAACTGCATAAAAAAACTAGAAAAACTTTTATCAAAAGTTTAATTTAATGCCAAATTTTGCATATATAAATAACAAATTTGTAAATTTTAAATCAGCAAAAATTCATATTGAGGATAGAGGATTACAATTTGCAGATAGTGTTTATGAAGTTATCGCAGTTTTAAATAATAATTTAATTGATTTAGATTTTCATCTTAAGAGATTAAAATATTCTCTTCGTGAATTAGAAATCAAATTTATAATTAATAAAAAAAACTTAACTAATATTTTTCTAAATCTAATAAAAAAAAATAAAACAAGAAATGGTATAATATATTTACAAATTACAAGGGGTATTCAATTTAGAGAACACAAATATCAAAAAAATTTAATCCCAACTTTGATTGTATACACAAGAAATAAAAGTTTTAATTTACCTGGAAAAAAATTTGCAGGAGTAAAAACAATTACATTCAAAGATCTTCGATGGAAAAGACGTGATATTAAAACAGTAAATTTACTTCCAAATATTATAGCTGCAAATATGGCCAAAAAGAAAAACGCATATGAGGCAATTTTAATACAAAATGGAAAAGTAACTGAGGGCACATCTTCTAATATTTGGATTATAAAAAGAAATAATTTAATAACTCATCCAGCTAATTCTGATATTTTAAAAGGAGTAACTAGAACATCTCTTTTAAAAATTATAAAAAAAACTAGCCTTAAACTAATAGAAAAACAATTTACCCATAAGCAATTAATTAATGCTGACGAAGTATTTTTAACAAGTTCTGGAAGTTTTATTACTCCTATTTTAAAAATTGATAATAAAAAAATAAATAATGGTAAAATTGGAAATATCACATTGAAACTAGCACAAATGTATACTGAAGCATGTACAAATGGATAATATAAAGCAAGAGGACATTGAGGACATTTGTTTTAATGTAAGTCAAAATATTATATTGCCAAAATTTAAAAATTTATCAGAGGATGACATTAATTATAAAAATGGATCTGATTTAGTAACTGCAGCTGATATCGACGCAGAAAAAGAATTAAAAAAAAATCTCTTAAAAATTTTACCTACTTCAAATTTTATAGGTGAAGAGGAATATTCTAAAAATGAAAATATATTAAATTTTTATAAGGAAGATGAATATTGTTGGACTGTTGATCCAATAGATGGGACAACAAATTTTGCTAATGGTAGAGATAAATTTGCAATTATGATAGCCTTAACATTTAAAGAAAAAATTTTACGCTCTTGGATATATAAACCACTAGAAAAAATTATGTGTTCAGCAATTGTCAATGAGGGTGCTTATATTAATAATAATAAAATTATTACAAAAGGTGAAAATATTATTGAAGAAACTATAGGATCAATTAGTACAAAGTATTGGGAACCAGAATTTAAAGATAAGTTAAAGATGTTTAAAAACATATTTAAAGAAGTTAACTCTTATAGATGCATTGGTTTTGAATATATAGATATAGGCATTGGGATTAGAAATTTTGCTATTTTATCAAAACTATCTCCCTGGGATCATATTCCAGGTATTCTTTTTATCAGAGAAGCAGGTGGTGCTGATATAGATTTTGATAAAAATAAATATGACTTTACAAAGAAAAATAAGAATTTAATTGTAAGTAATTCAGAAGATTTAAATTTAAAAATTTTAGAAAAATTAGGAGAATATTCATGAGTATTAAAAATGTTTCTTTTATTGGCTTAGGAGTAATGGGTTATCCAATGGCAGGTCATCTTCAAAACAAAGGTTATAATGTAACTGTATATAATAGAACAACTGCTAAAGCAGAAAAATGGGTAGAAGAATATAAAGGTAGCATGGCTAAAACTCCTGGTGAAGCTTCTCAAAATTCTGAAATTGTTTTTATGTGTGTTGGACGTGATGAAGATATTATTGAAGTAATGGAAGGTGATGATGGAATTCTTTCAAAAGTAACTGAGGGATCAATAATCGTTGATCACACAACAGCTTCTGCAGAGATAGCAAGAAATTATTATCAAAAACTTAAAGATAAAAAATTGAGTTTTCTAGATGCTCCTGTATCTGGCGGTCAAGCTGGTGCAGAAAATGGCGTTCTTTCCATTATGATTGGCGGCGATGAAAAAGATTATGATACTGTTAAACCAGTTCTCACATCTTATGGAAAAGCAGTTGAACTTATAGGTCCATCTGGATCAGGTCAAATAGCTAAAATGATAAATCAAATCTGTATCGCGGGATTAGTTCAAGGTTTATCTGAAGCAATGGCTTTTGGAAAAAAATCCAATGTAGACATGGAAAAAGTCCTCAGCGTAATATCCAAGGGTGCAGCTCAATCATGGCAAATGGAAAATAGATATAGAACTATGCTTGATGGAAAGTTTGATTATGGTTTTGCCGTAGATTGGATGCGCAAAGATTTATCAATTTGTTTTAATGAAGCTGATAAGAATGGTGCTAATCTTCCTATTACAAAAATAGTTGATAAATATTATGAAGAAGTCCAAAAGAATGGTGGTAATAGATTTGACACGTCATCTTTAATGACGCTCGTTGATAAATAGTGGTAAATAAGTATTTATTAGCTATTATTTTATTAATTGCCTCTTCTTTTTTTTGGTCTGGAAATTTTTTTGCTGGTAAAATTGCATATAATACAGACTTGTCTCCGTTTAAATTAAGTTTTTTTCGATGGACTTTGGCTTTTATTATACTTTTACCTTTTACGTATAGTGAGATAAGAAAAAATTTTAAATATTATAAAGAAAATTTATTATTAATTAGTTTGATTGCATTTCTTGGTGTGACAATTTTTAATTCTTTTACTTATATATCTTTACAAACAACACTCGTAATTAATTCTGCTCTTATGAATTCTCTAACACCAGTTCTAATAATTGGTTTTTCATGGTTGATATTTAAAACGAAGACAAGTTTACTTCAATTTATCGGAATATTCTTATCTGTTATTGGTGCATTTTGTATTATTTTAAAAGGGAATTTAAATAATCTTTATTCTTTTCAATTTACAAGTGGTGATATTTGGATGTTTATTGCTGCACTTTCATGGTGTGTGTATTCAGTACTATTAAGAAAAATTGATAAAAATCTTTCTCAACTTGCAACTTTAGAAGTGCTTATATTTATTGGTTTAATTTTTCTCATACCTCTATATTTAATAGAGTCTTCAAATTCTACTTTCATTCCTGATAATAGTACTGATTACTTAATAATTATTTATGTAGCCATATTTGCGAGTATTGTTTCTTTTTTTTCATGGAATATGGGAGTCTCGATTATAGGCGCAAACAGAGCTGGATTATTTTTACACTTAATACCTGTATTTAGTTCAATTTGGGCAATCAGTTTTTTAGGAGAACAATTTGCTTTATTTCATTTAATTGGAACTATATTTATATTATTAGGAATAATACTCTCAAACTTAAATTTTAAATATGTCAAAGATAATTAAAACAGATGAAGAATGGAAATCTCTTCTCACAGAAGATGAATATTATGTAACAAGACAAAAGGGTACAGAACCTCCTTTTTCCGGTAAAAATTTTGAAATTATTAATGGTGGTATTTTTAAATGTAAATGCTGTGGTAATGAATTATTTAATAGTTCAACAAAATATGATTCTTATTGTGGGTGGCCAAGTTTTTTTGAACAAATATCACCTGAAGCAATTAAAACAGAGACTGATAGATCTCATGGAATGGTGCGTATTGAAATTATGTGTGCCAAATGTGATGCCCATTTAGGTCATGTCTTTGATGATGGACCTGAGCCTACCGGCAAAAGATACTGTGTAAATTCTCTTTCTATTAATTACGAAGAGTTTGAATAATACTTTTTATACACTCCTATTTTCTTCGATAGGTCATGCTCTTATGCATATGTTTGCAGCATTTTATTTTGTAATCGTTCTGACGATAGAAAAAGAATGGAATATTTCTTACGATCAATTAATTAGATTATGGTCTCTTGGAGCTCTACTAATTGGTTTAGGAGCAATTCCTTTTGGGTGGTTAAGTGATAAATGGTCCCGTTCAGGAACAATGACAATTATGTTTATTGGAATGGGATTCGCTTCCATATTATGTGGTTTAAGCACATCAGTTTCTTTTTTATTTTTTTCCTTATCACTTCTTGGACTTTTCTGTTCAATTTATCATCCTGTGGGAATTCCTTGGGTTATTCACGCAGCAAACAAACAGGGAAGAGCGCTTGGTGTAAATGGAATTTTTGGTGGAGTAGGGATAGGATCTGGAGCATTTGTAGCTGGTACTCTAACAGAATTACTAAATTGGCAACTAGCTTTTATATTACCTGGTTTAATATCAATTATTATTGGGTTTATTCTTATTTACTTAATCTTAATTGATAAAATATCTTACAAAAATTATTTTATTAAAAATGATGATCAAGATCATTCTCGTAATGAGATGATTTTAATTGCATTAATAATGCTATTATCAATGTTTGCTCTTGGATTATCTTTTCACAATACACAAACAGCCTTACCAAAAGTATTTGAAATACGAATTGGTAACACAAGCTCAATTCAAATTGGATTTATGATAGCAATTATCTATTTTATTTCTGGCGCTACAACATTTGTTGGAGGCCTACTTGCTGATCGATTTAATTTAAAAACTATTTACTTAATGGGCATATTTCTGCAGTTTCCTTGCTACCTAGGAATAGCTTACATATCTGGTTACTCTTTAGTAGTGTTATGTGTTCTAGCTGCCGTATTTAATGCAAGTATTCTGCCTACAGAAAATCTCCTACTTGGGAAATTTACACCCCAAAAGTATCATGGTGTTGTATATGGAATTAAGTTTATTCTTGCATTTGGATCAGGACCAATTTCAGTATTCTTAATTTCAGAAATATATTCCATAACTTTAGAGTTTACTTATTTGTTTTTAATTAATGCAATAATGATGGCTATAGTTTCAATCTTTATTATTTTCTTACCAATTCAAGGTAATCAAAGAACAGCTATTCAGGATTAGATTTTATTTCTTCAAGATAATTAATAACTTCATTAAATTTTTCATCAGGTATATCTTTATAGGTCATACCAAAATGATTTTTTACCTCTAATGCAACATGAGCATAAGGATTTCTACCCTTTGGATGATTAGGGTGATCAGGTAATTTTCCTTTTAAAAAATCACCAGTTTCTTGAATTAATTTCCAAATTTTAGATGCGTTTTCTTTATTCAACTTATCTAGCTAGAGCACCCATTGGATCCCAAGGTGCTAGCGCTACTGGTTCCATATCTAAGTATTTTAAAAGTCTTTTGTTTAGATATTTTTTATCAATGACAACTTCATAGGTATATTCATCAAACCATTCATCGGTCATCATCATATATCCTTGGTTACCACTTTTTGTTCCCCAGCTATTTTCAATTTTCCATTTAGTTGAATTTCTTTTTTTAATATCGACTCCCGTTAAAAGCATAGCATGAGTCATTTCACTATCACCATACTCTAAACGAGTTTGTTTATTCATCTTAAATGAAGTTTGGAAGACATTTTCATAATCGTAAATGCCCATATCAAGTACACCCATATCACGACTAAAACGTTTCCCAACATCACAACCAAACCATACAGCTTCGTTGTTTTTTATTGAGTCCATTGCAGATTTTTTTAATTCTTTAATATCTACATTTAAATATTTAATAATTTGTCCTTCAACAACGTTACCAAGATATTCAACTGTGTACATTGTATTAAATTTTTTATTGCTCATTGGAGCATGAATTAAGCAAACTTTATCTTTAATATTGATATCAGCATATTTTTTGCAGAAATCAATTGGTGTCATGTCTGAAATGACAATATGTCTATTATCTTTATTTCTAGTAGACCAATTGATAACATCTGGTGGTTGACCAAGAAACATTGCTAGTAAATTATAAATTGTTTCCATCATGTCTTTTTTTAGGGCTGCAGAATTTTTAGCTGGTTTCTTTCTTAGTATAGAACCAAACTCTCTTAATTTGTGAGTCAAAATATAATTCATGGCTCCAGATTTACTGCTATGATTTGTTTCAGGCATTACATCTTTTGGAACTGCACCGTACTTGTTAATTAAGTTTACAAACATATCCCACTGTCCACCATCTTGCACAGGTGCTTTTAAAAGATGAGTAATTAATCTGCTCTCATATGATTCATCTCTTGATTTGATAATATTCTCTAAAAAATAATTTGCTTTTTCTAGCTTATCCCAAAACATGAAATAATTTTGTGAGAACTCAAATGTATTTAGTTCAAGGCTATCAACAACTTGTAAACGCATGAGATTTAATCCTGCAAATCCCCAACATCTACCTGATGCCATCTGGTTTGTTGCAGGTAGTTCTTTTTTTATTAGATTAGAAAAATTATGATTAATTTGACTAAAATTTTCCCAATTGAGTGCAACATTAGCTAAATCATTTTTAATTAATGCATTTCGTGAAGCTGTATTTTTATTATTTCTTAAAAATTTATTTTTGAAAGTTTTTATTGTTGATAGAGATATATTTTTTGCCATATTCTCTATTTAAAACTATTTCAGCTTAATTCAATTCTTAACTGTTTTTTTCTTTTTTTTGAGACCCATTTTAGCTTTTCTTTCATCAATTAACCTAATAGCATCTTCTAGTTTTAAGCTATCAATTGTTTGATCACCAAGAATTGATGCATTTATTTTTCCACATTTTACATATGGTCCAAATTTACCGTCATGAGCAGTAATATTTTTCTTTTCTGTTGGATGCTCACCAAATGTTTTTAACGTCGCATTCCCTCTCTGTGTAGGTTTAGCAATTAATTCAATGGCTCTTTCAAGTTCAATATCAAGAATGTTATCTGTTTTTTCGAGAGCTTTATATTTTTTATCATGCAAAATATATGGTCCATACATTCCAATACCGGCACTAACAGTTTTATTTGTTTCCGGATGAAATCCTAATTTACGTGGTAGGCCAAGTAGTTGGATTGCTGTGTTTAATCCTATTTCATCTGGTTCAAAATTTTTTGGAATAGAAACTCTTTTTGGTTTCTTTTCTTTTGTCCCTTCACCAACTTGCATATAAAATCCATAAGGACCTTTTCGAAGAGTAATCATTTCTCCTGTTTCAGGATAAATACCAATTTCTTTTGGTCCGCTAAGAGCAGCGCCATCTTTATCGTTTAATTGATTAAACTGAACTGTATATTTGCAATCAGGATAATTAGAGCAACCAATAAATCCTCCAAACTTTCCAACTTTAATTCCTAATCTTCCATTATCACAGGTTGGACATTTCCTTTTTTCATCTGCTCCGTTTGGTGGAAAGAAATGCGGACCTAGTGCTTCATCTAACACATCAATGACCTCTCTGTTTGATTTGCCTACAGTTTCATCGCAAAGTTGTTTAAATGTTTCCCAAAATTTTCTCAGAACTTCTTTCCAATCAAGCTTACCATCAGAAATTTCATCAAGTTGATTTTCAAGATCAGCGGTAAAATCATATTCGACATATTGATTGAAATATTTCTCTAAAAATATCGATACTATTCTTCCTCTATCATGAGGATTAAAACGTTTTTTATCTAAAATTACATAATCTCTATCTTGTAGAACTTTAATAATAGAAGCATAAGTAGATGGTCTGCCAATACCGAGTTCTTCAAGTTTTTTAACTAAGCTTGCTTCAGTGTAACGAGGAGGAGGGGAGGTAAAATGTTGTGTCTTTTCAACTTCTTTTAAATTTAAACTCTCTCCTTCACTCATGGCAGGAAGAATTGTTTCTTTTTCTTCATCTTTATCATCATCTTTAGCTTCTTGATAAACTTTGTACATTCCAGGAAACTTAATTGTTGATCCATTTGCTCGTAAAACAATTTTTTTATCTTCGTTTGTAATATCAACAGCTACCTGGTCTAATACAGCACTTGCCATTTGTGAGCTTACCGCTCTTTGCCAAATAATTTCATATAGCTTATATTCTTCTAAGGTAATGTATTGCTTAATATCTTTTGGTGTTAGGTAAATATTTGTTGGTCTAATGCATTCATGTGCTTCTTGGGCATTTTTAGCCTTCGATTTATAAACTCTTGGAGCTTCTGGTAAATAGTTTGCACCATAATTATCAGTAACAAAACCTCGAACTTGGTTAATAGCTTCTTTTGACATGACGACACTGTCTGTTCTCATATAAGTTATTAAGCCAGTTGTTTCTCCTTTAATATCCGTTCCTTCATAAAGGCGTTGAGCTGTGCGCATTGTTTGGCTCGCGCTAAGACCAAGTTTACGACTAGACTCAATTTGCATTGTAGATGTAGTAAAAGCAGGGTAGGGGTTTCTTCTAGCTTCTTTTTTCGTAATATTTCCAACAGTGAAAGTAGAATTTTTAATATCATTAAAAATTTTTGTCGCTTCACCTTCATTTTTAATATCAAGTTTATCTACTTTATTCCCATCATAAACTGTAAGTCTTGAATTAATGATTTTATCTTCTTTATTTCTAAACTCACCTTGTAAAGACCAATATTCCTGTGGAATAAATTTTTCTATTTCAAGTTCTCTTTCACTAATTATTCTTAAGGCAACAGATTGAACTCTACCTGCTGACTTTGATCCTGGTAATTTTCTCCATAGTACCGGAGAAAGTGTAAAGCCGACAAGAAAATCTAGAGCTCTTCTTGCAAGATATGCATTAACTAAATTTTCATCTATTTCTCTTGGCTCCTTAAGACTATCAAGAACGGCATTTTTAGTAATTTCATTAAATGTAACACGGTGAATATTTAATTTTGAAAGTGAAGAATTATCTCTAAGTAGTTTTTCAACATGCCAAGCTATGGCTTCACCTTCACGGTCGGGGTCAGTTGCCAGATATAAATTTTCAGATTTTTTTGCAGCATCTGTTATTTCTTTTATTACTTTTTTTCCACGATCACTGGTTTCCCATTTCATTTGGAAATCATTTTCAGTATCTATCGCATCATTTTTTGCTGATAAATCTCGAACATGTCCCACACTTGCGAGAACTTTGAAGTCAGAGCCTAAATATTTATTAATAGACTTTGCCTTTGATGGTGATTCAACAATTAATACATTCATAAATTTGGGCTCCAAATTTCAGTTTAAAGATAATTCGTCAAGAAATTTTAAAAAAAAGTATATTTTTACTTGGATAATTTAATTTTACTTTCAGTTTTGTTTATGAGTCTTTTAATGTTTTCTGTGTGTTTAAGATAAATAATTAAAGTTAAATAAATAAAAAAAATTAGAATATTAAAATTAAAATTAATAAAAATATAATAAGCTGGAGATACTAAAATTGCAATTAAAGATCCAAGAGAAGAGTATTTACTTACAAAAGCAGTAACAAGCCATACTAATAAAAATAAAAGTGCAATGTAAGGATTAAGACCAAATAAGAAACCAATATACGTTGCAACACCTTTTCCACCTTTAAATTTCAGCCAGACAGGATAGATGTGACCTAATATGGCAAAGTGACTGAGAAGTATTTTATTCAATAAAGAAATATCTGGAAAATACATTTGTAAAATGAGGAACGGAAGAAAGCCTTTAAAAATATCGAAACAAAGAACAATGAATGCTACAAATTTATTTCCTGTTCTTAAAACATTTGTTGCACCTACATTTCCAGAACCGACCTTTCTAATATCTCCCAAGCCAAATAATTTTGTAAAAATCAATGCAAAGGGTAATGATCCTATTACATAAAACAATATGATTAATGATAAACTACTTACTAAAGTCATCTCTGTTTTTAATAATTAAGTCTAAGCATGCCATTCGTACTGCAACACCCATAGCGACCTGTTCTTGTATTAAGCTCCTCGTGACGTCATCGGCAAGTTTCGAGTCTATTTCTACACCACGGTTCATTGGGCCTGGATGCATAACGAAAGCATTTTTTTTTGCATATTTAAGTTTATTGTAATCTAATCCATACTTTTTAAAATAAGTCTTTTGATTTGGCATTATTTTCCCAACTATTCTTTCTTTTTGAATACGTAGCATCATAACAATATCGCAATTTTGTAATCCCTTTTTCATTTCTGTATAAACATTCACAGGTAGTTTTTTTAAACTTTTTGGTAACCATTCCTTAGGCCCAATGACATTTATTTTTGCACCTAACTTTGATAGTATGATTATGTTTGATCGAGCAACACGGCTATGTAAAATATCTCCGCATATAGCAATTTTTAATTTTGCAAAATTTTCAAATTTATTTTTTATAGTAAGTGCATCTAATAAGGCTTGTGTGGGATGCTCATGACTACCATCACCAGCGTTAATTACAGACGCATCTACTGTTTCTGAAATTTTTTTACTAATTCCTTCCTCTGGATGTCTGACAATTAAAATGTCAGGATTCATTGAATTAATAGTAGTCATAGTATCGAGTAAGGTCTCACCTTTATTTATAGAACTATCTTTTACCACTACATTAATGAGATCTGCTCCTAGCCTTTTAGCAGCAACTTCAAAACTTGTTCTTGTTCTTGTTGAATCTTCAAAAAAAAGATTAAATATTGTTCTTCCTTCTAAAATATTAATTTTTTTAATTTTCCTTTTATTAAAAGTTATATATTTTTTAGATTCATCTAAGATGTGCTCAATTTCTTTCTTGGTTAAATCAGCTGTTTCTACTAAATGAATTTTTTTAAAAATATTTTTACTTCTTTTTAATTTGATATTTGTCTTAGAAGAAATTGATGAATAATATTTTAAAGCTATTTTTTCTGCATCTTTAAGAATTTTTGAACCTGTAGATGATCTGATTGCTTTTAATTTTGGCATTTTCACTTTCATTTGCCAATATTTTGAATTTTCTCTTTTATATAATTTTATGTGTCCTGATTTAAGTAGCTTTGAATTCATATGTGTCAATAATGTGTAAGTATGTGTAAACTAATTTATTAATTATTTCTATATCTATCTAAATATCCTTGTAAAATATAAGCAGCCGATTGTTGATCAAGTCTACTTTTTATCTTTGTTTTACTTAAATCGGCTTTTCTCATTTCTTTAAAGATTACATCTGATGAAAATCTTTCATCCCAAAGAGCTGTAGGTTTTTTAAAAAAGGTTTGAAGATTAATATTAAAATCTCTTACTAATTGGCTTTGTTTGTTTTCACTATTATCCAGGCTAATCGGTAGACCAAGAATAAATCCACCAATTTCATACTCTTTCAAAACATCTTTCATGATAATTAAATCTTTATTAGTTCCTTTTCTTTGGATAATTGAAAGAGGTGTAGCGATTATTTTTGATCTATCGCTTACTGCAACACCAATCGTTTTAGTTCCTAGGTCTAGACCTACAAGTATTTGTGATGTATTAAGGCCATCGATTAAATTATTTTGATCATTCATATAATGGAGCTCATAAATTGAAGATTGATAAAAATACAATAAATAAAATTGCTCGTCTATCTAGAATAAAGTTAGATGATAAAGAATCTGAAGATTATATTAAGGATCTTAATTCCATTTTAGACTGGGTTGAGCAATTAAATGAAGTAAATACTGAAAATGTAGAACCGCTAAGTAACATATCATCATCAATTTTACCTAAAAGAGAAGATGTATCTAAAGATAATAATTCTAGTGAGGAAATTCTTGAAAATGCTCCTGATAAACTCGAAGGTTTTTTTGCAGTACCAAAGGTGGTAGAATAATGTCCAAGTCATCTTTGAAACAAACGTTAAAAGATCTAGATACAAAAAAAATATCAATAAGAGAATTAAATCAGGATTATTTAAAAAGAATTAAGGAAAAAGATAACTTAAATGTATTTATTCATTTTAGTGAAGAGAATGTTTTAAAGCAGCTAGATAACTTAGAGAAAGATAATTCAGCAAAAAAATTAAAAGGCATTCCGATTGCAATCAAGGATCTATTTTGTACTAAAAGTATGCCTACAACTGCTGCCTCAAAGATTTTAGAAAATTTTAATCCAACTTATGAATCATTTGTTACTCAAAAATTATTAGATGAAGGATCTATTTTTGTTGGTAAAACAAATCTAGATGAGTTTGCTATGGGCTCAGCTACTAATACAAGTTTTTTTGGAAATACAATTAATCCCTTATCAAAAGAGAATGAGCCTTTAGCTCCTGGTGGATCTTCTGGTGGTTCGGCAGCCGCAGTTGCTGCAGATTTATGTTTAGGGGCAACTGGAACAGATACAGGCGGATCAATAAGACAACCAGCTAGCTTTTGTGGTGTTGTTGGTATCAAGCCAACATATGGTTTATGTTCACGATGGGGTATAGCTGCATTTGCATCTAGTTTAGATCAAGCAGGAATTTTTTCTCACAATGTTGAAGATGCATCAATATTATTACAATCAATCGCTGGGTTTGACCAAAGAGATAGTACAAGTGCTAAAGTAGACATTCCAAATTATTTTGAAAATTTAGATGATGATCTAAATGGAAAAACTGTTGGTATACCAAAAGAGTATTCTATTGATGGCACACCAATGGAAATAAGTAAGATATGGGAAGATGCCATTAAGGTTTTAGAAAAAAAAGGTGTTAAAATTAAAAATATTTCACTTCCTCATACGAAATATGCACTTCCTACTTATTATATAATTGCTCCTGCTGAAGCTTCCTCAAATTTAGCTCGTTATGATGGAGTAAAATATGGTTTTAGATCTGATGAAATTAATTCTCTTGATGAAATGTATGAAAATACAAGAGCTCAAGGTTTTGGAAGAGAAGTGAAAAGAAGAATTTTAATAGGAACATACGTATTATCTGCAGGCTATTATGATGCATATTATCTTAAGGCACAAAAAGTAAGAAAATTAATAGCTGATGATTTTAATAAAGCTTTTAAAGAGTGTGATTTTATAGTTACTCCTACTGCACCAAGTGCTGCATTTCCTTTAAATGAAAAACAAAATGACCCTATCAAAATGTATTTAAATGATGTGTTTACGGTCCCCGCTTCTTTAGCAGGCTTACCTGGTATTTCTATTCCTTTTGGTAAAGATAAAAATAATTTACCACTAGGTATTCAAATATTAGGAAAACACTTCGATGAACAACAAGTTTTTAATGCCGCTGTATCTCTAGAAAGATCATATGAATAATTTAATAAAAGGTGAAAAGTATGATTGGGAAATGGTAATAGGTCTTGAAATACATGCTCAGGTAAAATCCAATTCCAAATTATTTTCTTCATCATCAACAAAATTTGGTTCATCACCAAATAGCCAAGTATCTTTAGTTGATGCTGCTATGCCAGGAATGTTACCAGTAATTAATAAGTACTGTGTTGAGCAAGCAGTAAAAACTGGAGTTGGTTTAAATGCTAAAATTAATAATTATTCAGTCTTTGATAGAAAAAATTACTTTTATGCTGATCTTCCACAAGGATATCAAATTAGTCAGTACAAATATCCAATTGTAGGGGAAGGAAAAGTTACAATTGATTTTAAAGATGGAACATCGAAAGATATTAGAATTGTAAGATTACATTTAGAACAAGATGCTGGTAAAAGTTTACATGATCAAAATCCTTCAAAAACATATGTAGATCTTAATAGGTCTGGTGTTGCTTTAATGGAAATTGTTAGTGAGCCTGACATTAGAACACCTGATGAAGCTGGAATGTATATATCCAAAATCAGATCAATTTTAATGTATTTAGATACATGTGATGGAAATATGCAAGAGGGTTCTTTAAGAGCAGATGTAAATATTTCAGTAAGAAAACCTGGAGACGAATATGGAACTCGATGTGAAATTAAAAACTTAAACTCTATTAAGTTTATCAAGCAGGCTATTAATTATGAAGCAAAAAGACAAATAGAAATATTGGAGTCTGGCGGTTCTATTGAGCAAAACACAATGCTCTTTAATACATCTACTGGCAAAACTAGACCCATGAGAAATAAAGAAGAAGCTCATGACTATAGATACTTTCCTGATCCAGATTTATTACCACTAGAAATTTCTAAAGAAGAAATAGGAAAAATTAAATTATCAATACCAGAGCTTCCAGATGAGCTTAAGAATAAATTTATTGAGACTTATAAATTGTCTAATTATGATGCCTCAGTATTAACTGCAGAGAAACAAACATCTGATTATTTTAATGAAACAATTAATTCAGATCCAGAATTAAAAAATCATGCAAAAATAGTTGTAAATTGGATTACGTCTGAATTATTTTCATTATTAAACAAAAATAATCAAGATTTAAATAACTCTCCAGTATCACCTGAAAACTTAGGACAACTTATAAAGTTAATTTCTACAAATGAAATTTCTGGCAAAATTGCAAAAGATGTATTGGAAGACATGTTTTCTTCAGGAAAAACAGCTAGACAAATCGTAGATGAAAAGGGTTTGCAACAAGTTACAGATCAGGGTGAAATAGCAAAAGTTATTGATGAGGTCATTGCAGAAAATCCAAAAATGGTCGAACAGTATCTAGCAGGTAAAGATAAGTTGTTAGGTTTCTTTGTTGGCCAAGCTATGAAATTATCTAAAGGAAAAGCTAATCCAAAAATGTTAAATGATATTTTAAAACAAAAATTAAATAAAAAAAATTAAACGTAAAGAATAGCATCTATAAGCAACAATTATAAATGTTAAAACTATCCAAATAATATTTCCTTTGTAATTTTCTGCTGCTCTCCAAATTCCAATAGAAATAAATATTGTCCAAATAAAAATAAAAATTTTTGAGATTAGTGCAAGATTAGTAAAATCTAAAAATGGTATTTGGGAAACAGAGCTATCTGTATTAAAAAAATAAATTTCAAGATTAAATATAATTAGCAAAACAATACCATTCAATAGTTCACCAACTAACCAATAGGATTTCCAGAGTTTTATTTTTCCTTCAAAAAAATCTTTTATTATATTTGTATTAGTCATTTTTATTTATCTTTAATATTATAATTATTCATAAAATTTTTAATAGAAATTCAACACTCTTAAATCATTTATTGGGAGTTTTTAATGTATAAGAAGTCCACAAAGAATGCCATTTAGCATAATTATCTTTTTTCTTATTAGTGCCTTCAATTATCACAACACTTTCAATTAGATATTTTGTGTTTTCTTTAAATAAGTAATCAAAATATCCACCCTTGTTTGTTCTTACATATTCTTTTCTAAAATAACCATTATTTAAACTCATAATAGAAACCTTATGATCAGCTAGTATTTTATTTTTATATTCTAATAGAATTCTTTTACTTTCATTTAAATTTTTAAGAGGATTGTCTAAAAAAATTAATTCAAAGTCCATATTTGTATCGATATCTTTACCATCAAAATTTTCCACGCTAATTAATGACTTTGCATATCTTTTATAACTTTCAAAAAAATTTTCTGGATAGTTATTTTCTCTATGTTTTTGAGCTAAATCTGGATATCCTTTCTCTCTTGTGAATATTTCAAATTTTACTAATTTTTTATATTCAACATATTTAGTAACTGATTCAACTTGTATTATATTTAATCCTTTAAACGTTTTTTTAATATTAAGAGCTGGAATATCACCTAATCTACCTTTAATTTTTAATTTATTATCTTCAGCATGCAGGAATGCAATTTTAAAATATTCTTTTGTAAATGGTATTGGTGATCCTTCAAAATTTTCTCCTATAAAGATATTCGCCACAGTTTTTTCATTATTTGATAAGTAATAATTTTTTGGATCAATCCAAAATTCATGAGATAAAGAGATTTTTGTTATTGAAGTTAAGATAATAATAAATATTAATCTTTTTAAAGTAAATTTCATCATGTTCTCTTATATAAAAATTATAAAATTATATCTATTTTTAATTCTAGTATGTTTTTTAAATTTATTTTCAACATCTTCTATTAGTCATGAAATCAAGCCATCTATTGCAGATTTTACTTATGATGAAAGTTATTTGAATTTTAAAATAAGATTAAACGCTGAATTGATATTATCTAATATTGATGCATCTACTGTTTCTAATACAGACTCTTCATCACTAGGTGAAATTTATGATGAATTTAGAATTTTAAGTAAAAAAGACCTTGAAGAAATTTTTCAAAATTCTTGGAGTGAAATAAGTTCTAATATTGATATTAAAATTAATAATGAAACAAAGAAAATAAATTTAATTAAAACTGAAGTTGAAGATATAAAAAATTTTGAAATAAGTAGAGATACGCATGTTTATTTTAGAGTTTTATTGGATGAAAATTCTGAACAATTTACATTTAGATGGGTGAAAAACTACGGCCCAATTATTTTAAGAGAGAATAATAATAATAAATTAGAAGATGAATTAGTTACAGAATATTTGCGATCAGGAATGGAATCAAGTCAATTTTCATTCAAGGAAAATAATTTTAGTAAAACATTTAATAGCTTCTCAAAATTTTTTGTATTAGGAATTCAACATATAATTCCAAAAGGATTAGATCATATTTTATTCATATTTGGACTTTTTTTATTTTCATCATCTTTAAAAAAATTAATTTCTCAAATAACTATCTTTACTATTGCTCATTCAATTACCCTTATATTTGTTTCTTTATCTTTAATGAGAATCAATCCTCAAATTGTTGAACCTATCATTGCACTTTCTATAGTTTATATCGGATTAGAAAATATTTTTAAAAAATATATAAAAGAATATTTAAGATATGTTGTAATCTTATTTTTTGGATTACTTCATGGTTTAGGATTTGCATTAGTTTTAAGTGATATAGGGTATAGAAGTACAGATTTATTTATAAATCTTGTATCTTTTAATATTGGTATTGAAGTAGCGCAAATATCTATAGTTTTGGTTCTATATCTATTGATTGCGTTAAACTTTGCAAAAAATAAAAATTATAGAATATTTTTTCAAGTTCCATCATCTATATTCATATCTAGTATTGGGTTATATTGGTTTCTTGAAAGAATTAATTTTTTTTAATAATAAGAGAGTTTAGCCATATTAGGTGGTTAGGCTCAAAAGATTAGTAGCACCTCCGTAGCACTTTTAATTAATTTCAGACGAATTATTTTATATTATCCCAAGTTATTCTATGCTAAATAATAATAGCGAGAAAAGTAAATACGTAAGTTTTTTATTGATTATCGGACTATGTTTATGAGAAACAGATGCTAGAACATACAAAGGAGAGATGGGTGAGTGGCTTAAACCACAGGTTTGCTAAACCTGCGAAGGAAGTAATTCCTTCCGAGGGTTCGAATCCCTCTCTCTCCGCCATTTAATAATGTTTAAAGGTAGCATTCCAGCAGTTATTACACCATTTGATGGTAATGATGTGGATTATGATTCTTTTAGTAAAATTGTAAATCATTTAATTGAAAATGGGTCACACGGGCTTGTGCCATGTGGTACAACTGGTGAGTCGCCTACTCTATCTCATGATGAACATAAAAAAATTATTGAAGAAACAATTAGAATTTCAAATAAAAGAGTACCAATTATAGCTGGTACTGGTTCTAATAATACACTTGAAGCAGTTGAATATACTAAGCATGCAGAAAGATCTGGGGCAAATGCAGCTTTAGTTGTTACACCTTATTATAATAAACCAACTCAATCAGGTTTATTTGAACATTTCAAAAGAATAACAGAAGAAACAAATATTCCCATAATTATTTATAACATACCAGGTAGATCTATAGTAGATATGACTATTGATACAATGATTGAATTATCAAAAATTAAAAATATTATTGGTGTTAAAGATGCTACTAATGATTTATTTAGACCACTACTAACTAGAAAAAAAATGCAAAATGATTTTTGTTATCTTTCAGGTGAAGATGGAACTGCATTAGCATATCTAGCTCAGGGTGGTCATGGCTGCATATCTGTTACAGCTAATGTTGCTCCAAAACTATGTTCAGATATGCATTCTGCATGGCAAGAGGGAAATATTTCTAAAGCTCAAGATATTAATTTAAAACTATCTTCGCTTCACAATTCTTTATTTATAGAATCAAGCCCAGGACCAGTTAAATATGCTGCATCATTGTTAGGCTTATGTAAAAAAAATACTAGACTGCCACTTTACGAAATAGAATATGAAACAAAAAAAGAAGTAGAAAATAGACTTATAGAATTACAACTACTATAAATGAAAGTAATTGCTGCTAACAATAGTGCTAATTATAATTTTACTATTTTAAATAAAATTGAAGCAGGAATGGTATTAACTGGTTCTGAAGTAAAATCATTGAGAGTAAATACCGGGTCAATTAGAGGTTCATATATTATTGAACAAAATGGAGAATTATGGCTATCAAACTCTTTTATAAAAAAATATAATAATGCTAGCGATACAAATTATGAGCCAAGTAGAAACAGAAAATTACTGGTAACAAAAAAAGAGTTTAATAAAATTATTGGATTAATTCATCAAGGGGGCCATACAATTGTTCCTATAACCTTATACTTTTCAGACAAAGGTTTAGTTAAATTAACTTGTGGAGTTGCCAAGGGTAAGAAAAAAATTGATAAAAGAGAGTCAATAAAACAAAGAGATTGGAACATTAAAAAACATAGAATACTTAAAAATAATTAACTATTTACTTTTAAAATTTGATGAATATAAGCCAAATATGGCTAGAATAACTGTAGAAGATTGTATAGATAAATTTCCAAGTAGATTTGAATTAGTGCTTGTTGCTTCTAATAGAGCAAGAAAACTTTTTACTGGAGAAGAACCTAGAGTAGAGATTGACAATGATAAGAATACTGTAATTGCTTTGAGAGAAATTGCAGATGAAAAAATTACTATTGATGAATTAAAAAATGATTTGATAGAAGAATATCAAACTACTACATTTAATGAAGATGAAGATTTAAATGAATTAGAAAATAATAGTAACTCAAATCAATCTGAAAAAGAAGAACAACTTTTAAACGACCAAGTTAGTTCTAAAAATTTAGAAGAAAATGATATTGAGAATGAAGATCATATAACTGAAATGAAAACTGATAATATGGACTCTAATGATTTAAATACTGCTTCAAATGAGGATAAAATAGAAGACATTTAAAATAGGAAAATATTTAATTTATGTAAATAATTTAAATATTATTTATGGTTAAGGAAATTTATAGAGAATTAGAATTAATAACCTCATATCTTAGATTGGATGAACAAGATAAGGTGAGGAATGCACTTAAACTTAGCGAACAAGTTCATAGCAATCAGCTTCGAAATTCTGGTGACCCTTTCATAACACATCCACTAGAAGTAGCTAAAATTTTAACCTCAATTAAATTAGATGCTGACTCAATTGTTGCGGGATTGCTTCACGACACTTTAGAAGATACAGACTTGAATATTAATGAAATAAGTAAAAATTTTGGAAATCAAATAGTAGAGCTTGTTCAGGGGTTAACAAAAATAAATAAATATTCTTTAAAAGTTAAGAATCAAAAATTTGGAGAGAATTATAAAAAATTAATCTTAGCTACAACAAAAGATTTAAGAGTAATTTTAGTAAAATTAGCTGATAGATTACACAATATGAGAACTATTAAATTTATAAAAGACGAAAATAAAAAAACTAAAATAGCATTAGAAACATTAGAAGTATTTGCTCCTTTGGCTCAAAGATTAGGTATGAAAGAATGGCAGGATGAGTTGGAAGATATTTCATTTGAAGTAATAAATCCTGATGCAAAGAAAACAATTATAGAAAGATTAGAATATTTAAAATCAAAGGATGATAATATTATTGATGAAATTAGATATGAGTTGAAAAATATTTTTTTTCAAGAAGATCTATTTTGTAAAGTAGAGGGAAGGATAAAATCACCATATTCAATATGGAATAAGATTAAAAATAAAAATATTTCTTTTGAGCAACTTTCAGACATTATGGCTTTTAGAGTTATTACTAATTCTACTAGAGAGTGTTATAGATGTTTAGGTATAATTCATAGGCAATATCCTTATATACAAGGTAGGTTTAAGGATTTTATTTCTGCTCCTAAATCAAATGGATATAGAGCATTGCATACTTCAGTAATGGGACCAAAAAATAAAAAAATTGAAATTCAATTTCGTTCAAATATAATGGATCAGATTGCCGATTTTGGTGTTGCTTCTCATTGGAAATATAAAGATCCAAAAAAAATAAAAGAAAAAGATGCAAAAGAATATAAGTGGGTCTATGATTTAGTAGATTCAATGAACTCTTCTGTTTCTCAAGATGAATTAATTCAAAATTCTAAATTAAAAGTATTCCAAAATGACATATTTGTATTTACCCCAAAAGGAGATCTTATAGAATTACCGAAAAATGCTACTCCCATAGACTTTGCTTATGCTATTCATAGCCAAATAGGTGATAAATGTGTGGCTGCCAAAATTAATGATAAGTTACAACCATTAAAAACAATTTTAAATAATGGTGATCAAATTGAAATTATTACATCTGAATCTTCACAACCATCACCTTTATGGCAAAGATTTGCAGTAACAACAAAAGTTAAATCTCAATTAAGAAGATTTTTTAGATTTAAAAAGAAAGAGGAACATATCATATTTGGTAGAGAAATATTAATAAACTATTTTCATAAAGAAAATTATGAATTTAATAAAAATATTGAACAAAAAATACTTGATGATTTCAATTATAAATCAATAGAAGATTTATATGCTTCAATCGGATCAGGTGAAATTACTGCACTTTCAGTAATTAAAAAAATTTACCCTGAATATAATTTTATTCCAGTTTCTAAATTCAATGAAAATATACAAAATCCTATAAAGTTAAAAGGATTGACCGCTGGAATGTCATATCATCTGGCTGGATGTTGTTCTCCTTTAAAAGGCGATAGTATTGTTGGTATAGTAACAGCAGGAATTGGTGTTGCTGTTCATACACTTGATTGTGATACTCTTATCTCATACCAAGATGCACCTGATAGATGGTTAAATATATCTTGGGATAATCAAAATAATTTAGACACTATATCGAATGCAAGAATTGTTGTTGTGTTATTCAATAAACCGGGAAGCCTTGGAAAGGTTACAACTGTTATTGCAAAAAATAATGGTAATATTTCAAATATTCTATTTTCAGTAAGGAAACCTGACTTTTTTGAAATTATAATAGACATTGAAGTTAGAGACGCTAATCATTTACAAAATATTATTGCAGCACTAAGAATGGAAAAAGAAGTATCCTCTTTAGAGAGATTAAAAGGTTAAATATGATTTATGGTAATGGAATTGATATTATTGATATTAATAGAATAAGAAGAGTAATAAATAAATATGGTAATAGATTTAAAAAAAGATGTTTTAGTATTTCTGAGATAGAAAGATCAGAAAAAAGATTAAATTCAGTAGAATCTTATGCAAAAAGATACGCTGCGAAAGAAGCTTGCGCTAAAGCTTTAGGTACAGGTTTGGCTAGAGGTGTATTTTGGAAGGATATTGAAGTTGGAAATAACCAATATGGTAAACCGTTTATTAAACTTCATGGTAAAGCAAAGAAATTTTTTAAAAATATGAATAAAAATTCTAATACACAAATTGAAGTATCACTTTCTGATGAAAAAAAATACGCAATAGCAAATGTGACAATTTATGACTAAATCAAAAAAAAATAGTTTTTTTGGTAATTTGAAATCAATATTTATAGCAATCTTTATAGCTTTACTAATTAGATCATTTATATTTGAGCCATTCAATATACCTTCAGGATCAATGAAACCAAATCTCCTTGTTGGAGATTTTATTTTTGTTTCAAAATATTCATATGGCTTTTCTAAACATTCCCTTCCATTTTCAATACCTTTGATACCTGGAAAAATTTTTTCAAATATACCTGAAAGAGGTGATGTGGTAGTTTTTAAAACCCCTGAAAATAATAGAACTGATTATATTAAAAGAGTAATTGGTCTACCTGGTGATAAAATAGAAATTAAAAATGGTATTATTTTTATTAATGAATCTGAAATCTTAAGAAAAAAATTAAATGATTTTATAGATACAGATAATAAAACAAGTAATAAAAGAGTTAGAATGTATAATGAATATTTTTTTAATAAAGAGATCAATGTTCTTGATATAACAGATAATGGTATAGCTGATAATACTCAGTTATTTAATGTTCCGGAAAATCATTTCTTTGTAATGGGTGATAATAGAGATAATTCTCAAGATAGTAGATTTATAAGTACGGTTGGGTTCATTCCTTATGAAAATTTAGTTGGTAAAGCACAGTTTATTTTCTTTTCTTTAGAAAATGCAAGATTTTTACAGATATGGAAATGGCCGAATTCAATAAGATATGAAAGAATTTTTCAAAAAATTCTATGATAGATAGCAAAAAGCTCAAACTATTTGAAAAAAAGATTAATTATAAATTTAAAAATAATAAATTGTTAATTCAATCCCTAACACATCCAAGTTTTTATTTAGAAAATGAAAAAAAAATTAACATCAATGAATTTGAAAGATTTGAATTTTTAGGTGATCGAGTACTCGGATTAATAATAGCAAATTTATTATTTTCAAAATATAAAAAGTTTAATGAGGGTGATTTATCCAAAAAGTATTCTTATTTAGTTCAAAAAAAATTTTTGTTTAAAATCTCACAAGAATTGCAAATAGAAGATGTGCTCCAATATAATTTTAAGAAAAAAAACAATAAAATGTTAAATTCAATTTTTTCAGACTCAGTAGAATCATTAATTGGAGCCATATTTATAGATGGAGGATACAATCCTTCATTTAATTTTATAAGTAAAATTTGGTCAAAATATTTAGATATTGAAGTTTCTAAAACCTTAGACCCAAAAACATTATTACAAGAAATATCACAACAACTTTATAAAAAACTTCCTGAATATAAATTAATCAAAAAAGAAGGACCACCTCATTCCCCCACATTCACTGTTTCAGTTAAAATGGTCAATTTAAATAAAATTAATTCAAAAGGTTCTTCAATAAGAGAGGCAGAGAGAAATGCTGCAGAAATTGCATTAAAAAAAATTAATGAAAAGAAAAATATTAAAAATTAGTTTTGTTGGTAAGACTAATGCAGGTAAATCAACTCTATTAAATAATCTTGTTGGAGAAAAAATTTCAATAACAAACAAAAAAATTAATACTACTGAAGACTTTGTAATTGGTATTGTAAATATTAAAAATACCCAACTAGTTCTATATGATACACCTGGTATTAGTTTTCTTAGAGAGAATAAATCTCAAAAAACTAAATTGAAGAAAAATTTATGGGAAGGCTTAAATCAATCAGATATTATTTTATATTTAATTGACTCAAAAAGAATTGAATTTAATGATTTAAAAAATGATTTACCTAAACTTTATGAATTAAAAAAAAATATTTCAATTATTTTTAATAAAACTGATTTGATAAAAGCAGAAAATTTACTTAAGCATATAAAATTAATTACAGAAAAATATAAAATTGAAAAATTTTTTAATATATCAGCTAAAAAAAAATTAGGTTTCGAAAATTTAATTAACTATCTTTTAAAAAAATCAAAATATGGAAGGTGGCTTTATAAGGATGATGAAATCACAGATAAAGATGATATTTTTATCACTAATGAATGCACTAGAAATGAGATTCTGTCATTAATTCATAAAGAAATTCCATATAATATAGAAGTAATTAATAAAACTTTTAAATATTTAAAAAATGGACAGCTAAAAATAAAGCAAAATATTATTATTAAAAATAACAGATACAAAAAAATATTATTAGGTAGAAATGGATCAAAAATAAAAGATATTAGAATAAAAAGTCAAAAAGAAATTTCTTATATTTTAGATGTAAAAACACATCTTTATATTAATATTATTTCATCAGATGCAAAAAAAATTTAACGGTATTCTTATACATTCTAAAGTTTTCAAAGATAATGATCTATTAATTAAATTTTTGTCAGATACAGATGAGGTATTCACAGGAATTGTATATGGGGGACTTTCTAAGAGTAAGAAAAATATAATGCAACTTGGTTTTTTTTTAAATTTTGATGTGACATACATTGGGAATCGTCCACCATCAATAAAAGCAGAATTATCAAAACCCTATTTATCAGACGTTATTAATGATAAATATAAACTAAGCTGCTTACTTTCTGTTGTGTCTTTAATTAATGTTTCAGTAATTGAAGGACAGAAAATAAACCAAATATATAAAATTTCTAAAGAGTTTTTAGAAATAATGATTAATAAAAAAAAATGGTTAAACTTCTTTTGTATCTACTTATTTGATTTACTCAAATATATAGGATACGAATTAGATTATGTTAACAATAATAGATTAAAATATTTTGATACAGATACTTTAGAATTTAAAGAAAATTACTCAAACTATACTATTGATTTTCCTCATCATCTTTTTGTGAATAATTCAAATGTTACATTTAATTATAACTCTTTGAATAATTTTTTCAAAATTTTTGAAATTATTTTTATCAAAAATCATTTGTCAAATTTAAATCATAAATTGCCAAATCAGTATATTTTATTTAAGAAAAATATAATCAGCTTTTTAGAAAAAAATGAACAAAATAATTAAATCCAATTTAGATACTATTCTTAGTGAAAAATATCTTTCGTATGCAATATCAACTATCGTTTCAAGATCCTTGCCTGATGTGAGAGATGGATTGAAACCTGTTCACCGCAGAATAATTTATTCAATGTATCAACTAAAACTTTTCAAAAGTTCAAGTTATAAAAAATGTGCTAGAATTGTTGGTGATGTAATGGGTAAATTTCATCCTCATGGAGATCAAGCTATTTATGATAGCTTAGTAAGGATGGCTCAAGATTTTTCTACAAGAATTACATTAGTAGATGGCCAGGGTAATTTTGGAAATATTGATGGTGATAATCCTGCAGCAATGCGTTACACAGAGGCAAGATTACAAGATTATACAAATTATTTTTTTGATGGTATTGAAGAAAACTCTGTAGATTTTAAAGATAATTACGATGGTCAAAATTTAGAACCAGTGGTTCTACCATCTCAACTTCCTAATATTTTAATTAATGGAGCAATGGGTATAGCTGTGGGTATGGCCACAAATATTCCTCCTCATAATATTGTTGAATTAATTGATGCATTAAAATTAATATTAAAAAAAGATAAAGCTTCACTAACTGAAATTTTAAAAATTATTAATGGACCAGATCTTCCCACAGGTGGTGAAATAATTTTAGATAGTAATCAAAAAAAGCAAATTTATAAGAATGGCAAGGGCTCATTTAATATTAATGCTAAATATCAAATAGAAGAATTAAAAAATGGTTTGTATCAAATCATTATTACTGAAATTCCATATCAAGTTAATAAAGTTAAGATAATCGAACAACTTGCTAATAATATAAATAATAAAAAATTACCTTTGGATGATGTAGTTGATGAGTCAGATGAAAGTATTAGAATTGTCTTAAAACCAAAGACCAGAAATATTGATGCTGAAAAATTAATAAGCTTATGTTTTAAATTAACTGACCTATCAATTAAGTACTCTTGTAATTTTAATGTTTTAATTGATGGTATAGAGCCTAAACAAATTGGAATTATTGAAATACTTTCTAATTTTTTAGAACATCGAAAAATTACAATTAAAAGAAAATCAAAATTTAATATAGAAAAAATTAAAAAGAGACTAGAAATTCTTAAAGGTTATCAAATTGTCTTTAAAAATTTAAATTCTATAATAAAAATAATAAGAACAAAAGATAATCCCAAAAAAGAATTAATTAAGAAATATAAATTATCTGATTTACAATGTGATTCAATCTTAAGTATGCGTTTAGGATCTCTTAGAAAGATTGATGAAAAAAATATTAAAGATGAAATCCAAAAATTAAATGAACAATTAAAATATCTAAATAAATTAATAAAAGATAAAAAAACATTAGATAAATTTATAGTAAGTGAATTAGATATTATAAAAAATGATTTAGAAAGTGATATAAAGGATAGAAAATCTGTAATTTCATCAGAACAAAATAATGATATTGATATTAGTATTGATGAATTTAAAGAAATTGAAAAATTCACCATTATTATTAATAAAGATTTTCAGCTCAAGAGAATTAAAGAGATAACCGATGAAAAGGAAATTGAAAAAATAAAAAAAGAAAATCTATTTTCAGTTAATTTAAATTCAAATCAAAAAATACTTTTGTTTGTTTCTTCTGGTAAAGTTTACACGATAGATCCAAATATTTTACCAGGTGGAAATAGCAATCCTAAATCATTTATTTATTTTGTCGATAGTATGCCAAATGATAAGGTTACTGGATTACTTTCATCAATCGATGAAGATCTCTTAATTGTATCCAAAAACGCTAAAGGATTTATTAGTAATACTGAATCTCTTGTAACTAACCAAAAGAAAGGTAAGCAATTATTTAATTTAAAAAATAATGATCTCGTAATTAAAGTATTAAATCTTACAAAAAAACATATTGCTTGTGTTACAAAGTTACAAAAAATGCTAATTTTTGTAATTGATGCTTTGCCAAAATTACAAAAGGGTGGAGGGGTTCAATTAATTAAAATCAAGAAAGATGATTTTTTATCGGATGTCACTCAATTAACCATTGAGGATGGTTTAGAATGGAGTACTGGTTCTAAAAATAGAAAATTGGATGATGTTGAGTTTTGGGTTGGAAAGAGAGCTCAGGCTGGAAAAAAAGTTCCTAAGTTTTTCAATAAAAATCAGAAATTTGATGGCTAATTTTGTTTATTTAAATATATTTAAGTTTACTGATACATTTCAATAGTAAATATGAAAAATATCTCTCTTATTTTAAGTACAATTAATAAATATGCTGGTTACTTTTGTGCATTTCTAGTAGTTCTCATGACAATAAACGTTTTTTTAGTAGTAGTATTAAGGTACTTATTTGGAATCAGTTTTATATGGATGCAAGAAACATATGTATGGATGCATGCATATATTTTTATGGTTGGTGCTGGTTTCACATATTTAAATGACGATCATGTACGTATTGATATAATTTATAGAAACTCATCAAAATTGTATCGTGTAATAGTTGATTTAGTAGGCAACATAGTTTTACTATTACCTTTTTTGTATATAATTTGGTCTTATAGCTTTCCTTTTGTTTACAAATCTTGGCAAATGAATGAAGTGTCTAGAGAAGCAGGTGGTTTGACAATGATATTTTTATTAAAACTAGCAATTCTTATTTTTGCCTTTCTTCTTTTCATACAGGTAATTTCAAAAATTATTAATAATTTTATTAGTTTAAATTCAAATGACTCCTGAAGTATTAGCAGTAATAATGTTTTTAACAACTTTGTTGTTTTTGTTATTTGGTTTTCCTGTTGCTTTTACTTTAGCAGGATCATCTTTAATTTTTGCTTTTGTAGGTGATCTACTAGGAGTGTTTAATTTTAAAATGCTTCTTTTCTTCCCTCAAAGAATTTATGGTGTGATGATTAATGAAGCTCTTGTCGCTGTACCTCTATTTATTTTTATGGGAGTTATGCTGGAAAAAACAAAAATTGCAGCTAAACTTTTAGAGTCTATAGGAGATTTATTTGGTTCAGTAAGAGGTGGATTAGGAATAGGTGTTATCTTAGTTGGGATGTTGCTTGCTGCCTCTACAGGAATAGTTGGAGCAACAGTAGTAACTATGGGTATGCTTGCATTGCCAAGTATGCTCAAAGCAGGTTATGATGAAAAAATTGCTACGGGAACAATTTGTGCTTCAGGAACCTTAGGGCAAATAATACCTCCTTCAATTGTTTTAATACTGCTAGCTGAAATGTTGCAGGGAGCAAATGAAGAGGCTGGTCTTTTAACAGGAGACTTGGCACCACTACCAGTAACTGCAATAGATTTATTTGCTGGAGCTCTTTTACCTGGTTTAATGTTAGTAGGATTTTTCATTATCTACATTCTTTTTACTGCTAGATTACATCCAGATAAATTACCTCTAAAAATTTCTAATAAGCCTAAAGCTGAAATATGGAAAAATGCTCTGTTTGAAGTAATCCCACCTATATTTTTAATTTTAGCAGTTCTTGGATCAATTTTTCTTGGTGTAGCTACTCCAACTGAATCTGCTTCTGTCGGTGCTGCAGGTGCTGCTATTTTAGCTTTATTAAGAAGGGATCTAAATCTTAAAAATATTTCAGAAGCTGCAATTACCACAGTAAAAATGAGTTCATTTGTTTTTATCATTTTAATTGGAGCATCAATGTTTTCTTTAGTATTCAGAGGATTTCAGGGAGATGAAATGATTAGTAATTTTTTAACTAATATACCAGGTGGAGAGTATGGTGCTTTAATTATAGTAATGTTAACTATTTTTATATTGGGTTTTTTCCTTGATTATATTGAAATTATATTTGTTATTATCCCATTAGTAGGTCCAGGATTAATTGCGAACGGAGCTGATCCTTTGTGGTTAGGAATTTTAATTTCTCTTAATTTACAAACAAGTTTTCTAACGCCTCCATTTGGATTTTCATTATTTTTTTTAAGAGGTGTTGCTCCAGAAAATGTTAAAACATCTAATATATATGCCGGTGTAATTCCTTTTATTTTTATACAAATACTTGCAATAATCTTAGTATTCGCGTTTCCACAAATAGCAACTTGGCTTCCTAGGTTAATAAACTAAAAAAAAAAGAGGTCTCAAAAGAGACCTCTTAAAAATTAAAAAATTTTAAATATTATACTGAATCAGGAAATTTAAATGGTAAATCTCTTATACGTGAGAAGTTTTGCTCACCTTTAGTAAACCATTCTTTAATGACTTTTCTGAAAGATAATAAGTGATTTGTTATAGCTTTTGTTTCAGAGTTAATAGAACCCCTCTCAAAAACAACTTCACCTGCTGCATTACCAAGAGCTATTAAAACCTCATCTGGGAAAGTTTTAATTTCTACGTTATGTTCATTAACAAGTTTTTGTAATGCTGGTCCATTAATAGCTTGGAAACGACTAAATACAGTCATGTTGAAAGATTTAGCTAAATCATCGATTAAGCCTTGAGTGTCACTATCAAGTGCTTCCCATGCTTTAAGATCCATAGATAAATCTAGAAGAGTAGATGGTTCATGCCATCCTGGTCCATAATAATACTTTGCAGCTTGATATAATCCAGCACCTAAATCTGCTGCTGGGCATATCCATTCTGCTGCATCAACTGCACCAGAAGTTAAAGCTGGTAAAACATCAGGTCCTGCAAGCAATACAGGTGTAGCTCCAAGTTTTTCAATAGTTCTACCACCTAAGCCAGGCATTCTCATTTTTAGACCTTTATAGTCATCAGGAGTATTGATTTCTTTATTAAACCAACCACCCATTTGGTTTCCTGTGTTACCCATAGGTAAAAATTTAACACCAAGTGCATTATAAATTTTGTCAGCAGCTTCAATACCACCACCGTAGTAACACCATGCATTTTGCTCCATTGCATTCATTCCAAATGGGCATGTTGCTACGAACTCAATTGCATCTGATAGGTTTGGCCAATAATAAGGAGCTCCATAAGCTGCTTGAGCTGCACCAGATCTTACTGCATCTAATGCTTCAAGTCCTGGAACAAGTTCACCAGCATGATAAACTTTCACTTTAAGCTTTTCAGAATATCTATTTATGTTATCTCCAAAACCTTGGATAGCCTGTCCTAATGGACCAGCTTTACCAAAAGCACTACAAATGATCCACTCTTGATGACCGCCAGCTATTGCTGGAGCTGCTAAAGTAGAAGCACCAACTGCAGCAGCACCTGCTACACCAGCTTTCTTTAGAAACTCACGTCTTTTTAAATTTTTTTTCATATGTCCTCCCGAGATAATATGAATTAATGTCTGAGATTTATACAAAAATCGTATTTGTATCAATTTCTATTGATATTAAATATTAACAAAATTTACTAAATCAAACCTCTAAAACTAGAAATTACTTTTAAAAACTGGATATTCCAGTCTGATTTTTTCCTAAAATTAATGAATGAATATCCTCTGCGCCTTCGTAAGTTTTAACAGTTTCTAAGTTAACCAAATGTCTCATGATATGATATTCTTCTAATAACCCATTTGCCCCAAGCATATCACGTGCATTTCTAATTATATCTAAAGATTTTTTACAGTTATTTTTTTTTAAAATACTAATTGCATTAATAATATCTTTACCCTCATCTAAAGCTTTAGAACTTAAAAGACATGATGCTAATCCCAGATTTATCTCTATTTGCATCTCTGATAATTTTTTTTGAATTAATTGATTTGATGCTAAAGGTTTTTTAAACATAATTCTATTTTCTACATAGTCTTTTGCAATTAACCAACATTCAGATGCAGAACCTAAAACACCCCAGCTAATTCCAAATCTTGCTTTATTGAGACATCTAAAAACTGATTTCCATCCTTCAGTATTTTCTAAACACAAATTACTTGGAACAAAAACATTATTTAAAATTATTTGCCCAGTTGGACTGATTTTTAAGCTCGTTTTATTTTCTATTGTTGAAGTATTTAATCCTTCAGTATTTTTTTCAATTATAAAACCTTTGATACTTTTGTGATCTTTATTTTCTTCAATTGCCCAAATAATAAATATATCAGCAATTGGTGCATTCGTAATCCAGTTTTTAGATCCATTTAAAATATATCCATCTTTAGTTTGTTTAAATGAAGTTTTCATTGAAGCAGGATCAGAACCAGCTTCACTTTCTGTTAAACCAAAGCAACCAATTTTTTCTCCTTTAATTAATTGTGGAAGGTATTTATCTTTTTGCTCCTGAGATCCAAATTCGTTAATTGGATGTATCACTAGGGAAGATTGAACAGATATCGAAGATCTGTAGCTGCTATCTATTTTTTCAAACTCATATGCTACAAGTCCATACGATAAATTTGATGTACCAGAACCACCGTGTGTTTTAACTGTTTGACCTAAAACTCCAAGTGACCCAAACTTTGGATAGAGGCTTTGATCAAATTCATTTTTTCTATTTCTTTCAACTACTGTAGGTTTAAGTTCATTATTACAAAAATCTCTAACATTTTTCTGAATATTACTTTCTTCTTCACTTAAATGACTTTGAATATAAAATGGATCAAACCAATTATTTTCTTTCATACAATATTAGCCAATATCATTATTTTAATGTAAATAACCACAAAAATTATTATGCAAAATAAGAATATATACATTGCCTCAGACCACGCTGGATTTGACCTCAAAACTAAATTGTTAAAGAATTTTCCAAAAATTAATGATTTAGGAACAAAAACAGATGAGAGTGTTGATTATCCTGATTTTGCACACAAATTAACTAAAGAGGTTCTTAAGAATAAGAAAAACTTTGGTATTCTAATCTGCGGAACTGGTGTTGGTATGAGTATTGCAGCTAATAGAAAAAAAGGAATTAGGGCTGGTCTTGCTAATAATTCAAAAATAGCAAGATTGATAAGAAAGCACAATGATGCTAATGTACTTGTTTTACCAGGTAGATTTATAAATACTAGCGAGGCAAAAAAAACTGTTCAGGCTTTTCTTTCTACAAAGTTTGAGTCAGGACGACATAAAAGAAGGATTAAAAAATTATGATTTCAGATTTGTTTACTAAAGGAATTAAAGAAGCAGACCCAGAGGTTTATGGAACACTAAGCCGTGAATTAGAAAGACAACAAAACCAAATAGAATTGATAGCATCTGAAAATATTGCCTCAAGATCAATTTTAAATGCTCAAGGCTCTGTCATGACAAATAAATATGCAGAAGGGTATCCTGGAAAACGATATTATGGAGGATGTGAATTCGTAGATCAAGCAGAAGAGATTGCTTTAGAAAGAGTTAAAAAACTTTTTAATTGTAAATTTGCAAATCTACAACCGCATAGTGGAGCACAGGCAAACCAAGCAGTTTTTCTAGCTTTACTTCAACCACATGATACTATTTTAGGTATGTCTCTTGCATCAGGTGGTCACCTAACTCATGGAGCAAAACCTAATCTATCTGGTAAATGGTTTAATGCTGTTCAATATGGTGTAAAAAAAGATGGCAATGATAAAGATTTAATCGATTATGATGAAGTTGAAGCATTAGCATTAGAGCATAAACCAAAAATGATAATTGCGGGAGCCTCCGCTTATCCAAGAACAATAGATTGGAAAAAGTTTAGAGAAATAGCTGATAAAGTAGGAGCATATTTTTTAGTTGATATGGCTCACTACTCTGGTCTGGTTGCTGGTAAACAATATCCAAATCCTATTGAGCATGCACATGTAGTAACTTCAACAACGCATAAAACTTTAAGAGGTGCAAGAAGTGCAATGATTTTAACTAATCATGAAGATTTATATAAAAAAATTAATTCTGCTGTTTTTCCTGGATTACAAGGTGGTCCACTAATGCATGTAATTGCAGCTAGAGCTGTTTGCTTTGGTGAAGCACTTAAACCTGAATTCGAAGAATATATTAAAAATGTTATTGCTAGTGCTAAAGTTATGGCAAAAACTTTAGTTGATAGAGGATTTAGAATTGTTACAGGAGGCACAGATTCACATATAGTTTGGTTAGATTTGACGCCAAAAGGTTTAACTGGTGATAAAGCTGAAAAAATTTTAGAAGAAGTTGGATTGGCATGTAACAAAAATGCAATTCCATATGATCCTAATCCACCAAAAATAACTAGCGGACTTAGATTTGGAACTGCAGCCGCTACGACCAGAGGTTTTAATCAGAAAGATTTTGAACAAGTTGGAAATATGATTGCTGATATCTTGGATAGTCTTTTACTTGAAGAAAATGAGAGAAATGTAGTTTTTAATAAAACAAGAAAAGATGTAATTGAGCTTTGCAAAAAATATCCAATTTATAGTGAGGCATTTTAAATGAGATGCCCCTTCTGTAGTAATGAAGATACACAAGTAAAAGACTCAAGACCTACAGAAGATAATACAGCTATAAGAAGAAGAAGAGTTTGTGATGCTTGCGGCTCTAGATTTACAACTTTTGAGAGAATTCAGTTAAGGGATTTGGTCGTAATGAAAAGTAACGGTCAAAAAGAAAATTTTGATAGAGATAAAATGTATAGATCTCTTTCTTTAGCTTTAAGAAAAAGAAATGTTGATAATGAAAAAATTGAAAAAATTGTTAATGCTATTGTAAGAAAATTAGAAAATTCAGGTGAAACTGATATAAAATCTAATATTATCGGTCAGTACATTATGGAAGCTTTAATGCATTTAGATCAGGTAGCATACGTCAGATTCGCATCTGTTTACAAAAATTTTAGAGAAGCAAAAGATTTTGAAGATTTCTTAGGTAATTTAGAAGATAAATAATTTTAAGTGTCTCAACAAAATGTAAAGATGATTAATTTAGCGCATGATATTGCTAAAAAAAAATTTGGAAAAACTTTCCCCAACCCCACTGTGGGCTGTGTAATTGCAAAAAATTCAAAAATAATTTCTAAAGCTGTAACGAATAAATCTGGAAGGCCTCATGCCGAAGAAATAGCTCTAGCTAAAGCTGGTCATAAAGCTAAAGGAGCTTCAATGTATGTTACTTTAGAACCATGTTTTCATAGTTCAAAAGATGGATCATGCACAGATCAAATATTAAGATCAGGAATTAAAGAAATATTTATATCTGCGGCTGATCCAGATATTAGAACTAATTATAAAAGTATTAAAAAGTTAAAAAAAAATAATGTAATTGTAAATGTAGGTTTAGAAAATAATAGAACATATAATTTAAATAAATTTTTTTTTAAAAGTGTTTTAAAGAAAAAACCATTTACAAAAGTCAAAATTGCAACTTCTACAGATGAAAAAATTGCATGGCATGATTATAAAAGTAAATGGATATCTAATAAATTGAGTAGAGAATATGCGCATAAGTTGAGATCAAAGAGTCAAGCTATTTTAACTACTTCAAAAACTGTAATAAAAGATGATCCAAGATTAACTATAAGATTAAAAAAAACTTTAGAGCAACATATTCCAATTATAATAATTGATAATAATCTAAAAATACCAATGAAATCAAAAATATTAAAAGATATATCTAAAAAAAGAATTATTATCTTTACTTCTAAAAAAAATAAAAAATCTGAAAATTTAATTAAATTAGGATGTGAAATTGTTCTTTGTAAATTAAATAAAAACAAAAAACTAAATTTAAAAAATATTTTTAACAAAATATACTCATTAAAAATATCTGATTTATTAGTTGAAGCAGGGGGTATTTTTTTTGCGGAATTATTAAATAATAATTTAGTTGACGAAATTCATTTATTTAAATCCAAAATTATTATAGGAAAACTTGGCAAACCAGCAATTGTTGGAAAAAAACTTAGTCAACTAAATTTATCTTTAAATGAAAGAAAAAAATTCAAAGACGACATATATACAAACTATCAGGTGAATTAATGTTTACAGGTATTATTCAAGATTTAGGAAAAATAAAAACCAAAGATGAGGGGCTTTACCAAATATCTACAAATCTTGATTTAAGTAATTGTAAGGAAGGTTCTTCAATTTCCTGTAATGGAGTCTGTCTTACAGCAAAAAATATTACTCAAACAGATAAAAAATTATTTAGCTTTGAAGTGAATATAGGAGAGGAAACTTTAAAAAGAACAAATCTTTCTAACTCCATTTTAAAAAATGAAAAAATTAACTTAGAAAAATCCCTACAGATAGGTGATGAAGTCAGTGGCCACTTTGTATATGGTCATGTTGATACTACAACCACTGTTAGTGAAATTTTAGAACTTGAAAATAGTTGGGAATATCATTTTGAAAAAAAATTTAATAAAAACAATAAATTTATAGTAGAAAAAGGATCTATTTCAATAAATGGTATCTCTTTAACAGTAGCAAAAGTAGAAAATAATTCCTTTATGATTTCAATCATAGACCATACATTTCATCATACTAACTTAAAATTTTTGAATAAAAGTGATCAAGTAAACATTGAATTTGATTATCTTGCTCGTTTCATTTTTAACAATGAATAAAGATAACTTTGAAGAAAATTTGTCTTCTATTGAAGAGATTATAGAAGATGCTAAAAATGGCAAAATGTATATTCTTGTCGATGATCCCAATAGAGAAAATGAAGGTGATTTAATCATTCCAGCTCAATATGCTAGCCCTCAAACTATTAATTTTATGGCAAAGCATGGAAGGGGATTAATTTGTTTAGCATTAACTAAGGATAGAATAGAAGAATTGGAACTTCCCTTAATGAACCCAAGTAATATAAAAAATGATTTAACTGCTTTTACTGTTTCGATTGAAGCAAAAGAAGGAGTGACAACCGGAATATCTGCAGCTGATAGAGCACATACAATATCAGTCGCTGTAAATAATAATAGAAACAAGAATGATCTTGTTTATCCTGGGCACGTTTTTCCTCTTATGGCATGGGATGGGGGTGTTTTAGTACGTGCTGGTCATACTGAGGCAGCAGTTGATATTTCAAAACTTGCAGATTTAAATCCTTCTGGCGTTATTTGTGAAATTATGAGCGAAGATGGATCTATGGCGAGATTACCAGAAATTATCAAGTTTGCAAAATTACATAATTTGAAAGTAGGAACGGTTAGTGATTTAATTAAGTTTAGACTTAAAAAAACTAAAATTGTCGAACAGATCTCGGAAAGGCCATTTGAAAGTGAGATGGGGTCACAATTTACTCTAAAAGTATTTCAAAATACTATTTCTGGTGAAAAGCATTATGCTCTAGTAAAAAATTTAAGTGATGTAAAGCAACCTGTGTTTGTTAGAATGCACAGATTAGATGTCACAAAGGATATATTTGAAGAAAAAAATATTTTTGGAAGTGAAATTAAGTCTGCCTTTCAGCTTATAGAGAAGAATGGATCAGGGGCTATAGTATTAATAAATAGTGACATGTCACCAAATATACTCAAAACTTTTAATAAAAGAAAAAGATCAAAAAATAAATTAGAATTAAGAGAATATGGTGTAGGCGCTCAGATTTTATCATTACTTCAAATAAATAAAATTATATTATTAACAAATACTAAGAAAAGAATTATTGCCTTGGATGGATTTAATATTGAAATAGTTGATCAGAGAAAAATATGAATAACAAAATTCTAATAGTTTCCGCAAATTATTATAAAGAAATATCGAAAAACCTTGAATTGGGTGCAAGCAAAACCCTTAAAGAAAATGGTTATGAGTATGAAATTATTAATGCACCAGGTTGTTTTGAAATTCCTTATTTAATAAAAAAAAATATAGACAATTTTAAAGGATTTATTTCTTTAGGATGTATCATTAAAGGTGACACATATCATTTCGAAGTTATTGCTAATGTAACTTCTAGAAAAATTATGGATTTATCTGTTGAGTTTAATGTTCCAATTGGTTTTGGTATCTTAACATGTTATGATTTTGGGCAAGCAATAATAAGAAGTGATGTTAATCAAAAAAATAAAGGTCAAGAAGCTGCATTAGCTTGCATAGAGTTACTAAAATAAAAAATGCAAAATTACATCAAGTCACAAACAAGACTTGCATTTGTGCAATATATTTTTCAGAATGAATTCATAAGTACAGATTCTTTAGAGAGCATTGAAGATTTTCAAAAGCATTTCTATGCTACTAATATTGCAATAATTGATGAAAAAAAAGAATTTAAGCTTAAATTTAATAAAAATTATTTAAATAAACTTTTTTCTAGTTTTAAAAATAATATTGATAAAAAAAATATCACTGAGGATTTAAATGGTTTTATTGATATTAATCGTAGATTTGAAAAATGGGATAATATTTTAAAATCATTAATATTTGCAATTATTACTGAATTAAAAATTACTGATAAAAATAAATTTAAAATTGTTCTTAATGACTATTTGAATATTAGTAAAAGTCTTGTATCCCAAAAAGAAACTAAATTAATTAATGCTATAATTCAAAAATATATAGATAAAGATGAAATCAACAAAAAAAAGTTTATCTGAAAAATTAATAATTAATAGATATTTAAAAAAATTAAATTTTAAAAATAAAGGAACATTTGATTTTGAAAATGATGGAGCATATTTAGACTTAATTAGTAAAAATTATAAACTAACTGTTACAACTGATAATATTTCTGAAGATATAGATTTTTTCTCTAATGATGATCCTAAGTCAATAGCCCAGAAAATTACAACTGTTAATTTATCTGACATTTTTGCTATGGGAGCTGTGCCCCATTCTTATCTTTTGAATTTGCATTTACCAAATCATATTAATGAAAATTGGTTAAATTCATTTTCAAATCAATTAAATAAAATTCAAAATAAATATGGATTTTATCTTTTGGGTGGTGATTTATCAAAATCAAATAAACTTATTGTTTCTTCAACTTTTTTTGGATCTATAAAAAAGAAATTAGAAATATTTCAAAATAAATGTAATTTATACGATGATGTTTTAATAACTGGCAATATTGGTGAGTCCAAGATTGGTTTAGAAATTTTAAAAAAAAAAATTTCATCAAATATAAATTTGAAGCAATATTTTATTAAAAAATATTTATATCCAATACCTTGTAAACTTGGACCATTAATTGCAAATTATGTTAATTCAATGAAAGATATTTCTGATGGTCTAATTGGAGATTTAACTGATATGTTAAATGATAAATATGGTGCATTAATTAATGTAAATAAAATTCCATTAAGTGTAAAAACAAAAAAAATTCTCAACAATAAAAAGAATCTTAGATTAGAAGATCTTTTAAATGCTGGTGATGATTATGAGCTGATAATTATATCCAGTCGAAAAAATAGAAATAAAATTTTTAATATTGCCAATAAAAATAATATTAATGTCACTTTGATAGGAAAAATAATAAGTAAAAAAGGAATTCATTTCGATTCACATTTAGACATTAAGAATATCAAGAAATTTGATCATTTCTCCTAAAAACTTGATTTTTTTAAAAGTTTCTGACATATCAGCCAAAATTTTAAGGAGTTTTCAATGACAACACTGCAGGTATTAATTGTTTTATGCGGTCTAGCAGCCGTACTATATGGTCTAGTAACATCTAGGCAAATTTTATCACTAGGTTCTGGAAATGATAAAATGCAAGAAATTGCTGGCGCAATTCAAGAAGGTGCTAGAGCTTATTTAAACAGACAGTACATTACAATAGCTATTGTGGGAGTTGTTATTTTTGCTCTTATATGGATAGTTTTTGACTTGGCATCTGGAATTGGCTTTTTGATTGGAGCTTTTTTCTCTGGTGCTGCAGGTTATGTAGGAATGAATATATCGGTTAGATCTAATGTTCGTACTACGCATGCTGCAAGTAATAGCTTAGCGGAAGGTTTATCAGTATCATTCAAAGCTGGTGCTGTAACTGGAATGCTTGTTGCAGGATTTGCACTTCTTTCTATTGCAATTTTTTATTTTGTTTTGCACAACTCTGGTTCATTTCCGGGTAGAGAGATTGTTGCTCCTTTAGTTTCACTTGGATTTGGAGCATCATTAATTTCAATTTTTGCAAGACTAGGTGGAGGTATATTTACCAAGGGCGCCGATGTTGGAGCAGATTTGGTTGGAAAAGTTGAAGCTGGCATTCCTGAGGATGACCCTCGAAATCCTGCTGTTATTGCAGACAACGTTGGAGATAATGTTGGTGATTGTGCAGGAATGGCCGCAGATCTTTTTGAGACTTATGTTGTCACAGTTGTAGCAACAATGGTTTTAGCTTCTATATTTTTTATTGAAAACTCTTATACAATGATGATGTTCCCATTGGCAATTGCAGGTGTTTGTGCTCTTACAAGTATAATTGGAACTTACTTTGTAAGACTTGGTAAAAATAATAACATTATGGCTGCCCTATACAGAGGATTTGCAGTCTCTGCTATTCTTTCAGCTGTATTATTGTATTTTGTTACAGATTACATTGTTGGTTTAAATAATGTTTTGGTTGTTGAGGGAACATCCACTCAGTTTACTGGAATGTCTCTTTTTATTTGCGGATTACTAGGATTATTAATTACAGGCTTAATAATATGGGTAACTGAATATTATACTGGTACCAATTATAGACCTGTTCAAAGTATCGCACAATCTTCAACAACCGGTCATGGAACTAACGTAATACAAGGGCTTGCAATTAGTTTAGAAGCAACAGCTTTACCTGCATTAATAATTGTTGCAGGAATTATTTCAACTTATTCCCTTGCTGGATTATTCGGTATCGCTATTGCAGTTACAACAATGTTAGCTTTAGCTGGTATGGTAGTTGCATTAGATGCATATGGACCTGTAACAGATAATGCTGGTGGTATTGCAGAAATGTCTAACTTAGATGAAAATGTTAGAAAGACAACTGATGCGCTAGATGCTGTAGGTAATACTACTAAAGCAGTTACAAAAGGATACGCGATTGGCTCTGCAGGACTTGGAGCGCTAGTTCTATTTGCAGCTTATACCGAAGATCTTGATCATTTTGCAAAAGATCCAAGTAGTCCTTTGTATGGAATAGAAGTTTCTTTTGATTTATCTAATCCATATGTGGTTGTTGGATTACTTTTAGGTGGTTTATTGCCTTTCTTATTTGGAGCTCTTAGTATGACAGCCGTTGGAAGAGCTGCTGGTTCAGTTGTATTAGAAGTTAGAAGACAATTTAAAGAAATTCCAGGTATAATGGAAGGTAAAGGCAAGCCTGAATATGGTACTTGTGTAGACATTCTTACAAAGTCAGCAATAAAAGAAATGATTGTACCATCTATGTTGCCAGTCTTATCTCCTATAGTTGTCTACTTTGTAATCTTACTTATAGCTGGTCAATCAGCAGCATTATCATGTTTAGGCGCATTACTTCTTGGAGTAATTATTACAGGTTTATTTGTTGCTATAAGTATGACAGCTGGGGGCGGAGCTTGGGATAATGCAAAAAAATATATTGAAGATGGAAATCATGGAGGTAAAGGTAGTGAAGCACACAAAGCAGCTGTAACTGGAGATACCGTTGGTGATCCTTATAAGGACACAGCAGGACCAGCTGTAAATCCTATGATTAAAATAACAAATATTGTAGCTCTTTTACTATTAGCAGCAATATCTCTGTAAAAAATTAAGGGGTAGTTGGTAGTTCTTGTTGAGCTCCAACTCCCCCAAAAACTCTTTCAAGTAATCCTCTTTTTACAATTTCATTAGTTGTTTTATCATTTGAAAAATTTATTTTTTCAATATTATTTGTATTAAAAACTTGTGATTCAATTATGTCACCATCGTCATTTAATTTAAATACAAACACATAGCTATATTTAACTTCTTTTTTAAAAATTGATTTTTTTTCACTTTTTTCAGAATAATAAAAAAGTTTATTCTCTATTGGATCTACATAACTTGGATATCCGAGTCTATTAATTAAATTTGCTTTATTTATAAAGTTCACATTTTGTAATTCTTCATTTTTCAAAATTTTTCCAGAATAAGTAGTTTTATTTGAACAATTTGCTAAAATAAAAAAAATACATATATAAAATAATAGTTTATTCATTGGATGATATTACAATACTTAAAAAAAAAAGAAAATAAAGAGCAAATAATTGCAAGTAATCAATATAAAAAAATTTTATTTGAAAGTAAAATTTTTTTAAATGAAAACCATTTCTTTAAGGTTAAAGACTATAAAACATCTTTTGAAATTGTTTCTATTTTTTTGATTATGTTTATTAGAAAAAATCTATTAGAAAATAATAGAAATAAATATCTTAAGGTTAATGAAGAATTAATATCTTTATTCATATCAGATCTTGATGAATCTTTAAGAGAGAAAGGTATAGGAGATATGTCTATAGGTAAATATGTAAAATCATATGTAAAAAAATTTTACTTTAGACTAAGTAAATTTCCAAGTGATAACAATTTATATAAAAATGAAACTTTTATAAAATATCTAAAAATGACAGATTTAATTAAAGCTGATAATTACAACAATGTTTCGAGAAAATTTAATGATAAATTTGGTGATTTTATAAACTAACAATATAAGTTTTATAATTTTATTCAAATTATTGAAGATTTATCTTGAATTAATTTTAAAAACTAATAATTGGAAAAAATGGCTGTCCCAAAAAGAAAAACTAGTGTTTCAAAAAGAAATATGAGAAGATCTCATGACTCTTTAAAAAAAATGAATATTATTTTGGATAAAGATTCTGGTGAACCTAGATTACCTCATAAAATTGACCTTTCTACTGGTATGTATAAAGGTCGACAAATTTTAAAAAAGAAAACAAAAGAAATCAATTAAAATTATGTCTGAAAGGCAAGTTGTAATTGCCATAGATGCTATGGGTGGCGAGCAAAGTCCTTATAAAGTTTTAAAGGGTGCAGAAATCTTTCTTCAAAAAGAAAAAAATACAAAAATATTATTTTTTGGTGATGAAAAATTAATAAATCAAAATATAACAAAAAATAATTTTAATCTCTATAACTATGAAGTTCTAAACACAGAGGATATTATATCAGATGAAGATAGCGTTAATACCATCTTAAGATCAAAAAAAAATAGCAGTATTTATAAAGGTTTAGAATTTGCAAAAAATAATGAGAACGCTGGTTTTGTTTCTTCGGGTAGCACAGCAGCAATAATGGTACTTTCAAGACTTCACATGGGCATGATAGAAGGTATTGATAGGCCTGCTATTTGTTCATTAGTTCCTAATAAAAAAAATTATTCATTAATGTTAGATTTAGGAGCAAACGTGATTGTAAGTGGTGCAAATTTATTTCAATTTGCTTTGATGGGTTTTTGTTATTATTCAATTATTAATAAAAACAAAAAACCAAAAATCGGTATTTTAAACATTGGTACAGAAAATAATAAAGGTTTAGAATTTCTTCAAGAAGCTGCAGATTTAATTCTATCAAGTTTTTTGAAAGAATATTTTATTGGTTTTATAGAACCAAATAAAATAACATCTGGAGATTGTGATATAATTGTATCTGATGGCTACACAGGTAACATTATGCTAAAATCTGCTGAGGGTATTTCAAATTTTATAACTTCAAATTTAAGAGATATTTTTAATAAATCATTAATTAATAAGATTTCATATAAACTTATTGAGAAAGATTTAAAAAAATTAAAAGATCAAGTAAATCCAGACATTTACAATGGAGCAACTTTAATTGGATTAAATGGCATCTCTGTAAAAAGTCATGGAAATGCAAATCCTATTGCCTTTAGTTACGCATTGAAACAGTGTCATAATTTTATTACTAACGATCTTAATAAGAAAATTATTAAATCAATAAAAAACATATGAATAATAAACAAAATATATCTAGAGATGAAATTGCTGAGGCTTTGAAAATTGAATTTGGATTTAATAGAAAACTTTGCTTGGACATTGTTAATGATATTATAGATATCATAATTCAGGGTCTTCAATCTGATAACAAAGTAAAAATTCACAACTTTGGAACGTTTAAGCTTAATAAAAAGAATAGTAGAATTGGTAGAAATCCTAAAACCAAAGAAGAATACAATATTTCAAGTAGAAATGTTATTACTTTCAAAGCTAGTAAAATTTTATTGAAATATATAAATAACAGTGATGACAGTACTGATGTCTAAATTATGTATAAAAAATATTTAAATATTTCGGAGGTATCTAAATTACTTCAAATTGAAGAACACAAAATTAGATATTGGGATTCATTAGATCCTAAAACAAATAAATATAGAGTTGAAGGTATTTCTACAAAAAGTAAAGGCGGAACCAGATATTTTAACAAGGAAAATATTAAAAAATTAAAAAAATTAAAAAATATTTTATATGATGGTAAGACACATAATTATTCAATAAAATTAGCTGAAAAATTATTATCTTCAAAGGGTAGATTAAGTTCTGAAAGAAATGAAATTACGCCAATTTTTCAATATAATAATAATCATAAAAAAATTGAACAGATTCTTAATAAAATGAGATTATTGTTGAAAAATAATGATATTAAATAATTTTGAAAAAAATATGATTATTTTTCAGTAATTTAAATTACTTATTTATACAAAAAATAAGAAAAAAAAAGTTATTTTTAATGTTTTATTTGTCCGTCAATTAAAATATATGAAGCTCATCTTATTAGTAAGGAAACAAACTATAAGGAGTTTTTATGTTAAATAAGACTAGTCTATTAGGCATCATCGCTGCAACTATCGCATTTATTGCTGTTCCAGCTTTTGCTGCTGAGACCTTCCTTGGTGAAGGTGATTTTGTAGGTATTACATTTTGGATTGTATCAATTGGAATGTGGGCATCTACTATATTCTTCTTTTATGAAGGTATGAGAGTTTCTTCAAAATGGAGAACTTCAATGGTTGTTGCAGGGTTAATTACTTTTATAGCTGCTGTACACTACATGTATATGAGAGACTTTTGGGTTGCTACAGGTGAGTCACCAACAGTATATAGATATATTGATTGGATCTTAACTGTTCCACTTCAAATGGTCGAATTCTTTTTAATTCTAGTTGCTGCCGGTGCAGCTGTATCTAGTGGTGCTTTCTACAGATTGCTCATTGGTACACTTGTTATGATAGTTGGTGGTTACCTTGGAGAAGCAGGTCATATTTCAGTATTACTTGGTTTCATCATTGGTATGATCGGTTGGGCTGTAATCATTTGGGAAATTTTCCGAGGTGAAGCAAGTCAAGCTGCTACAACTAAAGAATCAGTAACATCTGCATTTAATGCAATGAGATTAATTGTATTAGTTGGTTGGGCAATTTATCCTTTAGGATATGTGTTCGGTTTAATGATGGGTTCAGTTGATGCTGATACTCTAAACTGGATCTACAACCTTGCAGATTTTATTAATAAAATCTTATTTGGTTTAATTATCTGGAATGCTGCTGCTAAAGACTCAGCTACCGCATAATTAAATATTTATAAAACTTAAAAAAAAACCCTCTAATTAGAGGGTTTTTTTTATTAAATTATTGACTTAATTTTTCAATATATGTATTTGGGCACGCGATGAAAACATTCTCTTTAAAAAAAAGTGACATTAAGAAAAAGTGGGTCTTAATTGATGCTAAAGATGCAGTTTTAGGAAGACTTGCTGTTATTTCTGCAAATATCCTCAGAGGTAAAAATAAGCCTGAATATACCCCCAACCAAGACTGTGGTGATAATTTAATTATAATTAATTCTGATAAAATACATTTAAAAGGTAAAAAAGCTGATAATAAAGTATATTACAGACACACTGGATATCCAGGAGGAATAAAAGAGACAACTCCTAATAAAATGAAGGAAAAAAACAAATCTGATGAAATGATCAAACTTGCAATAAAAAGAATGATCCCAAGAGGACCATTAGGAAAACAACAATTATCTAATTGTAAGATATATAGAGATGAAAACCATAAGCATGTAGCTCAAAATCCTCAAATTATTGATATAGCATCAATGAATACTAAAAATAAAATTTAACTATGGAAAATCAAGAAAATCAAACTGAAAATATTTTAGATAATAAAGAAAGAGCTTATGCTACTGGAAAAAGAAAGAATTCTATTGCCAGAGTCTGGTTAAAAAGGGGCAATGGCGAGATTAAAATCAATGGCAAACCTCTAGATAAATACTTCTCAAGACCAGTGCTTCAAATGATAGTTAACCAGCCGTTAGATATAGTTAAAGCTGATAATTCCTATGAAGTTATGGCTTCAGTTAAAGGCGGAGGTCTTTCTGGTCAAGCTGGTGCTATAAGACATGGTATTAGCAAAGCATTAAGTTTATACGATCAGTCAAATAGACCACCTCTAAAGAAAGTTGGTTTTCTTACAAGGGACCCAAGAGTTGTTGAAAGAAAAAAAGCTGGTTTAGCAAAAGCCAGAAGAAGTTACCAATTCTCTAAGAGATAAATTTTCATGAAAAATAAGATTAAAGTAGCCGTTTTAGGCTCAACAGGCTATGTTGGAATGGAATTAGTAAAAATTCTATCAAATCATTCTCACGTAGATATAAATTTTTTAGGCTCAGAAACTATTCTTGGAAGTTATCTAAATAATATTAATAGTACAAAAGAATATAATGAACTTCCTCTTTTAAAACCAAATAATAGTTTTAATGCTGAAGATAGTGATTATGTATTCTTAGCTTTACCTCACGCAGTATCTAATAAATATGTAAAAAAATATTTTAATAAAATTAATATTATAGATTTATCAGCTGACTTTAGATTAGATAATTTTAATGTTTATAAAAAAAATTATGGAAATGAACATGAATGCAAAGAATATTTAAATAACTTTATTTATGGTCTTGTTGAAATAAATAGAGAAAAAATATTGGATTCAAAAAATATAGCGGTACCAGGTTGCTACCCAACTTCTATTTTATTACCATTAATACCTTTAATAAAAAACAAATTAATTGATACCAAGAATATAATTATTGATTCTAAATCAGGTTATAGTGGAGCAGGAAAGAAATTTGATTTCAATAAAATGAAATCAAAAAATGATTTTAATTTTTACAATTATAATACAAATAATCACAGACATATTGCAGAAATTAAACAAGAACTTAATAAGCATAATTCAGATAATGAAGTAAAATTTTCATTCAATCCTCACATTCTTCCTAATTTTAGAGGTATGATTTCTACAATCTATTGTGATCTAAATAGTGGGATTAAAAAAACTGATATTATAAACATATTCCAGAATTTACAAAAAATAAATCCTTTTATAAAGTATATCGATAATGATGAAGTCCTTGATTTTTTTTCTATTCAAAATTCTAATTATTGTAAAATTAAAATTTTTGATCATTATAGTGAAGATAAATTGATTATAGTCAGTGCAATAGACAACTTAATCAAGGGTGCTGCTGGTCAAGCAGTACAATGTTTCAATATAGCAGAAAATATCGAAGAAACACTTTCTTTAGTATGATTAAATACTTTACAGCTCTCCTTCTCCCCCTTTTTATCTTTTCATGCGGATATCCTGATATTGATAATGTTCCTGATTTTAAAGACGCAAAATTAACTGATGAAGAATTATTAGATTATTGTAGTATTTCTAATACAGATAAAAAAGATATAGATAAATGTATTAATGATTATAAAAGTTAAATTTATTTATGAGTAAAATTAATATTGGTATAGCTGGATTGGGAAATGTTGGGTCAGCACTAGTTGAAACAATAGAAGAGAATAAAAATTATTTCCTTGAAAAAACTGATGTAGAATTGAACATAGTTGGAATATCTGCCAAGACAAAAAATAAAAAAAGGAATTTTAATATATCAAATTTTACTTGGTATGATGATCCAAGAGAAATGTCTAAAGATGATAATTGTGACGTAGTTGTTGAATTGATTGGTGAAGAAAAAGGAATTAGCTATGAAATAATTGAAACAGCATTAAAAAATAAAAAACATGTTGTAACAGGTAATAAAGCTTTAATAGCTAATCATGGAAAAGAATTATTTGAATTAGCAAATATACATTCACTAGCCTTATCTTATGAAGCCGCTGTTGCAGGTGGAATACCAGTAATAAAAACAATAAAAAATTCAATTAGTTTAGATAGAATTAATAAAATTTCTGGAATTTTAAATGGAACTACAAATTACATTTTAACCAAAATGCAACAAGATAATTTGTCCTTTGATGAAGTTCTTAAAATTGCTAAAGATAAAGGATTTACTTCTGATCAGGAATCAAAATTAGATATTGGTGGGTATGATGCAGCACACAAGTTAACAATACTATCAACTTTATGTTTTAAATCAAATTTAAACTTTAATAATAATTATATTGAAGGAATATCAAATATTAAAATTGAAGATATTAATTTTGCTAAAAAATTAGGGTATAAGATAAAGTTAATATCTGAAGCCTCCTTAATTGAAGGAAAAATTTCAAACTTTACTTCACCAAAATTAGTTTCAATGAATAATCCCTTAGCAAGTGTTGATAATGCTCTTAATGCGATTAATATTGAAACTATACATCTAGAAAATTTTTTTTTAGAGGGTGAAGGAGCAGGGGGGAAGCCAACTGCTAGTTCTGTCTTATCTGATTTATATGATATATCTCAGAATAAAAAATTTGATAATTTGGGTTTTAAAATTGATAAGTTACAAAATTTTGAAAAATATTCAGTAGAAAATATAATTAATAGTTATTACCTAAGAATAATGACAGAAGACAAACCCGGCGTTCTTTCATCAATTACTAATTATTTTAGTGATTTTGATATATCTGTTAAAAAAATTCTACAACTTCCCGAGAGTTCTGAAACAGATAAACCTATACCTATTATAATAACTACTCATAATATTCAGAAAGAAAAATTAAGTAATGTAATTAATAAAATTGAAGGTTTAGAATTTGTAAAAGAAAAAATTACTGTTCTTGCTATCCATGATAATTAATTAATGTGAATATTGAAAAATCACTATCCGATAAATTTTGGGAAGAAAAGCAAATAGACTTTAAGCACATACAAGCTCTTTCACAAAAAAAATCAATTTCTGAAATTTTTTCAAAACTTCTAATTTTAAGAGGTGTCTTCGAAGATAATTATGATAACTATATAAATCCCAATCTTTTAAATAATCTTCCAGATCCTTTTGAACTTAAAGATATGAAAAAAGGAATTGAAAGATGTATTAAGGCTTTAAAAAATAACGAAAAGATTGGAATAATTGCTGATTATGATGTTGATGGATCTACTTCTGCTTCAATTTTATATAAATTTTTAAATAATTTTACCAATAATATTGTTTGTAAAATTCCTCATAGATTATCAGAGGGTTACGGTCCAAATGTTAGGCTTATGAATGAAATGCTTAATGAAAAAATTACACTATTGTTTACACTGGATTGTGGTACATCAGCATTTAACTCTATTGATTTACCAAATTACAATGATATTGAAGTTATAGTTATAGATCATCATTTAAGTGAATTTAAATTGCCAAAAGTTCACTCAGTAATTAATCCAAATAGATTTGATGAAAACAATGATTACAAAGACTTTGCTGCAGTAGCAGTAACCTTTCTTTTTTTAATGGCTTTAAGAAAGCTAATTAGAGAATTAAAATTATTTCCTAATATAAAAGAACCAAATTTGATGTCATATTTAGACTTAGTTGCTGTTGGAACAATTTGCGATATTGTTAATATTAACAATTACAATAGATCAATAGTCAGTAAAGGTTTGGAGCTCATTAGAAGTCGAAAAAATAAGTCAATAACTAAAATATTAGATAACTCTAATATCAATCATGAACCTTTAGCTAAAGATATTGGTTTTGTCTTAGGACCGCAAATTAATGCTGCGAGTAGAATTGATGATTCTTCTTTATCCTCTAGACTTCTGATATCAAATGATGATTCTGAAATAGAAACTATTGCTAGAAAACTATTTTTAATTAATGAAAAAAGAAAATTAATTGAACAAAATATATTTAATGAAGCAATTGAGCAAATAAAAGATCAAGAAAATAAAAAATTTATTATTGTTTATAAAGAGAATTGGCACCAAGGTGTTCTAGGTATTGTTGCCAGTAAAATAGTAGCTCTTTATAACAAGCCAACATTTGTATTTTCTTTTATTAATAATATTGGATCTGGCTCAGGCAGATCTATAGATCAAATTGATATTGGTAGTATTGTTCTTGAACTTAAGGCTAATAATTTAATAGAAGATGGTGGTGGTCATAAAATGGCAGTAGGTTTAAAAATAAATAAAAAAAAATTAGATAAAATAGATAAATTTTTAGTTAAAAAATTTGCTTCATATCAAGATAAATTTTTTGAAAAAAAAATATTTTATGATAGTGAAATTTCTGTAAATCAAATAAACAAAAATTTTTTAGATAATTTACAATTATTAGAACCATACGGCAAAGGTAATGAAGAACCTCAATTTTTAATCAAAGATATAGTAGTCAATCAGGTTAAAAATCTAAAAAATAAACATATTTTAATTTTTTTTAAAAATGATTTAGGTGAAAATTTAAAAGGTATATCATTCAATAGTATGAATACTCTTATTGGTGATTATCTTATGAACTTTAATAAATTTAAATTTCATATTTTGTGTTCTATTAAAAAAGATAACTTCTCAAGTAGTCAGATGCCCCAAATACTGATCCATGACGTGAAAGTAATCAATTAAATAATTTGAAAAAAATCAAAATATCTACTATATACCAACCACGTGTCCCCTTCGTCTATCGGTTAGGACATCAGGTTTTCATCCTGAAAAGAGGAGTTCGACTCTCCTAGGGGATGCCACTAATCTAGGGGCATAGAATTATTGACCCTACCGAATTTCTAGATTGAATTAACTCATGAGCCTTACTAGCTTCGGATAATTTAAATTTTTTGAATATATTAGGCTTTATTTCTTTATTTTTAATTTTTGAAAACAATTTGTTACTACATTCTGTTAGCTCTTCTGAATTACGAATATAATGCATTAATGTTGGTCTAGTGTAATATAAACTTTTAGGATTAAATGTACTATGAAGATTGACATCATTTACCATTCCGGAAGATTGTCCGAAAGATACCATTAGTCCTCTAAATTTTAAGCATTTTAGAGATGTATCAAATGTATCTTTACCCACTCCATCATAAACAACATTTACTCCTTCATTGTTTGTTAATTTTAAAACATTACTATGAACATCTTCTTCTTTGTAATTAATTGTGAATTCACATCCATTTTTTTTTGCTAATGATGCTTTTTCATCAGTACTAACAGTACCTATCATTTGAGCTCCTATGGATTTTGCCCATTGACTAGCAATTAATCCAACACCTCCAGCAGCTGCATGAAATAAAAAAACTTCATCTTTTTGCAATTTATACAATCTTTCAAAAAGGTATTCGACGGTCATACCTTGTAATAATATTGAAGCAGCTTCATCATTTGAAATATATTCTGGTAATTTTACAACTCTTTGAGAATCAAAATCTCTAACTTCACAATAGGCACCAATTGGGGGGCTAAAGGAGTAAGCTACTCTATCACCAACTTTTAAGTTTGATACATTATCTCCAATTTCTATTACATCTCCTGCTGCTTCTACTCCTAAACAAAAAGGGATTTCTACAGGTAACGGGTATATTCCTGTTCTATGATACGTATCTATGTAGTTAATACCAATTGAAGTTTGGTTAATTCTGACCATATTTTCTTCAACATTTTTAGGTAAGTCATAGTTTTCATGTTTTAAAACTTCTGGACCACCTAGTTTACTAACTACAACTCTATTTGGCATAATTATTCTTTAATTTTTTATATACTATTTCGAATTCTTTTAAACATTCTGGATTAGCCAATGATTCTTCATTTTCAATACTTTCACCATTAATTAATTTTTTAATTAAAATTTCAACTATTTTACCACTTCTAGTTCTAGGTATTTCACTTATAGCATATATTTGTGAGGGAATATGCTTGTAAGAAAGATTAATTTTTATTTCATCTATTATTTTAGATCTTAAATTTTCATTAAATTCAAAATTTTTATTCAAGACAACAAATAATATAATTTGTGTATCATTTTTTAATTTATATTCTACTGCTACAGCTTCTTGAACTTCTGTAATATTTTCAATTACTCTATAAATTTCTGCAGTACCTATTCTTACTCCTCCAGAATTTAGAGTTGCATCTGATCGGCCATATATAACATAACCGCCATTTATAGTTTTTTCAATATAATCTCCATGATACCAAATGTTTTCATATTTACTAAAATAAGAACTAAAATATTTTTTATTATCATGATCGTTCCAAAAATATAACGGCATTGATGGAAAAGAAGATTTACATACTAGTTCTCCTTTTTGATTTTCAATTGAATTTCCTTTTTCATCAAATATATCAACGTCCATTCCAAGAGCTTTACACTGAATTTCACCACTATAGACATCCATTAACGGATTACCAGTAACAAAACACGAAACTAAATCAGTACCACCACTTATAGATTCAAGATGAATATTTGATTTGATATTTTCATAAACGTATTCAAATGATTCATTAACCAATGGAGATCCTGTTGAAGCTAGTGTATTTAAACTATTTAATTTAAAACTTTCTTTAATTTTAATTTTATTATTTTTTAAAGTATCTAAATATTTTGCACCAGTGCCAAAAAAATTAATGCCTTCTTCTTCTGCTATTTCAAAAAGATGTTTATTATCGGGAATAAAAGGGGATCCATCATATAAAATTATTGTTGCTTTTGAAGCCAAAGCAGAAACTAACCAATTCCACATCATCCACCCACAAGTAGTAAAATAAAAAACTCTATCTTTTTCATTAATATTACAATGTAGTACGTGTTCTTTTTTATGTTGTATTAGCGCTCCGCCAGAACTGTGAACAATACATTTTGGTACTCCAGTAGTTCCACTCGAATAAAGAATATATAGTGGGTGATTAAAATTAAACTTTTCAAATTTACTATACGCAATTTCTTGTCGTAAAATCTTGCACAAATTATCGTATTCAAAATCTAATTGATAATCTGTTTCATTAAATTCATATGGTATTAAAATAATTTTTTCTATACTTGGGATATTATATACAACATCTTTTATAATTTTTGTCGTATCAACTTTTTTATTGTTATAAAAATAATAATCTGAAAATAATAATACTTTTGGTTCAATTTGTTTAAATCTATCTATAATTGCTTTTTTACCAAAATCTGATGAACATGATGACCAAATAGCACCTAATTGTGCTGAAGATAAAAATGCAATTACAGTTTCAGGTATATTAGGAAGTATAGCAGCTATCCTATCATTTTTTTTAATGTTATTATTTTTTAAATAATTTGCAAATTTCAAAACTGCACTTTTAAGTTCTCTCCAAGAGTAATTTCTTTTAATTTTTTTTTCAGAGTGAAATATTATTGCATCATCATCATCATCTCTTGTTAAACAATTTTCAGCATAATTTATCTTACATTCATCAAAAAATTTATTATTAGTAAATTCAGGCGCTGATTTAAAAATTCTACCTTTTTTTTCACCAACAAAATTTGTGAAATCCCAAACATTAGTCCAAAATTCATTTTTATGTTTTATGCTCCAATTATGCAAGTCAGCATAATTTTGTATATTTAAACTTTTATCTAGTTGATTAATAAACTTGCGGAGGTTTGTTTTTTTATTATTTGGAGACCACAACTTTATGTTGTGCATAACAATTTAATTCTTTTTTTGGTCTTCTTTAAGAGATCTAACTCTGACAATAACATCAATATTATGCAATGAGAGACAAGCAGGAATAGAAGGTATATCAAGATTAATATTTTTCGTAGGTATATCATGAATCTTACCTTCATCTTCAATATACAAATGATAATGAGATTTATTATTATTACAATAGAGTGATTTATTTTGATCAACAACTATTTCTCTTATTAATCCTAAAGAGGTAAATTGTTTTAAGGTGTTATAAATTGTAGCCATAGAAATTTTTCTATCTTCTTTTTTTACTTCATCAAAAAGATTTTCAGCAGAAATATGCCTGTCACCTTTTTCAAAAATTAATTTAGCTAAAATTCTTCTTTGTTTTGTTGGTCTTATACCACTTTCCTCTATTTTTTTCAGTGCGCGGATGTAAGGACTTAGAGGATCAATTACTTTGTTTTCTATTCTCATAATATTATAATAAATAATGAATTACATTTTTTCTGCAATTTTTCTATATTTTTTTTTAGGTTTTCTCTTGTATATCTTTCAAAGACGCATTGTTTTTAATAAATCAGGACATCCAGGCGCACCAAAGGATTATAACTTGGATAATACAGAAGAAGTTTATATTAAAACTGAGGATAACTTAAAGCTATTATCATGGTATTATAAAGGGAATAATTCACTCCCTTTATTAGTTTATTTTCATGGTAATTCTTTTCATATCGGAGATAGAGCTTACAGAATCCAGAGGTATATCGAAAAAAATTGGAGCGTACTGTTAGTTTCCTGGAGAGGCTTTGGAGGTAACAAAGGAAATCCAACAGAAAAAAATTTGTATAAAGATGCAGAAGCAGTATTAAAATGGATAAAAAATAATACTGAATTTAAATTCAAAGAATTAGTGATTTATGGAGAATCACTCGGATCTGGTGCTGCAGTAGAAATGGGTACAAAGTACGAATTTTTATCTATTGTTTTAGAAGCGCCATTTACATCTATCAATGATATTGCAAAAAAAAGATATAAAGTATTTCCAACAAAATATTTAGTTAAAGATAAATTCGATAACTTCAGTAAAATTGATAAAATAACTTCTCCATTACTTATCATTAGTGGAAAAAAGGATGAAATTGTACCGCATGAACACAGTATTAAGCTTTATGATAAAGCAAAAGTTATAAAAAAGAGTGTTTTTATTGACGAAGCAATACACAATAATCTATATGATTTCGGGATTGAAAAAGACGTAATTGGCTTTAATTTAAAACTATGGAAATAGATCTAACAACATCATATGTGGGTATTTTAAGCCTTATTGTATTTGTTCTTGCATATGCTGTTGTAATGGCTGAGGAATTTAGCCATCTAAGAAAATCTAAACCAGTTATTATTTCAGCTGCTGTAATATGGGGTATTATAGCTTTCCATTTTTCTTCTGATAAGCAATATGCCAAAGAAATCGAGTATGCTTTAGAGCATAATATCTTAGAATTTGCAGAACTTTTCCTATTTCTTCTCGTTGCTATGACTTACATCAATGCTTTAGAAGAAAGAAAAGTTTTTGATGTAGTCAGATACCAATTAACATCAAGGGGATTTAGCTTTAGACAATTATTTATATTCACAGGTATAATTACTTTTTTCTTATCTCCTATAGCTGATAATTTAACAACTGCACTAGTTATGTGCTCTGTAGTAATGGCCTGTGGTAAAGGTAATACAAAATTTATATCGATTGGTTGTATTAATATAGTTGTTGCAGCAAATGCAGGTGGCGCTTTTAGTCCATTTGGAGATATAACTACTTTAATGGTATGGCAGGCTGGTATTGTCGAATTTTTTACATTTTTTAAAATATTTTTTCCTTCTGTGGTTAACTACATAATTCCTGCAGCAGTTATGTATTTCTTTATTCCAAATGAAAAACCACAAATTAGTTCTGATAGAGAATATATGAAAAGAGGCGGACGAGTAATTATCTTTTTAGGTTTGCTTACAATTTTTAGTGCTGTAAACTTCCATAATATTCTTCACTTGCCTCCAATGCTTGGCATGATGTTTGGTCTTGGTCTTCTTGGGTTATATTCTTTTTATTTACAAATTACACATGATCCATCTGTTGAAGACGAAAAATTTGATTTCTTTAGAAAAGTTTCAAGAGCTGAATGGGACACTTTGCTATTTTTCTTTGGAGTTATCCTAAGTGTAGGTGGCCTAGGATTTATAGGTTACCTAACTGTTGTTTCAGAATTCTTATATATTGGTCTTGGCCCAACAATGGCAAATTCTATAGTAGGTATTCTTTCAGCTATCGTAGATAATATACCAGTTATGTTTGCTGTAATTACTATGAGACCGGAAATGTCAATTGATCAGTGGTTGCTGGTTACATTAACAACAGGAGTGGGCGGTAGCCTATTGTCAATTGGTTCAGCTGCAGGTGTAGCACTTATGGGACAAGCGAGAGGATATTACACTTTTTTTGGACATTTAAAATGGACTCCAGTTATATTTATTGGTTATGTAGCAAGTATTTATCTTCACGTTTTAATGGCTGACTTGCCTTGGTAATTTAAATTATCAATTAATAAAAAAATAATCATACTAAGTATTAAAATTACACCAGCAACAAAAGAAGCTTCGTTAAATTTATAGACACTAATCAATTTATATAAGTAAGATGGCAAGGTATCAAAGTTTTGATCTTTAAAAAATGATATTATTGTAAAATCACCAAAAGTAATAACCGTCGAAAATGCAAAAACAAAAATTATATTTTTTTTAATCATTGGTAGCAAAATAATAAAATAGTTTCTTATGCTTATTCGGAAAGTTTGCTGAAAATTTTCAAAATTTAAAAAAATATTTTTCAGGTTATTAAAAAGTATTAATATAGAAAAAGGTAATAAGAATAGACAATTTATCAAAACTATCACAAAATATTTAAAAAATTGCACATATCTTAGTTCACCTAATATAATAAAATAACCAAGACTAAATATAATTGGAGAAATAATTATTATTGAAGAGCTTATTAAAAAAATTGATTGCTGAAAAATCATATTTTTATAATTTATTACAAGTATAGATGAAATTATAAACCCAGATATACTAACAATTATTCCTGTAGTAACTGAAATAATAACAGAGTTAAAAAAAGATCCTAAAAATTTTTTATTAATTAAAGATAAATAAATACCATTATTTATAAAATGATAAATTACAGAAATTATTGGAGAAAAAAGAAATATCGAAAAAAATACAATTATTAAAAAATCTAAAATTTTTATAGCTTTGTATTCTTTATGAGGATGAATAAAATTAATTTGACCTATTTCAAAAAAATTTGAACCTTTTAATTTGTAAAAACCAATAAATAAAAAAAATAAACAGATAAAAATTTGTAGAAAACTAAGTAATATTGCTTTATTAAAATTTAGTTCAAAAAGTGCATATTGATAAATTGCCACTTCAATTGTTGAATACATAGGTCCACCACCTAACGCCATTACTATTGCAAAACTTAAAAAACAAAGAGAGAATATTATTGAGAACACAGTAAAAAAATTTTGTTTTATATAAGGGATTTCTAATTTTAGAAGATTGCCAAAAAAAGTAATGTTTAGAGAGCTAGATATTTCATAATATTTTAAAGGAATACTATTTAAGGATTGAAAAAATAATCGGGTAGCAAATGGTGTATTTAGAAGTATATGTGCAATTAAAATTGCTTTTATTCCAAAAATTGTATCTATCGAAAAATTCTCGTACAAATTAAAATATGAGTTATAAAAACCATTATTTCCAAAAAGTTTAATTACTGCAAACACTATTAAGATTGTAGGTATTACAAAGCAAAAACCACAAAGAGAAATGATAAATTTAATAATTTTTAAATTCTTATGTCTATTTAATGCTAATGCGAATGGAATAGCTAAAAAACAACTTAATAGTGCTGAAAGAAAAGCTTGATAGAGTGAGAAATAAATTAGACGATGCGTATAAGAATTTTGAAAAAAATTATAAATTACCTCTAAATCAAAATTAATTTTTGAAAAAATACCTATGAAAGGCAATAGGATTATTAATCCAAAAAAAAATAATACTGAATAATTATATTTATAATACAATTTATTTACGAGGCATTAAGCCATTCATCAATCCATTTTTCTTTATTTTTATTAATTTCTTTTGGATCCATTTGAATAAAGTTAGGAACATCTAGTTTATCAAATGCCTCAGGTAAATCTTTTATATTTGTAACAGGGTACATAATATTTGTTGATGGTATGACTGATTGAAATTCTTTTGATAACATAAAGTTAAGAAATTTATTTGCTAAGTCTTTATTTTGTGAATTATTTAAAGTGCCTGCAAATTCAATTGTTATATAATTTCCCTCTTCAAAAGTTGTAGCAAGAATATCATGCCTTTCTTCAAACATTATATGTGCGGCTGGAGATGTAGTATAACTTAAGACCATGTCAGCTTCTCCTGCCATAAAAAAATTATAATATGCATCTGTCCATCCTTTGGTAACTGAAATAATTTTTTTATTTAATTTTTTCCATTCATCCCCAGCTTTATCTCCATATAATGCTTTCATCCAAGTTAATAATCCTAAACCAGGGGTAGAGGTTCTCGGGTCTTGAATTACAATCCTAGCATTAGTAGAATTAATCAACTCATCCATTGAGTTTGGAGGTGTTGCTAAATTTGCTTCATTATACACAAAAGAAAAGTATCCATAATTATATGGAACAAATTTATTACTTTCCCATTTTAATGGTAAATTAATTAAGTTGTTTATGTCATTGATATTATGAGTTGTAAAAAGCTCAGATTGTTCGGCTAAATCAAATAAATTCATATCAAGACCTAAAACTATATCTGCCTTGGAAGTATCACCTTCTAAAATAACTTTATTCAATAATGTTGCTGCACTGTCTACAGCAACAAATTCTACATCCGCATTATGTTTTTCTTCAAATATTTTTTCAATTATTGGTCCTGGACCCCATTCTGATACAAAAGAGTCGTACGTATAAATGGTTAGTTTCTCTGCATAGATTGAAAAAGAAATAAATAAGCTAGTTAAAAAAATTAGTATTGTTTTCATGTTTCCTCCGCTGGCATTATCCAGATCAGGTTAAAAGGGTATAAATCTCAGCATTTAAGCACCCCTAAATTAATTATAATAAATATTATTTTGAAAAACAAACATAAAAGATTGTTTTTAGGTTATTTATGAATATAACAAATTTTTTCGGGGAGTAGCGCAGCCTGGTAGCGCACCTGGTTTGGGACCAGGGGGTCGAAGGTTCGAATCCTTTCTCCCCGACCATAGACAAATGTTTAACTTTCATTCAACAGCTAGCTTGATTTTTGGTAATGAAACAGCAGTTAATTCAAGTGATCAAATTCTAAATTTGTTAGGAAAAAATATTTTTGTAATAACTGATGAAGGATTAACAGAATTAGGATTGTACGATAAAACAATTAAAAAACTTCAATCATACTCAAATATAAATATATTTAATAAAGTTGAATCTGATCCTTCAAAATCTACTTTATTAAAAGCATTTGAAGAAGCAACAGATTTTAAATCAACTGGAGTTTTAGGTTTTGGAGGCGGTTCATCTATGGATATTGCAAAACTTATATCTTTACTTCTTGGGTCTAATCAGAATATCGATACAATATGGGGGGTTAATAATGCAAAAGGTCCAAGAATACCACTTGTACTAATTCCTACAACAGCAGGAACCGGTTCAGAAGTTACACCAATTTCAATAATTACGATGGATGACAAAGAAAAAAAAGGTGTTTCTTCAAAACTTATTTTACCTGATCTTGCTATTTTAGATCCATTATTAACTATTAATCTACCTCCAAATATAACAGCATCAACTGGAATAGATGCTATGGTTCATGCAATCGAAGCTTACACTTCTATAAATCCTAACAATAATCCTATTTCAAAAATGTTATCTATAGAAGCACTAAAGTTTATCGGATCATCAATTAAAACTGCTGTATTTGAGGGATATAATATAAATGCCAGATCAAATATGCTATTTGGATCAATGTTAGCAGGTAAAGCTTTTGCAAATTCTCCAGTAGCAGCAGTACATGCTTTGGCATATCCTATAGGAGGTCTATTTAATATATCTCATGGACTTTCAAACTCTTTAGTTCTTCCAAGTGTTATGAAATTCAATTCCATAAATAAAGAAACAAAAAAAAATTACGCTAATCTTGCACCATTTGTATTTAAAGATTTAGATAATAGCAAAAGTGATGAGATTGTGTGTAACAATTTTATAGATAGTTTAGAAAGTTTGTCTAAGGAACTTAAATTACCTTATAGGTTAAGAGATCTAGAAATTCCTGAGGAAGCTTGCCAATTGATGGCTAGTGAAGCAATGAAACAAACTAGATTATTAGTTAATAATCCACGTAAAATTGAAGAATCTGACGCCTTTAATATATACAAATCTGTTTGGTAGATTTTGTTTACTTATAACTTAATTTACCTATTTAAATTAAATAGACCTTAATGATAAAATCAACAGTTAATCAATTTGCAAATTCTCTTGGGTTAAACAAAGATGAATATATTCCAGAGGGCAGAGCTTCCTTTTCACTATTTAAAATCGAAATTCTATCTGGATTAACAGTTGCAATCGCCCTAGTTCCAGAAGCAATAGCGTTCGCTTTTGTAGCAGGTGTAGCACCTCTTTCAGGAATGTACGCAGCTTTTATTGTAGGATTAGTAACTGCAATTTTTGGTGGGAGACCTGGAATGATTTCGGGAGCAACAGGAGCATTGGCTGTTGTTATGGTTTCATTAGTATCGGAACATGGAGTCCAATACTTATTTGCCACTGTAATCCTGATGGGAATTTTACAATTTCTTGCAGGAATTTTTAAATTAGGAAAATTTATGAGAATGGTTCCTCAACCTGTAATGCTAGGTTTTGTAAACGGTTTAGCTATAGTAATTGGTTTATCACAATTACATCAATTTCAAATATATAACTTTGATGGAACATTTACATGGATGTCAGGGGAAGTGCTTACATATTCTTTAGTATTAGTTTTCTTAACCATGTTAATCATATGGTACTTACCAAGGGTTACTAAATTTATACCATCTACATTAGCTGCAATTCTTCTTGTTACTTTTCTAGTTTTACTTTTAGATTTACCTGTTCCAAGAGTAGGGGATTTAGCAAGTGTAGCAGGAGGGCTTCCCAATTTTTCTATTCCAACAGTTCCACTTAATTTAGATACTTTTTTCATTATTTTTCCTTATGCAATTATTTTGGCAGCTATTGGATTAATTGAAAGTCTCCTAACTCTTAATCTAGTAGGAGAAATAACAAACAAAAAGGGTGGGACAAGACAAGAATGTTTAGCGCAAGGTGTTGCTAATGGTATCACAGGCTTTTTTGGTGGTATGGGTGGTTGTGCTATGATTGGTCAATCAATGATAAATGTAAAATCTGGAGGGAGAACAAGAATTGCTGGCATATCAGCAGCAATTTTTTTACTAATTTTCATTCTTTATACTTCAAATTTAATTGAACTTATTCCTATTGCATCATTAGTAGGGGTTATGTTTATGGTCGTAATCGGAACATTTGCTTGGAACTCACTAAAATTATTATTTGTTGTTCCTCGTTCGGATGCATTGGTAATTGTTTTAGTTACTTTAATAACTGTATTAGAAGATTTAGCAGTTGCTGTAGTTGCTGGTGTTATTATTAATGCGCTAGTATTTGCTTGGAAATCTGCTTCAAGAATTAGAGCAATTGAAAGACAATCAAGAACAGAAAAGGGTGCTAAAGTTTATGAAATTGAAGGACCTCTTTTTTTTAGTTCAACTAATAGTTTTTTAGAAATTTTTAAGCCTACCGAAGATCCTAATTTAGTAATAATAGATTTTGCAAATTCAAAAGTTATTGATCAATCTGCTTTAAAGGCAATTGAGGATATTGCAGAAAGATATTCCAAATTAGGCAAACAAGTAAAGTTAAGACGTCTTACGAAGGACTGCCACAGCCTTTTAAGAAAAACAGGTCAATTGATAGTTGATAGCGATGATGATCCTGATTATGGAATAGCTGTTGACTACGGTGTTAAGTTGGGAATTTTTGGTAAATAATTAAAACTCTAATGATCCTTCTACAGAATACTGTAAAATATTTACTATCTCATCAATGTTTTTTGTAACAGCAAGTGCTGCTGCATCTACTTCTTTTAAAGCATGCTGATGTTCATCGTTATGCATTATTATGAGAGATTTATTCAAGGCTGATGCATACCCTGCATCAAAAGCAGCATTCCATTGTTTATATTTCTCACCAAAACGTACTACAACTATATCTGCTTTTTCAATCGAATTTCTAGTTCGTATAGCATTTATTTTAGCTCCTTTGTTATCGTGCCAAAATTTTTTTTCTTCTTCACCAAGTATTTTTACACCAACATCATCTGATAATTCATGATTAGTAGTCGGGCTTGAAAATTCTATTTCTAAATTCTTAGATTTACATTTATCTATAATCTCATCTCGCCAATTAGTATGAATTTCACCAGATAAATAAACTTTTAATTTCATTTTTTAAATTAACCTAAATATGCCGCAGTTAATACTGGAAAACTTGTAAATCCGAAATTACCTACTTTTTCAGATTTATTTAATTGTTTTTTCCAATCATCTACTTTGTCTTCTGAAACACCTTGGCTTAAAGCAAACTTACTTAACATAGTTTCATAAAAAATTGCTGGTGAATTATTATCTCTATTTGTAATTAAATAAGATAAATTTTGGGAACTTATATTTTTATATCCAAGTTTTTTTAATTTACCATTCAAATCAAGTGGAAGCATCTGGTGAAAACAATGGGCTCTAAACGCCTCATGGATGAGATCATTAATTTCTTTTTCTGGTCCATAAAATCTAAAATAGTCCCAGAGAATTGAGACATTAACAAATTTAGAATTAGTTTTAGAAATTCTTTTTATTTCTTTTAAAGATGTATCTATATCTTCAATATATTCTAATGTTTGAGTAGCTGTAATTTTATCACATGAAGCATCTTCTATATTGATTTCATCAGCTGTAGTACAAATAAGTTCCACATTATTTTGATCTTTACATTTATCGCTTGCAACATCTAACTGATCTTGACTTGGATCAATTCCTATTACTTTGCCTTGTTCTCCAATAGATAATGAAATTTCTTGGACTAAATGACCGCCACCACAACCAATATCGATAACAGTTTCATTAGACTCTAAATCTAGGGCATTTACAATAGCTAGTCTTCGTGAAACCCCAGCATAACTGTTCGCTATTTTTTGTTGAATAATACTAGTTTCATTATCAAATTTCATTTTATTATTTTTCTTATATATTTTTTAGTTATATAAAAAATACATATAAATGGAATATCAAATAACAAAAATATTAATTATTTCTTTTTTTAGCTCGATATTAATTTCGTTATTTTTAAACACAAGATATTTTATTTTTTTCAAAAAATTTTCAAAAAATAAAAAAATCTTATTAAATTTATTTATTTATTCTTTTTCTTCTTTGATATTGATTTTTATTAATTATTTGTTGAGTTTAAATGGATTAACTTCTTTAATAATCTTTAATGCTGCAATCATTACACTTATTTACTTTGAATTAGCTCTATATTTAGAAAAAGTTTTTTGGGATGATTTTTTAGGAAATTCACTCCCTAAATCGATCAATATGCTTATCAGTTTTGTTGTAATGATGAATTTTGGTTATTTTACTCTTATGTTTTACATAAAGATTTTAGATGTTGATTATTTTGTCACATAAGTATCTTTATAAATTAATATACAAAATACTTACATTTTTTATGAAATAATATTTTCATATTAATAAAATATTTATTATTAATAATTTAGTATGAATAAGGTTTTGTTTGTATTACATCAAAAAACTTCAGTTCCAGGAGATGTAGGAAATAAATTTAGAGATAGGGGGTATGTTGCTGAAATATGTAGGCCACCCTTAGGTGAAGAACTTCCTCTAAATATTAACCAATACTCAGCTATAGTTGTATTTGGTGCGCCAGGAAGCATAAACGATGAAGATGAGTATATAAATAAAGAATTAGAATGGATAAACAAAGTTATAAAAACTGACGTTCCTTATCTTGGAATTTGTTTTGGCGCACAATTATTAGCTAAATGTTTAGGTTCAGAAATCACAAGTAATAAAGATGGACTTTCAGAGATCGGTTTTTATAAAATTGAACCAACTGAAAATGCAAAAAATCTTTTTAATTCTCAAAAAATTTTCTTTCAATTCCATTCAGAAGGATTTGATCTTCCTACAGGCTGTGAGTTATTAGCAAGAGGTGATATTTTTAATAATCAAGCTTTTAAATATCAAAACTGTTATGCTCTTCAATTTCATCCTGAAGTAAATTTTAAACTTCATATAAGATGGTTGTATTTGGTATTATTAAAGAATCCTAAAAAATTATTTGTTAAAGGTGCACAAAATATATTTGTTCAACTTTATTATCGTTACAAATATAATAAAAATATTTCAAATTGGTTAGATTCATTTTTAGATCAGTATTTTTTAAAAAAAACTTAAATGTTAGTATAAGTGAAAATCAAAAATCTATATTTTTCACCTGTAAAATCTCTTTCTTTTAATAATGTAGACAACTTAGAGATAATTAAAAATATTGGTATAAAAAATGATCGAATATTTGCTTTCACTAATAATCTTAATTTTAAAGATATAGAATTAATAAAAAAAAACCCTTTAAAACGAGAAATTTATAATTTTTTATCACTAAAAAAATATCCTGAATTAAATCAATATAATTTTTTATTAGAAGATAATTTTTTAATACTAAAATTTGAAAATAAAATAATTTTAAAAACAGATATTGACAATCAACACGAAGTAAAAATCTTATGTACTAAACTTGAGGATATTTTACCAAATATAAATAATATTAATTTATTAAAAGATAGTATGAATCCTTTTTTTGATACAATGCCAAATAAATCAATATCATTAATAAATTTAAACAGTATTAAAGACTTTGAAAACCTCTCTAATCATAAAATTGAATATGAGCGTTTTAGAGGAAATATATATGTAGAAGATTTAGATAAATGGGAAGAAAGGAAGTTAATAGGTAAAGTCTTATCAATCAATGATATAAAATTTAAAGTTATTAAAGAAATTCCTAGATGTTCAGCAACTAATATTAAGCCCAAAACTTCTGATATAAATCTTAATATTCCTTTAAATCTAAAAAAAATATACAACCATATAAATTTAGGAATATATTTAGATCCTTTAAATTATGGTAAAATAAATAAAGGTGATCTGATAAAAATTAATGAATAAATTCTTATTAAATCATTCAGAAAAACTTACAGGATATTTATTAATTCTTCCTGCTGTTTTAATAATCAGCCTATTTGGAATTTTTCCTGTTTTTTTTGGAATGTACATGAGTGTACACAAGTGGAAAGTTTTTAAAGGGAGATTTTTAGGATTTGAGAATTACCAAAGAATACTTGGAGACATACCAGCTTTTTGGTTATTTGTTTTAGGATTATTGTTATTGATATTGAGTTATGGATTGTGGAGTGAATTTAAAAATAAAGTAAAAAATAAAATCTATTTAGCATTTTTATCTATTGCAATATTAATTATTGGAATAATATTAATTAATATCAACTGGGAAAAAATGCTTTTAACAGGTGATGAAGACTATCTTTACTCTCTTATTTATACTTTTTATTATTCGTTTTTCACTATAATTTTTGAGGTTGGATTAGGATTAATAATAGCATTTGCTTTGTACCAAAAATTAGCTGGTAAACAATTCTTTCAAATGATTTTACTATTTCCTTACATTACTCCAGCAGTAATGGGTGCTGCAGTATTTTTTTTAATATTTGGTAAAGCTGAAAATTCTTTTTTAAATCAACTAATAGGAATATTTGGTTTTGAGCCTCAAATGTGGTTATTTGATAAAAGACCTATTACCGAAGTTTTATTTGGTATAAAAATAGAAGGCCTACTAGCTGGACCAAGTTTAGCTCTAATGTCATCAATCATATATGGAATATGGTCTTATACTGGCTACTATGCAATAATTCTACTCGCGGGTTTATCAATTATACCCTCTGATTTATATGAGGCTGCAAAAGCAGAAGGAGCTAGTAGATGGCAAACATTTATTAAAATTACAATACCACTATTAATGCCTATTATATTTTTTCTAATGTTGACTGGTTTTATAAATACCTTTCAAGCTTTCAATAGTATTTTTGTTATGCAAACTTCTTCTGCTGGAGATACAATGGATGTTGTTACAATAGAAATTTTTGATCATTTTTGGGGTAGGGTGAAATATGGTTATGCTGCAGCTGAAGGGGTAATTTTATTTATACTTCTAAATATTTTAGCAATATCGCAATATGTAATTTTTAGAAAAAGGTTAAGTTATGATTAGAATTATTAATGCTGAAACAAGGATACCTTATTTAATTTTATTAATAGTTTTTATTATTTCAATTTACCCATTTTTTTACATGATATCAACATCATTGATGACAGCTGGAGAAGCATCAAATCAATATTTATTTCCAAAAAAATTGATGTTTGAAAATTATTATGAAGTGTGGACATCTAATAGATTTCAACGTTATACATTTAATAGTTTAATAATAAGTTCAATAATTGTCATTGGTGTTTTATTAACTAGTATTCCAGCAGCATACTCTTTTGCTAAAATAGAATTCCCATTTAAAAATATTATATTCTATATGTTGTTACTTTCATTGATGATTCCAGAAATCATTACATTATTACCTCATTTATTAATTATTAGAGGGGAAATTATTCCATTGCCATTTGGACCTTCTTGGATGAATAGTCTTCAAGGTTTAACTGTTCCATTTATGGGAAATATTTTTGTAATTTTCTTGTTAAGACAATATTTTAAAAAGATACCAAATGAATTATGGGATGCTGCAAGACTAGATGGATCTTCTCATTTAAATTTTTTACTCAAGGTAGTAATCCCAATGAGCAAACCTATTATTGTGACAGTCTCTTTATTTACTTTTATTATAGCGTGGAATAGTTTTGCTTGGCCTTTACTTATATTAACTAAAGATGATTGGTATCCTGTAACAGTTTCTATCTATAGTTTTGTGAGAGAAGTGGGGCCTAATTTTAATTTATTGATGGCTGCTTGCTTAATTGCAATTTTTCCAATTTTAGTATTATACTTTTTTACTCAGAAGTTATTCATAGAAAGTATATCAAACTTTGGATTAAAAGAATAAATCAGTAAATTTTTTGTAACAAAACTCTAATTTTACCTCTATATTAATAAATATTTTTTACGGGGTGATTATGAAATTTTATAAATATGTTTTAAATTTCTTCTTAGCTTCTTTATTTTTTATCTCCTCGCAATCATTCGCAATTACTGCACAAGATATTGAAAATGCAGATCCTTCAGGTCAAACTGTTGAATTCTGGGTTCAATATTCAGATGAAAGATTAGATGCAATGATGGCAAGAGCTGAAAGATTTGAGGCTGAAACAGGAATAAAAGTTAATGTTGTTCACAAAGGGCATTACGGAAAAGTTCAATCTGCTATGATGTCTGCTGCTGGAACAAAAGATATAGCAGACGTTGCAAGAGGTTATGGTAATGCTGCTGCAGACATGTACTTAATTGGCGCTTCAATTGATCAAAATATTTTAGCAAATAGTAAAAAATGGGGTGTTTCTCAAGATGACATAGCAGATTGGGGTGCAAACTGGACTGTTGGCTTTTCACCATATTTTGATGGAAATCCAAAACTATTACATGAAGTTGGAAAATCAATAGAGATCCTTTATTACAATGCAGATTGGTTAAAGGAACTGGGTTTAGATGCTCCTAAAACTCCTGCTGATTTTGCGGAAGCAGCATGTGCTGCAACCAATCAAGATTATAGCGGTAAAATGGGTGAAGACGTCCCAAGTTATGGATATGAAATAGATACAGATGCAAGTAACTTTGCAGCATGGGTATTTGCGCATGGAGGTGATGTATTTGACTATGATAATGGTCAGTATATTTATAATGGACCAAAAGCCATTGAAGCTATGGAATTCATTCAAGGAATGGCTAATAAAGGTTGCGCAATAGTTGCAAGAGGTAAATACACTGACCAGCAATACTTAGGACAAGGTTCTGTTTTATTTGCTGCAGGATCTACTTCTGGTATTACTTATTTCCAGAAAGCCATTGAAGAGGGTTATAATGGTAATTGGGATGTAGCTCCATTATCATACACCACTAGTGAACCAGTGCTTAACTTATATGGTGGTGGTTTAATTATGGGAAATTCAGGTGATGCTAATAGAATGGTAGCAGCATATCAGTGGATGAAATATATTTCTAATACTGAGAACTCAGCAGTATGGTCAACTGAAAGTGGATATGGTTTTGTTAGAACTTCTTCTGCAGATCATCCATTAATTGCTGAAAAAAGAGCTGAATTACCTCAATATGATAAATCATTAACAATGGTTCAATACGGAAAAGGCGAACCATCAGTTCCTGGTTATTATTCAGTTAGAGGTGAGGTTGAAAAAGCTTATGCAGCAATCATTAATGGCGATGATATCATTTCAACATTAAATCAATTAAATGAAGATGCTAATGCAATATTAGCTGATGCAACTGCAGAGTAGTTTAATTATTTTACTTTTATTAAGGGTGGTTTATACCACCCTTTTTTTATGATAATTGTTTGTTCTCTTAATGATTTATCTAATGTGTGTGAAAGCATACAGCCCAAATATCTTGTATCTGTAATTGATCCAGGATATGCACCAGAAACACCTAAGGGTGTAAAAAATCATTTAAAGTTAGGATTTGACGATATTATTGAAATTAGTAGCAATAATAAAATATTTCGATTGAATACTGATGAAATACCACAAATTCTACCTGCGGAAGAACATGTAAATTCAATAGCTAATTTTACTTCTAAATATACTTATGATGAAGATATTGTTATTCATTGTTGGTGTGGTGTGTCAAGATCAATGGCAACAGCTACTTATTTACTATGTAGAGAAAACAAAACTAATATTGAAAATACAATTAAATATATTCGTAATCTTGCACCACATGCAAACCCAAATAAATTATTGATAAATCACTTTGAAAAGAAATTAGATGTTAGCAATCAAATCTCAAAATCATTTTTAAAATTCCCTTATACCAAAACATACGATTGTTCTTCAAATTTTGCACCTGTTACTTTATTTGATATAAAAGACATTGAAAAAAACTAATGAAAGAATACGTTCGAACAATTGCTGATTATCCTGTTAAAGGAATTCAATTCAGAGATATTACAACACTATTGCAAAATGCAGGACACTTTAAACAAGTAATTGATGACATGGTAAAACCATGGCAAAATAAAAAAATAGATGCAGTTTTAAGTATAGAATCACGTGGATTTATTATGGCAGGAGCTATAGCTTATTTTTTAAATGCTGCATTCGTTCCTTTAAGAAAGCCTCATAAACTTCCATTTGATACTTTCAAAACTTCATACGACTTAGAATATGGATCAACTGAAATGCATATTCATACAGATGCCTTAGATGGTCATAAAGATTTATTAATTATTGATGATCTTTTAGCAACAGGTGGAACCGCACTTGCGGCAGTAGATTTAATTAAAAAGTTTGAAGACAAAAATATTGTTGGTGCAGGTTTTATAATAAATTTACCAGATTTAAGTGGTGATAAAAAACTAATTGAAAAAGGAATTGAGATACATTCTTTAATGGAGTTTTAAATGAGAAATGCAGTTATTGTAGGTTACAAAAGATCACCCTTCACTTTTGCTCGTAAAGGTGAAATGGCTAATATAAGACCAGAAGACATTCTATCACAAACAATAAATCAATTACTTAATGAAATTCAAATTAATAAAAATGACATAGAGGACATTATTACTGGCTGTGCGTATCCAGAAGGAGCACAAGGTAATAATATTGCTAAAATTGTTTCTTTCATGACAGATATGCCAGAACATGTAGCAGGTATGACAGTCAACAGATGGTGTGGTTCTTCAATGCAAGCTATTCATGATGCAACTGGTGCGATTGCAATTAACTCTGGAGATGTTTTTTTATGTTGTGGTGTAGAAAGTATGACATTTATACCTATGAATGGATTAACATACGATCCTCATCCTCAATTAAGTAAAGATAATCCAAATGTATATATGTCTATGGGTATTACAGCTGAAAATGTTGCAAAAAAATTTGATATTTCTCGAAAAGAACAACAAGACTTTGCAATTAGCAGCCATTACAAAGCTAATTTGGCTAGAGACTCAAATATGTTTGACAATGAAATAGTTTCTATCACAAATAATGATGAGAAAATTAATAAAGATGGTGGAATTCGACCTAACACCTCTCATGAAATTTTAGATGGATTAAAACTTGCTTTTGATGAGAATGGAACAGTTACAGCTGGTACAGCCTCACCATTAACAGATGGAGCATCAGCAGTAATTGTCTGTGAGGAAGAATATGCAAAAAAAAATAATTTAAATATTTTAGCTCGTATCAAATCTACAGCTGTGGTTGGTTGTCCGCCAGAATTAATGGGTCTTGGCCCAATTAATGCATCCAAAAAAGCTTTAAAGAGAGCTAATTTATCTATTTCCGATATTGATATTGTGGAACTAAATGAGGCATTTGCTTCCCAATCATTAGCATGTATTAAAGAATTAAATATGGACATAAATAAAGTAAATATTCATGGTGGAGCAATAGCATTAGGCCACCCTTTAGGTGCTACTGGAGCAAGGATTACAGGTAAAGTTGCAACTTTATTGCAAAATAATAATAAAAAATATGGATTAGCGACACAATGTATAGGTTTGGGTCAAGGTATTGCAACTGTGTTAGAAAATATTAATTAAATATCATGCAAATTTATAAAACACCGCTACGTGAGTTTAAATTTCTAATTGAAGATTTTTTAAATCTTAAGGAAAGTGAAACATTAAAAAAATTAGATTTAGAAGCAAGCGATCTGATGCTTATTATTGAAGAAGCAGCAAAACTATGTGAAGAAACCTTACTCCCACTTAATCAAAGTGGAGATAGTGAGGGATGTTCTTTTAACAATGGAGTTGTGACTGCACCAAAAGGATTTAAAGAAGCTTATAAAACTTTTTCTGAAAATGGCTGGCAGGGACTGAAAGTAAAAGAAGAATTTGGTGGTCAAAACCTACCTTATATTATGAATATGATTTTAGATGAAATGATAAGCTCTACTAATATGTCATTTGGTCTTTATCCAGGTCTTACAGCAAATGCAATCGATGCAATTGAAAAGAGTGCTAATGAAGATTTGAAAAATACTTATTTGCCAAATTTAACTAGTGGTAAGTGGACAGGAACAATGAATTTAACTGAACCTCAATGTGGAACAGATCTTGGATTAAGTAAAACAATGGCAACACCATTAGATGATGGAAGTTATAGCATAACTGGTACCAAAATTTTTATTACATGTGGAGAGCATGATCTAAGTGATAACATTATTCATTTAGTACTAGCAAGAACACCTAATGCGCCCCCTGGTATAAAAGGTATAAGTTTATTCTTGGTTCCTAAATTTTTACCAAATGAAAGTGGTGATTTTGTTGATAGAAATAAAGTTGAATGTGGATCAATAGAAAAGAAGATGGGTATTCATGCTAGCCCAACCTGTGTAATGCATTACAATGAAGCTAAGGGCTGGTTAGTAGGCGATATTAATAAAGGAATGAGAGCGATGTTTATAATGATGAATGGAGCTCGTTTGTTTGTAGGCATACAAGGTTTAGGTTTATCAGAAACTGCTTATCAATCAGCACTTTATTATTCGAAAGAGCGTTTACAAGGAAAATTATCTTCCAGCAATCAAGTAGCAGATCCTATAATTGTTCATCCTGAAATAAGAAAAAACTTATTGTATATAAAATCGATTAATGAAGCAGTAAGAGGTTTAACTTTATTGGCTGGAAATCACTTTGATAATATTGAAAATTCTTCAGATGATAAAGAAAAGAAATTATCTGAAAATTTTATAGCACTTATGACGCCAATTATTAAATCGTATGCTTCAGATAAATCTGTAGAAAATACAAATCGAGCTATGCAAATCTATGGCGGTCATGGTTTTATTACTGACCATGGAATGGAACAATTAGTAAGAGATGCTAGAATTACAACAATCTATGAAGGAACGAATGGAATTCAAGCTCTAGATTTGATAGGAAGAAAATTACAAACTGATGATGGTGCATTATTTGATGAATTTTTTACTATGATTGATAATTATCAAGTCAAAATTTCTAATAATCAAGATATGAAAAAGTATGTTGATCTATTTATACCTTCATATGATTCTTACAAAAGTATTTTTGAATATATTAAATCGTTAAATGATGAAAATGAGATTAATTCTCATGCAGTAGAATTTTTGAATTTATCATCTTTGATTTCTCTAGGTTATATTTGGTTACAATATATAGAAATTTCATTAGCAAAATTAGAAAAGCAAGATGAAAGTTTTTATAAATCTAAAATTGAAACTGGTAACTTCTTTTTAACTAAATTATTAAGTGAAACACAAGTTCTTTGTCAAAATATAAGATCTGGTGGAAAATACTATAATGATTATAATGATAAATATTTTGAAACAGCAATCTAATGACTATAAAAATTTATAAACCTTCTAAAACTTCCATGCAATCAGGTTTTAAAAAAACAAAATTATGGCTAGCGGAATATATTTCTGAAGTAGAAAAAGTAAAAGATTCATTAATGGGTTGGAATAGCTCATTAGATACCAAATCTCAGATTAAACTTTTTTTTGACACGAAAGAACAGGCTATTGAATGGGCAAAAAAAAATAATTATCAATATTTTGTCGAAGAACCAAAGCATAGAAAAATTAAACCTAAAAGTTATGCTTCAAATTTTGATACAAATAGAAAAGAGCCTTGGACACATTAAGTATAATTTCTTTCCTTATTTTTTAGACTATGATAAATGAAAATTATGCGCCCGTAGCTCAGTGGATAGAGCAACCGCCTTCTAAGCGGTAGGTCAAATGTTCGAATCATTTCGGGCGCGCCAAATATTAAATTTTTGCCACATCCTCATCTATGAACGCATTAAAAGAAACTGACCTTCTTTCTTCATCAGAAAAGAATGGGTACACTGTATGCATCATATAACTAGGAAATATAAATAAATCTCCGACCTCGGGCTTGACATCATACACGGAAGAAACCAAAAGTTGTGTCGAACCATGTACAAATGCTATTTTGCCGTTGTTATTTTGATCTTTGTATGATGATCCCAAGTCATTTGGCATTTTTGTATACATTACTCCTGATAGATGACCATCATGCCAATGTATAGGATTATAATCACTCTCAAATTGACAAACAGCCCAACTAGATTTTAAATCAAATTTCTTAATTTCTTTTTGTAATGTTGATTTTACAAAATTGAATACAAATTTATAAATGGTATCTTTTAAATGCCGGTCAAGAAATTCTTTTGTTAATCTAATTTCATATTTAATTTCTCCAGCTAATTGTTTACCGTGGTATAATTCATCAATTTTATTTTCATCTTTCAATATTTCATCAATATGATTGTTAATTATATTTATTGTATCTTTATGTAATTTATATTTACCGATGGCTGGTGAAAAGGGTCTTATAATTTGACCTTGAATCATATTTTCGTTCATAATTTATTAACTTTAATTTATTTAAACTTTATAATATAGTTAAATAAATATGAAATATAATTTAAATTGCCATTGTGGAGCTGTTCAAATAGAAGTTTTAACAGACTTAGAAATTATAAAACAGTGTAACTGCTCTATTTGTATAAGAAAAAATGCTAAAATGTGTATGGTTCCTAAAGAAGCATTAAATATTCTAAAAGGAAAAGAAAACTTAACTTCTTACAAATTTAATACAATGATTGCTGAACATTTTTTCTGTAAAATTTGTGGCATCTATACTCATCATAACAGAAGAAGTGATCCAAATGGAGCAGCAATAAATATTGGTTGTATAGATTCCATTGATCCTTTTAAATATGAAGCTGACTTTATAGATATGAAAAATAAATAATTTTATGTCGTTTGAATTTTTAGTTTCGAAAATTCAAAAAAATAATTTTTTACTTATAGGTAGGGCAGGGATTGATATTTATCCTGATCCACCAGGAACTAAAACTGAGAACGCCAAATCCTTTGTTACTCATCTTGGAGGATCTTCTGCAAATATGGGTGTTCAATTAACTTTGTTTGGAGGTAATTGTAATTTACTGACGAGAGTATCTGATGATGCTTTAGGTAGATTGGCTATAAACCAACTAAATCATTATGGCGTTAAAAGCAAATTAGTAAAATTTGAAAAAAACGAATCAAGAATTTCTTTTGCTATTGTTGAAACCACAGTTAAAGATCATCAATCAATTATTTATAGACATAAAGCATCTGATTTATTTTTAAATGAAGACGATATTGATAATGCTAATATACAAAACTTTGATTGTATATTAATTACAGGAACTTCTTTAGCAGCTGAGCCTTCTAGAAGTGCTACTTTATATGCTTTAGATATAGCAAAAAAAAATAATATTCCTGTAATTATGGATATTGATTATAGACCATATACTTGGGAGTCATCAACTAAAGCAAAAGAAGTTTATGGTTTAGCAGCAGGTAAATGTAGTGGTATAATTGGAAATGATGATGAGTTTGGCATTTTAGCTGGTAATTACAATAATGGTTTGGAACACGCTAAGCGCTTAGCTAAAAATATAAGCTTAATTATTTATAAAAAAGGTGAAAAAGGTTCTATTACTTTTGCAATGAACAAAGAAATTAAAAAAGGAATATTTCCTGTTAAACCTTTAAAACCAACTGGAGCCGGCGATGCTTTTATGGGTTCATTGATTGGATCAATTTTAAAAGCTAATGATTTAGAAAAATCTATCGAAATAGGTTCAGCTGCTGCTGCAATTGTTGTAACAAAAGTTGGTTGTGCACCAGCAATGCCAAATTTAAATGAAATTTTAGAGTTTATGAAATATAATAAAATTAATGAAGGAGAATAATATGCATATTCCACCATTTGATAATAAGAACAAGCCAATTGTAGATATTGAAGACAGCAGAGTGCCTTTAAATTATTTTAACATAGTAAAATTAAATAAAGATCAATCTTTTGAATATCAAACCCCTGGTTATGAAACATGTATAGTACCTGCTACTGGAACAATAAATGTAGAAATTGAAGGAATAAAAGTTGAGTCATTAGGCACTAGAACAGTTGATGTGTGGGATGGAGAACCAGAAGGAGTTTATGTTCCATCTAATACAAAAGCTCAATTTACATCTTTAGTAGATAATTCAGAAATTTTTATTGCTGGCGCAAAGTATGATAAAACTCTTGAACCATTTGCTGTTAGAACAAATGAAATTGATTTAGTGCAGTACGGATCTGACGATACAAAAACTCATAGAAAAATTAAACATATTTTAGGTGCTAAGCATCATGATAAAGTTGGAAGATTGCTTTGTAATGAACTTTATACTGTTGGGCAGGGAGGTTGGTCGGGGTTTCCTCCTCATAAGCATGATACAGATCGTCTACCTGATGAAACTAGACATGATGAAACATATAATTACAGATTTAAACCTAATAATGGATTTGGTTTTCAGATGTTTCAGCAAGTTGATGAAAAAGTTGGTAAAGCTGAACATATAATCGATGGGTCAACAATTATGATTAGAACAGGCTATCACCCATGTGTAGTAGCACCTGGATATGAGATGTATTATTTTACAATTCTTGGAGGACTGTCTCAAAGATCTCTTGTCCAATTTTTTCAACCTGAGCATGCTTATCAAGTAGAAACAATTCCAGGAATTAAGGATATGATTGCTAAATACAAATAAATGACAGCTGTAAATTTAAAAAAAATTTTAAATGATGCAAATAAAAATAATTATGCTGTAGCAGGTTTAGTTGTACTAGGCTGGGATGATGCCTTAGCTTTTACTCAAGCCGCTGATGAAACTGGAATTCCGATTATATTGCAAGCTGGCCCCTCATGTAGAGCACATACACCAATTCCTATTTTAGGAAAAATGTTTAGATACTTAGCTAGTCAAACAAAAACTAATATTTGTTGTCATGTTGATCATGGATATACTTTAGATGAATGTTATGAAGGGATTGATAGTGGTTTTACATCTGTAATGTTTGATGGTTCTAAATTAACTTTAAATGAAAATATAAAAATTAGTAAAAAAATTGCTACAAGAGCTCACAAACATAATATTTCTGTTGAGGGAGAAATAGGTTTTGTAGGTTATGATAATGGTAAAATTTCAGAAGGTACTAATATTGAAGATGCAGTATCTTTTGCAAACAAAAGTAATATTGATGCAATGGCAATTTCAGTTGGTAATACACATTTACAAACTTCAAAAAAAGCGAGTATTGATTTCAAAAAAATTAATTTAATTGAAGCAAAAACAAAAATCCCTTTAGTTCTTCATGGTAGTAGTGGCATTCCCGTAGAGCAAAGAAAAAAACTAGCAAGAAAAACAAAAGTAGCAAAACTAAATATTGGAACTGAAATTAGAATGACATTTGGGGAGGCTTTGAGAAAAAATCTTAAAAAAAATCCAAAAACCTATGATAGATTGCAATTACTAAAACCTACGATTAAAGATTTAACAAAAGTTACAAAAAAAATTATAAAACAAATTGGTCCAAATTAATGGGACAAATTTTTATTGCAGCACTTAAAGAAGAAACTCCAGATCTTAAAGATTTTCACTATTCAGGTGTTGGAAAGATAAATGCAACAATCAAAATTATGGAATTAATTTCAAAATTTCAACCTAATGAAATTATTAATTATGGAACAGCTGGATCAACAAAGCAAAACTTATCAGGATTAGTGGAATGCACGGAGTTTGTTCAAAGAGATATGGATGCAAGAGGTTTGATGAATTTTAAATTAGGCGAAACTCCTTTTGATCCTATATCAAAAATTACATATTCTAATGAGGGGTATATATGCGCTTCAGGAGATAGTTTTGTTCAATCATCAGTAGAAATAGATTGTGATATTGTTGATATGGAAGCTTACTCTTTTGCTAAAGTATGTAAATTACACAAGATTAAATTTAGATGTTTTAAATATATTTCTGATTATGCAAATGAAAATTCAAATAATGATTGGATTGATAATTGTTCAAAAGGAGCTAAGTTATTTTCTGAAATATATCCTCAATTAAAAATATGATTCTAAAAATACTTGAAAAATTAGGAAGAAAAAAAATTGTATTAGACAGAGGTCCATCACATCCAGAATTTCATAAGGCCAAACCATGGATGGAAAGATATTATTTGTTATTTAGAAAAAGACCTAAATGGTTTCCATTTAATATCTTAATTCATAAAATGTTAGATGATGATCATGGTGAAGGAGTTCATAATCATCTTTGTCCTTATATAACAATTATTTTAAAAGGTGGTTATTGGGAAACTACTAATAAAGGTAAATTTTGGAGGCCACCAGGTTACATTGGTTTTAGATCAGCAGATCATTTACATAGAGTTGATTTAAAACCAAATACAAATACCATAACATTATTTATTCCTGGTCCCTTTGGGCTTAGAAAAACTAAAAGAGCTGATTATAAAACAAAAATTTAGCTATCAACGTAATTTAAATTATTCCGTCGTATATTAATTTACATCCACTCAAAAAAAGCAGAACATAAACAATATTAAAAAATAATTTTTCTGGAATTCTTTTTTGCACAAAGTAACCAATTAAAACACTAATAAAAGCTAGTGGAAGTAAATAGATAGAAATTATAAGATTTGAAGGTGCCAATAATCCAACGTAATAATAAGGAATCAATTTAACAAGATTTATAACCATAAATGCCAATGTCATTGTACCAATAAATGAAATTTTATCTAACTTTAGAGGAAGCATATAAAAGTTAATTGGAGGATTTCCTGCATGAATTAAAAAACTAGTATATCCTGCGATAGACGACCAAAAGTAACCTTTAACTTTGGTTGGTTTAAGCAAATAATTATTTTTCTGAATAAATGAAACTAGAACAAAAATAATTGATATAACACCAACCATTATTCTTATTTGATCTTCATTCGTAAATTCAAAAGTTAGAGTTCCAAATAAAATACCAATTATAGATGCTGGAATAATAATTTTTAAAATACTATTTATCCACTTTTTCCAATACAAGTAGATTGCTGAAAAATCCATTATAATTAAAAGTGGCAACAAAATACCAGCAGCTTGCAAAGGACTCATCGCAAAAGACATAACAGGAACAGCTAACATTGCTATTGGGCCAGGTACACCACCTTTAGATAAACCAAATACAAAAACTCCCAATGATGCAAAAATATAAAAATATAAATCCATTTAATTTAAAATTTTTAATGCATTTTTAATATCTTTTATTTGATCTTCAATGTCTTCTAATCCACAATACAATCTAATTAAAGTCCCAGTATTTCTATTTTTAAACTCTCTTTTATCTAATGGAGGAAAGGTAATTAGACTATCAAATCCACCCCAGCTGTATCCCAATTTGAATATATTAAGTTTATTAAAAAATTTTTCAATTTTATTGTTTGAATATTTCTTTTTCAGCATAAATGAAAATAAGCCTGTACTACCAGAGAAATCTCTTTTCCATATTTTATGATTTTTTGTATGTGGTAATGCTGGATGGAAAACATCAGATACAAGATGATGTTCTAATAAATATTTTGCCATTAACAATGCATTTTTTTCAATTTCTCTCATTCGAATTTCAAGTGTTGGTAATCCTCTAATTGCTAAATAAACTTCTTCTGAACCAGGACATATTCCTAAAGTTTTTGAAGATGATCTTATTTTTTTGGAATATTTTTTATTAGACGAAACGAAACCAATTAATACATCGGAGTGACCATTTATATATTTAGTTCCAGCATCGATAATAATATCAATACCTAATTTAATTGGATTACAAAATAAAGGTGAGGCCCAAGTATTATCCATAACAGTTGGGATTTTATTTTTTTTAGCAATTTTTGTAATGAAAGGTATATCAATAATATCAAAAGTTGCCGTTCCTGGTGATTCTAAATAAATTAGCTTTGTTTTACTGTTAATTAATTTCTGAAAATTATTAATATTTTTTGTTGGATGAAAATATTTTATTTTAACATTATATTGCTTGAGGATGTTTTCACAAAAAGTTCTAGTAGGACTATAAACACTATCATTTATTAAAACCTCATCACCAGATTTTAAAAAGGTAAAAAAAGGAATAACTATAGAGGCCAATCCTGATGGTGATAGTACTGTATCATTACAGTTATATAAAAAAGAAATACTGTCTTCTAACTGCTTATGAAATGGATTTTTATTTATTCCATAAAATGTTGTTCTATCGTCAAAATTTTTAATATCGTTTAAATAATCTTTAAATGTATTAAAGATCATTGTAGAGCCCTTATAGGTACCCGGGTTAATAAAACCTTTTTGTTTAAGAGGATTTCTACCAATTTTTGTTAATTTTGTTTTTATTTTCATAATCAACTAAATATTGTATAAGCCAAAATCTTTATACACAAATTGTAGTAGGCAATTTTAAGCTTAATAAATCTGTTATTGGGATTAACTTATTAATTTGTTATAGGGAAGCAATCTTTGAAAAAAGATATTTAAATAATTATTTAAACGGAGAAAATAATATGAAAAAACTATTATCTATCTTTGCAGTTGTAGCTTTTGCTTTTTCAGCAAATGCTGGAACTCTTGATGATGTTAAAAATAGAGGTTTTCTAAAATGTGGAGTAACAACTGGTCTTGCTGGTTTTGCTGCTCCAGATGATAGCGGTGAATGGGCTGGTCTAGATGCAGATATGTGTCGTGCAGTTGCTGTAGCTGTTTTTGGAGACCGTTCAAAAGTAGAATTTATTACTACTACTGGTAAATCTCGTTTTCCAACATTAGCTTCTGGTGAAGTTGATATGTTAGCGAGAAATACAACTTGGACAATTAGCCGTGATGTTAATCTTGGTTTTGAGTTCGTAGGTGTAAACTTCTACGATGGACAAGGTTTCATGGTTCCATCTGCTCTTGGTGTATCAAGTGCAACTGAGCTTGATGGTGCTACTGTATGTATCCAAACTGGTACTACTACAGAGTTGAACCTTGCTGACTTCTTTAGATTAAATGGAATTAGCTACGAAGCACTTCCAATTGAAACTAATGATGAAGGTAAAGAAAACTTATTTGCTGGAAGATGTGATGTATACACAACTGACGCTTCAGGTCTTTCTTCAACAAGAGCTGCTGCTTCTAATCCAGATAAATGGGTTGTATTACCAGAAATTATTTCAAAAGAACCACTTGGTCCACTTGTAAGACATGGTGATCACCAGTGGGGTGACGTAGTTCGTTGGTCTTTAAATGCAATGATTATTGCTGAAGAACTAGGTATTACATCTGAAAACGTTGATGCTCAAACGAGCTCTAATGTTCCTGAAGTACTAAGACTTCTTGGTGTTGAAGGTAACTATGGAGAAATGCTTGAGCTAAGTAATGATTGGGCTTACCAAATTATCAAACAAATTGGTAACTACTCTGAATCTTACGAAGCAAACGTAGGTCCAGACACACCTCTAGAAATTGCAAGAGGTTTAAATGCTCTATGGACTCAAGGTGGTATTTTATACGCACCTCCATTCAGATAAATCTTAATTAAATTCAAAACGGGGGGTTTTAAACCCCCCATTTTTTTTGTATATACTAGTGATGCGATCTAACTTAGGTTTTTTTTCTGATGAAAAATTTAGATCCATTTTTTTTCAAACTTTAGTTGTAGGTTTATTTGCCTTAGGTTTGTTCTTTGTAATTACTACAACTTCTTACAACTTAGAAAAAAGAAATATTGCGACTGGTTGGAGTTTTCTTCAAAATCCAGCTGGCTTTGATATAAGTTTTTCACCTTTTTTAGAATTTAAATCTACTGATACTCACTTAAAAGTTTATTTTGTTGGTGTTTTAAATACTCTTTTAGTTTCTGTTACAGGATGTATAGCTGCAACAATTTTAGGCTTTATATTGGGTATAGTAAGGCTATCTTCAAATTGGTTGTTAAGTCGACTAGTTTATATTTACGTTGAATTTTCAAGAAATGTTCCTTTACTTCTTCAAATAATTTTATGGTATAGTATTTTAATTCAACTACCTCGTGTAAAGCAATCACTTCAAGTTCTTGATGTATTTTATATTTCAAACAGAGGATTGTATTCTCCAAGACCAATATTTGAAAGTGGATTTTCATATGTATCCATTGCAATTGTATTAGCTTTAATTTCAAGTTTCTTAATAAATAGATGGGCAAAAAAAAGACAAGATAAGACAGGCCAACAATTCCCCGTATTCTCAAGTTCAATTGGATTAATATTCATTGTTCCATTAATTTTATTTTTTATTCTTGGCTCACCTTTGTCTTTTGAGCATCCAGAATTAAAAGGTTTTAACTTTAAAGGCGGTCTAGTTATTAGACCTGAATTTATAGCAATGTTTTTAGCTTTATCAATTTACACTGCAGCCTTCATTTCTGAAATTGTTAGAGCGGGTATAATGTCTGTTTCAAAAGGACAAAGAGAGGCTTCAGCTGCTATAGGCTTAAAACAAACATGGATAATGAGACTAATCATTATACCCCAAGCTCTTAGAGTGATTGTCCCTCCACTAACAAGTCAGTATCTAAATTTAACTAAAAATTCTTCTTTAGGAATTGCTGTCGGATATGCTGACCTTGTTCATGGTTTTGGAGGAATAAGTTTAAATCAAACTGGTCAAGCTATTGAATGTATGGCTATTGTTATGGCAACTTATTTATCAATTAGTCTTACAATATCTTTCTTTATGAACATTTATAATAGAAGTATACAATTTAAGGAAAAGTAATGAACGAAATGAATGAAGTTAGAAAACCACCAGTAGCAACAACAGGTATTATTGGTTGGTTACGAATTAATTTATTCTTCAATTGGACAAACTCATTAATAACTCTATTTGTTGTTTATTGTTTGTATCAGTTTATTCCTTGGATTTTAGATTGGACAATATTTTCAGCTGACTTTAAATATAATTATCTTGGCGAACAAATTACTAACCAAGAAATGTGTTCACGAAATTTAGATCCTGAAAATGGTGGAGCTTGTTGGGCAGTTATATATGTAAGGTTTTATCAGTTTATTTATGGATTTTATCCAAAGGTTGAAGTTTGGAGAGTTAATTTAGCATATGTTATGTTAGCTTTTGCGCTACTACCTCTTTTGTATGTAAAACTTCCATATAGAAAGTACTTCTTATATTTTACATACATTTTTCCTGTTATTGCGTATTTTTTACTTAATGGCGGGTTGGGATTTACTGAAGTCTCTACTAACAAATGGGGTGGTCTTCTAGTAACACTCGTCTTAGGCTGTACTGGAATTGCATTAGCTTTTCCTATTGGAATTATGTTGGCTTTAGGCCGAAGATCTAAGTTACCAGTTATTAGCATGATGTGCACATTGTTTATTGAGTTTATTAGAGGTGTTCCTCTTATAACTTTATTATTCTTTGGAATGGTAATGCTTCCTCTTTTTTTACCAGAAGGAATAGATATGGATGGTTTGGTAAGAGTTCTTGTTGCAGTTACTTTTTTTCAATCCGCTTATATGGCAGAGGTTATAAGAGGAGGACTACAGGCAATACCTCCTGGTCAATATGAAGCTGCTAAATCACTTGGGATGTCTTATTGGAGAATGAATTTATTAATAATACTTCCTCAAGCTATTAGAATTTCCATACCGCCAATTGTCAACACATCTATAGGTTTATTTAAGGATACAACTTTAGTGATTATTGTAGGAATATTGGATTTATTAGGAATTGGAAGAGGTACTTTAGCAGATACCAATTGGTTAGGTTTATCTTATGAAATTTACTTTTTTGTAAGTTTGGTATTTTTTATATTCACATTTGGAATGTCTAGATACAGTTTGTATTTGGAAAAGAAATTAAAAACAGGTATTAATATGGGGGCTGATTAAAATGAGTGAAGAATCTATAATTTCATTAAAAAATGTTAACAAGTGGTTTGGAGATTTTCATGTATTACAAGATGTAAATCTTGAAGTTAAGAAGAAAGAAAGAATTGTAGTTTGTGGCCCTTCTGGTTCAGGTAAATCTACAATGATCAGATGTATTAATAGATTGGAAGAGCACCAAGAAGGTTCAATTGTTGTTGATGGAATTGAGTTAACAGGAAATTTAAAAAATATTGATAATGTTAGAAAAGAAGTTGGAATGGTATTCCAGCAATTTAATTTATTCCCTCATTTATCTGTAAAAGAAAATATAACGTTAGCTCCAATTTGGGTTAAAAAAATGCCAAAGGCAGAAGCAGAGGAACTGGCTATGAGACAGTTAGAAATAGTAAAAATTCCTGAACAAGCCAACAAGTATCCTGGTCAATTATCTGGCGGTCAACAACAAAGAGTAGCAATTGCAAGATCCCTTGCAATGAATCCTAACATCATGCTTTTTGATGAACCAACTTCAGCTCTAGATCCCGAAATGATTAAAGAGGTTTTAGATGTTATGGTTGACTTGGCAAACGGTGGAATGACAATGATTGTTGTTACTCACGAAATGGGTTTTGCTAAGACAGTAGCTGATAGAATGGTGTTTATGGATGAAGGTAAAATTGTTGAGGAAGCTAGCCCAGATAAGTTTTTTAATAATCCAGAAAGTGATCGTACAAAGTTATTTTTAAGTCAGATTCTTCATCAGTAATTTAAGAAGATAACAATAAATTAACTCTTCTATTCATTTTACCTTTGTTTTCTATTTTGCCGATTTGAATTTTACCAATCTCATTAGTTGATTTCACATGTGTACCACCACAAGGTTGTAAATCAATATCACCAATTCTAATTAATCTTATTTTACCATCCACTTGAGGCGGTTTTACTGACATAGTTCTGACTAGCTCAGGTTTTTCTTCCAATATACTACTTTCAATTATTTCAGTAGTAACGGTATGATTATCTTCAACCAACAAATTTATTTTTTCTTCTAATTCTTCTTTATTTATTTGTTTATCTGGATCATTAAAATCTAATCGACTTTTTTCATAACCAATTTGACCGCCAGTTACTCCTAAAGGGACTATAGAACACAACAAGTGCAGTGCAGTATGCATTCTCATATGCATGTATCTTAAATCCCAATTTATTTTTCCAATTATGTTAGTATTCTCTTCAAGATCTTTGAGATCATCTACAATATTTATTATTTTATTATTTTCTTTAATAGTATCTAAAACTTGTATTTTTATACTTTCAGTTTCTATTTCACCTGTGTCCCCAGGTTGACCACCACTTTTTGCATAAAATGCTGTCTTATCTAACACAATACGATTTTCTTCTTTTACAATACCTATAATTTTTGCTTTAAATTCTTTAAGGTACGCATCATCTTCGAATAATTTTGTCATAGCGTTTTTTAACAGTATTTTAAAAATATTATATTGACTTTTTTCTCATTCTGAATAAATTAGAACAAAAGTAGAACAAATAATTTTATAAATAATATAATTATTATTTATCAATTATTTAAATATTTTTTCTAATATTATGTCTAAAAAAATAGAAAACTTAATATTTAAAGCTGAATCCAGAGGAGATCAAATAACACCTTATTTTCTTGATACAGTATCTGCAGGTTTTCCATCTCCAGCTACTGATTATATGGAAAACAAACTTGATCTTAATGAATATTTGGTTCAACGTCCAACAGCAACCTATATTGTTAGAGCTAATGGCCCTTCTATGACTGATGCAGGCATATTATCAGGTGATTTACTTATTGTTGATAGAAGTATTACACCTCGTAACGACAATATTGTTATAGCCTCCATCTTTGGCGACCTAACAGTTAAAAAACTGAAAAAGAAAGATCAGTCACTATTTTTAATTTCTGCCAATAGCGAGTATCCTAGTATTCAAGTTAAAGAAGAAATGGAGTGTTTTATATGGGGGGTAGTGACATATGTCATACACAAAACTACTTAATAGAAATCATAACTCAGTAAATCAATCTATAGCATTGATAGATTGCAATAATTTTTATGCGTCATGTGAAAGAATATTTAATCCAAAACTTATAGGAAAACCAATTGTCGTACTTTCCAATAATGATGGTTGTATCATTGCACGATCAAAAGAAGCAAAAAAATTAGGGATAAAAATGGGCGAACCTTATTTTAAAGCAAAAAATATTATTGAAAAAAATGATGTTAAAGTTTTTTCATCTAATTATTCTTTATATGGTGATATTTCTCAGAGAGTAATGGAGACTTTATCAAGTTTCTCTTCAGAGGTAGAAATCTACTCCATAGATGAAGCATTTCTTGGTTTAAATGGTTTTGAGAACTATGAATTAAACACTTATTGCAGACATATTAGGCAAACAATTAAGAGGTGGGTTGGTATTCCAGTTAGTATTGGAGTGGGCCCAACAAAAACACTATCAAAAATAGCTAATCATTTAGCAAAAAAACAACCAGACTATAAAGGTGTGTGCATACTCAAAAATAAAATAGAAATAAAAAAAGCATTAGAATTAACATCCATTGAAGAAGTATGGGGCATTGGAAGAAGATTATCTCTTTTCCTGAAAAAATATAATATTCATAATGCTTATCAATTTTCACAAATGGACAGAGGATGGGTAAGAAAAAACATGGGTGTAGTGGGAGAGAAGACATATCTAGAATTAAATAGTGTATCATGTTTAGAGCTTGATTTGGTTCCAAGTGACAAACAAAGTTGTTGTGTTTCACGATCATTTAGTCAACCAATAGAAAAATTATTTGATTTGGAGGAATCAATATCAACTTATGGATCGAGAGTATCAGAGAAGATAAGGGAAGAGGGGTTAGTTGCTGAGTCGATGAGTATTTTTGTTTTGACAAATCATTTTAATAGAAGAGAGAAACAATATTCAAATTCAATAAAACTACATTTACCTTTTCCAACAAATAATAGCATAAAAATTGTTAAAAGAGCTCTTGAAGGAATTAGAAAAATATATCGACCAGGATTTCGTTATAAAAAAGCTGGAATTATATTATATGGTCTTAGCAGGCACAATGTAACTAGAGGATTACTTGATTATGACCGTGATACATCGGATAGAATAATGAATACTATTGATAATATTAATTCTAGGTATGGAAGTTCAACGTTAAAGATAGCTTCCGAAGGTATAGAAAAAATATGGAAGATGAAAAGAGAAAACGTATCCCCATGTTATACAACACGTTTTGAAGAATTGGTGGAAGTTAAGGCTTAGATAAAATGGCTCCCCGGGCCGGGCTCGAACCAGCGACCGATCGGTTAACAGCCGATTGCTCTACCACTGAGCTACCGAGGAACACAATTTTGTTGATAATAAAAAAAAATTAAAAAACAAGAAAAATTTGGAGGCTCGGAGCGGAATCGAACCGCTGTGCAAGGCTTTGCAGGCCCCTACATCACCACTCTGCCACCGAGCCTAAAAAAATGACAATTATCACTATATTATTTCTAGTCAATTAATGAAAAAAAATTCTAAAGATTAATAATATAATTTAAATAATTGATTATATAGTATGTTTATATAAAGCATCCTTTAAGAAATGAGTGAAACATTTGAAATTGCAAGAAAAAATATGGTTGTTAATCAGTTAAGACCAAACAAAATTAATGAAGAAAATATCCTACAAATATTTGAAAATACTCCCAAAGAAAATTATTTGGATCTCAGCTTAGGTAAGAATTGTTACCTAGATAATAATTTAGATATAACTGACAAAAGAGGATATCTTAAAAATTTACACCTAGCTCAAATTATAAAATATTCGAAAATTTTACCTAATGATAAGGTATTGCATATAGGCGGCTTAACGGGCTACTTTTCTGCTTTAATTAGCTCACTATGCAAAGAACTTCATGTTGTAGAAGAAAATAGAGAACTATTTAAATTATTAAAACATAATATTAACAATACTGGTAATACTAATATTAGTTTATTTAATCATAATTTATTAGATGGATTATCTGATAAAGCGCCATTTAGCTTAATTATTATTGACGGACCTATATTTAAAATAACTGATAAGTTAAAGAATCAACTAGCAATGAATGGAGGAAGGTTAATATATATTAAAAAAATATATGATAATTTGGGTAAAGCTTATAAAATTATAAGAAATGAAGATTTGTATTCATCTGAGTATTTATTTGATGTAATGTGTAGTTATCAAATTCAAGATCAACAAGAGGATTTTAAATTTTAAATGAGATTATTTATATTTTTGTTATTACTTATTTATTCTAAATCTATATTTGCTCTATCCATTGATGACTCTGTAAAAAGTACGATTGCAAATAATCTGAAGGTAAAAATTGCTTTTGAAAAACTGAATGAAAGCAAAGAAACTATTGAGGTAGCTATAGGCAAAAAACTTCCAACAGTTACTGGTACAATTTCTGGTACATATAGTAATAGAGATACAACATCAGCAGCTGGTGTATCAACAACACCAGAAACTTTTACAGATAAATATAAAATTAGTATTACTCAAAATTTATATGATGGCGGTGAAAAAAGTTTAGAAATAGAAAGATCAAAAATTGTTTACGAAAATGCAGTTATAAACTTTTATAAAACAGTTCAAGATTTATCGCTAACAGCTGTAGAAGGTTATTTAACTGTAATAAATTATGAAAAATCATTAGAGGCTTCCAAAAAAAATTTTGATTCTGTTTCAAGATTTTTAGAAGAAGTAAAATTAAAATATGAATTGGGATCAGCAACCATAACTGAATTGAAAAATGCTGAGAGCGCTTTTTCAATTGCTGAAACAAATCTTTTTTCAGCCGAACAAAACTACAAAGTCAGTTTAAAAACATTTAAATCAATTGTTGGTAAAGAAGCTATTAATTTAGAAGATTATGTAAATATAGAAGATGATTTGAATTTTGATAACATACTTTCTGAAGTTTATAAGAATAATTTTAATATTTTAATTGCTCAAAATAATATTAAAATTAAAGAACTTGATCTCTCAAAAGAAAAAGGTTCTAATAGACCTACCCTAGATATAACAGCTTCCACTGAGTATTCCGATGGTTCACGAATAGATGCAGGAAGTGAAAATACCAATGCAACAATAGGGCTAACTTTAACAATTCCTATATTTCAGCAAAACATTGACAAATCAGACATTAGAAAAATAAGTTCTCAAATTTTACAAACTGAAATTGAGTTAGAGGATCTTAAAGAAAGCTTAAATATTGAGGTATCAAACTATTATAAAAACTATTTAGTTAGTAAATCAAATTTAAATACCTCTTTATTAACTATAGAGTATGCAAATACTCTTCTAGAAAGTACTCAAGAGGAATACAACCTTGGGACAAAATCTATCACTGATCTAATAGAAGCAGAAACTAATCTTTTAAATGTAAATGTTGAATATTTTAATGCAAATAAAAACTATCTGATTAATTATTTTAATTTACTAGCTTTAGATGGTTCACTGATTAAATTATTTGAGGAGTATCTTCCTAGCTATAATTAGAGTTTTATTAATTTAATTAAACATTTATAATACCTATATGAATACAAAAAATTCTATCAATGAATCTCTAGAAGTCATACGAAGAGCACTAGAAGATGAAAACAACATTTCAGATAAGGATTTATCATCCAATATTTTGATACTTAACCAAAAGGTTAATAGTGACGGTACAATAAAATTACTTCAAAAAGACGAAGATATAAATAATGAAATTAATGATATTATAGACCAAAAACTCTCCTATCTTGTAGAAAATAAAATTGAAAAAATACTAGATGAGAAAATCCCTAAATTACTAAAAAATTATTTCGATTCAAAATAATCACAATGCAGCTTGATAAATTTTTTGATTTTTTAAAAGATGAAAAAAATCTTTATTCGCAATGGGAGCAATCAAATTGTTTTAAACCAAAAAAAGGAGGTGAACCTTATTCTATAATGATGCCACCACCTAATGTTACAGGCAGCTTACATATGGGTCATGCATTAACCTTCACAATTCAAGATATATTAATCAGATACCATAGAATGAAGGGTATGGAAGTATTGTGGCAAGCAGGTACAGATCATGCAGGAATAGCTACTCAGATGGTGGTTGAAAGAAAATTAAGTGAGTCAAACCTAGATCGACGATCTCTAGGTAGAGAAAAGTTTATTGAAAAAGTATGGGAATGGAAAAAAGAGTCGGGTGGTCATATAAGTAATCAATTAAGAAGACTTGGTGCTTCTGCAGATTGGTCAAGAGAAAGATTTACTATGGATGAAGGACTTTCTAATGCAGTTAAGAAAGTTTTTGTTAACTTATTTAATGATGGAATTATTTATAAAGATAAAAGATTGGTGAATTGGGACCCTAAACTTTTAACAGCTATTTCTGATCTAGAAGTAGAGCAAAGAGATACTGAAGGAAGCTTATGGCATATTAAATATCCTATAGATGAAAATGATCATATCATTGTTGCAACAACAAGACCTGAGACAATGTTAGGTGATACTGCAGTTGCCGTTCATCCAGATGATGAAAAATATAAAAATCTAATTGGCAAATTTTGTAACTTACCAATTTCAAATAAGATAATACCAATTATTGCTGATGAATATGCAGATCCTGAAAAAGGTTCTGGAGCTGTAAAAATTACACCTGCGCATGACTTTAATGATTTTGAGGTAGGAAAGAGGCATGATTTAGAATTTATTAATATTTTTGATGAAAATGCTAAACTGAACTCAAATGTGCCTGAAGAATTTCAAAATTTGGATCGATTTGAAGCAAGAGAATTAATTTTAAAAAAATTAGATGAAATGAATTTATTAATTAAAGAAGAAAAACAGCAAATGGTAATACCATATGGTGATAGATCAGGTGTTGTTGTTGAGCCATGGCTGACAGACCAATGGTTTTGTGATGCAAAAAAATTATCAGTTGATCCAATATCAGCTGTTAAAGATAATAGTTCTAAATTTATTCCCAAACAATGGGAAAATACATTTTATAATTGGATGGAAAATATTCAACCGTGGTGTATTTCAAGACAGTTATGGTGGGGACATCAAATTCCTGCATGGTATGGTCCTGATAATAAATATTTTGTTAGTGAAACTCTAGAAGGGGCACAAAATCAAGCAAAAGAATTTTATGGAAAGGATGTTGAACTTAGACAAGATGAAGACGTTCTAGACACTTGGTTTTCTTCTGCTCTATGGACATTCTCTACTTTAGATTGGCCAAATAAAACTTATGAATTAGATAAATTTTATCCTGGCAATGTTCTGGTTACTGGTTTTGACATCATATTTTTTTGGGTTGCACGGATGATGATGATGGGTTCTTATTTTATGAAGGAAACTCCATTTAAAGATATTTATATTCATCCTTTAATTCGTGATGAAAAAGGACAAAAAATGTCTAAATCAAAAGGGAACATAATTGATCCTTTAGAGTTATTAGATAAATATGGCGCTGATACATTAAGGTTTACACTAACAGCACTATTAAATCCTGGACGAGATGTAAAATTATCTGAAGCTAGAGTTAAAGGATATAAATCATTCACAAATAAAATTTGGAATGCTGGAAAATTTTTACAATTGAATAATTCAATTTTTATTGATGATATTTCAATTGATTCAATTATTTTTGATGCAAATAAATGGATAATAAAAGAATTGAGCGATTTAAACACTCACCTTGATCAATTAACTAAAAAGTATTTGTTTCATGAAATAGCCAATAAAATTTATCATTTTGTATGGCATACTTATTGTGATTGGTACATTGAAATTATTAAACAAAATTTTGAAAATGAAAAATTTACTGATGAAATTAAAAAAGTTTCTGGATGGACATTTATTCAAGTTTTAAAGATAATACATCCAATTATGCCATTTATAAGTGAAAAATTATGGAGATCTTTAGTTGACGATAAATCATATTTAATGAACCAAGTTTTTCAAAATTATTCAACAAATAATTCTTTTAATAATTCTAAAAAAAACTTTGAAATATTTATTGAATTCATAACATCTATTAGAAATTTGAGATCAGAACTAAATATACCCTATAAACAATTAATTAATATTTCCATAGAAGCAAAAAATGATGAACTTAATAATTTTCTAATTGCCTATAAAAATGAAATAAGTAATTTTTTAAAAACCAAAGATATTAGTTTTGATAAAATTCAACCTAATAAGAATTCTGCTTTAATTATCTTAACATCATTATCAGTTTTAATCCCTTTAGATGGTATTATTGACTCAGAAGCAGAACTAAAAAAATTAAATAAGAAAAAGCAAGTTGAGCAAGAAAAATTTAATAAAGTTAATGACAAATTAAAAAATGATAACTTTATGAATAAAGCTTCAGAAGAAATTATTAATAAATTTAAAAATGAGGCAAATATTTATAAATCTTCTATTGAAAAAATTGATCAAATAATAAATACTATCAAATAGAATGGAAGATAAGGGTTCAAATAGAAAATCTAATTTACCTAGCAGATATGTTAGTGTAGGGCCTAAAAGTGCGCCTCATAGATCTTATTATTATGCTATGGGTTTGAAAGAACATGAAATTTATCAACCATTTGTTGGTGTTGTTAGCACCTGGAATGAATCAGCTCCTTGCAACATTACTCTTCAGGATCAAGCGCAACATGTGAAGACAGGTGTCAAAGATGCTGGAGGAACACCAAGAGAATTTACAACTATAACAGTAACAGATGGAATTGCCATGGGCCATGAGGCAATGAAATCCTCTCTTATTAGTAGAGAAGTTATTGCAGATTCCATTGAATTATCTGTGAGAGGTCACTGTTATGATGCAATAGTTGGACTTGCTGGCTGTGATAAATCTTTGCCAGGTTTAATGATGGCTATGGTTAGATTAAATGTACCATCTGTATTCATTTATGGAGGTTCAATCTTACCAGGAAAATACAAGGGTAAAGATGTTACTGTTATTGATGTTTTTGAAGCAGTTGGAAAACATGCTGCTGGAACTATCTCAGATCAAGATTTAAAAGATATTGAACAAGTTGCTTGCCCATCTGCTGGATCGTGTGGAGGTCAGTTTACAGCCAATACAATGGCATGTATTTCTGAAGCAGTTGGTTTAGCTCTAACAAATTCAGCTATGCCACCAGCAGTAAATACTGAAGAAAGAAAAGCTTATGGTGAAAAGAGTGGCAAAGCTATAATGAATTTATTAGAAAAGAATATAAGACCAAGGGATATAGTAACTATTGATTCATTAGTAAATGCTGCAAGAGTAGTTGCAGCTACTGGTGGCTCAACTAATGCAGCACTCCATCTTCCTGCGATAGCTAATGAAGCGGGTTTAAAATTTACATTAAAAGATGTTGTAGAAATTTATAATTCGACTCCTTATATCGGAGATATGCAACCTGGTGGAAAGTACGTTGCTAAAGATTTATATGATGTAGGAGGTGTGCCAGTTGTTATAAAATCTTTATTAGATGGTGGTTATATAAACGGAGACTGCATAACTGTTACAGGAAAAACAATAGCTGAAAATCATAAAGAAGTAATATTTCCTACAAATCAAGATGTTGTTTATAAATGTGATAATCCAATTAGTGAAAATAGTTCAGTCGTAGGGTTGTGGGGTAATCTTGCTCCAGATGGATGTATATCAAAAATAGCAGGTTTAAAAAATTTAACTTTTAAAGGAAAAGCTAAATGTTTTGACTCTGAAGAAGATGCTTTAACCGCAGTTTTAAAAAATGAAATTAAAGCCGGAGATGCTGTAATAATTAGATATGAAGGTCCTAAAGGAGGACCTGGTATGCGTGAAATGCTTTCAACAACAGGCGCAATATATGGGCAAGGTTTAGGTGAAACTGTTGCTTTAATTACAGACGGACGGTTTTCAGGCGGCACAAGAGGATTTTGCATTGGTCATGTAGGGCCTGAAGCAGCTGTTGGAGGTATGATAGGTTTACTTAAAGATGGCGATGAGATTATTATTGATGCTGTTAAAGGCGAAATCAACGTTTCGCTTTCAGATCAAGAAATAGAAAAGAGAAAAAAAGATTGGAAACCAAGAAAAACTAATCATAATTCTGGATCTATATGGAAATATTCTCAAACTGTTGGGCCAGCTTACGAGGGCGCTGTTACTCAACCAGGAGCAAAAGACGAAACGCATACATACGCTGATATTTAATATTAATTAACTAATTCAATTGTAACTGGTGTGTGATCAGAAGCTTTTTCCCAACCTCTTGGTTCACGATTAACATTAACTGATTTAATCAAATCAGTTACTTCTGGTGTAGTAAGAAAATGATCAATTCTAAGACCATTACCTTTTTGCCAATTTCCACCTCTATAGCCCCAAAAAGTCCAGTTTGTATTTCCATCAACAAAGTATTTAACTGTATCAACAAAACCTAAATTTAAAAGATATCTAAATTTTTCTCTTGTTAATGGATGAGCACAGGCATCATTTTTAAAATTTTCTGGTGAATAAACGTCTTCATCGCTTGGTATTACATTAAAATCTCCGCCTATAATAATTGGTTGATTATTATCAATTAATTCTTTGATATATTTATTAAAATTTATCATCCAATCAATTTTGTAATCAAATTTTTCTGTTTCAATAGGGTTTCCATTTGGAAGATAAATATTTATCAATTTAATTTTATTTTTTATATTTTTTATAGATATTTCTGTTTCAATAAATCTAGAATTTATATCTTGGTAATTAGGAATATTTAAATTTGAAATTTCAATACTCTCTTTGCTGAGTATGGCTACACCATTCCAAGCTTTTTGCCCATTAACATAACATTTATAATTAATATTTTCTAATTCCTCTCTAGGAAAACTTTCATTTGTACATTTTAATTCTTGAATTAAATATAAATCTGATTGATCTTTTTTTATAAACTTTATTAAATGTTCTATTCTTGCATTAACTGAATTTACATTCCAGGTAGTAATTTTCATTTATATTGAAAAAGAAGTACCACACCCACATGAAGAAGATGCTAGTGGATTAGAAATTTTAAAGGATGATCCAATCAATTCATTAACATAATCAATTTTCGATCCTTTAATTAATTCAATTGAAGTTTTATCTATTAGTACATCAGCATTTTTATAATTAAAGATTAAATCATCTTCATTTGGTTTATCAGAAAAATCAAATTTATATTGAAATCCAGCACAACCACCACCTAATACGGTAATTCTGAAATAGTTTGATTTTTCAGATAGAAGTATCTTGTTGATATGATTCTGAGCACTTTCTGTAACTTCAATTATATTGTTCATTTATCTAAATATTGTTATTAGTTATTTTTTTACAATTATAATATAAATTTTCTTATGTTCAAACATTTAGCTTCCAATCCAGATAATTCAAATGGAAGATTGTATAATGAGCTAGATGATGATTTGAGAAATCCATTTGAAAGAGATAGAGCTAGAGTTATTCACTCTAATTCTTTTAGAAAATTAAAACACAAAACCCAAGTTTTTATTGAAAGTGAGAGTGATTATTTTAGGACTAGACTAACTCATTCTTTGGAAGTTGCCCAAATATCTAGATCAATTTGTAGATTACTTGATTTAGATGAAGATCTAGGTGAAACAGTTGCTCTCGCACATGATTTAGGCCATCCTCCTTTTGGTCACATTGGCGAAGATGCACTTGATAATTCAATGAAAAAGTTTGGAGGCTTTAATCATAATGATCAAACTTTGAGAGTTTTAACATTTATAGAAAAACGACATCCTGATTTTGATGGATTAAATCTAACATGGGAGAGCTTAGAGGGAATAATAAAACATAATGGAATTTTGAGTGGTCATTTACCTTATCACTTAGACAATTATTCAAAATTACATAATCTAAATTTAACTGATCAACCTTATTTAGAATCACAGATAGCAAGCATATCTGATGATATTGCTTATAATAATCACGATGTAGAGGATGCTATTAGAGCAAATTTAATATCATTAGATGATATTGCAGAGTTAAGTTTTTTTGAAAAAATTATAATTAATTTAAAGGATCACTACAAAGATATTCCTAATAAACTTCTAGTGTATCAAGTATTAAGAAACTCCATATCTAATATGATAAATGATATATATGAAACTACAAAAAAAAATTTAATTAACAATAATATCAATTCTATTGATGATATACGTAAAAAAAATAATTTCATTGTTTCATTTTCAAATGAAATGAAGAAAAATTGTGACATAATTAAAAAATTCTTATTTGATAAAGTTTATAATCACAGTCATTTATCAGATAAGAGACAGTATTCAAAAAAGGTTATATCTACTTTGTTTACTTATTTCGTAAAAAATAATAATAAACTACCTATAGATTGGAGAGATCAAAATATCGAAATTGAAAGATTAATTTGTGATTATATTTCAGGAATGACAGATAGATTTGCTCTTAATTTATATAAGGAGATTAGTGAATAATTTTATAAAAGACCTTTCAGATTTTTTATTTGATTTTACAGATTTTTTAGAGAGTAACAAATTTATATCTCCAATCAATAAAAAACAGATTAGCATCGATTACTCTTCAAATAATAAACAAGGTGATTTGGCAACGAACTTTTATTTAATTGTTAGAAGAAAAATTATTAATGAAAATTTTAATATTGAAAAAGAACTAAATGATAGAATTAAATCAATCAAATTTATCGATCATTTTGAGGTTTCAAAAAATGGTTTTATAAATTTTTTTTTAAAAGATGAATTTGTATTAAGAAGTTTAAAAGAAATTTATAGTAAAAATTTTTTAAATCATGTAAATTATGGTGCAGATAGAAAAATAAATGTCGAATTTGTTTCAGCTAATCCAACTGGACCATTGCATATAGCTCATATAAGAGGTGCTGTATTTGGAGATGTATTAAGCTCTCTTTATACTAAAACAGGTTTTGATGTTACTAGGGAGTATTACGTTAATGATGCAGGTTCTCAAATTGATAAATTATCAAACTCTCTTTTGAAACGATATTTACAATTATTTGATAAAAAAATTGAGTTAGAAGAAGATGAGTATCCTGGTGAATACTTAATAGATATTGCCAAAAAAATTAAAAATGAAGATGGTGATAAGTGGTTAAACTTTCAGCAAGAAGAAACTATTAAATATTTTAAAAATTTCGCATTAAAAAATATACTTTTAAGCATAAAATCAGATTTAGAATTAATAAACATAAGATTTGATAAATTTACTCATGAAACTGAAATAGAAAAAAGTAAAATTATTGACGAACTTTTTTTAATCTTGGATGAAAAAAAATTACTATATGAAGGTATTTTAGAGAAACCAAAGGGTGATGATTCTGATTGGGAGCCAAGAGAGCAACTATTATTTAGATCCTCTAAATTACTAGACAATGAAGATCGAGCATTAAAAAAATCAAATGGTGAATGGACCTATTTTGCAAATGATGCAGCATATCATTTAGATAAATGTAAAAGAAATTTTGACAGATTAGTAAATATTTGGGGGTCTGATCATATTGGCTATATTCCAAGAATGAATTCGTTAATTAAAGCTATTAAAGATGATGAAACTTATTTAAACATTTTAACTTGTCAGATTGTAAGTTTAATTCAAAATAAACAAAAAATTAAAATGTCAAAAAGATCTGGAAATTTTGTGACATTAGCTAATGTTCATTCTAAGGTTGGAAAAGATCCTATAAGGTACTACATGATTTCTACTAAAAATGAGACAGCAATTGACTTTGATTTAGATGCTGTTGTTGAAAAAAATAAAGATAACAAAGTTTTTTATTGTCAATACGCACACGCTAGAGCTTCATCAGTAATTAATAAAGCAAACGAATTAGGTATAAAAAATAAAAAAGATTATAATTTTACTGAAATACAAAATCTATCTGATGAGGAGGTAAAATTAATCAAAAAGTTAATTTGTTATCCTTATTTATTGTATCAATCATCATATTATAATGAACCACATAGACTAATCAATTACTTAGAAGAAATATCCTCTGATTTCCATTCAATTTGGAATAAAGGTAAAGATAATGAATCACTTCGTTTTATAGATGAAAAAAATATAGAAAAGACAATTTCAAAAATATTTTGGTTGGAGTCATTTAGAGTTGTTTTAAAAGATATTTTTTCAATTATTGATATAAGCGCACCTGAAACAATGTAATGATTAAAAGAATTATTTTTAAAAGAAAAAATAATCACATTTTAAAATATTCTTTATTATTATTGCTATTTATTATTATTCTTTATCTTATGTCATTTTATTATTTTAGTAATAGGGAGTATTTTGTCATTCCTAAATTTACTGATAAATATTATGTTATTCCTACTAATAAAGAAGGTGAGGTTGTTGATTATTTAGACAAGAAAAGTTTAAATAACATAGATAATGAAATTAAAGATTTTGATTTTAAAAATATAGACGAACTTGATTTTACAATTCAATTATATAGCAATGATAATTTTGAAAATATTAATAAATATTTGTACAATTTATTAGAAAATAAAAAAGCAATTATAGATCATGAAGATATTTTTGTTTTCTATAAAAAAACTGAAATAGGTACTCAATATTTTATTACCTATAAAAATTACATCTCTAAGAATAACGCTTCTGAAGCTTGTGATTTATTAACTATTGTTAAGACTTGCATAATACTTAATTTACAAAATTAATAATATTGAGAGAATCTCAATAATTTTATATAAAAAGTTGTGTTAAATGTTCCAGATACAGAAATAAAAGAAGGTCAATTTAACCTATTATTAGGCAATTTTGAGGGTCCTATAGACCTTTTGTTGGTTTTGGCTAGATCACAGAAGGTTGATTTATCTGATATATCTATATCCGAGTTAGCTGATCAATATATTAATTTTATTAATCAATATAGAAATATTCATATTGAAATAGCTGCAGATTATTTAGTGATGGCAGCATGGCTAACGTATTTGAAATCAAGATCACTATTGCCAAAAGAAGAAAAAACAGATGAATATACAGCCGATGAATTAGAAGAGGCTTTAAAATATCAATTACAGAGACTAGAGGCTTTTCAAAATATTTCTAAAATCATATATTCAAGACCTCTTGTTAATAGAGATGTATTTTATGGAGGGTCATCTGAAGGTCTCAAAGTTAAATATAATATTAATTATACTTCTAATTTATATGACTTGCTAAAATCATATAGTCAAATACTTAAATCGAATGAACAGGTAAAACAATTAACTATTGAGTATTCAGAACTTTATTCAGTTGATCAAGCAGTTAAAAGACTAAAAGGTATTTTTGGAAATATTACAGAATGGACTAATTTTTTAAATGTAATTCCAAATTTAATTAAAGCTAATAAAACAATTAATAAATCCATTATCTCATCTAATTTTGTTGCTTCTTTAGAATTATCAAAAAATGGCTTTATTGATTTAAAACAAGATGAAAGTTTCGGGAATATTTATTTAAAATTTAATCAAAATGGATAATAAAGATATTAAAATTTTAGAAGCAATATTATTTGCATCAGGAGAGCCACTTGATGAAAATGATTTAAAAGAAAAAATTAAAGATAAAAATAATATAAGTAAGCTATTACTAGAAATTAAAGATTTTTATAAAAATAGAGGTATTAATTTAATCAAAACTGGCAACAAATGGTCTTTTAGAACTGCTGAAGATCTCAGTGATGAATTAACAATTTTTAAAACACAGAAAAGAAAATTATCAAGAGCAGCATTAGAAACATTATCTATAATTGCTTATCAACAACCAATAACAAGATCAGAAATTGAAAATATTAGAGGTGTTCAAATGGGTAGAGGCTCTCTAGATCATTTGATGGAAATAGGATGGATACGTCCTTCAGGTAGAAAAAGTATACCTGGTAAACCTACTTTATGGTCTACAACAGATTTGTTTGTTGAACATTTTGGATTGAATAGTTTATCCGATTTACCTAGTAAAGAGGAGCTAAAGGCAAGTGGTTTTCTTGATAAACGTTCTGCGATTGCAACTATAAGTGATCTTGCTAAAAATGATGAAAATTTACAAAGTAATGTTAATTTAGAACAGGATGATGAAAATAATATTGATGATTTTATTCAAAATACTTAGTTAACTTATTACTTCTTGTTTTTTTCCTATAGTTTCCGTATAAGCCCCTTATGACACCTAGTATTTGGCAATTATTAATTGTACTCGTTATTGTTCTACTTCTTTTCGGTAGAGGTAAAATACCTCAACTTATGGGTGATATGGCAAAAGGAATAAAATCATTCAAGAGAGGAATGTCTGACGAAGAAAAAAAAGAAGATAAAAATTTAGAGAATAAAAACGACGAAGAAAAGTAAATATAATGTTTACTTTTGGTTGGAGTGAAATTTTCTTAATTGGGATAATAGTCGTTGTTGTTATTGGCCCAAAAGATCTTCCAAAATTCATTAAACAAGTTGGATCTTTTACTAAATATATTAAAAAAATGTCTTCTGAATTTAAATCATCTATAAATGAAATTGCTGAGGAGGAAGAAATTAAAGAATTAGCTAAATCAGTCAAAGAGGTAAAAAAAATAAAAGACGGTATTAATATCAAAAAAAATTTTGAAAACGAGATTAAAGAAGTTCAAGAAACAGTGAAAATGACCGAGAATGAATTTTCAAAAAAAAATTAATTTATTATTTTTGTAATGGCTGAAGAAAAATTTGAAGAAATGTCTCTAATAGGGCATCTCACCGAGTTACGAAAAAGACTACTATGGAGTTTTTTATATATTTTATTAATCTTTATTGTTTGTTTTTACTTTGCAGATGAATTATTTGCCTTTTTAGCCAGTCCTCTAGTAGAACTATTTGATAAAGATAAAGGTCAAGGTTTTATTTATACAGCTTTACAAGAAGCTTTTTTTACAGAATTAAAAATAGCTTTTTTCTTTGCTTTATTTTTTTCATTCCCATTAATTGCAATACAAATATGGAGATTTATTGCACCAGGATTATACAAAAAGGAAAAGAGAGCTTTTTTACCCTATTTAGTTGCGACACCAATTTTATTTTTCGCAGGTGGATCAATGGTTTATTATATTATTGCGCCATTGGCATGGTCTTTTTTCCTATCTTATCAAAACCTTGGTTCTAGTGGAGTTCCTATTCGATTAGAAGCTAAGATGGGAGAATATTTATCCCTTATGATGCGATTTATTTTTGCTTTTGGTTTAGCATTTCAGCTTCCTGTTGTTTTATCTTTAATGGCAAGAGTAGGGATGGTTACTTATGAATCACTTAAAAAATTTAGAAAATATGCAATTGTATTAGCATTTTTATCGGCAGCATTCTTAACTCCACCTGATCCATTTAGTCAAATAAGTTTAGCTCTGCCAATTATATTTTTATACGAAGTTTCAATTTATATTGCAAAACTAATACAAAAAAATAAAGATAAGTAATGCATAATATTAATTTTATCAGAGAAAACCCAACAGAATTTGATAATTATATGAAACAAAGAGGGGAGCAGCCAATATCAAATAAAATACTAGAACTAGATAAGGTTAAAAGAGAAACTCAGACCGTTCTTCAGAACCTTTTGGCTGAAAGAAACTCTATTTCTAAAAATATTGGTAAACTTAAAAGTGAAAATAAAGATCCTTCTTCAGAAATGATTAAAGTTGATGAAATTAAAAATAAAATTAATAATTTAAAGGAACTTGAGACTATTAAAGACGAGGAGCTAAAAACTATCCTCTCAAGACTTCCCAATATAGCTGATAAGACTGTACCTATAGGAAGTAATGAAGAAGATAATACAAAATATAGAGAATGGGGTGAAAAACCAGAATTTGATTTTAATCCTAAAACTCATTTTGAATTAGGGGAAAATTTAGGTTTAATGAATTTTGAAACTGCATCTAAATTATCAGGATCTAGATTTGTCTTATTGAAAAATCAACTTTCTAAGCTGGAAAGAGCATTAGCAAATTTTATGTTAGATAAGCATACGAATGAAAATGGTTATATTGAATATAATTTACCTTTTTTGGTTAAAGATTCTGCTCTTTTTGGAACAGGGCAATTACCTAAATTTGGTGAAGATTTATTTACTGCTGGGGAAGATCATTGGTTAATACCAACTGCTGAAGTTACTTTAACAAACATGGTTAGAGAGGAAATACTTAACCAAAATCAATTACCCATGAGAGTAACCTCTTATACGCCCTGTTTTAGATCAGAAGCTGGTGCTGCTGGTAAGGATACTCGGGGTATGTTAAGACAGCATCAATTTACTAAAGTTGAATTAGTTTCAATAGTAGAGCCGCAACATTCACAAGATGAATTGGAAAGAATGCTTGAATCTGCTGAGAGCATTCTTCAAGATTTAAATATTCATTATAGGATTATGACTTTATGTACCGGTGATATGGGCTTTTCAGCATCAAAAACATACGATATTGAAGTGTGGCTTCCAGGTGAAAATACTTATAGAGAAATTTCAAGCTGTTCTAATTGCAATGATTTTCAAGCTAGAAGAATGAATACAAGATATAAATTAGAAAATAAAAATATTTTTGTTCATACACTTAATGGATCCGGGTTAGCAGTTGGAAGAACACTAATTGCCATTCTTGAAAATTATCAAATGAAAGATGGAAATATTAAAATTCCAGAAATTTTGAAAAAATATTTCAATAATTCTGATACTCTTATCTAGTGCTTGATGTAAGAAAAATAAGATTGATACTCGAGTTACGAGAGTCAGGTATTAGCAATGCTGAAGTTCTCTCTGCAATAGAAAAAATTCCTAGAGAAAAGTTTATTAGTGAAGCTTACAGAAATCAAGCTTATGAAAATATAGCTTTACCAATTGAAAATAATCAAACAATTAGTCAGCCCTACGTTGTAGCAAGGATGACTGAATTACTTGATGTTAAAAGTAATCACAAGGTATTAGAAATAGGCACTGGTAGCGGATATCAGTGTGCAGTATTATCAATCTTGGCAAGGCGTGTATACACGATTGAAAGAATTAAAAATTTACACGAAGGTTCTAATAATATTTTTGAGAAATTAAAATTAACTAATATTGTTTCAAAATACGATGATGGTAATAATGGTTGGATTGAACAAATACCTTTTGACAGAATAATATTTACAGCAGCATCAAAAAAAATAAATAATGAAATTTTTTCTCATATTGGAAATGAAGGAATTATTGTTTGTCCTATTGTTAAAAATAACAAGCAAATACTTGTAAAATATATAAAACAACATAATAAAATTATTTCTGAAGAATATGATGATGTTTTATTTGTTCCAAATCTTCAAGGAGTAGTATAGCTACTTTGAATATTTCGAATTTTATTTGAAGAATAAAAATAATATAAGATACCAATTATCCAATGAACAAGAGTTAACCCAATAAACATATAGATATAGTTTTCTTCTATAAAATTATTTACAAATAATATTACAATTATAGGCACTAATACAAACCTAAGTATGGCCATATACATTACTATTATTGCTTTTTTTAGCCCTTGGAATGAAGCATTAGAAATAAAGAAGAATGGAAAAGCTGGAAAACCAAGTGCGTATATTTTAAGATATATTGATCCATAGTAAATTACTTCTTTATCATCAGTAAATAATCTCATTGAATCTTCTGCAGTTATAAATAAAATTAATCCTGCAATAGTTAATATTATTACACCAGTAATCATAGCTTTGTTGTAAGTTTCTAAAATTCTTTCATAGTTTTTAGCACCAAAATTCTGACCCACAATTGCGGTTACTGCTGTACTTAATCCTAACAAGGGTAAGAAAAGCAATTGTTCGTATCTTCCAGCTGAGGAAAAACCAGCAATTGCATCATTACCAAAACGACTGACAAAAAATAATAATATATATGATCCGAGAGCAATCATCATCAATCCTAATGCTGCTGGAATAGCCTGAAATGAAATTTCCTTAATTAAACTTAATTTAGGAATTAAATAATTATTTTTAAAGTTTTCAAAAATTTCTGTTCTATAAATTTTATACAATAAATATAACAGACCAATTATTTGAGACAGTATAGTAGCTATTGCTATTCCAGTTATACCCATTGGCATAAATAATTCAAAATTAATTATTTTTCCTGTAATTAATATTGGATTTAAAATTATATTAAGAAAAAAACTAAAAATTAAAACATTTCTATAACTTTTAGTATCTCCTTGAGCTGATAAACAAGAATTACATACCATGAGTAAAAGAATTATGACTGATCCTAAATAAATTACATTCATATATAATGATGAAAGTTTAAGGGTTTTTGGATCATCATTTATAGATTCTAAAATTATGTTCCCAAAATAAAGTCCAAAAATAGTTATACCTAAGCCTACTAAAATTGTTACAACAAAAGATTGTGAAAATGCATGACTTGCTTTTTTAATATTTTTTTCTCCTAAAGAATTAGCAACATTACTTGTTGTAGCTATGCTCAGTCCTATTCCAAGTGCAATAATTATAAAATATACAGGAAATGTTTGACCAATAGCTGCTAAAGCTGTTTCAGAAATCATTCTACCTGCAAAAATAGTATCAACTAAAGAATAGAGATTATTAAATATAGTTCCAATTGAGGCTGGCAAAGCAATTTTTATAAATAACTTATAGATATCTTCATCAAGTAAATTAATTTTTTTCATATTTATAAATATCTTAATTTAAACCTAGTACTATTTTCCTCTTGTTTTAAAATATCTTGAATTTCGTGTATTACCTCTTTGAGGTTTTTCATTATAGATCTATTTGAAAAATTTATTAGTAATAAGCCACTTCCTTGCATTCCAACATTGTCTCCATATTTCATAATAGGAACTTCAACATTGATAATATTACTTATACCTTTTTTTCTAATATTCTGAATAAAGGAGTCATTTTCCAAAATATTCAAAACTGGATACCATATTATGATTTTGGAATTTGAAAATAAATTATCAATATTATTTAGTATCTCTTCTACTTTTTCAAAATCATCTTTTATTTCATATGATGGATCTATAAATACAAAATAATTCTTCTCTTTATTAACTTTATTAAAAATAAAGCTAAATCCATCAGCATTTAAAATTTTAGCATTAGTATATTTGTTTAAGTTTTTTTTTAATAATTCATATTCATTATTGTGTAGTTCACAAAAAAATAATTTATCTTTTTCATTAGCTATGGACGAAATAAATATAGGTGATCCGGGATAAAAATTATTTTTTCCAGTAATTTTAGAAATAGTTGAAAGATAATTTCTAATCAAAATATTATTACCTTTGTAATTTTGTATCTTTTTAATTCCTTCTTTATACTCTTTATTTTTATCCATATACTTTGATATATATTTATAAATTCCATTACCAGAATGAGTATCAACATAACTTATTGAATTATTTACTTTTTTTTCAAGATTATATAAGTAAAGCATTATAATGTGTTTCATAACATCTGCATGATTTCCAGCATGATATCCGTGTTTATAGCTAAGCATAAAAATAAAAAAAATTGTTGAAATTAATTTCTTATTAGTTATTTAAAGTATTAAATTAATCAATATACAATATTTATATAAGTTAAATCAATTAATCCCCCAATAATAAATAAGGAGAATACAATATGCCAAGTGGTAAAATTAAATGGTTTAATCCGACCAAAGGTTATGGATTTATAGAAAATGATGATGGAGGAAAAGATGTTTTTCTTCATGTTTCAGCTTTAGAAGCTGCTGGTATTGATACTTTAGAAGAAGGTATGCCAGTTGAATTTGAAATCGGTGAAAACCGTGGAAAAGAAAACGCTATTAATATTAAGAAAAAATAATATTTAATTGAATTCAAACAAACTTTTAGAATGGATTGGCGTAACTACAGCAATCCTTTATTCCCTACTAGTTGCATTTAACATTGGATTAGAATTTATTGGCTTTTCATTATTATTGCTTTCAGCAGTGTTAATTGGAATCTGGGCCTATAAATTAAAACACAATGGAATATTGTTCTTACAATTTTTTTACGCTGGTGCAGGTATTATAGGAATGTATAGATGGTTTGGATAAAAAAATTTTTTTTATTTTTACTTTTATATTCTTCAATTGCAAATTCCTCTGAATTAAATGAAGAAGAACAAATGTACTTTAATTTTGTTGATTTAAATAATGATGGTGTTATTTCTTATGGAGAAATTGAACAATCATTAAATTTACTCTTTCAAATTATAGATCTGAATCAAGATAATAAAATTTCTCAAAATGAGATAAATGAATTAAAAGGTATAATTGAAACTTTAAGATGAGTATTTGGGGAAGAGTTATAGGTGGAGCAGCAGGATTTGCTTTAGGAGGACCTATAGGAGCTATCTTAGGTGTAATGGCTGGCGGTGCTTTTGACAGAAGATCTAAATCAAAATCATCATTTAACTTCAATCGAATAAATAATAATCAAAAACAACAAATTTTTACATTAAGTTTTATTATTCTAGCTGCAAAATTAGCTAAATCAGATGGCATTGTATCAGATGATGAAATCAGAGCATTTAAAGAAAAATTTAAAGTTCCAAAATCTGAAATTCCTAAAGTTGCAAAAATATTCAATGAGGCAAAAAAAGATACGTATGGTTATAAACAAATAGCAAATCAAGTAGGAGATTTATTTTCAGCTAATAAAATTTTATTGGAAGAATTATTAAATAATTTATTTTATATTGCTGCATCTGATGGAAAGGTATCTATTAGTGAAATAGATTTTTTAAGATCAATTTCTAAATCGTTTAAATTTAGTGAAAAAGATTTTCAAAGAATTTTTCAATCAAATTTAAAAAATAGTGAGTCTGATCCTTACAAAATATTGGGTGTGAATAGATCAAGCACTGATAATGAGATAAGAAAAAAATGGATAAAATTAAATAAAGAACATCACCCAGATAATTTAATTGCCAAAGGTATGCCTAAAGAATTTATTAAACAATCTAATAAAGAATTAGCGGCTATTAATATTGCTTACGATAAAATTAAAGAAATTAGAGGAATTTCTTGATACCTAAAGATTTATCTGTCGATAATATTAGTAAAATTTATAAAAAAATTAGACCATTTATTAATCAAACTCCTTTTTTAAAGTGTCCTGATGATATTGATAATTATTTTTCTACTAATTTATTTTTTAAATGCGAATTTTTACAAAAATCTGGTTCATTTAAGGCAAGAGGTGCTATTAATAATATAATTTCTCAAGATCAGAATAAATTTAATAAAGGAATTACAGCAGTTAGTGCTGGAAATCATGCGATCGCTGCTTCATTTGTGGCCAATCAATTTAAATTGAAAAATAAAATTTTCTTATACGAAAGTGCAAATAAATATAGAGTTCAAACTTGTAAAAATTATGGTGCTAACATTATTTTTACAAATCCAAAACAAGCTTTTCTTGATGCTGAAAATGCTAAAAATGAAGGTTACTATTTTATTCACCCTTTTGACGGCCCATTGACATTACAAGGTAGTGCTACCTTGGGATTAGAAATTGTAGAATATTTAAAATTAATTAATACTAAAATTGACAATTTACTAATTTCAGTTGGAGGAGGGGGATTAATAAGTGGTGTTTCATCGTATATAAAACAATTTTATCCTAAGATTAAAATTATTGGTGTTGAACCTGAAAATGCTAATGGTTTAAATCAAAGTTTAAGAGCTAATAAACCACTAAATAATATTAATGTAAATAGTATTGCTGACAGTCTTTCAGCACCTTTACATATGCAATATTCTTTTGATGTAGCAAAAGAAGTAATTGATGAAATGGTAACTGTTTCTGATTATGAAATGAAAAAATTTATGGTTTTTTGTTATAAAAAATTTAAGTTATTTCTTGAGCCCGCATGTGTTGCTGGACTTGCTGCTTTAAAATATAAAATTAATAATAATCTTATTGGCAAAAATACATTGGTAATATTGTGTGGCTCAAATATTGATAAAAAAACTTGGTCAGATTTAACGAATTAATCTGGAAAATATAAAATACCACCACTTAAATTTTTTTTCACACCTGTAGTATTTTTATTACTTATTTCTAAATTTTTAAATGATCTCATGCCAATATACGCAAACATTTGAGCTTCTACTAAATCACCATTTATTTTATATTTATCAATAAGTTCAATTTTTTTATTCAGTTTATTTATTAATATTTCTTTGAGTAATTTATTTTTTCTTCCTCCTCCAGTGAGTAAAATTCTTTCAATCTTAAATTTTTTATTTTTTAATAATTCTTTAAATCCAATATAAGTCATGTAGTTAGCAGTCATTAGCGCATCATATTTGTTCAATTTAATTAGCTTATTAAAATAATTTCTAAAATAATTTCTATCTAATGATTTTGGGAATTTTTTCTTAAAGAATTTATCTTTTTTGAATTTTTCGATTAAATTTTTATCAATCTTTCCTTTTCTTGCATAATTTCCATCATTATCAAATTTTTTTTTAAAAAAATAATTACAAAGATCATCACTTAAACAATTTGCAGGCCCTATATCCGATGATAGTAATGTTCTCGAAACTACAGTTGAAAAATTTGCTATACCTCCAAGGTTTACTATAATTGCTTTTTCCTTAAATTTTTGAATTAAAAACTTATGATAATATGATCCAATTGGTGCTCCTTGACCGCCATTTTTAATATCATTATCCCTTAAATTACTAATAGTTTTAATTTTAAGATTTTTTGCAATTTTGTTTCCATTTCCTAATTGTATAGATATTTTATTCGATGGGTCGTGGTAAACAGTCTGTCCACTAATTGATATTAAATCGATATTTTTTTTATTAATTTTTTTTTGTTTCAGAAATAAAATTATTTTTTTTTCTAAAATATCTGTAAAGAAATCATTTTTTTTTAAAAAATATTCTTTAATTTTATTATTAGTTTTTGGTTTATTTATTATTAGATTGTTTATTGTATTTTGATAATTTTTATCAAATTTATATGATTTTTCACATTTAATTTTAACAAAGTCAGTCCCATTTGTATTAATCAAACTGATATCAACGCCATCCATTGATGTGCCTGTCATAACTCCTAAGACATTAAATTTTGAATTTTTACTCATTTTTAATTAAATTTAATTTTGCACATTTTATTAACAAACATATCAACAAAAAAAGATTATTTACTTTTGAAAATACATTTTTTTATTGATTGATAAATAACAAATAGATAAATTATTTTTAATTATTACACGCAAAGGTAATAATCAATTTAATAAAAGGAAACGATTATTAAATTGTATCGGGAGGAAATGCACGATACACAAAAGGGACCTAGCTTGCTGGGTCCTTTTTTTTTGTTTTATGGACAAATTATATAAATAAAGTATCAGGTATTTCATAATGATAACAAATTATGAAAGTATTTTAGATATTATATTAGATGATCTTATCCCATTAACAAAAATTTCAATTAATGAAGGAAACAAAATATTTGGCGGATTTATTGTTAAAAAATCTGACCTAAGTCTAGTTTGTCTAGGTACAAACCAGGAAGTCAAAAATCCTTTATTTCATGGAGAAATTTCAACTCTTTTTAATTTATTTGAAAAAAAACTATTTAATACAAAAGATTATTACTTCATAAGTACCCATCAGCCTTGTTCTATGTGTTTATCAGCTTTAACCTGGGCCGGATTTGACAATTTTTACTATTTTTTTTCATATACTGACACAAAAGAAGGTTTTCATATTCCGCACGATCTTAAAATTTTGACAGAAGTTTTTAAGATCAAAGATGGTAATTACAATATTAATAATGATTATTGGGAGAGTTACTCAATTTTATCGGAAATTAAAAGATTAGGCATAAAGGAATCATTATCAGATAAAATTTATCAGATTAAAGAAGAGTACCAAAAAATGTCAGAAATTTATCAAAAATCAAAAATTGATAATAAAATTCCTCTAAATTAATTGTTAAATTATAAAAATAAGTATACTAACAATTAACGGGAGATACTGAAATTTCAGAGCCGAAGGAGCAACGACCCGGAAACTCTCAGGCACAATGGACCGTTAAAAAAAAACTCTGGAAAAGAGCATTTAGCTCTACCGAAGGTGAAAAGCTCTCAGGTAAAAAGACAGAGGGGTAGCTCGGAGAATTTATTTGAACCAGTTACCAATAGACATTCCGCTGAAAAATTTTCATCAAAATAATGGTGCAAAGATATTGCCATTTGCAGGTTTTAATATGCCTATTAATTATAAAACTGGAATAATTAATGAACACAAAAACGTTAGAAATCATTCTGGTATTTTTGATGTTAGTCATATGGGGCAAATTTTAATTGAAAATAATGAATCTTATTTACATAAATTAGAAAAATATATTCCATTACAATTAAATAAATTAATAAAAAATAGATCGCATTATTCATTTTTGCTCAATAAAAATGGCGGTGTTATTGATGATCTAATTGTTTCAAATATTGATATCAAAGCTAAGTCATATTTATATATTGTTTATAATGCATCTCGAAAAAAAGAAGATGAAGAAATTTTTATTTCTTGCGCTCCTAATGCAGAAAAAATTTATAACAAAAATTGTTTATTTGCAATCCAGGGACCTGAATCTATTAATGTTTTAAAAAATATTATTGATATTCCAAATAATATGAATTTTTTTGATATTTTAATAAGTAAATACAATAACAATGAAATAATAGTAAGTAGATCGGGTTATACTGGTGAAGATGGTTTTGAACTTTCTATTCCAAATGAAAGTGCAGAAAATTTAATTACTCATTTACTTAAAAATGAAAATACAATGCTTTGTGGGTTAGGCTCTAGAGATTCATTAAGACTCGAGGCTGGATTAAGTTTATATGGTCATGAATTAAATGAAAATATTACACCAATTGAAGCTGGTTTATCATGGGCTTTAGATAAAGAAAGATTAGAAGATGAAAATTTAAATGGAAATAAAGTTTTATCTGATCAATTAAAAAATAAACTATCTAATAAAAAAATAGGTTTAATTTCTACCAGTAAATCAATGCTAAGAGATGGAATGACATTATTCGATAATAATAATAATGAAATTGGCAAAATTACAAGTGGATGTTTTTCTCCTAATCTAAATAAATCTATTGCGATTGGATATATTATATCTGAATTCAATACTGATAATCTAATTTTTTGTGAAATTAGAAAAAAATTAGAATTAGTAAAAATTAATAATCTACCTTTTGTAAAAAAAAATTATAAAAAAAATGGGAGCATATATGAGTGAAAAAAAATACACAAAAGATCATGAATGGGTTTCAATTGAAAATGAAATTGCTACAATTGGTATTAGCAATCATGCCCAAGAATCTCTTGGTGATATTGTATTTATTGAATTACCATCAGTTGGAAATTCGGTAAAAGCAAAAGATGAAATATGCGTCGTTGAATCTGTAAAAGCAGCTTCTGATATTTATGCTCCAATAGATGGTGAAATAATTGAAGTTAATAATAATCTAGAAAATGATGCTGCGATTATTAATCAAGATGCAGAAAACAAGGGATGGATTTTTAAAATGAAAATTTCTGATTCAAATCAATATTCTGAACTTATGTCAGAAGATGAGTATAAACAATTTTTGGAACAATAGATGATTGAAATAGATAAATTTGTTAGCAGACATATAGGGCCTAGAAATGAAGATATTGGAGAAATGCTCAAATTAATAAATTGCTCTTCATTAGATGAATTAATTGAAAAAACTGTACCTAATCATATCATTTTTAAAGACAAACTTAAATTCAGACCTGGTATGTCTGAGGAGTTTAATAAAATTAATACTCAACTTTTATCTTTAAAAAATAATTTCAAAAAAACTTATATTGGAATGGGTTATTATAATACTATTACACCTAGCGTTATTTTAAGAAATATTCTTGAAAATCCAGGATGGTATACTGCTTACACACCTTATCAACCAGAAGTAAGTCAGGGTAGGTTGGAAATGTTAATGAATTTTCAACAAATGATAATTGATTTGACGGGAATGGATATTGCAAATGCATCTTTACTTGATGAAAGTACTGCAGCAGCTGAGGCTATGATGATGGCTTTTAAAATTAAAAAAAGTGCAAAGTTTACTTTTTGTGTCCAAAATAAATGCCATCCACAAACACTATCTGTCTTAAAAACAAGAGCTAAACCTCTAGGTATAAAAATTATTTTTGATAATCCAGATAATGATACATTTGGTTGTTTAATTCAAAATCCAGACACTTACGGAGAAATTGCAAATCTCAACGATTTAATAAATATAAATAAATCTCACGAAGCGTTATCGATCATAGCAGCTGATATAATGAGTTTGGTAGTTATGAAATCACCAAAAGATTTTGGAGCTGATATAGTTGTTGGGAGTACACAAAGGTTTGGTGTTCCAATGGGTCTAGGAGGCCCTCATGCAGCATATTTTGCAACATTAGATGAATACAAAAGGATGATACCTGGAAGACTAATTGGTGTGTCAGTTGATCGTACTAATAAAAGATCTTACAGAATGGCTCTTCAAACGCGTGAGCAACATATCAGAAGGGAAAAAGCTACAAGTAATATATGTACTGCACAGGCCTTATTAGCAATTATATCTGCTTCATATGCAATATACCATGGTCCAACTAGATTAAAAAATATTGCTAATGACATTCACTATAAGTCTAGATATCTAAAAAAATCATTAGAGATATTAAATTTTGAAGTAGAATCTAAAAATTATTTTGATACCTTATTAGTAAAAGACTCAAAATCTAAATACTGGGTAAATAAATCTATAGAAAATGGTATCAATTTTAGATTTGTAAATGATGATCATTTTTCAATTTCCTTAGATGAAACTACATCACTACAAGATGTAGATAATTTAATTAAATTTTTTAATGAAAATAATACTGAAATATATGCTGAAGAGATCGAGGGTAAAATTGAAAATTCAATTTTCAAAAGTGATTTAGAAAGAAAAGACAATATCTTAACTCATCCAGTATTTAATATCTATCATTCTGAAACAGAAATGATGAGATATTTAAAAAAACTAGAAAACAAAGACGTTGCTTTAAATAGATCAATGATACCTCTTGGATCTTGTACTATGAAATTAAATGCTGCATCTGAAATGCTTCCAATTACTTTACCTGGTTTTTCAAATGCGCATCCATTTTTAGAGCCTCATCAACGTGAGGGGTATAATGAAATGATGAGTGAATTAATATCGATGTTAAAAGATATTACTGGTTTTGATGCAGTTTCACTTCAACCTAATGCTGGAGCACAAGGTGAGTTTGCTGGTTTATTAGCTATTCAAAAATATCATGAAAAAAATTCAGATACAAAAAGAAATATTTGCATAATTCCTAAAAGTGCCCATGGAACTAATCCAGCCAGTGCACAGATGTGCGGTATGGATATTTTAATTGTAAACTGTGATGACAAAGGTAATGTAGATTTAACTCACTTAGATAAAAAAATAGAAGAGGCAGGTGATAGACTGTCTGCTTTAATGATTACATATCCATCAACACATGGTGTATTCGAGGAAAGTATTGTTGAGATTTGTAAAAAAATTCATGATGCTGGTGGGCAAGTGTATCTTGATGGCGCTAATTATAATGCAATGGTTGGTGTAGCTAAACCAGGTAAATTTGGACCTGATGTATGCCATATGAATCTCCATAAGACATTCTGTATACCTCATGGAGGAGGCGGGCCTGGAGTTGGGGCTATAGGATTAAAACAACATTTAGCAGATTTTGCTCCTGGACATCCCATGTTTAAAAATGAAATAGGTTTAACCACTCAGGAGGCAGTTTCAGCTGCACCTTGGGGAAGTGCATCTATTTTACCTATTTCATATTCTTATATATCTATGATGGGTGACGATGGTTTAAAATTAGCAACTCAAGTAGCAATATTAAATGCTAATTATATTAAAGAAAGATTAAAAAATTATTACCCTATTTTATATACTGGTAAGAATAATATGGTGGCTCATGAATTCATTATTGATATCAGGCCATTTAAACAAGAATTAAATATTTCAGATGAAGATATTGCTAAAAGACTAATTGATTATGGATTTCATGCACCTACAATGTCTTTTCCTGTTCCTGGTACTCTTATGATTGAGCCTACTGAAAGTGAATCAAAAGAGGAACTAGATAGATTTTGTGAAGCAATGATTTCTATTCACAATGAAATCATTATGATTAGAGATGGTAAATTTGATAAACTAGACAATCCTATAAAAAATGCTCCACATACAATTGAAGAAGTAACTTCTGACAATTGGGATCACAAATATTCACGTAAAGATGCTGCCTACCCACATGCTTATTTAATAAATAATAAATACTGGAGTCCAGTTAGTAGAATTGATAATGTATACGGTGATAGAAATTTATTTTGTGTTTGTCCTCCAATTGATGATTATGAAGAGGCTAAAACAGGATAATTATTATTTATCAATTATTTAAAATATTAATTTAATAATAAGTATGATTTATATTAATCTTATTTTAGTTTTTTTAGTCCTTGTCGCAATACATGAGTATGGTCATTATATAGTTGCGAGATTGTTTAAAGCTGAAGTTACTGATTTCTCAATTGGATTTGGTAAGCCTCTTTTAAAATATACAGATAGAAATGGCACAACATGGAAATTATCTCCAATTCCATTGGGTGGATATGTTAAAATCAAAGGTCTTGATAATATATTTTCTCCAAACCCTAACGATGAACAAGGATCCTTTCAATCTCTTACACTTTTTCAAAAGATATTAGTACTTTTAGCAGGAAGTATTTTTAATATTTTTAGTGCATGGTTTGCTCTATTCTGCATATTTTTCTTTTTTGGAATTGTTAGTTTAATGCCAATTATTGGATCAGTGAGTGAAAATTCATCTGCTTTTGAAAATGATCTTAGAGAAGGTGATAAAATACTTGAGATAAACAAAATTAGTATTGAAGAGTTTTCTGATATCCCAAAAGCAATTGCAAATAACCAAAGTATAAATATTTTAATAGAAAGAAATAATCAGATAATTGAAAAAAATTTTGATCTTAAGTTTAATAAAGAATTAAATAGGTACATTATCGGAATATCTTCACCTCAAAATCCTATTATTGATAAGTATAATTTAATTGATTCAATTAAAAACTCTTCTTTATTTATACCTACATACTATGCTGCTTCTTTTGCATTTCTTCAACAATCTTATAAAGAAAATACATTAGGAGATCAGTTAGCTGGACCTATAGGGATCGTTAAAAATGCAGATCAAATGATGCTAGATCAAATAAGGGGAGTTTTATTTTTATTTATTATTATTTCTTTGTTTGTAGGTTTATTTAATTTACTTCCTATTCCCCTTTTAGATGGTGGTCATATAATGTATTTTATTATTAGAAGAATTTTTTCAAACTCTCTTCCTGAATTTATTACAAGAGTTTATTTGGCTGTGGGGATAACAATAATATCTTTTCTTTTTATAGTTGTGACTTACAACGATATTTTTTATAAATAAATATTATTGGGAGATAAAATGACAAATTTTGAAAAAGTAAAAGAATTTATGACAACTTTTGGTCAAGAAGTAAAAACTAGCGCTGAATTTCCAGAAAATAAAATTGTTGAATTAAGAAAAAAATTGATTGATGAAGAATTTAATGAGTTAAAAGATGCAATTAATGATAATGATATCGTTGAAGTTGCTGATGCATTAACTGATATTTTAGTTGTAACATACGGTGCGGGTGCCGCTTTTGGCATAGATCTAGATAAATGTTTTAACGAAGTTCATCGTAGTAATATGAGTAAACTTTCAGAGGAAGGCAAACCAATTTATAATGAATTTGGTAAGGTTATGAAGGGTCCTAATTATTCACCTCCAGATTTAAAAAAAATAATTTAAATATTTTTTAGAGCATCATCTAAAGATTTCTTCAAGTCTGAAATATCTTCAATCCCAATTGAAAGTCTTATTAGTGTATCAGAAATTCCTAATTCATCTCTAATTTTTTTTTCTATTGATGCATGTGTCATTATAGCTGGATGCTCAATTAAACTTTCAACCCCACCCAAACTTTCTGCTAGTGTAAATATTTGAATTGTTTCAAGAAATTTTTTTGCTGAATTAATATCACCTATTAATTCAATTGATAATATTCCTCCAAATCCAGTCATTTGTTTTTTTGCAATTTCATAACTTGGGTTATTTTCTAGTCCAGGGTAAAATACATTTTTAATTTTAGGATGTTTTAATAAATAATTAGCAATTTCTAGGGCATTATTATTGTGTCTCTCCATTCTTACAGCAAGTGTTTTAATTGATCGAATAAGTAAATAACAATCAAAGGGGCTGGGAACAGCACCAACTGCATTTTGAATATATTTAATTTTATCAGCTAAAATTTTATTATCATTTATAATTAATGCACCTCCTATTATATCTGAATGCCCACCAAGATATTTAGTTGACGAATGTATAACAACATCGGCTCCAGAATTTAATGGTTGCTGATTATAAGGTGAAGCAAAAGTATTATCACAGACTATAATGATATTATCATCTTTCAAGCTTTCTCTAATTTTTTTTATATCTATAATTTTTAGTAATGGGTTAGAGGGAGTTTCAACCCAAATCATTTTCGTATTTTCTTTTAGATGACCTTGCCAATTATTTTCTTTACTAAGATCTGCATATGTTACTTCCACATCTTGATTCACTGTTTTAATTTTATCAAATATTCTTCTTGTTCCACCGTAAACATCATCGCTACAAATAATTGAATAATTTTTACCTAAAGCATCTGATAATGCAGAAATTGCTGCCATACCTGAGCTAAACGCATAAGCAAATTTACCATCTTCCAATTCAACTAATAACTTTTCTAATATATCTCTTGTTGGGTTTCCTGTTCTTGCATATTCATAAGTAAAGTCACCAGGAGAATTTTGCTTAAAAGTTGATGAAAGATGAATAGGAGGCATAACTGCACCCGTAGTTTCATCAGCGCCATGACCTGAATGAATTACTTTAGAATTAAATTTTTTATCTTTATTTTTCATTATTACATCCAATCGGCATAAGGTAAATTTTTGGAAATCAAATATTCTTTATTAAACATCTTATCATAATATTTATTTGCATCATCACAAAGTATTGTCGCAATTTTTTTCCCTTTACCCATTGATTTGGCCAGTTTTACTGCACCACATATATTTACCCCAGAACTTAATCCTAGAAATAATCCATCTGATTTCATAATTTTAAATAGCATTTCCATACATTCTTGATCGGAAACAAAAAATGATTGGTCTACAAGACAATTTTCTAAATTTTTTGTTACTCTGGCTTGTCCAATACCTTCTGTAATTGATTCCTCTCCTTTTTTTTCTGGTTTACCATTAGTAAAATAATTAAACATTGATGATCCTTGTGAGTCAGTACAAGCGATAATAATTTCTTTATTTTTTGATTTTAACCCAACGCTCACACCAGTTAAAGTTCCTCCAGTTCCAATTGCGCATGTGAAACCATCTATCTTACCATCTGTTTGGTTAAAAATTTCTGCAGATGTTGTTTTTTCATGAAATTTGTAGTTTGCTAAATTTTCAAATTGACCAGCCCAAAAAGTTTTTTTACCTGTTTGTTTTTCAATATCTTTAGCTAATCGCTGTGAGACTTTTTGATAGTTACCAGGATCGGAATATGGTTTTGCATCAACTAAATGAAGTTTTGCTCCCATATTTTTGAGTATATCTCTTTTAGATTGAACGGTTATGTTAGGCATGACAATTTCTAAATTATAATTTTTTGCATTACAAACTAATGCTAAGCCTATTCCTGTATTACCAAAAGTACCTTCAACGACAGTTCCACCTGGTTCCAATAATTTTTTTTCTTCTGCATCTTCGATTATACCAAGTGCTGTTCTATCTTTCACTGATCCAGCTGGATTCATAAATTCAGCTTTACCGTATATTTCACAACCTGAAATCTCTGAAGGGTATTTTAATTTTATTAGGGGTGTGTTACCAATTAATTGAGTAACATTATTTGTTATCATCAATATCTCTTACACCATATGGATTAAATGAAGTATCCTTATTAATATTAATATTTTTAACTGGGTTTCCTACCATTGTTGCATAAGGGGGGACATCTTTTAATACTACTGTATTAGCTCCAACTCTTGCACAGCTCCCAATAATAATTGGTCCAAGAATACTTGCTCCACATCCTATGATTACATTATCCTCTATTGTTGGATGTCTTTTTGTATCTCTTTGATCATTGGAATTTTCTGCTGGACTAATTCCTCCAAGTGTAACACCATGATATAAAGTAACGTTATCTCCAATTATGCTTGTTTCTCCAATTACAGTTCCCATACCATGATCAATAAATAGGTTTTTACCTATTTTAGCTGCTGGATGAATTTCAATTCCTGTTAAAAAACGACTAAATTGAGAAACTATTCTTGCTAGAGTGTAAAGATTTAAATTCCATAGATTGTTTGCTATTCTATGAAAGAAAACAGACTTCACTCCAGGATATGTAAGCACGATACTCAGCTTGCTTCTTGCAGCTGGATCTCTTTGAATTATTGAGTCTAAATAATCAGTCATTTCGTAATGCTATTTAGTGATTATTGCATTTTTTTCAATGTAACGAGGATTTCTCTTTAAAATTTATGATTTTAACTATGTCAATTATTGATAGTTTATGTAGATAAAAGATAATCAATATATGATTTGCTAATTTGATGATTAAAGTAAATAAAATCAAAATTCATTTATTTAAGTATAAGAATAAAAATCCAGTTCTGTCTTCATTTGGCAGAATGACTTTTAGATCATCGTTAATAGTTGAATTAATTGATCAAAATGACAACAGGGGATTTGGGGAAATATGGTGTAATTTCCCAAATCATGCTGGTAGATATAGATTTGAAATTTTTAAAGATTATTTTGTAAATTTACTTAAAAATTTTAATTTTGAAAATCCGAGTGATCCTTATGATTTTTTTTATGAAAAATTTAATTCAATAAAAATTCAAAGTGGTGATTATGGAGCTTTTAGTAATATTATTTCCGGAATAGATTGTGCTTGTTGGGATTTATTTTCAAAAAATAAAAAAATACCTTTAAACAAATTAATTAATAGTAATTCTTCAGATAAGATTCAAGTTTATGCTAGTGGAATTAATAGAGACGAACACAAAGAAAGAATTAGTGAAGCAAGAAAATTAGGAATAAAAAAATTTAAAATAAAAATTGGTTATGATTTAAATGATGATATATCAAGTTTAGCATCAATTGAGAAAATTTTAAGTGATTCTGAAGATTATATGATTGATGTAAATCAAGCTTGGAAAATAGATAAAGTTAACTCAAATATTAAAGCATTAAATCAGTTCAGATATTATTGGTTAGAAGAGCCAATTAGCGCTGATAATTCTTTAAATGAAATTATTAATTTAATAAATAATCATAAAAATTTAGCCTTTGGTGAAAATATTACTCAAATAAATAACTTTGTTAAATTAAATGATGATACTTCAATTAAATTTTTACAACCAGATATTGCTAGGTATGGAGGTATTTCTCAAATAGTAAGTTTAAAAGATAAAATAGTTACTGATAAATTATATCTACATTATTTAGGCGGTGCTGTAGGTTTGATTACTTCAGCGCATTTAATGTCTGCAATTAATCAAAATGGTTTTTTAGAATATGATATTAACGAAAATGCACTCAGAACTGATATTTTGAAACCTGCGGTCAAAATAAGAGATGGTTATCTTTTATTAAATTCATCAATAGGTATCGGTTTTAATCTTTCTGAAATGTCAAAAAATTATCTAAATCAATATTATGAATTATAAAATTAAAGTTTACTATGAAGATACTGATGCATCAGGCAGAGTTTATCATTCAAATTATTTAAAATATTTTGAGAGGGGTAGGTCAGAATTCTTATATAAATTAGGTTATAATCATCAAAACTTACTCCAATCACTTAATTTTTATTTTGTAGTTAAGCATATAGATATTGATTTTAAATTACCCGCATATTTTGAAGATACCTTAGATGTTGAAACAAAAATTCATGAAATTTCAAAAGTAAAAATAATTTTTCATCAGTCAATAATCAGAGAAAAAGATTTATTAATTGATTCGAAGATTTTAATAACTCCTATAAATGATAAAGGTAAAATAGTAAAAATGCCTATTGAAATGCTTGATAAATTGCAATTATCAAAAATCTAAATAAATTTATATTTTTTTATAAGCAAACAAATGTTAAATAAATTTTATGGGAATTGTAACTGACGTAATACTGCCGCTTTCTCTAGCTTTCATTATGTTTTCATTGGGCTTAGGTTTAAGTCTCAGTGATTTTACTAGAGTTTTCTTTAAACCAAGAGATTTTCTTATAGGATTATTTTTTCAAATTATTATTCTTCCAATAGTTGCATTATTAATTGTTATGTTTTGGCCTTTATCTCCAGAGCTAGCTATTGGAGTGATGATTCTTGCAGCAGCACCTGGTGGTGTAACCAGCAATGTTTTGACCTCATTTGCAAAAGGAAATATTGCTCTTTCAATATCTTTAACTGCAATAAACAGCATTTTATGCGTAATTACAGTTCCATTAATATTAATGATATCATTAAGTGTTCTTGACATGGGTAGCATTAATGAGGGGCAGTCGTTATTTAGTGTTGCATCACAAATGTTTTTAATTGTTACAATACCAGTTATCGTTGGAGTTTTATTAAGTGGAGTTCTATCTTCATTTGAAAAAATAGCAAAAAATATATCAATAATTTTATTTGTTTTAGTTCTTATTGGAGCAATATTATCTCAAAGAGAAAATGTTATTACTTACTTTGCTCAAGCAGGTTTGGTTATGTTATTTTTAAATATTATAATGATGATCATTGTTTATATATTATCTAATACTTTCAAATCCTCAAAAGAAACATTCAGATGTTGGTTGATGGAAGTTGGGCTACAAAATGGAACATTAGCAATTGTTGTAGCTAATTCCTTCTTTGCAAGTACTGTTTATTTGATACCTGCTGCTATTTATAGCTTAATTATGTATGCAACAGCTCTACCATTAATATATTTCTTAAGAAGAAATTAAGACTGGAAAAGTTTCGCTATCTAAAACTTCATTATTTTTTAGATTAATATTTGGAAATGGAGGAGACATTTCGCCTTTTCTCTTAATATATCTTGCGTCATCACCAGTAAATCTAACTGAAAAAGCTCTTCTTCTATTATTTGAATTATTACCATATGCAGCATGAATTGTTGCATAGTTAAATGCTATGGCATCCCCTAGCTCACATTCATAGGATATAATTTCATAATCTTTTCTATTATTTTCAATATCTGGAATTTTTTCAAATTCTTTATCTTTATGATCATAATCATAACCTTTAAATTTTGTAGGTAAAAATATTTTATTCCATTTATGTGACCCTAGTATGAATTCCATTGATGAATTAATATCAATTTTATCAAGTGGTATCCAAATACTTACATTATCTTTTCCTTGTACACAATAATACCCCTGATCTTGATGCCACGGTGTTCTTTTTTTAGATCCTTTTTCTTTTATTAAAACATGCTCATGGAATAAATTTACTTTTTTAGTTTTCATTAATGAGCCAGCAATTTTCGCAATATTAGAATTAAAAATAAAATTTCTATACTCTTTTATTCTTTGCCAATTACAATAATCATCATAAAATACCTCTTGATTATTTACTTCTTCATAAACACATTTATATTTACTTGGGTTTTGAAAATTATGCTCAACACCCTTTCTTAGTTCTTCAATCCATTTTAGATCAATAATTCTTTTTAGTAATACAACTCCATTATTCTGAAATTCAATACTAATATTTTTTTCAATCATTTAATCTTTAATTCTATATCCTTTTGAAAATGTATATGTGATAAATATTATGCATCCAATTAAAATTGTTAGGATAGTTAATGTACTTGTAAGTAATGAAACATCAGAAACTTCATAAAAACTATATCTGAAACCACTTATTAAATATAAAACAGGATTAAGTAATGATATTTTCTGCCAAAATTCTGGAAGCATATTAATAGAGTAAAAACTTCCTCCTAAAAAAACTAACGGTGTAATTATTAGAATTGGAATAATCTGTAGTCCTTCAAAACCTTCTGCATACATTCCAATTATAAAGCCAAATAAAGCAAAAGTAATAGATGTTAGAATTAAAAAAAACATCATTAGAAGAGGGTGATCTATTCTTACATCTACAAAAAAATTAGCAGTTAATATAATCACACATCCAATTATTAATGATTTGGATGCTGCGGCTCCTACAAAACCAAGCACTATCTCAAAAGAAGATAATGGTGCTGCAAGGATTTCATATATGGTATTTGTAAATCTTGGAAAATAAAAAGCAAAAGAAGCATTAGAAATTGATTGCGTTAAGATAGTTAACATAATCATTCCCGGTACAATATAAGAGCCATAATTAATTCCATCTATCTCTGTAATTCTTGAACCAATTGCAGATCCAAAAACTACAAAGTAAAGAGAAGTTGTTATTATTGGTGAGGCAAGACTTTGAAATAAGGTTCGTCTAAACCTTTCCATTTCATGAATATAAATTGCTTTAATTCCGTACCAATTCATTATTATTTTCCTGTATAAGTTTGATAAAAATCTCTTCCAATGAACTTTGCTCAGTATTAATGTCTTTTATTTTATAACCATCTTTTTTTACATCATTTAATAGCTCAGTAATATCAGTTGTGTTTGAGTTTAAATTATAGGTATGTGAGATAATTTTATTTGTTTGATCTAAAGTAAAATTATATTTTGATAAATTACCATTTATTTTTTCTACAGATTCAAATAATTCAATTTTAATTGTTTTTTCTCCAAGTTTTTTAATTAATTTATCTTTTTCATCTACTAAAATTATTTTACCATCGTTTATAACTGCCACTCTATCACTTAACTCTTCCGCTTCTTCAATATAATGTGTTGTTAAAATAATTGTTACTCCATCTTTATTTAATTTTTTAACAACATCCCACATGTCTTTGCGTAATTCCACATCCACACTAGCTGTTGGTTCATCTAAAAATAATAATTTAGGTTGGTGAGATAAAGCTTTAGCTATCAGAACCCTTCTTTTCATTCCACCCGATAGTTCTTTAATTTTATTATCTTTTTTATCCCATAAGGATAGTTGTTTTAAAAGCTTTTCTATATAATTGTGATCAGTCTTCTTACCAAAAAGACCTCTAGAATAATTAACATTGTTCCAGACAGTTTCAAAAGATTCAAGATTTAATTCTTGAGGAACAATACCTGTTATTTTTCTCGTAGTTCGATAATTTTTAACAATATCCATATTATTAATTTTTATTGTCCCTGTATTGAAATTTACTATTCCACAAATTGAGTTTATCAGTGTCGATTTTCCTGCACCATTTGGTCCAAGTAGAGCAAATATTTCTCCTTCTTTAATATTGAGATTTACATTTTCTAATGCTTTAACTGAATTTTTATAAAATTTAGTTACATTATTTATCTCAAGTATATTCTTCATAATTTAAATTTTAGTTATCAGATTTGGAATATTTTGTTTAAATTTGAAATAACCTTTTTTTGAAAAAATCCAACTATTAACATCATATTTTCTATTAAAAATTATAAAATTAACTGATGGAAATTTTGTAATTATTTTTTTATAAATTTTTTTCCAATTTCCTTTAGTAACATAGGGTAAATATATTTCTTGAATTTGAAATTTTTTTATCCATTTATCTAAATCTTCATAATAATTTTCAAATTCAATATCAACTTTAATATTTTTATAAAAATCATCATCATTAAAACATGAAATACAAATGTCTCTTATATGTTTAATTATTTTTTCAGAGAAATTATGATCATTATAATCTTCTAGTGGCAAACCTGTAAAAATATTTACTTTTTTATGATTTAAATCTTTCAAAATATTTAATTCATCAGTTGGTATTAAAATATATTTTATTTCCTCTAAATTATAATCAGAATTTAAGTGTAGTTCATTTACATTATAAATTTTTTCTTCAATTAAAGGATTAGCATTTTCATTTAAAATTTCATTACCTGATATTCTAATATTACTATATTTTTCTATATTACTTTTTCTTGCCAAATAATTTTTACCCTTAGTCTGTATACCGGCAACCCATCTCCAAGATAATGTATTAGAAGCTGGATCGCCATCTAATAAATGTTGCATAAAAAAATCTGCACCAAGTTGCCAAGGTAAATTAAGAGTAAAAATCCAAATTGAAGCAAACCACATTCTTACATGATTATGCAAGTACCCATTTTCTTTTAGATTATTTATCCAATTATTAAAAAATGATAGATTTGTGTTTCCAGAAATTGCATTTAAATAAAATTTTTTATTAGAAAATTGTTCAATCAATTTATTTCTATCTTCTAAATAATCAGAATAGACCGATGGTCTATGTTCAAGCCATCCTTTCCAATAAGTTCTCCAATAAATTTCTTGGATAAATTTTTCGCATTCTCTGAGTTCATATTTTTTTAAAACTGTTTCCAGAACTTGTTCTTCAGAAATTAGCCTGTATCTTATGAAGGGGGATAATAAAGACGTAGTATTATTATTAGATCTGTCTTCACTGTAATTTCTATTTGCTTCATAATATTTTCCTGTTTTATGCAAATAAGATAGGAGTTGCTCTTCAGCAAAGCTGATATTTGATTTAAACATTTTAGTATCAATTAATCGTCAGGTAATTTTTTAGATCGTCTATTAAGTATTTCCATGTGACGAACTCTTAATACCACAATTGCGATTGCTAATATTAATATTGCTACAGACTCATACACATAAGCTGATGGATCCACATCTTTTCTTTGCATAATTATCATTCTGGCTAGAGCTGTCATTGCAATGAAAAGGGGATAACTCATTCTTATCATTTTAGAGACCCAGTATTCTTTAATCATTCCAATAATTTCAATGTAAATAAACAGCAAAAGAATGTCTGCAAGTGTGACTTTGTAAACTGCAACCATACCTTGTATTTCCATTCCAATCGCTATGATTGTACAAATAATAAGTACAGACAGTACTATTTTCTCTAATAGCTCAAAATAATTATTCATTTAAATTCTTTCTATTTTATTTAGTTGATTCTTGTTTTTGTAAAATAGAATTAGGGCAAAAAATTCATATAAAAACCAAGAAACTTGATAAATCACAGGTTTTCTTATTATTTTAGCCAAAAAACTATATCGTGGTATTTCTGACCACATTTCAATAAATGCATCAACTCCACTGTAAACCTTGTTATTTTTTACAGTGTGTAAACGTCTTAATAATTCTTTAGCATTTTTGGCGGTATCTTTTTTTGATTTTTTCTCAGTACTTATATCAATCCATTCAAGATTATTTTCTAGTTTTTTGTAATGATTTATTTCAAACCTACAAATACTGCATGAATTATTAAAATAAACTTTAGTAGCCATAAAAGAAAAATAATTTAAATAAATTGAAATTCAATATCCTCTAATTGTTCAAATTTAGCTTTTATATGGTTTCCAGAGTAAATTTTTGATGGTTTTGTGCATGAGCCAGATGAAATAAATTGCCCTTTAAGCAATGTCTCACCTTTTTTTGCAAGATTATTGATTAACCATAAAGCAGCATTTAAAGGATTATTCAAAACATTTTTAGTATTTCCTGAGTCCATTATTTTGTTATCTATATACAAAGTAACTTCAAGATCACTAAGATTGACATCATTAATATTATATATTTTTTCATTACGTAACCAAAATTCAGATGCTCCATTAGTTGATATAACATTTCTTGCACCAATTTCAGATAATGGTTTTGCAAATCTAAAATCGTTTATTTCAATTGAGCAAACTAATCCATCTAATAATAAATCTATACTGTCTATAGTGTAGGGTGCTTTTGAGATATCTATATCTTCTTTAATCCTAAAACTTATTTCTGGTTCCGCATATGGTTCAAAAAAATTTTTAGCATATAATTTTTTTGCGTTTACTAAACTGTATCTGCTGTATAAATTTCCGTAAAAAGGTTCACTCATATTTAAAACTTCTTGTGCTGTTAGAGATGTAGCGCCAATTTTTTTCCCAATACAAATGTTATCTTTCAATTCTAAGTATCTAAGTTTTAAATTATCTTGAATTGAATAAGCTTCATCAATTGTTTGAGGTTCTAGATTTTTTAAAGAACTTAAGCCAGTTTTATTCAATCTATGTTCAAATAAAATTTTTGATGCTTCTTGAATATCTTCTTTATTCATACTTGAATTGCGTACTCGTTAATTTCTTCATATATGTCTAAACATTCTTTATAAATATTTTCATAAGTTTTTGGTACAATATATTCTTTAAAATTTTTGGTATTAAAGGTAGTAGAAGAAATTACATCTTGATACCAAACTTTTGACCAAATGCCATCTGTTTCTCTATAGCCTTTTGGCCAATTAAGCATATTTTGATCAAAATCTAAATTTAATTTTTGACACAAAATTTTTAAATACTTTTCAGGACTTGCTAATAAATAATCAGAGTTTATAACTATAGGCTCTTTTGAATTTAATAATTTAAAAATTTCATAAAGTTTTTTAAAGCCTACATCTTGAATTGATTTTAAAGTATTTTTTTTTAAATATGAGACAATTACTTTAGCAGGATCACGGATTAAAAAGCAATTTATTCCTTTATCAATCCAATCTAAACGTGTTTCATCTAAAATATGATGAGTCATATGTTTTTGATAAAATATTTTATAATTATTATCTTCTCTAGTAATTAAATTAATAACCTCATCTTCATTTGTATGATAGTGATTTATAATTTCATCTTTCATTGGATGATTTAAGTTAGTTTTTTTTAAATAATATGCATAAAAAGGTTCATCATAAACTTTTGTGTCTCTTCTATTTTCAAAAGATCGCATCAATGCAGTACTGATATTTCTTGGTCCAGACCAAACAAATAAATTAATCATTTAAAATAAATTATTATAAAAATTAGTTAATTCTTTAGTAATAGGATTTTTCTTTAATGAGTATTTTTTTTTATTTATTTGATTTACTGGTACAATTCCTGCGAAAGATCCTGTGCAAAATGCTTCATCTGCATTTAATACTTCGTTTAATTTAAAATTTTTTTCTTTTACTTTTATTTTATTTTTTTTACATAGATCTATAATTTTCTGTCTTGTAATTCCTGTAACACAAAATTTTCCTGTTGAGGTGAAGACTGTCTTATTTTTTACAAAGAAGAAATGAGTACTATTATTTGTGGCAACATTTCCATTAATATCAAACATAAGTGCTTCATCAGCATTCTTTTTATTAGCTTCAATACATGCCAGTATACAATTTAATTTACTAAGTGAATTTATTTGTGGATTTTGAACATTGATTGGTCCTCTAATAGTTTTTACTGTAACCAATTTTAATCCTTTTTTGTAAGCTTTAATATCTGGTTTTTTATATTCAGGAATTATGATTATTGTAGGCTTGGATATTGTAACTTTAGGTGATTGATAGGGTGTTGATTTAATACCCCTAGAAACAATTATTCTTATATGAATATCTGTTTTCATTTTATTTATTTTAATAGTTTTTATTAGTGCTTCTGAAAGTTTTTTACGAGTCAAATGTATTTTTAAGTCAATAAGCTTTGCATCTTTATATAACCTGTCTAGATGTTCTTTTAGAAAAATGAAATTATTATTATGGTATCTTAACGAATCCCAGATACCATCCCCAAGCATTGTAGAGGAATCAAAAACTGATATTTTGGCATCTTTTCTTTTATAAAATTTTCCGTTGATATAAATTTTAATATTTTTATTTCTTTTATCATCTACAAAATCATGACTTGAAACCATAATTATTTTTATCTTAATAGCAAATATTGTCTACTTAATAATTTTATTAACTTTTATTGCAAATCAAAGAGTGACATGTGATCAAATTAATATAACCAATTAGAAATTATCTTTTGTAATGTTTAATAAAAATTTTATTGTTATTTGTATTTCTTCTACAATTGCTGCTTTTCCACCTATGGCTGTAGTTTTATTAGGCGGAATAATTACATCCCAGATAATGATGAAAGATTCATTAGCAACAGTTCCAATGACATTAATGATTATAGGTATAGCAATAAGCGCACCTATTGCATCTAGGTTTATGAGCATCTGGGGGAGGCAGAAAGGATTTTTATTTTCATCTCTTTTAAGTTGTTTAGCTTTAATTATTTGTTCAATTGCAATTTATTTAGAAAATTTTTTTATTTTTGCATTAGGTAATTTTTTAATTGGCAGCTCACAAGCTTTTATTCATCAGTATCGATTTGCTGCATCTGAATCAGTCAAAAAAGAATTTATTCCAAGATCTATCTCAATTATATTATTATTAGGTATAGTTTCTGCATTACTTTCATCTAATTTTGCAGAATATTTTAAAGATTTTTTTCCAAGTTATTTATTTCTTGGTAGTTATATTTTCCTATCTTTTACAGCAATCATTCCTTTCTTTGTTCTTCTTTTTTATGAGGAAACAAAAAATACTATTGATCAAAGTAAATTTGAAATTGAAACTATTTTCAAACTTTTAAAAAATATTAAAATTATACAATCAATCGTAAGCGCTGGTCTTGGTTATTTTACAATGGCTATAATCATGACTGCTACCCCTTTACATATGCATCTTGTTAATAAATTTACTTTATTTGAAACCAGTATCGTAATTCAACTTCACGTCATTGGTATGTTTTTACCCTCACTGTTTTCTGGAGATTTAATTAAAAGATTTGGAAATACAAATATTATATATGTAGGAGTAGTTATTTTGTTTTTAAGTATATTAACTAATACATTCTTTGATTTTTATTATTCATATATGCTTGGTTTGATATTACTTGGTATTGGCTGGAATTTTTTATTTGTTTCAGGCTCAAGTTTGTTGGTTGTTTCTTACGAAGAAAAGGATAAATTTACAGCACAAGGTCTAAATGATTTTATTGTTTTTTCTACTCAAGGTATAGGATCGCTATCTGCTGGTTTTCTTTTATATTTTTCAAATTGGACTGTTATAAATCTTTTATGTGTACCACTTTTAATTATTGTTTTAGTAGTTTCTTTTTTTGCATCTAGGCATAATTAAATTTGATAATTCACTTTTAAATAATAATTTTTTCACTATAGTTATTTCTATGAGCAATGTTGGATTTATAGGGGTAGGCTATATGGGCTATGGTATGGCAAAAAATTTATTAAAAAAGCATAATGTATTTATATTTGCTCATAAAAATAGAAAACCAATAAACAAATTAAAAAAGATTGGGGCTAAAGAATTAAAATCATATAATGAAATCAAAAAACAAAAACTTGATTGTTTAATGATATGTGTAACAAATACACCTGTAGCATTAAATGTTGCAAAAAAAATTAAACAAGAACTTGATAGTAAAACACTTGTAATAGATTTAACAACGCATAACAAAAATGGTGCTTTAAAAATGGATAAAATTTTTAAATCAAAAAAAATAAGTTATAATTTTTGTGGAGTAATGGGGGGTCCAGTTCAAAGTGAGCAGGGTATATTAGGTGGTATTTATGGTGGTAAAAAAAGTAATTTTTTAAAATGTAAAAAATTTCTTAATTCTTTTTGTAAGTCTGTTTTTAATTTTGGTGATGTATCAAAAGCATCTTCTGCAAAATTATTATCTAACTTTTTATCATTGATGACAACTACTACTGTGATTGAGTTTTTTAAATCTGCAAAAAAACTAAATATCGATATTAAGCTGTTATGTGATGTTGCTAGATTAGGCTCAGGAAATTCAGGTGCTTTAGATAGAATTGCTGATAAAGCTATAAAAGGTAATTACAAAGGATATGTTTTTTCTGTAGATAATACATATAAAGATTTAAATTATATTAATGATCTTGTTTCTGATTTACCTAATGCTAATAAACTCTCAAAAATAGCAAAATCATTTTACAAACAAGCATCAAAAAAAGGATTCGGAAATTTACTTGTTAGTGAATTAATTGATAAGGAAAAATATTAATAAATGGATAAGCTAGTTCCAATTATTTATATGATTGGAGTGCTTTTATTGGTTTTACCATCTTTCTTAAGCTCAAATAATAATTTAAAAACTTTTTTTACTAACTTATCTATTTGGGTAGCTATTGTATTGGTTGTTTTATCTTTTTATTTTGCCTACAATTATTTTCTTTAATTCACTAAATCAAATTTAATTTATTTAGATGTAGACTAATTTAATACAAATATTTATACGAGTCTTCGATGCCAAATCAATTTGTAGCTAAATCAAGAAGGTTGAGAAGTACTATTTATTCTTCCAGAATTGAAAACCAGGGTGTTACTTCTTATACAATATACAATCATATGTTACTTCCCGCAGGTTTTGAGGGAAGTCTTGAAGAAACATACAATCATTTAAAAAATCATGTTCAAATATGGGATGTAGCCGCCGAAAGACAAATAGAAATTAAAGGTAAGGACGCTTATCAATTAGTTCAATTAATGACTTGTAGGGATTTGAGTGAGGCTAAAGAAGGTAAATGTTATTATTGTCCAATAATTGATGAAAATGGTGGAATGATTAATGATCCCGTAGTGCTTAAATTTAACAATGAAAAATGGTGGATTTCAATTGCAGATTCAGATGTTATGTTATTTGCTAAAGGTCTTGCTATAGGAAAAAATTTTGAAGTTTCTATTACAGAACCTGATGTAAATATTATGGCTGTTCAAGGTCCTAAGGCCTTTGATTTGTTAGAGAAAGTTTTTGGTAAAGAAATTTTAGAATTAAAATTTTATAATTTTAAATATTTTAATTTTAAAAATACCAAATATTTAATTGCTAGATCTGGTTGGTCAAAACAGGGCGGAGTAGAAATTTATGTCGAAGATACTAAATCTGGTTTAGAATTATACGATTTATTATTTGAAGAAGGTAAAGAACTTAAAGCCAAACCAGGTTGTCCTCATTTAATTGAAAGAATTGAAGGCGCTTTACTTTCTTATGGTAACGATATGGATATAAATGATAATCCATTTGAATGTGGATTAGATAAATTTGTTCATCTTGAAAATGATATTGAATTTCTTGGAAAAGATAAATTAATTAAAATTAAAGAAAATGGAATTAATAAAAAATTAATGGGAGTAAAGATTAATCTTGATAAAATTAATCTGAGATCAGCAATTAACTTAACAATTGGTGATAAAATAATTGGTGAAATTAGATCTGCAGTTTTTTCACCTACATTTAACATGGTGATTGGGATTGCAATGATAAATAAACCATACTTTTTAACTAAAGATCAATTTGATATAATTATTGAGAATAGAAAATACAAAGGAGAAATTTGCGATATTCCATTCGTATAAATTATGAATAATAATGTAAAAGCTATTATTTTAGCTTTAGTTGCTTCTGTTTCAGGAGTAACAATGAATGTTCTTATTAAATTTTCACTTCAAGATATAAATGTATTTACTGCTGGATTTTTGAGATTTCTTTTTGGGTTTATTTTAATTCTGCCTTTTATTTTTTATACTAAATTTCAAAACTTTAAGACACCTAATTTAAAAATTCATTTTACAAGAGGTATTTTAAATATTCCAATGATGTTACTTGGATTTTCTGCCCTACAATTTATACCCTTAGAACAAATCAAAGCAATTTCTTTTGTTACACCTATAATTGTAGTTGCCTTAAGTGTAATTTTTTTGAAAGAAAAAATTTATTTAATTCGTATTGGTGCTTTGCTAATCGGTCTAGTTGGAGTCTTTGTTATTTTGAGGCCAGGTATTGTTCCAATAAATGTAGGGGCATATTTGGTTTTATGTTCCTGTTCTATTTGGTCAGTAGTTGTCATAATTACAAAATTTGCAGCAAGAGTTGACAGTGCATTTACAATTTTGTCTTACCAATATACCCTAGTCACATTCTTATCTTTTCCTATAGCATTATATTTTTGGCAATCTCCCTCATCAGAAACATTATATTATTTAATTTTTGCAGGCATTGCTGGGACGATTGTACATTTGTGTATCAATACAGCTTATAAGCTTACAGATTTATCAGTTTTACAACCTGTAAACTTTTCCAGGCTATTGATTGCATCTTTATTTGGTTTTTTAATTTTTGATGAAATACCTGATATTTGGACGATAATAGGAGGTTTAATAATTTTTTCATCAATTCTGATTATTACTTATAGAGAAAATTATCTAAAAAAAGATATAGCAAAGCAATCAATACCGATTAAACTTTAATTTTATTAATGAATAATAATATTAAGTCTATTTTATTAACTTTGTCTGCATCCTTTTTTGCAGTTTTAATGGAAGCATTAATACGTGCAGCACAATATGATTCAAATGTTTTTACAATTGGGTTTTTAAGATTCTTTTTTGGTTTATTAATTATTTTTCCGTATTTAGTTAAAAATAAATTTACAACTTATAAAACAAATAATTTGAAATTCTACATAGTTCGCGGGTTATTTAACATTCCCGTAATGATTTTAGGTTTTGGAGCTCTCATATACATTCCTTTTGAACAATTTAAAGCTATGAATTTTTTAAGCCCAATAATTGTCGTACTATTAAGTTTTATAATTTTTAGAGAAAAAATTTTTAAATACAGAATTTTAGCTTTAGTTATTGGTTTTTTAGGTACTATAATAATAATAAGACCAGGTTATGTCGAATTTAACATAGGTACTATAATGGTTTTAGTTTCTTTGTTATTTTGGTCTTTTATAATTATTCTTTCAAAATATGTATCAAAAGATGATTCACCAATTACAATGGTTTCATACCAATATACTTTAATGACTTTTTTTGCCTTACCTCTAGCAATTTATTTTTGGGAAACACCTTCACTATTTTCCATCTTATATGTTTTTATTGGGGCCATATCAGGTACAATTTTACACTTGTGTTTAGGTCTTGCATATAAATACGCTGATTTATCAGTTACACAGCCAATATGGTTTAGTGGATTAATTTTTGGATCTGCTTTTGGTTATTTTTTATTTAAAGAAATTCCAGATTTATGGACCTGGATAGGTGGAATTGTTGTATTCTCTTCAGTATTGATTATTACTTACAATGAGAGAAGTAAAGAAGAGAAGAAAAATAAAAATATTATAAATGCTATAGATTAATAATTGAGTAATTATATGGATCTTACAAAAGTTAAAATAAACAAGGGATTTTGGAAAAAAAGAAAAGATTTAAATATCAACTCATCTTTTTTTGAAATACTAAATTCATTTGAAAAATCTGGAAGAATAAGAGCATTAACAAATGAAAGCACTGCTTCAGAAAAACCACATATATTTTGGGAATCAGATTTAGCAAAATTAATGGAGGGCGCATTTTTTTCCATGCAACAAGAAAAAAATAAGAACTTAAAAAACAAATGTGATAACATTATAAAAAAAATTATTAATAATCAGGAGGATAATGGTTATTTAAATTTTTTTTTTAAATTTCATGAGCCTGAAAATAAATTTACTAACTTAAGGGATCGTCATGAATTATATTGTGCTGGCCATTTATTAGAATCAGCCATTGAACATTCAAAAGCAACGGGAGAAAATCATTTTTTAAATTCAATAGAAAAATATATTGATCATATAATTGATACATTTGGTCGAGAAGTTGGTAAAAAAAGAGGATACCCGGGTCATCAAGAAATTGAATTAGCTTTAGTAAAGGCTTATGAATATACAAATAAAAAAAAATATTTAGACCTTGCAACATATTTTATTGAAGAAAGAGGTAAGACTGACTCTAATAACAAACATTATTTTATTAATGAAAACGAAATATTAAAAAAAAATTCACAAAAATTAGATTATTCAAAACTACCTTCTAATTTAAGAGATTTTGTTGATTTCTATTTAGCCAAAGATGAATCAGTATTTAAGGATTTAGAATATTGGCAGGCTCATAAAGAACCAATAAAACAAAATACTGCAGAGGGGCATTCAGTTAGAGCACTTTATATGTTCACTGCTATGGCGGATCTAGCTAGAATTAATAATAACAAAGATCTTTTGAAAACTTGCAAACTACTTTGGCGCAATATTGTAGACAAAAGAATGTATATCCATAGTGGCGTAGGTAGTGCGCATATAGGAGAGCGATTTTCTTTTGATTATGACCTTCCTAATGACATGGCTTTTGCAGAAACCTGCGCAACTATTGCACTTATTTATTTTGCAAATAGATTGTCTAAAATAGAAATTAATAGTGAATACGCTGATATTATAGAAAATAGTTTCTATAATCTTATTCTTGCTAGTACTTCTCAAGATGGAAAAGGTTTCTTTTACGATAATTATCTTGAATGTAATCCTGGTTATTTACATTTTCAAGATAGACGACATGGGGTAAGAGATGAGTATCACATTTGCTCTTGTTGTCCTCCAAATATAGCACGTCTAATTGCCAGTATGGATATGTATATTTATAATACATATCAAAAGTCTTTAGTAGTTGATCAATATATTAGTTCTGAATTAGATCTTTCAGATAAAGAACAAGGTTTAAAAATAATACAAACAAGTGAATTTCCATATAAAGGTTATTCGGAGATAAAAATTTTAAATTCTAATAACAAAGAAACAATTATTTATTTTCGCATTCCATCATGGGATCAAAAAACAAAAATATTAATCAATGGTGAAGAAATAAATTATAAAACTTTCAATGGATATGCAAAAATTTATAGAAAATGGAAAACTGGTGATAAAATAGAATTAAAATTTGATTTTACACCTCGTTTTGTAAGAACAAATCCAAATGTCAGATATAATATTAGAAAAGCATCTATTTTTAGAGGTCCAATACTTTACTGTTTAGAAGAAATAGACAATGGAAAAAATTTAAATCGATTTGTTATAGATAGTAATAATAGCTTTAATGAAAAAGAAGATAAAATAAATTCAGAAAATATTATTTCTTTAAGTATTAATGGATTAAAATTTGATGATACTAATGAGTTATATATTAAAGATAAGCCAAAACTTTTAGATGCATATTTAAAATTTATTCCATATTACTTATGGTCAAATAGAGGTGAAAATGAAATGTTAGTATGGGTAAATGAAAATTAATTTTAATTTTATTAATTTTATTTTGTTCCTAAGGCAAAACCTCTTAATAAATATTTTTGAAAGTATACTAAAAGAAAAATAGTTGGAATAGTAGAAATAATAATTCCCGCTAAGGATGTGCCCATATACATACTCAATCTATTTCCTAACTGAAGAGACATACCAACCTGAAGTGTTCTCATATGCTGTTCTGAAGCAGAAACAAGAGGCCATATATAATCATTCCAGGCACCACCAAAGTTCACTATGGCTACTGTAAAAATCGCAGGTAGTGCTAATGGCAGCATAATTCTTACAAAAATTTGCAAACGATTAGCTCCATCAATAACAGAAGCTTCCTCTACTTCTTTTGGAACACCCTTAAAATATTGTGTCATAATAAAAACTCCAAATGGTACGCCAAGCTTTGGAAGAAATAAACCCGTATGCGTGTTATGTAATCCTAAAGAACTAAATTGCGTAAAGAGAGGGATAAATAATAATTCACCGGGTATCATTAATCCAGCAAGAACAAATGGATATATAAATTTACGACCAAAAAAATCAATTCTTGCAAATGCGTAACCTGCCATTGAGCAAAATAATGTAGTAAAAAAAGTTGCACATAACGCTACTATTAAAGTGTTCATAACCCATATATCAAAGCTTGAACTCCACATTTTAATATAATTTTCAATAGTAAAAGGAATGGGAAAAAATCCAAATAGGAAATTTGTAGTTGTTTTTTGTAATAATTCATTTGGTTGAAAAGACAGAGAGATTACCCATACAACTGGTGTAAACCATATTAAGCATGCTATTAAAATTACAAAAAAATTAAGGGTTAATCTTTTACTCATTTTCTTTAAATAACCTAAATTGTAAAAAGGTAAAAAAACCTATGATTAAAAATAGTACTACTGAAACCGCAGCACCTGATCCCATTCTCATATCTCTAAAAGAATATTCGTAAATTAATTGAACTAAAGTTCTTGAATTATTATTTGGCCCACCTCCTGTTAAAAGTTGTGACTGAGCAAATATTTGTAAATGAGCAATAATTTGTAAAACGGATACAAGAAGGAAAATTCTACTTACTCCTGGTAAAGTTATATACCAAAACATTTGACTATTTGATGCGCCATCTATTCTTGCTGCTTCGTATCTTTCATCAGGAATTTGTTGAAGGGCAGCAATAAATAAAATCATTGGCAAGCCAATTGTCCACCAAACAGTTGCAAAAATGATAACAAATCTACCTGCAATTGTTTTTTGTGTAAATGGATAAGGATCATAACCAAAAGCCTCTAAAGCATTATTAAATAAACTTCCATATCCACCAAAAAGTTGGGAGAATACTAATGATAACCCCACAACTCCAACACCACCAGTTGCCCAGAACATCGTTCTAATAATGGTAAACGTTACACCTTTTTTATTTGTTGCAATGGCTATAATGATAGCAATGAAGGTAACACCATAGGCAGAATAAAAAGCTAAAATAATTGTATTTCTTACAGTCTTCCAAAATAGATCGTCTTCCCAATATGCATCTTCAGTTGGTTTAATTCCATTCATAAAATAAACAATTAGAGCAAATATAAAGAAAAACTTTAAACCAACATTATGCTTTAATATTTCGTTTTTATGAAAAATATAAATAGTAGCAATTATCAATAAAAGCAGGCAAATTTTAATTGGAGTTAAAAAAACAGTAAAATCATAATAAACACCTTCACCAGCTAATAAATATATATAATTTTCAAATCCAATAAATTTTGCGTTATCCGGATTGATAGCTACGGCCATCAAATTCCAATCATAAAAACTCATAAAAAATAACTTTCCAAAAGGATAAATTAGAAATGCTAAGAAAAAAAATAAAAATGGAACTATTAGTAAATAAGCATAAAAATTGTCATTCTTTATTCTCATAATATGATTAAAAATTAACTTGATTTTTTTGTAAATTCAATCTCTAATATTCAACATAATAAGTTTTTTAATTAAAATGGGAGAAAAAATGAAAAACATAAAACTAATATTTTTTGCTTCATTCCTTTCATTAATAAGTTTTAGTGTATCGGCAGTAGATATTACGATAGCTAGATTTTTTGGTGATTGTGAAGATGCAGGAAGTGATACTAAGGCAACATCAGGGGAGGCATGTATTATTCAATCAATAATTAATGCTTTTAATGAACAAAATCCTGATATTAATGTTACTACTGAAGTCCTTGATTGGGGACAAACATACAACATTCTTCAAACAAGATATGCTGATAATAGTGCGCCTGATATCCATATCATGCACAGACACCGTATTCCTCAATTTTCTTCAATTGGAGCTATTGCAGATTTAAGTGGTGAATTAGAGAAATATGGAATGGACTCTAGTGATATTGTTCCAATGATGATGGATGCATTAACGTATGATGGCGGTATGTGGGGTTTACCACTTGATATTCATGCTGGTTTGTTCCATACCAATCTGGATCTTATGGCAAAAGCTGGCTTAGTCAAAGATGGAAAACCAATTTATCCTACTAGTCCTGCAGAAATGTTAGAGCATGCAAATGCCTGTAAAGCTGTCGGAGCTGATTATTTAGCAAGTGGACAAACAAGAGCTATCTATGGTCTAACGTGGCAGCAAAATGCTAATTTCTTTGAGGGAAAAAAAGCAACCCTCAACACTGATGAAGTGAGAAATGCAGTTCAGCTTTATCTTGATCTTAAAGCAGCGGGTGCTTACCAACCTGAACTAGATTATGGTAGTGCTGAAAAATTCTGGATGGATGGTAATGCATGTATTTTATATAATGGTACATGGGTTGTAGATTATTATTCTCAGAATGTTGACTTCAATTACTATGTTGGACCTATGCCAACAATTTATGAAAAGGGAGCAACATGGGCTGATTCACATATGTGGTCAATTCCAGCAGCATTAAAATCTTCAAGTCCTGAAAAATATGATGCTGTTATGAAGCTAGCAAAGTTTATGTGGGATCACAGTATTGATTGGTCAAGAACTGGCCACATGTCTTATAGATCATCTGTTATTAACAGTGATGCATATATGAATTTACCGCATAGAATGGAGTATGCATCTACAGCTGAGATAATGACTGATACTCCGCATTCCATAAATTATGGAGCCATTGTTCAGTTATTGGACACAGAAATTGGAGCTATAATGCTTGGTGAGAAAGACATGGATTCAGGTCTTAAGGATGCAAATAATAAATTAAAGAAATTAATTCGTTAATTTCCTCTTATAAAATGGAGGTGTTTTTAACACCTCCATTTACTAGATAAAAAAGATAGGAAGTATGAGAAAAGAACATCCAAGACCACAGTTTGTAAGAAAAGATTGGTTAAACCTAAATGGAATTTGGACTTGTGAATATTCTAAAAATATTAAAGGTTTAAAAAAATCTAAATTAAATTCAAAAAAATTTTCAAAAAAAATAAATGTACCTTTTTGTCCTGAAAGTAAATTATCAGGAATTGGAAACACTGATTTCATGCAAGAAGTTTGGTACCATAAAAGTTTTAAATTAAATAATAATTGGAAAGATAAAAAAATATTCATTCATTTTGGTGGAGTTGATTATAAGTGTGATGTATTTGTAAACAAAACTAAAGTTGGTTCAAATATAGGTGGTCAAGCGCCTTTTAGTATTGATATTTCAAAAGCAGTAAATTTTACTAAAAATAATGATTTAATTGTTTATGTAATAGATGAAAGATGTCCTGGAAGTATGAACCCATCTCCTTGGTATAAAGGAAGATTTACACCAAAAAAAATAGCAATAGCAAAAAAATGGGCTTTAGATAAACGCAGAACACAACCTAGGGGTAAACAATCTTCTTTTTTACATTCTTATCAATGTGTTTACACTAGAACAACAGGCATATGGCAGACAGTTTGGATAGAAGCAGTTGATAAGAAACATATAAAGAGTGTTTCAATTGTTCCTAACTTAAAAACTTCATGTTTTGAATTTACTCCTGATTTTTCAGCAAACGTAAATGATAATTTTAGGGTTGATATTACATTTAAAAATAAAAAAATATCTTCTTCTATTTTCAATACAAAAATAAAAAAAATTAAAATTAGAATTCCAAAACCAAAGTTGTGGTCTATTGAACAACCAAATCTTTATGATTTTGTTTTTACTTTAATAAGTAAAAAAAATAATAAGACTTTAGATAAAGTTAAAAGTTATGGAGGAATGCGTTCTATAGAAGTAAAGAAAAATAAAGTATATCTCAATAATAAACCTCTCTATCAAAGACTTGTTTTAGATCAGGGCTTTTACCCAGATGGAATTTGGACTGCACCAACTGATAAAGCTCTAAAAAATGATATTATTTTATCAATGAAAGCAGGTTTTAATGGCGCAAGGTTACATGAAAAGGTATTTGAAGATCGTTTTCATTATTGGGCTGATAAATTAGGCTACATAACATGGGCTGAGTGGGGCAATTGGGGAGCAAACGAAAATGCAAAAGGTACCGAGACTGCTTTTATGCATGAATGGCCAAAAATAGTAGAGCATTTAAAAAATCATCCATCAATCATTACATGGACTCCTTTTAATGAAACTAATACTTTGGAATGCAATGCTCAACATAAAAAATTAATGCGTTTAGCATATGATGTGACAAAGAAAATAGATCCAACAAGACCAGTAAATGAAACAAGTGGTTATCAACATCAAAAAACAGATATTTGGACAGTACATCATTATGAACCAAAACCTGAAAAATTAATGAAAGCTTTAAATCCAAAAAAAGGAGTTTATAGAAATTTTCCAAAGTTTGAAACATCCTATAAAAATCAACCTTATATTATTGATGAATATGGAGGAGCTTGGTGGCTTCCTTTAAATCTAAGAAATAAATTTTTCTCTTGGGGTCACGGAGATCATGTAAGACCTAAGACAATTCAAGAAGTTTATGATCGTATGGATAGCTTAACTGAAGTAGTTTTAAAAACAAAACACATTCAAGGATTTTGTTACACACAACTAACTGATGTGGAGCAAGAAACTAATGGGGTATATCTTTACGATAGAAAAACAAAATTTAATATGAACAAGATCAAGAAAATATTCAAAGATAAATCTCTAAAATTAAAAAAAGGTTATATTCAGTAAAAATAAATAAATCTTTGTGTGAAAAAAATTAATAATTAAATCTTTTAAAATTGAATCAAAGTTTCTATAAGATCTTAAAGAAATGAATAATAAATATAAATACAAAGGTATGTGGCCAGTTGCACCAACACCATTTCATGACAATGGTGAAGTTGATTACGAAGGAATGGGTAGAGTAATTGATTGTATGGTGGATCAAAAAGTTGAAGGTATTTGTATTTTAGCAAATTATTCTGAGCAATTTTTAATTTCAGACGAAGAAAGAGAAAAATTAACAAAACTTTGTATGAAAAAAATTGATGGTAGAGTTAAAACAATTGTTACTGTTTCTCATTTCGCCACTGATATTGTACGCCCTCGAGCAGAATTAGCAAAATCACTGGGAGCAGATATTATAATGATGATGCCGCCTTATCATGGTGCATTGCTAAAAGGTAATCCTGATCAAATATTTGAACAGTTTAATGAAATTTCTAAAGTTGGAATACCAATTATGATACAAGATGCACCTTTATCTGGAATTGAACTTTCTGTACCTCTTCTTACAAAAATGATTAATGAAATTGAATATTTAACATGTTTTAAAATTGAAAGTGCTAACGCAGCATCAAAAATAAGAGCACTTATTAAGAACTGTAGTTCTAGATTAGATGCACCTTTTGATGGAGAAGAAAGTATTACTTTATATGCGGACTTAGAAGCTGGAATTTCTGGCAGTATGAGTTCAGCATTACTTCCAGAAAAAATTGCGCCTGTAATTGATCATTTTTGGAATAATGAAAAAGATAAAGCTGAAGAAGTCTATAATGGTATTCTTCCTTTGATAAATTTTGAAAATAGACAATGTGGTTTCAGAGCCACAAAAACAGTAATGAAAGAGGGCGGTGTAATAAAATCAGATTTTTGCAGAGATCCTATTAAACCCTTAGATCAAGATACAAAAAATTTATTATTAAATTTTGCAAAAAGATATGATTTACTTACTTATAAATGGGGTAAATAGTAAAATTTAATTGACAAATATTATTTAAAAATTACTTATTATTTATGCGTAGAGTTTTTGAAGGATTACTTGAAAGGGCAATGTTTTCGAGCAGATGGGCGTTAGCTCCTGTTTATGTTGCTCTATGTCTTACTCTATTGGTTATTACATACAAAGTTATTGCATTATTCATTTATGAAATCACACACTTAAGTGACTTAACTTTAAATGAACTTCTTGTCTTTGTATTACATATTGTTGATTTAGCTCTTGTAGGAAATTTAGTTTTAATGGTTATATTTGCTGGATATGAAAATTTTGTTTCAAAAATTGATATTGCAAATCAATCTGAAGATAAGCCAGAGTGGATGGGTAAACTAGATTTTTCAGGTTTGAAATTAAAACTTATTGCTTCAATTGTTGCTATCTCAAGTATCGGGTTGCTAGAAGCTTTTATTGATGTTGGTTCAAAAACATCAGAGGAAATTTACTTAATGATATTTATTCATGCTGTATTTATTTTATCAGGATTAGTTATAGCAATAATGGATTATATTAGCGGAATTACTAAACATCACCCATAATTAAATAAAAAATGAAACTTGATAAGTTTTTTGATGAAAAAACTGTCATAGATTTAAGTTTTTTTAATTTCTCTAATGCTGTCACTGCAGCTTATTTTGCCAACCGAAACTTAGAAGTTTTGCGAGTAAATAAAAATTTTAAAAAATTTTTTCCAATCCTTAAAACTGTCAATAATATTCCCTTTACTAGTATTTTAGAGCAACTTGGAGTTGGGGATGAATATATTAAAAATTTCCAACAAAATTTAGAAAAAAATGGTTTTGTTATTATTCCTAAAATAGAAATCAAAATTGGCGATGAAATTAGAGTATATTCTTTACTTTCTGCTTATACTAAAAACAAAGATTTCCCTTTTTTAAATGGTATTCAAGGACAATTTGTTGATCGAACAGATGAATATAATCTTCGACGGGAGAAAGAAGAATTACTTGATCAAAAATTAAAAGATAGAGAATTGATTGAAGAAAAAACTAAAAGATTAGAAAATATTGCTAATAGATTATCAAAATATCTTTCACCTCAAGTATATAAGTCTATTTTTGATGAAGAAGAGTCAGGCAAAAAAACAAAAGAAAGCTACGTAAGAAAAAATTTAACAATATTTTTCTCAGATATTGTAAATTTTACTGATTTATCTGATTCATTAGAAGCAGAAAAACTTGCTTTAATTTTAAATAATTATCTAAGTGAAATGAGTTTAATTGCAATAAATTCAAATGCTACGATAGATAAATTTATAGGTGATGCAATACTTTCCTTTCATGGTGCTCCTGAAACTCTTGGAGATGAGAATGATGCTATTAATTGTATAAGCATGGCTTTAGAAATGAAAGAACGAGTTAAAGAACTACAAACTTTCTGGATTAGACAGGGTGTTAAAGGTGGATTAAAGGTAAGATATGGAATCTCTTCAGGTTTTGCCAATGTTGGAGATTTTGGATCTAGCGTAATGAGTGATTATACAGCAATAGGTTCTTCTGTAAATTTAGCCTCTAGATTGCAATCCATATCTCCAGAAAATGAAATTATTATTTCTGATACAACATATAATTTAGTTAAAAATCAAATAAACTGCGAAGAGTATGAAGAAATAACTCCTAAAGGTTTTGTAAGACCTGTTAAAACTTACAAGGTAATTGATTTTAAAAATAAAAAAAATAGCAAAACAAAAAAATCATATTCGAAAAAAGGTAACCATGTTGATATTCAAATATTTGATAGTTCTGATATGAAGGCTGCAATGAAAGAATTAAAAAAACTACAAGAAGATTTTAGTAAAGAAATTGACGAAGAGTAGGGGTTTTATTCTATTTTAAAAAATTTATTATTGCATTCTTAATATCATTAACAATATTTTTATTTTCATCTCTAGATAATTGACTTTCATTTTTTTTCTTATCAAGTTTTAACTTTCTTTGTGCTAAAATATTTGCAACATAATCATACACATTAGGGTTTTTAGAAAATATATCTTTTATTATATCCTTGCTTACTTTTATAACTATGCAAGGAGTTTCAGCTATAACATTAGCAGATCTTGGTTCACCAGTTAGAAGACTTCCTTCACCAACAAAGTCCCCAACACCAAGTTTAGCTAAAAATACTTTATCTTTATTTTCATTATCTAAGTAAACAGACACTACTCCATCATTTATAACGTAAAGAGAATCTCCAGAATCATTTTGTTTAATAATGTAATCGTCTTTTTCAAAATGGAGTCTTTCAGCATTTTCAGCAATTTCATCTAAATCTTCCGAATTTAAAGACATAAAAATAGGAATTTTTTGAAGTAGGACTCTATTTTTTACTGACTCATTATAAGGATTAAATTCACTAACCCGTCTTTTTTCAAAATCCTCTCGACTTCTGTTTGTGTCAAGAGCATGTAGTCCTGTATCTTCTTCAAGTTTTCCATAAAGTTTACCTGCTGACATTTGAACGCCTGCATGTCTTAAAGTTTTATGTATTTCCATCATCACACTATCTTGCATGGAATTTTTTAAAATTCTTTTTGTGCAATCAAAAGCAACAACAAATTCTAATCCAAACTCATTAGCACCTATAAAACGAACCCACTGTAAATTTAATTGCTCTCTTCCATCAACTGGCTTAGCTTTTTTGAGAGCATTATAAAGTAACTTTGAAATATTTTCTGGATCATGAGAGGGATGAAAATATAGTTTATTAAAAATATGAAATCCTTCACTCATTTTTTCTTTATCTTGTTTGCTCCAATTAGTTAAAATTGAATCTGCAACAATTTCATTTGGAATGATTACTTCAGTATTTTGAAATGTTCTTATCCTTGTACTTCTCCAGGTAATATTTTCTACATAACCTGTTTTATCATCAACAGTAATCCAGTCATTTATTGCAAATGGTCTTTCAATATTTACAAAAATTCCTTTAATTAAATCTGATAAGCTTGATTGTAAAGAAAGTGCAATAGCAGCAAAAACTATACCACCTGCAGCAAGAATACTTGTAAGTTCTAAATTAAAAACAAAGGATAAAACTAAAAATGCAGGTATCGCAAATAATAAAAACTGAAAAAGAAATGTTATTATCTCAGGTATTGTTGTTCCTGATTTATCATTTAGTGATAATACTTCGTATTTATAAAACATCATTATAAATATTGATGGAATAAAATATAAAGTTATCAGTAAGATTTTATCTGTAAGGCTACTTACAGTTTTATTAATTAAAAAAAATTCCTTTTGAATAACTATATCATAGGAAAAATTTACTATTAGATATGATAAAATTGGAAGTAAAATAATAGTAAATAGTACTCGTGTAAATTTCTTTAATTTGTTAAGCCGTATTACAGAACCAATAATGAATACACAAATGAGTATATATAAAGAATTTAAAGTAACTGAATTATTATAAAATAATAGAATAGATAAAATACATAATAAGCTTATTAAAATTATACTAATCTTAGATAGTAGGTAAAAAATGTTAATTTTCATTTTGTAATTTTTGCTATAAAGAATTTATATAAAAATGAATTCATTTTCAAAGTATTTATTCGAACACTTACATTTTGGTTTAGAAGAGAAGGATTTTACATTAATTGAAAAAATTATATTCTTTCTTATTGTATTAAACTGTGTTTTTGTTGTTATTGAGTCAGAAAAATTGATTTATGAGCAATATTATCAACTCTTTGACTCAGCAAAACTTTTTTTTGGTATAGTATTTTTAATTGAGTATATTTGTAGATTAATTGCTGTAGATCAAATTGACAAATTTAAAGGTTTTAAAGGTAAGTTTAAGTATATTTTTACATTACCTGCTCTAATTGATGCAATTGCACTTATCCCATTATTTTTAATAGGTATAAATGAAGGTTTTTTAGTAAGATTATTAAGAGCTATAAGAATATTTAGTATTTTAAGATTTGGACGTTTTAGTGAGTCAGTAGATTTTATACTTCATGCAATATATGACAGGAGACATGAATTAATTTTTTCATTACTACTTACTCTAAGTTTGATGTTATTGTCTGCTACTTTACTTTATGTTGTAGAGGGAGATTTACAACCTGAAGCTTTTGGATCAATCCCAAGAGCTTTATGGGTAAGTTCTGCAGCTTTACTATCAACAGGTTATGGTGATTACACTCCTATTACATTTTTAGGTAGATTTGCAGCAGTATGCACTGCATTGTTTGGAATTGGAGCGGTTGCTTTACCAGCCGGTATATTAGCAAGCGCTTTTACAGATAGAAAAAATAAAGATTAATTAATAACTTGATTTGTAAAATTTTCCAAATTTTTATTCATTTCCTCATCTGGTAGATGAAAGCCTTTAATTGTCTCTTTCCAATCTAGTTTTGAATAATCATCATATTTGTTAACAAAATATTCATTTTCTTTTAAATTAATTTCATTATTCTTTTCTTTTAATGAAAATAAGAGGAATATCCAAGATCGTGGTTCCAACTCTTTAATTTTTTGAGCTTGAGTTATGCAAACATCATAATCCTTTTTACAAAAATAACCTAAGACAAGATCTCTATACCTGTTATCTGATGTTTTTTGACCAGCAGGTATAGGATCTAATTCAAGTGCTTTATGAAGTAATTCTAATCCTTGATCAATTTTTTTATTTCTTACTAATATTTCACCATAAACTGCAAGTACTCTTGGATCATTTGGATTCATAGAGTAGGCAATCTTTCCGTGTTCTTCTGACTCTTCATATTTTTTTTGCATTAAGGAAATAGCTGAGCTAATTCTTCTCACTTCAAAATCGTTCTCATCATGCTCTAAACTTTTCTCAATATGATGAAAAATCATTTTCATCATTTTATCATTATCTTCATAATATTGCTTACCTAGGCCACCACCAATTGTACAAGCTTTAAGTGAGTGCGCTCTTGCATTTGTTTCATCTTGTTCGAGAGCTTTATCAAAGTGATATAAAGCCTTATCATTATGTTCTTTTGCTGATGATTGTCTAAGCCAATGATATCTTCCAATAACTAAATTTTCATAAGAATTTAAATTTTCCGTGGGTTTTCTTTTTATGTTTTGTAAATTTGTAATTTCTATATTACCTAATAATTCTTTTGATATTTTTTGAACAATTTCATCTTGGATATCAAAAATATCTTCAAGAACTCTATCATATCGATCCCCCCATATAATGGAACCATCCTTTGCATTAGTTAAATCTACAGCTACTCTTAATCTATTACCAGCTGATCTAATGTTTCCACCAACTAAAAAATCTATTTTATGTTTTTTTGCGAATGTAAGTGCATCCTCATTACTTTTATCATGATCGTCACATGTTTTTTTTGATACAACATCAAATTCTTTCATTCTGGAAAATTCAATAATTAAATCCCCTGTAATAGCTTCTACCAAAAATTCACTGTCATCATTTTTGCTAACATTCTTAAATGTGAGTATAGCTATTTTTGGTTGAGAAGAATTTCTTGATATAATTACATTATCATCTTTTTTATTATTTTCATTTTCATTAATTTCCTCATTAACTTCTTCGGAAAAGAAGTCATCTTCATCTATTTTTAAACCTTTTACTTTAAAAACCTCAAACCCATCACTTATATTTTTGAGCTTCCTTGTACCATCAGCTTCTATTGAATAATCAATTCTTTTATCAACTTGATCTTTTACAATTTTTGAAACGAGAATTTTACCTGGTTCACTTTGACTTTCTAATCTTGCAGCAACATTTACACCTGAGCCCATAATGTTATTATTTTCTACAATTACATCATCTACATGAATACCTACTCTCCAGCTTAATTGCAACTTAGTTAAAGAATGTTCATTTCTTTCATATAATTTATCCTGAAATTCGATAGCAGCTTTCACACACTGTACAGGACTAGCAAATTCGGCGACTACAGAGTCACCAGCAGTTGAAAAAATTTTACCATCAAATTTAGCAATAATTTCATCAATAATTTTTCTGCATTCATTAAGATTAGATAAAGTTAACTCTTCATTTTCTTCCATATGTTTGCTGAAATTTACACAATCAGTAGCTAAGATAGTTGCGAGTTTTCTTTCTGTATTCATAATTTTTTTTATCAAAAATCTATAATATAATCATCAAAAATTAATAATTAAATTTTAATATTATTATATTTAAAATGTAAATATTGACAAAGTTCAAGCATGATTAGTATTTATTTAATTATTAATAATTTTTAAAGGAGACAATAATCATGATAATGGCTTGGGGAGGTACTTTAAATTTAGTATTATATATTATTAGCATGTTAGGTTTAGGCTATTATGCGTTTCTTACTGTTCTAAGTCCTAATACATTAGTTACTAGATATGATTTAGGAGAAAAATCAGTTCCTATGATAAGAATCGTTGGAACTTTTGTACTGCCAATTTTAATTTTGGGAATTTATTTACTTTTTCGAGGACCTGAAGGTGCTTGGATTTTTCTTGTATTAAATTTTCTAGTTTCAACACATCAAGTAATTTTAGGCTGGGCAACAAGGTTTAAGATTATTGACCCTGATTCAAAGCAGGATGTTGGAGATGAGGTAGTAGGGCATGTGTTCGTTGTTATAGCTATAGTCTTAATTTATAGACTCTCTGATACAATTTATATGTAAATAATGAAGCTGGGATTATCAATCCCAGTTTTTTCTTAATTTAGAGAAAATTCTTTAATTTCATTAAATTCAAAGCCATCAAAAGCATCTTTTTCAGAGTATTTAGATCTTATTACAACTCCTTCTTTATCAAGAAAGAAATCTGCAGTCATTATATCTAGGTAGCCGCCAAGTTTAATAGGAATATAACCCTTGAGCATAGCAGAAAGTGCTTTTGGGAATTTAAAAATAAATGCATTCATTAATTTAGTCATTGATCTGTCAATTTCATATTTTTTGTAATAGGTGAAGTCTGGATCAGCAAGAACTGTAAATGGAAGAGGTCCGTGTTTTTTCATTTGTTTATTTAAAAACTCAACACTAGAGTGAAATACTAAGACAATTTCAAAGTCTTTACCAAATTCATTATGTTTATTTTTTAAATGATTCACTTCTAGATTACAAAACATACAAGAAGCAAATCTCATATATTTTAAATATACTTTTTTTCCTTTAAAATTAATTAGATCAAAATCTGATCCATCCATTTTTTTTAATTTTAGTTCTGGAGTATCACCTTTTTTTATTTTCATATTAAAACTTTAATACTATAAATGTATAAAAAGAAATATTTAATTTTAATGACATTAATAATAACACTTAAGTTTATACACTACCTTGCAATTGTTTTTTCAGGTGGAGTTTTAATTGGTGGTGGAGTTATTCAATCTGTTTATGCTAAAGCAAATCAAATTCCTGATTTAACTACAGCAAAAATATTGAAGTTACTTGGCTATATTGGCCTTATATCCATAATTGTTTTATGGATATCCGGAATTGTACTTTCAATTAATATCTATGGTAGTTTTATAATTAATAGTGCATTTACAATTAAAATAATCGCTGCAGGTTTTCTTTTAAGTCTATCTGCTTTTGTAAATTTTCATGTTTTTAATTGCTCTAAAAATAATTTACCACCTAACAAAACTATTATGAAAATAGCAACAATGAGTGCAAGAGGACTGTTAGTAATAGTTTTAATTGCAGCAGCAATTGCATTCTATTAGGTTAAAACATGTTTTACATTTATTTATATGTAAATAAGATTTTATAAATTTTAAAAAATTATTTAGATATTTTTTTCATTGATGAGGATTTGATACAATAGGCCAAATTTTTCTTTTTAATTTAATATACTTATTTTTTTTTGGATTATTTGGATAAATACCATCTATTGAAGCATAAATTATTTCAGATACATGTGGCTTAAAAGATTTATAAAAATGATTTGTGGATTTAACAATGATAATATTTTTTTTTGAGATATTTATACCTAACTTACTAAATAGATCTGTTGAAAATGTTTGGCATCTATTTGAATTTAATACAACTTCAATTCCATCAAAGATAATACAAGCGCTATCTCCCATCGGTACAAGAGAACTACCAAATTTTTGATAAACATTTTTTTTTATTTTTTTAACAAATACTTTTTTATGTATTGCCCCTCCAGATTCTTTCATAATTTTTGATCCAAAATTTAAATTTATCTCTTTATTTTCCCCTGCTTTGTGACACAATTTAACAGCTAAAGGATCCCAAATAGAACCTAGAGCGATATTTTTTAACTTCATTGATATTGCTTTTTTAATTAAGGTAGTTGAATCTCCAGGAACGCCTCCACCTGGGTTATCCCAAATATCAGCAATTAAAATAGGTTTTTTATTTTTTTTTGATAATTTTTTAGCTTCTTTCAAAGAATTTGTTGCTGAGAATGATTTTGGAGCTAAATTTTTTCTTTTATTAAAAAGACTCATCCCTAATTCATAAGATATTTTGTCACCATATTTTTTTTTACTATCTGTTATGACTACTAATTTGGCTCCTAGATCAGGAGAGTCACCAGCCATAAAACCATGAATAACTGAAATTGACAATATAGGACTTTTATTTTCTAATAATTTAATTTTATCTACAAAAGATCTCATTGGCTCTTTGCTTGTAGGTAAAATAGTCATCATTTTAACATCAAATACAGAAATTTTAGGTTTGATATTTTTGTTGAATGTTTTGATAGATAAATTTATACAATTTTTAGCTGTCTCTACAAAATCTGTATGAGGAAATTCTTTAAACACTGTTAAAATGTTAGTATTCGTAATAAATTTTTTACTTAAATGACTATGAGGATCAAAAGTTGCTCCTATAACAACATTTGGACCAACTATTTTTCTAATATTTTTTACTAAATCTCCCTCACAGTCTACGCAGTTTTTAGCTATCATTGCTCCATGTAAACCTAAAAGAACTATATCTAATTTACCTGCATTTTTTATTTCTTTTAGAATTAATTTTTTTAAATCATTCCATGTTTTTGAATCAATTAATCCACCTGGCTCGGCCCAAGTAGCAGTTCCTTCAATTAATTTAATTTCATTTTTTCTATTTTTTTTTCGTAATAATGGGAAGAGGGCAGAGCACAAAGTTGGTGTACTGGGGTGGTGATTTGGTTTTGCAAAAAAAGCTTCTTTAAAATTTTTCATATTAGTTTTTAATGGTGAAAAGGTATTTGTTTCTGTAGCTATGGAAGCACAATAAACTTTTGGTATATTTTTCATTTCAAAAATTTAATAATAGAATATTATATTTTCTTCCCAACACTAATCGATTTAATATCTGTAATCTTAGTATATCTATTGATCATTTGTTCAGTTTTGTGGCCACTCATTTTCATTATTTCATGTGTTGGAACACCATTAATTCTAGCTTGTGTAATTGATCCTATTCTTAAACTATGACCTGAAATTTTATGGCAATCATTTAATCTTGCATTTTGAGCTCTCTTTTTTAAAATCAAAACAAAACTGGTGTCGGTTAAACTTATCTTTTTATTATTTTGATTCAATTCATATTTAATAATCGAATTAGACTTATCAATTCTGTAAAAGAGTGGGCCGGAATTTATCATAGATATTTCCAACCATTCATTAAGTGCTCTAACTGGGCAATATTTTGGGCTATCATCTCTTTTTTGTAGTAAAATAACTCTCCCTTCACCTTTTTGGTCTGTTTTGGAAAATGGTATTAATATTTGTATGCCATCATTATCAAAAGTTAGGTGTTCATATTTCATACCAAGCAATTCTGATCTTCTACAAAAGCTAAAATAGCCAACTAATATTAATGCTTTATCTCTAATATTTTTGTAATCATCACTTTTTTCAGGAATTGTATCTATAATTAGCTCAATATCTTTTCTTAAAAGCTCTTTTGCCTGACCTGATTTATTATTTTTTTGGTCTCTTACAATTGCTCCAATTGTATCTGCAACATTATTATTTTTTCTATCAAACTGAAAACCATTAACCCTATATTTATACGTTATAGATGCCAATATTCTTTGAATTGTTGAAGATTTATATGAAGATGAGGAGTAGGGATTATTATTAATTTTTTCCCTTCCTGGAATATTGCTTGTACCTTTAAGAATTTTTGCTTCTGGATCCTCATGAAGCCAATCTAAATAATTACATGTAAGAGCATATGCACTTTCTAGATCGTCGACATCTAATGGGCTGCAGCTATGTTTATTTTTACAATAATCTATAAATTTAAGCCAATCTCCTTGATATTTGTCCTTAGTATTTTTAGCCTTAGATTTTTCTTTTAATTTCTTTACATTTTCATTTAATAATATCTTAACCATAACAAATTAATTAGTTACGATAATTACAGTTATCGTAAATAATAGTCAAGTGATAAATATTATACATATAAATCAATATTTTAATTATATTATCTAATATTATTTATAATATTACAAACTAGATATAGATTTTCACGTGTAATAAAATACTGTATATAGTGTATCAAATGGAACAATTACCGCAGATTTCAGCTGATTCCCAGATCTTTGTATTAACTGGTGCTGGAATAAGTAAAGAGTCTGGGATTGAAACTTTTAGAGACTCTGATGGACTTTGGAATAATCATAGGATTGAAGATGTTGCCAGTCCTGAAGGATTCTATAGAAACCCTACTCTTGTCTATGATTTTTATAATAAACGTCGAAAAGAACTAAATTCAGGAATAAAGCCAAATAGAGCTCATATTTTACTTCATGAATTAGAAAAAACATATAAAATTCATATAGTTACACAAAATATCGATAATTTACATGAGATTGGAGGGTCATCATCAATAATTCATATGCACGGTGAGCTAAATAAAGCGAGATGTATCATGAATGCAAACCACGTGTTTGATTGGTTAGAGGATCTAAATGAGACCCATAAATGCCCTAAATGTAACTCACAATTAAGACCTCATATCGTTTGGTTTGGTGAAATGCCAATGCAAATGGAAGAAATACATGATTTAGCTGAGCAATCTAGTTTATTTGTCTCAATTGGGACTTCTGGAGAGGTCTACCCTGCCGCTGGGTTTGTTTCAATGTTCAAAGATATGCAAAAACCAACTGTAGAACTAAATCTCGAACCATCACATAATCAAGATCAATTTGATTTTGCCATTCATAAACCTGCTACAATTGCCGTTGAAGAATTTAAAAATTTACTTTTAAGTAATAATAAAAATTAATTTATTCAAATTATTAATTTTTTCGAAACAAATAATTTTATATAATTTCCTTTACAAAGATATATTCGTGTTAATTTTTCCTTGATCAGAAAACTTTTCAATATAACTAATAGTCAAAATTTAGTGAAATTTTTTTTATCTCATCAAAAATCATATTTGCATCATTGATTTCTGAGAAAAACCACTTTCCATAAGATTTTGAGAAATTAACGGCTTTTATCCATTCTTTAACACTCTCAATTTTTTCTGCCTCTTTATCTTTATCTCTTTTTAAACCCTTAGTTTCTATAATAATATAATTGTTATTTTTGAATTTAATTATAAAATCAGGAAAATAGGTTTTTGATTTGCCTTTATGAGTATAATAAATTTCAAAACCAATTCTATCGTTCTTAAACCAAGAAATTAAATTTGGTATTCTATCTCTTTCAAGTTCATTGCATATCTTCCCCTCTAGATTCAATGAATTATCAATAACTGCATGACTAATATTACTCTTTTTTATCGGTAGAGTTAATTTTGTTGTATAAAAAGTTTTCATATCAGAAGTTGATTTAATATTTTTTACCGGATCAAGATGAATTTTTGGAATATTTATAGAACTTCTTTTTACGAATTTAATTAAATGATTTACAATTTTTTGAGCATTTAAAGCAATTACTAATCTATTTATTTTATCCTTATTTTCATTATTAGGTGAAATTATTTCTAAAAATTTTGATGAAATAAACTGATCAAAAAGATTTAATATTTGACTAATCTGACTACCAGCATCTGCTTTCCATTCTGATTTAAGTTCAGAGTGTATTCTTGCTGCAGCTTGTAGTTTTAATTTTTGTAATCTATGGGTTTCATATAATTCATCCAATTTAATTTGGCTTAACATATCTAATTTAGGCTTTCCTGATACCATTGGTGCAGTTTCGACTAAGGTTTGACAATCATTTGCAGATAATGTCAATTTATTCATTTTATCCCAATCTAAATCTAAGAAATAATTAAAGTTGTAATCTAAACGAATTACATTGGGCCAACTAATCTCAAAATTTTTTCGATCTTCTATAACTTCAACTTTTGTTTTTGGTTTTTCAGGTTTATTAATTATTTCTCCACCTTCTATAGGCAAAAAAGTAAATGGAATCCCGAATACAGTTACATACTCCGGATCTAACAGGCCTTCATCATTTAAATCATATGAGATTCTCCTCAACCCTCTTCCAACGACTTGTTCACATAAAAGTTGACTTGTAAAAGCTCTTAATCCTAGAATATGGGTTACGGTTTGAGCATCCCAACCCTCCGACAACATATCAACACCAATAACACATTGAATTTTTTCCCCTGACTGATTTACTTTTCCTACTGAATTAAATTTTTCTCGAATAATATCTGCTAGTTTTTTCTTTTTAAAGTCAGGTGATTTAGCAACGTTAGATAGTGCATACTGGTCTATTCTAATTAATCGCTCATTATCATTCAATTCATTGATACTAAAATAACCATTTTTTATTGAATATTCGATTCTAGAAGATGTTTCAGTTCTGTTACAAATAACAATCATTACAGGTGGTGTAGGTCTTGGATTTATTTGATTTTCCCAACTATTTTTTTCATGTAACCAATCAGCACCAAGCAAATTAAATGCATTGCTTACTAAATCAGGTAATCCTTCGTGCTCTGCTGCTTTTCTATTTAAATCATCTTTAACTTCAGGATAAATATGAAAAAGTTTGGACTTAAAATCTTTGGAGTAAGATGAATCATCTCTTACAGCTGCTTTTGGGGTTTTGACCAAACCACTTTCAATAGCATCGTATAATCCAAAGTCAGAAACAATCCATTTGAAATATTGCTCTTCACTTCTTTCCTTTGTTGCTGGATAAAATGGCGTAGCAGTAAAATCGTATGTTTTTAATATACCTCTTGCTTTATTAATTTTATCTAAACCAGAAATCCAAATTGTTGATCTGTCCGCATCAGGATCTTTTTTATCACTAACAGTAAATCTATGACAATGATGAGCTTCATCATTTATTACTAAAATATTTTTTGAATTAACAAATTCTGGAAACAATCTTCTAAAAAAAGCCTCATCACTCTCTTTGCCTTTTTTTACAACATCATTATCCTTATCATTTAATTCATAAAAATTATGCCAATTTTGTATTATAATATTTCCAGAATTAAGTTTTTGCCAATCATCATTCTTAACAATATTATAATTTTGATAATAATTTTTCTTATCAAATGGATGTAAAACTTTTAATCTATCTCGAACAGTTATATTAGGAGATACGATAAGTATATTTTTTGAAAATCTATTATCTTTACTATATTCTATCTTATTTAGTATTTGCCAAGCTATAGTCATTGCCATAACTACTGTTTTACCAGTTCCTGTTGCAAGTTTTACACATTCCCTAATCCATTCAGTACCATCATTATTTTGTAAATCTAAACCTTGATGTTCTGAAGAATTTGCCTCTGTTAGCCAAATTAGTGTTTCTATCGCTTCTAATTGGCACCAAAAAAAAGGTAGTTCTCTTTGTTCTTGATTATTCCAATGATCAAGTAAGTCTTTAGTTACTTGAGTAACATTCCTATATCCATTATTTTTCCAATCATTTACTCTTTTTCTAATTTCATTTACTGTTTTAAATTCAATAAATTCACCAGGATCGTCAAATACATTGATATCTGCTTTTGATGATTTAATTATACCTGATTTTCTTCTTTGATTTTCTTTTTTAAAACTTTGAGTACCTCTATCATATTTCCAATTTACATTTGGTTCCTTGTAAGGATTACATATAATAAGTTTGTCAATAATATTACTCATCTATTTTTTTTATAACTAAAGATTCTATACCTCTTGAGTCTACAATTTTAACAGCAATTTTTTTATTCTTTCCTAGTTCAAACTCTGCTGATGTATCACTATAAAACTTTTTTAATTCATTTTCATTTACTTGATCTTTGAGTAACTTTTTAATTTTATCCCAATTTCTATTTTTATCATTATCAACAAGAAATACTTGATCCGGAAATAAACTTTTTTCATCATAATCTGTATCTAGCATCCACATACTTATATCTTTAGTAGATCCAGAAGTAATATTTCCTTTAATTGGATCGTAATAATCAAAACCAATAATTTTCACTTTATGTTTTTTTTTGGGTAACTTTATTATTTCAATTTCAGGACTTCCGATAAGCCAATATGACTGATTTGAAGTTCTTTTTCTTTTTAAATCTTCAGTAATTAAATCAAGATTCATTTGTGCTTTGATAATTTTGCAATTTGGAATACTTATATTATCTATATCTTTTGAGGCCTCAGGATCTATATGAAAAAATGGAAATATAATTAAATCTGGTTTATCTTTAAAACTTAATACTTCTTCAATCACTAACTCTATCTGTCTTTGATCTAAAGAATTAAATTTTGGACCAAAAGATATAACTGATTTTAAATAATTATCATTTTCAGAAACAACCTCACCAGAGGCATGGATAAAACTTTTTCCTTTATTTAACTTGATATTTGCAAACTCTATTATTTTGTTATTTAAACCTCTTATTCCAGTACTTTTTAATTCGCCAGTCCATTCTTCCAATTCAACAATAGTTAAATCTACATTGTTTGATGTTTCTAAATTTGTTTTTCCATTTTCAAGCGGTGAAACTCTAATTTCATTCGATGGAACAGCTTCTACTGTAAATGGTCCAGATACTCTCAATTTAGAAGTATTCACAACTGGTTCATCAACAAGATAAACTGTCTCTTCTGGCTCATTGTTTGCTAAAGAGCCTCTTGTTATATGTTTTGAAGTTTTATATTCAAATCCATTCTTAACCTGATCATTTTCATTAATAATTTTATAATAAGGAAAATTGGATGTAAGCAATCTTTGTTTAGCTAATGATAATGCTATACGAGAACTATCAATTGTTATCCATCTTCTACCAAATTTTTCACTTACATATGCAGTTGTTCCGGATCCACATGTAGGGTCTAATACTAAATCACCAGGATTTGACGTCATTAAAATACATCTTTTAATAACTTCATCAGGAGTTTGGACTACATATATTTTAGAGGATGCTGCTCCAATTTTATCCCAAAAACTATTTATTTCAGTAATAGGATAATCATCATAATAATATTTATAACAAATTGTATTACCCTCTTTTATTAATCTATTTTTTTTTATTAAATTATCTACACCTTTTTCAGTTACAGAAAAGTGTGATCCTGAATGAGGTTTAAATTTCTCACCTTGAAATTCAATGATTTGATTATTTTGACTATCACCCATTGAAGTCATTGATAATGTTCTAAAACAATCAAGATGGGGATTTTCTTTCAAGTATTTTTCAACATCATTTCTTTGTTCTGGTGTTGCTTTGAGAGTTTCTTTAGTTATTTTATTCTCAAACCAAGTATGAGATCCTGCTGTATCAACAAATGTTTGAATGTCTTTTTTTTCGTAAATTTGATTGTATTTAAGTATTTGTTTTCCAGTCTTATCCTTTTTCATTTTTGCGTACCAAACGACATAGTACGTTGCTGTATTAAGTAATGACTTAGAAATTGTCATATTTGGACGTTTAATGTTTATTTGACTTACAAAATTATCTTTTCCAAACACTTCATCTAAGATTTGTCTAACATAATGTAAATTATCCTCACTTATTTGTAAAAATATGCTTCCGCTGTCCTTTAATAGTTTATGGCTAAGAAAAACTATATTTCTCAAATAGGTTAAATAACTATGAATCCCTAGATGCCACGTATCCCTAAAAGCCTTGATCATTTCTGGTTCTGAACTTAAGTTCTTATCATCATCTCCCATTACAGATTTACTTTTTGTAAAAGGCTGAAAGTTTGAATTATATTTTATTCCATAAGGGGGATCAAAATAAATTGTTTGAACAGAATTTTGCAATCCTTCCTTTGTAATAAGACTGTTCATAGCAATTAAAGAATCACCAGCGATCATTCTATTAGACCATTCAAAATCATGTGAATAAAAATCTATGATTTTATTAATTGGAAAATCAATATCTAGTTGTTCAAAAAGACTTGGGGTGTAATTATTATTTTTTTCTTTTTTTAGAAAGGATTTTATTATTCTCTGTGGGTCAATTTTTTCATGAATATGTAAACTGGTTTCTTGTATATTAAAATTATCACCTTCTTTTTTTCCTGCCCAATTTAAATTTGGCTCAATATGAGGGTCATGCGCATACTTAGTTTTTATGTTTTCTATTTTGTCAGTTCTATTAGATACTAAACCTACCTCTGGTATATTTTTTCTTTTTTCTTTATGGAGATAATGATCAATGTCCTTTTTTTTATATTTCATATTATAAATTTAGTGAATAGACTATTATAAAACTATTTGAAACACCATATCTATAAGACATTTAATAAGTATTTTTTATGGACATTTATAATCATTTTTTCAATTTAAATTAGATATTAGAATTACGATATAAACAATGCTTGCAGTTGGGATTTTGATCTGGAACTTTATCATTATCTAATGTTTTTTTAATATTTAGAATTGTTTTATCAACCCAAGAATAATCTCCTTCATAGGATAAAATATCAATTTTAAATTTTAACTCTTCATTAAAGTTTTCTATATTTTTATAATATGCACTACAAAAAACAAAATAGGCAGTTGTAGAAACATCAAAGCCTTTTTTATTAAACAGCCATTGATAAAATTCAACTTGTTTCTTATACCAATATTTATGAGGAGCCCCCTTCTCATCTAATGAGACCCCACAAGGCGGTGCTTCCCTTTTTGATTTAAGGGAATGTCCCGGCTGCAGCAAAAGACTAAGCTTTAGCTTTGAACCGTTAACTATTATTTTCGAGTATTTTTTTCAATTTGGAATAAATGCATTTAAATATAATTTTTAATTAGTCAAATTATAAATTTTTATTTAATTTTCAATCTTAATATTACCTTAATCATTTCTCATTTTTATCAAATTTTATTTTTATAGAAGTTTTAGTGGCACCAGTTATCAAAAGAATTATAATTTTTCTATTCTCCCTCCTTATTATTGTTCTCCTTCTAGCTGGTGCCGCTAAAGGGGATCAATTATTAAGTTCCAAAGAATTTATAAAAAAAGAACTTCCTCTTGATCAGGGAAATGACAAACTCATAATTACTGAAGCGCAAGAATATCCAAAAAGAACATTTTATTTTGATCCTTTAGTTGTTTTTGATGAGCTAGATGAGGTAAGTTTATGTGGTTATGAGCTTACGACAGTAGATTTTACCGGAACAAGGATTGTTGTAAGCCTTTACGCAGCCCTTTTTGATGATGCACCAGGAATTATTAATTACGTAAGATTAGAAACATTGCAATTAACTCCTTTTGATAAAGAATTATCCTTTAGTGATATGAAAAAATTAGAACTTTATCCCTACACAATGGAAATTATAAAAAATAATACTTTATTTGAGTCTCTTGAACGAAATAGTTCTAAAGCAAGTACTATTATCCATGAGTCATCAAATAATTATCTCTTAAACAAAGGTAAAATTTTAAAAGAATTTTATATGGGTGGATATGACTTACACGTAGAGTTTATCAAAGGATACCCTATTCACATCCCTATTCCGCAAAATATTAAGTTTTTAAATACTAAAATTGATCTTATTGATCATTGCCTTATTGAGCTAAAAAAAAATGAAAGAAAAACTAAAATACCTGAAGAAAACTTCTTAAAAGAAGCATTTTATAAAGTAAGTTAACTAGAGTGCTTTCAATATTATGAATCTGATTTAGCAATTCTAATCAGTCTACTTAAAACTGATTTCGCTGTACGGGAGAGTTCTATATTTTCAATGTTCTTTAAATTATGAAAATCATTTCCTACTATAATTAAACCTAGCATTCCCGTGTTACCATGTGGTGTACAATGATATAAATATACTCCAGGCAAATTAAAAGTAACCGAATAAAAAGCATTTAAATCTGACTTTTCTGGTAAAGAATCAAAATCTGGACCTCCCAGAAACTCTACGTTATGCCCCTCATTCTTTGGCAACCATTCTATGCTATCTCCAACATCAATTTTAGCAACCTCAATACTGTAAGAGTCATATGGGGTAAAATCAATTTGAATAGTTTCCGCAGAAGAAATTTTTGTAAAAGTCAGAATTAGAGAAAATATAAATATTATACGTTGCATGTTAATTATTATTAAAATTATTTGCTTCCCGAATATAAGTATAAAATTTATTCATACCTTAAAGCGTCAATAGGATTAAGGTTTGCTGCTTTTCTTGCTGGATAAAATCCAAAAATAATTCCAATTGACGACGAAAAAACAAAAGAGAGTACGATAGACATATAATCAAGACTCATTTTCCATTTAAAATATTCACTGACGCCAAATATTACCCCTAAACCTAAAGCAATTCCTATTAGGCCTCCAATGAGTGATATCATTAATGATTCAATTAAGAATTGAAGGAGTATATCCCGTTTTTTTGCCCCAACAGACATACAAACACCAATTTCTTTTGTTCTCTCTGTAACCGTAACGAGCATGATGTTCATAATACCTATGCCCCCTACTATTAGTGAAATACCTGCAACAGTTGCAAGAAGAATAGACATTACTCTTGAAGACTCTTGTCTGGCATTTAAGAATTGTGCGTAGTTTCGAATTACAAAGTCAGGATTACCATTAGCTGAAATTTTATGAAGTTTTCGCATAACTGTATCAACATCTTTTTCTGTTTTAAAAAGTAAATCAGAAGATCTAACATTAATAGTCATGCTACGAATTTGATCACCAGGAAATTTTTTAGCGACTAATCTTTGTTTAGCTGTTTTTAATGGAACAATAACTGTATCATCTAAATCAGCCCAAGTTGTTCCCCCTTTTGCATCTAATAAACCTATAACAGTAAAAGGAACTTTATTAATTCGAATTACTTCATCAATCGGGCTATCAGTATCAAATAAATTTTTTTGAACTGTTTTTCCTATAATGGCAACTCTTGAACCTGAAGCTAGTTCCTCTTCTTCAAAACTTCTTCCGTTTTCAAATTTCCAATTACCTAAATCAAAATAATCATTTGTTGTTCCTGTAACAGTAGCAAGCCAGTTATTTCCATTAGCAACAATTTGTGTACTTAAACTTACTCTTGGCGCGATAGCTTTTATTGCTGGCAATTCTTCTTTAAGAGCTTCCATATCTTTTAAAGTTAATGTGTTAACCGAATTAGCACCCATCGATACACCTCTATTAGAGGAACTCTGCGATCTAACAATTAAGTTGTTCGATCCAAATCGTTCTATTTGTTGCTCAACTTCAATTCTAGCTCCTGAACCAATAGAGATCATTGTAATAACCGAACTAACACCAATAATGATACCAAGAGATGTTAAGATACTTCTTAAAATGTTAGAGCGTAAACTTTTTTGTGAGAGATATATAAGATCAGTTATTGACATTTTTTTTATCCTCTAAAATTTTACCATCTTTCATTTTAATAATTCTTGATCCATAATTTGCTATATCATCTTCATGCGTAACAAGAACTATTGTGATTCCTTTTGCATTTAAATCATTTAAAATTTTCATAATTTCTAAACCTGTTTTACTATCTAGTGCACCAGTTGGTTCGTCTGCTAAGATTAATTTTGGAGATCCTGCTATTGCTCTTGCTATCGATACTCTTTGTTGTTGACCACCAGATAACTGATTAGGTCTATGATGAACACGATCTTTTAATCCAACACTTTCAAGCGCTTCTATCGCTAATTGATTTCTTTCTTTTAAATTTTTACCAGAATATAAAAGTGGTAACACAACATTTTCTTGTGCATTTAGTCTTGGTAGTAAATTAAAATTTTGAAAAACAAATCCTATGTCTTTGTTACGTAATTCAGCTAGTTTATTCGAATTTAAAGTTGATACATTATTATCTCTAAAATGATATTCCCCGCTAGATGGCACATCTAAACATCCAATAATATTCATTAAGGTTGATTTCCCAGAGCCAGATGAACCCATAATACTAACAAAATCACCTTCATTGATTGAGAGATCAATATTATCAAGCGCTAATAGCTTGTTATCTCCCATGATGTATTCTTTTGAGAGAGAATTGATATTAATCATTTTAAAATAGACGTAGTGCTTTTTTTTCTGATGTTTCAACAATAACTTTAGAAATTACTTCATCGCCTTCTTGAATTTCACCTTTAATAATTTCTGTAAAACCACCGGAATTAAGACCTGTAACCAAATCAATCTGTTCATGAGAACCATCAACTAATTTGTATACTTTTTTAACGTTTAAAGATTCTTTTAAAGAGAAATATTTATTTCTTTGTTCGTCAGTTAATAATTCTATTAAAGCATTCTCAATATATAACTGAATTTCTTTTCTTATTTTTTCTGGCGATAAGTTTTTCGCTTCTAAAGAACCTCTTACTTTACCTAATTTTGGATACACACTTCTCATTTTATTTTGTTGATCAGCCGTCATGTTTATTTGTGCCATAATTTCTTGCATTTGAGATGCACCACCCCCGCCCCATCTACTTCCACCCGAATTTTGTTTAGGTTTTTGATTGAGCTTAACAGACAGAGCTGAATTTTTAACTTTTAAAACTTCTTCTTTATTTTGAACAATAATATCAACGTTAGCAGTCATACCAGGTAGAAGAAGATTTTCTGGGTTATCAAAAGAAGCAATAACTTCATACGTGATAACATTCTGATCATCTATTGGTGAATAACGTATTTGGCTAATAGTAGCATTTAATTTTCTATCGGGAAAAGCATCGGTAGAAAATTCGACAACCTGATTTAATTGAATGTTTCCAATATCTGATTCATCAATAAATATTTCTATATTCATATTGGATAGTGTTTCGGCTATAGTAAACATTATAGAATCTTTTTGATAGGCGCCAAGAACATCACCAACGCTAATATGCCTATCCAAAATAAAACCATCTATTGGAGAAACAATTTTAGTTTTTGTTAAGTCTAGTTTTTCACTTTCTAATGTCAGTTCAGATTGTTGAATTATTTTTTCAACTTCTTCAATTTCTGCTTTAATAATTTCAATTTGTGCTTTTCGTGAACTGATAATTGCATCTAAAGATGATATTTCCGATTTTATAGTAGCATTTTGAATAATAGCACTTTCATAATCAAAATTTGTGTCATCAAATTCTTTTTTAGAAATAAATTTTTTATCAAATAGAGCTTTTCGCTCTTCAAGATTTTCTTCTAGTTTACTTAAATATAAATTTGAATCATCTAATCGAGATTCAGCACCGTATTTATTTGCAATTGAGTTGTTTAATTCTGATTTAGCCTTTTCAAGACTTGCTTGTTTTTGTTTTAATTTAGATTTTGATATGTCTACTGAAGTTTGAGATTCTTTTACGCTTAAAGTAAAAGGGTTTTGATCAAAGATTGCTAGAACTTCACCTTTGCTAATTTGTTCGTTAAAGTCTTTATTAATTTCAACTATTTTTCCAGATATCTCTGATGATAATGTTAAAGTAGATGTTGGAATAATTTTACCAGTAGCAGAAACAGTTTTCTTTATATTTCCTTTTTCTATTTTTATATATTCATAGCTGGTAGTTGCTATTTCTGCATTATTGCTTACAAAGAAATAGTAGTAACCTCCTCCTGCTAGAATTATTGCTAAAATTAATAAGATAAATTTTTTCATTTTATATTATCTAGGTCGAATATAGTTTTAGATAAGAAAAAGATACAATATAATGAATTGGGGTATAAAGTCCGCTCCACTGCGGAAGTTTTGCCCCATTTAATAAAATTAATTTCTTTTTTCTCTAATAAATTATTGGTTTGACCTCAATAATAAGTCTGTTGCCTTATCTGCTATTGCCATAGCTGGAGCATTAGTATTAGCACCGACAATTGTTGGCATCATCGACACATCAAAAACTCTTAAATTTTTTATTCCCTTAACTTCCAATTTTGTATTTAACACCGCCATATCATCATTATCTTTACCCATTTTACATGTTCCAACTGGATGCCAATTTGTTTTGATCATTTTTTTTGAATAATTAATGAGATCTTCATCTGAATTAACAGATCGACCAGGAACTGTTTCTTCCAACACAATATCGGATAAAGGTTTTGTTTGAATAACTTTTCTTGCAAGCTTAACTGCATTTAACATAACACTCATATCATCTTCATGACTTAAGAAATTTGGATCAATAAGAGGTAAATCTAATGGGTTAGAAGATTGAATTCTAACTTCTCCTCTTGATTTTGGATTCATTAAGCAAGACGTGAGTGTTAATCCGTGATCAGATTTTATGCCTTTTGTATCCCTATCGGTATACATTATGGGCACGCAATACAGTTTAATTTTAGGATCTTTTTTATCTTCTAAATTTTCTGGATTAAAAAAAGAACAACTATCAACGCCTTGCGACCGTACAGGACCTGAATTAAATAATAAATACTGAATTCCATTTTTTATCATTCGCCATCCCTCATCTTGTTTATAATAACTATAACCTGGTTTTACTCTGGAGATCACGGGGACTTCATGATGATCTTGTAAATTTTTACCTACACCTTTTAAATTTTCAATTACTGGAATACTAAATTGTTGTAATTGCTTTGCTTCCCCTATTCCGGAATGCATTAAAATTTTAGGTGTAACATATGCTCCTGATGTTAAAATAATATCATTCGCAAAATATTTAGTTGATTTACCATTTGATATACATTCAACACCAATTGCTTTTTTTTGATCAAGAATAACTTTTGTTACAATTGAACTCGTTTTAATATCTAAATTCTTGTTATTGGTTTTTGATTGTAAAAAAGCACTATACACATCACACCTTTTGCCATTACCAATGGTGTATTGCATAGTTCCTACTCCATATTGATCGCCATCATTGAAATCATCATTATAAGGCAAACCCATAGCTTGCATTGTTTTGATATATAAGTTTGATCCTTCTACCATATAACCAGGATCAGAAACTTTTAAGCTACCTTTATTTCCATGATATTCATTTTGAATACGTTGATTATTTTCAAGTTTAACAAAATGCTTGAGTAACGAGTTCCAATTCCAATTACTATCTTCACTCTCCTCTTCCCATTTATCATAATCTGATGGTTTGCCTCGCATATATACCATGCCATTTACTTTAGAACCTCCTCCAAGTGTTTTGGCTTGTGCTATAAAATGCTGACGGTTATTTAATTGTTTTTGCGGAATAGACTCATAAAATTTTAAGAATGGACTATTTTCTAAACCTTTAATCCAACCAGCTGGCATCGATAAAAGTAAATTATTTGATTTAATTCCTTCTTCTAAAATTAAAACAGAAGCACCATGATCAATTAATTTTGTTGCTGTAATAATTCCTGACGTTCCTCCACCAGCTATTATGAAATCATATATTTTTGACATTAATCAATTTCTATAGAAATAGTAAATTCTTACAATAAAATTAATTTCTTAATTGATTAATAAAATAAATAAATAATAATCCATTAAATGCCCAAATGAAACAAAGAGCGATAACATTAAAAGTTAACCCGAATGTTTCAGCAGAAAATCCTATTATTGCTGGCCCTATTAGAAAGCCAGAGAAAGCTATTGTTGTAATATTTGCTGCTGTGATTGATATACTTTCATTAGTATATTTTAATCCCTGCATCAGAACAACAGGATAAAAATTTGATGTCGAGAGAGCAAATAAAAATACTGCTAAAATAATAATATAAATATTTGCAGTTAAAATAGAAATAAAGAAAATCAAACAACCAACTAAACCAAAATACCCCGCTGCAAATTTTACACCGTAAGCATTAACAATTTTTTCACCATATATTCTGCCTATAAATTCTCCACCTCCCCAACAAAGAATTGATAATGATGCAACATACAAGGATGCATTAAGATCTCTTTTTAACCATAATGGTGTCCATTCTAGCATAATACCAACAGTGCCCATGAATATTGCTAAATTTAATCCAAAGAATAAAACCTTTTTTTCAGGAATTTTAAATTTAGCTAACTTTTCATAATAATCATTTTCAGAAGATAAACCAAATATAAATGTTAGAATAACAATTAAAGTTAAAAAGAATATTAAACCTATAAAAATATGTGGTGGGTATAAATTTAAATAAAAAAATAAACTTGCAAAAATACCACTAATAATAAAACCAAAACTAAATGAAGCTTGTTGGTATGTTTGATAAATTCTTTTAGTTTTATTTTCAATAAAGTTAGTACTACTAGCAATTGTAGGAAAAATTAAACCTGCAGCTATTGATAATGGAATACTGGATAAAAAAAATGTTTGTATGTTGCTAGCTGTAATAAATATATAAGGAAATATTGCAAAACTCAATTGACCTAACATTAAAGTTTTAGTGGTCCCAATAAGTGGCACAATTACTCTTCCTGATAATTGACTGAAAAAAAGTTGTAGAACAGCAAAAATTGTAAACCAAATTCCTAAATCAGTTTCTTTAATGCCAACTCTATCAAATAACCATGGGATATTTGTTACAGTTATTCCCCAAGTAAAAGCAAGTGCGAAACCATTTAAGCATATGGCAAAGAATGCTTTTCTATACATAATTTTTATTAATATTATTCAGTGATTGTTACAATATTATAAAACTATTAAGTTCTAAGAGTAGTTTTGGCTACGACTAATTCCTCACGTTTATTTTCTCTAAATACAACAAAGATACCGCTTACCATAATAAGAAAAATTCCAATAAATGAATTTATATCGGGCACTTCAGAAAAAATAATAATTCCTATTATTATTGCAAAAATTAGATGTACGTACTCAGTTATACTGTTAACTAGAGGTGAACCTACTCTATATGCTGCAATCAAACAAAATATCCCAAGACTTCCAGTTGTAGAAATAAAAAGTATTAATCCAATAAATTGTAGATCATTAAGTACCCAAGGATTACTAAGAATAGAAAAAATTGATAAATTAAAGTCTGAATTATGTAATAAAATACTAATTGCGCTTCCTCCAACAAATGCACCTATATAAATATGAAAAGTTTGTTGAAATAAATTATCATTTTTTGAAGTTTTTTTTGCCAATGTCATCGATAATGCATAGGTAGCTGCAGCAATTATTGGAAATAACATATAAATATTTATGTCATTAAATTCTGGCTTAATGATTAAAAGAGTTCCACTAAAACCAACAAAAATTGAAAATATTCTATTCAAGCCAATTTTTATATTCAGAATAAAGTAAGAATAAATAGTAATAAAAAATGGACTTACAAAAAATAAACTCGTTGCTTCTGCTAAAGTGATTTGGCTCAATGAAATAAAAAATAAGGTAAAGCCGAAGAAGAATGTTGAGCCTCTAAAAATTGCTATATAAGGGTGTGCAGTTCCAAAGAATATTGGTTGTTTTGTGTATATTAAATATAAGCATAAAAATGAAAATCCTACCCCTCCTCTAAATACGAGTATTTGCATTAAGGAGGCATCATGGATGGTATATTTAATTAAAACGTCCTGGGTAATGATGAATAACATCCCCACAATAATTAAAATAAGACCTTTTATGTTATTATTCATATAAATTTTCTTAGAGTAATTTAGGTATTAGTTTAGAAAAAAAAATAATATATAATTATTTTGATGATTTTTTATCTTGTAACACCGCTAATATTGATTTTTGCTAGTTCTTTAGGATTAATCATTAATCCCTCTTGGTCAATTTCACCTTTTATTTGGGTTTTCGTATTAGTTCCAATTATCGACCTTGTATTACCTTACTTAAGTAAAGATGATGTTGAGTTAAATGAAAGTGTGTTTCACAATTTTTCTATTTTAATAGTGCTCCCCTGCATTTTATTTTTAATTATATTTGGTTTAATCGTTGTTTCTGATTCTAGTATTACATTATTAACCGCTGCTGCTTTAGGGGCAGCTGTAGGTATGTCTGGTGGTTCTATTGGAATTACAACTGCGCATGAACTTATTCATCGAAAAAATAAATTTATGCGAGGCATTGGAGTGTTTTTACTAGTTTTATGTTGTTATGGTCATTTTCGTATAGAACATATTTATGGCCATCATTTAAATGTAGCTACGAAAGAAGATCCTGCTACAGCTAGAAGAGGTGAAAATTTTTATTTTTATTTTATACGCTGTGTAATTAATAGTGTGATTTCATCTTGGAATATTGAAAAAAATATTCTTGATAGAAAAAATCTAAATACTCTTAGTTTTCAAAACAGAATGACTCATTATTTTGTATTAGAATTTTTATTTTTAGTTATTGCTTATTTAGTTGCTGGCATGAATGGTTTAATTTTTGTTATATTTCATTCTTTTGTTTCGATTATTCTATTGGAGTTAGTAAATTATATTCAACATTATGGTTTAGAGAGAAAAAAAGAAAATGGACGTTATGAAAGATTTACAGATTTCCATTCTTGGAATAGTCGTCACATCTCTGCTAATTGGTCGACATTTAATTTAGGTCTTCATGCAGAACATCACCAGAGCGCATCAAAGCCCTATCCTCTTTTATCTCAAGAAGAAAAAGCAATAGAGATGCCTGCTAATTACTCTATCATGTTAATTATGGCTTTAATCCCTCCTTTGTGGTTTTTTGTGATGGATAGGAAAATAGATAACTTAAAAACTATTTAATTTAATATGATAGATTTTTTTTCTAAGTTGAAAGATAATCGTATTTTTCAATTTTCTGTTGTTGTTATAATTATATTAAATGCCATTCTTATTGGTGCCACAACATATCAATTAGATCCTATATTTTTAAATACTATTCATTTACTTGATTATGCAATCACTGTTTTCTTTGTAATTGAAATACTTATTCGTTTTATTGGTGAAAAAGAAAAGAAAAATTTCTTAAAAGATGGTTGGAATGTATTTGATACAATCATTGTAGCAATTTCACTTATACCTATTCCAAATAATTCTAGTTTCCTTGTTTTACGTCTTCTTCGTATTTTTAGAGTACTAAGATTAATTTCTGTAATACCTGAATTAAAAAAAATTATAGAAGCTATTCTTGCTTCTATAAAAAGAGTATTTTTTGTTAGTCTCCTACTTTTTATTATTCTCTATATTTATGCAACTATGGGCTCAATTTTATTTGGTGAAGATGATCCAGAAAGATGGGCTGATTTAGGCATCTCTTTAATTACTCTATTTCAAGTTTTAACGTTATCAAGTTGGGAAAATGTTATGCTACCTATGCAAGCAATATATTGGTGGTCTTGGATATATTTTTTTAGTTTTATTGCAATTTGTTCTATTACAATCTTAAACTTAGTCATTGCGATATTAGTTGATGTTGTTAATCATCAAAATGATAAATAGTTTATGTTTAAATTAATTTCATTAATAATTTTATTTGTTTTAATAGTAAAAAACACACTAGCAAATAATCAAGATATTTATGAAAAAGCAAAAATAAATAAAATTAGTTTATCTGGTTGGTACATTAATGATTCAAATAAAGTAAATGATGGAAGATATTTTCTTCCAGGTATTAAATTTATTAAAAATATTAAAAATCAATTTAAAGATAATTTTTATTTTATCACTGGTTTTGCTTGGGTAGATTTTGATAATAACAACACTCAAGATATCATTTTTGTAGGAGAAGGTCACAGATGCGGTAGTGGAAATACAACTGGTGAAAATCTAGAGCAAGAAGGAAGAAGGGGCTGTTCAGTTCAGGATATAAAAATATTAAATGCTATTAGTCCTCCTGTCTTAACATTTTTACAAGATCCAAAAAAAAAAAATATAATATTTAAAGATAATTTATTTGACTGGAATAATGAATTTAGTCAAGATATTGGATATGGTTCTACCTTAGCAAGATTAATTATAGCTGATTTTAATAACGATAATGTTGAAGATATTTTTATTGCTAATGCACAAGTTCAAATAAGAAATAAAAAATATGAATATATTGGGCCAAATCACTCTCTTATTTCAACAGATAAATCAAATTGGAAACAAAGTAACCATACTGGATTTAAAACTGAAAAAAAACAAAAAATTTATATTGGTTTTTCTCATGGATCAACATCAGGCGATATAGATAATGATGGTGATATTGATATTATAACTACAGAATTTAAAGGAGCCGTTTGTCATTTTAATGATGGTAGGGGTAATTTCAAAGCAAAAATATGTGCAAATCAAGGTGGATTTGCTGTTACTGCTGCTGATTATAATAATGATGGCAATTTAGATCTAATAATTTCTGGAGATCATTATAATCCAAAATTTAATGAAATATCTCCTTCTGGCTGGAAAGGTGATCCAGGTATGAATAGAGTTTCAGTTTTTTATGGTAACGGTAAAGGCAAATTTAAAAGACAAAAAACTAAAATTGAACCAGTTTATACCTTAGGGGGAAAATTTATGTTTTCTCAAGTTGTTGATATGATTTCTTGGGATTTTGATAATGATGGAGATGTAGATTTCATTAGTTCAGTTGTTGGGCCATTTTACTCATCAAGTGCGTTTGCAATTTATGAAAATATAGGAAACGGAAAATTTAAACTTAAAAATAGTTTATTATTTCCTGGTGTAGAACCTAATCCTGCTTGGGCAGATCCAAAAGAATGGGCAAAAGAAATAAAAGATGAATACAGTCATCCGTATAATTCTTATTGTAATAGGACGGCTTTAATAGATGTGAATAATGATAACTTAATGGATGCAATCTGTGTAAATGGAAATTTAAATAAACATACGAATTGGTTTTTTATAAATAAGGGAAATTTAATTTTTGAAATGGTTGATCCATCTTTTGTAGAAGATAAAGGTTGGGTATTTTTTTATGACAATTTGAAAGGTAAAAAAATAGAAGGTATTGATTTCACAAAGATAAAAAAAATTAATGATCAAGAATTAAAAAAATATAATTTACTGAAAAATTCAATATATTTTTCTTCAATAGAAGCGAAAATGATTGGAGGTAAAAATTTTAATATAGATATTGATAATAATTTTTATATTTTTGACGCACTTTTTGAAAAAGATGAAATGAAGTTTCCTGTTACTTTATGTACTCAATATTATCCTAAATTTACTTTTATAGGTAATAGAGTTGGTTTCAATCATGGAGAGGGTTTTGGCAATATTTCAAAATTAAAAAAATATGGAACTGGAGGTTGTGGAAATCAAAACACTGGTTTTCTTGGACACTGGCAGGATGAAGCTACTGAATTATCAAATGAAACTGATTTATTTCCTTTTCTAAGAGAGATTGAAAGTAAGTGGAATGAAGTTTTTAACAATTTACCTTTTTTAACAGCTGAAGAACAAAATATCATTGTTGAAAAATGGGTTAACTAAATTTTATTTAAAGAATCTAAAACATTATTGTAATTAACAGTCATGAAAGAAACATTATTTAAGCCATTACATTGGATTATGTTAATCCTAATCTCGTTAGATTTTATTGATACTACTTATCGTATAACATACGGTTATTTTTCAGGACAAGGTGTACAGCCTCCTATTGGAGATTTTAATGTACAAATATCAACATTAGATTTCATTGTAAGTATCGTATTTCAGTTAGCAATCGCTTACACAATTTATATGTTGTACAGTATGAAAAGAAGTGGTGGATATTATTTAGTAGGTTTAAATATTCTTTTTGTAATTTATGGATTTGTTATTGGTCCGTTTAGCACAGTACCAGCTGGAGAAGTATTACCTCTTATTGCAGGCTTTATGGTTTTTTATATCATTCTAGTTATTGGAATACCTTACTTGTATTCTGATAAATATGAATAATTGTAATAAATTATCTCTAATTACACGCCTTTAAATTCATTGAATTGCAATAATTATGTATTATCTAATATTTTGAACGATTTGACTCTATTGCGGTTCAAAAGCAGCTAAAATGAGATACGTATAAATTTATCCTCCCATTAAGAAAAATGGCGAGGATATTTTTTTTAGGAGATAATTATGAATTTATGTGTTGTATCCAAGGGGTCTTTTACGAAAGAAGATTACATGGAATTATATAATTTTTTTAAAGATGATATTGCAAAATATACTGATGCTTTTGACATGGCATTTGTTAAAGATGGCCATGTGATGATTATGTGTAATGTTACTGATGAAGAAAAATTTTACGCTTTATTTGATGACCCAAAATCAAAAGAATTTGATTCAAAATTTAATAGTACAGATACAGTGTATTCTTTGCAAAAGGTAGAATAGTTATAATCCACCTTGAGAAGTTAAGAAGTCAGAAATTTTTTCAATTCCGTTATTATTTTTCATTTCACCAAAAATATAAGGCAAACCATTTCTGGCTTCATTCACATCTTGTTTCATTTGTTCTAAATCAACATTAACATATGGAGCTAGATCAACTTTATTAATGACGAGTAAATCAGATTTCCTAATTGCCGGTGCTTTTTTTCTTGGTATGTCTGCACCTTGTGCCACGTCAATCATATAAATTGTTAAATCAACTAATTCAGGACTAAAAGTTGCAGCTAAATTATCACCACCAGATTCAATAAGGATTAAATCTAAATCTGGAAATTTTTTTTTCATTTCATCAACTGCAAGTAGATTAATACTACAATCTTCCCTTATAGCCGTATGTGGACATCCACCAGTTTCTACACCTTTAATTCTTTCTATAGGTAGCACTTGTGCTTTCATTAGATATTCAGCATCTTCAGTTGTATAAATATCATTTGAAATAACTGCCATAGAAACTTTTTTAGATAAATGACGACATAATGCTTCTGTTAAACTTGTTTTTCCAGTCCCTATTCCACCTCCAATACCAACTTTTAAAGGTCCATTTATATTATTCACGTCAAATAAATCCTTGAGTCTAAATATTCATGCTTAATAGCAAAAATATCACCAATAAAAAAAGTTGTACCTATATCTTTAAGAGTCAGCTTATCTGAATGACTTAAAAATTCTTGAATTTGATTAATAAAAATAACATTAAGACTCTGCCCATCTTTTTGAGACATAGGTATATGTTTTACACATACATTTATTAAATTAGCAATGAATGATTGTAGATAAAACTTAATTAAATCATCAAACTTAATATTAAAATGTAATCCAGCTTTTGCTAAACAATATATAAATGATGTATTTTCAGGTAAAGATAATTCCCAACTATCTTTCATGATTTTACGAAAAGAATTTCCCATATCTATCATTTCTATTTGCCTTTCTTTAGAAGAAGCACTTGCTAAGATTAATTGATTAATTTCCTCACCTTTGTAAATAGACTTCATAAAAATATAGTCATTTCTTAATGTTCCATAAAATAAAAGGGCATCTAAATATTCTTTAACATCATTATTATTTTTAATTTTTTTATCATCAATCAGAGCTTCTAAACCATGAGAGTATGCGTAAGAACCAATAGGAAAAGAAGATGAAAACCATACTTGTAATATTTGATGAGGATCTTTATATTTTTTCATTTTAATGTTTGTGGCTATGTGTTCTGCCCATACCATAAGCACCACCTTCAGGTTTAAATTTTTCAAAAACTTTTTTTACATTTCCGTATAATTTAAGAACCATATCAAGAATTACAGCATCATCTTGAATAAGAATTCTGTTTTCTTCAATTTGACATGGCAGATGTCTATTTCCTATGTGCCATATGATTTGCTTTAAACTATCTCCCGTTATTTCAATTAAATTTTCTTCTTTAGATATAACTTTAATTAATTTTCCATTGTCTAATTCAAAATAATGATTTTCATCAACACTGACGGTTTCTTCAAGATTAACTAAAAATTCAGTACCATTATTTGCTATAAGCTTTTTTCTACGAATAAATCTTTCTTCATAAGATAGTGAAATTTCATCAAATACTTCTTTATCATTATTGTGATGAATAATTTTGAATGAAGTATTCATTTTAGTACATAAAATAACGTTGAGCTAAAGGTAGTGTTTTAGCTGGATCACAAGTAATTAATTCACCATCTGCTAAAACTTCATAAGTTTCTGGGTTAACTTCTATTTTTGGACAATAATCATTTAATACCATATCTTTTTTAGAAATTTTTCTAATATTTTTAACTGGTAATAGAGATTTACTCACTCCAGAGTTTTTAAATGAATCTTTATCTAAAGAAACTTTACTTACAAAGGTGGCAGTAGATTTTTCTAATGATTTTCCATAAGAAGAAAACATTGGTCTGGAGTACACTGGCTGTGGTGTTGGTATAGATGCATTAGGATCACCCATTTGTGCACAAGCAATACTTCCACCTTGTAATACCATTTCAGGTTTAACACCAAAAAAAGCAGTATCCCAAATAACAATATCAGCACGTTTATTTTTTTCGATACTTCCAATATGATCAGAAATACCATGGGCAATTGCAGGATTAATTGTATATTTAGCAATGTATCTTTTAACACGTACATTGTCGTTATTTCCCTGCTCTTCTTTTAATTGTCCGCGTTGAACTTTCATCTTATGTGCTGTTTGCCAAGTTCTAATAATAACTTCGCCAACACGGCCCATGGCTTGACTATCAGAAGCAATAATAGAAAAAGCACCCATGTCATGCAGTATATCTTCCGCTGCAATTGTTTCCTTTCGAATTCGACTTTCAGCAAAAGCAACGTCTTCAGGTATTGATTTATCTAAGTGATGGCAAACCATTAACATATCTAAATGTTCTTCAACTGTATTAACTGTGTATGGTCTTGTTGGATTTGTGGATGACGGAATAACATACTGTTCTCCACATACTTTAATTATATCAGGTGCATGCCCCCCACCAGCTCCTTCAGTATGAAAAGCGTGAATTGTTCGCCCATTAATTGCTTTAATTGTACTTTCGACAAATCCACTTTCATTTAACGTATCTGTATGAATCATTACTTGAATGTCATGATCATCAGCTACATTTAAACAATTATCTATTGCTGCTGGGGTTGTACCCCAATCTTCATGTAATTTTAGTGAGCTTGCACCAGCAATAACTTGTTCTTCAAGTGCATGAGACAATGAACTATTTCCTTTACCAGCAAAAGCCAAGTTCATAGAAAAAGCATCTGCAGATTGTATCATTCTTTCTATATGCCATGGTCCAGGTGTAACTGTTGTAGCTAAAGTACCATGTGCAGGACCAGTTCCTCCTCCCAACATTGTTGTAATACCTGAATGAAGTGCATCATCTATTTGCTGAGGACAAATAAAATGTATATGACTGTCAAATCCGCCAGCTGTTATAATTTTACCTTCACCAGCAATTATTTCTGTTCCAGGTCCAATAATAATATTTACATTGGGTTGTGTATCTGGATTACCTGCTTTTCCAATTTCATAAATTAATCCATCCTTAAGACCAATATCAGCTTTATAAATTCCATTTACATCTACTATTAAAGCATTTGTTATAACTGTATCAACAGCACCATCTTTACGAGATACTTGAGACTGCCCCATTCCATCTCGAATAACTTTACCACCACCAAATTTTACTTCTTCTCCATACGTTGTTAAATCTTTTTCCACTTCAATAAATAATTCAGTGTCAGCAAGTCTAACCTTATCACCAGTTGTTGGCCCATACATATCGGCATAAGCTTCTCTTTTTATTTTTTTCATTACAATTGACCCATAACTTTTTTATTAAAACCAAATATCTTTCTATTTCCAGAAATTTGAATTAATTCTACATCTTTTGATTGACCAGGTTCAAACCGAACAGCTGTACCAGATGGTATATCTAAACGCATACCATTTGATTTTTCTCTATCAAATTTTAAATATTCATTTGTTTCTGCAAAATGATAATGACTACCAACTTGAATTGGCCGATCTCCACTATTTGAAACTTTTAAAGTTATAGATTGTCTTTCATCGTTCAAACTAATATCACTATTTTGCTTTGTTATTATTTCTCCAGGTTTCATTATCTAATCGGTTTATGTACTGTTACTAATTTTGTTCCATCTGAAAATGTAGCTTCAACCTGTACTTCTGGAATCATATCTGGAATACCATCCATACAATCTTCTTTTTTTACTACGTGAGCTCCTGTTTCCATTAATTCTGATACCATTTTTCCATCTCTTGCGCCTTCTATGACAAAATCTGTTATCAAGGCTATAGCTTCTGGGTAGTTAAGTTTAACACCTCTTTCTAGACGTTTTCTAGCAACGTTAGCTGCCATACTGACCATCAACTTATCTTTTTCTCTTGGTGTTAATTTCATTTATAGATCCCAACTTTTTGGTAGTTTATCATTTATTACATTTTTCATAATAATATTTAGTGTTTTTTTTAAATCATAATTATCATCTGCTAAGCATCTAATGATAATTTTATCATCAAATTTTGTCATTTCACAATAGTGATTTCCTACGTTTTTTTTAACTTTTCTTAATACAGACTCTAGTTGATGAACAATATCACCAAAAATTAATATTGTTGATAAAGATGATTGATTAGAAAAAGTGTAATTGTTGTTGAAATTATCAATCATTGATCCTTTAATATTAATTGCTTCAAAATGCTTTATAGAAGAATTTGAATAAATTTTCCATTGATCAGAAAAAGAAATATTTTTAATTTTTTCAGACATAGCTTTTCTTCCAAAAATTGTTGTTTCACAAAAAATCAAATTAGAATTATCTAATAGATTAATATTGATATTTCTTCTTAGTTTTGAATTATCAAATAAAATTAATTCTTTTGGTAACCAATACATAGTAGAATTATTTAAATTAATATTTATTTCTACTCTAGCTGGGTCTCCAATTCCTGCATAAATTTTTTCTGCAGCTTGAGTACAAAAACTCAATTGAGAATTATTAATAATAGCATTAATTTCAATATTATCATTACAAGTAATGCCTCCAGAAGTATTAATTAAAACTAATTCTTTAAATTCATTATAATTTTTTGGATTTAAGATTTTACAACAACCGCTTTGAAAAAATTTTGAAAAATCATTATCTAATATTTCTATGTCTATTTTTCCATTTGATCTTTGGAGTAGTTTATCCATTATTGTTTAGTTGAGTATAATCGAAAGAAAATTTAAGAAAATAAAATACTTAATAGTTTAAGATTAAAAATTATTAATAAATAATAGTTAAATTTAATTTTTCCTATAAATTTTACCAACGAAAAATAAACCTAAAGATACTGAAAAACCTATTCCTATTGCATATATCAATGTCCCTATTCCAACTTTTCCACCTAAAAAAAATCCTATACCCACTGCAGATAGTTCAAGTAATGTTCTAATAAATGAAATTGAAAAATTAGTTTGTTTATTTAAGCCAGTCATCAATCCATCTCTTGGACCAGGTCCCAAATTTGCAGCTAAATAAAAACCACTTCCAATACCTATTATGAAAATACCAATTAATACTTGGAAAAATTGAAATAAGAATTCTTTTGGATAAGGAAGATAGATCAATGAAAGATCCAAAATAACAGAAATTAAAATAGCATTTAATATTGTTCCAATGCCTGGTTTTTGTTTTAGTGGAAACCAAAGTAACAATACCGCAACACTTATAAAAAATGTTGTAATACCTATTGTATAACCAGTTTTAAATGCTAATCCCTGATGTAACACAAACCAAGGTGAAACTCCCAAATTTGCAGTAATTAATAATGCTTCACCAATGCCGAATAATATAAGTCCTAAAATTAAATAAAAAATTGTTATTTTTTTAGGCTTTAGATTGTATTCGAAATGAGAGCTCCAGGATAATTTGGGTATTTCTTTAAGTCTTAATATATGAATAAAGGTCTTTACCATCTGAGACTCATACAGCTTAACCCTGCATCAACCTTTGATATCTCATCAACATTAATTTTTATGATATTAAAATTTTTAGATAAAATTCCCTCAGTTTTATTGAAACCATCTGGAATTAATAATTTATTATTAATTCGAATACAGTTTGCTGCATTTTCTTCACCCATTGGTAATTCGATTAAATTATAATTTTTTTTTAAATAATCTAATTTAGACATTCTATTACTTACTAAAATTATATCATCATCTAATAAACTGCATTCAGACTTAAAATGAAGAATATCTTTTGGTGTTTGACATACTTCTACAGTAGCACCAAGTGAGATTAGTATATTAGATAAATTTTCTGCCCCTAATTTATTAGTTCTATTTGATAAACCTATAATAAAATGATTATTAATATTTAATATATCCCCACCTTCTATTTTCCCCTTTTCAACAACAAATATGTTTTCAAAGTATTTACTTATTTCGTTTTTAATTATTTTTGCCTCACCATTTCGTGTAACATCACTTGGATTTAATACAATAATATTATTTTTGAAGATGAGAGCAGGATCTTCAACGAAAATACTGTCGGGATATTGTTCTAAGCTTTCTAATAAAATTATATTTAATCCTGCTTCTTCAATTGAATTGATATAGTCATCATGTATCTCTAATATTTTTTCATAACTTGGACGTAAATACTTAGAACTCAATGCATTATTAATACTCTTATTTGGTTTTCTAACAATTGCATTTGTAAATTTATATGTCATCATTGGCGTGCCCGGCATGATTCGAACATGCGGCCCCCAGATTAGGAATCTGGTGCTCTATCCTACTGAGCTACGGGCACTCCTTTTTTAATTTTTATGATTTAATGTTACTTCACCAGTCTTTGTGTCAACAACATCAAAAGTTTTTTCATTATTACTCATTCTTTTAGCTCTAGCTGCAGAAGCACGCTCCATTGCATCATTATCAGCATATAAAGATACAGCCATTACAGTTGTTTCACTTGCACGAATTTGTAGTAATTGTTGTGCCTCAGGAAATTCACTTGGTGCTTTTACTGAATAATCTTTTATAGACTCGTCAGCATCTTCTTTAGATTTAAAATTAATAGTTGTTATTCTTGCTACAGACATTTTAGCTCCTTTTTAATTTAAAAAATAAATGTAATTTTTAATACAATATTTTAAAAAACATTATTTTTTAATATTAAATTTTCTAATTCATTAATATTTACAATAATATCTTTTCTTAATTTTTCACCTATTTTTTCAGTTTTATTGAATAAAATTAAATTAAATCTTTTTCCTATATTTACTTTTGTACTGAATTCTCCATCAATGTTAGATCTAATTTCAATTACATTAATATTATTTGGAACAAATAACAAATTCGCAACAGAAGCGCCATGAACTATTATTACATTTTTTGCTTTAGAAAACTTATCAATTTGATTATCAACACTTAAATCTGAACAGTCTATAATTTCATAATTATATTTTGATAATAACTTTTCTACTTCCTTTTCATTAATAACTTTTCTATTGTTAACATTTCCTCTTCTTATATATAAATTCTTCAAAGGTCTTTTATCAATATATTTTCCAAAAATATTATTATAAAAATCATATGCAAAATTTGTACTTGGCCTTGAAGGAATAAATAAATTTTCAAATTTATATAATTGATTAATTCTATTTATTTTCATAAATTTAACATTTTCTAAATTCATTTGTTGAATAATTTTTAAAATAAATAATTGGAATTTGTCAAAAATATCTGAATTTATTAAAATTAAAGTTTTATTTAGATCAATTTCTTTTAAACAAATTAATCTAGGAAGATAATCTACCAATAAATGCCAATAATTATTTTCACCACCAAGTAAAAAAAAATTACCCTTTATTTCATTTGTTAATTGCAGTTTACTTTTTAACTCTTCTTGTCGTTTTAATATATGATCTTGATGAGTAAGATTTGAATAGACTCTTTCAAAATCTTTAAAAAGATAAAAATCTTTAGTTATTACTGTCCATAAATAAGAATATAAATAAATATTTTTGATGTTTGTAAAAGAAATTTTAGAATTTTTATTATTAAAATTTATATCAATTATATTTAAATTATTTTCTAATTTATAATCTAAAAAATTTATTTCCTTCATTTATTTAACTGCACCTTCTGTTAAACCAGAGACAAAATATTTACCTATAAAAACAAATAATAAAATTACAGGTAAACTAGCAAGAACAGCACCAGATAATAAAAAACCCCAATCAATTTGGTATTGACCAACAATTCCAGCTAAACCAACAGGTAAGGTTTTTAAATCATCACCACTTATTAATATAGAGGCAAAAAGATATTCCGTCCAAGATATAATAAAACAAAAAATTGATACACTTGCTATACCTGGAGCAGCTAACGGAACAATAATTCTTGAAATTACAATATATCTAGATGCTCCATCAATATATGCTGCTTCCTCTATCTCATTAGGAATTAACTTAAAAAAAGCTTTCAACATCCAAACTGCAAACGGAGTGGCAAATAAAACATTAACAACAATCAAAGCAAAGTAACTGTTTAGTAGATTTACTTTTGCAAACAATAAATAAATAGGTACTAATAATATTACTCCAGGAAAAGCATAAGTAACTAGAAGAGAATATTCTACAAATTTATTTCCATAAAATTTAAGTTTATGTAAGCCATAAGCTGCAGAAACAGATAAAATGATTGAAATTATCATAGATGAAAATGAAACTATCAAACTGTTTTTTAAATATATAAAAAAATCTGAGTTAAATAATATTTTATTATAATGCTCTAAAGTAAAAGATCTTGGAATAATAGTTGTAGATGTAGCAATAATTTCTTCAGGACTTTTAAAAGATGATGTGATTATCCAAAAAAAAGGAAAGAAAAAAATAAGTATAATTAATAATAAAGATAAGCTTAAAAATATAAGTTTGATATTATTTTCTTTAATCATCTTCTTTTGGTGCCATAGATTTAATAAATATTATTGAGAATACTAATAACAAAAAACTAGTAACTATTGATAGGGTCGCAGCTTGACTAATTCTAAATTTAGTAAACGCAGTTTCATAAATTAATAATGGTAATGTAGTTGTAGCACTTGATGGCCCACCTTTTGTGATTAACCATATAATGTCAAATATATTAAATGATAATAATGTCCCAACTAAACCCAAAACAAAAAGGACACTTTTAAGATTTGGAAATGTAATGAAAATAAATTGTTGAATAAAATTCGCTCCATCAACTTTAGATGCATCATAAATTTCTCGATTTATAGAATTAAGTCCAGAAAGAATAATTAATGCTAAAAAAGGACTCCAACGCCATGAGTTGATTAGAACTAAACTTATAAAAGCTTTATTAGGAGAACTAAAGAAACCCGTTGCTTCATCTAATATTCCAATATCTATTAGTACAGAATTTATTATACCACTACTACTACTCAACATTAATTTCCAAATTACAACAACAACTACTGTTGGAATAATAAATGATAAAATTATCCAGTTAGTTATAATTTTTTTACCAGGAAATGTATAATTAATAGTTAAGGCAATAGTGAAAGCAAAAAATGTTTGACAGATTGCATTTCCAATTATCCAATAAAAACTATTTAATGAAGCATTAAGAAATTTTGATTTACCAAATAATTTTATGTAATTATCAATACCTACAAATTTTCCTGATGTACCAATAATCTTTACGTTAAATAAACTTAATTCGAATGCTATGTAAATTGGAACCAAAATAATAATTGAAATCCAAATAACTAATGGAGATACAAAAAGCCAACCTTCAATATTATTTTTTTTCACAAAAATGACAGCACCTCTAAGAGAGGTGCTGAAAATGTTTTAAATTATTCAATAGCTTCAGTCATTATTTCCATACCTTCACTAACTGCATCTTTTGCACTTTTTCCATCGATTAAAGTTAGTTGAAGAGTTTGAGCTAATAAATTCTGAGCTGATATAGATGATATACTTGTAAAGGTATTACCATTTGTAAAACCAAATAGACTTCCTCTAGTTGAATTGTCTAACATTGTTTCTACTTGTGATTTATATTTTACAACAACTGGATCATCCCAATAAGTTGAATCTTGACTTCCAGCTTCAGTTATTGGTAAAAATAATCCTGGTTCCATGTTAATAAATCTTCCATAGTTTCCAGGTTCCATTAAGAAACTTAAAAACTTTTTAGAAGCTTCCATTTTTGCTTCATCATCAGTCATAATCATTGCAGAATTTACATATGAAACAGTTCCAGCTTTATGATGTTTGCCATTTGCATGTGGTATTTGAATAACACCTAGGTCACTTGCATCTCCGCCAGCTTGAGAATCATATGTAGAAATAACAGTGAACTGCAATATCATTGCACAACCTTTACTTGCAAAACATGCTTCGGCTTCACCCCAGGTCCAGTTTGCTGCATCAGGAGCTGAATATTGATATAATTCTTTATAGACATCGTATGCTGCTACAGTTTCTGGATTATCAAATCTTAAAGTACCATCAGAATTATAAATTTCCTCTGCGCCTGAGTTAACCATAAAACTATAGATTGTTTGATCAGTATAAAGCTGTTTATTGCCAGGAAGACCTATTCCATAAACACCGTCCTTAGTTAAAGCTTTAGCAGCTTTCTTTAAATCAGACCAAGTTTTTGGTGGTTCAATTCCAGCCGCTTCAAAATCACTTTTTCTATACCATAGTGATAAACCCATGTTCCATAAAGGAACAGCCCAAGTATGACCATTGTAAGTATATTGATCTAGTGCTTTTTGGTAAAAACCATATTTTGAATCTAACTCTGCAACAAAATCTTCAACAGGTTGCGCTGCACCCATATCAGCAAGTATGGGAGTAAAATCTGGAATACCAACTAATATTTCTGGCGCTGTTCCAGCAGCAACTGAAGCAGGAGCTTTAGCATAAATTTCACCCCAGTTTTGAACTTCTTGTGTTACATTAATATCTGGATTTGCAGAATTAAATTCATCTATTAATGTTTGAATTCTATCTACTCTATGCGGAACACCTTCCATATGCCAAAAAGTAACGTTTGTTACAGCATAAGCATTCAAAGAAAATAGAATTGTAATAAAAAAAAGTAATATTTTATTCATTTTTCCTCACTTAATTTATGATTAATATTTTAATATCAATATACTAATATTATCAACTAAATTTGAGACTTTCACCAAATATTATTCAATGACTCTCTTAATTTTTTATATTTTTGATATTTAATGTTAAGATATTTGGAGTGTTTTCTTTGGGGTGTGTAAATATGACCAATATTTTGGTGACAGTTAATTAATTTTTTTAAATCTTTTTTATGTAAATAACTGTCAATTAAGAATGCAATACCTAGAGCACCTAATTCGGAATTAGTTAAAATTTTAACTTTAATATTCAAAACATTTGAAATTAATTGAGGTAAAATTTTACTTTTTGATGCACCTCCTGCAAGATAAAGGCTGTCTCTAGTTTTAATTTTATTCGCGAAACAATCTTTAATAGATAATGCCAAACCTTCATAACAAGCAGTCATAATATCAAAATTATTATGATGTGGTAAAATTCCAAAAATCTCAGCTTTAGAATTTAAATTTACAAATGGGGATATTGATCCTCCATAATTTATATAAGGAAGAAAAATTAATGAATTTTCTGGATATGGAAAAGATAAATATTTTTTTTCAAAATTATTAATTATTTTTATTTTATCTGTAAACTTTTTTGAATTTTTATAAAAATTATCAATAACCCAATCAATATTAGTTGTTCCTGCAACGTTTATTTTAGTCTCTAACCATGTATTATTTAAAGAAGCAAAAAATAACCCTGATCCGTCTTTAGAAATTTTTGAATTATTTTTAACTGTAATATTGTGACATGTAGTACCAATTATACTTATTTTTTTGTTATGATTAATGCCTCCAGCTCCTAAAATAGAAGCTATTACATCACCACAACCTATAATAACTGGAGTACCAATTTTTAAATTAGTTAATCTTGATGCACTTTTAGTAATGTATCCGCCTAATTCATTTGATTTTTTTATTTCAGGGAATAGTTTAAAATATTTAGTACTTAAATTAAAAATTTTAAAAATTTTTTTTGATAATTTTTTATTTTTTATATCTCCAGGATATACTGAAACTTCTGTTTCATCATTATTTATATTCCCTGTTAATTTAAATCTTAACCAATCTTTACAATTTAATATATATTTAATTTTCTTTAAATTTTCTTTTTCAAATTTAGTCATCCATTTTAGAATAGGTATAGTACAGCCGTATTGTGCAATAGAACCTGTTATTTTATAAATTTGATCAAATATTTTTTTATTAGTGAAAATTTTTTCACTTCTTGTATCATTCCACAAAATTGCATTTCGTACTGGTTTATTTTTATTATTAATAGACCAAAATCCAACCATATTTCCGGTTATGCCTAAAGCAACAATTGATTGTGACTGAATTTTAGATTTATTTATTAACAGTTTAATACACTTTGCTGTTAATAACCAAAATTTTTCCATTTCAATTTCAGATTTACCAAATTTATCAGTTACTACTGGATTTTTTACACTATAAGAATTTATTTGTTTGAAATTTGTATTGAAAATTACAGTCTTTATTACTGAAGTCCCAGCATCAATTGCAACATAATATTTCAAAAGTTATCTCTTAAATTTATAACCATGAATAACCCACGCAAACTAAAGCTATTATTAAAAAAAAATTCATTACTCTTTTTCTATTTTTAACTTGCTGATCATTTAGTTCTTTATTTCTAGAAAGATAATATACGTAGCATCCAATTGCAAACGCTACAAACCCTCCAAGATAAGCATACCATTGTAACTCAGTCATTTATTTAATTTATATATTATTATATAATAATTTATAATTATTTTATTATGCCATACAAAGCTAACCCAAAAAGATATCAAAAATTAATATACAGAAGGTGTGGCAATAGCGGCTTACTTTTACCTCCTATTACACTTGGCCTTTGGCATAATTTTGGCGGTAAAAAATCTATGTCAAAAGAAGCGAAGAAGATGCTTTTTAGAGCATTTGATAGAGGAGTAACTCATTTTGATTTAGCAAATAATTATGGTCCACCAGCAGGATCTGCAGAAGAAAATTTTGGTAAAGTTATGAATTCTGATTTTAAAAAACATAGAGACGAAATGATAATATCAAGTAAGGCAGGGTATCATATGTGGGATGGTCCATATGGTGAATGGGGTTCAAAAAAATATTTAACTGCAAGCCTTGATCAAAGTTTGAAAAGAATGAAGCTAGAATACGTAGATATTTTTTATTCTCATCGTTTTGATCCATTAACACCATTGGAAGAGACAGCAGATGCATTAGCTCAAGCAATTACAAGCGGTAAGGCTTTATATGTAGGAATTTCTTCTTATAGTTCAAAACAAACAATTAAAATGAGTAAGTTATTAAAAGAAAGAGGAGTTAGTTGTTTAATTCATCAACCATCTTACTCCATGATCAATAGATGGGTGGAAAAAGATTTATTATCTACATTAAAAAAATTAGGTATAGGATGTATTGCATTCTCTCCTCTCGCTCAAGGAATGTTATCGGGAAAATATTTAAAAAAAATACCTAAAGTTTCAAGGATTGCAGATAATTCATCTCTAGATAAAAAAATGATTACAAGAAGTTATTTAATTAAAATTAAAGAGTTAACAAAAATTGCAAATAGAAGAGGACAATCTTTACCTCAAATGGCTCTTTCCTGGATACTGCGTCACCCGACTATGACATCTGCTCTAATTGGTGCAAGAACAGTTAAACAATTAGATGAGTGTTTAGATAGTCAAAATAATCTCACTTTTAGTAATTCTGAATTAAAAGAAATAGATAAATATGCAAAAGAAGAAAAGATTAATCTATGGGCTAAATCAAGTACAGATTAATATTTAATGAAATACAATATTTTAATCACTGATATTTTAATAAAAGATTTTGTTTATATTTATAAAAAAGATTTCAGTGTTGATTGCTTATGGAAATTGAAGAGTAAAATTGATTTTAATAAATACCAAGGAATAGTTGTCACTGGTGGTTTTAAAACTGATAAAAAATTTCTTAAAAAATTTAAAAATCTAAAAATAGTTTCAGTATTTGGTGTTGGGTATGATGGTGTTGATCTGAATTATTGCAAAAATAATAAAATAGTTACAACAAATACACCTAAAGTTCTTACTGACGATGTTGCTGATTTAGCACTTGGCCTCATGATGTCTTTATTAAGAAGAATAAATGATGCCCATAATTTTATTTTGAAAAAAAAATGGAGTAAAAAACCTTTTGAATTGACAACTAGCCTTACAAACAAAAAAGTAGGAATTGTTGGTATGGGTGAAATAGGTAGAGCATTTTCTAAACGAGTAAAATCTCTTTCTATGAAAGTTGTTTATTATGGCCCAAATAAAAAAAATTTGAAGTATAAATATTTCAAAAATTTAAAAGATATGGCCACTGTAATCGATGTAATGGTAATTACATGTATTGGTGGAAGAAAAACAAAAAACTTAATAAACAAAACTATTTTAAAACTCATGAAACCTTCTTCTATAATAGTAAATGTTTCAAGAGGATCTGTAATTAATGAAGTTCATTTATTAGAAGCTTTGAATAAAAATTTAATAAGTGGTGCAGCATTAGATGTCTTTGAAATGGAGCCAAAAATTAATAATAATTTTTTAAAATTAAAAAATGTTTTGTTATCTCCTCATAATGGAAGTGCTACTTTTGAGACAAGAGAAAAAATGGCTTATATTAGTTCTCAAAATTTATTAAATTTACTATATTTTAATAAATTAAAAAACCTAGTTAAATATTAAAATATTGAAATTAGTTTTCTTTTTTGATAGATTTTTTGAGTGAAATTTTTAAGAAATTTTTTTATAATTTTAATATTTATATTTCTTTCTTTTAATTTTTTATTAGATTTCACATATATAAATAAACAAATTAATAATAATCTAAATCAGTTTGTTTATAAGTATATTTTATTTCATAAAAATACGACAAATTTAGAAACTCAAATAAAAGATCTCAAAAAAGAACGGAATCAATTCAGAGTACAAAAGGAATTATTTGAAGATGCATACAAAGATTTATATGATGATAGTTTAGAAACTGAATATAATTCTCAAATATTAACAACAATACTTGAACAATTTGATCCTTATGAATTTGATTTAGAAATTAAAAAAAATAATAAGAATTTAGAATATGCAATTAACACTGAACACAGTATTTCAAATAATAAAATCAAGACTAAAGTATATAGTCCTCAAAAAAACATATTATTATATGGTATAGCTAATCAATTTCCAGCAAGTGGATATTTAGAAACATATAATAATAATTTAATTTTAATTTCAGCAAGTGGTGTATTAGCGTATTCTAATCAAATTAATAACAATACTAATGATTTAGATTTTAAGCAAATTAAAACAAATATTAGTAAATTCATAAGTGAAGACCAGTTTAAAAAATCAAGAGTACATGATTTTGATTGGTTAGAAGGTGGTTGGTTCTCAATAAAAGATGTAAATATTTACAAAGATCAAATTTACGTATCTTATACAAGAGAAGTAGAAGAAAATTGTTGGAATACAAGTTTATTATATGGGAAAATGAATTTAAAACTTATTATATTTCAAAATCTTTTCACATCAGATGAATGTGTTCATTTTTATGATAATATTGATGGTGAGTTTAATGCACATCAATCTGGAGGACGAATAATTAATGTAGATGATCAAAATCTATTTTTTTCTACTGGTGATTTTAGAAGTAGATTTAGAGCGCAGAAAGAAGATAGTATATTTAGTAAAATAATCGAGATTAATAAAAAAACAAAAGATTTCAAAGTTGTAAGTATGGGTCATAGAAACCCTCAAGGATTATATTACAATACAAAAAATAATTTTTTATTAGAGGCAGAGCATGGACCTGAAGGTGGTGATGAAATTAATTTAATAGAGTTAAAAACAAATAAAATTCCTAATTATGGTTGGGCTATTTCATCTTATGGAGAGCATTATGGAGGAAAAAACGCACCTTATAATAAAAAAAAATATGTAAAATATCCACTACATAAATCTCACTCTGAATATAATTTTATTGAACCTTTAATTTACTTTAATCCATCTATTGGGATTTCTCAAATAGTTGGATTAGATAAAAAGAATAGTTATGTAGTAGCATCAATGAAGGATGAATCTCTTTATTTTTTTGAATATGATTACGATAATAAAAAACTTTTAACTCCAAATATAGTAAAAAAAGGTAATGCTGAAAATATAAAAATTGAAAGAGTTCATATTGGTGAAAGAATAAGAGATATGATTTATTATAATGAAAAATTATATTTATATTTGGAGGATACTGCTTCTATAGCTGAAGTTTCTTTAAATTAAATTGATTAAACTAAAAGAAAAATGGCTTTGGGATTTTTGGTTAAACAAAGATAATGACATATGGTATTGCTATTTTCTTCAAGCTGATAAATCATTAAAAAATCCTGATCTAAGACACAATAATGTTACGCATGGATTAGCTACCTCAAAAGATTTGATAAATTGGAAATATCATGGAACGGTTTTTACTCCATCTGGTAATGAAAATTTTGATGACTATACAACTTGGACAGGGTCTATAATTAAAAATAATAGTATGTGGCACTACTTTTATACTGGAAGAAATAAAAAAGAAAATGGAAGCAAACAAAGAATTGGTCATGCAATAGGTGAAACACCCTATTCTTTTAATAGATGTGGAAATGGATTAGCATTAGATTTAGATACAAATATTTACCAGGAACTAGAGAATGACAATTATTGGCAAGATCGTGCTATGCGTGATCCATGGGTAATGAAACATCCATATGAAAATAAATTTATAATGGCCTACACTGCAAGAGCATCAATCAATAACGATCCATATCAGTGTGGTGTTATCGGTATGGCAGAATCAAATGATCTTTATGAATGGAGATCTACTAAACCTTTATTTGGAGGTTTTTTTAGTCAGTTAGAAGTCCCACAAATATTTAAAGTTGAAAATAAATGGTATTGTTTATTTTGTAACCATCCTGAAGATTGGTCTAATGAATTTAGGCAAAATTATAATGGGCCAAATAAAAGAGGAACACATTATTTAATTGCTGATAAATTTGAAGGTCCATGGAATTTAGCACCTGGTCCTTATTTAACAACAAGTTCTGAAATAGAACTTTATGCTGGTAGAGTTGTTGAAAAAGATAAAAAATTTTTCTTTATGGCTTTTTTACATGATGATCAAGATGGTAATTTTATTGGAGAAATATCAAATCCAATTCCAATTAATTTTGATAAAAATGGTTTAATGACTTTGGAAGTCTAATTAATATTCTTCCATGAATATTCTGGTTTAAATCCTAATACTTTTTTTGCTTTCTCGTTACTTAATAATGTTTTATTTTTTCCAATATCCCCTTTAATTTGAATATTTGGAAATACTTTATCGAGAAGTAATTTATTATCCTCTGACATAACAGTATCATCTGCAGCTATAATAAAATTATCAGCACCTTTTAAATTACTTTCCATAGCTAAGAGACAAGCTTGTGCTACGTCTCTAGCATCAATGTATCCCCAGAAGTTCCATTTTCGTAAAAATGGATCATTTTGAAACGATTTAAATTGTTTGTAATCATGTTCTTCCATTATATTGGAATAGCGAAGTCCAAATATTTTCATTTCTGGATTTCTCCTACAATATTGCCTGGCCATTTCTTCACCCATCACTTTAGAAAGTGAATAGCTTGACTCTGGTCGTGGGTCATATTCTTCATCAACAGGAACATATGGAGGATATGTGTTAAATGGTAAACCTAGAACTGTCTCACTTGAAGCCCATACTATATTATTTATTTTTAAGACTTTGGCTGATTGAAAAATATTGTAAGTACTTAAAGTATTAGATCTAAAAGTTTTATGATTAGTTTCTAAGCCCGAAGCAGGAATAGCTGCTTGATGAATTATAGCATCTATTCCATTAATACGATCATCTATTTCAGATACTGACTCCATTGCGTCACCAAAATTTTCTAAATCAACTTTGGTAAATGGAACATCTAATTCTGAATTATTAACTAAATCGACATTAAAGACATTATAGTTTTTTTTTAATAGTAAATTTATTGTCGCTCTTCCAGCCTTACCTGAACCACCGGTAACTAAAATATTTTTCATTAAAAATTACTTTAATAATTTTTTTATAAAGAATCATCAATTTTTTTATTATTATATATTAAAGGAGATTTTATGGCTGAATATATACTAGAAGCTGGAGGAACAATGGCATTTACATTCCATGTTTTATTTATGCTTTTTAATTTATTTATTATCTATCAATTTTATTTTAATGATAAATTTTTTAATGAATTAGGATTTTCAAATGAAGAACCTAAGTTAGTTTTTAGAGGTCCATTAGGTGCCGTTTTTTTAACAATGTTATTAATGTCTATATTGTTAACTTTTGATGTAACTGGAAATACTTATGAAGAAAATGTAGTACAATATAAATTCTGGTATTCATTTTTATTTATGCTTATGGCTATAGCTTTAATTAGCTCAGCAGTTAGATATTTTAATCTTGTAAATAATTATGGAATTACACCAAATATAAGGGGAGTTATGTTTCCATTAGTTGGACTCGTATTAATAATTCTTAGAACAATATTTGAAGGTTACTAATAAATTACAAGCGGTGTAATAACCGCTTGTTTTAATTAAAGTAACTTCTTATTTTATTTCTAGATGCAAAATGTAAAATAATTGAAACTATAAAAAAGAAAAAAACAAAATAATATTCTCTGATCTCAACTCGACTCGTATAAAAAACAAAAAAACCACTAAGAGTCAGAGTTTTTATATAAATATCAAGAAATTGTATTGGAAATAATTTTTCAGATTGAAAGAATAAATATCTAATACCAAAATATGCAAATGTTAGAAATACAGCTAATCTAACGGAGGCTACACGATGATAAGGTATCTCCTGTCTTTCAACTACGTTAAATGGAAAAAAAATAGTTACCCCCATAATCTCTGCAATTACGGATACAAGTGCCCATAAACTTAATAAACCTATTACTATTTTAGCTAATGTTCTTGCCATAATCAAATTTATGATCTTTTTTTTACAAGGGTTTTGACCAACCTATTTACACACTTTATCTAATTATAATAAAAAATACATAAATATTGATTTCATTGCAGAAAACTCAGTTATTTATCGTTTAAAATTATCTTTTATTGGAGAAAAATATAAAAGAATTAAAATTGCACCACTTAGCAATCCACCAATTTGATCAAGCATACCACTAAAAGCAGTATAAATAACAGAACCACTAAAATAATTTAGAACTATGCCAGCTACTACTAAAAATAAATACAGCGATTTGCCATAAGAAATAAATCGATAAAGTAGATTTAAAGTAAATAAATATAAAAAAAATAAACTAATCGATACTATTCGAGAAAAATTTTCAAAATTTGATAGTAAACCATCATTTAAATTTTCATAAAGATTTGAAATTTCAGAAGGTTGATACATTGCAGATATAACCATTAAAATTACAACAATAAAGTCTGCTAAAATTAAATTTTTAAAAATTTTTTCAATTTCCATAATAGGTATAAATTCAAATAAATATAATATGTAACTTAGATATGTAGTTTAAATATTACAATAAGATTTATTAAATCTATTTAAAAATAAATTAGAGTTTGAAAATTAATCTTACCACATTGAATGGATAATATCTGAACTATTAATTTTTACTAAATTCTCACATTTACTTTCAAAATCACTAAAATCATCTCTAAAAGATGCGCCATTTTTTTGTGCTTGCTCAAAATGATTATCTATTCCTGCTTGACTTTCATAAAGCTCTGTTAAGATTAGAGACAAATTGCCTGTTTTATTTCCATCTTTGAATTCAGGTCCTATAGACCAATTTAACATTAGAAGTGCTTTATCACCTTCTTTTGTATGTGTTTCCTTCATCCATTTTGTATGATCTTCTGCAATTCTTTTTGCAATATCATTAAGTTCAGGTTTAAAAATCCATAAATACTGAAGTTGTTTTTTATTTTGAAACATATTTCCTCCTTTTTAAAAATAATACTAGTAAGTTAAGAAAATATTTCAAACAAATTATTGTTGAGAATTATTTTCCAATGTCTGTACATGAATATCTAAGTTTTCTATCACAGCATCATTATTAATATTTCCATAAAAAACACCTTTAATAGGTGATGCGTAACTTGCATCAAGTCCACAAGAAACACGTACATATCTTTCATCTGGACTGCACTTATTTGTAGGATCAAATCCCACCCAACCTAAGTCATTTATATAAAATTCTGCCCATGCATGTGTAGATTGAAATTCTGAAGAATGCGAATTGTTATGCATATAACCATTTACGTATCTAGCAGGTATTCCTAAAGTTTTTGCTGCGGCAATCATAATATGTGCTTGATCCTGACAGACTCCCTTTTTCTGATTAAATGCTTCAATGGCTGTTGTTTGATTATTTGTCGTTAAAGGTTTGTATTCAATTTTTTCAGCTACTAGATTCATCAGATTATGAGATATTTCTAGATTTTCATTTTCATTAAAACCATTTTTAGCTTCAATAGCTAAATTTTTTATATCCACATTTGCTTTTGTTAAATTTGATTCTCTTAAGTAAACTAAAGGATCTATTTTATCAGAAGAACTCTGGTAAATTCCTTTTGTATCAAATGTTTCAACTTTTCCAAGAACTGTAAATTGTATTTTTTTCACCTTGTTTGTATTTGTAAAACTTTGAATATTATTAGCCTCACCATCCTGATAAATTTTTGATTTTTTGGCTGAGTCGTTATGGACATTCCACTCTAAAATTTTAAGACCATTATATTCTGAAGGATGCAGTTTAGTGGTTTGAATTAATCCCGCAACTGGATTTTTATATTCATACTTAGTTGTGTGTTCGATTATTAGTTCCATATTAATTAAAAAACTCCTTATGTATTTCGTTATCAACACTTGATATTTTTCTAATAAATTGTGTTACAAATTGATGAAGTCCATATTCAACAATAGTTTCTATTTTTTCTTCTTGAATTTTAGTATTTAGATCTTTTAAATTATTATAGATTCTTCCAACTTTTTCTGGACTGCATGTTAGGTTAGTTAAATGTTTAACAATATTCTGAATACAAAAACTTAAAGATCTAGGACAATTATTATTTAAAACTAAAAAGTCAGCAATTTTAGTTGCGGTAATATTACCATCGTATGCCCATCTAAATGCTCTAAAAGAAGATAAAGAGCGAAGCAATATACTCCATTGCATATTATCGATATTACCACCTATATATTGAGGCTTAGGTAATAAAACAAAATACTTTACATCTAGTAATCTGGCAGAATTATCAGCCCTCTCAATAAATAAACCAAGAAAAAGAAAATTATAACCATCATTTCTAAGCAAAGAACTTAATGATCCTCTAAATAAGTTTACTTGTTCTATTGTCCACTCAGTCAGGTCAGGTAAATCAGATTTTGTAAATTTTTTTTCTTTTAAGTTTAGCATCTCTTGATAAGTTTTATTAACTGCTAACCAAGACTCAGGGGTAAAGGAAGTTCTAACTACTAGTGCGTTATTTCGTGCATTAAGAATACAATTGTAAACAGATGAAGGATTACTTTCATCAAAAAACAAATAGTCTTCCACATTTTTCTGTTCAATTGTATTATATTTATTTTTATATCCCTCAATTGCTCCAGCAGCAGATAAAACTGATTCCCATTCATTATTATAACCACTTGGATTTGGAAAAAGAGACATTCTATAACCAACATCCAAAAGCCTGGCTGTAGTTTCAGCTCTTTCCATATAACGACTGATCCAATATAGATATTCAGCAGTTCTACTTAACATTGTTATTCCTCACTCAGCCAAAACCCATGTGTCTTTCACACCACCTCCTTGGCTAGAATTTACAACAAACGAACCTTCATTCATTGCAACTCTAGTTAAACCACCAGAACTTAATTGAGCTTGCTCTCCAATTAAACAAAATGGACGTAAATCCACCCTTCTTCCCTCAACTTGATTTTTGATTAGTGTTGGTGAAAATGAAAGATCAAGTAAAGGTTGAGCTATATATCCTTTTGGATTTGTTGAGAGTTTTGTTTTAAATTCATCTATAGAGGATTTAGAAGATTTTGGACCTATTAACATCCCATAACCTCCAGATCCATCAACCTCTTTTACGACAAGTTCATTTATATTATCTAAAACATATTTTAATTCTTGTTCCTTTTCGCAATTCCATGTTTCAACATTATCTAAGATTGGTTGTTCGCCTAAATAAAATTTGATCATCTCAGGTACATAAATATAAATTGCTTTGTCATCAGCTATGCCTGCTCCAGGAGCTGAACAGATATTGACACCACCTGTTCTATAAACATCCATAATTCCTGGAATACCAATTACAGACTGAGGATTAAAACATAGAGGATCTAAAAAATCGTCATCTATTCTTCTGTAAACAACATCTACTCTTTTTGGACCATCAACTGTTTTCATATAAAGATATTTTCCTTCAACAAATAAATCTGTTGATTCAACCATTTCAATACCCATTTGATCTGATAAAAAACTATGTTCGTAATAAGCGCTATTTAAAGGACCAGGTGTAAGTAACACACATACTGGTTCTGGATTTTCACATTTAATAGGAGCTAAACTCATCAAGGTTTGCAAAAGTCTTGTTGGGTAGTCATCTATTGGTGTTACTCTGTTGTTGTGAAATAAATCAGGAAACATTCGCATCATTATTTCTCTATTTTCTAGCATGTAAGAAACACCACTAGGTGTTCGACAATTATCTTCTAAAACAAAATAATCATTGGGACTTGTTCTTACTAAATCAATACCAATTATAGGACTATAGATATCTCTAGGAGGAGAAAAACCAAACATGGAAGGTTCAAAAGATTTTTTTTTGTAAATAATTTCTTTAGGAATTATACTAGCTTTTATTATTTCACCTTGATTATAAATATCAGCAAGAAACGCATTAAGTGCTTTAGCTCTTTGGATTACTCCTCTTTCTAATCTTAACCATTCAGTATAGGTAAATATCCTTGGAATTAAATCAAACGGAATAATTCTTTCTCTTGCAGTTTCGTTATTGGTAGAAAATGTAATTCCAATATTTCTAAAATGAGTTTCAGCTTCAGCATTCTTTTCAAGAATAACTTTTGAAGTCATTTGATCTAACCAATCATTAATATTGTTATAATGATTTCTTATAACTGATTCAGATTGATACATTTCATTAAACATTAGGGAGTAAACCTCTTGAGATTTGAATAGATAATCTTTTTATTATCTAACTTTTTAACCATAGTTATAACAAACCTTTCTTATCCGTTATAATTCATGCTTAGCTATGGAAATTAATAATAAGATCCGCGTTCCTTCAGCTTTAGCCTACTTCCGATCCGTTAAGACAGATTGAACGATTTAATAACTTGCATGCGTTCCTTCAACTTTCGTTTACTTCCGTTTTGAATTATTCAAAATGAACGATGAAATTTTAATAATAAAATTTATTTATTTTTAAAAATGAATTTCATACTTATTTGATATGCATTTTTTGCATATATAAAATAATATTGAATTACCTACGGTTTTAATAATCTTTTATCGATCTAAGAAAACAAATATAAATAAAATAGCCCGTACAAATTAACCACATTAAAAGTACAATTGTATCATTTATAATTAAGTTTATTTCTGATTTTGTTACTAATCGCAGTGTTGTTGCTGCCCAAACAACAGTAAAAAAAATCGTTAAATTTCTAAATGATTTTACTCTTAGTGGGTGAACAAACTTCCATGGAACGAATGTCAATACTGATAGAATAATTATCACAATTAGATTTATCCATTCATTCGTATTTAATATAAAGAAATATAAAACCACAACATTCCAGACTGCAGGAAAACCTTGGAAATAATAATCATCCGTTTTCATATTAACGTTGATAAAAGTGTACAAAGAAACTCCAAATATAAGAGCAGGCATAATCATTTCAAAACCTGATGGTACCATCTGAAACCAGTAAATCATTAAAGCTGGGTTAATAACGTAATTTAGATAATCAATAATGGAATCTAAAATAATTCCATCTAGATTTGGTGCTTTTTCTTCAACTCCAACCTTCCTAGCTAATGTTCCATCAACTCCATCTACAAGTAAGGCCATACCAAGCCATAAAAAACTACCAACTTGATCATTATTTAATATTGATACTAAGGCAAGAAACCCAAGTATAGCTCCAGAACCAGTGAAGGCATGCACACCCCATGCAGAAATTTGATCTTTATCAACTTTCATAAATCATGTTGGTCTTTATCATTAAAATAAAAGAAAATAAAATTTTTGAAAAAAAAAGTAGAAAATTAGGGTTTTAAACGATTTTAAAATTAGACTTACAATAAGTTTATAATATCACTATCCCCTTCAGCAAAATTATAATTTTTAAATTCATTTTTTGTAACCCAAGCCGAGTCTTCGTGTTCACTCAAAATAATTTCACCATTAGCATGAGAACATATAAAATAATGTAATTTCACCTTTATTTTGTTGTCTTGGTAATTTTCTTCGCCTAATTTATTTTTAATATTTATTTCTATATTTAGTTCTTCTTTTATTTCTCTTTTAAGTGCAATTTCAAAAGTTTCCCCTTCTTCCACTTTTCCACCTGGAAACTCCCAACTTAATCCCATATGTTTATTTCTATTTCTTTGGGCAATAAAATATTTATCATCTTTTATTATTATTCCTGCAACAACATCGAATTTATCCATTAATTGGTATTATCACTAATAAACTGATTTGCTTTCTTTATTATATGATTTTTTCTCTCTGTATTCATTTTATCATAGATATTAACCATCATATTTAAACGTGGATTAGATTGAAAAAATTTTCTATTTTTATTAATAAAGCGCCAATATAATCCATCCATAATATCATTCCAATCACCTCTTTTAAAATTCATCATTTTCATAAAATAACTAGAACCACAAATATAAGGTTTAGTACTAAATATACCTCCATCACTAAACAATCCCATGCCATAAACATTAGGTGACATTACCCAATCAGAGCTATCTACAAACATTTCCATAAACCAATTATAAACTTCATTAGGTTTAATTTCACATAAGTTCATAATGTTACATAAAACCATTAGTCTCTCAATGTGATGGGTGTACCCATATTTTTGAGCATTTTTAATTGAGTGATCTAAGGGATCTAATCCAGTAGTACCGTCATACCATTTTTTAGTAAGAGAATTTTTATGTTGAAAGAAATTATTTTCTTCTAATTGTTTTTCATAATTTTGATAAATTCCCCTAATAAATTCTCTCCATCCAATAATTTGCCTAATATAACCTTCATAAGAATTAATTTTAATTTTATTTTCTACTTTTCTAACTCTCTCTATTATTAGTTCTGGCGTTAATAAACCTAAATTAATCAAAGGGCTAAGAGCACTATGAAATAAAAAGTTATTATTAGTATCAACTGCATCTTCGTAATCACCAAATAAATTAAATTTTTTAATAATAAAATAATCTAACCATTTAACTGCATCATCATAAGTTGTAGGTAGCCAAAAATTATCAACTTGGCCTGGGTGATTTTTAAAAATTATGTTTATTTGTTGTTTTAAAGCTTTTGTATGTTTTGTTTCTTTTGCAGTAATCATTTCTGGTATTTTAATATCTTTGGGGAGTTTTTTTCTGTTATCTTCATCAAAGCTCCATTTTCCACCTTTGGGCTTATTATTTTCCATTAATATATCTATTTTTGTACGGGCAATTTTATAAAAATTTGCCATAAAAGGTTTTTTTGTTTTACTTAAATAATTTTTAAATTCATCTCTTGAATTTAAAAACATTGGTGATTGTATAAAAGTTAATTTAATCTTATTTTTTTTACATAAGGTGCTAATTTTTTTTTCAAAAAATTTATCTTCAATTTCAAAAGAAATTAATTCTTCGAATTTATTTTTTTTTATAAAATTTTCTAATTTTTTTTCATATGAAATTTTAAAATCCTTTTTTAAATCAATATAATTAACTTTAAATTTGTTTTTTTTTAGTTCATCAGCATAAGATCTCATTGCGGATAGAAAAAGAATGAGTTTTAATTTATGATGTTTTTGAAAAGTACAAAGATCAAAACTTTCACACATAAAAATAGTTGAGTCTTTAAATTTTCTTAGGTGTTTATGTGGGAATAATTGATTTCCAAGAATTAAAAATAAACTTTTCATAAAGATTTAAATAGTAAGTTATTAGAAAATTTATATGATTTATTAAAATTAATTGCTTATTTTAGACAATTTTTAACTATAGTAAGTTATAAATTAATGACCAAATTAATAAAATTATTAGTAATTCCCTTTATTATTAGTTTTGCACTAATCTCTTGTAATACAACATCGCCAAATAAGGTAAAAAAATCTGATGCACAAAAAGTAACTAATATTGAATATGGAACGATTAAAACCTCTCTTCCAGTAAAAATTGAAGGCGAAAGTGATTGGATTGGAGCAACAGCTGGAGCAATGATAGGAGGTCTTTTAGCATCTCAAATATGTGGAGAAGAAGAAATATTAGGAACAAAGTGTCAAGATATAGCGATAGTATATGGAACTATTGGAGGAGCTGCTATGGGCTCAGTATTACAAGCTAAAATTGGTAATCATGATGGCTTCCAATATATAGTGAATATTGATGAATGTGGTAATGACATTTCTAATTGCCAAAATGATCAAGAAAAAGCTTTTGTGCAAGGAGATGTAAATGCTCTTCCAAATGGTCAAAGAGTGGTAATTATTTACGGAGATGTAATAAGAGTTATGCCTTATGAAGAATAGTTTAGTAAAATTAATTTTTGGCATTTTTTTATTGTTATCATTGCACCTCAATGCAGAATTAATTTTTGAAGATAATTTTCCAAAAGAAATGCAAGGTATTTGGAGTGATGATTGTGATGCAGAATATCAAGTATTCATAATATCAAATAATACAAGTATGTGGATTGACGAAACATATGTTGGATTTAATGTATCAAAAACATCAAAGGTGGAGGATTGGTCAGCCTATAAATGGGGTGAACTAGATGGAAATTATTATTATTTTTTAAAAAAAGATGAGGATAATTTACTTGAAGTTACTGCTCCTGATGGTTGGGATGGTATAGATTATTCTTTTTTAAATTCCTCAGATTATTCTGTTTATGAAAAATGTGAATCAATACCAAGTGTCTTTCAGATTATTTATGGTGAAATAATTAATTTAATGAATTCTCAATTAATAGAAACTTGTAATAATGATAGTAATCCAGCAAATTGTATTAATGAAACTTTTGAATTTTTAGATGTATCTCAAGATAATGAATTATCTGTAGCAGAATTAACTCGTGCAGCAAGAATAGCTATATATTTTACCTTTATTGACAAAAGACAAGACGAAGACAGAGAAATAGGATTTGCAACTTATACAACTACATCACTAATATTTCCTGCATTATCAAAAATATTAATTGGGAATTATGATTATGATAATTCAAATACAATTTCTTTAAAAGAAATATATACGGATCGTATTGATACATTAGACTATCAAAATTTATTTAAAGAAAATTTAAAAGGACTAGATCCAGAAGAATTAAGGCGATTTATTGAAAACTTAGATTTTTTAAAGTCATTAATGTTAAATTAAATTAGTATCTTGACTTTTAAGTATAATTTTAACTATAAATACATATGAACAAGAGAAATTTATACGCAGCTATTGCGATAGTGTTTATCTTTGCCGCTTTAAATTTAACTATTTATTTTTTCTATTAAATCATGGTTATTAGAAGAAAATCTAGTATTTATAAAAAATTATATGAAATTAATGGTCAGAAAATGATGTTCGGTCACGATAATATACATTTTAAAACAATTAACTTACCAGCAAAACAGAGATACAAAAATCTATGCAGTAAATTTGGTTTAAAAAAAATTCAATCTTCAGGCAAAAAAAATTTTCAAATAATTAATATTAATTAATGTGAAAAATATTGCAATAATTGGAGCTGGGATGACTGGCTTGTCTCTTGCTTATAATCTTCAAGAACATAATATTACAATTTTTGATAAATCATGGAGACCAGGAGGAAGAGTATCTACAAGAAAGCATGATAATTATCTTTTTGATCATGGCGCACATTATCTATCGACAAATCATTCTGTAAATCAATTAAATGAAGTAATAAGTAGATATAATTTGGGACAAGTAATAGAAATAGATTTTGCAACAGATTATTTAAAAAATAAAAAAACTAGAAAAAAAATTATTATTGGTCATAATGGAATGAATTCTATTCCAAAGTCTATTTTTGATAATATTAAAGTAAAAAGTTATTTAAATTCAAAAATAATTAAAATTTCAAAAAATAGTAATGATCTCTTCTCACTATTTTCTGAAAAGGAAGAATTTAAAGATTTTGATTATGTGTTAATTTGCATACCGTATTTACAATCAAAAGAACTTTCAAAACATTTGATTGATTTTACTCAGATTGTTAGCGAACCATCTTATGATCCAATACATACTGTAATGTTAAGTTATAAAGATACTAACAACATAAATATAAAAGCAGGATTAAATCTTCATAAAGATATTAGTTTTTTTATGAATCAAAATATCAAATTTAATGAATTATCTGATGAATGTTGGGTATTAAATATGAGTTCTGAATATACGAATAACAATATTAGCATTGATAAATCTGATTTAGAAAAATACACTCAATCAATATTTGAAAAAACATTTGGTATAAAAAATGAGATAAGTTTTATTAAATCACACAGATGGTTATTTGCGCAAACAAAAGTCAGTTATAATAGTATTTCAAAAAAAAATTGGATTAATTCTAAGGATAACAAATTATTTTTAAGTGGAGACTGGGTTATAGGAAAAAGTCTAAGTGATGCATGGGATGCAGGTGAAAAATTATCTCATTATATTAAAATTTTATCAGTTTGATATTAAGTATTAAAATATTTTTTAATATTTTTAGCCGCCTGTCTTATTCTTTGAGTATTTTCTACTAGACCAATACGAACAAAACCCTCCCCTCCTTTTCCAAAAGCTAAACCAGGGGCTACTGCAACGTCGGCATTTATCATTAAATTTTTGGCAAACTTCATAGAACCCATTTTTTTATATTTTTTTGGTAATGGAGCCCATACAAACATTGATGCTTCAGGCTCTGGAATTTTATCCCAGCCAGCCCTTTCAAAAGATTCTATTAAAACATCTCTTCTTTTTTTATAAGTCTCCCTTATTTCTTCTACACATTTTTGAGGTCCGTTTAGAGCAGCAGTGGCTGCTACTTGAACTGGTGTAAAAGCACCATAGTCTACATATGATTTTATTTTTGTTAATGCTTCAATTAAAGTTTTGTTTCCAACCGCAAAACCTATTCTCCATCCTGCCATTGCATAAGTTTTGGATAAAGTCGTAAATTCAACTGCTATGCTCTTTGCTCCATTAACTTCTAATATTGATGGTGGCGGATTATTGCCAAAGTAAATTTCAGAATAAGCTAAATCAGATAAAATATAAACTTGATATTTTTTTGCAATTTTTACTAATTCTTTATAAAAATCTAAGTCAACTATCTGAGCTGTGGGATTTGAAGGAAAAGAAACGATAATAACTTTTATTGAGGAATATTTTTTTAAATTATTAACTATATTTAATAAAAATTTGTTTTTATCGAACTGTCCATTAAAAAATGTTTTCAAAGGTGTTAATTTAGCTCCAGCAATCATAAAACCATATGGATGAACTGGATATGATGGATCAGGACATAATATTCTATCTCCTTTTGAAGTAATAGCTTGTGCTAAATTTGCTAAACCTTCTTTTGAACCAATTGTTACTATAATTTCACTTGATGGATTTAAATCAACATTAAATCGTTTTTTATAATATTTAGCTTGAGCTTTTCTTAATCCATTAATACCTTTAGAAACTGAATAACGTCCAACACCTGGCTTATCTATAACTTCTTTCAATTTTTGCCTTATGTGAAGAGGTGTTGGCATATCAGGGTTACCCATACCAAAATCAATAATATCCCTACCCTCTGTTCTCAGTTTCATTTTTAATGAATTTATCTCCCCAAATATATATGGAGGGAGTCTGTTAATTCTTTCAAATTTAGATTTCACTTTTAAACCAATAATTAATTATTGTTAATAATACCAGTTTAAATAAAATTGATTTTTAATAATATTATTCCTATTTTTATACTGTGATTAAATTATTTTACTATTTTTTACCATTTATGGCACTCTTTCTACCAAGTTTATGGGTAAATTATATTTTAAAAAAATATAATAAAATTTTACCTGATATGCCCTTTACCGGAAGAGAACTTGGAAAAAAAATACTTGAAGAAGAAGAAATTACCAATGTATCAATAAATCCTATTCAGCAATTAGATCATTACAATCCTAAAGATAAAAAAATACATATAGCTACAGATAAACTTGATAAAAAAAGTATAACAAGCATCGCCGTTGTTACTCATGAAATTGGTCATGCGATTCAAGATAAGGAAAAATACAAACCACTTATCCTTAGACAATCATTAATTGAAAAAACAATGATCTTTCAGAGAATTGGCTCATTTTTATTAATCATAGGACTACCATCAATATTTGCCTTTACTAAAAGTCCTTTAATCACCCTTATTGCTGCGATAATAATAATGGGATGTTTATCTACAAATGTGTTAATCCATTTGATTACTCTTCCTGTAGAATTTGATGCAAGTTTTAAGAGAGCTTTACCAATACTCAAAAGATATGTCCCTAAAGAAAATATGTACCAATGTAAATCTGTTTTAAGAGCTGCAGCATTGACATATTTAGCTCAATCAATAGTGAGTATATTTAGATTAAAAATAATACTGTTATCTTTTATCAATATTTTTAAGTCAATTATAAGAAGATAATATTTTTCTCTTTAAATAAAATGGGAAATTTATTAAGTTAGATAATTAATGAATTTAAGTGAAAAAATATCTTTAATACTAGTAGATAAAGGTTTTTCTTTGTCTCCAAAGAAAAATACAGAAGATTTAATCAATTCAGGAGCAGAATTTCACAAAAGCAATGAAGACATCAAAATTGCAGAACAGCATGGTATTGCTGATCAAATTTTTATTCTTTTAAAAGGTGAAGCTGAATACGTAAAATATCATAATAATGTTTTCTATAAGTTAGCGACATTAAAAAATACCGGATCACCTCTTGGTATTTCGGGCTTGAATGCACCTGGTAGGTATATGTCAGACATATTTATTAAAGATAATTCAGAATATATTTCTATCAAAATAGAAAAGTTAAAAGAATTGGAAGAAGTAGATCCTGACTATGCAAGTTTTTTTTATTCTTTTTTATTATTTGAATCCATTAATTTAATTTGGACATCTCGCAATTTAGAAAAACCCATTGAACAAAAAAATATTAATTTAGCAGATGGTGTTAAAACTGGTGGAGATATTGTAAATACCAAAAGAATTAAAAATTCAGCATTTTTAGCTTTTCTTGATGATAACGATTTAGATGAATTAATACATTACGCAAACGTTAGACTATTTTCATCTGGTGAATTTATAACATTAGAAGGTAAAAAATCTGATGGAATAAATATTTTGTTAAAAGGTAAGGTTGAAGCCTCTTTTACAAACTTAAAAGATGACCAATTAGAAAACAATTCACGATCAATAGCTAGGCCAGGAGTAGCATTGTCTTTATCTTCAGGATTACACGAAATTGAATCACCCTACTCCTTAAAAGCAACAAGAGATACAACAATATTAAAATTCTCAAATGAATTTATTGATAATTTAATCAAAACAAATCCAGAATTGGCAATCAAATTTTTTAAAAGACAATTATGGCAATTAGGACGCTATATTCAAAGTTCAACAGGCTTAACAACCTATCCAGCTAAAAATGAAAAAGAGTTTTTTCAATATTTATTAAACGATAATTCTGCAACAATACCAAGTAATTCCAAACTTTATACAATACCTCATTTATTAGAAAATCATTTAACTCATTCTTTAGCATTTGATACAATTTATGATTTAATTATCACAGGTAATGATGATGAAAAATCTATAGCGAGTTTAATGATAGATGCATTGAGTGGTATAGAAAGAAAAAATAGATTTTTCAAACAACTAAACAAAATATACAACAGAGTTGCAAATTCATATGATTCAATAAATAAACAAGCATTACAAAAATTAACAAATTCAGATTTTATAAAAGCTTTTGATCAAGTACCTTATGTTATTAAAGGTATGGAGAATTTACCTGATGAAGCCACAAACATATTTTTTTATAATCATTTGGCAAGCATTGAAGAAAATGGTTTAGCCAATGGACATCAATTTAGTATAGATAGTCACTTTATAAGTGCAAAAATTTTATTTCCAAAATATGGTGATGGTGGTCAAAGAATTGCTAGATATTCTAGAAATACTGAATTCTGGAGATATAATTATTATGAGAATTTAGATTATATTTTCGTCCATACGCCAGAATCAGATTATTTAAATGAAACTCAAGAACAAAAAAAGAAAAGAAAAAGTAAATTATTTATCGAAACTCAAAATATTTTTGATCAAAACAGACCTTTAGTTATAGCACCAGAAGGTACATCTGAAACTGAAGATAATTTAACTCCAAATTCCCCAGGTCCATTAAAACCAGGTGCATTTTTATTAGCAGACCAATTAAAACCAGAGCCCCTTCTTGTTCCAATTGCATTAGCAAATTTTGATTATTCAATTTCTGATACTATTTATTCAGCAGTTATTAAAGAACCAATAAAAATAAAAGATTTTGTAAATGATATGAAAAATAAAAAAGAGTTAGAAAATTTTTTATCTAAATATAGAAAAACTTTTAGAACATATGTTGAGGAAGCAATTGAATTAGCAAAATCTGCTTCAAAAAATAAAATTAATTATGAAGATGTGGTTAGTAACTTAAATTTAGTAAGCCCTATTGAAGAAGAATTTGAAGCAGATGTAAGAGAATTAGAAATTAAATTATATTCAGATCAATATAAAAATAACAAAATAGTCTTATTTGGAAGTTCAACATTTAGAGATTGGGAAAATGCAAAAACTGATCTGTCATTTGATAGTTTATTAAATTTAGGATTTGGTGGTTCCACATTAGTATCATGCCGAACCTATTTTAATAGAATAGTAGTACCAAATAATCCTGATAAGATGATTTTTTATGCAGGTGATAATGATATAGGCAGCGGAATGAGTGCTGAAGATTTAGAAAATGAATTTTTATTATTTGCTTCTGAAGTTAATGAAAAATTACCTCATACCTTATGTTTTTTTGTTTCTATTAAGCCAAGTGTATTTAGGAATAATTATTTAAATACAATATTAGATGCAAATGAACGAATTAAAAACAAAATTGAGAATTTTAGTCAATGGCGCTATATTGATCTTTGCTCTCCTATGCTTGATGCTGGATTTGAAAAATTTTATTCAGAAGATCCATTACACATGAATGTACTTGGTTACAGTCTCTTAAGTAAATTAATTAGAGATGAAATCTCGAAATTTACAATTTAAACTTAAATAAAAAATTAAATTTTAATTTCTTTTCTCAGTTTATCAGATTTATATGAATTGAAGACTAATGATAAACTCTTTATGTTATCTTCACCACTGGTGTCGTGTTCAATATTATTTATTAGTGAATCAATGAAATGTTTGTGCGTATTGATTACACTTTCTTGAATTTGATCCCAAGGTTTTGAAATCCATTTATATTTCTTTGGTTTTCCATCATAAATCTTCTTTTTATTATTTTTGTGAAGAATAATTTTGTAATTGTAGTCCAAATCAATTGAGCCGTTAGAGAATTCTAAATTAACTAGTGTTTGAGCAAATCTGTCTGGTTTTTTTATTGAAGAAATAGATGCATCAACAATAGTAATACTATTATTTCTATTTCTTATCAGAGATATAAAATCGGTTTCACCTTTAAATTTATTATTTGTATTTTGATTTACTGTATAAATACTTTTTGCTTCTCCCATAAAAAATCTACTTAAATCAAATAAATGGATTCCTACGTCTAGGGTTAAATACTCTTTTAAATCGTATAAATATGTTTGATTGGTATATCCAACAGGATTTGCATGTCTAAAAGATATCTTGGCATAATGTGGTTTCGTTAATTGCTCTTTATTTATAATTTCTTTTAATTTTAATAGAGGGCTTTGCCATCTAAAATTCTCATGAACCATAAGTGGTGTTTTATTTTTTTTATATAAAGAAACAATTTTTTTTGCATTAGATAAATTTTCAGCAAATGGCTTTTGTATAGAAGTTGGAATTTTATACTTAGATAAAATTTTGCCAATATTTAAGTGTGTCTCCATTGTTGTTACAACATCAACAAAGTCAATTTTATGTTTTTTTAACATTAATTCTATAGATGAATAAGAATGTAAAATGTTAAATTTAGATTTAAATTTATTAGCTTTTTTTATATCTAAATCGCAAACACATATTATTTCTATATTTCTTAATTCTTTCCAAGCTAAAATATGATTTTCAGCAAAGAAACCACAACCGATTAATGCTCCTTTTAATTTTTTCATTTATCTTCTATAAATTTGATTTCTAATGGCTCAAATGTATAAGGATTTAAATCTTTTTTAAAGTTAAAAAAAGAAAAATCATTATTAAAAATATCAGTATAATTTTTTAAATTAAGTTTATATTGATTACTAAAATTTATTTCAGGAATAATAATTTCCTTTTTCTGTTTTGAGGAATTGACAAATAAATAATACTTTTTATCATTTAGTACGATTTTTAATCCATACACTTCGTTAACTGGATTAAATTTAAAAATTTCTGAATTTGTTAATGAAATAAGAAAATTATTTAAATGATACAATGGTCTTTTGGTATTATTTTTATTTAATATTCCGTGATGCCCATAAATAGAATTAAAAGTAAAAAATTTTGATTCTTTATTTATTGATTGAATAAAAATTGCCAGTGTCCAAGTTAGTGAAAATAATTGATCATGCCTTGGATCGCTATCAGCCATTTCTAATCTTATTTTGCTTTTATTACTTACAAGACTTTCACCATATGGATTGAAATGCATACCAATAGTAATTGGACCAATATGAACATCAGAACTTTTAGAAAAATTTTTTAAAGTTTTAAGGATATAAGGTATAGTTTCAGGTGTATTTAACACACCAAAATCACTAGAATCATGAACAATTGGAGTGAAGGAAAAACTAACCAAATCATAAAACATTTTTGGTCTCTTTCTATTTAATTCTGTAAAATTAGTGACCATTCCAGAAACAATTTGACTATTAGAAAATATCTTTTTCGCTATTTTATAGTATTCATTTAATTCTGGAACTTTAGGCCATTCACCAGCTGGTTGAAAACTATTCAAATATATTTTAGGGCAAATTAAAATTTTATCTAAATTAATAGTATTTTCAGCTATAAAATTATAAATTTTTGTTAACTCTTCTTCAGGATCATTAGCATGATCAACTAAAGCTACAAGAAACACCTTTTTGTCAGATCTTGAAGTTACATTCTTAAAATCATCAGTAAAATCAATAAGATAGTAATAATAATCAAAGTTTTTAATTAAATTATCATCAGGAAGAATTGGAGAATCAATTTTTATACCAATTTTAGGGAATTTATAGGAAGTAATATGATCAATTTTTACAATATTAATAGATGGAAATGATCTTTGTTTTTTATTTTCTACATCTATTTTAACAGTTTGAGAGAAATTAGACCCCCCTTTTTCTACATACGGAAAAGGATTTAATAAAGAACCACTATATATTTTGTAAGAAGCATCACCCCAGTTTCTTTGATCTTCCATTTCAAATAAAATACCCTCAAAATTAATATTAACCAACAAACTATCGTCTAAAGTATAAGCAAGGTTTTTAAATTTAAAAAATGGTTGATCGGGTTTTATATTTTCTGGAAATTTTTTATTCTCTTTTAAATCGTTCCCTTTTGTTACAATGATGTTTGAACCAACATGATTTTCTAATGGAATTAATAAATTAAAACCTATTCTATTAGTCCAAAAATCAGTTAAAAATTCTCCCTCAGAGGATAGTGTGATAGAATTTTCAGAAAATAATATAACATTTCTTGTTTTAAGAATTTCGTTTATACCATATTCTAAATCGAATATATATTCTAAGGATGTATCAAAGTTCTCTTCATAATTTAGAATTTTAGGATCATAGTTATTCCAATTTTTGTCTCTTACCAAAAATGATATCATCTTTAAAATTTGAAAATTTTGAAAAGTTATATTTCGAAAAAAAAGATTATCTTTTAATAAGGTAAAATTATTATTTGAGTTTTTTATAAATTTTTCTTCCAACAATTTAGAGTTATACATATAATTTTGATACTGATTTATAATCATTATATTCTGATATTAAATCTGATTTATTTTTTTCATATTTTGTATTTTGGATTAAACTTAAAAAAATAAGTTCTCGTTGAGCAAAACTACCTCCAAGGTATTTAAATTGTGATTTAATTATATTTTCGTTTAATAATTCATTTGTTTTCATACTGTACATGATTGGCTTTAAGTAATTAATATAATTTTCTTTAAAAGAATTTTCTAAATAATTTTCTTCCATTCTCTGTTCAAGTTGTTGAAAATAATCTTGGTCATTATAGTATAAGTAATAAAAAATAAGATGATAATCAATGAATGGAAGTATATGTTGATTTTTAAAATATTCAGCATAATCTTTTAATTTATCCATTCTTTCTTTAACATCCACTCCTTTGTAATGAAGTCTTAATAAAAAAGAACAAGCATTACAAAAATCTAAATAAAAAATTTCTGAAGAAGAGAAATAATTATCAAATAGTTTTAAACTTTTCGCATATTCCTGATTGTAGAATAATATTAATGATTGATGCCACCATATATGTCTTTTTATTGGCCCATAAATTGACCAATTAATTTCATTAAAATTATTATTGTTGTTAATTGAGTCGTTATTCTCATTATCGTGTACATGCAAAAGGGCATGCCAACTCCATAAATCATTTGATGATTGTTTTAGTGAATTTAAGGCTAAAAGCTTAGCTTTATCAATTATATTATTTTCTTCAAAAGCATAGCTAGTCATCCCTAATAGTAAATTATAATGCTGATCATTTTCAGACCACATACTTAGTATTTCCTCATGTTTATTTAAAAATTTACTATCAATACCCAAGAAAATATTATTAAAATGAAATAATCTAATTGCAAAAATATCTTTGGGATTATCTTTTATAATTAATTCCAATTTATTTAATAAATTTTTTAAATCATTTTTAATCCAAAGATTTACTATCTCTAAATATTGATGAAAATAATCATTTACTTTATCAGTAGAAATTGATTTGAATGTTTCTCTAGCTAATGAAATTTTTTGTACATCTCTAGAAAAAAGCAATAAAACTATTTTTAATAATTTTGGAGCATTAAATTCTGGTTTTTTTTTAATTAATTTGTTAGTTTTATAAAAAGCATCTTTCTTAAAATAAATATATGAATCTATACATTCTTTGAAACTATTTATTTCATCTTCTTTATTACTATCTATCCATTTATAAAAATAATTATTTTGCATTTACTAATAATACACATAATCTAACGATGTTATATATTAAAATTATGAATTAATATTTAATCTCTTTCTTGTAATTTCTTTATTTAATTGAAGTTCTCTGTAAGAAATTAGAAGCACACCACAAAAAATTACAGAGGCACCTAACCAGGTATAAAAATCAGGTTTATCACTAAATACAAAATATCCAATTATTGATGAAACTACTAATCCTAAAAATGAATAAGGTTGGGTCATAGTTACATCAACTAATTTATATGCATGATTTAATGCAATATGTAATATAGTTCCTGAGATTGCAGCACATAATATAAAAATAATTGTTTTTAAGCTTGGCTGATCCCAAAAATATATAACTAATGGAAATGAAAAAAGACTCATATAAACATATTGGTGTGATAATATTGTTATAGCACTATCATCCTTAGATACTTTTTTAGTTAAAATTATAACTACTGACCAAATTAGCGATGAAATAAGCGCCATATATATTCCAATAGAAATATCTATAATACCGGGTCGCAATATTATTAACATTCCTAGAAAACCCATCACTAATGCAATTGACCTATATAAATAGATTTTTTCTTTTAAAAATATCACAGCTAAGATTGTAACAATGATAGGAACTATAAAATGAATGGCTGTCATTTTCTCTAATGGAAGCATAGCTAAAGCTGCAAAACCAAGTAGCATTGCAGGTAAGTTTAGTGCTGACCGTAAAACATGAATTTTTAAATTTTTTGTACTAAATACTTCAAATTTTGTTTTTAGAATGTAAGGGGTAATGATTAAAAAACCAAAGAAAAAACGTAAAAAACCAGTTGTAAATACATTTAATTCTTCTTGAGCTAATTTTATAAATGTACCCATAAGAGTACCAAAAATAATTGATATAATAATTAAAAAAATTGCAAATTGATTATTGTTTAACAAATAATATTCCTAGCTAAAATGAATTAGGATAATCATAACACAATTTTTCCTTATTTATATCTCTATTAAAACAAAATTTGATTATATTTAAAAAATTGTGGCACTTATCAAAAGAATAGTTCTTTTTTTCATAACATTAATTTTCATTATAATTCTCCTTGTAGGTGCCACGACTTCATTTTAAGATTAGAAAATGTTAAATCTACAAGATGAATTGATAATTTCTAATAATGGACAGGGAATGTATGAAATTACAAATAATGTTCATGATTGGATTTTAAAAAATAATATAATTAAAGGTCAGCTAAATTTATTTATACAACACACTTCTGCTTCATTAACAATAATGGAAAATGCTAGCCCTGATGTATTAGATGATATTAATTCTTTTTTTCAAAGAATAGTTCCTGAAGATGCTTCATTATATAAACACGGTTATGAAGGAGATGATGATATGCCTGCTCACATAAAATCTATGCTTACTCAAACCTCATTAACAGTTCCTATAAACAATAAAGAAATGAAATTAGGGATGTGGCAGGGAATATATCTAATTGAACACAGGTACAGTAAATACAAAAGAAAAATAATTCTTAGTTATATAGGTGAGTAAATTATACTCTTACTTTTTTTAAATTACTTTCATCTAAAATAATCTTTGATAAATTATTAGGTAAAAAAAATGAAGCGATTAAAGATAGTAGAGCAAACAAAGATCCAATTAAAAAAACTATTGAATGAGAATTAATCCAAACAAATCCTAAAAGTACTGGGATAAATACTGCAGCTATATGATTGATAGTAAATGAAACACCTGCAGTGCTTGCAATATCTTTTGGATCAGCAATTTTTTGAAAATATGTATTAATTGCAATAGCTAATGCAAAAAACATATGATCAATAATATATAAACCTGCTGCAACATAAGCATTAGTCACGAATGCATAAGATGTAAAAACGATTACGAGTCCAATATATTCAAATATAAGACATTTTTTCTCACCAAATATATTTATTAACTTTCCAATACGTTCTGCAAAAAACCAATTAAAAATATAATTAACCAAAAATAGTAAAGTAACTTGCGATGCTGAATATCCAAATTTTTCTACCATTAAAAAAGCTGCAAAAACTACAAAAATTTGTCTTCTAGCACCTGATAAAAAAATTAAGATATAGTAAAGAGAATATTTTTTTTTTAGAATTATTTTTTTATGTTGTTTATTTTTGATTTCAAAAAAAGGAAAGGATATAAAAAGGTGTATGGAAATAAGAATACAAATTAATCCTGCAATTAAAAATATAAACTTATAATCTAAATTAAAGATTTCTAATAAACTCCAAATAATACAATACAAAAATAAAGACGTAATTGAGCTAATAGCTATTAATTTTCCTAGAACTGGTGGAGCTTCCTCTTTTGAAAGCCATTGTAAACTCAAAGAATTTTTGGCTGTTTCACAATAATGAAAGCCAGTACTCATAATAATTGTTGTAAAATACAAACCATAAACAGTTGGTAAGAAACCTGTAATTGCAACACCAAAACCAGTTAAGGCTAAAGAAAAAATAGCAAAATATTGTTCTTTAAAATAGAACAATAAAAAAATAATAGTAAATGCTAGGAAGCCAGGTATCTCTCTGATACTTTGAAGTATTCCAATTTCAACTCCAGTAAAACTTGCTCTTTCAACTGAGAAATTATTTAATAAAACCATCCAAGTACTAAAAGCGATAGGCATGGCTATTGATGATAAAATTAGTAAAGTTATTGGATTTTTATTATTAAATAAATTTTTCATAAAAATTTTATGCTTTTAAAACATTATCACAAAGTTTTGATTTATAATTATTAATTTAATGACCTCTATTAAATTGGTCACGAAATCTTGAATCCTCTTTAATATATGGTCTAACACCTATTTTTGTTTCTCGAATTATTATATAAATTCCACTACCGACAATAATTAATGATCCAATAATTTCATAAATATCTGGAATATCAGCAAAAAATAAATAACCTAAAATTGCTCCAGAAATTAATTGTGTATATTGAATAGGAGCAAAAACACTAGACTCTAAAAATTTTGAGGCGATTGTTAAACAATTACCCCCAATTCCACAAATAATACCACAAAAAACAAGTATTATTAGGTCATTAAAAGATAATGCGATGTGGCTATTAAAACTAAGTAATCCATTTAAAATAGTTGCAGATAAAAAAGCATAAAAAGTAAATGCTATTGATGATTGATTATTTGAATACTTTCTTACTAAAGTAATATTTATCGCCATTAGTAATGCGGAAAAAAATAAACCAAATAGACTTAATGAAAAATGAATAGTGCCAGGTCTACTAACTATTAATACGCCAATAAATCCAACTGTTACCGCTGACCATCTTCTAATACCAACTTTTTCATCTAAAAAAAAATGGGATAACATTGTTATCATTAATGGAGCACTAAATAATATTGGGTAAATTTCACTAAATGCATGTTTTCTAAATGAATAAACTACTAAAGCCCCTGAAATTAATCCAAATAATCCTCTAAGAAGCTGTATATGAATAATATCATTTTTTAGTGAGCTCCATTTGTTTAAAAAATAAAGAGTTAATAATGTTGGTATAAAACTAAAAAGACAAATATAAAAATTTATTTGAAAAACAGAATATTCATTAACTAGGTATTTTTTAATTATTGTATCTAAAATGACAAATATCGTGTAACCAATAAATCCGATACTAATTCCAGATAAAACATTCATATGATTTGATTAAATAGAAGTTAATTTTTAGATCTCTTATTTCAGATTCTAATAAATAAATATTAATTTTTTCTTATTGTTTCATTATAATGATTATTTAATACTAAAAGATGTTGATAAGCCTCATGATCAAAGTCATCTTTAGCTACTTGATCAGTCTTAAAATTTTTGTACTTATCTTCTCCTCTTACACAAATAGCGCTATCATTTTTGCTTTTTAGTTGTTTCATATCAGTAGAAATAAATTGAAAATTTAATCCTATTCTTCTGTCATTACTAGAATTAGGCTGAGATGCGTGTAATGTTAGACCATGATGAAAAGAAACTTCACCGGGTTCTAACGGACATGATACTGCTTTATTTATATCAATATCTTTTACAGTTTGACCTCTAGATAAAACATTATTTTTATCTTCAGTTGAATGATGTTGAAAAAATCCATTTTTATGGGAGCCTGGAATCATTTGCATACAACCACTTTGATCATTAGCTTTGGATAAAGCTAACCATGCACTTACTTGTTTTTGATTATTATCAAAACCCCAATAGGTAAGATCTTGATGCCAACTTACGTGTGTTTTAGTGTTTGGTTCTTTTATTATAAAAGTTGCATTATATAATAATATATTTTTACCAATTATTTCTTCGACAAAATCAAGCAATATTTTATTAGTTGCTATTTCATACACCCATTTCATTATTGTATAAGTTTTAACAATATAATGAAGTTTACCTAATTCTTTTTCTGAGTCTTCTAATTTATTTCTAAAAAAATTTGCTTCTTTTGCATTATAAATTTTTAATGGTGAAAAATAGCCATTTAGATCATAAAAATCTTTCATTCTTAAAATATTATTTAAATTGATTATTAATTCAATAAAAATTGACAATAAATAAACCAATTAAACAAATAATTAATAAATCAAATATTAAAACAAATTCCATATTGGTTGTGACACTAATTCTTTATGGATAGAATACATTTACTCACTAAATATATATTGTTAGATTAGTGCCACATAATCTATGTACAAATTAATTTAGGCATAAATTGAGTTAGAAAGAGGCAAATTTATGAAAAAAATCAGTTGGGTAACACACGAAGATTATGACATTCCTCTACCTGAAAATCATAAATTTACTGCCAGTAAGTTTTCAGATTTATATAATGAATTGAAAACTTCAGATTTTTATCATCGTGCAAAAATTCTAAGTCCTCAAAAAGCAAGTGTTGATGAGGTTTCTATATGTCATGATTTAGATTACGTATTAAAAATTAAAAATGGTAGTTTATCCGATAAAGAAATAAGAAGATTGGGTTTTAAATGGTCAGAAACACTTTCTAATCGTTCCTTTTTAGCAGTTAATGGAACTCTATTAACATGCAAAGAAGCAATTAAGAATGGTATAGCAAATCATTTAGCAGGTGGCACACACCATAGTCATAGAGATTTTGGTTCAGGATACTGTGTTTTTAACGATTTGGCTTATGCTTCATTACATTTAATAAGAACCCATCAAGTAAAAAAAATATTAATTTTTGACACTGATGTGCATCAAGGAGATGGTACAGCCTCAATCCTTAAAGATAATTATAAAATTTTTACATGCTCTATTCATTGTAAAAATAATTTTCCATTTAGAAAATCAATAAGCGACATGGATGTTGAATTAGATGATAATTTAGAAGATAATGAATATTTAGAAATATTATATCAAACTCTTAATAGTTGTATAAAAAATTTTAATCCTGATTTAGTAATTTATGATACTGGAGTTGATATTCATGAGAATGATAAATTAGGAAATTTAAAAATAACAACTGAAGGATTATTAAAAAGAGATATTACAGTGTTAGAATTCTTTAAAAATAAATCAATTCCTATTGCGACAGTAATAGGTGGTGGATATTCAAATGATAAATTAGAATTAGCTAAAAGACATAGTTTAATTTTTAAAGCTACATCAATGGTTTTTAATTAATTACATTTAGTAATAACTACTCGTATAGACTTGTCATTATAGAGATATTCAAAACAAAAATTTTTAAACGAATTAAAATGATTATTTATAATTTTTAAATTTTTTTTATTGTGATCTAAAAAAAAATATTCAAATATAATTTTTTCAACAATATCCTTAGAAAAAATTGGCATTGTAATTATTTCGCCATCATTAAATATTGATTTTAAATAAAATACATCTGAGTCATTATCTACTTTAGAAAATGAATTCTTTTTTATGAGAAAAAGAACATTTTCGTTCCAATAATTTTTTTGAAGATCAAAAAGTATTTTTAAATCATCGAGGTTTATTAATTTATTTGAGTCTAAGGCGTGAGTATTTAGTGATAAAAAAATAAAACATAAAAAAAGTAATTTTTTCATAAAAACAAGTGTGAATTAAAGAATGATACTGATAGATATATTAATAATCTATTTATTTTCAAATATTTATGAAAACAAGAAATAAGGGTCTTATACTATCATTTGTTGGGGTTTTAATACTTAGCCCTGATAGTTTATTTATTAGATTAGTAAATTTAGATGATTTTAGTTTAATATTTTATAGAAGTGCCCTACCAATTGTTACGATATTAATTTTTCTCATTTATACTTACAAAAGATCTTTTCTTAAATCATTTTATCTAATTGGTGTACCAGGGATAATCTATTCTATTCTCTATGCTATAACTCATATTTGTTTTGTATATTCAATTCAAAATACTGCTGTAGCTAATACATTAGTTCTAATTGCATCAGCTCCTATTTTTGCTGCATTATTTTCAGTTTTTATACTTAAAGAAATACCTAGTCTTTTTACATGGATAGTGATTTTAATTGCTATGCTTGCGATGATAATAATTGGAATAGGAAGCTTTACAACTACGGGATTATATGGAGATATTATGGCTCTAATTGTAGCAATAGGAATGGGTTTTAGTATGGTTCTTGTTAGATTATTTAAAAATAAAGATTTGGTACCTGCATGTTTATTAGGATGTTTAATATCAGCTCTTTACGCTCTACCATTTGGAATTAACTTTGATTTAAATAATGATCAAATTTTATTTCTTTTCATAATGTGCTTATTAATACTACCTATTCCATTTATGATTTTAACAATTTCTCCTAAATTTGCTCCAGCACACGAAGTAGCTCTAATATTTTTATTAGAAAGTGTTTTAGGTACTGCTTGGGTTTGGCTTGTTATAAATGAAATACCTCCCCTAAATACAGTTATAGGAGGAGCTCTACTGCTTGGATCTGTTACAATATTTATTTATCAAACAACTAGAAAAACTAATTAGTTTTTTTAATCTCTCTTCTTTCTCTAATAAAAATATAAATACCACTAAAAACAATCAAAGATAATCCTAAATAAATCCAAATATCAGGCAAATCACCGAAGAAGGCATATCCAACAAGTATATTTGTGGAGATCTCAAAATAACCCAAAGGAGCTAGTTTAGAAGCTTCTCCAAGTCTTAAAGAAAGAATTATTAAAAAATGTCCTAAAGTTCCAATTGAAGCTAATGAGATAAGTAAAAATAATTGTCTTAAATCTAAATTTATCCAGTAAAAAGGAACAATAAGAGATATAAAAATACAACCTACGATACCTGTAAAAAGCAAAGTAACAACAGCACTATCTGTAAAAGATAATTTTCGAGTATAAATTATGTAAAAAGCGTATGAAATTCCTGCTGCAATAGCTGAGAAAGATGCAAAATTAATTTCTATAAAACCTGGTCTTATAATGATCATAACACCAAAAAACCCAATCAAAACTGCAGTCCATCGATGAATTCCAACTTTTTCTTTTAAATAAAAAATTGATAATATTGTCACTATTATTGGAGAGATAAATGCAAGGGTTAAAGCTTCTGCTAAAGTTATAACTGAAATTGAATAAAAGAAAAAAACGGTAGATAAAAATAAAAAAAAACTTCTAAATAGCTGTACTGAAATTGTTTTAGGAAAACTAATTTCTTTTCTAAAAAATATAAATGCTAGTGGAAAACTAACTAAAAGCATAAAAAAATATCTACCCCAAACAACTTGTATGAAATGTATTTCTGAAGATAGATATTTTGCAATACCATCCATGAAAGGTAATAACAGCCAACCTGATATATTAAGAATATATGCTAACATTAATTTTATTTAAAAGATGATGGATCACAAATCTTACAAATTAAATCTCCAATTGATTTTTTAGGATTATAAGTTTGATAGAAAATGTCTTTTGCAGAAATATTATGTTCAGATAAATATTTTTCTATTTCCCAATAATACCTAAAACATTTTGAACATTGTGCAGCACTTTCTTTATGTGATGGTTTATATATTTCATTCCAAAGTTTGGACATTTCATTTTGCTTATCAGGAGAAATATTTTCTGAAATAATTGATGGAATATCCATAAAACACTTGGCGCATTGTATTTCAGATGTTACATTTTTATATGGTTCATCTTTATAGTTTTTTCCTATAGTAGTTTTACCAATATATTTATCTGAACTACAATTTGGACAAAAAAAATTGATTTTATTGCTAAGCATTTTATTCTATGAATAAATTTTCATAACATTTATAAATAAAGAATAGAATTATTATTTATAATGAACCTATATCTTTCATATTTATTTATCTTTTTTTGGAGTAGTGCTTTTATAAGTGGTCAATTTATTGTGCAATCAGCAAGCCCTTTTGCTGCATTATGTTTTAGGTTTTGTATTGTAAGTGCATTTTTTTTAATTTTATCTATTATTCTTACAGAAAGAATAAGAATAAATCTAAATTTAATCTTTCAAGCTATGATTACTGGAATTCTTTTTCATGGATTTTATTTAGGTGGAGTATTTTTTTCTTATTCTATGGGACTTACTGCAACATTATCTGCGTTAATTGTATGCCTCCAACCTATTTTAACAAATATTCTAAGTGGACCTATTTTAAAAGAAAAAGTTACTGTTACGCAATGGATAGGAATATTTTTTGGTTTTTTAGGTACTATATTAGTTATAGGTTATGATATTGGAACAGAAATCCCAACAATAGGTGTTATTGCTTCTATTGTTGCACTTTTAGGGGCAACTTCAGCTACTATTTGGCAAAAAAAATTTACTCATGAAATAAGTCTTTCAGTTAATAATTTTTATCAAGCATTAAGTGCTGGAATATTTTTATTTATAATTTCATTATTTTTTGAAATATCATTTATTAATTTTGATACACGATTTATTTTATCAATATCGTGGCAAATCATTATGGTGTCTTTTGGAGCTTACGCAATACTTATGTATTTAATAAAAAATGGAACAGCTTCTAAAACTAGCAGTCTTTTTTTCCTTGTTCCTCCAACGACTGCTGTAATGGCTTGGTTTGTTTTAGATGAAAAATTATTTATAATTGATATTATTGGACTGTTAATTTGTACATTTGGTGTCTATATAGCTACAAGAACAAATGTGAGTAAATAATGTATTTTTTTCTTAAAACTATAATAAGTGCTATTATAATTGTTGCAGTATCTGAAATAGCAAAAAAATATACTTGGACTGCTGCAATAATTGTTTCCTTACCACTAACATCTTTATTGGCTTTTATATGGTTATATTGGGACACAAAGGATTATCAAAAAGTAATAGACTTATCTTATAGTACAATTGTTATGAGTATTCCTTCTTTTGTTTTTTTTATTGTTTTACCTATTCTTCTGAAATTTAAACAAAATTTTGTTTTTTCACTAATTGTTTCAATATTCAGTACTGCAATAGCTTATGCAATTTTCATGTTTATAATTAAAAAATTTAACTTTAATTTTTAATAACATTCTCTTTATTCATTAAAATTGGTCTTCCATCATGTGCAGTATTTAATGGGTAATAATCACCATTATATTTAACGCATAATGTTAAACCATTTCTTTTTTCTTTACCTAGATTTACCTCTAAATCGACTATAACTAATTCAGTTTTTTCTAAAACTTTAATAATTTTCATAACTATCCTTTCAAAATATATAAATATATTTAGTAAGTACTATAAGATGTATCAAGTTTTATGATTAGAGTTTTTCTAATATTTATTTTAATTTTTTTGTTTAAGAATGCATTTGCTAATAAATATATAACCATAGCTAGCACAACTTCTACTCACGATACGGGTCTATTAGAATATATTAACAAAAAATTTGAAAATAAATATCAGACAAAAGTTAGAGCATTATCTCTAGGAACAGGGCAGGCAATTAAAGTTGCAATGGATGGCAATGTTGAAATTTTATTAGTTCATCATAGAAAATCAGAACTAGAATTTATGAATAATGGGTATGGGATTCTTAGACATGATTTGATGTATAATGATTTTGTCTTGATAGGACCTAAAAAAGATAAAAAAACATGCTCTTCAATTGAAAATAAAATGATTGAAATTAAAAAATCAAAATTTTTATTTGTATCTAGAGGTGATGAGAGTGGCACGCACAAAAAAGAAAAAGAACTTTGGGAATTATCAAATATAAGAGTACCATTTGAAGAAAATTGGTATCTCAGTGTTGGTCAGGGAATGGGATCGACATTATTAATAGCTAATCAAAAAAATGCTTACACTCTTAGTGATCGTAGCACTTGGATAGCTTTTAATAAAAAAGAAAATTTACAAATTGTCTGTGAAAATTTACCGCCATTATTTAATCAATATGGAATAATTTTAGTAAACAATAAGTTAAATAATAATTTAAATATTGAAGAGGCTAAAAAATATATTGATTGGATTACATCAGAAGAAGCAAAAAAATTGATTAATAATTATCGAGTAAATGGAAAACAATTATTTTTCTTTAATCATAATTAGTTAATTCTACCAAAAAAGGTTAATCTTGCATTTTCTGAAAGCATTGTACCTTCCTCTTCATTATAATTTAGTGTTACTAATATTCTTGGTTTTTCTGACTCTACTGGTGTTACACGATGCAAATAATTTCTACCATAAAATAATATAAGAGTACCGGAATCAACATCTGCTTTTTGTGGTAAAATTTTTCTATCTAAAATATCTTTAATATATGATTTATCGATATAGTTTTCTGAAAAATTTCTACCTTTACTAACATATTCAAATTCACCACCTTTATCTGATGATTGTATCATTAAAGTGATAGCAAATGATGCATTATCAAAATGCCATCCTAGCTGTTGTGATTTTTGATAATAATTATAATTTATAGAAGATAAGGTATCACTGTATGGATAAATATCTTTTAAATTTAAGACACCTTTTAAAAAATTTTTAAAAATATTTGATCGATATAAAATATTTAATTTTGATTGCTGATTAAGCAGATCATGAGGAACACAACCTTTATCACTTACGACCTCTCTATTTAAAGGATCATTCAAGTCACTTAATTTATCTTGTTTATTAAGTAAGATGGTATGATTTTGAGAACAATAGAAAGCTTGATCTTGTAATCCATGTGCTTCAGTAATTAATTCACTTAAGCAACCATTTGTTAAAAAATCATTTAATATTAGTATAGAATTTTTTTTAATTTCATCATTGCAATATTGAATATATTCATCACTATCTATTGGATGTTTTGACTGATTAACTATATCAATTATGGTATCCATTGCTGACTTAACACTTATATACTAAAGTTGTAGATGTTAAATTTAAAAAATTTATATATATTTATTTAAAATGGTTTGGAATTTTCAAGATAGTTATACGAAATTACCTAGTATTTTTTATAGTAAAGTTAATCCTGAAAATTTTAGTAATAAAAAATTAGTTTTGTTTAATACTGATCTTGCAAGGCAGTTAAATTTAGATTTTAGTAAATATGATGATGATGAAAAGTGTAATATTCTTTTGGGAAAAAATAAATTAAATAAAAATTACTTTTCTCAAGCTTATGCTGGACATCAATTTGGAAATTTTACAATTTTAGGCGATGGTAGAGCTGTAATTATTGGTGAACATATTACTAATAATAAACAAAGGGTAGATATACAGTTAAAAGGATCAGGCCAGACACCTTACTCCAGAAATGGAGACGGAAAAGCTGCATTAGGCCCAATGATAAGGGAATACATATTGAGTGAAGCTATGCATAATCTTGGCATATCTTCAACCAGAGCACTAGCTGTTATTACTACAGGTGAAAACGTATTGCGGGATAGATTAGAGCCTGGCGCAATTTTAATTAGAGTTGCGAATTCGCATATTAGAGTGGGAACTTTTCAATTCGGAAGTCTTTTAAAAAATAGAGAAGAATTTCAAAATTTTATATCTTATACAATTTCAAGACTGTATCCTGATATAGTTAATAATAATGATAAATATTTAAAATTTTATGAGAGAATTTGTGATTTACAAATTAAGTTAGTTGTAAATTGGATGAGAGTTGGTTTTATTCATGGTGTTATGAATACAGATAACATGTCTTTATCTGGTGAAACTATAGATTATGGTCCAGCGGCATATTTGGATGAATATAATCCAAAAAAAGTTTTTAGCTCAATTGATAAAATGGGAAGATATTCTTTTGAAAATCAATCAAAAATAACGTTGTGGAATTTAGCAAGATTTGCTGAAACTTTTCTTCATTTAATTGATTCAAATGAAAAAACAGCAATTAAAAAAATCGAAGATATATTAAATAAATATAAAAAATTGTTTGATCAATCTTGGTTAGCAATGATGTCTATGAAATTAAATTTAGATACTAATAATGATAATGAAGAAATTGTTAAAGAATTTTTAGATTTGATGCATATTTATAAACTTGATTATACAAATACATTTTTAGATTTAGAAAATAATACTCTTGATAAAAAGATTTTTAAAAATTGGGAAGAAAAATATAAAAATAATAAATTAAGAAAATTTAAAAATGTTAATCCTCAAATTATACCTAGGAATCATATTATTGAAGAAATAATTAATGAAGTGTACAGCAATAATTACGAACAATTATATGATTTCGAAAAAATACTGAAAAATCCTTATGAGAAAATAGAAAATAAAAAGTATATTACCCCACCTATAGAAAGTGAAAAAGTTTTTGAAACTTTTTGTGGTACTTAATTAAATAGTTATATTATATCTAAAATTTTTTTGGAAAGGATAAATTCGCTTTTCTCTAAATAAATTTTTAATTCTTTTAAAATCTTGAGTAACAAATCCATCTGTTAAAATCATAAAATTATCCGCCTTAAGTTTTTTAAGCTCTGGTGAAAGATATCCTGATTTTACAATTAATATTTTATATTTTTTTAAATTTATATTTAATTCCTTAAAATCTCTTAGATAATGAAAAGGTTTTCTATACTTTGTAAAAATTATTGTATTATAATTTGAGGTTACAATCGCATTATCATTTTTTAGATAAAATTTATCAATCGAAATAGAAATTTTCTTTTTTGAGAAAGTATCTTTTATGAGAATTTTGTTTCTTTTATTTTTTAGCTCTCTAAAAATTTCTTCATTATAAATTCCTGCAAATAGAGTGTTATGTATCTTATTTTTAAATACGTGCTCTAATACATCAATTCTACTACCTACTCCTCCAGCTGTTGGATTGTCTCCGCTATCGGCTAAAATTGTAAATCTTTTTTTATTAACTACATGAAAAATCTTATTTAACTTATAAGATTTCATATCATAAACTAATTTAAACCTATTATTCCAATAACTTAGTGCTATTTTCTTACATATTTTTTTACCAATATTAACATCTGTACAATTTACAATTGCAGAAGCTGTTGCCCTCTTAGTATCAGCCCAAACATATCCAATAAGTAAATTACAATCATTAATTCCTTTTAATTTATTAAATATATTAAGATTTTTATAAATTTTTTTACATGGCTCAACTATTGTTGATGACATTTCACCTGAAACTAAAACTGGTATTTTTTCCCAAATAATATAGTTATTTTTATTTTTTAATATTCCATCTATTAACATTTTCAATGACCTTGAATAAGTTTGTTTAACGTCGATATGTGGGGCTGTTTTATATGCTGCAAAATAATTAATATTTTTTATAATTGAATCAGTCATCTGCCCATGAAGATCATAAGATAATGATATTTTACAGTTTTTAGATACTTTAGAGCGAATTTTTTTAATAAAAAAACCTTCGGGATCACTAATACCTTTGACATACATCGCACCATGCATGATTAGCAAAATACCATCAATAGGTTTTGATTTTATTAAATCATTTGTGATATTGTTAATTGTTTTTATAAAAAAATTTTTATCTACAGGCCCACCAGGCAAACTTCGATAAAATTTATTTGGTATAAATGTTATATTATTATGTTTGGAATATGGAAAATTTATATATTTTAAAAGTTTTTTTCCACTTAAAACTTCAAAATCTTTTTTATTTTGTATTAATGTTGAATAAGAGCAGCATTCAGTACTAATACCGCAAATAAAAATTTTTTTTTTCATTAAATTATCTTTTAATTAAATCAATTTTGGAAGCTAATATAAAATCATTAACTGATAATCCCTCTATTGCGTGAGTATGGACCATAACTAAACAATAACCCCATCCTATTGATATATCGGGATGATGACCTTCTTTTTCTGCTACTTCACCTACTTCATTTGCAAATGATATAGCTTTTTTAAAATTGCTGAATTTAAATTTTTTGAAAATCATTTCTTGATTGTCATTAACTGACCATTCATTGAGTTCAGATAAAAATTTACTAATTTCTTGATAATCTAATTTAGGAGTGTTCCCATTGCATGGTTCACACTTTCCTGAAGATAAAGGTTTATTCATAAAATCTGGCACCTTGTTGATTTAATTCAATTGAATATAAACTAGTTGTGGCTGTTATGTACAAGATATTTCCTTCCACTCCTCCAAATTCTAAATTTGATACTAATTCAGGGATTATAAGTTGCCCAATTAATTCGTTTTGAGGATTAAAACACTTAATTGCTTTTCCTGCACTTGTCCAAACATTACCATCTTTATCACATCTAAAACCATCAGAGAAAAAGGGTTTAAAATCATAAATTAATTTTCTGTTAATGGGTAATCCGTCAATCATATCATAAACATACAAATGTTTGATATTTTCTCCAGTATCTGCAACATATAATTTTTTTTCGTCTGGAGAAATAGCAATTCCATTTGGTCTATCAAGGTCTTCAATCATAACTTTTAAAGTATTTAGTTTAGGATCAAAAGAAAACACATTACAACCACCATATTCTTGCTCACCAGGATATCCCTCATAGTCTGATAGAATACCATAAGGTGGATCTGTAAACCAAATTGTATCATCCGATTTAACAAATAGGTCATTTGGAGAGTTAAGTTTCTTACCATTATAACTATCAACTAAGACTTCCACTTCTAAATTATCATTAGTTTTATAGATACATCTTCCTCCATGTGAACAAGAAATTACATTCTCTTCATTGTCAATAGTATTTCCATTACAATAGTTGGAGGGATTTTTATATTCAGATACTGAATCATTTGATAACTTTAGCATCCTGTTGTTTGGTATATCGCTCCAGACTAATGTATCTAAATGAGGAATATAAGCCGGTCCTTCTCCCCATAACATTCCAGAAAAAACTTTTTTAACTTCAGTAGACTTGACATAGTTATTGAATTGATCAGTATTTTCCACATGTTCATTATATTTATTTTTGTAAGCATAACTTGGATTTCTTGGATCTAGATCGGCAGGTAATGATTTTTTATCTGACATATTATACTTCCACACCTTTTTGTTTTTTTAGTTTATCAATTAATTGTTTTGGGAAATTTTTTGCTCTTAATTTAATTTTTTCATCTTTTTCAATTAATTTAATAATACTAGTACTAAATGATCTTTTACCTAAAATTTTCATACCAAGTTTAAATTTTTTACTTAGATAATTACCCAGTTCTAAATTTATATTTTTTCCAAGTTTATTAAAAAGATTTATATCTTTATTGACTAGATCCATTGTAAATCCAACATCATAACTGCCTCCAAGTATAACCTTAGTTTCAGTTTCATTAACAAAACTATTTCCAGAGCTTATTTTTATAGCTTTATACGTTAAACCTAAATCAATTTTATTTTTTTTTGCAACACTAAGTGCCTCGCCTATACCTACTAAATGTAATGATGCTAAATAATTTGTAATTACTTTTAATATTGAGGCATTTCCAATTTTTCCACAGTATAAAATTTCATGACCAAGCAATGATAAAATTGGGAAACATTTTTTGAAAGTTGATTTTTTGCCAGCAGCTAAAATAGAAATATTGCCCGATTTAGCTCTATGCTCTCCGCCAGTAATTGGGCATTCTAATACGTTAGCACCTTTGGAATTTACTTTTTTTGATAATCTAATCATTTCATCTTTATCTGTTGTACTCATTTCAATCCAAATATTTTTTTTTGTTACATATTTTAATAAGGTTTCAATAACAATATTAACTGATTTGGGAGAAGGTAGGCAAGTTATTATAATATTACTTTTTTCTATTAATTCATCTAAAGTCTTACAGGGTTTGTTTTTTAATTTTTTTAATCTTGAATAAGATTTTTTGTTTTTATCATAAACAAATACATTATTATTTGATTTTAATAAATTATTTGCAAGGTTTGATCCAACGTTTCCTATACCTATAAAACCAATAGATTCTGATTTCATAAATCAATAGACATACCATCATATCCAGGTCTGACATTAGGTGGACATTTTGCAATTAATTTTTTTTCATCTAGTAAAGCTGTCATATGAGTAAAAATAGTTTTTTTAGGTTTAATATAAGAAATAAAATCCATTATTTGATCAAATCCAGCGTGTGAAGGATGTGAATCATCTCTTAACAAACCAACTATCCATAGATCTAGATTTTTTAATTTCTCAATATCATTATTATAAAATTTTTTTAAATCTGTAGAATAAGCAAATTTTCCAATCTTGTATGTTTGCACATCTATAGAACCATGATTATGTTTAAATGTTTCAATATTTAAATTCTGAAAATTGATACTGGAATCTATTTCTTTTATTTCCATAAATGGTAAATAATCTTTTTCTCCTTTAAATATATATTTATAATTTGCCTCCATTTCAGGAACCATTTCTTTTGGCATATATGCAGGAATAATTTTTTTATTTATCAAAGACATTGCTCTCATATCTGGCACACCTGATGTATGATCAGAATGAATATGAGTATAAAGTACCGCATCAATATTTGTACATTTAGCATTATAAAGTTGCTGCCTAAGGTCTGGACTAGTATCAATTAAAATATTTGTATTTTTATATTCAATTAGTACAGATGATCTTGTTCGAAAATTTCTTTCATTATTTAGATCAATATTACCATGTCTATTCCACGCTAAAGGTGATCCAAAAGATCCTCCACAGCCTAAAATTGTTATTTTCATTACAGATAATTATCTCTTTTAGCTTTTGTAAACAAATTAAAAAAATTATTATCAGTAATTTTTTCGAATTCTTCTAAGGATAATTTAAAAAATTTTGCCAAATATTCAGCTGTATATTTTACAAAAGATGGCTCATTAACTTTACCTCTCATTGGTTCAGGTGCTAAAAAAGGACTATCAGTTTCTATAAGTATAGAATCTAAAGGAGCATCCTTAATTATATCTCTTAAATTTGATGCATTTTTAAATGTTATTATTCCAGAAATAGAAATGTAGTAGTTATTTTCTAAACAAAAATTTAATAGTTGATTTGAACCGGTGAAACAGTGAAAAATTAGTTTTAAGTTTTTAGATTTATAATTCTTTAATATATCTATAATTTCTTTTTCAGAATTTCTCTGATGAATGATAATTGGTAATGAATGCTTTATTGAAGCTTCAATATGGGTTTCAAAGACTTGTGTTTGTTCTTTGAGAAATTGATCATTATGATACATGTCAATGCCTGTTTCGCCTATTCCAATTACTTTTTCGTTATTACAGTATTGATCAAAGTTTTGTAATTCAATTTGGTTCATTGATTGAACATCACTTGGATGAAGTCCATATGAGAGATAAATAGAATTATAATTTTTTATTAAATTTAAATGATCCTGGAAATCTTCAGGTTTGGTATTGATTGATAATATTGAGCTAATATTATTTTTTTTGGAATTATTAATGATATTCTCAAAATTTTCTGATAATTTTTTAAAATTTAAATGACAATGTGAGTCAATCATTCAATATTCTTGGAAATATTGGTTCTGGATTATTTATTTTTATATTTTGATTGATTAGCTTTGTGAATTCATCAAATTTTAAATTATCTATATTAATATCAAAGATGTTAAGAATTTTTTTACAACTAGTGGGTATAATTGGATAGAGCATAATAGCTGATTTAATAATTATATTTGTAACAATATATAAAACCTCTTCCATTCTAATTTTATTTGTTTTTTTCAGTGTCCATGGTGCTTGAGTGTCAACATATGAGTTACCTGCAGATATTAATTCCAAGACAGATTTAATTGCTTTATCAATTTGTTGATTATTCATAAATTTACAATATTCATCAAATTTATTCTGGAGAATATTAATTAAGTCCTGATCTTCATTAGTTAAATTTTCTGCTGGTTTTAGTAAAGAATCATTATTTTTTACAGCAAATGATGAAATTCTTTGTACTAAATTACCAAAATTATTTGATAAATCAGCATTAATTCTATTTGCAATTGCTTTTTTTGAAAAATCTCCATCATTTCCAAATGGTACTTCTCTAAATAAAAAAAACCTAATTTGATCTAACCCATATTCATTAATAATTTCGTAAGGATCAATGACATTACCGAGTGATTTAGAAATTTTTTGCCCTTCATTAGTCCACCAACCATGCGCAAAGATTCTTTTTGGAGGCTCAATACCTGCAGCCATTAAAAAAGCTGGCCAATATACTGCATGAAATCTTAATATATCTTTTCCCACAATATGTGTTGCAGGCCAAAATTGCTTATAGTTTTTATTATTTGTATCTGGATAACCTATTGCAGTTAAATAGTTACATAAAGCATCAATCCATACGTACATAACATGCTTAGAATTATTTGGAACTGGCACTCCCCAATTAAAAGTTGTTCTTGAAATAGAAAGATCTTTTAATCCACTTTTAATAAAACTTAATACTTCATTATATCTCGTTTTAGGTAGGATTGATTCTGGATTTTTTTCATAATAATTGATTAATTTATCCTGCCATTCTGAAAGTTTAAAAAAATAACTCTCCTCCTTGACCCACTCTACAGGTGATCCATTATCGGTAAAATATTTACCATCAATCTTTTTTAATTCATTTTCTATATAAAATGCTTCATCTCTTACTGAGTACCAACCTTCATAATTTGAGAGATATATTTGATTATTTTTTTCTAATTGTTTCCAAAATTCTTGAGAAGCTTTAATATGTCTTTCTTCAGTAGTTCTTATAAAATCATCTATTTCACATCCTAAGAAAGGTATTAAATTAATAAAATTAACTGAAAGTTTATCTACAAAATCTTTAGGTTTTAAGTTTGAATTTATAGCAGCTTTTTCTACTTTTTGTCCATGCTCATCAGTACCAGTTAAAAAGAATACATTGTTTCCTAATAATTTATTATATCGCGCAATTATATCGCAAGCTATACTTGTATAAGCATGACCTATATGAGGAATATCATTAGTGTAGTAAATTGGAGTAGTTATATAAAAATTCATTTTATTGAGTTAAAAAATTTAATATAAATATTTTTTTATCAAGATTTAAACTAAATAAATCTTTTTGGTTATTAGTTAAATAATCAAATCTATCAATAAGATTTTTTTTGGTAAGATTTATAGATAAAGACACTAACTCTAGATAATTTGGCATATTAACCAAGCTTTTATCATCTCTGTTTACTTTTAGCTTATTAGCAATAATTAGAATAAATTTAAGCATTGATAAATAATTATTAAATTCATCATTAGTAAGTTTTGATAAAATATTAGATAAATTTATTTTATCATCATCTAAATCATTTGATAAAAGACATTTAATTGATAATTGGAAAATATCCAAGAAATCATTGTTATAATATAGAATAGTGGTTCCTGGTGATCCATACGTTAATTCAAAGTAAAAATTTATTTCTTCATTAGATATTTCATCAATATTATCTTTAATAATATTAGTAAAGTTACTTAAATTATGAGTATTAAATTTAATTTTTAAACATCTTGATCTAATCGTTGGCAGAAGTAATGAAATCTGGTTTGATATTAAAAAAATATAGGTATTTTCTTTTGGTTCTTCTAGAATTTTAAGAATACTATTTGCAGAACTAATGTTTAAATAATCAGCAGAATCAACAATAACTATTTTAGAAGAATTTTGAATTGTTGTTGTTGAATTTAAAAATGTTTTTAATTTTCTAATTTGATCAATTGTAATATTAGATTTGATTTTTCCAGTTTTGCTATCAATCTCTTTTTCAATTATTTTTATATTTGGATGTGTATTATTTTTGAATAAATTTAAATGATGATCCAAATTACTATCTTTAAATTCTATATTTATAATATTTTTAACTAATTTGTTGAGAAAAGTTCTTTTACCTATACCGCTCAATCCATGAATTAAAATTGAATTTGGAAGATTATTTGATTTGTATCTTTTAAGAAGATCACTATACTCTTTTTCAAAACCTATTAATTCAATCATTAGTTATAACTTTAATTTTTTAATAATATTTTTATGAATTATACCTTTAGATAAAGAAGCATCTACAATTATATATCTTTTTGGATTTGCTATTTTTTTATATCCTTGAATTACTTTTTGATGAAATAATAAGTTAGATTTATCATATTTGTTTTTTACTTTCCTCTGTTTTAATCTTTTAATTATTTCCTTTGGATTGATTTTAAAAATAAAAGTATAGTCAGGAAAGAAATTGTTTAGAAGTTCTTTATGAAGTTTTTGAGCTCTTTTAATACCAAATTTATTTACATATCCTTGATAAACAAAAGAGGAATCTGCATATCGATCTGAAATGACAATCTTACCCTTTTTAAGATTAGGGATAATTACTTCATTGATATGATTTGATCTAGCTGCCATAAGAAGAAGTAATTCTTCTAAATTATTAATTGTAGATTTGTTATCTAAAATTAATTTTCTTAATTTTTCTGCAAAATCAGTTCCTCCTGGTTCTCTAGATATAATATAAGGAATTTTACTTTTTTTTAAATATTTTGATAAAAGTAATATTTGAGATGATTTTCCACTTGCTTCAGGTCCTTCAAAACTAATGAACAAACCTTTATTTAATTTCATCTAAACTTCTTCCAAAAATTAAGTATTTTGCTGCAGCAAAAATTTTAAATAAAGGATTAACAACAGTTACATCTTTTTGAGCAATAAGCGGTACTTCTATTTTTGGCTTTCCGTCTATATTTATAATTAATTTTCCTAATTCATCACCTTTTTTTATAGGAGCAGAAATAGGGTTTGTATATGTAATAGAAGAATTCATTAATTGAATTTGATCAAATGATAATGTTGATACTAATTTTTGTGCACTGATTAAATTTATACTACTATCACTACCTAGCCATACATCTACTTCTTTAATAAATTGATCTTTTTCAACTAAAGTTTGTTGCGAAGTTTGGTTAAAAGCCCAATTTATTAAATTAGAAGATTCATTTAATCTTGATCTAGAGCTATTGGTACCGTTTATAACAACTGTAATCCTTCTGTCATTCCTTAATGCAGTAGCAGCTATTCCCCAACCAGATTCTTTAGTAAACCCTGTTTTTAATCCATCAGCTCCTTGAACTTGATATAAAAGTTTATTTCTATTGGGTTGACTAATATCATTATAAGTAAATTCTTCCATTTTGAAATATGAATAGAGCTGAGGGAAATCTTTAATTAGAGCGTTTGAAAGAATTCCAAGATCATAAACAGTGGAATAGTGATTATCATCTGGCCAACCAGATGAATTAATAAAGTTTGTATTTTTCATTCCTAAACGCTCTGCATAAACATTCATAAGTTTAGCAAAGTCATCTTCCGTACCACCTAAACATTCTGCCAAGGCTATAGAAGCATCATTACCAGATTGAACAATAATACCTTTTAATAAATCATCAACTGTTACATTATCATCTATTTCTAAAAATGTTCTAGAACCTCCCATTTTATATGCTTTAGGAGAAACTTTACATTTATTAGAAATTGCAAAATTAGTATTCTTTATTCTATCAAATGCAACATAAACAGTCATGATCTTAGTCATTGAGGCAGGTATAGCTTTTGTACTAGAATTTTTTTCAAAAAGAACTTCGTTTGTATCAAAATCAATAACAACCGCTTGCTCTGCTTTCGTATCAATAGCGTAAAGTTTAAAAGAAATTATAAAAAATAAAAGAAAGCTAAAAATTTTTACCATAAATATTAATAATTCTTAATTATGACCTTTATTTGTTATTCAATAAGAATTTCAGTTTCCTTATAACCTTTTGAGATAAAGTATGAAACCAAATTATTTGCTTCTGTATTTTCTAAAGGACCAATAATTACGTCATATTTGGAATTATTTTTTTCTGAAGTATATTTTACATTATTATCGTAATTATCTAATACTGATCGAATACTCTCATAATTTTCAAATCCTATTACTCTTAAATATAATTTAAAATCAGTTATTTTTTCTGATTTTAACTCAATTGGCTCTTCTATAATTGTATTGGTTTCATCTTGAGTTTCTGTAATTTCATCAATTTCTTTAATAGATACAATATCTGTTGGTGCAGAAGAGATAGTTTCATCGAAATTTTCTTCATTCAATGAATTTGCAACACTCTTCCATTGCTTACTAGCATCAGAAAGTATTTCGACTTTTACAGTAGCTAATTTAGATTTATAAAAACCAAGAAGTTGAGCTACTTTTCTTGATACCTGAATAATAACTGCATTATCATTATGTCTATCTATAATCTTTACATTTATAGATAAGCCATTATCCAAGTTAGTGACCCTCACCATACTTGGAATAGGAAGAGTTTTATGCCTACCAAGTAATTCTGTAACTTTATTGTAATCATTATTTACAGTTTTAACATTGTGTAATTCCTTACCATAAAAAGAAGAAAGTCCAATTTCATAATAATTATAATTTTCCTCTGGAGTATAACTAACCCCTTCAATGAAATAGGGTTCTCCAATATAATAAAAAATATTATCTTTTGTTTTTTTATTGATTGATTGATTTTTTTCTTTTTTTTCCTCTTTTTTATTGTCAATTATTTCTTCTATTTTATTTGTGCTATTTTCTACAACATCCGAAACATTATTAAGATCTAATTCATTACAAGAAAATAAAAATAAAAGAAAAATTAAACTAATTAGATATTTTATCACTTAGAAGACCTACTGATACAGCGTAATATGATGAACAATTGTAATAAAGAATATTTTTGTAATTTGGATAAACTATGAACATTCTTCCGTCAATCCCATCTGGCATTATTAATCTAGCCTCTAAATCATCCCTTATTGGTAAAGGATCTCCATTGATCTTTGTAAATCCTAATTTGGACCATTCGGATAAAGTTTTTGGAATTGATCTACGTTTAACTGCCCCACAACCTTTGGGGTTAACTTGTTTTATAGAATCAAAAAAAGATGAAGAAATATTTTTTGGTCTAAGCACTTCTCTACCCCAAGTACTATCATTAGACCATGGATTTTTATCTAATGAAGTTAAATAATTTGCAGTACTAGCAAAAGCATCTGCATAACTATTCCATATATCAATACCATCACCATCCCAGTCATATGCAGTTTCTAAAAAAGTTGTAGGGATCATTTGTGTCATACCAACTGCCCCACCCCAACTACCTTTAAGTTCTCCATTTGGAATAAGATTTTTATCTAATATTTCAAGAGCAGCAAATAATTGTTTTTTATAAAAGTCACTTCTTCTTCTATCAAATGCAAGAGTTGTTATCGCGATAATGGAATTTATTTTTCCTTGATTTCTTCCATAATAACTTTCCATACCTAATACAGCCACTATAAATCTTGGCTGTATTTTAAAATACTTTCCAATTTCCTCTAATAAATCTTCATGTTTTTTTAAAAAATTTTTTCCCGCAAATATTTTATCTTTTGTAACTGTATAAAATAAATACTCATCTAGAGTCATTGTTGATGCAGGTTGGCATCTATCACGCATAATAATTTTACTTTGTGGCTTAACATCATTTAAATTATTTGAAATAGTATTTTGACTTATACCTCTTTCAAGTGCTTCTTGTTTTATATTAATTAGCCAGCTGTGCCATTCTTCATCAGTTGGCATTTTAGGTTTTTCACAATCACTTGCATAGGATTTGAAAGAAATAAAAACTAAGAATATTATAAACCTAATAATCATTAACTAAAATTACCAAAACTATCGTCAATTAGGAAATGATAATACTTAATATTTTGACATTTTTAAGATGAAACTATAGTAAGCTTTTAAACGGAGAGATGGCTGAGCGGTTGAAAGCACCGGTCTTGAAAACCGGCAACGGGGCAACTCGTTCGTGAGTTCGAATCTCACTCTCTCCGCCATTATTTTCTAAATATAATTAAAATACCTCATTAATGATTTTAAGTTTTTCTCTATAAGCTTAATCTGTGTATTAGTTAATACATCTTTCCATTGATTAGATGTTCCCGATCTAAAAAATTTGGAATAATTTGAAGCCTCATCAAAACCATTTTTGTCTTCTAATTTCTTTAGATTATTAAAGTTTGTATTATCTACTATTTTATCAATGTCTTCATCACCTAAGTTTATATTCAAACTGTGTATTTTATTTAGAAATTCCTTAATATTTAATATAATTTCTTTTGGATTTAATTTTAAATCTTCATACTTTATAATCAACCTAGGAACACTTTTATAATGTAACCAAGATTTAACATTAAGTTCCCAAGTTGAAAGCAATTCTTGTGCGCCATTAGTTGAAATCATTAAATTTTGTGAAAAAAGGAATTCATCAATAGTTTTATCAATTTCTTTACCTGAAAAATTTTTTAGAGAAACTATTATATCTCGTGGATCTCTCACAATATAAATAAACCCTGCATTTACAGTTTCATTTGTAAAATTTTTATGTCTCGCACTATGAGTTTTAAAAATGTTCAAATGATTTGGTTTATTATTTAATAAATTTTGACATTTAATAATATTTTGTGAAATCCAATCAAAATGTAAATCATTATTATTTATGTAAATTTTATTATCAAATTCACTAAAATGTTTTTTAATTGATAATAAAGGAATTGATTTTAAATCATTAAGGCTAAACTCTTTATCAAAATTATAAAAATTTCCAATAATAGACCTCAACCAAGTATTTCCAGATTTAGGATAAGAAGCTAAAAAAATATTTTTATGCATTAAAAATTAATTTTTATTTTCAAGCTTATCAATCCTTTTTTTTAAATCTTGAACTAAAAAATAAATATAGACTATTGGTCCCATTATCATAACACCAACTAAAAATGCTAAAAATTCAAACATAATATTAATTATAAATTAAAAAGAATATTTCTCAATACTCATAAGGATATTATTTTTTTTCAAATAACCATAATTTATCTTGTGCTAATAAAAATATTGTACCACTCTCTGGATGTATTTTAATATCTCTTATCCTGCCTATTTCTTTTTTAAAAATTATATCTTCTTTTACATTTTCTAAATTAGAAAAATCTAAAGAGCGTAAAGATTGATCTTTTAAAGATGTTATAAGTGCTAATCCTTTAAATTCTGGAAATTCTTCTCCATCATATATTGTAATTGCACTAACTGCAATTGAAGGCACCCAATAATGAATTGCTTTTGTATAACCTTGTAACCATTTAGGACCAATTTTGGAATTATCATAATTGGTTCCACCCCAACCTAAAATCTTCCAACCATAATTTTCACCCTTTTTTACTTCGCCAAACCAATCACCACCTTTTGCTCCGTGATTACTAATATATATTTTATTATCAAAGGGTGAAATGGACATTCCTTGAGGATTTCTTACACCGATTTGATAAATTTCTGGCAACCATGTTTCTTTTGAAACGTAATGAGGGTTATCTCTAGGTGAAGCTCCGTCTAATTTAATTCGAATTATACTTCCAGGATGTTGTTTTGCATCCTGAGCTATCATTCCTTTCCCTCTTTCACCCACAGATGCATATAAATAATCATCATGAATAACTATTCTAGAGCCAAAGTGATAAGGAGATCTTATAGGTGGATTAGCTCTAAAAATGTTTTCAAAATCTAAGAAATTTAAATCTAAATCAGCTTTTGCAATAGATGTGGTTGAAGGACTAAATAATTTATCACCAATCTTTTCTGAGTAGGATATAAAAATCTGATCATTATAAAAGTAAACATCTAAAAGACCTCCTTGCGAATTTTTATCTCTAATAAAATTTAAGTTGTGGTCTATTTCAGTAATCTTATTATTTTGAATATCAAACAGCTTAATTTTTCCTGTTTTTTCACTTATTAAAATCTGATTATTATTTATAAATGTGAAACTCCAAGGAGAACTTAAGTTTGATTTTAAAATTTCAAGCTTATATTTGTTGTCTAAAGACAAAACATTTTTACTAAATAATAAAAAAATAAAAAAATTAAATATGATAATAAATTTAACCATTATTTAATCAAATTAATTACATTTTTAGATAATTCAAATCTGTCATCAATTAAATTACCACCAAAATCATAAAAAAATTTTTGATCAGGTCTTAATATTAAAGTACTATTTTTTGATAATGAAAGTTCTAATAATTTTTCTGGATTTTTTGGTCTATTTTTAAAAAAACTAATTAATATACCCTTTCTACTAAATTCAAACTTTTCAATATTATTTTTTAAACAAATAATTTTTATTTCTACTAATTTTAGTAAATTAATTAATTGTTTGGGCAATTTACCAAACCTATCTATTAATTCTATTTTAATCTCTTCAATTTCTTTTTTATTATTTATATTTGAAATTCTTTTATAAATAGAAAGCCTTAGATCAACATCGTTAATAAAATCTTCAGGTATATAAATTTCAACAGGGATTTTAATAATTGGCTGAAAACTATCTTTTTTTATAAAATCTAAATTAATTTTACTTTTTTGTAAATTTATCTCTTCTTCAAGCATTTGATGATAAAGCTCAGTTCCAATTTCCTTTATAAAACCACTCTGTTCTTCTCCAATTATAGAACCACCACCTCGAAGATCAAGATCTTGAGATGCTATATTAAAACCTGCACCAAGGTGATCAGAAGAGTTTATTATCGATAATCTTTTTCTCCCATTATCTTTTAACTCATTTTCCTTATATGTAATGTATGCATATCCACGTTTGGAAGATCGACCTACCCTTCCTTTCAATTGATATAAAGCTGCTAAAGAAAATATATTTGATCGGTAAACAATAATTGTATTTACATGAGGCAAATCTAAACCATTTTCAATAATATTTGTGCTTAACATTAAAGGTACTTCTTGGTTATAAAATTTTGATATTCTACTTTCTAATAATTTAGGACTAAGTTGACCGTGAGTAATTACATATTTAATTTCTGGTAAATTATCATTTAAAAATTGCTCAACAAAAGGTAAATCTTTTTTTCTTGGAACAACAAAATAGACACCATTTTTTCTTCCATATATCTCTCTTTTTATAGCTTCTGTGATAGTCAAAGTATCAAAAGGTGAAACGTAAGTCCTAACTGCCATTCTTTCAAATGGTGCTGTGAGTATTAGACTTAGATCTCTTATACCTGACAGAGACATACTTAAAGTTCTTGGAATAGGTGTTGCACTAAGTGAGATACAATGCGCTTTTGGAGCTATTTCTTTAAATTTTTCTTTTTGAATTGTTCCTAGTTTTTGTTCTTCATCGTAAACTATTAGACCGAGCCTGTTAAATTTTAATTTATCGTTTAATAAAGCATGAGTTCCAACTAAAACATCTATTTTACCAGTATTACATTTTTCAAAAATTTCTTTTTTATCTTTTAATGATACTAATCTGGAAATTTCTGCAATATTAATTCCAAAAATAGATAACCTTTTTTTAAAATTAATAAAATGCTGCCTAGATAAAATTGTAGTTGGCACTAAAACTACAGATTGCAAATTTGATTTTGAAGCTAGAAAAATAGCTCTTAAAATTACTTCTGTTTTTCCAAATGCAACATCGCCTACAATTAATCTATCAGATGGTATCATTTTAGAAAAATCATTAATTACATCTTGAATTGCATTTAATTGATCATCTGTTTCAACATATGGGAACGTACTTACAAATTTATCGTATTCAGGAACATTTGTATTGATTTCATAAGATTGAGATTGAAGTCTCTTAGAAGCTATTGAAATAAGTTTTTTTGCAGCATCTCTAATTTTCTTTTTTGCATCTGCTTTTCTTTTTTGCCAATGAGAAGCACCAAGTTTATCTAAAATAATATTTCCATCAGTATCATTACTGTATTTTGATACATAACTTAAATTTTCAACTGGTAAAAAAAGTTTTTGATTTTCAAAAAATTCTAATTCTAAACACTCGTGTATTGAATCATTTAATTCAATTTTTCTAATATTATTAAACTTACAAAGACCGTACTCAGAATGAACAAGAATAGAATCAATAGATAATTTATTTAATTCTTCAAAAAAAATAGTTTGTTTACGTGATTTAGATATTTGCGTATTAAAAAAATAACCAAACAAGGATTTTTCATTAATAAAAATATATTTATTAAATTTAAATGACTCTTCAATATCCAGAATAGTTAAAAGAATTTTATCTGAAAGTGAATGATTAAAGTTTGTTACATTATTTAAATTTAAACTTAAATTATTCTGTAATATTTTAGATACTCTTTCTAAACTTCCTTTACTACGACAACATATATATATAAAATTTTCTTTAGAATTAGTTGTAAAAAATTGATTGATAAAACTAAAATCAATTTCTTTTTTAATTGATGATAAATTATGAATAATATTTACATCAATATTAATATGATTATTTTTATCAAATGTATTAAAGTAAAAATGCTCATTGTTATCTAAATATTTTTGGAAAATTTCTTTTTTTAAGTAAAAAAATTCAGGTGATAAAAAAAAATTTTCTTTATTATTTTTTCTGGCTAAATAAAAATCATTTATATTTTCTAATCTATTTTCAAATATATTTTTAAATTCATCATTTAATAGTATTGTATAGTCTTTAATATAATCAAACAATGTTTCGAGATTATCATAGAATAAAGGCAAAAACTGCTCCCCACCAGATGGAATAATATTTTCAGAAAAAAGACTATAAACTTGACTATTTCTATACTCTGGAAATATTTCTCTAAAATTTTTTCTAAATAAGTTAAGATTATTTTCATTAAGAATTAATTCATTAATAATATTAAATTCTAAATCACTATTTATTTCTTTTAATCTTTTTTGAGTAATTGGATCAAATTCAAAAATCGTCTCTATTTCTTCATCAAAAAAATCTATTCTTATTGGCTTAGATCTATCATTAGGAAAAATATCCAGAATTGATCCTCTTACAGAAAATTCTGATTTATCACGCACTAAAGAAGTTCTTTGAAAGCCTAAAAGGACAAGGTTATTGATAAGATCCTCAAATTTAAATTTTTGATTTTTTGAAATCTTAAAAAGTTGTGAATTAATAATTGATTTAGGGATTATTTTTTGAGTTATTGAATTAATTGTAGTGAGTATTATTCTTTTTGCGTTAGAATTTGATAAAATTTTAAGTGTTTTTAATCTTTCAATTTGAACATCTTTTGAAGGGGAGACATTATCGTATGGAATTTGATCCCAAGATTTAAATAATAAAATTTCAACATCAGGTAATAACCATTTAATTTTTTGTTCCATAGATGATATTTCTCTCTCATCTTTTCCAATATATAAAATTGATTTATTAGAATTTTGATAGAACTGAGAAATGAAAAAGGGCTCAACATTGTGAATTGATGGACCGATTGTATTTTTATTCTTCATTAAGTATTTTATTAAATATTTCCTTAAATTCTAATGGGATAGCTACCTTAGAAGTAAGAAAATCATAAATCTCATTATCGGAGAATTGATTGAATATGGATTTAATATCCTCAAGATCTTTTTCAGTAAATTTATCTAACTGATTTATAAAATATCTTTTGTATAAAATATCTGTCTCTTTTGTTCCAGAGTAAGAAACCCTATATTTTATCGTTTTTTTAAGTGAATTGAATGACATAAAAATTGAATATAGAATATAGTTTATAATTTTATAAAAATCTATGCGGCCAGAAAAATTAAACTACATATTATCTTCAATATCTTCTCTCAAAGGAGTTGGTCCAAAATTAGAACAAATTATTAATAAATTAGGTATATATAAGAATATTCATTTTGTTTGGAATATACCAAATAATATTCTTGAAAGAAAATTCTATGAAAATATTCATGATGCTGAGATTAATTCTTTAGTAACATTAAATTTAAAAATAATTAAACATGAACCTTCAAGGTTTAAAAGGCAACCCTACAAAATTAAATGTATCTGTGGAGATACAAATATTGATTTAGTGTATTTTAATGCAAGACATCCTATGTTGAGACAAATGCTTCCAACAAATGAAAATAGATTAATATCTGGAAAATTAGAATATTTTAGAAACACATTTCAAATAACGCACCCTTCTCATGTAAGTGCTTTAAACAATAATAAAATAATCAAAAGTAAAGAGGCAGTTTACAGCTTAACTAGTGGCCTCAATCAAAAAATAATGAATAAATTAACAGATCAAATATTAAATAATTTACCAAATTTTAATGAATGGATAGAAACTTCAATATTGAATAAATATAAATTTAAAGGATGGAATGAAGTAGTTAAAAATCTTCATAGTCAAAGTGATAATAATATAAAAAATAAAAATTTACTCAGAAGAAGACTGGCATTTGATGAATTATTATCTCATCAATTAGCTATAGGCATTATGCGAAATTTTAATCAAAAGAAAAAAGGTTTAAAAATTACTAGTGAGAATAAAACATTAAATAAATTTTATAGTAATTTAGATTTTCAACTTACAAATTCACAAAATAATGTAATCAAAGAAATACTGCAGGACCTAGGAAGTTCTAATCAAATGATCAGATTGTTGCAAGGAGATGTTGGGTCTGGGAAAACTATTGTTGCCTTAATATCAATGATAAAAGTATTTGAAAGTAATTTTCAATCTGCTTTAATGGTACCTACTACAATTCTTGCATTTCAGCATTATGAAAATATTCTAAATTTATTAAAAGATTCAAAAATAAATGTGCTTGTTCTTACAGGAAAGGATAAGGGTAAGGAAAGGAAAGAAAAATTAGATGAAATTGCAAAGGGAAAAGCAGATATAATAATTGGGACACATGCTTTAATACAAGATACTGTAAAATTTAACAATTTAGGCTTAGCAGTTATTGATGAACAGCATAGATTTGGTGTTTATCAAAGAATGGTATTTAACCATAAAAATCATAAACCAAATATTTTAGTAATGAGTGCGACTCCCATTCCAAGAACATTAACCTTAGCAGCATATGGAGATATGAAAGAAAGTAAATTAATTGAAAAACCTTTAGGTCGTAAACCAATTATAACCAGTTCTTTGTCATTAAAAAAAGAAAATCAACTTATTGATAGAATAAAAGAAAAAATTAAAAATTCATCGTCTAAATTTTACTGGGTATGCCCTTTAATAGAAGAATCTGAAGAGTTAGATCTAAAAGCCGCAGAGGAAAGATACAAAATTTTAAAAAAATATTTCAAAAATAAAGTTCTTTTAATGCATGGACGTTTAAGTGAGATAGAAAAAGAAGAAATAATGACAAAGTTTAAAAATGAGGATTATAAAATTTTAGTTTCAACAACTGTTATTGAAGTTGGTGTAGATATTCCTTCTGCAACAACAATTGTAATTGAACATGCAGAAAGATTTGGTTTAGCTCAACTTCATCAATTGAGAGGTCGTGTTGGTAGAAATGACATTCAATCATATTGTATACTTTTACATAAAGATAATATTGGGGAAATTTCAAAACAAAGAATTGATATAATGAAGCAAACAAATGATGGTTTTAAAATCGCTGAAGAGGATTTAAAAATAAGAGGTCCAGGAGAAATTTTAGGAAAAAAACAATCTGGTAGCCCATCTTTTTATGTAGCTGATCTTAGTTTTGATTACGATCTATTAGAAGATGCTAAAATTATGGTAGAAGATATATTATCCAAAAATCCAAAATTGAAAAACATAGAAGGAGAAAATCTTCGAAACTTATTGTATCTTCAAGAAAGGGATGCAGCAATTTTAACACTGACTGCTGGATAATAGTTATGGATATAGAAAAAGGTATTAGATTTGAATGCCAGGGTTCTGGAAATTGTTGTGTATCAAGAGGTACCTATGGTTTTGTTTATTTAAGTAAGAAAGATATTAAAAAATTGTCAGATGGATTTAAAATAACAGAACAAAACTTTGTAAAAAACTATTGTCAAAAAACTGATGGTTTCATTCACTTAAAGGAACTAAAAAAAAATAATGGAAATTGCATATTTTTGAAAGATAACAAATGCACTGTTTATAAATCAAGACCTATACAATGTAGAACTTGGCCTTTTTGGCCTGAAAATATGAATACAAAAACTTGGAATAACGATATTGCTAAAAATTGCCCTGGTGTAGGTAAAGGTAAAGTAAAAACAAAGAAAGAAATTTTAAAGCAAGTACAAATTGATTATGAAAACGAATTAAATATTAGGAATAAAAATTAACCATCAGACTCAAATTCCATTTCTTTAAAATATCCGATATATTTATTATTCTTTTTTTTAAGCAATATCTTTATTGTTGTTCCTTCGAGAACTACTTCAAGAATGTTATCATTTTTTCTTAAAATATCACAATTTTTTTCAATTCCAGATGCAATATTTTTAATTTTTGCTTTTTTCATTTTGGATGGTGAGCCCTGCAGGATTCGAACCTGCGACCCATTCCTTAAAAGGGAATTGCTCTACCAACTGAGCTAAGGGCCCATCAAATTTGTATTCTATATAGTTCAAATATTATAAGCGCAAGTGATTAACTAAGAGTTTTTTTTATTAAGCTGCTCTAAAGTATTTTTAGAAACAAAATTTGAAACATCACCACCTAGTTTGTGGACCTCTTTAACAAAATTAGATGAAATGAATGAGTTTTTTTCTGAAGTCATAAGAAATATTGTCTCGATATCTGGGTTAAGTTGGTAGTTCATGCCTGTCATTTGGAATTCATACTCAAAATCAGATACTGCTCTTAAACCACGTATTATACATGTGGCATTTTGATCTTTAGCAAAAGTTGTAAGTAATCCTGATAATTCAGTTACATTAATTTTTGAATTTAGCTCATTTACAGAACTAATATCACTTTTGATAATATTAATTCTTTCTTGAACACTAAATAATGAATCTTTGTTAATATTATTAGCGACAGCTATTACTAAATTATCTACTATCCTTAATGATCTTTTAATTATGTCCATATGACCTGCAGTCATAGGATCAAAAGTACCTGGATATATTCCAATTTTATTCATCATTTTCGAATTCTTGTATTCTAGAAACAGAAACAATTCTATCACTTTCAGGAATCTTAAAAATACTTACACCTTTTGTTGATCTTCCAGCTATTCTAATTTGGTTTACATTAACTCTAATTATTTGACCCTTGTCACTAACAAGAATAATTTCATCGTTGTCCTTAACAACAAAACAATCAACAACTTCACCATTTTTTTCTGATGTAATTATACCAGTTATACCTTTCCCTCCTCTATTTGAAATTCTATATTCATAAGCGGATGATCTTTTTCCAAAACCCTTTGATGTTATAGCTAAAAGAAATTCCTCATTATTATTTAATTCTTCAAATCCATTTTTGAGTGATGAAGTTTCTTTTCTACTTTCCGATGCTGCCCTTAAGTATTCTTGACGAATGCTCATATCAATCACTGAATGTTTTAAAATTGCTAAAGAAATGATTTTATTGCCCTTATCTAATTTTATACCCCTTACACCTGAAGAATTTAAACCAGAAAATAACCTTAATTTTTCAACTGGAAAACGTAAACATTTTCCATTTGATGAAGAAAGTAAGATATCATCATCTACAGTACAAAGCTTAACACCAATTAATTCATCTTTTTCATCAAGCTTAATTGATACTTTGCCTGTGTCCCTCAATTCTCTTTTTCCACTCTTAGCAATATCAATTAATTTATTTTTTCTAACCATTCCATTTTTAGTTGTAAAAATAACATAAAATTTTTCCCACTGATTTTCATCTAGAGGTAACGGTAGAAAAGTTGATATTTTTTCTGAATTTTTAAATGGCAATAAATTTACTATAGGTTTTCCTCTTGCCTTTAAACTAGCTTCAGGAACATCATGAGATTTTAGAGAATAAACTTTTCCTAATGAAGAAAAAACTAAAAGTTTAGTATGAGTATCTGCAAAATGAATTTCTTTAACAAAATCTTCTTCTCTTGTTGACATACCAGTTTTACCTTTACCTCCTCTATTTTGAGAACGATAATTAGATAATAGTGATCTTTTTATATATCCATTATTAGAAATAGTTAAAACTATATCTTCTTGTTGAATATATCTTAAATCATCAACTTGCTCATATTCTTGATCAATAATCTCACTACGTCTTTCAGTTGCAAATTCTTTTTTTATTTCAGTTAATTCACTTTCTATTTCTTTTAAAAGAATGTCCCTAGAATTAAGTATAGATAGGTAATTTTTAATTTCTAAAATTAAACTTTCTAAATCTTTTTGTATATCTTCTCTTTCTAAAGCAGTTAATTTTTGTAATCTTAATTCTAAAATAGCTTTAGCCTGTGCATCAGAAAAATTAAAAGTGTTGCTTTTTAACTCTACAGTATCATCTTCAACTAATTTAATAAAATTAAGATTTTGTTTAGATACTTTCCATTTCTTTTTAATTAATTTTTCTTTTGCCTCTTTTGTATCTTTTGAACTTTTTATTAATTCTATAATTTCATCAATATGTTCATTAGTAACAACCAATCCAACTAAAATATGGGCTTTTTCTCTAGCTTTATTAAGATCAAATAATGTTCTTTTTATTATTACTTCTTCTCTGAAATCTAAAAATGAAGATAAAATTTCTTTTAAATTCATTTGTTCCGGCTTACCTTTATTTAAAGCAAGCATATTAGAATTGAATGTCGTTTGAATTAAAGTATGTTTATATAATTGATTGAGAATAATATTTGAGTCTACATCTTTTTTTAATTCTATAACTACCCTAACACCGTTTCTGTCTGACTCATCTCTTAAATCTGAAATTCCTTCAACAATTCCATTTTTTACAATTTCTGCAATCCTTTCTAATAATTTTGATTTATTAACTTGGTAAGGTATTTCATGAAGAATAATTGCTTCTCGATCTTTTTTAAAATTTTCAATACTAGTCTTCGATCTAACTACACACCCTCCTCTTCCAGTTTCAAATGCTTCTGTTATGCCCTTTTTACCAATTATTTGACCTCCTGTTGGAAAATCAGGACCAAAAATATATTTTTGAAGGTCTGAGATATTACATTCTGGATTTTTAATAAGATATAAAGATGCGTCTATGACTTCTCCTAAGTTATGTGGGGCAATATTAGTCGCCATTCCAACAGCTATTCCTGATGCTCCATTAACTAAAAGATTTGGAAATTGGGATGGCAAAACTGAGGGTTCTTTTGTTGTATCATCATAATTAGACTGAAACGCAACAGTGTTTTTATCAATATCTTCAACAAGCTTTTCGGATACTTTAGCAAGCCGTGCTTCAGTATATCTCATTGCTGCAGGAGGATCGCCATCTAAAGATCCAAAATTGCCTTGACCATCAACTAACTCTAATCGCATAGAAAAATCTTGTGCCATTCTAACCATAGAATTGTAAATAGCTGAGTCTCCGTGTGGATGATATTTACCCATTACATCACCTACTATTCTTGCAGATTTTTTGTATGGTTTATTAAAATTGTACCCTGACTCACTCATCGAGTACAATATTCTTCTGTGAACTGGCTTTAAACCATCTCTACAGTCTGGAAGTGCCCTACTAACTATTACAGACATTGCATAATCCAGGTAGGATTTTTGCATTTCTTGCTCTAAACTTACTGAAGGTATATTAGTAGGTTCTTGATTGTCGTTATTTGATGTATCTATATCGTCAGGCACTAAAAAAATCCAAGTTTTCTAAGAAAAATTAAGAATTTTTTATATCAAAAAGCACAATTTAAACCAATATAAATAAATAATTAAGTTATATTAAAAAAACCATATTTTTCAGTAATTAAATAATAATATCTAATGAAAATATTTAAAAAGGGATATCCTCATCTAAATCTTCAGAATCACCTGATTGATTTCCAAAAGAATTGTCCTCAATAGGCTTAGATTGATCCATTTCTTGTGAATTATCAGATATCTGAGAATTAGTATTTCTGCTGTCTAAGAGGGTTAAATTACAATTATATCCCTGTAAAATGACCTCTGTGGTGTATCTATCATTTCCATCTTTATCTTGCCATTTCCTTGTTTGAAGCTCTCCCTCAACGTAAATTTTAGATCCTTTTTTTACGTATTTTTCTACTATATCAACTAAGCCGTCTCCAAAAACAACAATGTTATGCCAAGATGTTTTTTCTTTTTGTTCTTGAGTATTTCTATCTTTCCATCTTTTTGAAGTTGCAATTGAAAATGAAGCCATTTTAGCTCCAGACTGCATAGACCTAATTTCAGGATCTCTTCCTAAGTTTCCTAATAAAATTGTTTTATTAACACTACCAACCATAAGAATTCTATATATATCCATATAACATATTAAAGTTATTAGATAACACTAATATTCATGAATTTAGATAAAATTGTTATAAAAGGTGCAAGAGAGCACAATCTTAAAAATATCAACTTAGAAATACCAAAAAATAAACTTGTTGTAATTACAGGTGTAAGTGGCTCAGGAAAATCAACTTTAGCATTTGATACAATTTATTCTGAAGGACAAAGAAAATATGTTGAGAGTCTATCAGCATATGCAAGACAATTTCTTCAAATGATGAATAAGCCTGATGTAGATAGTATTGATGGTCTTTCACCAGCTATTTCTATAGAACAAAAAACTACACAAAAAAATCCAAGAAGTACCGTAGGTACAGTTACAGAAATCTACGATTACCTAAGAGTGCTATATGCTAGAGTTGGCGTTCCCTACTCTCCAGCAACAGGTAAACCAATTAAATCGCAATCAGTTAGTGAAATGACTGATCTTATAATTAAAAATAATATTGATAAAAGAATTTATATTTTATCTCCAATAGTTAGAGATCGAAAAGGTGAATATCGAAAAGAAATCGAAGATTTAAAAAAAAGAGGTTATCAACGACTTAAAGTAGATAATGTTGTCTATGATATTGATGAAGTGCCTTCACTTAAAAAGAATTTTAAACATAATATTGATGTTGTAATTGATCGACTTGTTGTAAAAAAAAATATCCAACAAAGACTGAGTGAAAGTATAGAAGTTGCGTTAACTTTATCAGATGGTTTATTATATTTAGAAAATCTAGATACGAATAAAATATCGATATTTTCATCAAAATTTGCATGTCCAGTGTCTGGATTTAGTATTGAAGAGATTGAACCTAGATTATTTAGTTTTAATGCACCGCAGGGTGCATGTTCTGAGTGTGATGGGTTAGGAGTTGAAAAATATTTTGACGAAAACAAGATTGTGCCAGATGAGACTAGATCAATTTCTGATGGGGCTATTAAACCATGGGAAACAAAAGTATTTGGTTATCATAAAAAATATTTTGTTGAAACAATAGATAAAATTTTAAAACAATTCAAAGTTAAGAAAAATCTTCCATGGAGTGAAATTCCAAAAAAAGTAAAAAATATAATTCTTTATGGAGATGAGAATAATGAAATAAATTTTCTATATGATTTTGAGGGAATAATTAACTTTATTGATCGAAAATATGAGGAAACTGAGAGATGGTGGCTTCAGTATGAATTAGAAAAATATTTATCTGAAAGAGACTGTGAAGTTTGCAATGGTTTCCGTCTTAACGATAAAGCTTTAGCCGTAAGAATTGATGAAAATCATATTGGAAATATTACTAAAAAATCAATTAGCGAATGTTTAAACTGGTTTTCATCACTTGAAAGTAAACTTGATAAAAATAATAAAAAAATTGCTGAAGGAGTTATTAAAGAAATAAAAGATAGATTAGTTTTTTTAAATAGAGTTGGTTTAGATTATTTATCATTAGCAAGAGCTAGTAAAACTTTGTCTGGAGGTGAAAGTCAAAGAATTAGATTAGCAAGTCAAATTGGCTCAGGTTTAACAGGAGTTTTATATGTTTTGGATGAACCATCTATTGGATTACATCAAAAAGATAATCAGCAACTAATTGAAACTTTATTTAGATTAAGAGATTTAGGAAATACTGTAATTGTTGTTGAACATGATGAGGATGCAATTAGACAATCTGATCATATAATTGATATTGGTGTTAAAGCAGGAGTTAATGGAGGGCACATAATTGCAGAGGGAGGACTTAAAAAAATACTTAAAAATAATAAAAGTTTGACAGCAAAATATTTGAATAAATCCTTAGAAATAGAAGTTCCAAAAAAATAGAAGAAAATTTAATAAAAATAAAGTTTTTAAGCTTAATAAAATAAAAACAAACAACTTAGATAATCTTAATATAACTTTACCTTTAGGAAATTTTATTACTGTTACAGGTGTATCTGGAAGTGGTAAATCTTCATTAATTATTGATACATTGTATCAAAGGTTAGATGAGTATTTCAATAAATCTTTAAATAAAGATGAAAGTCGTTTTAACTTTAAAGGTATTAATCATATCGATAAAGTAATTGATATTGATCAATCACCTATTGGAAGAACACCAAGATCAAACCCAGCAACATATACAGGTTGTTTTACTCCGATAAGAGATTGGTTTGCGAATTTAAATGAATCAAGTGCTAGAGGCTATAAACCAGGTCGTTTTTCATTTAATGTAAAAGGTGGCAGATGTGAATCATGTGAAGGTGATGGGGTGAAAAAAATAGAAATGCATTTTTTAGCTGATGTTTATGTCGAGTGCGATATCTGCAAAGGCAAAAGGTATAATAGGGAGACTTTAGAAGTAAAATATAAGGATAAATCTATTTCTGATGTTTTAGAAATGACTGTTGAAGAAGGTTATAAATTTTTCGATAAAATTCCTGCAATAAAACAAAAATTACAAACATTAATGGATGTCGGATTAGATTATATAAAAATTGGTCAATCAGCTACTACTTTATCAGGTGGTGAAGCGCAAAGAATAAAATTATCAAAAGAATTATCAAAAAGATCAACAGGAAAAACATTATATATTCTTGATGAACCGACTACCGGTCTTCATTTTGATGATGTGAAAAAATTACTTAAAATTCTTCATACTCTTGTTGATGAAGGTAATACTGTAATCGTTATTGAACATAATCTTGATGTTATTAAAACAGCTGATCATATAATTGATCTGGGTCCTCTAGGAGGTGTAAATGGTGGTCAAATTGTTGGAACTGGTACCCCCGAAGATATTGCAAATAATAAAAAAAGCTTTACAGGTGAGTTTTTAAAGAAAATTTTATAAATCAAAGGAAATAAAATGATAAATCTAGAGTTACCAGATCTACCCTATAGTAAAGATGCTCTAATGCCGTATATGTCGGCTGAAACTTTAGAGTTGCATCATGATAAGCATCACATGGCTTACATTACTAATGGAAATAAGTTTATTAAAGAACAAAATATAGCATACGATAACGTTAATGATATAGTTATCAACTCTTATCAAAAAAATGCTCCCATATTTAATAATGTGGCACAACATATAAATCATGTTCATTTTTGGGAAGTAATGAAAAATAATCCAGATGGAAAAATTCCCTCTGAGCTGGAAAATAAGATAGTTTCAGATATTGGTTCAGTTGAAAAAATGAAAGAAGATTTTATAAATGCAGGCATTGGTCAATTTGGATCAGGTTGGTGTTGGTTAGTTCTAAATAATGGAAAATTAGAAATTACTAAAACACCAAATGGAGAAAACCCAATAGTACATGGTCAAACTCCTCTACTTGGATGTGATGTTTGGGAACACTCATATTATGTTGATTATAGAAATAGAAGACCTGATTATTTAAAAGCTTTTATCGATAATTTAGTTAATTGGGAAAAAGTTACAGAAAACTTAAATAACGCTTAATCATCTTCATCTTGCGGTCTGAACTTAAAAATTAATAAAGTTGGGACCGCAATAAAAACAGATGAATAAGTACCAATTATTACACCTATAATCATTGTTAAAGCGAAAGGTCTAATAACCTCTCCTCCAAATATAAATAAAGAAACTAAAGCAAGAAGCGTTGTTAAACTTGTCATTATAGTTCTCGATAAAGTGTTATTAACTGATAAGTTAAATAAATCTACTAATTCGAGTTTTTTATATTTTCTTAAATTTTCACGAACTCTATCAAATATCACTACTGTATCATTAATAGAATATCCAGCAATTGTAAGTATTGCTGCTATTGTTGCAAGAGAAAATTCTACATTAAGAATAGATAGCAATCCAAGAGTAAACAATACATCATGAGTTAATGCAACAACTGCGCCGAAACCAAATTGCCATTCAAAACGCAGCCAAATGTAAATTAAAATGGCAATTAGTGCAAAAGAAACAGCTTGAAATCCTCTAAACAGAAGTTCAGAACTAATTGTAGGACCAACAAATTCAGACCTTCTAAACTCAACAACCTTGTCTTGAATTAAATTTTTGACAGAATTAACTGTTTCAATACTTTCTTGATTACTTTTATTTTGAAGTCTTATTAAAATAATATTCTCATTACCAAATTCCTGTAAAGATACATCACTATAAGAAGAAGATAAAATTTCTCTTAATTCACCGATTGAAGTATTTTTTGTACTTACTTCAATTAAAGTACCTCCTTTAAAATCAATACCAAGATTTAAACCTTTTATACTTAACAGACCAATTGAAATTAATATTGCTAAAATAGAAAAAATTAAAAAATTTCTTCTTAAGCCTAAAAAATTTATATCAGGCTCAACAGGAATAATTTTATTTAAACCAAACATTATAGTTTTAATTCCTTTTTATTTGCAAATGATAAGTACATATATACTAAAAAATTTGTAAGCATTAAAGCTGTGAACATTGACGCAATCACACCCAAAGATAATGTAATTGAAAAACCTCTTATTGGACCAGATCCAAATGCAAATAGTAAAACAGCAGCAATTAAAGTAGTAATATTGGCGTCAAGTATAGTTGACATCGCTCTATCGAAACCATTTTTTACAATCTGAAAAACTTTTGTTTGTTTTAAACTCTCTTCTTTAATTCTTTCAAAAATTAGAACGTTTGCGTCTACTGCCATTCCTATTGTTAATACAATTCCAGCTATACCAGGCAATGTTAATGTTGCGCCAATAGTTCCTAGTAATGAAATAATTATAAATAAATTTACAATTAATGAAACATTAGCTAGAGCACCAAAAGTTCCATATATGAGTATCATAAATATACATACTAAAACCATACCAATAATAGCAGCTATTTGACCAGCAGCTATAGAGTCTGCTCCTAAACCAGCCCCTACCGATCTTTCTTCAACTATTTCTAAAGGCGCTGGCAAGGCACCAGCTCTTAATAAAACAGCTAAATCAGATGCTTCCTGGGCATTAAAATTTCCAGTTATGATCCCAGAGCCTCCCGTAATAGCACTGCTAATTCTTGGAGCTGTAATGACAACGCCATCTAATACAACAGCGAGATTTTTACCAATATTGTTTGTTGTAACTTTACCAAATTTTTGCGCACCTTCTGTATCAAAACGGAATGACACTGCATGACCTTCTGTTTGATCAAATGAACCTTTGGCATCAACTAAATTTTCTCCACCTACAACTGCTCTTTTATCTAATAGATATTTTGTATTTTCATCATACATGTCTGGGACAATAATTTTTCCAAAAGGCGCTAAATTGTTTTGAAGAGCAGATGTATTCTCATTATCAACGATGTGAAAAGTTAATTTGGCTGTTTTACCTAATAAATCTTTAATTCTTTCAGGGTCTTTTACTCCTGGTAATTGTAAAAGTATTCTCTTTTTGCCAGATCTTTGAATTAAAGGTTCTTTAGTACCAGATTCATCAATTCTTTTTCTAACAATTTCAAGTGATTGCTTAATTGCTGAGTCTTGAATAATTTTTCTATATTCATCATTTAACTTTATACTGAGCTTATTGTTATTAATTTGTAAAGTAACTCCTCTGTACATTTGAAAAAAACTATCTTTAATATCTTTTATCTTCTCTTTATTACCAAAAAAAACCACAACCTCATTTTCTTGAATATCAATTTTTTCAATTTTTACAGCTTGATCTCTAGAAATCAGACGAACACTATCGACAAAATTATCTAATTCTTCTTTATACAAAACGTCTAGTTGAACTTCTAATAATAAATATGATCCACCTTGTAAGTCTAAACCTAAATTTATCTTATTTTTTAAAAACCAGTTTTCTGAATCTTCATCATAAATAATTGAAGGAATTGCAAAAATTATTCCTAATAAGACTAATGATAATACTGTAAATGATTTCCAGAAGGGATAATTTTTCATTAATAAAAAAATTTATTTTTTTCTAGAAAATAAAGAGAAGCCAGATTTACTTTTATTATCATCTTTTGGTGGTTCTTTTTTTTGAACTTCAGGCATTGCATATAAATCTGCAACCATTCCAGATGCAATTTTTATTTCAACATTTTCAGCAACTTCTAGGGTTAATTCCCTATTGTCAGCTACTTTATTTATAGTTCCTATAATGCCACCTGAAGTAACTATTTTATCACCTCTTTTGAGATTGGATAGCATTTCTTTGTGCTGTTTAACTTTTCTTTGTTGTGGTCTAATTAATAAAAAATAAAAAACTACAAATATTAATATAAGTGGTAGAAATGTTCCAAATGCTTCCATAATAGTACCTATGATGATTTAATTTGAGAGATTTATTATACTGTGTAATAAGAAAAATCAAATAAAGTATTTATAATGTTTTTAAGCAATTTTTTATCAAATCTTACACTCTCAAGAGGAAATGCATTTATTTGGGATAGTAAAATAAAAAACCTCAAAATAATCACTCATTTTAGATTTATAGATCTTGATCTTTTAATTGGAATAGAAAGACAAAAGAAAACTATTTATGATAATACGATAAGTTTTGCTAAAGGAAATTTTACAAATAATGCCTTGTTATGGGGATCAAGAGGTAATGGTAAAAGCTCACTAATTAAATCAGTTTTTAATGAAATAAATAAAAAAAATAAGAATTTAAAATTAATACAATTAAATAAAAATAATATTTTTGATATTGAAATTATTTATGAAAAATATGCAAATTTTAAGAATTTTAATTTTATAATTTTTATTGATGATTTATCATTTGAAAAAATAGATAGCGATTACAAAATAATTAAATCTACTTTAGATGGAAGCATACAAAATCAGCCTAAAAATATTGTTCTTTATGTGACATCTAATAGAAGACATTTAATGCCAAGAGATATGATAGAAAATGAAAGGTCTTCTGCTATTCATACAGATGAAAGTGTTGAAGAAAAAATAAGCTTAAGTGATCGTTTTGGTCTATGGATTGGCTTTCATAATATTTCTCAAAATGATTTTGTTAATATAATTTTTAAGTATTGTGAAAAATTTAAACTTCCTTTTAATGATAATACTGAAAAAGAAGCAATTAAATGGAGTTTACAAAGAGGTAATAGAACTGGTAGATCAGCATGGCAATTTATTATTAATTATGCAGCTGAAAATAATAAAAAAATAGATATTTAATTTACTCAAAATCAAAATTTATTTTTTCTAAACCTGATACTCCATCCTTTAAATGATAAATATTTACTTGATTAAGCTGCTCAACAAATCCGTTAGCTAAAATTGAAGATACGTCTCCATTTTGACTTATAAAAATAACTTTCTCTCCTATTTGAACATTTTCTTTATACTTTTCAAAAAAATCTTGAAAAAAATTACCATTTTTATCAAATGCCGTTATCTGTATTGCTCCTGGGATTTTATTTTTATTAGTTATTTGATCTTCATTTCTAATATCTATAATTTTAAAATCATCGGTCATCGCTAATTTTAACTGATAACCATCTATTTCCTTATATGCAGGTGGAATTACTTTTATTACTTCAATATCAAAAATAAGATTTGATTTTGGTGGAATTAAATTTCCTGCCCCACTTTCTCCATAAGCTAATTGATAAGGAATAAATATTGTTCTTTTTCCACCCTCTCTCATACCAAGTAACCCAGTTTCCCAACCTAGGATTACTTTCCTTACTCCTATTTGAAAATCAAAAAATTGCCCCCTATCGTAAGAACTATCAAAAACAGTATTATCCTCTAGTCTACCGATGTAATGAACAGATAATTTTGAATGATTTTTTACCTCTAAACCATTGCCAATAGTTTCATTTAAAATCTTAACTTCGTTAGAAAAAGATTTATAGCTAAAAAAGAAAAGAAATAAAAATAAAATTATTTTATACATTAATTTGCTTCCTTTAATTGTTTTATTTGTGAAGGTAACGAAACAATTCCACTTAAAACTATAAATATTGCTCCAATATAAGCATATAGATTCATATATTCATTAAATATAAATATTCCAACTAAAGATGACCATAATACCTGGAGGTAAACCAAACTAAATACTGATGCATAATGTTTTTGTGCAATCTTAAAAGCAGTAGTTGCAAAAAACATTGCTGAATTAATAAATAATGCAGCAGTTGAAATTAAAATAAATTCAAAAAGGGTTACTTTTAATGGATTCACTAAAAATAAAGGTATTGAAATAAAGTGAACAAAGAAACCACCATAAAGAAAATATCCAATATTTGTAGTTACATGATTATATTTATTTACAATAAATGTTGTAATTGTAATTAATAATACTCCGATAAGCACAATTAGGTAATAAATATTAAAGCTTTCAAACCCTGGCTGTATAACAAATAACACACCTAAAAAACCAATGAACAAAGATATATATGTTAAAAAATTTAATTTTTCATTCAGTAAAAAAATAGCAAATATTGTTCCCATCAATGGGGCAGTCATATTTAATGTTGTGAATTCTGGAAGTTTAATTTGTTCAAGTGTTATAAAGGCAATAAAAGGCAATGGAATATTTAAAAACCCTCTGAAAATAGGTGGAAAATAATTAGTGCATTTTATATTTTTTTTTAAAGTTCCATTAAAAAATAAATATAAGGGGAAACATAAATAAATGGGTATTCCATAAAAGATGAAATGATAAAATTTTACATCTGTTTGTGTTAGGTAGTTAATTATTGCATCATTTGTTACAAAAAAAATTCCAGCAAAAAATAAAAGAATTGAAGAATAAACTATACTTTTTTTCATATAATGAATTGAAGGATTGTATGATAAAAAAAAGTACTTATATTGATACTTTAATGAATACAAATGAAATAAAAACTTATCGACTTATTATTAAAGGAAAAGTTCAGGGAGTGGGCTTTAGACATTGGTTTAGTGATTTAGCAATATCTTTGGGATTAAATGGTTATATTCAAAATAAAGAGAGTAAAGATGAAGTAGAGGCCATAATTCAAGGAGATATGCAAAGTATACTATCTATTACTGAAAAAGCTAAAGATGGTCCATCACTAGCTCTAGTTGAAGGAGTTATTCCAAATAGTATCATTAGTAATGTTAAGTATTCAGGTTTTATAGTTAAATACGAAACTTAATTAAAAACTTGCTTTATAGTTTTATGAAGAGAATCAAATATTTCATCAATTTGATTTTTAGTAATTGTGAATTGAGGACACAAAACAATTGCAGGACCTAAAGGTCTGCAAATTAATCCATTATCAATTGATAAATTAGCAACTTTATCTCCCATATTAAGATAACCTTCAAAAGGTTCTTTTGTATCTTTATTTTTTACCATCTCTAATGCCGCCATAAGACCTATACCTCTAGTTTCTCCAATGTGTTCATAATTATTAAATTCATTTAATCTTTCAAAAAAATAGGGTTCCATCAACTTTACATTATCTAATAAACCCTCATTCATAATTACATCTATTGCTTTCAAAGCAATTGCACATCCAACAGGATGACCACCAGCTGTAAAACCATGTGGAAATTCTTCTGCTTCTTCTGATACTTCAACAAATTTATTTGAAAATTCTTTATTAACTATAACTGCACCCATAGGAAAGTAACCAGCTGTTAAACATTTTGATGAGATAATTATATCCGGTTTGATATTGTAGGTTTCACAACCCCATAAATTTCCCGTTCTACCTAATCCACAAATTACCTCATCTGCAATAAAAGGAATATTAAATTTTTTTAATATAGGCTGAACTAGATCAAAATACGATTTTGAAGGAGGTATACAACCTCCTGCACCTTGAACAGGTTCTGCAACAAAACCTGCAATAGTTTCTGGATCCTCTTTGATGATTTTTTCTTCTAAATTTTTGGCCATCCTAAGTGAAAATTCTTCTTCCGTTTCATTCTCTAATCCATATTTCCAATAATGTGGACATTCAATATGAATAAATTCTTCAGATGGTAAACCAAACTCTTTATTGTATGGTTTGGCTGTCATTGAAGAAGCTCCTAAAGTAACGCCATGATATCCATTAATTCTTGTTATAATTTTTCGTCTATTTGGCTTTCCGATTCTTGCATTTAACATCCATAACATTTTGACCATGGTGTCATTTGCTTCAGATCCTGAATTACAAAAGAATACACGACCTTGATCAAAAGGTGATACTTCAATAATTTTTTCAGATAGCTGTAACGTTTCTTCAGACAATCTTCCAAATAAAGAATGATAACCGGCAAATTTTTCATACTGTTTTTTTGCAACTTCAATTAATCCAGGATGGTCAAAACCAGCACACTGATTCCATAGACCAGAATTCCCATCTAGATATTTATTACCTTTAGTATCGTAAACATATATTCCTTTTCCATAAGAAATAACTAAAGGGCCTCTTTCATTTAATGACTTCAAGTCAGTAAATCCATATAAATGGCTTGAAGTATTTCTTTGTAACATATCAGCTAAATATTTTTTTTTATTATGAAAAGCAAGATTTTATTTTCAGTTGGGACGATAGGTGTAATTTTTATGATGGCTGGCCAATTATCATTCTCTATAAATGATAGTTATGTCAAACTTGTTGTAAAAAATATAGGTGATGACAATTCATTATATTCTGTAATTTTTTTAAGAGGTTTAGTTACATCAAGTTTATTAGGTTTATATTTAATTTTTTTCGAAAAAAAGAATTTAATTAAAATACTATCAATCAAAAGTTTTCATATAAGAGGTTTGTATGAAGTTTTAACGGCATTATTTTTTTTGGTTGGATTAATTTTACTTCCAATATCTGAGGTTTACACACTTTTAATGACTAATCCTTTCTTTGTCACAATATTTGCTTTTCTTTTTTTGGGAGAGAAGGTTGGAATAAGAAGATGGTGTGCAGTTATTATTGGGTTTTTAGGTGTGATAGTAGTTGTAAATCCACAAAATTTTCAATTTAATTATCTTTTAGTGTTACCAATTTTAGCTGCTATTTTTTTGACTATTAGAGATATTGCTACAAAAAGTTTAGCAACTAAATCAAATAGTGTTGAAATTACATTTGTGACAGCATTGTTAATTACTGGGTTTGCAGGGTTGGGTTCAATAATTTTTGGTTATCAAGTAAGCAGTGAAGATCTAAATTATATTTTTGCTTCTAGTATATTTGTTTTATTCGGATATTTATTTTCAGTATTAACAGTTTTTTATGCACCACTTTCATTAACGGCCTCTGCAAGATACAGTGTAATTATATTTGGAATGATTTTTGGGTATTTAATACTAGGTGAAACTCCAACTTATAATATGATTATTGGCGCAATAATTATTACGTTAAGTGGTTTATTTGTAATCAAAAGAGAAAAAGAAATAGGTAAAATTAAATAAAAATTTACTGATCCTTACAAAAATTATAAACTTCTTCAACATGACCTTTAACTTTAACTTTATGCCAAGAATTTAGAATTTTTCCATTTTTATCGATTACAAATGTAGATCTATCTATCCCAAAATATTTTCTACCATACATAGATTTTTCTATCCAAATACCAAGTTTATCACAATTTTTTCCTTCATCCGAACCAAGTGGGTATTTCAATTTATACTTATCTAAAAATTTTTTATTCCGATCAACAGGATCTTTAGAAGCTCCTATTACGTCAAAGCCAATTTTATTAAATTTTATTAAATATTTCTGAAAATCTGCAACTTCTACTGAGCATCCACCAGTTAACGCCTTAGAGTAAAAGAATAAAACTGTTTTATTCTTTAATTTAGATGAATCAAATTCATTATCGTTTGTTAATTGAAGTTTTATCTTAGGAATTTTTTTCATAATTATACTACTAGTTTAAGACCGTACCCAGCTTTTTTAACTCTTGTTTTAAAATAATTTTTATTAAATTTATTCAATGTTGGCTTTGTATTTATTTGATTTTCAACTTTAATTCCAGCTTTCTTAATAGAATTAATTTTATTTTTATTATTTGTAATAAGATTAACTTTATTTATTTTTAATAATTTCAGTATTCTAGCAGCAATATTAAAATCTCTTTCATCATCTAAAAAACCAATATTATGATCGGCGTCTATTGTATCCATACCTCTTGCTTGAAGAGAATAAGCTCTCATTTTATTAGCTAATCCTATTCCCCTACCTTCTTGTTCTAAATATAATATAATTCCACCATTATTTCTAACCATGTAATTGATTGATTGATTTAATTGTTCACCACAATCACATTTTAAAGAATGAAAAATATCACCTGTAAAACAAGCTGAATGAATTCTTAAATTAACAGATTTTTTATTTATTTTTTTTGGATTAACAATTATCGCTACATGTTTATCAGATCCAATATATGATTTGAATATTTTAAAATTAGAATTTTCGTTTTTTGGTAGTGGAACTTTTGCACTAGAAACTAATTTAATACTTTCACAAATTAATTCATTTTGCTTCAATAAATCTTTGTAATCGAATATTAAAATTCCATTCTTAAATCCAAATTCATTTATATTTTTGTAATATTTTTTATTAATTTTTTTAAAAACTAGCGATGGTATCATTTTAGCATTTTTGGAAAGATCAATACTAACATTATGAAAATTTTTAGATTTGAATTTTTTAATATTGGTAAATTTAATTACTTTATTATTACTAAGAGGATTAACAAATAAATTTATTATTTGATTTACATCTGTTTTTGGATTTATCTCAAAATAAATATTACTTTTAATATTCTTATTAAAAATTGATTGAGCTTTTTGTTTAGTAATAAGTAGATATTTTTCATCAATTAAGTGCTTATTGAATTGATTAAAAATTTTACTTTGGGAATGCTCTATATTAAAGAACATCCAATATTCCTTGCTATTCTGAATTATTAAGGGTCTTCCGGTCCTGAGTTCGTTAATTGCCCTATCTATAATAGTTCCTGTATTAGATTTGAAACTCATGAAAACTTTATATAGATATAATTGAAATAAAAACAAATGATTACATCAAAAAATATAGGAATTTTACTAGATTTTATAAAAAATTCTAAAAAGAATAGTGATTTATATTTATTGGTTAAAAAAAATAGTATTTCTTTATCATCAAAAAGAAAAAGTAATTTTTACATAAAAAATAATAATCTGGAATCTAAAATTAATATAAGTAAATTTTATCAATCAATCTTAAATATCCTTCTCCCAATATTAAGAAAAAACAAAAAATTAGTTATAGCTCAGATAGGACAAAGTATTGATGGTAGAATTGCATTAAATAATGGTAATTCACATTACATAAATAATCCCAAGAGTATTATTTATTTACATTGTTTACGAAGTATCAGTGATGCAATTATTGTAGGCTCAAATACCATTAAAAAAGACAACCCCCTATTAACAACAAGAAAAATAAAGGGCACAAATCCAAAAAGAATTATTATCGATGGTAGTCTTTCGCTAAATAATAAATATAAAATATTTAATGACGGTAATGAAAATATAATTTTTACAAAAAGTAATAAAAATATTAAATTGAATAATTCAACAATAATAAGATTAAAAGAAAAAAATTTTACTAAAAACTTTATTACTCAAATAAAAAAACTTAAATATAAAAATATTTTAGTAGAGGGAGGATCAAAAACTATTTCAGAATTAATAAATAATAAATATATTGATATTCTTCAATTTATGATTGCCCCAATATTAATAGGTTCAGGAATTAATTCATTAAATTTAAAAGAAATTTCAAATCTCAATAAAGCTATCAGACCAAAACATAATTTTAATGAATTAGATAATGAAATTATTGTTAATTTATTTCTTAATAGCTAAAAAATCTGTATTATTTAAAATAAATCTAGAATTTTTTTCTTTAATACTTTTTAAACGAAATTTTAACCAATCATCAAAGTTAAGTTTATTTTTTTGAATAATTTCTCTACAAAAATTTAAGAAATAAACTTGAAATTCATAATTTGTACTAACATCCCATGTAGAGTCTGAAACATATGTTTTGTGAGTCCTTTTAAATACTTTATTTATTAATTCAGTACAATCTGGTCCAACAGCCAATTCCCCTATTCCTTTGTCAGATTTTTGATCTTTATTAAAAATATTAAGAATTTTTTTATCATCCTTGTGTTTTGGAAAAAATTTAAAATTACCATTATAATTTAAGGCAAAATAGACAATTTCTGTATCAAGATTTAATTTATAAAAATTTTTAAACCATGTTTTTGGAAGAATATCTAAAAAAGCAGATCCTGTAACTAAATTATAATCATTAAAATTTATTTTTTCTAAATTATTAATTACATCAACAATTTTAAAATTAGTTTTTTTTATTTTAGAAGATAATTGTATATTTTTTTTAAAATAATTTGTTGATTGATGTGATATGTCTACAAAAGACCAATATTGATTATTTAATAATCGTGACTTAAGAAATCTATAATTAGATCCAGCGCCTGAACCCAAATCAACTATTCTAATATTTTTTTTATTTTTAAAAAATTTATTAATTAAATATAGTATTCTTTGGTTTCGTGAATTTCTATCGACAGTTTCTCTAAGAATTAACCATTTATTTTGAAATTCATGCATATTAAATTAAATTAACAAATTTCTTAGCTGACTCTAGAGGAGTAAGAAGATATCTTTTGTTTTTATGAATATCAATATTTAGTTTATTAAAATTTTTTTTATTTAATATATTTTTAATGATTATAATTCTAAGATCATTTACTTCAAATTTTTTGAAATAAATAACACCCTTTTTTCCTAGTGTATTTAAGATAGTATGAGTAAAAAAGGTTATAATTGGCTTTTTAATTGTTAATGCATTTGCTAAGGACATTCCAAAACCTTCATATTTACTTACCGAAATGTAACAATCTGTTTTAGAATATAATTTAGCTAATTTTGTATCTGAAATAGTACCGTGGAATATTATTTTTCTGTTCATTGAATTTTTAGAAATAAATTTTTTGAGTTTTTTGTAATAACCTATATCTCTTGTAGTATCACCAACAATTTCTAAAATAAAATTATCTAAAGGCTTTAAAACTTTTAATAAAAAAAGATAATTTTTTCTATTTATTATACTTCCACATGTTAAAAGATGAATTTTACTATTATTTTTAAAACTATAATTTGCTAGTCTTTCTATTCCAGGTTCAACTACAGATATTTTATTATTTAGAACCTTAAATTCATTTATTAATAAATTTTTTGTATTTTTAGATGTAACAATAAATTTATTTATTTTTTTGAAATTTTCTTTTTCTAAACGTAAGAATTTTTTTGACCTTTGACCTTTAAATTCAAGATATAAAGGATGATGTATTAGCGCGATGACATTATAGGTAAGTAATTTTTTAAAAATTGAATACATTCCTTCTAAAGCTAATCCATCTATGATAATTTTAGAGTTAGGATCAATTTTATCTAAAATTTTTAGAAAATATTTTATATCGTTATTTGTAGGAAAAGGATAATTTTCACTTAGAGCAATTGGTCTAATATTTATATCTCTTATCTTTGCATATTCTAGGATATTTTTTTCATAAATATATCCTCCAGTTTTTGCATTAATATTTCCTGGATAAACAAAATAAATATCAGATTTATTATTAGATAACCTCTTTTTCATATGATGCCCATGCAATATTTGATTCTTGCAAGGTTATTTTAATTTTTTTTAAAGATTTGTAATCTTCAGAGAATTCATTTCTTAGTCTATTCAAGATCTTATTGCAAATATCCTCTGCTAAAAACTCTGTTGAGGTAATTTTTCCCTTAAATTCATCAATCTCATCTAAATTTTGATAATTATATATTTTAAGAATATCTTTTAAAGTCGTGGACACTATTCCTAAATCCATAATTATATTGTATTTATTAAGTTTATCAGTGAAAAATTCTGCATCTACTAAATATGTAGCTCCATGCATATTTTGGGCTGGTCCAAATACTTCTCCAGGTAAAGAATGAGCTATTAGAATATTTTCTCTTACTTTTATCGAATACATAATTAATATTTAACTAGATGCATTATTGTATCCTTATTTTGAAGGATTTTATAGTAATCTTTTTCTAAATCAAAAAAATTACTTTCACTAGTAATTAATTTTTCTAATTTTGAATTTTTTAAAGATTTAATTGCTAATTTTAATCTCCCCTCAAAATCATATTTATTTTTCATGTATTTTGGTATTTTAGATACCTGTGAACTAATAATTTTTAATCTTTTAGAATGAAAATACCCACCTAAGGCAACTTCTCCTTTATTTTTACCATACCAACTAGCTTCTACTATTTTTCCTTCGATAGATAATTTTTCCATTAAAGAATTTAGAACTTTATAATTAGCTGTAGTGTTTATTGCTACATCTATTTTCTCAATCTTTCTTATTTCAATAAAATTTAATCCTAAATAGTTGGCAATTTTTCTTTTATTTTTATTATTATCAAAAACATAAACATTTTTATATCCATTAATTTTAAAAAAAAATGCAGTTAATAATCCTACAGAGCCAAGTCCTACAATTAGAATTTTGTTATTACTTTTAGATTGTGCGTCCCAAAAGATATTAATTGCTGTTTCCATATTTGCAGTTAGAACATATTTTCTCAAATTTCCTTTTGGTAAAAAAATTAAATTTTGAATAGAAATTTCATATAAATCTTGATGAGGATAAAGACTAAATATTTTTTTATTTATATATTTCCTTGGACCATCGACAATATACCCAACATTTATATAACCGTATTTTATAGGTAAATTAAAAGAACCCTCTTGAAAAGGGGCTTTCATTAATTCAAATTGATCCTTACTTACGCTTTTAGATGAAACTAATTTTTCAGTTCCCTTGCTAATACCTGAGTAAATAGTTTTAACTAAAACTGTTTTGTTATTTTTATTGTAAATAAGTTTTTTTTGATAAATTTTAGCTTGTTTTTTTCTATCAATCCATAAAGAATAAGATTTCATAATTTACTTATAAATGTATAATAAAAAAATGCTAACAAACTTTTGGGAAGAATTAACAACAAATGAAATTAAAAAAATAAATAGAAAAACAGTTTTAATTTTCCCATTTTCATCAATAGAACAACACGGTCCGCATCTTCCATTAAATACTGATAAAAAAATTCTTGAAGGAATATTATTAGAATTCAATAAAAAATATAATTCAAATAAATATTTAATTATGCCTAAAATATATTTTGGTTCAGCTGCTGAACATACAGATTTTGATGGAACAATAAGTATTGATTCATTGGAATTTATATCGCACTCTTTGTCAATTTTAGAAAATGTATGTAAATTGAAATTTAAAAATATATTACTTTTAAATAGTCATGGTGGACAAATTAGCCATATAGATATTATTGCTAAAGAATTGAAATCAGAATTTAAGATAAACATAGTAAAAGGCACTTATTTTTTATTTGATCAATTTAAAGGAATTATATCAAGTAAAGAAAAAGACTTTGGTTATCACGGAGGAGAATTTGAAACATCTATTATGTTATATTTATTTCCAAACCTAGTTAGGCAATCTAAAATTTCTAAACATAGATTATCTTCCGATTATTTATCATCTAAAACAATTTCTTATGAGAAAAATATTAAGAAAGCTTGGGTAACTAAAGAATTAAGTAAAAGTGGAATTATTGGAGATCCTAGAAAATCCAATGCACAGATAGGAAAAAAAATAATTGATAGAGTAACACAAAAATTAAATAAAATAATAAATGAGATGTTTTAGATTTTTATTTATCAAGAATTAAATTAAAAAAATTTTTCGTATACCTCATTGTACTCACAATCATATACCTCACAGTTATCCAGCATATATTCAGTTATTTGACTTAAGAATGTACCATGACTGACTAATACAATTTTTTGTAAATTAAGGTTTTTAATAGATAGTAGAAAAGACCTTAATCTAATTTTAATATCATTGTGAGACTCTTGTATAATTTTTTTTTCATTAATAGGTTTGTTATTATTCCACCAAAAATCATTTAAATTATTAAAATCAAAATCATTAAATTCTTTTTTTAATTTTTTTGGTTGTCTTCCTACATCACATGAGTGATACAAATGTTCTCTTATTAATGGTTCAATTACCGGTTTATTAGATGGAAAAACAATAGAGAATGTTTCCAATGTTCTCGTTAAGGGGGAACAAAAATAATTATCAAATTTGAGATTTTTAATTCTATTATTTAATTTTTTTGCTTGCTCAACTCCTCTTTGAGTAATTCTTGCATCATAATAATAAGTTGGATTATCTAAATCTGATGCTGCATTAGCTTCTGACTCTGCATGTCTAATAAGATATAATTTCATTTTTTAGCTATAAATACGATAAACATTCAAGCATCAGTAGTATAAAACTTAGCTTTATTTACGGGAAGAAACAGCCAATAGTAATGGTACAATCATAACTAAGGTTGTTAAGACTGATGGATTAAATAACCAATAAAGAACACCTAGAGAAAATATTAACATCCAGAATTCATTTTTATATAAAAATTTCATTATTTTTTAATTATATTAATTCAAATTATTTTCTACTAATACTTTTTTAACAGTTTCACCCATTACAGAAGGGTTTTTGGAAATTGTAACCCCACACTCTTTAAGAAGTTCTACTTTTTCTATTGCACTTTCACCATAAGCAGAAACAATTGCGCCAGCATGCCCCATCACACGACCTTTTGGTGCAGTTAGTCCTGCTATATACGCAATTACCGGTTTACTCATATTTTCTTTAGCAAATTTTCCGGCTTCAACTTCTTGTGGACCACCTATTTCACCTATCATTAAAACTGCAATAGTTTCATCATCATTTTCAAACTTTTCAATTATATCTCTAAAAGAACTTCCATTTATTGGATCGCCTCCTATACCTACACTTGTTGAAACACCAATTTCCAAATCTTTAAGTTGTTGTGCAGCTTCATATCCCAAAGTGCCAGATCTACTAACTATTCCTATTTTACCTTCTTTGTAGATATGACCAGGCATAATACCTAACATAGATTTACCAGGGCTAATTATTCCTGCACAATTTGGACCTACTAATCCCATTTTTTTATCTTTTGGATATCTTCTCATGTATCTTTTTATTTTAACCATATCATGAGAAGGAATACCGTCAGTAATAGCCACACAGGTCTTAATACCTGCATCAGCAGCTTCCATTGCTGAGTCAGCTGCGAAGGCTGGTGGAACAAATAAAATTGATGTTGATGCTCCAGTTTGATCTACAGCTTCTTTAACAGTATTAAAAACAGGAAGATTTAAATGAGTCATGCCACCCTTACCAGGTGTTACCCCGCCAACAACGTTAGAGCCATACTTAATCATTTCTTCAGCATGAAAACTTCCAATTTTTCCAGTGAATCCTTGGACTAAAATCTTTGTATTTTTGTGAATGATTATAGACATGATTATCCAAGAGCCTTCACTGCTTTATTTGCTGCATCTTCTAAAGTTGATGCTTCAATGTAATTTATATTGCTTTTTTTAAGTATTTCATTTCCCTTTTCGACGTTAGTTCCAGCTAAACGTATAACTAAAGGATGTTTAATTTCAATTTTTGATAAAGCTTGAACAATTCCTTCTGCAACCCAATCACATCTGTTAATCCCTGCAAAGATATTAACTAATATCACCTTAACTTTTGTGTCCATAGAGATTAATTTAAAAGCTTTAACTATTTTTTCAGGTGTTGCACCTCCGCCAACATCTAAAAAATTTGCAGGTTCACCACCAGCAAGTTTTATCATATCCATTGAAGCCATTGCTAAGCCTGCACCATTAATAATATTACCAATATTCCCATCTAGACTTACATAATTCATTCCTCTGTCAGAAGCATAAACTTCATTTGAATTTTCTTGTGTTTTATCTCTAAGTTCTGCAATTTCATCTCTTCTAAACATTGCATTATTATCAAAACTCATTTTACAATCTAATGCTAGTATTTCATCTTGGTGTGATACAACTAATGGATTAACTTCAACCATTGTTGCATCATGTTCACTAAAAGCTTTATAACAACCAATAATTGTATTTGCTGCTCTTGAGATCAATTTGGATTCAATTCCTAAACCAAAAGCTATTTCTCTTGCTTGAAATTGTTGAATACCAACTGCTACTTCAATTTTAGATCGTATAATTGTTTCAGGTTTTTCTTTTGAAATTTCTTCGACACTCATTCCACCTTCTGTTGAGGCTACAACCATTATACTTTCTGAAGATCTATCAAACACTAAACCTAAATATAATTCATGTTTGATATCAGTTGCTTCTTCAATATAAATTCTATTTATTATCTTACCCTCTGGACCAGTTTGGTTTGTAATTAATTTTTTACCTAACAATTTATCAGTTGCATCAGCAACTTCTAACGGAGAATTACATATTATAATTCCTCCCGCTTTACCTCTAGCACCAGAGTGAACTTGCGCTTTTACAACCCATTTTACACCACCAATTTCTCTCGCTTTATTTTCTGCATTTTCTGGACTATAAACAATACCACCAGTGGGAATTTTAACTCCAAAATCGGACAATATTTTTTTTGCTTGATATTCGTGTATGTCCATTACTTACTTTCAATTAACTTATTTATATTTACAATATTTTCAGCCATTCTAGCAGATGCAGCGTCGATCATTCTTCCATCAAGCTGAGCAGCGCCCTTTCCTTCAGCTGCTGCTTTTTCTAATTCTAATAATATTCTTTTTGCTTTATCTATTTCTTCTTTGGGTGGAGAAAAAACTTCATTAGCTAAATCTATTTGCGATGGATGTATTGCCCATTTACCCTCAAAACCAATTGCTGCCGCTCTTTTTGCTGCATCAAGATATCCTTGTTTGTCATTAAAGTCTCCAAAGGGTCCGTCTATTGCTCTTAAGCCATATGATCTACAGGTCATTACTAAAGTTGATAAGCCATGATGCCATTGATCACCAGGGTAATCAGGATTTAAACCTCCAATGACAACAGTTCTTGCTCGCATACTTGCAGCATAATCTGCAACCCCAAAGTGTAATGCTTCTAGTCTAGAACTTGATGTTGCAATTGATTGGATGTTAGACATTCCTAGTGCTGTTTCAATTAAACATTCTAAACCTATTCTATTATTAAATTTTTTATTTTGTTCAATTTGATTGAGCATACAATCAACCATATATACATCAGATGATGAGCCTACTTTTGGAATTAATAATGTATCAATCTTATCACCGACCTCTTCTATAATTTCAATTACATCACGATACATATAGTGTGTATCCAAACCGTTAATTCTTATAGAGATTGTTTTACCTTCTTCTCTCCAATTGTATTCTTTTATTGCATTTATAACATTTTTTCTTGCATCAATTTTATCATTTGGAGATACTGCATCTTCTAAATCTAAAAAAATATAATCGGCATTTGATTTTAATGCTTTTTCAAACATCCTTGGATTAGAGCCTGGAACCGCCAATTCACTTCTGTGTAATCTAGATTTTGCAGGTTTATAAAATAAATGACTCATTAGAGAAAAATTATATATTTGATTAATATTATAAAAGCGATAAAAAAATTTAAATATTATAAAGATATTTCTTTAAGGCAATTTTCATCATTATTTTTTGGATTATTTACAATTTTTGATACTGGATAAAAGTCTAAATCATCCTCGATAACACTTTTGTTTTTATGTAGAAATTCATTTTCATTATCATTAAGAAAATCAAGACCCTCATTATGAGACATAATAAGAGGCATTCTATTATGTATATGGGAAAGATTTTCATTTGCCTCCTTAGTAATAATACAGACAACATTCATTTTTTTATTATCTCTTATTTCTTCCCTCCAAATTCCACCAAAAAATAATAATTCATTTCTAGGAATTGATATTAAATAGGGTTGTTTTTGATTATTTATATTTTTCCATTCATAATATCCATTTGCAATAATAAGACATTTTCTTTTAGTAAATGATTCTTTAAATAAATATTTATCATTAATCGTTTCAATTCTTGCATTAATAACAAATTGAGTAACATTATTTTGTTTACTAAAAAAACTATAACTCCAAATAAAAGTATCTATTAAAAGTTTATGATTATTTTCATAAATAATATTAACGATATTAGAAGGTGATATATTGTATGACTTATGTGCGTAATTTAAAACTTCTGAGTTAGGGAATAGTTTTGTAATTTTTTCTTTATCTTCAGTGCTTGTAAATCTTCCGCACACTATGATGCTTGTGATAAAGGCATTGGTCTAGAAACACCGACAGTCATCCAGCAATCTTTAAATTCACCGTTTTGCTCTACTTTTTCTACTGTCCATTCGAAACCAAATTTTTTTCCATTACTATCTGTAAGCTCTACAAAGTAATATGAACTTTTTTCTTGTTCCTGAACTGGAATTATATTGTGTTCTAAGTGATCAATCATCATTGAGTAGGATGGATTTTTAATCATCCTAATAAAATTGTCTAGAGGACCTGTGTACATTCTATTGTTTGGATGCGCAAATTCCCAAGTTTGTTCAATACCGGCATCGTCAAAAGGTGAATTATTTTTTTGTAATGCTTTTAATTGAATTAAAATAACTTCCTTAGGGCCAATTGAAGGGTCTGGTTTAATCATTTCTCCATAAACACTTTTTGATAATAAAATAAACAAACTAAACAATATAATTTTGTGCATGATTTTAAAATAGTGTAATTATAATTTAAGGCAATATGTATATTTATGATTTTATCCAAGGATTAATAATTGGAGGAACATTAATTATAGCCATAGGACCGCAAAATTTATTTGTAATTCAACAAGGGCTTAAAAAATCTTATGTTTTTACAGTTACTTTATTTTGTAGTCTATCTGACAGTTTACTAATTGTAATTGGAATATTTCTATCTAATTACATTGTTCAAATTAATCCAAGTATCATAGGAATAATAAAAGTATTAGGTGGAATTTGGCTTATATTTTATGGATTAAATAAAGTTATAAAATTAAATCAAATTAAAGATATAAATAAAGAATTAAATATAATTAACGAATACGGAAAAGTATTAATTACCTTATTCCTTATTACATACGCAAATCCTCATGTTTATCTAGATACAATTATTTTGCTGGGATCATTATCAACAAATTTTAATGATCAATTTTCATTTGGTGTTGGAGCAATTTCAGCTAGTTTTTTGTTTTTCTTTTCTTTGGGATATATGTCAAAGTTTTTGTCAAAATATATTTATTCAAATAAAACTTGGTTTTGGATTGATCTAACTATTGGTCTGCTAATGATTAGTTATGGAATATATTTTATAATTTTTTAAAGAAAGTTTCTAAGTTTTTACATACCTGATCAACATTTAATTTTGTAAATACAAGAGGTGGTTTTATTTTAATAACATTGTCATAAGGTCCATCAGTGCTCAATAAAATACCTTGATTTCTCATATAATTAATAAGCAGTTTAGATAATTTTTTATTTGGTTTAGACACATTACTATTCTGAATAATATCTATTCCTAAAAAAAGCCCCCTACCTCTAACTTCACTAATATATTTTTTATATTTAAGTTGGATTTTTTTTAATTCTTTTAAAAAATAATTACCAACTAACAAAGCATTTTTTTGTAATTTATTATTATCAATAGTCTCTAATACTGCTTTACCGATAGCACAGGAAACAGGATTACCACCGAATGAGTTAAAATATTCCATCCCGTTATTAAAAGTTGAAGCAATTTTTTTTGTAGTTATAACAGCAGCTATAGGGTGACCATTGCCCATAGGTTTGCCCAAGGTTACTATATCTGGAACGACATCATGCTCTTCAAATGACCAAAAATTTCTTCCAACGCGTCCAAAACCAGTTTGTACCTCGTCAACAATACATAATGCATTGTTTCTTCTAATTTCTGAAAATATTTCTTTTAGATAATTTTTTGGAAGAATTACTTGACCACCACAACCAAGTATACATTCAGTAAAAAAACATGCAATATTGGTTTCTTTAATTTTATTTCTAATTACCGTTTTAGCTTCATCTATATATTTTTGAATCCAATTTGAATTTTGATATCTCCACTTACCTCTTAGGGGATCAGGCATGTCTAATACATGAACATAATCTTTTTTACCCGAACCACCCTTACTATTAAATTTGTATGGACTTAGATCAATTAAAGCATTGGTATGCCCATGATAAGCATTGTTCATAACAAAGACATCTTTTGCACCAGTATAAGTTTGGGCTATTCTATAAGCTAAATCATTAGCTTCAGATCCTGTACATACGAAAAATATCTTATTTAATTTCTTTGGAAACTTACTTAAAAGTAATTCGCTATAATCGTTAATTGTGTCGTATAGATATCTCGTATTAGTATTAAGTTTTAAATTTTGCTGAGTCATAGCTTCATGGACATAGGAATTTGAATGTCCAACATGGGAAATATTATTTACACAATCTAAGTATCTCCTGCCATATCTATCAAAAAAATACTGATCTTTAGCTTCAAGCATATGAAGAGGTTTCTTGTAAGAAATTGATAAATTATCAGAAATATTTTTTCTTCTTTTCTTTAAAGTATCTTTAAAATTATTATTATTAGAATAAAAAGATTTTGGAATTCGTAGAATTAAATTTGGATCAGGTGAAATTTTATTCCAAATATTGAATAAAAATTCTTCACCTACTCCTGGAAAATTCTTATCATGTCCTAATAAATCTAAAATAATTTGAAAATGTAAATGTGGTAACCATTTACCATTTTCATTAGAATTACCAATTTTACCAATCCATTCACCTTTCTTAATTTTTTTTCCAATTTTTAGTTTTTGAAACATTATTTTAGATAAATGACCGTATAGAGTATAAAATTTATATTTTTTAAAACTATGTTCTAAAACTAGAGTGGGGCCATAGTCATATTTAAAATTATTATTTTTTAAAATTATAATTTTACCATCTATTGGAGCAAATAAATCTGTCCCCTGATCAATAAAAATATCAATTCCTAAGTGAATATTACGTCTTTCATTCGTATTTAATTCAGAAATAAAGTTAGGCCCCTTATAAACTTTTCTTTTTTCATTGTATAAACCTATACCTATACGAGAATTATCTTCTTTAAATATTTTATTAACTCTTTTCTTAAGCGAACTATTATCTGGCTTACCTTTTAATAAAGGTGAATCAGAACTTAATTTTAAGATAGATTTATTTTTATCAAGTAAATTAAATTTAAAAATATTACCAAAGTTGAATTTATTTATATAATTTATAATTTCATTATGATGGTGAATAATATCAAAGCCACATATTTCGCGAACAATATATATTAAAAAATTGATAGGAATTTTGTCTAATTTTTCTAATAAAGACCATGCATCTTTCTCACTAATGCTTAAATATTGATTTGATGGATATTTAATTCTTTGTTTTTTTGCCATTACAACAGTAATCATAAGTCTTGACTTACATAATGATATTAATGAATTAATTTCATCCTCATTAATAGAAAACTGTTTATTGTACTCTGTTATTATATTTTTAAGTGTAAGATAAATATTATCATTGTTCATTAATGCATATGAAAGGCATATAGCTAAATCATTTATAGTTGGAGAATAAATAGAATCTCCATAATCTAGTAAACCACAAACATTGTTTTCTTTAATAACAATATTATAATTATTTGGATCTGAATGAGTTATTGAATATCTTAACTTATTTAAATTATTTTTTACAAATTTTTCATATTCTGAAAAACATTTTAATAAAATTAATTTCTTTGAACCAGTAAAAATATTGATGTCTTTTTTAATCCATTTTATATTTGATGGATCCCAAATAAAATTTCTATGGGCATCTATATCTTTAAATGCTTTCAACTTAGTTGATACTTTTCCAAGTAACTTACCTAAAGAATTTTCAATTTTATCGTTACTTTTTGTATCTCCATACATGCGCCCTTCAATATAAGATAAGATCCTAACAAAGCATTCTCTATTTTTTTTATCTAAATATTTTACAATCTTTTTATGGTATATTTTTGGTATAAAAGATTTAAGACTAAGATCACTTCTTAAATAATTAATTAATCTATCTTGGTATTTTAATATATTTATTTTTTCTGATGGGTTTGAAATTTTTAATACATATTTTTTTTTATTATTTATGAATATAATAAAATTTATATCCCTTTCACTATCAAGTTGTTTAATTTTGAGTAATTTATTTCTTAAGAAAGAAAAATTAATCTTTAACCATTTAATTAAATGTTTATTATCAATAATAGGTGGATCAACATCAAAAACTGACATAAAGGGTGTATAATTCATAATGCTGAAATCTAAAAACATTTTTGTTTGTATTGGGGCAATTCATCACGATTATTTATTAAATCTTAAAAAAAATATTATTAATTTTAGATCTAATCAAATTACACAAAAAAGCAGAATTGGTGGAGTGGCCTACAATATTGCAGAATTGCTTTCAAATTTTGTTGATGTAAACTTTTATAGTTTAGCTATCAATGAAGAGATTAGAAAAAAAATCTCAAAAAAAATCTATGTTCATCAAGTGAATAAAGATTATGCAGATAGATACTATTTAGCTTTATCAGATAAAAATAATAAATTTCTATTAGGACTAGCTAACACAGATGAGTATGAAAATAATAAATCTTTAAAAATACCAAACATCAAGAATAAAAATATAATATATGATCTAAATTTTTCTAAAACCTATTTGGAAAAATCAATAAATAAACTATCAAAAAAAAATAAAATTATAGTGTGCGCAACATCAGTCCATAAAGTTATTAAAATTAAAAGGATTATAAATAAAATTGATTTTATATTCTTAAACAAAGCAGAGTTACTTAAACTTACAAATTCTTCAAATATAATATTAGGTGTAAAAAAAATATTAAAACAAAATAAAAAAATAAAAATAATTACTACTAATTCAAAAAATAATGTAATCTTTGGAAGTAATGAATTTATAAAAAAAATAAAACCCCCATCAATTAAAGTAGTAAACGAAAATGGAGCTGGAGACGCACTAGCAGCTATGATGCTGTATTTGTTCAGTATAAATGAAAAAATGAATTATATTTTGAAAACTTCTGTAGCATGCGGGTCTTATTATGCTAGTGGTAAAAGTCTAAAAACTAAGAGTGATTTTTTAAAAATTAAAAATCTTTCTAAGAGAGTGATTGTACAATAGTATGCATGAAATATTTGATATAAGTAAAAAAGTTCAAGAAGCAATAAATAGAAAAAAACCAATAGTAGCTTTAGAAAGTACATTGATTAGTCATGGATTGCCCTATCCAGAAAATATTAAAGTCGCAAATGAGTCTATAAAGGCTGTTGAAGATAACGGTGCAATTGCTGCAACAATAGGAATAATTCGAGGTAAGGTTAAAATAGGATTATCTGAAGAAGATATTCAAATATTAGCAAAAGAGAAAAATGTACAAAAAGTTTCAAACCACAATATAAATTTATCAATATTTAATAAAGAAAATGCTGCTACAACAGTAGCAAGTACAATTTCTATAGCTTCTAAATTTCAAATAAAATTTTTTGCAACAGGAGGAATTGGTGGAGTGCATCTAAATGCTGAAAATACCAATGATGTATCTGCAGATCTATATGCACTTTCTGAGAATTCAAATTTTGTAATCTGTAGTGGTGCTAAATCTATATTAGATTTAAGTAAAACAAATGAACTTCTTGAAACTTTAGGAATTACAAGAATTGGTTATCAAACAAATTATATGCCTGGTTTTTGGTATGAAGAAACAAAAATTAAAGTCGATAATAAATTTGATGAAATTCATGAAATTTCTTCTTTTTTAAAACTCAATGAAAATATGGAAAATAAAAAATCAATTCTCATATTTAATAAAGTTCCATTAGAAAAAGCACTTAATAAAAATGACGTAGAAAAATGGATAAATAATGCAACAATAAAAGCTGATAGAAATAATATTAGTGGAAAAGAATTAACCCCGTTTCTTATAAAACAAATTAACAAACAATCAAAAAATGAAACTCTAAATGCTAATGTATCTTTAATAATTAATAATGCGAATTTAGCTGGAAAGATTGCAAAGAGTTTTTATAGTTAAGGTAATAGCGATAATTTAGCTTTAAGTAATTGAAAAAATTTTTCATCATTAGCTTCATTCATCACAAAACAATTTACTTGTCTTTTAGTAACACCTAGCCAATCAACAACAGTCTCCCCTCTTGTTAATTCAGAATTTTCTTCAACTGTTACATTAACTTCTTTTCCACTAAAAATAGATGGATCTAACAAATATGCAATAACACATGGATCATGCAAAGGAGTTTCCTCAGTTTCGTATAATTCTTTATGAAATATTGTATAAAATTCCATTAGCTCTCCAAAAAACTTAGAACTTTTATTTTTATTTTCATTCATTGATTTGATAATTTTTGAATTTACATTTACCTGATGAGTAACATCTAAACCCATCATTGTTAGAGGAATGCCTGATTCTAGAACAATATTAGCCGCATGTGGATCCACATAAATATTAAATTCAGCTGATGGTGTAGTATTCCCTAAGCACATAGCAGCTCCACCCATAAAAACTATTTCTTTTATATTTTCTTTAATAGATGGATCTTTTTTTAAACTTAAGGCAATATTTGTAAGAGGTCCTGTTGGACATAAATAAATTTGCTCTGTTGAAGATTTACAAGTTTCTACTATAAAATCAACTGCATGTTTTTCTTGAGGTTTATAATTTGTATCTATTATTATAGGTTCACCTTTTTTATCTAATCCGGTTTTTCCGTGAACATATTCAGCTGTAAATAATTCATAATGAATAGGTTTGTTTGCACCAGAGTAAACTTTGATGTCCGTTCTTTCAATTAACGTACAAACTTTAAGAGCATTATTTACTGTATTATTTAAACCACTATTTCCACCGACACAAGTGATACCCAGTATGTCAATCTCTTTAGAAGAAGCGGCTAACATTATTGCTACAGCATCATCATGACCTGGATCACAATCTAAAATTATTTTTTTAGTCATTAATAAAACTTTTAAGAGGTATTGAAGATCTTTGTAACCAATTCCATTCAGGATATTCGTTGTTATTATCAATTACATGAATTGTGTAAGCATGTCTTGATTTTAAACTTGTGTTCTCACACGAATAATGAGGAAGTCTACCATGTAATAAAACAAGTGATCCTTTTTTTACTTCTACAAAAGTATCAGTTTCAGGAAATGGCTTATCATTTAGATCTATCATTTGCATTTTACCGTCTACTTTTTTAAAAAGTTTTCTTAATGGGCCTTTATGACCTCCGCTTGCAACTTGTAAACATCCGTTTGTTTTATTTGCATCTTCTAATGCAAACCAGAAACCGATAGTACTTTCTGGCTCAGTATATAAAAAAGTAGAATCTTGATGGCAAACTACTTCACCACCTATTTTAGGTTGTTTAAAAATATACATAGACTGAAGTAATTTTGGTTTTGAGAAACCAAGTGATAAAGCAATATCTTGAAGTTTTTGTTTATGAGAAAATTTATAAAAAACTTTATCTAAGTCGTGCAACGCATGACCGATTTTATTTACAATAAAATGTTTATTTTCTTCTATTTTATCATCATTTAAATTAGCTTTTTCTTCAAAGAAGAAACGAATTTTATCTCCTGATTCTAAAAAATAATTATCATCATTGTGAGCTTGATTGACTGTATCAAAAATAGATTTTTGATTATTAAAATTATTATGTTCGATAAGATATGATGACCGTTCCATTAATTCATCACATTCTTTATCTGTGTTGAAATTTTCTATAACCAAATATCCATTATTATTCCAAAATTTAATCATTTCATCATTTAAGGGTAGATCATTTGTTGAAAAATATTTCATTATATTCCTATTAATTTTGTCAAGAATGGTAAACCAACTTTAATAAGATTTAATAACTGTGGTATCAAGAATTTTCCAGTTGTTGCAAGGAAGAAGATTATACCTCCAATTATGACTATCAGAATTAAATTTCTATAAAAGTTACCATAATTATTATATTGTGATTTGGCTCTTGATCTCAAAATAAATAGTATAATTACTATAACAATTAAAACTATTAACAATCGGATCATATATTTTCTATATTTAGTAAAAATTAATTTGCAATACTAATTATATCTTAATAAATAGTTTTTAGTAGATGATCAGATTAAGCATATTATTTTTATCAATTTTTTCTTTAATTTATGGAATTTATTTTTTAATTTTTCCATATAGTTTTGTAGATTTAACTGTTGCGGAAAGTACTAATATAGCATGGCTAAGAAATCTTGGAGGAGCTATAACAGGCATTTTATTTATTGGTCTTTTAATGATCTACTTAAATACAAAGGGCTCAATCAGATTACTTAATGTTATTATTATTACATCCGTAATACAGACATCAGCTTTGATATATTCAAGAATAACAAATGAATTTTCAGCAAATAATTTAATAATTATTGATATAACTATTTATGCAGCAATAATTGTTACTATTTATTTATTATTCATTTCAATGAGATTTAAAAAACTATTTATTTAAATTTAAAAAAAATTCTAAGTAATAAAAAAATAATTAATAGTAAAAAAATTAGAATTAATTCAAATGATAAAATATTACTAAGTTGAAATTCTTTAACTTCAATAAGATCAGAAAATTGATTGCCAATAAATGAAAAAAGAATAAAATAAGGAGTGAAACCAATAAAAGATGAAACTATAAATTTAGTTTTAGAAATATTTAATGTTGATAAAAATAAATTTTGAACAAATAGTGGCACTCCAAAGATAAGTCGTAATAAAACTAAGTATTCAAAAGATGATTTTTTAATAATTTTATTTAGTTTATCACTAAATTTTTCGATTTGTTTATTAAAATATTTTTTAAATATATTTTTAAAAAAAAGAAAAAAACATAAACTACCTAAAACAATAGTTGTTATATTAATTATAAAACCTGTAATAAATCCAAAAAAGAAACTTGATGCTAGTATAATTATTAAACTACCAGGTAGAGAAAATGTAAAAAACAAAAATGAAAATAAAAAATATAAAATTAAAGATAATTCTAAATTATTTTTAATTAATAAATCAAATTGAATTAAAAAATTAAAAATAACATCAATCATTTGATAATCTTAAAACCTTTGAAAAAAATAAATGATGTAATAATCAAAATTAATAAAATAAATAATATTATAAAGATATTTTCAACTAAATTAAATGAAAATTCATCATTGAATGAATTCCTAAAAAAACTTACAACATAATAGTAAGGATTATATAAAAGTATAGCCTTAAAATTATCAGGAAGATAATTTATTGAAAAAAAGGTTCCTGATAAAAAATTGATTGGCGCAACAAAAAAGCTCGAGAATGTACTTTGTGAATCCCAAGAATTAAAAATTATTCCTACGAAACATCCTAAACATGAGAAAAATATTATAACTAAAAATAGGTAGTAAAAAAAATAAAAATAATTATAAATTTCAATATCTATCAAAAAAGTAAATATATAAAAATTAAACAGTGCTAAAATAATTCCAATAATAAGAGATGTGAATATTAAAGATATTAATATTTCAATCCTATAGATAGGTGCCATTAACCAATCATCTAAAGAACCAATTTGTTTCATATGAATTAAAGTAGCAGACGAATTATCATAACTTTCCTGAGCAACGATTATAATGATTAATCCAGGAGCAATAAATTCAACGAAAGAACCTGAATCCATAGAAAGGGAGTAATAATTTTCTACTGTTATAAAAACTAATATAAATAAAAGATTTGTAGTTAAAGGGGCTAATAAAGAATAATGATACTCTTGTAGAAATTCTTTTATTCTAAATGCGATTATTGAATAAATCGCACTAAAATTTAACATCAATTAAGATTACTTAGAAAAGTATTTTTGAACAAGATCCACCCAAAAATTTACACCAATAGGTAATAAATTATCATTAAAATCATACTTTGTTGTATGTAGATGAGCGCTATGTTCAACATCTCCTTGACCAAGATAAAGATAGGAACCGGGTTTTTTTTCTAACAAATATGAAAAATCTTCTCCTCCCATTGACGGGTCAATATCAGTAATAACTTTATCATCACCGACTAAATCTTTAGCTACATTTGCAGCAAATTTTGTTTCTTCTTTGGAATTGATAGTAGGTGGATATTTATTTACTAAATCAAACTCAATTTTTATCTCTGCACCATGTGCATCAGCTATACCCTTACATAATTCATTTAATCTTTTCTCTATATATGCTCGTGTTTCCCTTCGAAAAGTTCTAATAGTCCCACCCATTTTAACTTGATCATCAATCACATTATACGCTGTACCAGCATTAATTTTTGTAATACTTATAAGAGCTTTATCAACAGGATCTGTGGATCTACTTATAATTGTTTGAACAGCAGAAATAACTTGTGCAGAAATTACTACAGGATCAATTGCTAGATGAGGTGATGCAGCATGACCACCCTTTCCTTTTACAGTAATATCAAACTCATCAACTGCTGCCATCATCGGCCCACTATTTACACCAAACGTACCTAAAGGTAACTCAGGCCAATTATGAAGTGCATAAACTTCATCAATTTTAAAATCATCAAACATACCATCTTGAATCATTTTTTCTCCTCCAGCAAAACCCTCTTCTCCTGGTTGAAAAATGAAATATACTCTTCCATTAAAATTATTATTTTCACTTAGATATTTCGCTGCTCCAAGAAGCATTGTGGTATGACCATCATGGCCACAACCATGCATCATACCTTTATTTTGAGATTTATGATTAAATTCATTTTGTTCTGGCATAGGAAGGGCGTCAAAATCTGCTCTTAAACCAATTGTCTTATCATTAGTAACTTCATTACCATCTACCCAAGCAACAACACCTGTATTAGCGTAACCATCTTTAAATTTAATATTAAATTCACTTAACTTATTTTTGATATATTTTGATGTTTCAAATTCTTGAAGGCCTATCTCAGGAATTTTATGTAAATCCTGGCGCCATTCAGTCATCTCACCTTGCATTTGATTTATGCTATTTAAAATTGGCATTATAGTATTCCGAAGAAACCTTTTTTATTTAGTTTTTCTTCACATTGTTTTAGTTGTTTATTATACATCTTAGTATTTCTTTCTACATTTTTAGCAACATCAATCAACCAATCTTTACTTTTAAATGTCTCTTTCGACCATCCGTTTTGACCTTCATGGTATGCTAAATATTGATTATAGTAATCATTTTTTGAAATTCCAATCATATTTTCGGACTGAGTTGTGTACCAGCCAATAAAATCGGTTACATCTTTAAAGTTCGCCCTTGATGCATTTTGATTTCCAGTTTTATTCTTATACCAATCCCAAGTGGGATTTGTTATTTGTGCATAACCAAAAGCAGTTGATGGTCTAGAGGTTGGTATTAAACCTAAAAATTTTTTTCTTTTCGGTTTTGCAAATTGAGTAAAAGATGATTCTTGTTTTATAACTGCTAATTGGAATGCAATTGGGGTATTCCATTTATCATAAGAATTTTTAGTTGCTTTATACCAGCTTTTCTTTTCATCAAAAATTATGCAACTATCAGCAGTATTTGTTAACTGATTTGAGGTGCATGCATATAAAAATAACAATGTAATACACAATAATTTAAATAAATTATCAAATTTCATTATGAACCTAAATACCATAATTTTTACTTATATAGTCTTAAATGTGGCAAAAAATTATTGCTTACTATTGAATTATAGATATGAATGCTTAAATTTCAAAAATGGCAGAAAAAACTAAAGAAAATTTAACATTTCAAGCTGAAGTAAGTAAACTTTTAGATCTTGTTGCTAATTCTCTTTATAGTGAAAGGGAAATATTTCTAAGAGAACTAATATCTAATTCAGCTGATGCCTGCGAAAAATTAAGATATCAATCACTTTCCAAAAAAAATCTTTTGAAAGATGAAAAGGATTTAAAAATTAATATCAGAGTTTCAAAAAAGAAAAAAATTATTGAAATTGAAGATAATGGAATTGGAATGTCAAAAAATGAACTTATTGATAATTTAGGAACTATAGCGAGATCAGGAACTAGTAAATTTATTGAAGCAATGAAAAATAAAAAAAGCAGCGATATTTCTGCAATTGGACAGTTTGGTGTTGGTTTTTATTCCTCATATATGGTTGCAGATAATGTTGAAGTGCTTTCTAAAGATGCTGAAAATGAAGAAACAAATCTTTGGTCATCTAATGGAAAAGAAAATTATACCATAGAAGAAGCTAAAAAAGATAAAAGAGGCACTTGTATAACTCTAAATATCAAGAAAGATGCTGATGAATTTTTGGATTCATTTCGTTTAAGATCAATTATAACAAAATACTCAAATTATATTCCTTTTCCAATTTATCTTAAGGACCTTGATGATAAAGAAAAAGAAGAAAAAATAAATGAAGGTAGTCCATTATGGCTAAAAGATAAAAAAGATATAAAAGAGGAAGACTATAAGCAATTTTATAATAATATTTCATTTAACTTTGATGATCCCTTAAAAACTATTCATTATAACGCTGAGGGTGTTATTAGTTATAAGGCTTTACTTTATTTTCCTACAAATCAACCTATGGATTTATTCAATGCTGATAGGAAAAATAAAATAAAATTATATGTTCAAAAAGTTTTTATCACTGATGATTGTGAAGACATAATTCCTAATTGGTTACGTTTTATTCCAGGAGTAGTCGACTCACAAGATATTTCTCTCAATATAAGTAGAGAAATGCTTCAAAATAATCCTATTATTACAAAAATAAAAAAAGGTATTACAAATAAAATTTTAAGTGAAATTGATAGCTTGGCTAAGAAAGAAAAGAATAAATTTGAGACATTTTGGAATAATTTTGGTCCTGTTCTAAAAGAAGGGTTATACGAACATAATGATCATCATGAAAAAATCCTACCACTATTGAGATTTGAAAATTCTTTAAATGATAAAAAAATATCTCTTGAAGAGTACACTAAATTAATGGCTAAAGATCAAAAAGAAATTTATTATTTTGCTAATACTGATAAGGATCATATTAAAAACTCCCCTCAATTAGAAGTTTTCACTGATAAAAAGATACCAGTTTTGTTTATGGTAGATGCAGTAGATGAGTTTTGGATACAAAATGTAAATAAATTTAAAGATTTAGAATTTAAATCAATAACAAAAGGCAAGGTTGATGTTTCAAAAGTTGGTGAAAAATCAAGTAAGAAAGACGAAGATAAAAAAGAAGTAGATAGTAAAATCAATGATTTAATCAACATACTTAAAACAGAGCTTAAAGAGACAATATCTGATGTTATTGTATCTAAGAGATTAACCAAAAGCCCAATTCTGCTTGTTGCTGAAGAAGCTGGGATGGATATAAATATGGAAAAACTGATGAAAATGCATAATCAAAAAACTCCTGTTTCGAAAAAGATACTTGAAATTAATCCTAACCATCCGATGATTGTAAATTTATCTCAAAATTTATCAAAAATTGACCATAAAAAAGCTTCAAATTTAATTTTAGATCAAGCTAATATATTAGATGGCAACATTCTCTCAAATCCATCTGCTTACTTAGAAAATTTAACAGAAATTTTTATTAAGTAACTGAATTTATTATTTTTTTATTATTAAAAAATTCAACAAATTGATTAGCGACCATTTCTGCTACAACTATTTGTGCTTCATCAGTAGAAGCAGCAATATGTGGAGTTAAAATTATATTATCTAAATTATAAAACCCACTTTCTTCCAAAGGCTCATTTTTAAAAACATCTAATGCAGCGCCTTTAATTTCTTTTTTTTCAAGAGCGTTTTTAAGATCATCTTCATCAACTAAGTTACCTCTAGCGGTGTTGATAATAATGCAATTTTTTTTCATTAGCGATAAATGATTTTTATTCATAATCGGATTACCATCTTTATTGGGTTTACAGTGAAAAGAAATTATATCTGAATCTTTAATAATCTCATCGATAGAACAAGAATTATATTCAGGATAGCTATCCTTAATTGTTTTAAAGTATGAAGAAAATATTGAAACTTGCATTCCCAATACATTAGATATTTCTGCAACTCTTTTACCTACATTACCAAAACCAACGATACCAATTTTCTTGCCTTTAATTTCATTTCCTTTTAATTTCTTTTTTTCCCAAAGACCCTTATGAGTTGTCTCATTGGCAACAGTAATTTTTCTTTGCAATGCAAAAATTAAACCAATTGTGTGTTCTGCTGTAGCATTTGTATTGCCTCCTGGAGTATTCATTACGATAATATTTTTATTTTTAGCAGCTTCCACATCAACATTATCTACTCCTGCTCCTGCTCTACCTATAATTTTTAAATTAGAAAGAGAATCAATTGTGTCTTTTCGCACTTTAGTTGCTGAACGAATGATTAAACCATCATAATTATCAATTATTTTTTTTAATTCTTCGGGAGATAAGTTTGTTTTTGTATCAACTGAAATATTATTCTTTGTTAAAATTTCAGATGCAATACTATCTAGTGGATCTGATATTAGTACTCTAGGCATGTTTTGATTTAATTTCTGAATAAGCCCAATCAATCCAAGGTAAAACTAATTCTACATCTGAAGTTTGAACAGTTCCTCCAGCCCATATTCTAAAAGAGGGTGGTGCTTTGGGATATCCATTACAATCAAATCCAACATTATTTTCAGAAAGTAACTTGCAAATATCGGCCATTACAGCTCTTTGACTACTTTCATCTTTATTAGTAAACCAATCTTCAATAATTTTAAAAGTTATTCCAGTATTTGAAATATAATTCTCATCTTCAATTTCAGATAAAAAAGTAACCCAATCTCTCGCATTAATCCATTCTCGAATTTTTTGTAAAGAATTCTGGGATTTAGAAATTAATGAATTTAATCCTCCTTGAGAAGAAACCCAATTTAATGAATCAATTATATCTTCAACACATATCATAGAAGGTGTATTAATTGTGTTTCCTTCAAAAATACCTTTTATCAATTTTTGGTTTTCAGCTAATCTAAATAATTTTGGTACTGGCCAACTAGGTGTAAAACTTTCTAATCTTTCAACAACGCGTGGGGAAATTGCTATCATTCCATGAGCAGCCTCTCCTCCAAGTATTTTTTGCCAAGACCAAGTTATAACATCGCATTTATTATAATCTATAGTCATACCAAAGATTGCCGAAGTAGCATCACAAATGGTTAGGCCTTTTCTGTCATCAGGTATCCAATCTCCATTTGGAACTTTGACACCAGATGTTGTTCCATTCCAAGTAAAAATAACGTCATTATCAAAATTGACATTGCTTAGGTCAGGTAGTTTTCCATAATCTTCTTCATGAATATTTAAATTATCTAATTTTAATTCGCTGATTGCATCGATTACCCAATCTTTACCAAAATTTTCCCATGCAAGAATATCGACTCCGGTTTTTCCTAATAGGCACCACATAGCAGCTTCTAAAGCACCAGTATTTGATCCAGGCATGATACCCAATAAATAATCATCAGGTAATTTAAGAATATCTTTAGATTTATCTATTGCTTCTTTTAATCTTGCTTTACATTCAACAGATCTGTGAGATCTACCAGTTAAAGCATTACTCAAAACAGATATGTCCCAGCCTGGTCTTTTTGAAGTTGGACCACTTGAAAAATTTGGATTGTTAGGTTTAGTATTAGGTTTATTCATACATTTTTTTCAAACTCATAAACTACTAAGCCATCTAAAGGTTTTGGATCAAACCATGTTGATTTAGGGGGCATAGTCAAATTTTTATTCGCAACTGTAATAACATCACTTATTGAAGATGGGAAGATAGAAAATGCCACACTGTCATTATTTTCATCAACTTTTTTTTCTAAAGCTTCCAAACCATGACATCCGGCAATAAATCTTATTCTTTCATCATTATTAACATCAACAATATTTAAATGTTTTTTGAAAATGAAATTGTTTAAAATATTAATATCTAGTGTATCAATAAAATTATCAGTTTTTAATTCACTTTTAAAATACAATGAATACCACTTTTTTTCATGATACATTCCAAATTGTTTATTTGATTGAGGTTTAAATGGATTTTTTTCATTTTTTATTTCGAAGTTTTCAGAAAGAATGTCTAAAAACTTTTCTTCAGTCAAACCATTTAAATCTTTAACAACTCTATTGTAGTCAAATATTTTAGCTTCATCACTTGGAAAAGCTGCTATCATAAAATCTTCCTGAAGAATATTTTTATTATAATTTAATTCTCCAATAATTTTCATTGCACCCATTCTATGATGTCCATCTGCAATATAAAAATTATCTACATCATTTAAAAAAACAGAAGATAAGTTTTCGATAAAAGATTTATCAGAAATACACCATAGTTTGTGAATAGATTTATCGAAACTTTCAAAATCATAGTCTGGAGTATTTGATATAATAGAGGATAACAAATTTTTTATCTTATTATTTTTTTTATATACCACATAGATAGGACCAATTTGTGTTTTTATATTTAACATTTGCTCTGCTCTTTCTCTCATCCTTGTCTCGTATATTTTTTCATGAGCTTTAATTTTTTCTTCTACAAAATCTGAGATTTTAGAAAGAGATAAAAATCCTAGTTGAGTATGGCCTTGAAATTCAATTTGATAAATATAATAGAATAATTCTTTATCTTTTTTAATTACATCATTTTCTTTCATTTCATTAAAATGCGATTTTGCTTCTAAAAGAGTATCTGCTTCTTTTAATTGGCCAACAGGATTCAAGATTTTTAAATAATTCCAATAATTATTTTTTTTAAATATTTCTATATTTTCAATACTTAAATGATCAGTAGAGGGAGCAATTAAATTTTTTGCATCTTCGTTGTAAGGACGTGTTCCTTTAAAAGGTTTAATCTCAACCATAATTAAGAAACACCTTTAATTAAATAAAAAAAAATTTAAACTTAAATTACGCTACTTCTGGTATTTGAGAAATAGATTTACCTATTCCATCATCATCAATAACATCATCAGCCATTGATCCATTTAGATAATCATCATAAGCTGACATATCAAAATATCCATGGCCACATAAATTAAAGAGAATAGTTTTTGACTCTCCTTTTTCTTTACATTCTAAAGCTGCATCAATAGCACCTTTGATTGCATGGTTTCCTTCTGGAGCAGGAATAATTCCTTCTTGTTTTGCAAAGGTTAAACCAGCTTCAAAACAATCTTTTTGACCGTAAGCCTTTGCTCTCATCAGACCTAACTCATATAAGTGGCTTAAATGATAAGACATGCCATGGTATCTTAATCCACCAGAGTGATTAGCCGGTGGTAAGAAATCAGATCCTAGAGTATGCATTTTAATTAATGGAGTCATTTTTGCCATATCACCATGATCATAAGCATACTTACCCTTAGTAAATGAAGGACATGATGCAGGCTCGCAACCAATTATATCAATTTTTTGACCACCTCTTAACTGTTGTCCTAAAAATGGAAACATTAATCCAGAAAGATTACTACCACCACCTGTACAGCCAACTATAATATCAGGATAATCTCCAGCCATCTCCATTTGCATAATAGCTTCATTACCATTTATAGTCTGATGCATTAGAACGTGGCCTAAAACACTTCCAAGTGAGTATTTTGCTTTACCTCCACTTTTAACAGTTGCTTCTATTGCTTCTGATATAGCTATTCCCAAACTACCAGGGTTATCAGGATTTTCTGATAATAACTTGTTACCGAAGTCAGTTAAATTAGATGGACTAGCGTGACAGTTAGCGCCGAACGATTGCATCATTAATTTTCTGTAAGGTTTATGATCAAAACTAACCTTAACCATGAAAACTTCTATATCTATACCAAAGATCTGACCTGCAAAAGCTAATGAACTTCCCCACTGACCTGCGCCCGTTTCAGTAAAAATTTTACTAATTCCTTCTTCTTTATTAAAAAATGCTTGCGGAACTGCAGTATTTGGTTTGTGACTTCCTGTAGGACTAACACCTTCATATTTGTAATAAATTTTAGCTGGTGTATCTAAAAACTTTTCTAACCTTCTTGCCCTAAATAAAGGAGAAGGTCTCCATTGTTTGTATACTTCTCTTACTGGCTCAGGAATTTCTATTTCTCTTTCAGTAGAAACTTCTTGCATAATTAAACTCATTGGAAATAAAGGAGCAAAGTCATCGGGACCAGCCGGTTGTTTAGTTCCAGGATGTAATGGTGGTGGTGGTGGACTTGGTAAGTCTGCATTAATATTATACCAAAACTTTGGTGCTTTATTTTCTTCAAGTAAGTATTTAATTGAGTCGCTCATAATAAAAGTATATTGGACTATAAAAAATTAAATTTCAACCATAAATGAAATACTTTAACTTCAAAAATGTGTCTATTTTTATTGCTGTTTTGTTAGTATTATATGTTTTTTACGGATATTTTACTCATTGATTTTTTTTGCCCAACAAACAGACCAATAAAAACTAGAATAATTCCAACTACAGAACTAAATACTATTTGTTCAGAAAGAAATATGAATCCCCATATTAATGCAAAAACAGGAATTAAATAGGCAACATAAGACAAGAAAACCGGACCAGATTGTTTAACTATATGATAGCGCATATGAAATGCAATAGCTGTTGGAAAAACACCTAAATAAATAATAGAAATTAAAGAAATCTTATTAATATTATTCTCATAATTAATAAAATCATAGAATAAAAAAGGTAATGATATTATCGCTCCAAATAATGTAGCAAAAGTAGTAATCGAAATAGGGCTTAATTTCTTTAATTTATTATAAGCAGCAATATTTGAAATCATATAGCCAAATGCAGCTATAATCACAAAAATTTTTGCTAAAGTACTAATGTAGTTTTCATCTTGAAAATTAAATTTACTTATATCTAAAATAAAAATAATACCTACAAAACCTATAATAATTGATAAAAATTTAACCCAAGTAAACTTATCGTCTGAAGTTAAAACATGAGACATTAGTAATGTTATTAAGGGACCAACCGACATTAATAACCCCGCAGTAGAAGAAGGAATGTATTGTTCAGCCCAACTAATTAGATAGAATGGTAAAAAATTTCCAGTAATGCCAATAAAAGAAAGAATTAAAACTAAATCGAGATTTAATTTAGGATGATTGTTATATGAATAATATAAAATAATTAAGAAAATTGATGCTATAATTAATCTTAAGGAAGCAATACTTGTAGGTGTAAAACTAGACAGACAAATTTTAATAACAAAAAAAGAAGATCCCCAAATTGCAGCTAAAATTATAAGAAGTATTAAATTATTTGATAATAATTTATTAAACAAAAATTAGATTTTATTTTTTGGTTGTGGAATTTCAATATTTTCAGAAGGTTTCATAAATTCATCTCTTCTTCCATCCCAGAGATAATCTGCGTAATCAAATTCTGTAATCATTCTATCTGATCGTTCAAATGTTAAACCGTATTTCCTACAATAACTGGCAAATTCTTCTGCATTATCTATTGGTAAATTTTCTACAGTCCATTTTCTAGAACTTCTATCGAATTTGAAACCATTTTTTTTGAACCAATCTCTGTGATAATATGAATCTCTACCAAAAGCTGAAAAAGTTATTTTCTTAGTCATAATGATATGCGCTCTTATATGAAAAACTTAGAAATAACAAATTTAATTTTTAAAATTAATTTTATTTAAAATAGTAGAAATCTAGTAGTATTTATAATAAGATAATCAAATGGATCTTTACAGTAGCAGTGAAATTACAGTTCATCAATTAAATGAGCTCAAGCAAGATGACAAAAAAATTCAAATTATAGATGTAAGAGAAGATACTGAGAGAGATCATGCCCATATTAAAGGTACAATACACATGAAACTTTCGGAGATTGCTAAAAGATACACCGAATTAGATAAGAAAAAAAATATTTTTGTAATGTGTCATACCGGTACAAGAAGCCAAGCTGTATGTAAATGGCTTAAAGCACAAGGTTATAATCATTGTGTTAATGTACTTGGCGGAATAGACGCATGGGCTGCTTTAATTGACAGAAATATAAGAAGATATTAAGAAATACTCTCTAAGTACAAACCTAGAAAAATAATAATTACACTAACTAAAAACATTATTATCCTGAACAGGATTTCAATAAAAAGATTAAATCTTATTCGTTTTTTTATAATTAGTTTGTATAGAGGATTACTAATTGATAAAGAAATTAATAGTATCCCAACAATAATAACTAACCAATGCATAAAGTTACAAAATACATAGCTGAAGATTTAAAATTTTCAAATCAAACTATCAAAGAAATGAAGATTAATTCAAAAAAATTTTATAATAAAATTAAAGAAAGAAGAAGCATACGTGAATTTTCAAAAGATAAAATAGATATAAATATTATAAAAAATGCGATCTTATCTGCAGGATCAGCTCCAAGTGGAGCAAATCTTCAACCTTGGCATTTTGTAGTAATAAAAAATAAAAACGTAAAAAAGAAGATTAGAATAGAAGCAGAAAAAGAAGAAGAAAATTTTTATAAGTACAAAGCACCTAAAGAATGGTTAGATGCTTTAATTCCTTTAGGAACTGATGAAAATAAAAAATTTATTGAAAATGCACCTTATTTAATAGCTATATTTGAGAAAAAATTTTCAGTTTCAAAAAATAAGAAAATAAAAAATTATTATGTAAAAGAGTCTGTCGGTATAGCTACTGGTATATTAATTACTTGTTTACATTTTTCTGGCTTAGCAATGTTAACACACACGCCAAGCCCAATGACATTTCTTAATAAAATTTTGAAAAGACCTAGTAATGAAAAACCATTTGTTTTACTTATTGTTGGACGTCCAGATAAAGATATAAAAGTTCCAAAGTTTGCAAAACAAAAGAAAAAGTTTGAGGAAATTACTTCAATTTTTTAACCAAGTTCTTCTGGTTTCATAGTTTCATAAACCTCATAAGGCATATGTATCCAAGGAGAATCTTCTAAATAATCAACATAATAATTTGGTTTAAACGAAGATACTGACTTATAAAACAAAACTCCAGTTCTTATTGGTTCATCTATATAAAAACCATAAGTATGATTTAACCAATCAATACTTTTTTTAAGAGTAATTCCTGAGTCTGCTAAATCATCTACTATTAAAACTTTTGATCCAATGTTAGGGCTTGTTTTTGCTAAATCTCTTGAAAATGTAATTGCACCTCTTTTATTTTTTACTCCCTCACCTTTATATGATTCAACAGAAAGAATTGCTAAAGGAACATCGAATATTCTTGCCATTACATCCCCTACTCTCATACCTCCTTTTGCGATGCATACAACCTGATTAAATTGCCATCCATCCTTATGAATTTGTTTTGCTAAATCTTCTGTTTTACTTCTATATTCGTCCCAACTAATGTGTAAATCAGACATAAATCTTCCTTTGAAATTAAGAATTAAACCTCTCCCTTTAAAAGAGAGAGGGTTATAAGAAATTTAATTATTGTGGTACTTCGCCGTCAATACCTTGAACATAAAAGTTCATTCCAAGTAACATTCCATCAGGCGCTACTTCACCTTCAGGAACCACAAGCTCACCAGCTTGATTGTAAATTGGACCCGTGAAAGGATGAATAGTTCCATCTTTAATTCCAACTTCCATATTTACTGCTTCTTGAATTAAACTTGCTGGCATAAGTTTAGTATTATATGGTGACATTACAACCATACCTTTATCCATACCATCCCAAGTATCACCAGAAGACCAAGTGCCGTCCACAACAGCTTTTGCTCTTTCAGCATAGTAAGGGCCCCAAATATCTTCAATTGAAGTTAAATGTGCATCAGGACAAAATTCTTCTTGGTTTGAAGCTTGACCAAATGCATAAACACCCGCTTTTTGAGCAGCTTGGCAAGGAGCATATGTGTCAGTATGCTGAACAATTATGTCAGCTCCTTGATTAATTAATGTATTAGCTGCATCAGCTTCTTTACCTGGGTCGTACCAAGTAAATACCCAAATAATTTTCATTTTGATATCTGGATTTACTTTTGAAGCCGCTAAATAAAATGCATTAATTCCTCTTACAACTTCAGGAATAGGGAATGAAGCTATATAACCAATAGTATTAGTTTCAGTCATATGACCGGCAATATGCCCTTCAATCATTCTACCTTCGTAAAATCTAGCTGAATAAGTTGCAACGTTATCTGCTTGGATATACCCAGTAGCGTGTTCAAATTTTATATCAGGAAAATCCTTAGCTACTTCATGTGTCTGATCCATATAGTTGAAAGACGTTGTAAATATTAAATCATGTCCTGAGTCTGCTAGTTTTCGGATTGCTCTAACAGCATCTGCGTTTTCAGGAATATTTTCAAGATAAGTAGTAGTAATAGAGTCACCAAGTTGGCTCTCCATATATTTTCTACCTACATCATGCATATATGTCCAACCATGATCACCTGGAGGACCTATGTATATAAATCCAACTTTTTTAGGGTCTGCATATGCTGAACCAAATGCAAATACCAAAAAAGTAGATAAAAAAGTTATTATTCTAATCATTTTAACCTCACCTGCTAATATAACGATTACTCAACTGTATACTTAATATATACAAATAGGTTTGATCAATAAATCTATATGATTATAGAAAAAAAGAAGTGGATATTTATCTGCCTTTATAAAAAGGAATAGTTAATGAAGCTGGTGCACTAAGTTTTATTCTTAATTTATTACTAGAAATTAACACTAAAACTATAATAGTTGCAACATATGGAGCCATACTGAAAAATTGACCAGGAAATCTTAATCCTAAAGCCTGAAGATTCATTTGAAGAATAGTAACACCTCCAAATATATAAGCTCCAATAAGTACTCTTTCTGGTTTCCAAGTTGCAAATACAACTAATGCTAACGCTATCCATCCACGTCCAGCTGTCATACCTTCTTGCCACATTGGAGCATAACAAATTGAAATATATGATCCTGCAAGAGCACACATAGAACCTCCAAATAAAATTGATAAAAATCTAATTTTAATAACGCTATATCCTAAAGCATGTGCAGAATTATGGGATTCCCCTACTGCTCTTAAAATCAAACCAACTTTAGTTTTATAAAAAAAATAACTAACCAAAAAAACAATTAAGAAAGAAAATATAACAAAAAACCATGGTGACAGACCATCAATTGGTGTTCCAATATATTGTTTACCAAGCATCGAACTAAGACCTATTCCAAAAATAGTTAATGCTAATCCTGTAGCAATTTGATTTGACATTAAAAATAGAACAAGAAAAGCAAATAAACCAGACATGATAATTCCAGATAATATAGATACAAAAAAAGCTAAAAAATAACTTCCGGTAATTACTAAGATAATAAAAGCGGACACTGCTCCTACCAACATCATTCCTTCTACACCTAAATTTAATACTCCAGATTTTTCTGTAACTAACTCACCTATACCAGCAAAAACTAGAGGTGTTGTTGCAATTAAAACAATTTGTAATATTCCAAGTATTAAATCTAAATTCATAATAATTTTTTGTAAGTTAATTTATAGTTAATTAGTAATTCCGCACCTAATAAATAAAATAAAACCAAACCCTGAAATATAAAACCTACCGCTGAAGGTATTTGTAAAAACAATTGTGCATCTTCAGCACCAAGATAAGTAAGAGCGATAACTAAAGAAGCAAAAATAATACCAATTGGGTGAAGTCTACCTAAAAAAGCAACAATAATTGCAGTAAATCCATAATTTGGAGAAATATCTCTATATAATAATCCAATTGGGCCAGATACTTCAGCTAAACCTGCAATACCTGCAAAAGCGCCACAAATTGCAAAAGCAAAAAAAACTAAAGTTGTTTGATTGAAACCAGCATATCTAGCAGCTTTGGGGCTGTAACCAGATACTTTTAATTGAAAGCCAAAAATAGTTTTTGAAAATATAAACCAAGATACAAAAATTAAAAATAGCGTTATAATTAGTCCAAAGTGCACTCTCAAACCATCAAATAATAGTGGCATTCTTCCAGATTCACTAAATGGTCTTGATTTAGGAAAACTATAACCAAATGGATCTTTCCAAGGCCCCACTACTAAATAATCTAAAATAAATAAAGCAACATAAACTAACATTAAACTTGTTAAAATTTCATTTGTATTAAATTTTGTTTTTAAAATTGCAGGTACTAAACCCCACAATGCTCCTCCAATTGCTCCTGCAAAAATCATTAATGGCAACAACCAGAAAGCATTTGTATCATGAAATAATATTCCAATACCTCCACCAAAAATTGCACCCATGGTAAGTTGTCCTTCAGCTCCAATATTATAAATATTATTCTTAAAACAATATGAGAGACCAATTGCAATTAAGGCTAAAGGAGTTGCTTTTACAAACAATTCAGAAATACCGTAGGTTGAAGAAATAGGTGAAATAAAAAATGTATACAATGCATAAACTGGATCAAAACCAAGAAGAACAAAAATAATTGAACCTGTGATTAAGGTTAGAACAATAGATATTATAGGAACAAAAAAATTCATTAAACCCGAGCTCTGTGAGCGAGAAACTATAGAAGGAAATAAACTATTCATTTTTTCCACCCATCAATAATCCTAATTTTTCTATTTCTATTTCACTAGTTTTAAAAGGTTTGGATAAATTACCATCATAAATAACAGATATTTTATGAGTAATTTCAATCAACTCATCTAAATCTTGAGAAATAACAATTATAGACGTTCCATTTTGAGATAATTTTATCAAAGACTCTCTTATGGAATGCTCAGCACCGGCATCTATCCCCCAAGTTGGATGTGAAATAATTAATATTTTTGGCTTAGATGATATTTCTCTACCAATGACATATTTTTGTAAATTTCCTCCAGATAAACTTGATGCTTTAGTATCATTACCAGGAGTAATAACTTTAAATTCATTAATTACATTATTAGCAAAATCATCAACGTTATTTTTCAATATTATGCCATTTTTAATAAAATTATTTTTTGGAAATTGACTCAAAAGAATATTTTCAGACAAACTTAACTCAGGTACTGCACTATGACCCAATCTATTCTCCGGAACAAAAGAAATAGATAAATCTCTTCTTTTTTGTGGCCCATACTTTTCAATTTTTTTATTATCAAAAGTAATTGATCCAGATTTAATATTTATATTTTCTCCTGTTAAAATATCCATTAATTCTGATTGTCCATTACCAGCAACTCCAGCAATGCCATAAATTTCACCCACTCTAACTTGAAAAGAAATATTTTTAAGATCTGTTAAAAACGGATCATTAAAATCACATGAAATATTTTTTACTTCAAAGTTAACTTCATCTTTTATATGCTCATAATTAGTTTTTAAGTCATCTAATTTTTGTCCTAGCATTTTTGTTGCAAGTGTTTTTGCAGTTTGATTTGCAGTACTTGAAGTGTCTATAATTTCACCACTTCTCATTATAGTAACTGTATCACATATTGATATTACTTCTTCGAGTTTATGAGTGATATATAATATTGTACGACCTTCTTTTACGAGTGCATTTAATGTTACAAATAAACTTTCAACTTCTTGTGGTGTTAACACTGAAGTTGGCTCATCCATAATAAGTATCTGAGGGTCTTGTAATAAAATTCTTACAATTTCTACACGCTGCTTTTCTCCAGCTGATAAAGCGGTAATTGGAGCATCTAAATCTAAGGGAAGATTATATCTTGAGCTTATATTTTCTAGCTTATTTTCTAAATCTGAATAAGACATCTTTTCATCAATTCCTAAAATTAAATTTTCTTTTACTGATAAAGAATCAAATAAAGAAAAATGCTGAAATACCATTCCTATTCCTTGTTTCCTTGCTTCTGCTGGGGAATTAACTTTAAAATCCTTATTATTTAATTTAATATTTCCTTCATCTGGTTCTAAGAGACCATATAGAATTTTTACCAACGTAGATTTCCCTGCTCCATTTTCTCCTAAAATTGCATGAACTGCATTTTTTTTAATATCAAAAGTAACCTTTTTATTTGCAATTACTCTTGGAAAAGATTTTGTAATATTTTCTATATTTAATATTGTATCACTCATAATTTAATTCAAATATTTCTGATTGTTCAAAATTATAAATCTCAATATTATTATCCGCATCTTTTTTATCAATGGTAATATATTTTTCATTCTCAAGAGATATTAGAGGAAAATGCCATACTTTGGGATTAAAATTTATACCATCACCACCGCTTACTTTGAATATTTCAATTAAATCAATTTTAGGTTTGTTACCAATTGGAGCAACTAAAACTAAAAAACCTGTAGCATTAAACGGAAGAAATACTTGAGAGCTAAAGGGGTGATTTTCTAACATGTTAATTTTTAATGGAAAGTTTCTTTTCTTTGCCTGAAAAATATTTAATCTAGATCTTTTGTCATCACCAATTATTTGAATATTTGCTAAATCAAAAAAACTATCGGTTGTATCTTTATTAATACTTTCATAATTTTTATTAGATGTTGTAATTAAATCACCATAATTTTTGAAATTCTCTTTACTAATATTCTTTATTTTATAGTTCACAAAAACTTTCCAATTGCCCTGATCCGTGAAATACCACCGTCAGGATAAATATTTAACTTCAAATAATTTATTTTTTTAATGTGTTTAGATGAATTAATTTTTAATGATGAATTAGGTTTAAGATTTTTATTTTTTATTAAAAATTTCCAATTTTTGCTTTCATTTATTAATTTGCTTATATTTATATTTTTTATTGAATAAAGACCTTGTACTGTGCAATGAGACGGATAATTACCTTTAAAATAATGAGTTTCAATATTAAACTTTTCAATTAAACCAGGTTTGCCAAGTTTAATTATAACCCAGTCATATCCTGATCCTCTTCTTCTTTTAGTTTCCCAACCATTTCCCATATTTTTAGATTTAAATGGAAGTAATAAATTTTCTGCCCTTCCAAAATGTTCATCACTACATGCCACAATTTTTGAACCATTAAGGATGCTAAGTAAATCAAATTTTTTATTTGAAAAATTTAATTTTGATACATCTAGATTTCCTAATAATTTTAATCTTGCAACTCCTCCATCTGGATAGATGTTCAATCTTATGAAGTTAAAAACTTTATTATTCTGTTGAGTTTTAAAACCATGAAGATAATTTGGATGCAGTTTCCTTTTTGATAAAATATTAACCCAATTAAATTTATTTTTTTCAAAATAACAAGCATCAATGCTTGCGTATTCAGGTTGATTGCCATTAAAATAGCTTGTGTCTATTTCAGCAAAATTAATTTTACCAGGAAGGCCTAATTTAATAGTAACATAATCATTTCCTTCAATTCTTTTTCTTCTTGTTTCCCATCCATCCATCCATTTCCCATTTTTATCGTAAACTCCTTCTTTAAAAATTGGCTGTTCCTCTTTAAGCAATCTGGATGCTGATCCAAAAAACTGATCAGAAAATCTATGAATTTTTGTACCTAAAACCTTACTACATAAGTTTATATAATTTTTTTGAATGTATTTCTTATTCATTAATTAATTCTGTTAATCTTAATTTTGCAATTTCTTTTACTTGTGAAATTGAAGTTTTAATTTCTAAGTTTAAATCATTATTGCCTAATCTACTTTTGAACTCTGTTATAATTTCATTTTTATTTTTATTTCTAACTGCAAAAATAAATGGAATATTAAATTTATTTTTAAATCTTGAATTTAAATCTTTAAATAAGTTAAATTCTTGTTCTGAACAATCTTTTAAACCAGACCTACTTTGTTCTTCATCAGATAATTCAGACAAACCTTTATTTATTTTTATTTTATCGGCTAGATCAGGATGTTTTTTAATTATATTTATTTTAGTTTCTTCATCTAAATTATCAAACAACTCTAAAAATATGAATATCATTTCTTTTTTATTTTTAAATGGTCGTTTTTTATCAGCATGTTCTGTTATAAATTTAGATTCTTCATAAATATTTTTAAAAGAATCAATAAATTTTTCAGAGTTATAATTATTAATATCTTCAATTTTCATCACTAAAATTTTCATACCAATAATTGGCAATTTCCTCTCTTTTGCATATCCAAATATCATTATAACCAGAAACATAATTCAAAAATTTTACCAAAGACATAAATCTTCCAGGTCTGGCTATTAAACGACAATGTAAACCCACACTCATCATTTTTGGTTTATTGAACTCGTTTGCTTCTCTGTATAATGTATCAAATGAGTTTTTTAAGTAATTATAAAAATCCTCACCTGTGTTAAAACCTTGTAAGGTAGAGAATCTCATATCATTATTATCTAGAGTGTATGGAACAATTAGATGTTTTTTATTTTTTACTTTTATCCAGTAGGGTAAATCATCAGCATAGGAGTCACTATCGTAAATAATATTTGTATTTTCTAAAATTATGTTTCTTGTATTTGGGCTTGTTCTACCGGTATACCAGCCAGATGGAAAATAACCAAAAATATCTTTAATAATGTTGTTACATTTTATTGTATGTTCTTTTTCAACTTCCTCAGTTATATTTTGATAGTCTATCCATCGATAACCATGGCTAGCTACTTCATACTTTGATTTAATTATTTGTTCACAAACATCAGGATTTTTTTCTAAAGCCACGCCAACGCCAAATATTGTTAAAGGTAATTTTCTTTTTTCAAACTCATTATGTATTCTCCAAAAGCCCCTTCTTGAGCCATACTCATATATTGATTCCATATTCATATTTCTGGCACCTATTATTTGCTTTGCATTAATTATTTCCGATAAAAAAGTTTCTGATCCTTCGTCACCATTCATTATTGAATTTTCAGCACCTTCCTCATAATTTAGAACAAATTGAAGAGCTAGTTTTGATTTATTAGGCCAATAAAAGTTAGAGTCATTATTTCCATAACCTTTATAATTTCTGTCGTCTTTCATAAAAATGCTTGATTTAATATTTAGCTAAATACTGTATAAACGAATATGTATTATGTCTAAAGGATATTTAACTACTCATGTTTTGGATACCTATAATGGTAAGCCTGGTACTGGTATAAAAGGGTCACTTTTCAAAATTGATGGTGAAAATAAAGTTAAAATTTCAAATTTCATTCTCAATGAAGATGGCAGATGTGATGAGCCTATACTAAGTAAAGAGAATTTTATACTTGGAAAATATGAGTTATTATTTCTTTGCGGGAGTTATTTTAAGGAATTTACAAATCTTGATGAACCATTTTTTCTTGATGACGTAATAATTAGATTTGGAATTAACAAAGAAGAGCACTACCATGTACCTCTTCTTATTACCCCGTGGAGTTATTCAACATATAGAGGAAGCTAGTGTCTAAAGCGCATGTCGATTTTCTTCTTAATGAAGAAAAAATCTCTATCAAAGATTTAGACACAAATACAACGGTCTTAAATTATCTTCGAAACAATCATGAGTTAACTGGAACAAAAGAAGGTTGCGCATCTGGTGATTGCGGAGCATGTACTGCAGTTGTAGGAGAATTAAAAGAGAATAAAATTTCTTATAAAAGTATAAATACTTGTATTACTTTTTTGTACTCTCTCCATGGCAAGCAATTAATAACGGTTGAACATATAAAAAAAAATAAACTTCATCCTGTTCAACAATCAATGATTGATAGTGATGGATCTCAATGTGGTTTTTGTACACCTGGTATTATTATGTCAATGTACAATATGTACGAAAACAAAATAAAACCAACAGAAGAAAATATAGATAAATTTCTTTCAGGAAATTTATGTAGATGTACAGGTTATCTTCCAATTAAAAATGCAATTAAGAATATGTATAGCTATAAAAGTAATAAATTTTCAAAAAGTAAAGTTATTAGATTATTAAAATCAATTAAGAAAACTGATATTGTTATTAAAAAAAATGATTCTAAGTTTTTCATCCATTATAATTTAAATTCTCTAATAAAAGACTATCAAAAGATTAGTAATGGACATTTACTAGTCGGGGGTACAGATCTCGCTCTTGAAGTAACAAAAAAAAGAAAAGATTTAAAAAATATTTTTTATTTAGGATCAAATAATGATTTAAATTATGTTAAAAATAAAAACAATAATTTACACATTGGATCCGCTACCCCCATAAATGATATTTTACCAATTTTAGAAAATATTTATCCAACATTTGCTAAAATGTTTGAAAGATACGGATCTGAGCAAATAAGAAATACTGCATCTCTTGGAGGTAACATTGGAAGCGCATCTCCAATAGGTGATAGTTTGCCTGTGTTAATTGCACTCAATAGTAAAATTGTAATTCAAGGAAAAGTTAAAAAAACTTTATTATTGGATAATTATTTTCTCAGCTATCGAAAAACTAAATTAAAACCTAATGAAATAATTAAAGAAATTATAATACCCATTTATAAAAAAAATATTCTTAAATGTTATAAAATTTCAAAAAGAATAGATGATGACATAAGTTCTGTTTTCATGGCTATAAATGCTAGGATTGAAAAAAATATTATTAAAGAAATAAAAATTGTTTGTGGAGGTTTGGCAGAAACTCCAAAAATAGCTGAAAAAGCACAAAAATTTTTATTGAATAAAATATTTAATGAAGAAAATATTAATGAAGCAAAGAAAATTATTAAAAAAGAATTTGATCCAATAGATGATATGAGAGCGTCAAAAAATTATAGAACTAAAATTAGTCAAAACCTTTTAGAGAGGTTTTTAAATGAAAATAATAAAATTAAATCAACGTTATATTAATGGATAAAATATTTACAAAAAATATTGAACATGAAAGTGCAGTAAAACATGTTACTGGAAAAGCAATTTATACTGATGATATATCAGAGCCTAAAAATTTACTTCACGCAGTAATTGGATACAGTAATTGCAGTAAAGGAGTAATAAAAAAAATTGATTATAAAGATGTTTTATCTTCAGAAGGTGTAGTAGACATTATTACTGAAAAAGATATTGAAGGTATAAATGATGTTGGGCCAATATTTAAGGGAGATAAAATATTTACTTCAAAAAATATAGAATATTATGGGCAACCAATTTTTGCAGTTATAGCAAAGACAAATAATTTAGCAAAAAAAGCTGCATTAAAAGTAAAAATAGACTTAAAAATATCTAAACCAATCGTTTCAATTGAAGAAGCATTAAAGAAAAAATCATTTGTTTTAAAACCGAAGCATCTTACTAGAGGAAATATAAAAGATGGGTTTAAAAAATCTGACAACATTCTAAAAGGTAAATTGTATTCAGGAGGTCAAGATCATTTTTATTTAGAAGGTCAAATTGCAATGACTATTCCACAAGAAGATAATAATTTTTTAGTTTATTCTTCAACACAACATCCATCAGAAACACAGCAAATTATTGGTAAAGTTCTTAAACAAAATTACAATAGTATCCATGTGATAGTAAGAAGAATTGGTGGTGGTTTTGGAGGAAAAGAAACACAATCTTTTTTGTTTGCAGCCATTACAAGCATTGCAGCAAAAAAGTTATCTAAACCAGTAAAGTTAAGAGTCGATAGAGATGATGATATGATCATGACTGGAAAAAGGCATGATTTTTTATTTGATTATGAAGTAGGTTTTAATAATAGTGGTGAAATACTTGCTCTAAAAATAATGATGGCATCGAGATGTGGTATCTCTCCAGATTTATCAGGAGCTATAAATGATAGAGCCATCTATCATATAGATAATGCCTACTTCTTACCAAATATAGAAATTAATTCTTATAGATGTAAAACAAATACTGTTTCTAATACAGCTTTTCGTGGATTTGGTGGGCCTCAAGGAATGTTTTGTATTGAAAATATAATTGAAAACATTGCCCAAAAATTAAATCGAGAAGCAAGTGAAATAAGAAAAATTAATTTTTATAAAGATAAAAATAAAAATACTACTCATTATGGGATGAAAATTACTGACAATGTGATTGAAGATATTTTTAATAAACTAATTAAAAAATCTAATTACAAAAAAAGAATAATAGAAATTGATAATTTTAATAAAAAAAATAAAGTTTTAAAAAAAGGAATAGCAATAACACCTGTAAAGTTTGGAATATCATTTACAACTACTCATTTAAACCAAGGTGGTGCCTTAGTTCATATCTACACTGATGGATCCATTCATTTAAATCATGGAGGAATTGAAATGGGTCAAGGATTAATGACAAAACTTGCTTTAGTGGCTTCAAATGAATTTGGCCTTAATTACGAACATATAAAAATCTCTTCAACGGACACAGAAAAAGTGCCTAACACATCAGCAAGTGCAGCATCAGCTACAACTGATATAAATGGAGCAGCAATTGTTAATGCTATAAATAATATTAAATCAGGACTAAATGAATTTATTTATGATTATTTTAAAACGAATAGCAAAATAAAATATGAAAATAATTTTGTTTATTTTGATAAAAGAAAAATATCTTTTAAAGAATTGATAAATACTGCTTACCTGAATAGAATCCCATTGTCATCTTCGGGTTTCTATAAAACTAACAAAATTAATGTAAATACAAAAACACTTCAAGGTAGACCATTCTTATATTTTACTTATGGAGCAGCGGTAACAGAAGTAATCATTGATAAATTAACAGGTGAAAATAAAATTCTTCAAGTTGATATAATTCATGATGTTGGTAATTCTATTAATAAGAGAATTGATAAGGGGCAAATTGAAGGTGGTTATATTCAAGGATTAGGTTGGCTTACAACTGAAGAAGTGTCTTGGAAATCAAATGGAGTTCTAACAACTCATAGTCCTTCTACTTACAAAATACCAACTGCAGGTGAGACACCATTTAAATTTAATGTCGAAATTTATGATCGTGGTTTTAATAAAGAAAAGGTTATTAATCGCTCTAAAGCTGTTGGAGAGCCACCATTTATGCTAGCAATTTCAAGTTTTATTGCATTAAAGGACGCAGTATATAATGCCAATAAAGGAAAAAATTCTGAAAATTTAATTGCACCTGCTACTGCTGAAAATATATTAAAAAGTTTGCACTAAAATGTATCTTAAAAAATTAAGTAAAAATATAAATTTTAATAGTAAAATAGTTAAGGCTAAAATTATTGAAGTTAAAGGATCATCGCCCAATAGTTTAGATGACATTATATTAATCTCAACTGATACTATCTTTGGAACTATCGGTGGCGGAAACTTAGAATATTTAGTTATCGATGAAGCGAGAAAATTAATTGATTATAATATAGCAAATAAAGTAATGAATATTCCGCTTGGGCCAGGAATTGGACAATGTTGTGGTGGATACGTACAAGTTAAATTAAGCTTACATAATAATTCCAAAGATGCACTAAAAAATGAATATATTGTTAATAATATTAAATCCAACTTATATATCTTTGGATCAGGACATATTGGTCAAGCGTTAATTTCTAAATTAGAAAATATTAATTTTAATACTTTTATAATTGATTCAAGAGAAGATTATTTAAAAATGACAAATATCAAAGATGTAAATTATTTACTTTCAAAAAAACCTTGGGAGATTGTATCAAAACTAGAAAATAATTCTTATTATATAGTCTTAACTCATAGTCACGATTATGACTTAAAAATATTAAATGAAATTTTGAAAAAAAATAATATTTTTGTTGGTCTAATTGGATCTCTTACTAAGAAAAAAAGATTTTATAAAAGATTGATTGATAATGGTCATAATAAATCAATAGTTGAGAAAATTGAGTGTCCAATTGGAATTGATATTGGCAACTCAAAAGATCCGAATGAAATAGCTTTCTCAATAATTACTAGAATAATATCTATAAAAAATAAATTAAAACATTTATCAAATAATAAAATTAAAGAAGTTATATGACAAACATAGATTTTATGAAAAGAGCTATTTTACTTTCAATTGATAATATCAAAAATAATGGAGGTCCTTTTGGATGCGTAATTGTAAAAGAAAATGAAATTATTGCAGAAGGAGTAAATAGAGTAACATTTAACAATGATCCTACTGCTCATGCTGAAATTGTTGCTATTAGAAATGCATGTCAAAAATTAAATACCTTTAACTTAGAAGGTTGTGAATTGTATTCCAGTTGCGAACCATGTCCTATGTGCTTGAGTGCGATATATTGGTCACATATAGACAAAGTATATTATGGTAATTCTAGAGAAGATGCTGCAAAAATTAAATTTGATGACAAGTTTATTTATGATGAACTATCAGTAGAAATAAAAGAGAGAAAAATTCCTTTAAGTCAAATATCACGTGATGAGGCAATAAAAGCATTTAATATTTGGGAAAAAGAAGAAAATAAAATAAGATATTAAAATGGAATTATTTCTTAAAATTGTTGCACCAGTTCAATCTTATGACTTTCAAACCTTTTTTCATAATTTACTTTTGTCACTACCAGCATCGGCTTTATTAGGTTTATTATTATTTTTTATACTCGGAGCATTTTCAAGTTTAAAATCTAAAGAACAAAGGCTCTATATTGTAATTGCAACAACTATAGTCATATCTTTTACTGCAGCTTTTTATAATTTAGGCGTTCCAACAGAAACATTATTTGCAGTATATTCTGAGTGGTTACATTTAATTGTTAGATGGGTTCATATAATTGTTGGTGTAGCATGGATTGGAACATCATTTTATTTTAATTGGCTAGATAGTAGACTGGAAAGAGATGATCCAGATTTTAAACATCTTGATGGTTATTTATGGTCTGTTCATTCAGGTGGGTTTTATAGAATTGAAAAATTAAAAGGACCTCCTAAAAAACTTCCAAAAGTTCTTCATTGGTTTAAATGGGAGGCGTATGCAACTTGGATAAGTGGTTTTGTACTACTTATTTTAGTTTATTACTTAAATGCAAGCTCTATGATGTTGGGAGCAAGCGGTATTATATTAACACCCTTTCAAGCAATTCTAATATCTATATTCTTACTTATAGGATCTTGGCTTCTATATGATTATCTTTGTAAAAATGTTTTAAAAGATAATGAGCAAACTTTGATTGCAACTGGTGTTTTATTATTTGTATTATTAAGTTATTTTTTAACCCAAATATATGGATCAAGAGCTGCATATATACATGTTGGAGCAATTATTGGCACCATTATGGCGGCTAATGTTTTTAGAGTCATTATTCCTGCACAAAGAAATCTTGTTACATCAGCTGAAAATAATCAAAAGCCAAATTTAAATCTTTCAATAGAAGCAAAAAACAGATCAATACATAATAATTATTTTACCCTCCCTGTTTTATTTATCATGATTAGCTCACATTTTTCTTTTACGTATGGGGCAGTAAATAATTGGTTAATATTAGCTGTCATATCAATAGCTGGTATTTTAACTCGCCATTACTTTAATTTAAGAAATAAAAAACAATATAAATTTTGGATTTTACCATCAGCTGGTTTAATCATGTTTTTTTTAATGACTTTAAGTAGTCTTTCAATATTTGAAAAAAAAGATGCAAATGCATCTCTTTCTTTAGAATTAGTCAGTTTCAATGAAGTACAAAATATAATTAAATACAGATGTGGAACATGTCATGCTAAATACCCAACCTTTGAAGGTATTGAAGCGGCACCAAAGGGAGTTGTATATGACACAGCTCAAGATATTGTAAATAATATAAAATTAATCAAAGCTCAGGCTATTGATGCTGAAATTATGCCTCCGAATAATCTTACTGGTATTACAAAAAATGAAAGAGAGATATTAAAAGTTTGGATTGAGCAAGGAGCAAATATCAATAATTAACTGGAATGGGGTCTAATGATCTCCATAAATACCATGTTGCTTGTGAACTATATGGACTCCATTTTTTATAAAGCAATTTAAGTTTTCTTTCACTTATAGGAAGTTGAACGTTATAAAGTTTTGAAATAGCTTTCAAAAACCCTAAATCACCTGTTGGAAAAATATTTGAACTTCCATAACTAAACATTAAAAACATATGAATAGTCCAATTCCCTACTCCTTTTATTTCAATAAAATTATTATAAATTTCTTCTTCAGAAGTTTTATTTATATTTTTTATGAATTTCTTGTTTTGTAAAAAAAATTTAGAAATATTTTTTATATACAAAATTTTTTGTCTTGATAGACCGCATTTTCTTAAATCTGTAGTACGTAATTTTGATACTGTTTGTGGTGTTATATTTCTTTTAAGTTTAAAAAATTTAGTTTTCATCGAATCAGCTGCAGATACTGATATTTGTTGACCAATTATTGAATTAATTAATGAATGAAAATAATTAGAATTTAGATTTAAATATTCATTTCTATAAGTTTGAATTAATTTCTTCAAAACTTTATCTTTATTTGATAGATAAATCTTACCTTTATTCCAATATTTAGGCTTCATATGAATTATTATAACAAATTTAAAAAAATTATATCATACATAAATTTTATTTTTGGAATTTATTTATGGGCTTTAGTAATATATGCAATATTAAGAGCTACAGGATTAATTAAAAGATTTGCATTGCAAGAACATCTTTTAGGTGAGTATTTATCAATACCTATTAAATTTATTTTAAGTTTATTTTAATAAATAATATGATTTATTATTACTTTATTGCAATGGCTGCTGCACTCTGTTGGGCAGTGGCATCTTTAGTCTCAGCAGATGTTACAAGAACTATTGGTGGTTTGGCTTTTAATCGTCTTAGATTATTTTTTGTATCTATAATGTTAATTACTTACACATTTTATATAAATACTTGGAATACAATTAGTGTTGATTACTTAACTGTTATTATAATTTCAGGAATTGTAGGCATATTCTTAGGTGATACTTTATTGTTTATTGCTTTACAAAAAATTGGGCCAAGAAGAAATAATATCTTATTTTCATTAGCTGCTCCATTTACTGTAATAATTAATATTTTTTTTCTAAATGAACTTGCTTCAACTATAAGTATTATTGGATGTTTTATTGTTTTTTTTGGTGTTGTTTTTGCAATTTCATATGGAGACAAAAAAGGATCTGAACATAGATGGGAAAAAGTAGAAGGTCCGCTTTATATAGGAATAATATTATCCATTGGAGCTGCATTGTGCCAAGCAATTGGTTTAGTTATGATGAAACCTATATTGTTAAATGGAGCAGATCCAATAGCTTCAGCTGCAATTAGAACAACAATTTCCTGTATTTTTTTATCATTTACATTTTTTTTAAATTATGAAGTTTTTAATACAAAAGTTAATCTTACAGGAAAAATTATTTACCAATCAATTCTTAGTGGCTTTTTGGGAATGGCTTTAGGTATGAGTTTACTTTTAATAGCATTGCAAAAAGCAGATGCAGGTATTGTTGCAACTTTATCTTCAACTAGTCCAATAATGATATTGTTCCTTCTTTGGATATTAACAAAAAAAATACCCTCATATGGGGCATGGATGGGAACAATTATTGCAATTTTTGGAACAGGATTAATTTTTATCTATTAATTTAATACCTAGCTCTTCTAATCTTTCTTTGTCGATACTTGCAGGGGCATCCATCATTAAATCCATAGCTTGTTGATTCATTGGAAATGCTATTACTTCTCTAATGTTTGGCTCATCAGCAAGTAACATAACAATTCTATCAATACCTGGTGCACTACCACCGTGAGGAGGTGCTCCAAACTTGAGAGCATTAAGCATTCCTGAAAATTTATCCTCTAATTCTTTTTTCGAATATCCAGCTATATCAAAGGCTTTATACATAATTTCTGGTTTATGATTTCTTATTGCACCAGAAGATAACTCTACACCATTACACACAATATCGTATTGATATGCTTTTATATCAAGAGGATCTTTTTTTTCTAAAGCTTCCATTTCACCTTGAGGCATTGAAAAAGGATTATGACTAAATTGTATTTTATTAGTTTTTTCATCAATTTCATACATTGGAAAATCAACTATCCAACAGAATTCAAAAGAATTTTTATTAAGCAAATTTAAATCATTACAAATTTTTTCTCTTACTTTACCTGAAAATAATTGAGCCTCTTTTAATTTATCACAAATGAAGAATATTGAATCATTTTCTTCAAGATTTAATAATAATAATTGATCTTCATTTAAATTCTTTGCAATAGGGCCTTTGAAACTATTTGCTGAAAATGAAATATAGCCTAATCCAGCTGCCCCCTCTTCTCTTGCCCAGTTATTTAATTTATCAAAGAAACTTCTAGGGTGATCGCCAGTATTTTTAACAATTATCCCCTTTACTACTGATCCTTTTTCTATTTGATTGCTAAATATTTTAAAATTTGAACCTTCAAATACACTTGTGCAATCTTTTATTATAAGTGGATTTCTTAAATCAGGCTTGTCAGTCCCATAAACTTCCATTGACTGATTATAAGGTATTCTTTTAAATGGATATGAACTTACAATTGTTTCAATATTTTTTTTATTTTCATCAAATATTTCAAATAATACTGGCTCAATAGCATCAAACACATCCTCTTGAGTGACAAAACTCATTTCAAAATCTAATTGATAAAATTCACCAGGAGAACGATCAGCTCTACTGTCTTCATCTCTAAAACATGGAGCAATTTGAAAATATTTATCAAAACCTGCAATCATTAATAATTGTTTAAATTGTTGAGGTGCTTGAGGAAGTGCATAAAATTTACCTTGGTGTATCCTAGATGGAACTAAATAATCTCTTGCACCCTCTGGAGATGATGAAGTAAGAATGGGAGTTTGAAATTCTATAAAGTTTCTATCAATCATTTTCTTTCTAATGTCTGATATTATTTTGTTTCTCAATATGATGTTTTTATGTAATTTATTTCTTCTTAAATCTAAAAATCTATATTTTAATCTAATTTCTTCTCCATATTCAATATCAGAATTAACAGGTAGGGGGAGAATTTCAGATTTTGATAATAAACTATAATCTTCAATCTGAACCTCAATCTCTCCAGTATTAAGATTTTTATTAATAGTTTCTTTAGATCTTTTTACTACTTTACCAATTATAGTTAAAACACTTTCATTACTTAATTTACTTATATCATTAAAAAGGGAATGTGTTCCATCTATAACACATTGAGTTATTCCATAATTATCCCTTAAATCTATAAATAATAAATTACCATGATCTCTAATTGTATCTGCCCATCCTGACAAAGTAACTTTACTACCTAAATTTTCTTTAGATAGCTCTGAACATAAGTGTGATCTATATTTATTCATTTTGGATTCCATCTATAGTATTTCTTTTATTAATGGTATTGTTAATTGTCTTTTTTTTTCAAGTGATAATATATCTATTTTTTTTACAATTTCATTTATACCTTTATAGCTTCTATCTACCCTTCTCAGAATATATTCAAATATTTCATTTGATTTTATTATAAATTGTTTATCTATGAGTAATTTTGTTAAAATAGCTAAAAGCATTTCATCATTAGGTTGATTAATTTCTAGATTTGAAAATGTTTTAAGGCGTGAAGATAAGTCTTTAAATTTAAAATCAATTTCATTAATTTTAATATCTGAAGTAATTAATATTTTTGAGTTATTTAAAATACAATTATTTACTATATGAAAAATTTTATCTTGTTCATAAAATATAAAATTATCTATTAATATATTATTATTTTGATTAAGAAGTAATTCATAATTATTTTTATATTGAATTGCATTATTTTGCTTTAACCAAATTTTAGCTAGATATGATTTGCCAGATTTATTTGGTCCGTATAAAAAGGAATGCTTAGTATCATTATTGATTAGTGCATTGAATGCATAAAAATTTGTTTCATTTACAAAAAAATTAAGTTCAT